>QHWB01000041.1:0-134809 GCA_003222395.1 Acidobacteriota bacterium
GCCAGCGACGTGTTACACTCGTGTCATGGGCGATACGCTCACGATTAGGCTCAGCGACGAACTGGCCGAGGCATTGCGGCGCGAGGCGCGCGAATCGGGCATCCCGCGGGGCGAGCTGGTGCGGCAGGCGATCGCCCAGCGACTCGAGAAGACCAATTCGGCATCGGTCATGTCACGGCACTTCGGGACCATGCGCGGCCCGGCCGATCTGAGTACGAACAAAGCGTATCGGCGCGCGTGGACCAAGAAACGTTGATCCACATCCTCGATGCCGGCCCGCTCATCGCTTCCCTCAATCGCGACGATCGGTATCACGCGTGGGCGCGCGATGCGATCGCTCGAATCGGCCCGCCTTTTTACTCGTGCCCGGAAGCGATGGCCGAAGCCGCGGCGATGACAGGGCGGCCGGCCGCGATCGTGGAAATGATCCATGCCGGCGAGGTCGTGTTGAATTTCGATTTGGCCGCTCAAGCGGCGTCGGTGCTGGCGTTGCTGAAGAAATACGCCGACCGAAAGATCGATCTCGCCGATGCCTGTATCGTCCGCATGACGGAGCTCGTGCGGGATTGCCGTGTCGTGACCGTCGATCGCGCCGACTTCTCCGTTTATCGGCGGAACGGCCGCGATCTGATCCCGATCATCGCGCCGCCCGCCAGGCGGTAGCGTCTTCAACCGTCGAGTCCTACGCGGGCTATCGTGCCGAGCAGACGCAGCGACGGTTCCTGCCTGACGGACGTTCGAAGTCGCCGAGGTGCCCGTGGAGACGAACGGAGGCCGCTCGGTCGAAGGTCACTCGACGACCAGCTTACCTTTCATCCCGAGATGACCCATGCCACAGAAGACGATGCACCGAAACTCGAATTCACCGCGTTGGTTCGCGAGGAAGCGGACCGTGACGGGTTGACCTACGGGAAGTTCCGCTCGAATGCCGAATGGTTTGAGTTCGAACCCGTGCTTACGGTCGGTCGTCACGAGGTGGAGCTCAACGACCTGCCCTTGCTTGACGCGAATCTCCGCTGGCTCGAACTCGAACTTGCGCGCGTTCATCGTGAGCGTGACATCGGCAGGCCGATCTGCGGTGGTCGCGGATATGAGCCGGGGATTCTTGACGCCACAGCCCAGCATCAAGAAGCTGCTTGTGGCCAGAACCGCAAGATACGTTGAGCGCATGATCGTTCATATCCTCTCATCACGACGCAGGTGCCGCACGCCACGAAGATTCTGCGGCGACGCCGTCGTCGTGTGCTACTGCTTTTCGTATACGGCGTAGGTCGTGGACATCAACTCGCCGGCTTCGTTGTAGTTCTTGTACGTGTTGTTGATCGTCCTGCCGTCCGGCGACAGCACGTTGGTGATCACCTGGATCACCTTGCCGCCGCGCTTGTTGACGATCTCGTTCGTGCGATCGTCCGTCTTCCGGACCGCGGTCGTCTCGGTGCGCGTGTCGCCGCTCACGCGCTCGTCCTTGCCGTCGAACATCGTGTTGTACGTCCACTCGCTCACGCGCCCCTGCGCGTTGACGGCGTGGACCGTCACTTTCATCCCGCCGCTGCCGTACGGCTCGTAGGTCATGATGTTGATCGCCGGCGGCGGCGCATCCGACTTCAGCTTCCATTTGCCGATGCGTGGATTCGTCTGCGCCGAGACCACCGCGGCGAGCAGCAGCGAGCAACCGAGGATCCGCTTCATCATCCGCCCATACTATTCCATGCTACATTTCGCGGCATGCCATCGAGACTGATCGTCGTGGTTGGCGCCGCCGCGGTTGCGCTCGCGTCGACGCTCGCGGCACAGCAGCAGGACAAACCGCAGCTGCCGAAAAGCCAGATCCCGGATCTCGGGCGGCCGACGAAGGTGACCGACGAGCAGCCGCTCTTCAGCTTCGAGGAATACTTCCCGGGCAAATGGAACTTCGAGTGGGACGTCCCCGAGGGCGTCCTCGGTCCGTCGGGCACGGTCAAAGGATCGATCGTCTACAAGAAGATCGAAGGTCCCTTCTTCGAGGCGACGACGACGGCGACCGCGCCGTCCGGCGCGCTGACGATCAAGGAACTGATCGCGTATCGCCGCGAGGGGAAGACGGCCTCGCGGTACATCACCGACAGCCGCGGCTTCTCGTACCAGCAGATTGCGCCGGTCGGCGGCGATCTCGGCGGCTACTTCAACCTCTATTACGAGGGGTCGCCGTTCGCGTACAAGGGCAGGACCGTGCGCATCAGGAACGCGCTGCGCCTGACGTCGCCGCTGCGGTATCGCAACTCGGTCACCGTGTCGGTGGACGGAGGCCCGTTCACGAACTACGGCAGCGCGTGGTACGAGAAGGACGCGACCGCGACGCGGTCGCGGTGAGGGTGCAGAACTGTGGCGCGGCCCTTTCAGGGCCGCCACATCTTCAAGTACGCTCGAACGTACTTGGCTCACGCTGCGGGGTTTTCGCGAGGAATAGCGACGCGAGCGCGATGAGCGCGAGCGCTGATGCCGAGAAGAACGCGTAGCGGTAATCGCCGGTCTGGATGAAGACGCGGCCGGCGATGGCCGGTCCGAGAATACCCGCCGCACCCCATGCCGAGAACAGCACGCCGTAATTGAGGCCGAGGTTCTTCGTCCCGTAGAAATCCGCCATCGTCGACGCGATCACCGAGAGCTGCGTACCGTAGCACCAGTAGACGAGCGCGACGAAGGCGTAAAAGGTGACGACGTTGGCGCGGCCGAGGAACAGCGCCGGCATCGCGAGGGCCGACAGCAGGATCATCGTCTGCAGCGTGCGCACTCGACCGAGCGTGTCGGACAACCATCCGGAGAAAATGCGGCCGCCGGTGTTACCGAGCGAGGTGACGACGAGCGACAGCGTCGCGACGGTCGCGCCGAGACCGGCGGCACGCGTGAACGGCACGAGCTGGCTGATCGTCATCTGGCCCGCCGTCGTGCCCAGACAGAACGCGACCCACAGCGCGTAGAACGTCGGCGTCGCGAGCATCTCGCGCGTCGTGAAGTCGGCGCGCGCGGCCGTCGCCGTGTCCGGTGGATGCCAGTTCGGCGGACGGTAACCGGCCGGCGGATTCTTGAGCAGCGCGGTACCGATCATCGTCATCACGAAGAAGGTCGCGCCGAGGATCTGGAACGTCGCGCGCCAGCCGACGTTCGGCACGAGCCAGCCGCTCGCGAGGGTGCCGAAGATCGCCGAACCGCCGCCGTAGCCGCCGACCATCAGGCCGACGACGAGACCGCGCCGATCCGGAAACCATTTCGATCCGACCGGCGTCGGCGTCGCGTAGCCGAAGCCGTTGCCGATGCCGACGATGACGCCGTAGAAGATGTAGAGCATCAGCAGCGACGTCGTGAAGCTGGCGAGCACGAAGCCGGCGCTGACGAGCAGCCCGCCGAGAAACGCGCACAACCGCGGCCCCTTCACGTCCTGGATGCGCCCCGCGACGACGAAGGTGAGCGCGAAGCAGACGATGGCAATCGTGTAGACCCATGATGTCTGGGCGCGGTTCCACCCGAACTCGCGCTCGAGCGGCGGCACGAACACGCTCCACGCGTAGAGCGATCCGAGCGCCAGGTTCATGAGGATTCCGCCGAGGACCGGCAACCAGCGATTGGGCATGGAGGGAAAAGTATACGCGCGCAGAGCAGCCGTGAAGGGCGGCGCTACCGACCGAGCGAGCGCAGGAGATCGTCGATTTGCCCGGCAAGCCGAGTCTTTTCGGCGGCTGTCGCTTCTTTCTTGGCGATGGCGGCGGCGTGAGTCGCCTCGTCGCGACGGCCGGCCGCAGCAAATGCCCGCGCGAGATTGAAGTGCGCTTCGGCGTAGACCGGGCGCAGCTGCAGCGCGCGTTGCAGCAGGCGAATCGCTTCGTCGATCTCGCCGAGCGCCACGAGCACGCCGCCGAGATTGTTGTGCGCTTCGGCGTTGTCTGGTCCGGCGGCGACTGCGCGCTGATAGTGGTCGCGCGCGTCCGGCACGCGGCCGGCGGCGAGCAGCATGTTGCCGAGATTGTTGTGTGCCGCGGAGTGGCGGGGATTGTAGCGAACCGCAGCGTCGTAGGCGCGCGTCGCGTCATCCGCGCGTCCGAGCGCTTCGAGCGCGACGCCGACGTTGTAGTGCGCGGCGGCCGATTCGGGCTGCAGCCGCCGCACCGCTTCGAAATGCTCGAGCGCGCGATCGGGCCGGCCGAGCTCGAGGTACAGAACGGCCGCGTCGTTGCGAAGGTTGACGTGCGCCGGCTCCCGCGCGATCAGCGCTTCGCAGCCGATCGCGTCTTCGGTCGCCATCTTCCGGCGGATGTCCGCGGCGAGACGCTCACGATCGGCGTTGGATCTCGTCGTCACCTGCAGCCACACATCGGCCATCTCGTCCGACGATCGCCAGCCCCATGCGACGCGAGCGGCCGGGTGCAGTGGATTGCGCGCGTTGGCGTCGGAGTTGTCGAAGACGTACTCGGTCGTGATTCGCGTTCCGGCCGGCAAAGGGACCGGTGACGCGAAGCGATATTGATCCTGCCAGTTGAAATCCCAGTTGCTGATCGAGATGAGCGATCGCGTTGCGCCGTCCGGCGCCGCGGCCCGCGCGCGCACCTCGCGCGCGCGATAATGCGCGTGCGGCTGGATCGCTTCGACGTCGACGTCGGTCGGCAGCACGTAGGAGTCGGTCACGAGGTACGACGGTTCTCCCGCGGGAATATCGAGGCTCTGACGCCCGAGCCGCAGCATCACAGGCGTCGATGCCGGCGGGCCGCTGGTGAAATACAACCCAATCTTCGGTTGCACGCGCTCGAGTCGCCCCGTCGGCCGCAGGTGCAGCTGGACGACGAAATCGGTTCCCGCGTTCAACTGCCAGCCGCGCCCGGCCGGCGCGAGCGGCGCCATCTGGCCGGGCGTCCATCCAAGGAAGTGGCCGTCGGGATAATCGGCGGACTTGAGAACGACGCCCTCGTAGCCCGGCTCCGGATCCGCCTCGTCGAGCTCGCGCGACGCGGACGTGCGGTCGATGCGGATGTTCGCGTGATGCACGGCGCGGCTGCCCGGCAGGAACTCGAGGCCGCGGACGTAACGCGTCCCGTCGACGGGAATCGCGGCCACGAAGTTGCGGAACACATCGCCGCCGTCGGCGCGAAGCGCGTAATCGGCCAACGTGACGATGAGATCGGGCACGCCGAGCTGCCAGCCGCCGTGGAATGCAGGCGGCGCTCGCCGATCGCCGCCGTCGCCTTCCGCCGCGCCTTCGTCGACCCAGCGCGACAGCTGATCGATTTCGCGATCGCTCAGCCGCCGTTCGCCGACGAACGGACCCGATCCCGCATCCGGCTTCCACGGCGGCATGTATCGACGGCGCGTCACTTCGGCGATCTGTCGCGCGTGCGCCTTCGCGTCGGCGAAGGTGACCAGGCTGAACGGCGCGGGTCCGTCGGGATGATGACAGCTCGCGCAGCGCGTCCAGAGGATCGGCGCGACGTCGCGGTTGAATGTGATGTTCGCGTCGACGAGCGACGCATGCGGGGCGGCCCTTTCAGGGCCGCCGAGGCGGGGCTGAAAGCCCCGCCCCACAACAACGGCCATCGCGATGATCGCCAACGCGTTGGATCGCGCGGTCACGGCGACGTCAGTATAGCGGTTCGTTTGCTTGACCCTCGTCTGCCGCGGGCGTATCGTCAGCGCGATTTCCAGGAGGGGCTATGAGGACGATCGCGCGTGGTCTCGTGGTCGTGGCGTGCCTCGTCATGGCGCCGACGATGGCGTTCGCACAGGCGAGCGCGATTGCAGGGGTGGTTCGCGACGGGACGGGCGCGGTGATGCCCGGCGTCACCGTCGAGGCGAGCAGCCCGGTGCTGATCGAACGCGTGCGCTCGGTCGTCACCGACGAGAAGGGCCAATACAAGATCGTCGACCTGCGGCCCGGCACGTACACGGTTACGTTCAGCCTGCCTGGATTTTCCACAGTCAAGCGCGAAGGCATCGAGCTGACCGCCGACTTCACGGCGCCGGTGAACGCCGACATGCGGGTCGGGCAGATCGAAGAGACGGTCACCGTCACCGGCGCGTCGCCGGTCGTCGACACGCAGGGCGTCGTCCGGCGCGCGGTGGTCACGAAGGACACGATCGACGCGATGCCGACGTCGAAGAACTGGTCGACGATCGGGGTCATGACGATCGGCGTGAGCAGCAACCAGAACGACGTCGGCGGCACGGCGGGCGAGCATCAGAATCAGCTGAAGGCGCACGGCGGATCCTTCAACGATCGTCTGGTGCAGCTCGACGGTCTGATGATCGCGAACATGGCGTGCAACTACTCGTGCGTCGGCGTGTCGACCAACGACGCCTCGACGCAGGAGCTGAGCTACGAGCTCGGTGCGATTTCAGCCGAAACGGGCGGCGGCGGCGTTCGTGTGAACATCATTCCGAAGGAAGGCGGCAACACCTTCAGCGGATCCGCGTTCTTCAACTACGCGACGCACAACTGGCAGTCGAACAACCTGACGTCCGATCTCAAGGCGCAGGGCGTGACGTCGACCGATACGATCGATCATCTCTACGACACGAGCTTCGCGTTCGGCGGTCCGATCAAACGCGACAAGGTGTGGTTCTGGACGGCGCATCGGTACTGGGGCTACAAGATTTTCCGCACCGACTCCTATTACGAGACGAATCCCTTCGATCTCGTCTATCAGCCGGATCTCACGAGACCGGGCGCCGACAGCCAGCCGAACATCAGCGACGACGTGCGGTTGACGTGGCAGATGTCGCCGCGCAACAAGCTGTCGGCGTACTACAACTTCGCGCCGCGCCAGACGCACTTGTGGAACCTGAGCCGCACCACGCAGGCCGATGCGGCGCAGCTGCAGCGCGTGAACCCGAATCACTTCGAGACGCTCACGTATCGGTCGACGATCAGCAGCCGTATGCTGTTCGAGGCGGCCGCCGGCAACCTGACCGAGGACTGGACGCGCGAGCCCAACCCCGAATCGGAAACCTCGCTCCTCTATCCGGTGACCGAGGCGAACACGGGCGTCAACTTCCGCGCGTACAGCGGCAACTACTCCCACAACATCACGTCGCTTCGTTCGTACCGCAGCGCGCTGTCCTACATCACCGGATCGCATGCGTTCAAGGTCGGGTTCAACATGCAGCAGGGACCGAGCCGCACGAACGTGTGGACGACCTACGACTCGGCGCTGACCGTGCGCGGCGGCCAGCCGCTGCAGGTGACCGTGCGGACCACGCCGTACACGAACCTCGAGCAGCTCGTCGCCGATCTCGGCGTCTTCGCGCAGGACACCTGGACGCTCAACAAGTTCACGTTCAACCTTGGCGTCCGTTTCGACTATCTGAACAACCGCGTGCCGGCGCAGTCGGCGGTCGGCGGCACGTGGATCGGTCCGCGGCAGTTCGACGAGATCGAGAACGTGCCGGACTGGAAGGACATCGGACCGCGTTTCGGCATCGCATACGATCTCTTCGGCAACGGCAAGACGGCGCTCAAGGCGACGTTGAGCCGCTACGTGCAGACGACGACCGTCGGCTTCGCACGACAGGTGAACCCGCTCCTCATCAACAATTCGACGACGCGCAACTGGACGGATGTGAACGGCGATGGCCTTCCGCAGGTGTCGCCCGGCTGCAGCTATCCGAGCGCCGGCTGCGAGCTGAGCGCGCCGGCCAACAACGCGTTCGGCACGACGTTGACGACCACGCATTTCGATCCCGAACTGGAGACCGGCTGGTTCAAGCGCCGCAACAACTGGGAGGTATCGAGCAGCATCACGCAGGAAATCCGGTCGAACGTGTCGGCCGAAGTGGCCTTCTTCCGTCGCGCGCAGGGACACTTCCAGATCACCGACAATCAGGTCGTGGCGCCGGCCGACTTCCAGTCGTTCTGCGTCACGGCGCCGTCCGACCCGCGACTGCCGTCGGGCGTGAGCGGCCAGCAGATCTGCGGCCTCTCCGATCAGACGCCGGCCTCGTTCGCGCGCGTGCCGAACGTCGACAATCTCGTCACGTTCGCCGACAACTACGGCAAGCAGGTCGAGATCTTCAACGGGATCGATACGTCGGTGAACGCGCGGCTCCGCCGCGGCGTGTTCCTCAGCGGCGGCGTCGCGAGCGGCGACATCCATCAGAACGAATGCGGCGTCCGCATCGACAATCCGAGCCAGCGCGTCGTCGCGCTGCCGGGCGGCGGGGCGACGACGTTCGACACGTTCTGCGACTGGCACACGGGCTGGCTCACGCAAGTCAAGGCGTCAGGGTCGTACACGCTGCCGTGGCAGGAGGTTCAGCTCGGCGCCGTGCTGCAGAACCTTCCGGGCCAGCCCATTCTTGCCGCGTGGACGTTCACGAGCGCCGAGGCGCGGCCATCGCTTGGACGAAATCTGACGGGCGCCGCGTCGCGCACGCTCAATCTCATCGAGCCGGGAACGATGTACACCCCGCGGCGCACGCAAGTCGACGTGCGCATCTCGAAGGCCATCCGGCTGCAGGGCTCGCGGCGGCTGCAGGCGATGGTCGACATCTTCAACGCGTTCAATTCAAACGCCGCCGTCGGCGCGACGTCTCAGGCAGGGGAGCCGCCGCCCGCGATCAACACGACCTACTCGCCGACCTCGGCCGAATGGCTGAAGCCGTTCAACATCCTCCAGGGACGCTATGTGAAGATCGGAGCTCAGCTCACGTTTTAACGGCCTGCCCGTGCCGTGACGACGACAAAATTTGAGTTTTCCGTGGTTTCGTGTGCTCTGTGGTCAATTCTGGCCGCGCGGCTTTAGCGAAGGCCCTTCGCTAAGGCATAATTGTTGTACCGGTCTGAAGGCCGGCCCCTAACGTGATGTCGAAGGAGAGCGTGATGTTTGTTCGAAGGTTTGCCCTGGCTGCGATCGCGGCGGGTCTGGCGATGCCGTTGGGGCTGAGCGCGCAGCAGGCTGCCGCGCCGTCCGACGTCACGTTTACGAAAGATATCGCGCCGATCCTGCAGCGCAGCTGCCAGAACTGCCATCGTCCCGACGGCGTGGCGCCGATGGCGCTCATCAACTACGAGGACGCGCGGCCGTGGGCGCGTGCCATCAAGCAGCGCACCGGCATTGGACCGCATGCGGGAGTGATGCCGCCGTGGTACGTGGAAAAGAACATCGGTATCCAGCAGTTCAAGGACGATCCGTCGCTCAGCGATGACGAGATCGCGAAGATCGCGAGATGGGTCGACGGCGGCGCGCCGCGCGGCAATCCGGCCGACATGCCGCCGCCGAGAGTGTGGGATGACCCGCGCGCATGGCATATCGGCACGCCCGATCTGATCATCAAAACGAAAGAGCTCCTGGTCAAGGGCGACGCACCCGACTGGTGGGGTGAGATTCCGAGTGTCCCGACGGGACTCACCGAGGATCGCTACGTCGCCGCGCTCGAGATCAAGGAAGTGAACGACGTCGACCTGCATGCGGGCAGCGGCCGGGCGACAGTCGGCGGACGGTTCGTGTTCCATCACATGATCTGGCGCACGCAGGTGCTCGATCCGGCCAAGGCGGCGGAGCCGCCCGACCCGCTCGCGATCTTCAACGACGAGGAGGCCGTCAACTGGCCGGTGCACGAGGTCGGGCGCAATCCGGACTTCTTCGATCCGAAGTCGGCGCGTCTGCTGAAAGCCGGTTCCTACATCGTGTCGGACTCGATTCACCTGCACTCGAACGGGCGCGACACGCGCGCGCACCTCGAGATCGGTTTCAAGCTGCAGCCGAAGGATTACAAGCCGACCTACAAGCGGGCGGTGTTCGGCCTCGGCAACGGCGTCGACATCGACATCAGGGCGATGGAGGCGAACCAGCAGCTGCACGCATACACCGTCCTGCAGCAGCACACGAAGCTCATCTCGTTCGAGCCGCACCTGCACGCGCCCGGCGCGCGCATGTGCCTCGAGGCGATCTGGGGCTACAACATCCAGACGCTGAACTGCGTCGGCTACGATCACAACTGGGTGCGCGGCTACGACTACACCGACGATTCGGCGCCGCTGCTGCCGAAGGGGACGATCCTCCACATCGTCGGCTTCATGGACAATTCGCCGTCGAACAAGAACGTGCCCGATCCGCGCAACTGGCAGGGCTCGGGCAACCGCTCGGTGGCGAACATGTTCATCGACCTCGGCATGCGCGTCGCGCTGAACGACGATCAGTTCCAGGAAGAGATGACCCGGCGCGTCAAGGCGAATCCAGGCAAAGACGTCGTCCTCGGGTGCCCGCTGTGCGGAGTCGTCGCGAGGCAGCAATCGTCGAAGCCGACTGAGAATCAGAATCCACGATGAATAGAACGTTTGGTGTGCTCGCCGCGCTCGTCGTCGCGGGCGCGGCGTCGTTTCCTGCCGCTCAGTCACTCTCATACACCCGCGGACAGAACGTCGCCCCCGCGTACGAAGGCTGGGAGCAGGCCCCGGACGGCACGAAGTATTTCGTGTTCGGGTACATGAATCGAAACTGGGAGGAAGAGATCGACATTCCGGTCGGCGCCGACAACGGCTTCAGTCCCGGCGACGCAGACCAGGGGCAGCCGACGCACTTCCTCCCGCGCCGGAATCGATTCATCTTCAAGGTCAAAGTACCTGCGGCGTTCAAAGAGAAGGACGAGCTGATCTGGTCGCTCACCTCGCACGGGAAAACGGAGAAGGCGTACGCGTCGCTGCGGCCCGACTACATCCTCGACGACGTCGTGAAGGCGTCCGAGACGGGTGCGCTGGGCGCGGGCACCAGCAGTCCCGAAGTGCGCGCGAACACGCCGCCGACGCTCAAGGTCGAAGAAATCAAGGCGCGCACGATCAAAACCGGTGAACCGCTCACCATCATCACCCAGGTGAAGGACGACGGCGTCCCGAAGCGGCGCGATCCGTCGCGCGTCGCAGCCGCACAGGCGCGCGCGGCCGAGCAGTCGACCGGTTCGTCGACGCCGACTCGCAATCCCTCGATGGTGCCTCCGACGCGCATTACCGTCGGCAAGAGCGTCGGACTGCACTTGTCGTGGTTTCTGTATCGCGGCCCGGCCGGCGCCACGGTGACGTTCGATCCCGCGCAAATCAAGGCGTGGGAAGACACGCGTACTGGCGCGGACTCGCCGTGGGCGCCGCTGTGGGTGGCGCCGGCGCTTCCGCCGGACGGCAAAGTGCCGGTGCACGTGACGTTCAGCGAGCCAGGCACGTACGTCCTCCGCTGCCGCGCCGACGACGGCGCTCTGGTGGCCGACGAAGAGGTCACGATCGTCGTCACGCGGTGAGCCTGGCCGAAACGCGTTTCGCATTCCGTAACCCGCGGACGGCAGAGACGACGTACGCAGGCCTTCAACAAGCCTCGCTACTTGGCATAGAATCAGCACCTTCCCGATTCCGTTAGAGCAAGGAGTACAAAGCTGATGCGTCGGCTATCGGTAGGAATCATTGGTGTGCTCATTTGCGCGTGGATGGCGATCGCCTCGGCTCAGAATCCGGGCGGCAGCGACGCCGGCAAGAAGATGAAGAACCCGGTGCCGGCGTCGCCGGAATCGATCGCGAAGGGCAAAGAGCTGTTCACCAAGAACTGCCGCTTCTGCCATGGCGCCGATGCGAAGGGCAACGGTCCCATGGCGCCGGAAGGCACGCATCCGTCGGACCTCACCGATGCGAAGTGGGATCGCGGGTCGACCGACGGCGAGATCTTCCTCGTCATCCGCGAAGGCGCGGGGCCGAAAATGGACATGAAGGGGTACAAGAGCAAGATGTCCGAGACGGACGTCTGGAACGTCGTCAATTTCCTTCGCAGCCTCGCGAAGTAAACGATGCACGCGCGATTGGCAGGCCTGAAGGCGTGCGCTGCGGGTATGTGCGTTGGCGCCGGTGGGTGCGTTGCCGTAGCGCAGCCCTTTAGCGCTGCCATGGTGATCGCGTTCGCGCTCGGCCTCGCGGCGTGCGGTTCGCAGCCGCAGCTGTCGGATGCGGTGTTCACGACCGCGCACCGCAGTCCGGGCGAAGCGGCGCGCCATTTCTTCAACTCGCATCCCCGTCCGCAGCAGCCGCTCGCGTTCCCGCACAAGACGCACATCGAGAAGAAGGCGGAGTGCACCGACTGTCACGAGACCGTGGAACGAGGACCGGTCGCCGGCATCCCCAGCGTCAAGGCATGCATGATCTGCCACAGTCAGATTGCGACGAGCAAGCCGCTCATCAAAGAGGTGACGTCGTACTCCGACAGGGGCATCGAGATTCCGTGGCAGCGCGTGTACGGCTTCTATCCGGAATCGCACGTCCGCTTCAATCACGCGCCGCACATCCGCGCGAAGGTGGACTGCGCCGCGTGCCACGGCGACGTGGCGAACATGACGGTCGCCGAGCGCGTCGTCGATCACACCATGGGATTCTGCGTGAACTGCCACAAGCAGAAGAACGCGTCGAACGATTGTCTGACGTGTCATTTCTAGTAGCGCTCGCCTAAAAGGCTCGTGCTACACGTGCAGTTGGTACGCGAGCCTTTCAGGGAGTGCAGTTGTAGCGCGAGCCTTTCAGGGAGTGCAGTTGTAGCGCGAGCCTTTCAGGCGAGCGTGGGGATCGATGGAGAGACGCGATTTCATCAAGCTGACGGCGGTCACCGGTACGAGCGCGGCGCTCGCGAGCTGCGGCAACCCGGAGCATCAGCTGATCCGCTTCGTTCCCGAGGAAGACATCATTCCCGGGATCGCGGCATGGAAGCCGAGCGTCTGCCCGGTGTGCAGCGCCGGATGCGCCGTCAACGCGCGTGTGATGGACGCCGACATCGAGACCGTTCGAAACGGTCAGCGCGGCGTCGTCCGCATGAACGTCGCGAAGAAGCTCGAAGGGCTGCCGAAGGATCCCATCAGCCGCGGCGGATTGTGCGCGCGCGGGCAGGCGGCGATCCAAATCACGTATCACCCCGATCGCATCGCGCAGCCGCTGAAGCGCGAAGGCGCGCGCGGCACCGGTCAGTTCAAGGCGATCGGTTGGGACGAGGCGATCGCGGAGCTGGTGTCAAAGCTCGACGCGCTCGCCGCGTCGAACGATCAGAAGTCGCTGGCGATCGTCGCGCGTCCGCGGCGGAGCCGCCGATCGGAGCTGCTCGCCGAATTCGCCAGGCGGTTTGGCGGTCCGCCTCCAATCGCGTTCGACCTGTTCGGCGACGATGTGCTGCGGCGAGCGAACGCCATCAGCTTCGGCCACGATCAGCTGCCGACATTCGATCTGGCGCAGGCGCGGTACCTCATCGGCTTCGGCGCCGATTTCCTCGGCACGTGGAACTCGCCGGTCGCGCAGAATGCGGCGTATGGCGAGATGCGTCAGGGTCGTCCGGGCATCCGCGGCAGGTTCGTGCAGGTGGAATCGCGCATGACGACGACGGGCGCGAGCGCGGACGAATGGATTCCGGTGAAGCCGGGGACCGAAGGCGTGCTCGCGCTCGGCCTTGTGCATCTGATGAATCGCGGCCCTGAAAGGACCGCGCCACAGGCAGCTGCAGCGTCGCGAGCAGATGCGGCGCGGCCCTTTCAGGGTGGCGACGATGAGTACACGCCCCAGCGCGTCGAGCAGATCACCGGCGTGCCGGCAAAGCGAGTCGAGCGGATTGCGAAAGAGCTCGCCGAGCTCAGGCCCGCGGTTGCGATCGTCGGCGGTCCGCCGCTCGCGCACACGAATGCGATGTTCACGGCGCTCGCTGTCAATGCGCTGAACACCGCGCTCGGCAGCGTCAACCAGCCCGGCGGAATATTTTTTACGCCGGGCGCGGCGATCCAGGGCCCAGCCCCCAGTCCCCAGACACCGTACACGAGTCTCGGAACGGCGAAGGTGCTTCTCATCGACGACGCGAATCCGGTCTACACGTCGCCGACGGCGTGGAAGGTGAAGGACGCGATCGCGAACATCCCGTTCATCGCGAGCTTCGCCAGCTTCGTCGACGACACGAGCGTGTTCGCGGATCTGATTCTCCCGGATCATTCGTTCCTGGAATCGTGGGTGCAGAGCAGCGCGGAGTCGGGATCGCTCGAAGCGGCGAGCACCGTCGCCGAGCCGGTGATGAAACCGATTCACAACACGCGCGCGACGCCGGAGGTATTGATAGAGGTTGCTGGAAAACTGAAGGCCCCGGTGTCGCTGCCATGGAAGGACGCGGAGGAACTCGCAAAATCCGCCCAGCCCCCAGCAACCAGCAACCAGCGACCAGCAACCAGCAACCAGCGACCTGCGACCAGCCCCCGGCCCCCAGCCTCCAGCCCCCGTTTTGAGGAGCCGAGATTCGACGGCGACGCGGCGCAGTATCCGTTTCATTTCCTGCCGTATCTGTCGCCGGCGTTCGGCGACGGATCGAGCGCGCACCTGCCGTGGCTGCAGGAGATGCCGGATGCGATGACGTCCGCGATGTGGAGCAGCTGGGTCGAGATGAATCCGCAGACGGCGCAGAAGCTGAAGGTCAGAGACGGCGATCTGGTTGATCTGACCTCGACGCAAGGGACCCTGCGCGTTCCCGCCGTCATCTTCCCGGGCATCGCGCCCGACATCGTCGCCATGCCGGTCGGCCAGGGGCACGAGCATTTCACTCGGTACGCGAGCGGGCGTGGCGCGAACGCGATCAGTCTGATCGCGCCGATCGCCGAACCTGAAACGGGCGCGGTGGCGTGGGCGGCGACGCGAGTGAAGGTGGCGCGTGCCGCAGACGCGAACGGAACCCTGATTCTGTTCGCCGCCGAGATGCGCGAGCGTCCCCACGAGTACAAGGTGAGATGAAACGTGGCCACGAAGAGACGAAAACACGAAGAAGAACAAAATGCGGAACGTTGAGGTTGTAGATGCCGCATAGATGGGGAATGGCCGTCGATCTGGATCGCTGCACCGGATGCGGCGCGTGCGTGACGGCGTGTCACGCCGAGAACAACATCCCGACCGTCGGCGATTCGCAGGCCGCGCGCGGGCGCGCGATGCACTGGATCCGCGTCGAGCGGTACTGGGAAGGCGAGTACCCGGACGTCACGCTGAAGTTCCGCCCTGTGATGTGCCAGCAGTGCGACGCGGCGCCGTGCGAGCCGGTCTGTCCGACGTACGCGAGCCATCACACCGACGAAGGGCTGAACGCGCAGATCTACAACCGCTGCATCGGCACGCGCTACTGCGCCAACGCGTGCCCGTACAACGTCCGCTTCTTCGACTTCTTCCACCCGCAGTGGCCCAAGCCGCTCGACGCGCAGCTCAATCCCGACGTGTCGGTCCGCGAGGTCGGCGTGATGGAGAAGTGCACGTTCTGCGTGCAGCGCATCCACGCCGCCGCGATCGACGCGAAGGCGGCGAACCGTGAATTGAAGGACGGCGAGATTCAGCCGGCCTGCGTCCAGTCGTGCTCGGCGAAGGCGCTCGTGTTCGGCGATCTCAACGATCCCGAGAGCGAGGTCTCGAAGCTCTCGCGGTCCGATCGCGGGCACAAGCTGCTCGACGATCTCGGCACGCTGCCGAAAGTCACCTACCTGAATCGGCCGCAGGCATGAACGAAGCGCTCGCCCAACGCATCAGCGACGATCTCCTGCGTCCCGTCGTGACGACGACGTGGAAATTCTGGCTCCTCGTTGCCGTCCTCGGCAGCATCGTCGCGATGGGGCTCGGGACGTGGTTCTACCAGATGTACATGGGGTTCGGTCTCACCGGCATCAACATGCCGGTGTACTGGGCCTTCTACATCACGAACTTCGTGTTCTGGATCGGCATCAGTCACGCGGGCACGCTCATCTCCGCGATTCTGCGCCTCGTGAACGCAGGGTGGCGCCGGCCGGTGACGCGTTGCGCGGAAGTCATCACGGTATTCGCGCTGATGATCGGCGCGCTGTTCCCGATCATCCATCTCGGACGTCCGTGGCTGTTCTTCTGGCTCGTGCCGTACCCGAGTGAGCGGTTGATCTGGCCGAACTTCCGCTCGCCGCTCGTGTGGGACTTCTTCGCGATCAACACCTATCTCACCGGCAGCCTCCTGTTCCTGCTGCTTCCGATGATTCCGGACTTCGCGCTGGTGCGCGACAAGACGACGGGGTGGCGCAAGAAGCTGTACAGCGTGCTGGCGCTTCGATGGCAGGGCACGACCAAGCAATGGCATCGCCTCGAGTCGGCGATGCAGATCATGGCGATCGCGATCATCCCCGTCGCCGTGTCGGTGCACTCGATCGTGTCGTTCGATTTTTCGATGGCGGTGGTGCCGCTATGGCACTCGACGATCTTCGCGCCGTACTTCGTGACGGGCGCGATCTTCAGCGGCATCGCGGCGCTCATCCTCGCTATGGCGACGCTGCGCAAGGTGCTGCACCTCGAAGAGTACCTGCACCCAGTACATTTTCAGAACCTCGGCAAGCTGCTGTTGATGATGAGCCTGCTGTGGACCTACTTCGTCTTCGCCGAGCGGCTCACGGCGTGGTACGGCAACGAGCCTTCGGAAGTCGAAGCGCTGATCGTCACGCAGAGCGGTTCGTTCGCGCCGCTCTACTGGACGATGGTCGTCTGCAACTTCGTCGTCCCGTTCGTCATCCTGTCGCTCAGAAAACTGCGTACCATCACCGGCTGCGTGATCGCTTCATCGACCGTGCTCGTCGGCATGTGGCTCGAGCGCTTCCTCATCGTGGTGCCGTCGCTCAGCCACAAGTATTTGCCCTATACCTGGGGCCACTATCGGCCGCGGCCGGTCGAGATCATCATCACGATCTCGACGTTCGCGGCGATGATGCTGCTCTACACGCTCTTCGCGAAGCTGGTGCCCATCATCTCGATCTGGGAGCTGAAGGTCGGCGAGCATCCGGTGGCCGCGGGAAAGGCGGCGGAGCTGCGCGAGCACCCGTTGTGGAAGGCGAACCCATGAAGGCGGTTTACGCGCTCTACTCGGATCCGGACGACGTTCAGCGCGCGGTCGACGGGCTGCGCAAGGCTGGCATCGCGGACGACGACATCACTGTCATCTCTTCGGAGCCGATCGAGGAGTACGAGTTCAGCCATCGGCACCGAGCGACGTGGATCCACTGGATCGCGGGCGGCGGCGGCGCCATCGGCCTCGCGCTGGGGACATGGCTGACCAGCTTCACCGAGCGGGCGTGGCCGATCCCGACGGGCAACATGCCGATCGTCGCGTGGTGGCCAAACCTCATCATCATGTTCGAGATGACGATGCTCGGCGCGATCCTCGCGACGGTCATCACGCTGCTCATCACGGCCAGGATCCCGGCGCGCACGCCGAAGATGTATGACCCGGAAGTGACCGACGGGAAGATCCTGGTCGGTGTCGAGAACCCCAATGAAGGATCTGTGTCGGCGATCGAGCGGGCCCTGATGTCGCCCGGCGTCGCACGGTTGAAGACTATTCAGCTGTAAACCCCCTCGACACGACGTATAATCCCCACCCGTTCTACCCTTCGATCACCAGGCAACGGCCGGCGGTCCGCCGGCACGGAGGGACCCGTGAGACCGCGCTCGCTGGATCACTTCCTCAAGGAAGCGCGCGTTCCGTTCACGACGTTTCGCCACGCGCCGGCTTTCACGGCGCAGGAAGAAGCCGCCGTGTCGCACGTGCCGGGACGCTGCTGGGCGAAAACCGTCGTGTGCTTCGCCGACAACGCGCCAATCCTCGCCGTGCTTCCCGCGTACCTGATGGTCGATTTCGAGGCGCTGCGGCAGCTTGCCGGCGCGGGCGTCATCCGGCTCGCGTCCGAGCAGGAGTTCGCCGGCCTCTATCCGGAGTGCGAGCCGGGCGCGATGCCGCCGTTCGGCGATCTGTATCTCCAGCGCGTATTCGTCGATCGCACGCTCGTGGGCGAGTGCGACATGGCGTTCAACGCCGGCACGCACACCGACGCGATTCGAATGCACTACGGCGATTTTGCCGACCTCACGCGTCCGACCGTCGGTTCGTTCGGACGATTCCCGGCGGCGGGCAGCGCCGTCGTCGCCGCGGGCTCGGCCGTGTAAGCGTCGGGCGCCGCACAGCTTGGGTAGGCAGTATGAGATCTGTCAGAGCAGTCATCGGCGGGCGCGAAACCGTGACGGTCGCTCCGCTCGCATCCGTGTTAGAAGCGGCGCAGCTCATGGCGGCGCGTCGAATCGGCGCCGTTCCGGTCGTGGATGGAGACCGCCTTGCCGGCATCTTCACCGAGCGCGACGTCCTCACGCGTGTCGTGGCCGCCGGTCTCGACCCCTCTACCACTACCGTCGCCGACGTCATGTCGATCCAGCTGGTCGTCGCCGAGATCGGCGAACCCTACGACGCCTGCCTGCAGCGGATGCGACAAGCGCGCGTGAGGCACCTCATCGTGCTCAACCAGGGACGCCTGGCCGGCATCGTCTCGCTTCGCGACCTGATGGCCGTCGATCTGGACGAGAAAGACGAAGCGATCACGCTGCTCAACGCGTACGTGCATTACATTCCCGCGGACATTCACGTCAAGGCTCATACGTAATTCACACGCGTGGGGCCCCCACGCGCAGACACGCTCGCGCCGTAGCGCTCGCGTGTATCCAGAACAGAACGTCGCCAAGGGACGCCCGCCCGTCAGCGCCTTCGAGCCGTCCGTCGACGAGCGACAGGTCACAACATGCGGTGCCAGCCACCTCACGCGACCGCAATGCTGCGGTCGCGGACGCGGACAGGCGTTGGAAAGAAGGTTGTGAGACCGCCTTCTGGAAGATTGCTGGTTGCTGGTTGCTCGCCCGTTCAGCGGCCAGCAACTACCAGCAACCGGCAACCAGTTCAAGACACCGCAACCGGCGACGCCGACGATCCCGATTGAGCCGGCGGTGGTGGCGCCGGAGCAGGCGGACGGGCTTTGGGTTCAGCGGCCGGTTTGTGCGCCGCGGCGGCGGGCATGCGCTCCTTCAGCATCTGCTCGGCGTGTGCGAAGAAGTCTTCCTTCGAGATCTTCGCGGCGTCGACGTCGGCAAGCAGCGACCGCTGCGCTTTGTACTCGCGGTTCTCGATGCCGGCCTTGCTCTGGAGCATGCGCCATGCCTTCCGGCGCTCGACGCAGAAGAGCACGAGCTGCCGCGACAGCGCACGATATTCGACGTCGCCCGCGGCGCCCTGAACCTTGATATAGACGCCGAAGTCAGGCACGTACGCGCGGTGGGTTGGGACGAGGTACCGCCGGTAGACGACATCCTGCTGCGTGATGCGCGCCAGCATGTTGTCGAGCGGGATCAGCTTCTGCGCGTCCGTTTCCTTGATCTTCTTCAGGTGGTTTCGGAACCGCGCTTCGCTCGCGCACCAGTGCGCGACGGTATATCGATACGTTTCGGTGCTGTTCTTGAACTTGGTGTCGTACCAGTCGAGATCCATCGACGGGTTGCCCTTGAGATCGAGCGCTTCCTGATATGTTTCGCCGAGCCTCGGGTTGAAGACGAACTCGGGCGCCCCGCGCGAGTCACGGACGCGCTGCGCCTGCGTCAGCGCCATGTCGTCGGGCACGCCATGCTCCGGCTGACACGTGGTGAAGCACTGCAGAAACGCGGTGCCGCGATATTCGATGCCGTCGAGGATCGCCCGGTACAGCTTCGGCGCGTTCGCGATCGACACCTGGGCGACGAACGGCGACCCGTGCCCCGCCAGGAACGTCTCGGCGACGGTCTTCTTCTCGACGTTCTTCCCCTGCGTCGCGGCGCCGAACATGTTCATGTCGTTGCCGCCCAGCATCGGCGTCGAGTCGGAGTTCTGGCCGCCGGTGTTCGAGTACACCTGGGTATCCAGCATCACCGCCTTGACGTTGGGGCGGTTCTGCAGAACGACCTTCGACACGTTCTGGTATCCGATGTCGCCCATGCCGCCGTCGCCGCCGACGACCCACGCCTTCGGCAGCTCCAGCACCTCCTGATCCGTCATCAGCGCATCGCTGAAATGCGTGAACTCGTAGTACTCGCGCGGGGTCATGACGTCGCGCTCGCGATTCATGAGCGAGTCGACCAGCCGCTCGGGGATGACCGATCGCCGCGCGTGATCGACCATGAAGCTTTCGCCCAGCAGCCAGCCGACGGTGACGCCGTCCTGGAAGAGGGAATTCATCCACGGATACGGATGCGGATTGTTGGGCGGCGTCGAACCGTACACCGTGTTGCAGCCGGTATGCGCCGCCATCGCCATCACCGACATGCCGTTGGCGAGCCGGCCGTCGACCGACTGCAGGTTCTTGTGGTTGAACGCTTCCTGACGCATGACGGCCGTGAGCGCGCCGAGGATGTCCTCGTCGGTGAGCGGCCCGTGCCCCGCGATGCGCGCCTTGGTGTCCGTGTCGTCCTCGCCGCCCAGGCCCATCAGGAGATGCGCGACTATCTGACGGAACAGGTCGTACTCTTCCTGACTGCGCGCTTTCAGATCGGCGAGCTTCTGAGCGCCGACCTTTTCAACGTTGTCCGCTTTCGCCCGCAGCCGATCGGCTTTCGCGTGGAAGATCGGCCGCATGTAGGCTTCGGTCACCGCCGCGATGGCGCGCAGAATGCTCTTTTCGCCGCAACCGGCGCAGGCGCCGTCGCCCGACACGAGCGCGTCGTAGTTCCTGCGGACCATCAGCATGTTGCGCAGCGTGGCCGTCTTCGAGTCCTGCGGCCGCGTGTCGTTGTAGAGGCCGAGGTACTTCTGCGGCGTATCGGGCAGCAGGTTCAGGAACGCAGTGCCCGTTTCGTGCTCGGCGTTGACGTCTTCGGTCTCCTGCACCATCCGCAGCGCCTGGTGCTCGCCGCACGCGGTCACACACGCCGCGCACCCTTTGCAGAGGTCGGAGACGAAGATCGAGAAGATGCCGCCGCCGCCCGCGCTCCGCTTCTCCGGCGTCGCGAAGATCGCGTTCGCCTTCTGATACGCCATCGGCACCTTGTCGATGATGTCGAAGAACTGCCGCTTGGCGTCGACGGAGAAGCCGTCGACTTCGTTGGTGACCGTGTGGAGGATCTGCGGCAGCGGTGTGTCGGCGCCGGTCGCAATCGCCTCACGCATCATGGCGCGCGTGCGCGTCTCGATTTCCGGGAGCGAGCGGAGCATCTTGCCGCGCTCGCCCGCATCACGGACGTACCGCATGATCGCCGTGCGCAGGATCGTCTCGAGATCCTGCGAGCAGTTCGGGAGCGCCGTGTCGGGACAGACGGCGATGCACTCCATGCACTGCGTGCAGTTCTCGGCGATGTAGAGCGGTGTCTCGCGGCGGGCGACGTACTTCGACGCCGTGTCGCCGCTGCCCGCTGCCATGACGCCCACCGACGCCAGCGCCGAGGCCGGCTGGTTGTAGCCGAGGCCCGATCGGAATTCGCCGTCGAACGTCGCGACCTGCGTGACCGGCGTCCGCGCCGCCTGACCGTCCGGGATCGGATTCGATCGGCAGCCGCAGCCGTGTCCGTTGCCGTCCTCGACCACCGGAAGGAACGGTTTGCCCCTGAGCGTCGACCGATCCGGCGCCTGCAGCTCGCCGACGCGAATCTCGCGCACGCGCTCGAAGCCCTGCGTCATGACCTCCATGTTGGAGTTGACGACGGACTCGCCGAGCCGCCCGAATTTCTTTACGTACTGCCGGCGCACGACCTCGCGGAACTGGTCCTGCGTGATCCGGAACTCCTCGAGCAGCGGCGACACCGCGAAGAAGGCTCCGAGGAACGCATTGCCCTGCATGCGGAGCTGCAGGTCAGCACGATCGGTGGCGCGGCGCGCGATTTGGAAGCCGGGCAGCGTGAAGACGCGGATGTTCTTGTCGATGATCTGGCGGCGCGCCCAGAGCGGCAGGCGCTCCCACGCCTGTTCGCCTTCTTCCTCGGATTCCCACACGAGGCAGCCGCCTTCCGACATGCCGTCCAGCGGGTTGGTATGCGTGAACGCTTTCGGATCGCAGCACAGCACGACGGTGACGTGGCGGAGATCGCAGTTGACGCGGATGCGTTCGGGCGCGGCCACCATGAAGTAGGAGGTCGGAGCCCCCTTCTTCTCCGAGCCGTACTTCGGGTTGGCGCTGACGTGAATGATTTCCTTCGGGTTGCCGAGCTCGTCGACGACCTTGTCGCGCTCGTAGAGGAGGTCGTTCAAATCGCCGAGGATCGCGCCCAGATTCTTGCCGGTCGTGATCGCGCCCCAGCCGCCGATGGAATGAAACCGTACGGCGATCGCATGTTCGGGCAGCAGCGACGGCGCGTCGTCCGATTTCACTTCGTACGGATGATCGACGCCCAGGACGAAGAACGTCGTGCCTTCGTCGGCGCGCTTGCCGTCCTTGCGTGCCCGCGCGCCGGTGACGAACTCGTACGCGCCGATCACGTGCTCCGGCCTGAAGTCGCGCGAGCCGAGCCCGTAGATGCCGGAGAAGAGCTGCGGCATCTGATCGATCGTGATGGCCGGAAGTCCGTCGCTCGCCGGATGTGCCGGCGTCCGAAGCGCTTTGTTCAGCGCCGTCCGGATATCGCGACCCATTGGATTGTCGCCCGCCATCGCCTCGTCGGTCCGCTCGAGGATGATGACGTTCTTCTTGCCGGCGAGCGCCGCGATCACGGCCGCCTCGGGGAACGGACGGATGACGTTCAGGTGAATCGACCCGAGCTTCGCGCCGCTGCGCGCGCGGAGGTAATCGACCGCTGCTTCGATGTTTTCCGCCGCCGACCCGAGCGACACGAAGACCGTGTCGGCATCGTCGGTCTTGTACTCGGTGACGAGGCCGTAATAGCGGCCCGTCAACCGTCCGAACTCCTCGTACGCGTCCTGAAGGAACGCGAGAATCGGCTCGGTGAAGTTGTTGCGCCGGGCGACGACGCCCTGCATGTAGTGCTCCTGGTTCTGCACCGGACCGAGCAGAACCGGGTTCGTCAGGTCGATCATCCGCGGCACGCGACGCCGCTTCGGGCCGAACAGAATCCGCTGGCTCTCGGTGGGGCAATCGATGATGTCGTCGGGTGCGCCGAGGTATTCGCGGATGAGTGCCGATTCGTGCTTGTAGAAGGTTCGTTCGAGATGCGACGTCAGGAAACCGTCCTGGATGTTCATGCCCGGCGTAAGGCTCAACTCGGTGACCCGCCGCAGGATGAGCGCCTGGTCGGCCGACTGCTGCGCGTCCTTGCCGAAGACCATGATCCAGCCCGTGTCGAGCGCGCCATAGATGTCGTCGTGTCCGCAGTGGACGTTGAGCGCGTGCTTGGTCAGCGCGCGCGCGGCCACTTCGAGCACCATCGTCGAGCACTTGCCCGGCGCATGGTAGTACTGCTCGACGCCGTACACGACGCCTTGCCCCGACGTGTAGTTGACCACGCGATTGCCGCACACCGAGTACGCAATGGCGCCACCCTGCGCCGCGTGCTCCCCCTCGGCCTCCACGGCGATCGTGTTGCGGCCAAAGACGTTCAGCTTGCCTTCCGCGAACGCCTGTTGGTACAGCTCGCCGCCTTCGGTCGACGGCGTGATGGGATAGAAGATGCCGCCGTCCGCAATCCGCGTTTCCGTGTGATAGGAGACTAGCTGGTTGCCGTTGGCAGTAACCCGAATACCCGGATACCGTGGCCTGTCCGTCATGCGACATCCCTCCACGCCTGGAAGGCAGGGAATTTCGAGGACTCGTCGCCTATGAAACGATGAGGGTCTGTATCGCGCGGATTTTACCCCCTTACCGGGAGGGCGGCAACCACTCGACGGTGCCATCGGACGAGTCGGCGTCGCGGCAGAGATCGCGCTGCGGAGCAGCTGGGGCTGCGCCTGCACAAAGAAATGATGTGAGTCGCGCGCCGCTTGGATCCACCGGTGTTACCGTGCACGCTTCCCGAACGGGAGGACCAATGCATACACGTCGAGCGCCGCTCATCGTTGCAGCTCTTTTCGCCGCGACCGCCGTATCGCTCGTCGCTGCACCGCCCGCTACCGTCTGGTGGGGACAGTGGGGACAGAATCCACAGCATCAAGGCACGGTCCCGGTCGTCGGACAGACCGGATCGCGTATCCTCGCGAACGTCGTGTACGACCCTTTCACCGATAAAGAGCAGAACGGTCCGTATGCTGCCGGCGACCTGCTGGTCCACTATCAGACACCGCTCATCAGCGGGAACGACGTGTTCATGGAGTTCAAGACCGGTCAGTTCTCCAACATCAAGAACTGGCAGGTGCAGACATGGGGCGAGCGGAAGTTCTCGTGGGTGAACGGCCAGCTGGTGAAGCAGTGGGAGTTCACCGGCGACTGGAAGCCGGTGCCCTTCTCGCCAGACAAGGACGGTCCCGGCTGGGAGCCGGTGTATCACGGCGCGCTCACGACTGCTGCGCTGTACGTCCCCGGATTCGGCGGCACACTCTTGAAGCTGGATCGCGCGACGGGCGCGGTGCTCGCGCGCATCAATCCGTTCGCCACGATCGATCCGAACACGTACGCAGTCGGCCCGCTCAGTGCCGATAAGTTCGGCAACATCTATTACAACGTGATGCAGCTCGATGGCAGCGCGAAGGATCCGTGGCTCGTCGACGTTCCGCAATCGTGGCTCGTCAAGGTGACGGCGGCTGACGTGCCGAAGGCGGTGGCGTGGTCGACGCTCGTGCCGGGATCTCCCACGGCAACCGATCAGTGCACCTTCCGATACGCGATCGCAGACTTGCCGTGGCCGGTCCTGAACGCCAATGGGACGCCGGCGCCGACGCCGACGATCACGTGTGGTTCGCAGCGGCCGCCGGTCAATACCGCTCCCGCGCTCGGTCCCGACGGCACGATCTACGACATCAGCCGCGCATCGCTCGACGACTACTACGGCTACGTCATCGCCATCAACAGGGATCTCACGCCGAAGTGGGTCTCGTCTATGCGCAACCGGTTCCATGACGGCTGCGGGACTCCGTTCCTACCGGCAAGCGGGACGCCCGGTGGCTGCCGTGCGGGCGCACCAGCAAACGTTAGCCCGCCGGACGGCATGCCCGGATCGGGCCGCGTGCTCGACGACTCGACGTCGGCGCCGGTCGTGGCGCCTGACGGCTCCGTCTACTACGGCGCGTACACGCGGTACAACTACGCGCAGGGTCACTTGATGCGCTGGTCGAGCGCCGGCCAGTATCTCGACACCGCAGCGCCGTGGGGCGGGTTCCAGTTCGGATGGGACACGACGCCGGCGATCTTCCCGTTCACGACCGCAACCGGTGCGCAGACGTTCGCCGTGATTACGAAGGAGAACCACTACGGCGACGTCGGCTCGTACTGCAACGACGCCACGATCTGTCCGCCAGATCGCACTGCCACGCATCCGGCATATCCAGAGGAGTACTTCATGTCGTCGCTCACGCCGGATCTGTCGGTGAACTGGCGGTTTCAGAATACGAATCCGTTGAGCTGCACCCGCAACGCGGACGGCACGCTGTCGTGCACGTCCGATCACCCGCGCTTCTTCGAGTGGTGTGTCAACGCGCCGGCGGTCGACGTGAACGGGACAGTGTTCTCGAACAGCGAGGACGGCAACCTGTACGAGATCGATCGCAACGGGAACCTGGTGAATATCGTGTTCACGCAGCTGGCGATCGGCGCCGCCTACACGCCGCTGTCGATTGGTCCCGATGGACGGGTCTACACCCAGAACGACGGGCGCATGTTCGTGATCGGATTCTGAGAGCACAATACAGAGTACCTATACGGGTGGGGCGGGCCTGGCGGCTCGCCCGCCAGTTCAACGGACCGAACTCGATCACGACCGATCAGGACGGCAACGTGTATCTGGCGGAAGTGTTCGACGGGCGCCTGCAGAAGTTCCGCCGAAGCGCGGCGCCGATCCGGCGAAGCTCGTCGGCCAGGAGCTACGTTACTCGGGTACGTAGATCAAGCCTTCGGCAGTTTCTCTTCGTCGGCGATTCGGAACGCCCCCGATTCGGCAGATTCGAGCAGCTCGCGCGCCCGGTCGACATCGGCTTCGGCGACCCACACCTCGACGGCGCCGAGGCCGTCGATCGTCAGGCCGTGCGTGTTGCGCAGCGACTCTCCACGTTCGGCGGTGGAGATCCCCTGCGCTTCAAGAAACGCCCGGACCTGTTGGGCGTGCAGCTCGCCGCTGGCAACGAACACGCAGCGTAGTTCCGTGCTCATAACGCTCATTATCTAATGTAATGCCGACGCGAGCTGACGTAAGAACAAGCCGACGTCGGTGACCATCCCGATCGTCTGCGACGATCCGCGGTCGGCGAGCTTCGTGACGACCGCGGGGTTGATGTCGACGCAGACGAGCCGCACCCACGCCGGCAGCATGTTGCCGACGCCGATGCCGTGGAGCATCGACGACAGCACGAGCACGAGCGTGACGCCCTGCAGCGCCGCGGTGTAGCGATCCTGCGCCTCGACCAGGTTCACGATCGTGTCCGGCAGCGGACCATCGTCGCGGATGCTGCCGGCGAGCACGTAGTCGACGCCGCGGCGGATGCATTCGTACATCACGCCGGACTTCAGCACCCCGTGCTCGACGGCCGGCCGCAGACCGCCCGCGCGGTAGATGGCATTGATCGCGCGCATGTGGTGGCGATGACCGCCTTCGATCGCCTTGCCCGTTTCGAGATCGACGCCGAGCGACGTTCCGAGCAGCGCCTGCTCGACGTCGTGCACGGCGAGCGCGTTGCCCGCGAGCAGCACGTCGACGTACCCGCGCCGAATCAGGTCGCAGAAATACGCGCCTCCACCGGTGTGGACGACGACCGGTCCGGCGACGAACGCGATCCGCTCTCCGTGCTTCCTGGCGTCGCGCATCATCGCCGCGATCCGTGACACGCCGACCTCGACGCGCCGCTCCGACGAGATCTCGTTGGTCATGAACGCGAAGCCGAAACGATCGCGCGCGCGAAATTCGGGAACGATCTTCACGCCCGCGACACCGCAGACGACGAGGTCGCCCTTTCGGATGTCGCGCAGCTTGCGGCAGACGGCGCGGTGGTCTTGGATCACGATTGCCGCGTCCATCCGCTGGTTCTCGACGGTCACCCACAGGCCGCCGCGGCGCACGAACGTCTGGTGGTTGGTCGTGGAGTAGAAGTCGTCGGGGGCGCAGCCGTCGCGATCGGCCGAGACGAGGTGCGCGTCCTCGATGCGCGCAACGCGGCACCCCAGCGTGACCAGCTCTTCGAGCAGCTCCGTCAGGTCGCCGGCCTCGCGCGCGGTCACCCGCATCGAGACGAAGGACGGCTCGTCGTTGGTGCGCCCGATCCTGAAGTCGAGCACCTCGAACGCGCCGTCGTGGCGCACGACCGTGTCGAACATCGCGTTGAGCAGCTGCGAATCGATCAGGTGGCCTTCGGCTTCGACGATCTCGGTCGCGGCGGGCACGTCAGTGGGTGAGCGCGTACAGCACGATGTTCACGCCGACGGCGTAGCCGTTCGGCGAGAAGCGATCGAAGTACTCCTTGTTCTCCCCCTCGCGCTCCCAGGTGTCGGGGATGTCGGTGTTGTGCGCCATGACGACCATCAGGCGCCCCTTCTCGTCGTTGATGCCGCGGAAGTTCACGCGCGCGCTGTCCGCGCCGCGCTCCGAGACCGAGCCCCAGCGGCCCCAGAACTGAATCGACGACACCTGCTCGATCTCCTTCACGTCGTACAGCGTGTGCATGATTGGATGATCGAGCGGGATGTCGAAGATCGGATACGCGCTCGGCGGCAGCACGCGGCCGATCTCGTCGGCCCACTGGTCCCACGCGTCGGTGCCCCAGAAGTCGTCGACGGTCATGAAGCCGCCCTTCAGCAGGTACGCCCGCAGCGCCTCGACCTCTTCGTCGGTGAAGCGCGCGGTGCCGGCGTCTTCCAGATGCAGCATCGTGCAGCGCGACAGCAGCGGGTCGGTCAGGCGCACCACGACGTAATCGGGCTGGCCGGATGCATCGAGTCGAACCGCCACGTTCGTCAACTCGCCGAGGCGGACCGAGAAGTTGTTGTCGGCGCCGGGGAAGTCGGTGTCCCACCCGCTGCCGCCCGCTTCGCGGCGGTTGCTGTAGTAGAAGCCGCGGCAGAAATTCCACGAGCCGTCGAAGTTTTCGCGCGCGGCCCATTTCGGCGGCGTGCGATAGAAGCGGCCGCCGCCAACCCAGATCCGCGGCCGCCAGTTCGGATCCTGTCCGACCTGCGCGAGTGCGGCCGACGCCATCGGCGCCGCCACCGCGAGCAGCAGCGCCGCGAGCAGCCGTCGGCGCGGGACAGTTCTCACGGCCTCATGATATGGCAGATTTCGTGGTTCAGCGCCGCACAATGCGCGCGCCATTTGATTCCCTTACGGTCGCGTCGAATACCTGTGCTGGAATCGCGCGCGCACGGCGCGGCGCTGACCGCGGGACGCTGCGCGGCTCACGCTATCGCCTGTCATCCCCGGCCGCATGCTTGAAAATCAGCGGCGCGGAACGGCCTCCCTGACTGTAGGTTCCTGTTAGTTCAGTAGCATTCTCGTTCAGCGTTCCCGCGTACGATCCGCCCAGGGCTGGCACGTCGAGCGTCACGCGCGCGCCGTCCTGGGTGATTCTGACCGGGATCTCGAGCCCGCCCTCACCGCGATTGACGAGAGCGCCGGTCGACGTGCCGTCGGCGTGATTCGTCATCGTGAGGACGAGCTTCAAGCCGCCGCTGACGTCGATCGTGCCGTTCCAGCGGCCTTCCAGCTCCTTTCCGATCCGGCCGCCGGTGATCGGCGCGGCGATCCTGGCCTCGCCCTTTCGCGTCATCGTGAACGGCACCGCGGCGCCGTCGATGTAATAGCTGCCGGATATCGATCCGCCATCATCGGACATCGTGCCGTCGAACGACTGGTCGGTGCGAGCCTGGAACTCGATCGAGCGGCCGTCGACCACGACTTTCTGCAGCGGCAGCCCGGTCAGCTGCTGCGCGGGAACGCTGACCGCGCCGGTGATGCGGCTGCCGCTCTTCGCGAAGTCGATCTGGAACGCGATGTCCATTCCCGGCGCCTGCACCAGCCCCTCCCAATGACCCGACGGATCGACGGCCGTTTGCGCGCGCAGCGAAGCGGCGGTGAACAGAAAGATGACGACAACGACTGACGTGCGAAGAGTGCAGTACATATCAATCTCCTTTTGGCGACTAGAAGTCTGTTTCGGCGATGTTGATCGCGGCGCCGTAGAGCATCGCGGCGGATGCAGCGGCGCTGACGAAGAGGCCTGGCCACGGCAGGCCGCCGGTCCGGAAATACACTTCAGCGGTCATGGCGCCGAAGATGCCGTAGCGCGATCCGTCGGCGACAATCTGTTCGCCGATCGCGAGCACCACCGCGACGACGCACGCCATCAGCGCGGGACGCCAGATGTCGTCGAACACGCTCGACAGCAGGAACGCGAGGCTGAAGAAGATGAGGCCGGCCGCGAAGACGCACGCGCCGTGGACGAGCGCGTCCGCGACGGCGTAGCTCTGTCCGACAGCGGGTGAGAGCAGGGGCAGCAACAGTGAGGGCACCAGCGCGAGCGCGAGCAGCTCGGCGACCGCCGTCGCGGCCCGTATGCCGATCACGCGCGTTCGCGACACCGGCATCGACAGGGTGAACGATGCGGCGCCGCCGGAGGTCTGCGAGAGCAGGCCACCGGTGCCGAGCAGCACCGCAAACAGCGTCCACATCTGAGTGAGGTTCTGCCGGAACCACTGCCACCAGATGAAGCCACGATAGTCGTGCTGCAGCTCCACGGCCTTTCGAATCAGGCCGCCGAGCGCGCCGCCGCCGGTATCGAGCGAACGCGCCGCCGGGATGAGCGCCGACACGCGCGGGTACTCGAGCACGTTGCCCGCGGCGAGGAGCAGCAGGAGAAAGAGGCCGATGAGGAACCGGGTGCGGGTTTCGAGCCACGATTTTCGCCAGAGCATGTCAGTCCTCCGCGGACACGGTTTCGAGGAAGATTTCCTTCAGCGTCACCGGCACGACGTCGACCGAGACCGGATTCAGCGCGCGCGCTTCATCGATGATTCGATCGGCGCCGGCGCTCGACAGCACGGTGAGCACGCGCCCTTCACGGCGCATCCGCTCGACGCCCGGCGCGCGAAAGGCCGGTTGCGGCGCGCCGCCGTCGAACACGAGCTGAATGCGCCGATAGCGTTCGCGCAGCTCCTCGAGCTCGCCCGCCACCACGGCGCGGCCGCGGTCGACGATCGCGACGCGGTCGGCGATCTGATCCACCTCGGCGATCTGGTGCGAGGAGAAGAAGACGGTCGTTTCCTGGCTGGCGACGTGCGCCACGAGCGCCTGCAGCACTTCTTCGGTCACCGCGGGATCGAGCCCCGAGGTCGGCTCGTCGAGCACGAGCAGCTCCGCCCCGCGGCACAGCGCGAGGAGCAGCGCGAGCTTGGTGCGGGCGCCGCGCGACAGCGCTTTGATTCTGCCCGCGAGCGGCAGCTCGAACGCGCGGAGGTACCGTTGCTCGAGGTCGCGATGCCATTTCGGATAGAACGCGGCGGTGAAGCGCACGATCTCGTCGACGGTCATGTACTCGTAGAGCTCCTTGTCCTCGCTCACGAAGCCGGTCCGGCGGCGAATCTCGACGCTCGACTCCGGCGCGTCGGCGGGAAGGCCGAACACGCGCGCCCGTCCGGCCGTCGGCCGCGTCATCCCGAGCAGGATTTTGATCGTGGTCGTTTTGCCGGCGCCGTTGCGTCCCAGAAATCCGAAGATCGAGCCGGCGGGCACGTCGAGGTCCAACCCGCGCAGCGCTTCGGTCGTTCCGAAGCTCTTTCGAAGATCGATCGTCTCGATCGTCCGCGGATCAGCCACGATGACCTCCAGGCGTCGTCAACCCCGCGAGCTCCGCCTCGAACAGGCGCCGGATCTCGTCGTCGCTCAGGCCGCGCGCCCGCAGCCGCTCCACGGCGGAGGCGACGATCGTCTTGCCGGCGCGCACGCTGTCGGTCACCTTCTTCGCGGGCGCGTTGGCGGAGACGAACGCGCCTGCCCCATGCCGCAGCTCGATCACGCCCTCGTGCTCCAGCTCGCGGTACGCCTTTGCGACAGTGTTCGGGTTGATCACCAGTTCCTCCGCCAGCGGCCGGATGCCCGGCAGCTGCTCGCCGGGGCGCAGCGCCCCCGTTTCGACGGCGTGCTTCACCTGCTCCATCAACTGGAGGTAGATCGGAACGCCCAACGACGGGTTCGGCCTGAACAACATCGCAACTGTGCTACTGAACTAACACAGTATTACTGTGGGGGAGCGCCGGACGATTGTCAAGAAAAAAAGCGAGACCGCGCGAAAATCGCGGAAGCGCGAAATCACGAAAATACGTTAAGGTTCTGCGTGTAGTTCGTCGTGAGCTCATGACGCAGACGCCGCGCGAGCTGCTCGAATTCCTCCACCGGTACGACCCGGCGATCCAGTCGCTCGCTCTCGCGGTGCGGACCGTCGTCCGTCAGGAACTCGCCCCGTGCCATGAGTACATCTTCGAGATGCGCTCGAAGGTCGTGTTGTTGTACGGCGCAACCGAGCACGTCATCGCCGACGGCATCTGCCAGATTGGCGTCTTCGCCCGACACGTGACGCTCGCGTTCCCGCGTGGGGTCGACTTCCACGATCCTGCCGGCATCCTCGAGGGCAGCGGCAAACGGATGCGTCACATCAGGGTGAAGAGACTCTCTGACCTCGATCGACCGGAGATACGGGCATTCCTTCGACAGGCGCGCAGGCGCGCCGGCCTCAAACGACGGCGCGGTGACGCCGGCGGCGAAGTGGTGACGAGAGTGAAGCAGACGCCGCGCGGAATCGTGTAAGGTTTTGTCCGATTTAGAATAGTCCGGTAACGTACTAACTGGAATTCACATGATGGCGCGCAAGAACATATCCACCGGCACGCCCTGGGAACCAATCGTCGGCTATTCGCGCGCCGTCCGCGTCGGCGACCGCGTGTGGGTGTCGGGCACGACGGCCACCGGCGACGATGGGAAGGTCGTCGGCGTGGGCGATGCGTACGTCCAGGCGAAGCGGACCTTGAAGAACATCGAATCGGCGCTCGCGCGAACGGGCGCCACGCTGCGCGACGTCGTCCGCACGCGAATGTACGTCGTGAATATCGCCGGCGACTGGGAAAAAGTCGGCCGCGCGCACGGCGAGGTGTTCGGCGACATCCGGCCGGCGACGGCGATGGTCGAAGTCCGTCGACTCATCGATCCCGACATGCTGGTCGAAATCGAGGCGGATGCGATCGTCGGGGTGCCGTGACCTCGTCCGACCGCGATGCTGCCCGGCGCGGCGCCGTCGGACCGTTTCGCGGCGACGCGCTATTTCGTTCCGCCGGTGACGTTGACCTTCACGTACGCGTTCGACCAGCAGCATTGGAACCCGCCGCCGCCTTCACCGGTCGAATCGTTCACCTGTACGCGGAGCGTGTATTCGCCCGCGGTACCGAACGTCGCGTTGGTGGTGTTCTTCCCGCCGTTGTCCTTGTCGATGGGAGGACCGGCCGGATCGAATTTCACCGTGGCGCCGGCCGGCTGGCGGTACACCGCCCACTTCACCGCGATCGGCGGCGGAGGCGTGAATCCCTCGGGCAGCCCGAGCGCGGCGAGATCGCCGCGTGGCCCTCGACCGCCCGTCGCACCGGTGGCGCCGCTCGCGCCGGCTGCGCCCGCGTCACCGGTTCCACGCCCGCGTCCTCGTCCGCGACCACGGCCGGTCGTTTCGGGGACGTTGATCTTCGGTCCTTCGTCCGTCACCCACGTCGTGAGCGCCAGTGGTGTGTTGACCGCGGTCGTGTACGAGGCGACCGTGTCGGTCGGCGGACCGGTGAACGCGGGACCGCCCGGCTGGAACATGATCTTCGGCGGCGTGTTCTTGCTCGCCGCGTCTTCGAACGGCTCGACGACGTAGTCGGCCTGCGTGTGGAGCGTGATGCTGTTGGTGAATCCGTTCGCGACGATCGTCCACGTCAGCTTCTTCTGGCCGAACTCCTTCGGCACTTTGATCGCGAGCACGCCCCATTGGCGGCCGGTCTGGAAATGCGTCGGTTGTCCCTGATCGGGACCGCCTGGCTCGATGCGGTTGTTCGGTCCGGCGGGGATGTCGAATTCCTGTTTCGTGTTCCGGTTGAAGTACCCCACGAGCAGGCGGATGCTGCCGTCCTTGTCGTAGTACCAGCCTTCGTACGCCGGCGTCACGCTCGTGCCGCGCTCGCGAATCGTCTGCGACAGCGGCAGCGAGCTCGGCGTCTGTCCCACGCCCTGCTTCCCCGCGCGTCCGAGCACGGTACCCGCGAGCGCCACGATCAACACACCGACGACGGCAGATCGACGCATCTTCAATCCCCTGATTCCGGGTTTCCAGCCACGACACGAAACACACGAAACCACGAAACTCACGAAAAAATATAAATCGTGGTCAAAAAAAGAGGCGCCGGAAAGACACGGCGCCTCATTCTGCCACGAGTCGAAAGGCTTATTGCTGCTGCGCGGCGCCCGTGGCCGTGGTCGTTGCCGATGGGCGCTTGGCGAGCTCGGCCTTGAACTCGTCGTCGCTGTAGTACGTGATGTTGATCCAGGCGTGACCCATCTCGTCGACGGTGCGGTCGCCCCAGCCAACCCACTGATCCGGATCCGGATTCGATTTGTTCCCTTTCGTGTTGTCGTACCACGCGAGGAAGTGGAGGATCGTTCCCTTCGGCAGCAGCGGCGCGACGTCATCGGCGTAGATGTACATGTTGTGCCAGTTGAAATTGAAGTCGACGACCTGGCTCAACATCTCGCGCTTGCCGTCCGGATAGATCGCTTCCATCGACATGCCCTTGCCGCGCAGGTGCATGTGCGCCTGGAAGTTTTCGATGCGCGCATTCTGCTTCAGCGCGACGAAGCTCTCGGTCGTCGTCACGGCGTTCGGGGCGATGTCGAGCGCACGCGTGCCGACGACCTGGTTGCCCGAGAAGGTGTTGAACAGCGCAAGCACCTCGCGGTGCTTCGGTTCCTGTCCCTTCGGATAGAACCACACGGCGAGCTCGGTGTGCGCCGAGACTTCCTCGCCGACCGCGTGATAGTGCATCTCCCACGTGATCTTCGACCCCGGCAGCATCAGCCGGCCGGAGTCGGGACGCATCTCGTCGCCGTTCTTGCCGACCGCCCATTCCATGAAGAGGCCGTCGCCCGCGACGTTCGGATCGTTGGTGAACAGCGCCGGATCCATGTCCTCGGGCTGCACGAGGCGCGCGAGCGCGTGATGCGTGATCTTGCGCGCGTTCTTGCCGACCGGACGGATTTCAATCGCCCGAACCCAGCGCGGTTCGGTGAGGCCGGTCGGGACCGTCGGACGCCACCACGCGTCCTGCGCCACCGCAGGCATCGTGTACTCGGGCGATTTGACGATGAGGTCGGCCTGACCGTACTTCGAGGCCAGCTGCCACACGGCATCCGTGGGCCACTGCTTCGGCGCGGGCATATCCTTCGGATCCCCCTTCGGCGATCCCGCCGCGACCCACGCGAGGATCGTGTCGATCTGGTCGTCGTTCAGCGAGCGATCGTTCTGGAACTTCTGGATGCCGACGGTCTTGTCGATGTGCCACGGCGGCATCTGGCGTGCGCCGACGCGCGCGGCAATCGACTTGGCCCACGGCCTGGCCTCTTCGTAGGTCGTGAGTGACATCGGCGCCATGCCGTCGGAGCGGTGGCATGCCTCGCATTTCGCTTGGAAGATCGGAGCGACGTCCTTGGTGAAGGTCGGCGTCTTGACCGTATCGGCGGCGATCGCCGGAACGCTCATCAACAAAATGCCGAGCGCAGTCGCGCCTGCACCCAGTCCGCGCCAGAGCCAGTTGTGAAACTGCTGACCCATGTTCCGCTTCGCTCCTTTCGATCCGACGGGCGGTCGTCGCCCCAGTTGAAGTCAGGTCATTGTGCACGGTGGGTCCGGTCGCTGGCAAGCCTGAGGGCGAGTTGTTGCAACAAATTACAGGATCGACACACGGCTCGACGAGTAGCCGAGGGAAAGCCGGCAAAAAAGCGGAAAGCCCGCAAAAACGGGGGTCAGAAACCGCCGCCGATTTGGAGCGCCAGGCTGCCGACTGCGCCGCGAAGACGCGTATCGTCGCGGCGATCGCCGCCGATCAGGCGATACCCGATGCCTCCGGTGAGTCGGATGCTCTTCGTCAGCCGCACGCGTGCGTCGAGCTCCGGCTCGACGACGAAGAATTCGTCGCGCACTCGAACTTCCGAGGTCACCTGACGCGTCGTCGTCTGACGCGACGGCGGGACCGCCGGCACCCGTATGAGCTGCGTGAAGGTATCGGTCAGCGTCGCTTGCCCGCCGCCGATGAGCGCCTTGGCGCCGAAGCCGACACGATCGTTCGATCGCGCCAGCCACTGCATCACGAATCCGCCGTACGCCATCCGGCGGCCGCCGGATCGGTTCGCAAGCCAGTAGCCGCCGCCCCCGACGAACAACGCTTCGTCGGCGACCCATCCGGCGTAGCCGCCCGCGAGCTCCGACGTCTTGCGATCCACTTCGGTGACCTTCACATCGGGCGCGAACAGGAAACCGCTCTGGATGCGCTCGACGATCATCGGACCTTGCGACGGGGTCTGCGGCGTTTGCGGCGTCTGCGCGGACGCAGTGTGGACGGCGAAAACGACGAGCGCGAGGGCGAGAGCTCTACTGGTCATTTTGCCCCCTCAGGCTCACGTTGAGCGGCGTCGTGTCGCCGCGGCGCACCTGCACGTCGGTGACGAACGTTCGATAACCTGCCTTGCGAATCTCGACTGAATGCCGCCCTTCGGCCACTTCGACGAGCATCCGATCGCGATCGGTCGGACCGTGCCACACTTCGCCGTCGATCAATACCTCCGCATCAGCCGGCTGCACGCGAATCGCAAGCGTGCCGTAGCCGTCCGCAACTCCGGGAACTCCAGGTGTCGCGCGCGGCTCCGATCCGGGCGGCGGCGGCGGCGACGTCGGCGGCATGCGCGGCGACGGTGGGACCCGTCGCACGCCACCTGTCGGCGGATACATCGGCGGCTGCGGACCCGGCGTCTGCTGCGGCGGCACCTGCGCGACGGCCGGAGGCTGCGGCCGCGGCTCCGGCTGTTCGCCTGCGGCGAGTCGCTCGAGCGCGTACTTGATCTTGAAAGTGTTGTTGGGAGTCAGATAGACCTTCTGCCGTACAGTCCGATAGCCGTTCAGATACAGCGTAATCTCGTGCTCGCCCGGCTCGACGCGCAGTCGCTGGAATGCGCCGTCGAAGTCGTCGACGATGCCGGCGTAGTAGCCGTCGACAAACACCTCCGCTTCCTTCGGCTTGACCTCGAGGCGGACGGAGGCGCCGGGATCGCGGTAATAGCGATAAGGCGGATACGGGGGGTATGGATACGGCCCCCACTGATACGGAGAGCCCCACCACGGATCGTAGTACCAGAACGGATCGTAGAAGCCGCCACCCACGACGACGACGCGCGATGGCGCGATGACGCGAACGCGGCCACCGCGCTGCGCCTCGGCTGGCACGGTCCAGCCGCCCACGACCAGTACCGCCACAGCACATGTAAAGAAGATGCGTTTGTCTGCAGACACGGGAGCCTCGTCGACGAAGGCAGGCACTGGCATCAATAACTGAGCAACGGGAATGCCAGGAAACGTGCGCGGCATTGCTCGCATCTTGTCACCGCTGGACGACAACCTTGTCTGTTCGAACGGACAGGCTCGAGCCGTTATGAGCCGCGCATGCGCCGAGCAACCGCGGCGGGAGTGGGATCCCTCTAGCCGTTCTTTTGTCGCGCCGTCACGCGACCGGCGATCTTCCGCCCGCCGGCTTTCAATTTGTCCAACGCCCATCGCGCCCACGCGAACTCGGCCGCGAGCAGCGCGAGCCCCGCCGCGATCATCAACCATCCTGGCCCCGGCAACACGAGCAGTGCGATCCCGAAGGCGAGCAGCGTAAATCCGCCGGCGATGCGAAGGAGCCGGGCGATTCGGGTCATCGTGAGGCCACCATGTCGACGTGTTCAGTGACGAGTCGCTTGACGGAGCGGTTCACCGAGCGTAGCGTCTCCGTCACGAAGCAGGCCTGAAGGCCTGCGCTACCAGTCGGGTAGTGCGGCCCTTCAGGGCTGCGGGTGCAGCCCTTCAGCGCTGCGCGCCGTTCGTTGCACTCATCAACTCTCTACCTGTCGAGGAACCGATGTCCAACGAGTACCGCGACCTGGGGATGAGACGGCGGATTGCGCGCCGCGATTTCCTGAATGGGATCGCTCTGGCGGTTGGTTCGGGCGCCGCCGCTCGAACGATGGCGCTCGACGCGTTTGGATGGCGCGTCCAGCCGCAGCCGGCGGGCGCGCAGCCTCTCTATCCGCCAGCCGCCACCGGTCTGCGAGGCAACTATCAGGCGGCGATCGACGCCTTCGCACCGATACAGCGCGGCGCGTATCGCAACGGGTCCGCGCTCGACGTCGACACTAGGGAGCGATACGACCTGGTGATCGTCGGCGGCGGCATCTCGGGGCTGGCGGCCGCGTACTTCTGGCGGAAGGCGCTCGGTCCCGAGCAGCGCGTGCTGGTGCTCGACAACCACGACGATTTCGGCGGCCATGCGAAGCGCAACGAGTTCCAGTACAACGGGCGCACGTTCATCGGGTACGGCGGCACCCAGAGCATCGCGACGCCGTACCCCTACAGCTACACCGCCAAGCGTCTCATCGAGGATCTCGGCATTGCCGTCGAGCGCAACAACGAGTTCGCAGCGCGCGACGCATTCCAGAAGTTGAATCTCGGCGCGGCGATGTTCTTCGACAAGGAACATTTCGGCGAAGATCGCCTCGTCGCGGGGAACGGGCGCCTGCCGTGGCCGGAATTTTTCGCGAAGGCGCCGCTGTCTGACGCGGCGCGGCGCGACCTCACGCGCATCTACGGCAAGAATCCGGACTACATGGCCGGGATGACGGCCGACGAAAAGACCGCGCGGCTCGCCGGCATCAGCTATCAGGACTACCTGCTGAACATCGCGAAGATGACGCACGACGCGCTGCCGTTCTTTCTCGCGCAGGGCGGGCGCAACAACAAGCGCGTCGACACCACGCCGGCGCTCGAGGCGGCGCGGCGCGGATCGCCCGGCTTCAACGGGCTCGGCCTCACTTTCGACGAAGAGTTCCGCGAGAGCTCGTACACGTTTCACTTCCCCGATGGCAACGCTTCGATCGCACGGCTGCTGGTCAATCGGTTGATCCCATCGGCGATCGGCGGACATCAGACGATGGAGACGATCGTGCAGGCGCCGCTCTCGTACGAGCGGCTCGACGAGTCGAAGTCGGCCGTGCGCATTCGGTTGAAGAGCGCCGCGGTGCGGGTATCGCCCGAGCGCGCGCGCGTCAGCGTCGCGTACCTGCACGACGGCAAGGTTCACGGCGTCAGCGGCCGCTTCTGCATCCTCGCCTGCTACAACGCGCTGATACCGGCGCTGATGCCGGAGCTGCCCGACCGGCAGAAGGACGCGCTCGCGTATCCGGTCAAGGTGCCGATGATGTACAACAACATCCTCGTCCGGCGCTGGACCGCGTTTCAGAAACTCGGCGTCTCGAACATCACCGCGCCGGGGATGTATCACACGGGCACCAGCCTCGATCCGGGGACGACCATCGGCGGCTACCGCGGCGTCACGACGCCGGAGGAGCCGATCATCGTGCGGATGGTGAGAAATCCCAACAAGCCGGGGCTGCCGCGGCGCGAGCAGCACCGCGCGGGACAGCAGGAGCTCCTCTCGATGACCTTCGAGCAGTTCGAGCTCGAGATCCGCCGTCAGCTGGCGCGCATGCTCGCCGGCGGTGGATTCGATCCGGCGGCCGACATCGTCGGCATCACGGTCAACCGATGGCCGTATGGATACGCGTACACATACGACACCATCGGCGATCCCGACGTGCCGCCGGAGCAGCGGCCGCACGTGATCGGGCGTCAGCGTTTCGGCCGCGTCGCGATCGCGAATGCTGACGCCGGCGCGGCGGCGTTCACGAATCAGGCGATCGACGAGGCTCACCGCGCGGTCGAAGAATTATTTGTGTTCGATGGGTTGACTTAGGATTACGGCGTCGCATGAGCGTCGGCGAGGAGATCGGTGACGCGCTTCACATAATCCTGCGTCTCTCGAAACGGCGGGATCTCGCCGTACTGCGCGACGATGCCGGCGCCGGCGTTGTAGCTGGCGAGCGCGCATCCTTCAGATCGATCGCAGTACTCGGTCCCTCGGCAATACTCACGGCGTCACCGCGCGTATCGTTCAGGTCCGGGCTTATAATCCGCTGGTCTCGTCGAGCGGACGCGGGTTCCCGACACGCACCACCGTGAGGTCACCATGCGCAAGCGTAGAATCTCGCGCCGGAAATTTCTCGAAGGAACCGGAACCGCGCTGGCCGCCGTGGGCGTCGTCGCGACGCGGCCGACAATCGCCGCGCAGCGAGCCGGCGCGGCCGCGAGCGGCGCCGCCCGCACGGCAATCCGCGTGACCGTGAACGGCGTCGCGCGTCAGGTCGACGTCGACGATCGGTGGACGCTCGCCGAGCTGCTGCGCGATCACCTGGAGCTGACCGGCACCAAGATCGGGTGCGACCGTGGCGAGTGCGGCGCGTGCACCGTGCTGCTCGACGGCAAGCCGGTCTACTCCTGCAGTCAGCTGGCCGTGTGGGTCGACGGCCGATCGGTCGAGACGGTCGAAGGCCTTGTGAAGAACGTGCAGAACGAGAAGCTGTCGGCCGTGCAGCAGGCGTTCGTGGATCGCGACGCGCCGCAATGTGGCTTCTGCACCTCCGGCCAGTTGATGGCGGCCAAAGCGCTGCTCTCGTCGAACGCGCATCCGACCGCCGAAGATGCGCGCGCGGCGATGACGGGCAACCTGTGTCGCTGCTCGAATTACAACCATTACGTCGATGCGGTCGTTGCGGCGGGCGGTCGCTCGGCTGAAAGCCTCGCGCTACCAGCGACCGGTAGGCTACCAGCGACCGGTAGGCTACCAGCGACAGGTAGGGCGAGCCTTTCAGGCGAGCCGAGCCTCGCGATCGAAAGCCTCGCGCCACAGCGAGTCACCGCGCTGAATGTCGTGGGCCACGCAACACCGCGCATCGACGCGGTAGAGCGCGTCACCGGCAAAGCGAAGTACACCGGCGACATCCGGCTGCCGGGAATGCTGTACGCACGCGTGCTGCGCAGTCCGCATCCGCACGCGCGGATCATCCGCATCGACACGTCGAAGGCGCGCGCGCTGCCCGGCGTCAAAGCCATCGTCACGCACGAGAACTGCAAGGTCGTGTGGGGCGCCGGCGGGATTTCCGGCGGGCAGCAGTACAACGACGAAGTCAAGAAGATCACCAAGCACCGCCGTTACGCCTTCAACAACCCCGTACGGTTCGTCGGCGATCCGGTGGCGGCGGTCGCAGCCGTCGATCGACACACGGCCGAGGACGCGCTGCAGCTGATCGACGTCGAATACGAGCCGCTCGCCTTCGTGCTCGATCCGGAAGCGGCGCTCAAGCCGGACGCGCCGAAGATCTGGCCGGAGGGCAACCTGTCGCCCAACGCGCGAAATGAGCTGATGCCCATTTCGCAGAAGCGCGGCGACATCGATGCCGGATTCGCCCAGGCGGATCACGTGTTCGAGGATCGGTTCACGACCGCCTTCGTCCATAACGCGCAGATGGAGCCGCGCGCCGCGCTGGCCGCGTGGCAGGGCGACAAGCTGACGATCTACACGCCGACGCAGGGCATCTCGAACTGCCGCACCGACATGGCGCGCGACCTCGAGATACCGCCGGAAAAAGTCGACGTCATCTGCCACTACATGGGCGGAGGCTTCGGCAACAAGAATCAGAACCAGGATGCCGACCTCATCGCCACAGTGCTCGCCAAGGAAGCAGGCGCGCCCGTGAAGCTGGAGCTGTCGCGCAAGGAAGACTTCATCGGCGTCCATGGCCGCTGGCCGACGGTGCAGTACTACAAGGTCGGCGTGAAGAACGACGGCACGCTGACGGCGATTCAGCTGCGCGGCTACAGCGGCATGGGCCCGTACCGCAAGAACAGCGGCTCGATTGGCGGCATCGAAATCTATCAGTGCCCGAACCACGACGTCACGGTTCATCCCGTCTACACGAACAGAACCGTGTCGGGAAACTTCCGCGGGCCTGAATTCCCGCAAGGCTTCTTCGGCATCGAGTCGATGATGGACGAGGTCGCGTCGAAGCTGAAGCTGGATCCCGTCGAGTTCATCCAGAAGAACATGACGCGGAAGTTCCGTGACGAGACGCCGTACACGAACTACACGCTCGACGAATGCATCCGGCGCGGCGTGGAGGCGTTCGACTGGAAGAAGAAATGGCATCCGCCTGGCGCGGAAGGCGGTCCAATCAAGCACGGCTGCGGCGTGTCGTTCATGGCATTCCGTTCCGGACTCGGACGGAGCAGCGCCGTCATCCGCCTCGACTCGAAAGGGCGCTACGCGGTGCACGTCGGCGTCACCGATGTCGGCGCGGGCGCGAAGACGACGATGGCGCTCATCGCGGCGGAAGCGCTCGACGTGCCGCTCTCGAAGATCGACCTCGTGTGGGGCGATACGGATCGGTGCCCGTTCTCGGTCGGCGAGTCGGGCAGCCGCACGACGATCATGACGGGACAGGCGGTCGTCGAAGCCGCGAAGGACCTGAAGAAGCAGATCGCGGAGAAGGGATTGCCGAAGGGCGACGAGGTGCTGATTGCGTCGGCGAGCCCGAATCCGCAGCTGCAGGGAAAAGTCCGCAACGCCTTCGGCGCGCATTTCGTCGAGGTGGAAGTCGACGCGCAGCTTGGCGGTGTCCGCGTCGTCCGGTACGTCTGCGTCCACGACTGCGGCCGCATCATCAACCCGCTCACGGCCGACAGTCAGATCAAAGGCGGCGCGACGATGGGGATCGGGATGGCGCTGCACGAGGATCTGCTGTACGACCGGCGATCGGGCGTGCCGCTCACGCCGGGATTCTACGGCGCGCGCATCCTGACGCACCGCGACGCGCCGCCGATCGAGGTCATCTTCATCGAGTCCGACGACGGGCTCGGGCCGTTCGGCGCGAAGAGCATGGGCGAGTCGAGCAAGGTGCCGGCGGTCGCCGCGGTTGCCAACGCCGTCTTCAACGCGATCGGCGTGCGGATGCGTGACCTTCCGATTACTCGCGACAAGATTCTCGACGCGCTCGAGGCGCCCGGCGCGGCGATCACGGCGGGAGGTCGGTCATGAAGGCCTTCACCAACGCGAATCCGAAAACGGTCGCGCAGGCGCTGACGTTCATCGCCGACGCGCAGAAGAACGGCAAGAGCGTCGCGGTCGCGGGCGGCGGCAGCGACATGCTCGGCATGATGAAGGAACGTCTCCTAACGCCCGATGTCCTCGTGCACCTGCGCAGCATCCCCGGCCTCGATCAGGTGAAGCAGGAGAAGCTGGGCGGCGTCACGGGCATTGCGATCGGGGGTCAGACGACGCTCGACGCGCTGTCGCATCACGATCTCGTGCGCCGTCAATTCGCCGTGCTGGCGGAAGCGGCCGGCACCGTCGCGACGCCGCAGATTCGCAACGTCGCCACGCTGGCCGGCAACGTCTGCCAGCGCCCGTGGTGCTGGTATTACCGCAACGGGTTCAAGTGCCTGAAGAACGGCGGCAACCGCTGCTTCTCCGTCGACGGCGAGAACGAGTTTCACGCCATCTTCGGGGGCGGACCGAGCTACATCGTCCACCCGTCGGACACGTCGCCGGCGCTCGTCGCGCTCGACGCGAGGTTCACGCTCAACGGCGCGTCGGGCCGACGGGTCGTGCCCGCGGCCGAGTTCTTCACGCTGCCCTCGGTCAATGCGGCGCGCGAGAACGTGCTGAAGGACGGCGAAGTGCTCGAGTCGGTGTGGATCCCCGCGCCCGGCCGCGCCGTGAAGAGCACCTACCACAAGATCATGGACCGCGAGGCGTGGACGCATGCCGTCGTCAGCGCGGCCGTCGTGCTCGAGATGGAGAACGATGTTTGCCGCAGCGCGCGCATCGTGCTCGGCGGCGTCGCGCCGATTCCGTGGAGGCTGCCCGACGTGGAGAAGCTGGTGGCCGGCCAGCGCGTGACGCCCGCGCTCGCGGCGCAGGCGGGTGAAGCCGCCGTCGCCGGCGCGCGTCCGCTCGCGAAGAACGGCTACAAAATCCCGCTCACGCGCGCGATGGTGACGAGGACCTTGCAGACGCTCGTCAACGCTTGACGACACGGAATTGCTCGAGAACACAGAGCTAGATCAGGCACAGAGACACCGAGACACGGAGTGTTGTTTTGAAAAAAGAGTCTCTGGGTCTCCGTGTCTCTGTGGCCTGAGAACCTCCGTGTTCTCAAGCAAACTCGGTGTCTCTCAGGTATGAACCGGCGCGATTTTCTCTTGCTCCGTGCCGAAGGTCGCTCGACGGTCCTGTCGTGCGAGCGCCTCTACATGCGTTTCCTCGATTCGCAACTCGACGGAACGACCAGCGCGCTGTTCGAGAACCTCGCCCGCGATCTGCGGCGCGTCAACGCCGTGCGGTTGGTCGATCCGTCATGGCTGTCGCGCGACGAGCTGCGGGCCGAGCTCGAGCTCGTGCTCGACGCGTTTCAACGACGCGGCGGTCGCGTGGAGCGGTGAGTCGGTATGGTAGTATGGTAACGCTATGGTCAAGGTGACGTTCACGCTCGACGACCAGACGGTTGCCACGCTGCGGCGGACGGCCGCGCGTCTGGGCAAGGCGCAGAGCCAGGTCGTACGCGAGGCCGTGCGCGACTATGCCGATCGTGTCGGGCGTCTGAGCGAGCGCGAGCGCGTGCGCATGCTCGCGGCCCTCGACGCCATCGTCAGACGCCGTCCGACGCGGACGTCGGGCGAAGTCGACCGCGAGCTGCGGGAGATTCGCGCCGCGCGCCGCAGCGGCGGCCGCCGGCACCGCGCCTGACCGTCCGCGCCGTGATCCATCTGGACACCTCCGTCCTCGTCGACGCCCTGACCGGACCGCGCCGCTCGGCCCCCAAAATGCGGCAGGCCATCGAGCGGGGAGAACGCATCCAGCTGAGCGCGATCGTGCTGTACGAGTGGCTGCGGGGGCCGCGGAAGACCGACGAACTGAACGATCAGGAGCTGCTGTTCCCGCGCGACAAGGCCGTCGCGTTCGGGGCGGATGACGCCGCGCGGGCGGCGCGCCTGTACAAAGAGGTGGCCCGGCCGCGCGGCCGCGAGATCGATCTCGCGATCGCCGCGTGCGCGATTTCGCACGGTGCGTCGTTGTGGACGCTCAATCGGTCCGACTTCTCCGACATTCCTGACCTCGTGCTGGCCGACTGATCGTTTTCCTACGCGCTCGCGGTTTACGCCGCGAGCGCGTCTGCGCGTGACAGCCTTGAGCCGTTGCGAGGCGCGCATGCGCCGAGCAACAGCGGCGAGGGGGGGCCGCCGCGATAGATGAAGTGGGGCCCCACTCGGTTAAGAAAATGCCACAGTGCAGAAGGCGCACCGCTTCGCCGCGATCGGGACCTCGCTCAAGCACTCCGGGCACTTCTTCGTCGTCGGATCGGCCGGCGCTTCGCCGCGGCGGGCTCTCGCGACGATCGCGTTGACCGGCAGCACGACGAAGTAGTAGATGGCCGCCGCAACGAACAGGAACGAGAGCACGGCGTTGATGAAATCGCCGATTGGAAACTTCGTCCCGCGCACGTCCAGCACGAGCGCCGAAAAATCCGGCTTTCCGATCACGAGCGCGATCAACGGCGTGATCAGATCCTTCACCAGCGCCGCCACGACGGCGCCGAACGCCGCGCCGATGACGACGGCCACGGCCAGGTCGATCACGTTGCCGCGCAGCAGGAACTGCTTGAAGCCCTTCACTTGTGCCTCGTCGTGAGGTCGTAGATGAGGCCGCCGATGCCACCGGCCGTCGCGCCAACCGCCGCGCCTTTCTTCCCGCCCGCGACCGCGCCGATGAGCGCGCCGCCTCCGGCGCCGCCGCCGATGATCAGCGCGTCCTTCTCCCACGAGTGCCGTTTCGGATGCGGCGCGTCCGGCCGCGTGTCGACGATCGCCGGTGACCGGATCAGATCCTGGCGGCTGACGCCGTCGCGCAGATCGACCGGATGGAAGCCGGCCTGATCGCGGACGTACGCCGCGTGCGGCTCGCCCGGCTGCGCTGGGATGATGAGCTCGGCTCTGCGGCCATCGGCAAGCGTGACCGGCACGATCGTGGCGCTCATTCGGCCATCGGTGGTGACGATGGTGTCAGTGTATGCGCCGGAAACACCATATTGCTGCTCGAGTTGCTGAGGCGTCATCGCGTGCGTGGTCCGTTCGCACGCAATGAACGTCGTCGAGCCACCGAGCATCAATGCCACACAGAAACGTCGCATGCTGGCGTCGTTCATGAGGTGCCCTCCCGACCGCGCTACATAGCAACGACAGTGCCGAAGCGGCGGGCGGGCGCTATTGAATCGCAAGAAACGGCAAGCGCCGATTGGCGCCGCCGCATTTCAAATCGCGGCATGAACCGGATTGCGGGGGCGATGGCCGTCGTGGCCACCTCGCTCGGTACGACGGCCGGAACGGCGATGGCCGAGCCGCCGCACCTGACGATTCCGCGCGTGGCGCGCGCGCCGCAACTCGACGATTTCGCCGCCATGGACGCCGACGATGCGGCTGCGACATTGATCGCGGCCCTGAAAGGGCCGCGCCACACGTATCGCGGCGCTGACAGGGCCGCGCCACACGCAGCGCAGCCAGGGCTGCGGATGGTGACGGGCCCGACGGCCTGCGCTACGAGAGCGATCTCTGCGGTCTCGCCGATGTCTGCGTTTCTGACGAACGCGGCGGCTCGTATCGCGATGGACTCGTCCCGAATGCGCGCCGGAACGAATGAATGAAATGACTCAGGCTCTGGAAGCCGACCGCGAAGCACGCCGCGGTGACCGATTCGCCGGCGCGCAGTCGTTCGGCCGCGATCGCGAGGCGGCGGTTCAGCAGATATCGATGTGGCGGCGTGCCCGTCAGCTCGCGGAAGACGCGCGCGAAATGGTACGGGCTCATGCCGACGGTGCGCGACAGGCGGCAGAGCGTGTGCGGCGTCGCGTAGTTGCAGTCGAGGATCTGCCGCGCGAGATCGATGCGACTCGCGTACCAATCGAGCTGCGCCGGGCGGCATAGACGGTCGCTTCCGCCGGCATCGAGCGCGCCGACGAGCAGCTCTCCCGCAATCGAGTCGATCGCGAGCGCGTCGGCGTCCCGCTGCAGATGCGCCACGAGCCGGCGCCGCAGATACGTACGCCGATTGGTGGCTCGCACGACCGGCGGCTGGTTCGCGAAGCGGGCAGCGTCCGCGTTCTTGAAACAGACCGCCACAACCACGTCGGTCGCATCGTCGTGGTCGTACCGGTACACGTGTCCGGGCACGGTGACGAAGAGGTCGTCAGTGCCGACAATCCAGCGCCTTCGCCGATGGCGGACGGCGAACCCTCCCCGTTCGACGAGGTTGATCGAGCAGGTGCGCGACATCTCCTCGGGCGGATCGACGTGAGGGATGTCGGCCGGGTGATCGATTCGCTCGATTGAGACGAGTGCCGAGTCGAAAAGCGGCTGCACCCGGAGCATTCGAGCAAGAATACCGCGGCGGCCAAACGGCCCAGTTGTGATTTCTTGCTGTTTTTGACGCTTGTGGGCTCGCCGCTCCTCATCTACGCTCCGTCTGACCGCGTTCGCTCGCCGCTCGGCGCGCGCGACGCTGCTTGGTAGTCTGGTCGCCGGTCGATGGAGGTCTGTATGACACGCTGGAATGCCCTGCTTTGGGCGGGTTTCGTGGTACTCACGTCATTCGCGCATCCGGCGCACGCCCAGGTCGCGCAGGCGGAGCTGCGCGGGATCGTTCTCGACGAGAGCGGCGCGGCGCTGCCGGGCGCCACCGTCACCGCGATGCACGTGGACACCGGCACCGCGCGCACAACCGTCACCACGACAACCGGAGCGTTTCTGATGCCGGCCCTCCCCGTCGGCCGCTATCGGGTGGAGGCGGCGCTCACCGGTTTTTCGACCCTCGTGCAGGAGAATCTCGTTCTGGCCGTCGGCCAGTCGGCCATCGTCACGTTCACGTTGAAGGTGGCGGCAGTGCAGGAGACGGTGACGGTCGCCGCCGCGTCGCCCCTGATCGAAACGAAAAAGTCCGAGCTATCCGGGAACGTCAATCCCGAACAGGTCGCCAGCCTGCCGCTCAACGGGCGCGACTGGTTGAGCCTCGTGGCGCTCGTTCCCGGCGCGAGGGGCAACCCGGGAACGATCCGGGCCGGCTTCGGCGGCAACGACATGGCGAAGTACCAGGTCGACGGCGTAGACGTGAGCGGCCAATGCTGCGGCGGATCGAACCAGGGCTACAGCCAGGAGAACATTCAAGAGTTCGAGGTGATTACCAATCGCTTCGATGCGGAATACGGACGCGTGGCTGGTGTGGTCATCAACGCCATCACGAAGTCGGGAACGAACAGGACGCGCGCGACCGGCTTCGGGTTCTTCCGCGACAGCGACCTTGCGGACGCGAAGAGCTTCTTCACGGGCAGAGTGGAACCGTTTCACGAAAAGCAGATCGGCCTGAATGGCGGCGGCCCGATCCGGCGCGACAAGGTGTTTTACTTCGCCAGCTACGAGTATCAGGCGCGCGACCTCACCGCACAGCCGGCGACCGGCTTCCCGCAGTTCGACGTGTCGGTCAACAACGGCATCACGCGTCATTACACCACCGGCCGCGTCGACATGCAGCCGGCGACGAGCCATCGGCTATTCGTTCGCACCTCCCAGTACAACTGGGAACAGCTGAACGTGGGCGTCGACGGCCGCAACGCCGTGTCGAATGGCTACAGCCGGCCGTCGAAGAATACCGACCTCTCGGTAGGCGAGACGTGGGTCGTCAGCACCCGGCTCGTCAACGAGCTGCGGACGGGCTTCTCGCGAATCGACAATCAGCTGATTTCGAATTCGACACTGCCGCTCCACACGTTCCCATCGATCGTCATCGGCTCGCCGACCAACTCGCCGCAGTGGTGGAAGGAGTTCAACATCCAGGTCAACGACGCGATCAGCTATTTCATTCCGGCCTGGCACGGCGAGCACACGCTGAAGACCGGGTTCCAATTCTTTCGTCCGAAGTTCTGGGGCGCGTTCCCGAGCGGACCTCCTTCCGGGGGGTCGTATACGTTCTCGCGCGATCCGATCGATCCGAACGATCCGAAGACGTATCCCGCGCCGAGCCGCTATTCGATCGTGCTCGGCGACACGTCGTATCTGATCACCAACCCGACCTACGCGGGCTTCTTCAAGGACGACTGGGTGGTGGCGCACAACCTGACGCTGAATCTCGGCATCCGCTACGACCTCGAGACCGGGACGGTCAACAAGGATCTGCAGAATCCGGTCGAGCCGGGCGAGAAGCAGGGCGACTACAACAACTTCGCCCCGAGGCTCGGCTTCGCGTACGACGTCGGCGGCGACGGCCGCACGGTCGTCCGCGGCGGGTACGGCCGCAACTTCGACAAGGTGCTGCTCAACATCACGAGCAACGAGCGGCGGCAGCTCCTCGGGCAGTTCGCCACCTACACGGTTCTGAACCCGCCGTATGACAATCCGCTCGGCGGGATCAGCTTCGACGACATCAATCGCCTGAATCTGCCGCGCAACATGACGGTGATCGCCAACGACTACAAGACGCCGACGCAGGACCAGCTGTCGATCGGCATCGCACGGCAGCTGGCCGGCGGGTACGCCGTCCAGGTGGACTACGTGCACGCGGACGGCTTCAACGAGCCGAGGGCAAGGTCGATCAACTTCTTCGAAGACGCCGCCTCGCATCTGCCGCGCGATCCGCGCATTTACGGCCGTCCGTTCCCGCAATACATCGACATCACCCGGTACGAGACGACGGCGAAGTCGCTGTACAACGCCTGGCAGTTTGGATTCCAGGGACGCGACGTCGGTCCATCGTGGATCCGATCGCAGTTCTCCGGCAGCTATACGCTGTCGTGGACGCACAGCGATCACGAAAGCAACCGCTTCGACGCCGTGACGAACCCGTTCAACCTGGCCGACGAGTGGTCCTTTTCGGCGAGCGATCAACGTCATCGGTTCATCATCAACGGTCTCTCGCGGCTGCCCTGGAGCGTGAACGTCGCGGCGATCTTCTTCGCCGGTTCGAAGCGTCCGATCAACACGCGAACCAACCTCGATCCGTTCGGCACCGGCACCGGGCGATGGCTCGATGCGACGGGCCGAACGATCCCGCGCTACAGCGAGCGAACCGAGAAGAACGACTACAAGCTGGATCTCCGGTTGTCGAAAGAGGTCAGGGTGGGCCACGTGGCGTTGCAGGGGATGCTCGAAGCGTTCAACGTGTTCAACACGGAAAACCTGACCAACTACAACGGCGTGTTCGGCGCGCGGACGTATTTGCAGCCGGCCGCGTCGACCGACACCTTCTATCAGCCGCGGCAAGTGCAGGTCGGGTTCAGACTGACTTATTAGTGAACCGTCTTCGCCGAATTAGTACCACCGCTGAATGGCCACGAAACACACGAAACCACGAGACCCACGAAAACGTTGACATATTTCGTGCTTTTCGTGTTTTCGTGCTTTTCGTGGCGCGCACTTCGGGGTTCAGGGGTTCGCGTTGCGTTTTCTAGCTGCTGTCGCGCTGACCGCGTTTCTGACGCCGCCGGATCCGTGCCTCGAGTTCGACGCGCTGTACGCGCAGATTCGCGACCGGACGATCGCACGCGATGCGGCGCGCCGGCGCGTGACTGCGCTCATTCCAGAAATCCGCGGCGAGTTCTACGCGCGCGGCGGCGCGGACTCACCGCCGGAATCGTGGCGCTTTCCGCTGCAGGGGTACGGCGCTGAAGCGATCGGCGGGAAGAACGGCAGCGGCTACATGCCCGCCGGCTACGACTGGTTCGACGGCTACAAAAGCCGCGGACATCCGGGGCACGACCTGTTCATCCACGACAGTAACAGGGACGAGCTGGACGATCTGACGGGACGACCGGTAACCGTGGTGAGCATGACCACGGGCATCGTCGTCGCGACGGCGCTCGAGTGGAAGGCCGACAGTGTCTTGCGTGGCGGCCGCTACATCTATATATACAGCCCGCAGCAGAACGGTCTCTTCTACTACGCTCACAACCGCGAAATTCTGGCGAAGCCCGGCGACGTGGTCGCGGCCGGCCAGGCGATTGCGACCGTCGGGCGATCGGGACGGAACGCCGCGCAGACGCGATCGCCGACGCACCTCCACGTGATGTTTCTGGCGATCGAAGATGGCTACCCCAAACCGCGCGACATCTATCCAGATCTGCGGCGGCTTGGACGACCGGAGGGGCGGCCCTTTTAGGGCCGCGATGCGATGCCGGCCTGAAAGGCCCGCGCCACGAGGCTGAAAGGCCCGCGCTACATCACATGCGCCGGCGCGACTGCTGTCGCCCGCGACGCGCTGAGGATTGCGAGCCTCACCGCGAAGAATGTCACCGCGCCCCATGCCGCGAGCGCAATCAATCCGATCGCCACGAGCAGCAGCGGCCGATCGAGAACCGAGCCGAGCGCCGCGAGGCGCGACATCGGATCGCCGAGCGCGGCGACGCGTTCGAGCGGCTGGCGCAGCCCGCCGACCTGCTGCAGCTGCGGTCCGAGATCGGCGACGGACGCGAGACGCACGTCGAGCGACGACACGCGATCGAGCGACGGCCGGAGCGCCGCAACCGCCTCCAGGCTGGGCCGCATCCCCGCCACGCCTTTCATCGGCTCGTTCAGCGCCGCCACCGCCTTCATCGTCGGATCGAGCGCCGCGACGCGGCCCATCGGTCCACTCAACGCGGCGACCGACTGCATGGCGGGATCGAGCGCAGCGACCTGCGTCATCGGCTCGCGAAGATTCGCGACGCCTCGCAGCGTCGGATCGAGCGCGGCCACCGACTCCATCGGCCCACGCAGCCGTTCGACGCCCTGCAGCGCCGGGACGAGCGCGCCGGTGCCCCGGGTCGAATCGCCGATCGCTTCAGTGTTACGGCGGATCGTATCGGAGCTGTTGTTGATCGCGTCGGTGTTCTGCCGCACGGTCGTTGCGACCGAGCAGCCGGCAGTTATCGCGGCGGCGACGACGATCGCGGGTATGCGTTTGATATTCATAAGTCCTCAATCACGCTCGGCTGAAGCCTTCGCGCTACCGCCTCAGTCACGCTCGGCTGAAAGCGTCGCGCTACCTCGGTCTCGATCCCGCTCCTGTAGCGCGAGCCTTTCAGGCGAGCGTGGCGTCGCGCTTCGCGTCGGCGATGATAACGTCGGCGGCCTTCTCACCGATCATGTAGATCGCGCCGACGATGAACAGTCCGGGCACGTGCGGGAAGACCGACGCGTCGACGACGCGAAGCCCTTCGGTGCCGTACACCTTGAAGTCGCTGCTCAACACGCCGCCGCGATCCCGCGGCCCGATCGGGCAGCTGCACGACGCGTGGTGCCCCCACGCGTGCCTGCGCACGAAATCTTTCAGCTTCTCCTCGTCGTCGTAGCCTGGGCCCGGCAGCTCCTCTTCCATGCCGAGCGTCTCTTTGAGGCCGGCCGTCATGCGCCGCACGAGCGAAATGCCTTTCACGACGGCCGTCAAATCGTCGCCGTTCGCGTCGGTGCCTTCGTCGAAGTAGTTGAAGTTGATTGCAGGACGCACGCGCGCGTCGCTCGACGCCAGCGCCACCTCGCCGCCGACATTGTTGGTGTGCCCCTTCAGCACGACCCAGGTCAGGCAGTTCGGATTCTGCGGCAGGCGCGTGGAGTAACCGGGCTTGTACCCGCGAAAATCGGCGAGCAGCGCATAGCAGAAGAGATCCGGCGCCGGCTGCCCGGGAGTCGATCGCGCGATGACGCACAGCAGCGCGCCGTTCGTCGTGTAGACACCCTTGCGGCGCGTGTCCCATTCGCGGTACTGCGCGTCGCGCGTCGTGAACGTGGCGCCCCGCAGCATGTCCCACTGATTCTTCATCCGATTCACGACCGCCACTTCGTACCGGTCCTGCAGGTTCTTGCCCACTCTCGGCAGCTCCGACACCACGGGGATGCGGTGGGTGGCGAGGACGTCAGCCGGACCCACGCCCGACAGCATCAGCAGCTGCGGCGTGTTGAAGGCGCCGCCGGCGAGGATCACCTCGCGGCGCGCGTAGGCCTGGCGCTTCTCGCCTGGCGATCCGCTCGGACGCGCGTGCGCCGCATACAACCGCTCGCCCTTCAGGTATTCGACGCCGATCGCGCGTTTGCGCTCGTCGAACAGCACGCGCGCGGCGAGCGCGTCGAGCTCGATCGTCAGCCGATCCGGATGCCGTTCGCGCACGTCGAGCAGCCGCTCGCGCGTACCGAACCGCCGGTGGTCCTTCGTCGTCAGCGGCGTATAGCGCGCGCCGATCTCGTTCGCCGAGACGACGTGCCAGTCGTTCGGATCGCCGAGGCTGTCGAGGCGCGACAACGTCGGCACGCCGATTTCCTCGAGGGCGTTGCCGAACGAGCTCGCGATCACCCGCCGGATCTTGTCGTCGCGAATCGCTTCGTTCGGCGCCGCCTTTTCCGTCGGCAGCCAGCCGGAATAGCCGTGGCGGCTCGGGTTGAGGCCGAGCCTGCTCCAGAACCGCTCGAACGGACGATGGCGGCAATCCTCGATCCGTTCGAAGTACGTGCGCATGTTGTCGGCGCGCCACGACGCGTCGCCGGTCAGATCGGCGAGCTGATCCCAGTCGGCGTTGGCCGGATAGACGAGGATCATCGCGTTGTGGGCGGTGCAGCCGCCAAGCGTGCCGGCGCGCGGGTACCACACACCCTTCTCGGCCGCCACGTAATTCGGATCCTGCTGTTCCTTCGCGGGGTCCTTGTAGTGGTGAACGAAGAAGTCCCACCGCATCGCCTCGTTCTCGGTGGCGAGCGGATGAAACGCGGGCACGTCGTAGTCGGCCGTTTTCGGATTGCCGCCGGCTTCGACGACGAGGACCGAATATCCCGCTTCGACGAGCCGCGCCGCGACGGTCCCGCCTCCCGCCCCCGATCCGACGACGATGTAATCGGCGGCAGGTGCCGCTGGTAGGGACCGAGCTTGCTCCGCCCGAACGTCCGGAATTGGCGACGCCGCTGGCAGGGCCGAGCAAGCTCGGCTCCTACCGATCAATAGAGGAGACGCAAGCGCGGCTTTGAGAACGTCGCGGCGCTTCACGCTACAGCGTCTTCAGAAATGCGATCAGCGCGCGCTTGTCGTTGTCGCCCAGCCCCGGTTCTTCCCTGAAGTAGTCGGTCCCGAAGTAGTGGCCCTTGTTGACGACGAGGTCCTTGCACTTGCTGACGGCGAGCATGTCGTCGACGAGTCTGCCGAGCACCGTCGGCAGATCCTTGCTCGCCTTCAGCTCGTCCTTCGTGTGCTTCAACAGCGCAAGGATTCTTTTCTTGTGCGCTTCGCGCTCGGCCGGCGGCATCTCCGAGCCGAGCAGATCGATATTGGTGATCAGTCCGATCGGCATCCCCTTCGGGAACGGACCGATCCTCACCGAGTAGCCGCTTCCGCCGAGGAACGGAAACAGCCGGCGCGACGCGCCGACGAGCGGACGCAGGTAATCGGGAATGTAGCCTTCAGCGACGTCGAGGTAGCTGTCGGTGGTGATGCGATCGATGACGCCGACGCCGGGTCCGTTCTCATTCGCGAACAGCGGATCCTTGTCGCGGCGTTCGGGCCAGAGCATCTGCTCGATTGAATCCTCGAACGATCGCATGCGCGCGTCGACCGACGGGCTCCACTCGAAGTGACCGACGGTGTTGTTCTGCAGGAACGGCGCCGTCGACCAGAGGCTGATCAGCGACGCGGGCCGGATGAATCCGCGCCCACCGCCCGGCAGCGTGTAGTCGTACTCGGCGCCGGTGACTGGATGGCGGATCCTGATCGACCCGACCGACGGCAGCGTCTTGTACGACTCGGACGAGAAGTTGTCCCAGACGTTGTCCCTGATCGCGTTGGTCGCCAGCGGACTGCAGGCGTTGATCCCGAGCAGCGTGATCGGCACGCGTAGCTCGGTCGAGAGATAGTTGCCTTTCAGGAAGTCGTCGCGCAGCACTTTCTCGCGCATCTGCGCCCTGAAGTCGTCGGTTTTCGTCCACGCCCAGTACGCGTTCCACGCGGTGAGATAACCCGGTCCATTTGCCCCCTCGAGATCGAGCCCCGAGGGCAGCGGAGGGATGTCGCTCGAATGACAGCGGGCGCATCGGTCGGCGAAGACCACTTTGCCGCGCTGAAGCGTCGCCGCGTCTTCAGCGAGGTATCTCGGCCCGCCCGGCGCGTCTTTCAAATAATGGGGATCGGTGCTGCCGAGGAAGAAGCGCGCCATGTTCGGCGTCTGCATCTCTGTGGCCTGCCAGTAGACCGAGTTCTTCCGCGCCGTCTCGATCGGAATCGGCGAGATCGGCCGTCCGCCGATGACCGCCCGGAAATGCAGCAGCCACTCCTCGCTGAACAGGCCGATGTTCAGGTACACACGGTTGAGGGCGCCGAGAGCGCCGACCGAATCGGACCCGTCCTTCAGCACGCGCGGCGTCCACGTCCTGCCCGGCCAGACGAAGAACTGCGACAGCGGGTCGCCGGCCGGAACGAAATCGTTGAACTGCTTGTTGTTCAGTCCCCCGCCGGCGATCGTCTCCCTGCCCCATTTCTTCGCCTCGAGCATCCGCGGCATCAGGTTGTAGACCGCGTTCATCGAGCGGGGGTTATTGATGCTGTCGGTCGAGACGAGCGACGTGTCGAGCGTGCCGGGGCGCGAGACGTGCAGCGCCTGATAGAAGATGCTGCTCTCGTTCTTCTCGCCGCGCCAGTTGAAGACGCGATCCCACCAGAAGTACTGCGCGCCGACGTTGGAGCTGAGGTTCTCCCACTTCGGATTCTCCGGATCGTCGGGCGGCTTGATCGGATTCGGACCGACGTGGCAGAACGCGCACGACATGCCGACGCGGTACGGGCGCACCAGCTTGCTGTCGAAGTAGTACGACGGATCGTTGTAGAAGCGCTCCGAATTCCACCGCTGGCGCGCCTGCTCGTCGAAGTTCGGATTGGGAAGGAGTCGAAGGCCGACAATGCCGGTGGGCTCGCCGTAGTAAGAGCTGACCGGAACCGTCTTTCCCCGCGCGCCGATCTTCACGCCCGGGTACTTGGTGGCATCGGCAAACGGATCGGAAGGGCAGCTCGGATCGCGGGCGTCGAGCCACAGCCCGAAACGATTCGGATCGGGTCCGGTCGCTTCCTTGAAACACGGTTCGTTCACCAGACCGAGATAGCGCCATCGGTTGTGGCGTCCGTAACCGGCGCCGTACGGCGAGTTCGGCTGATCGGGATGCGACGAGATCGTCTTGAGGAGATCGAAGGTTCCGATGCTGTCGATCGTCAGCCGGTCCCACAGCGTGTCGTTGCCGCCGGTCCACACGAGCCACATGTTGCGCCCTTCGATCTGCTGCGGCGTGAACGTCGGTCGCCGGCCATCGACCAGGTTGTAGTCCATGTCGTGGAAATAGTCTTCACCCGCCGCGCGCAGCGATTCCGCCTTGACGCCCGCGCGCATCGCTTCATCGAGCACCGTGCCCGGTTTGGGTTCGTCCGGTCCGCAGCCGAAGAGGCCGGCTGCAATGATTGCTGCTCCACAGATCGATAGTGTGCGCCGAGACATCAAACCGCTCCTTGCTGAGTGTGAGCCGTTACGCTACTTGATACGCGTTAGATGTCAAGACAGCGGCGCATGACTCGAACGCGCACGAGGGCGATCGATGACGGGCGACTTTACATTCTTGCGTCGATAAGCAAACCGCGTATTGTGCGCGCGCACTCGTGCGCATAAGATCGCCGCTCTCCAAAACTCAGAACGGACCACACACATATGGCTGACCTGATCTTCGAGCCGCTCTCGTTCAAGAACCTCGTCGTCAAGAACCGGATCTTCCGGTCGAACATCGCGGGCCGTCTCGATAATTACGACGGCTCGGGCAATCAGGCACGAATCAACTGGGAGGTGAAGTTCGCGCGCGGCGGCGTCGGCGCGATCATCTCGTCGTTCGTGCCCGTCCACCCGCGAGGGCGGATCCTGCCGAATTACGCGACGATCGACCGCGACGATCGCATCCCGTTCTGGAAGGCGCTCGGTCAGGCGGTTCACAAGTACGACTGCAAGTACATCCTTCAGCTCAGCCACGGTGGGCGTCAGCGTGACGTGCCCGGCATCGAATACCCGATTGGACAGAGTTCGACCGACAGGGCCGATCCGCTGCACGGGTTCGAATGCCAGCGGATGTCGATCGACGACATTCACGAAGTCGTGAACGCCTTTGCCGAAGGCGCGCGCCGCGCGCGCGCGGCCGGCCTCGACGGCGTGGAGCTGCACGGCGCGAACGGTTATCTCATCACCCAGTTCCTCAGTTCGGCCATCAACGATCGGACCGACGAGTACGGCGAGTCGCTGCAGAACCGCGCGCGCTTCGTCATCGAGATCGTCCAGGCGATCCGCAGGAAGGTCGGCAACGACTTCCACCTGCAGATGAAGATCAGCGCCACCGACCACAACAACGCGCTGGCGTTCCTGAAATTCGAAGGCGCCGGCAACACCGTCGACGACTCGATTCAGGTGTGCAAGTGGCTGATCGACGCCGGCGTCGACAGCATTCACGTCTCGACCGGCAGCTCGTTTCCGCATCCGCGGAATCCGGCGGGCAGCGATTTCCCGGTCGAGGTCCTCAGCAACACGTACGAGCAGCTCGTTTCGAGTGGCACGCACACGTTCCGCAACTTCGTCTTGTTCCGCGGCGCCATCACGGGAGACCTGTTCCGACAGCAGTGGCTCAGCGCCGGCGTGCCGGCCGATCAGATCGAAGGGCTGACGCTGCCGGACGCCCGGAAGATCAAGCAGGCGGTCAACGTGCCGGTCCTGTGCACCGGCGGCTTCCAGACGGCGTCCCTCATCCGCGACGCGATCAAGCGCGGCGACTGCGACGGCGTCAGCATCGCGCGGCCGCTCGTCGCGAACAACGATCTCGTGAATCAGTTCGCGGCCGGCAAGGATCGCGCGGACAAGCCGTGCACGTACTGCAACAAATGCCTCGTGCACGTCGTGGAGCACCCGATCGGGTGCTATGAAGAGAGCCGTTACAAGAGCCGGGAAGAGATGATCGCCGAGGTGATGTCGGTCTTCTCGCCGCCGACGTTCCAATGAAAGCGATCGTTCGCAGAAGTCTGGGCGTGCTCGTGGCGGTGCTCGCCGTCGTGACGCTCTGGGTGGTGGTGTCGCTTTCGATCGACCGCCCCGTGACCTACGACGAGATCACCGATCACTTCAAGTACGGATCGATTGGCAGCGAGCCCGGCGTGTCGCTGCTGCAGCCGGTCGGCGGCGTTCTGCCGCCGTATTCGGTCTTCAGCGCGCTGCCGTCGATTTGTCCGGAGAAGCTGCCGGGCGGGTACGCGTCGCTCGGGTTCGTGTTCGAGCCGGGCCACGATCTGCCGGTCGGCGTCTCGCGCCGGCGCCGCATCGGCATCGATCACGTCGGCCTCAATTGCGCCGTCTGCCACACGAGCACGGTCCGCGACACGCCGACCGCTTCGCCCCGCGTCGTCCTCGGAATGCCGGCGGCCGAGCTCGACCTGCAGTCGTTCGTGCAGTTCGTGCTCGACTGCACGCTCGACAACCGGACGACATCCGAGGCGGTCCTCGGGCACGTGAAGCAGATGCGCGATCCGCCGTCGCTCTTCGAGCGGACGCTCATTCGCTTCGGCGGGCTCGTCGATCGGGTGAAGGTGCAGACGCTTGCGCTCAGGAACCGCATCGCGCCGATCCTCGAGGACAGCGTGCCGAAGTGGGGGCGCGGCCGCGTCGACACGTTCAATCCGTACAAGGCGATCCAGTTCAACTGGCGCCTCGATCGGCTGCCGTCGGGTGAAATCGTCGGCGCGTCGGATTTCCCGTCGGTCTGGAATCAGAAGCCACGCGAGGGGATGCACCTGCACTGGGACGGCGACAACGACTCGGTCGACGAACGGAACCTGAGCGCGGCGCTCGGCGCGGGCGTGACGCCCGTCACGGTCGACCACGCGGCGCTCAAGCGCGTGCGCGACTGGATCTGGACGCTGCCGCCGCCGAAGTATCCGTATCCAATCGACCAGACGCTCGCCTCGCGCGGCGCCGGCGTCTATCAGGAACATTGCCTGCAGTGTCACGGCGGCAGCCGCTTCCGCGAAGGGGTCGTCGAAGGGCGTCTCGTCGGCCAGATCGACGACATCGACCGCATCGGCACCGATCGGCATCGACTCGATTCATATACGTACGTGTTCGCGTCGAACCAGTACGCGCTCTATCCCGAGTCGCAGTACCGGTTCACGCATTTCCGCAAGACGCGCGGCTACGCGAACCAGCCGCTCGACGGTATCTGGCTGCGCGGACCGTACCTGCACAACGGATCGGTGCCGACGCTTCGCGCGCTCCTCGACGCGCCAGAGCAGCGGCCGAAGGCGTTCTACCGCGGCTACGACGTCTTTGATCGATCCGGCGTCGGGTTCGTGTGGGACGTGAAGGAAGCCGACGGCCGAGCCTTTTTCGCGTACAACACCGCGTTACCTGGCAACGGCAATGGCGGTCACTTGTACGGGACGAATCTGCCGGACGCGGACAAGCAGGCGATCGTCGAGTACCTGAAGACGTTTTGATGCGATTTCTGATTGCAGATTTCAGATTTTAGATTGCAGAGTGCGGATTGAATTGCAAGGCCAAACCTGCAATCTGCAATCTGCAATCTGCAATCTGCAATCTGCAATCTGCAATGAGGGGATTCCTATGGCAGGTCTGTGGTTCAAACGCGTGACGTGGCTCGGCATCCTCGCCAACTTCGGCCTCGCCGTTCCGACGCTCCTTGCGCCGGAATTCATGATTCGGCTGATCGGCATCCCCACCGCGACTCCCGTGATGTGGCCGCAGTTCGCGGCGCTGCTGCTGATTCTGCTCAGCATCTTCTACATGCCGGGCGCCAACGACTACGTGCGCTATCGGGCGACGGCGTGGACGGCGGTCTTCTCGAGGCTGGCCGGCGTCATCTTCTTCGTCGGCTTCCAGAGCCGCGAGTACCACATGTTCGGCTACTTCGATTTGGTGTTCTTCGTTCCGGAAGTGGTTCTCTTGACAGTCGCAACGAGATCGATCGCCAACGTCGCTACCACGGAGGCCACGACGGGCACGGAGAAGATCGAGCAGTACGCGAAGGTTTGATCTGCCGTGTCCTCTATGGTGGCGAGTTCCGTAATGGATAGTTGCGCGGACTAGTAACCAGCAACCAGCAACCAGCAACCAGCAACCAGCAACCAGACCTGATATGACCCTCGTGACCGACCGGACCGCCGCCTTCAAATCGTCCCGCTTCCGCGTCATCTCTGGCGCGCTGCTCGTGCTGGCGATCGTCGGCGGCGTGTTCGCCTACAACCATTTCTTCCGCACCGAGCCGGCGCCCTTCTTCGCCTCCGACGAGGATCATTTCCTCTTCGGGTCGATCGGCACCGAAGAAACCGACGGCATTCCGTACTGGATCTGGCTCGTCCTCCCGCGCATTTTCCCCGAGTATCTTCCGGCGCCTGGGGGGTATGCCTCGCTCGGCGTCCTCAGCAAGGACGGCCACGAGATGCCGGTCGGCTTTTCGAAGGTGACGATCGGGTTCGAGCGCGTCGGCATCAACTGCGCGATTTGTCATGCGGCCAGCTATCGCCTGCGCCCTGACGATCCGCCGACTGTGGTGGCCGCCGCGGCCTCGCATCAGATGGCGCCGCAGCAGTACGTGAGGTTTCTGTTCGCGTGCGCGTCCGATCCCAGGTTCAGCGCCGACACGATCATGGCCGAGATCGCGAAGAACTATCGTCTGCCGCTCACCGAGCGGCTGCTCTATCGGTTCGCGATCATCCCCGGCACCAGGCGCGCGATTCTGCGCCTCAAGAATCAGGACGCGTGGATGAACGATCGACCCGACTGGGGCAGAGGACGGATCGATCCGTTCAACCCGGTGAAGTTCGGCCGGCTCGCGCAGCAGGTGGACGCGACGATCGGCAACTCGGACATGCAGCCGGTGTGGAACCTGAACGCGCACGCCGGCGGCGTGTTTCACTGGGACGGCCTGAACACGAATCTGCAGGAAGTGGTGTTGTCGTCGGCCATCGGCGACGGCGCGAACAATAAGTGGGTCGATCGCGACTTCAGCCGGTGGAACGAGACGGATCCGCGCAGGATGTCGAGCCTGCGGCGCATTCAGAACTTCATCGGCGCCGCGAAGCCGCCGAAGTATCCGCTGCCGATCGATGCGACGCTCGCGGCGGCGGGCGCAACGGTATTTCAAGGTGAGTGCGCGTCGTGCCACGCCTTTGGCGGCGCGCGGACCGGCGCGCTGATTCCGCTCGAGGAGATCGGCACCGATCGCCACCGGCTCGACATGTGGACGCCGGCGTCTGCGGCCGCCTACAACGCGTACGGCGAGGGTCACGCGTGGAAGTTCTCGCGGTTCCGCAGCACGAAGGGCTACGCCTCGGTGCCGCTCGACGGCATCTGGCTGCGCGCGCCGTACCTGCACAACGGATCGGTTCCTTCGCTCGGCGATCTCCTGAAGCCGGCCGCGAGCCGGCCGACCGGTTTTTGGCGCGGGTACGACGTGTTCGACCCGATCTCGGTCGGATTCGTGACCGCCGGACGCGAGGCCGAGCGCGCCGGCACGTGGTTCGACACGACGCGGCCCGGCAACAGCAACGCCGGCCATGCGTACGGCACGATGCTTCCGGCCGATAAGAAGCGTGAGCTGATTGAGTATTTAAGAACCTTCTAGGTGCTGGGTAACAAAGAATGAAGCTCGCCGACCTGCGGATGTCCGTTCAGCGGTTCCTCGGCCCGCCGTCTCCGCATCTCGAGCTGCCGACGGTGCTCGAGGACGAAGAGCGGCATTTGTCGGAGCCCAGGCCGCCAGACGCGGTCGCGGGCAGCGACGAACACCGGCTGCGCGCGATGATCGATCGGCGTCATGAGGTGAGCCGCACCGCGCTCTGCCTCTCGGGCGGCGGCATCCGCAGCGCGAGCTTCGCGATCGGCGTCATGCAGGGCCTGTCGTGTCTGAGCGTGCTGACCGATTTCGATTACCTGTCGACGGTCTCCGGCGGCGGCTACGCGGGCAGCTGGTTGTCGGCGTGGCTGCTGCACGACGAGATGCGGATCAAGCAGACGAAGTGCGACAGCCAGCCGGTCGGCGATCAGCTGGCCGGCGCGTGCTGCGATCCGCTGTGCCCCGAGCCGGAGCCGCTGCGCCACGTGCGCGAGTTCAGCCGTTATCTCGATCCGAGGATCGGTCTGTTTTCGATCGACGTCTGGACGCTCATCGCCACGGTCTGCCGCAACATGCTCGCGAACTGGCTGATCCTGCTGCCGCTGCTCATGGCGGCGCTGCTGGTGCCGCGTCTCTATTACGCATTCCTCGATCTCGGTGGGAACCGGAACATGTACGGCACGCCGCTCATGATCGCCAGCGGGCTGCTGATCGTCGGAACGACGGTGTGCGGCATCATGGGCCTCCGCTACGTGATCCTCAATCTGCCGGATAGTGGCGCATCCAAGGGATCGCAGGGGCAGTTCATCACCGGGTGTCTCGGACCCACGGTGACCGCTGCCGCCCTTCTCACGCTGTACTGGGCGTGGAACAACGAGCTGACCGGCACGCCGACGTCGACGGCGCTGCTCTTCGGCGGCATCATCGCGGCGCACGTCGCCGTGTGGCTCGTGTGGGGACAGCGGCAAGGACGCCGCTCCGTGACGTGGCTCGGCGCGGGCATCGCGTCGGTTATCACGGCGACCGGCCTGTGGCTCATCGAGCAGAAAATTTTCCCGAACCCGCTCGACCTCGCCAAGCTGTACACGACGTCGGCGATCCCGCTCGTTCTGCTGACGGTCGGCATGGCGGGCGCGTTGTTCGTCGCCATCGCCAGCGCCGAGACCGAAGACGATGCGTATGAGTGGTGGGCGCGGGCGGGCGCATGGCTGCTCGTCGTGCCGCTCGCGTGGCTCTCCGCGGCCACGCTCGTCTTCTTCGGGCCGGACGCGATCCATGCGCTCGCGCTGCCCTTCACACGGTTGAACCTGTCGCTCCCGGAGGCCAAGACGCTCATCGGCCTGCTGACGGCGCTGACGGGCGGCGCGGCGGCGAGGGCACTGGGTCCCGGCGCCGGCAGGCATCCGTCGTTCGCGCGCAAAGTGGTGTTCGCGCTTGCGGCGCCGACGTTCGTCGTGCTGCTGCTGACCGTCCTCAGCTGGGCGAATTTTTCACTGCTGACGCACATGCAGGCGACGTGGCTGCACTTCTATGAGCATTCGCCCGCCGGCGGCTTCGACGAGATCGTCGCGCTGTGGAGCGTTCTCGTGCTCCTCGGCCTCTCGATGAGCTATTTCGTCAACGTCAACAAGTTCTCGCTGCACGGGATGTATCGCACGCGGCTCATTCGCACGTTCCTCGGCGCGTCGCGCACGCGCGCGGAGCGCAAGCCGAATCCGTTCACCGGCTTCGATTCGACCGACAACATCAGCATGTCGGATCTGCGGGCGATTCAACGGCCGCTCCACATCGTCAATACGGCGCTCAACCTCGTGTCGACGAACAAGCTCGCGTGGCAGGATCGGCAGGCGGAGTCGTTCACGATCTCGGCGCTGCACTGCGGGTCGCATCTGGTCGGCTACCGCCCGTCGGACGAGTACGGCAAGCAGATCTCGCTCGGCACCGCGATGACGCTCTCGGGCGCGGCGGTCGCGCCCAATCAGGGTTCGCAATCGTCGCCGGCGCTCACGTTCCTCCTGACGCTGTTCAACGCGCGTCTGGGCGCGTGGCTCGGCAATCCGGGTCCGGCCGGCGCGTACACATGGCGGCTGCGCGATCCGCGCTGGGGTCCGGCGCCGCTGTTCAGCGAGATGTTCGGCCGCACGACCGACACCAACCCGTACGTGTATCTCTCGGATGGCGGACACTTCGACAACCTCGGCGTGTACGAGATGGTGCTCCGCCGCTGCCACTACATCGTCGTCAGCGATGCCGGCTGCGACGGCGGGTACACGTTCGAGGATCTCGGCAACGCGATTCGCAAGATCCGCATCGACCTCGGCGTGCCGATCACGTTCGCGGCGCCGCCGAAGATGACGAAGGACGGACAGGGGAAGACGAACCTGCACGCGGCCGTGGCGACGATCGACTACCGCGCGGTCGACGGCGCGCAGGCCAAGCAGGGATTCCTCGTCTACGTGAAGGCGACGCGGTCGGGAGACGAGCCGATCGACGTCGACAACTACGCGCGCGCCTGTCCGGAATTCCCCCACGAATCGACGGCAGATCAGTGGTTCGACGAAGCGCAGTTCGAGAGCTATCGCGCGCTCGGCGTCCATTCCATCGACACGATTGCACGACACCTGAACACGTTGAACAACGCGCCACCGACCATCCGCGACCTCTATCTCGCTGCCGAGACGTATGTCGCGGGCCGCAGTGCGCGCCCACCCGAGGTGACCGATGGCGCTCTACGCGTTTGACGGAACGAACGACGACGATCGCAACACCGGCAGCACGGCCGCGGCCGTCGCCGCCGACACGAACGTGTTCCGCTTTTACAGCGCGTACACGGGCTACGCACAGTCGCTCGGGATCAAAACCGAATACGTGCCTGGCGTCGGCACGCGCTTCGGCCTGCCGGGCAAGATCGTCGGCGGCGCGTGGGGCGTCGGATGGCTCGATCGGATCAACGAGACCTACGAGACGCTCTGCCAGGCGTACGTCGGCGGCGATCGCGTCATCGACGTCATCGGCTTCAGCCGCGGGTCGGCCGTCGCGCTCGATTTCGTCAACAAGGTGTATGGCGACGGCATCCAGCAGAACGGACGCGTCGTCGTCGAGGAGCCGTCGATCCGCTTCGTCGGCCTGTTCGACACCGTCGCCGCGTTCGGCGTCGCCAATCTCGGGTTCGTCTTCTCGTCGCTGAACGCGTTTCATCGCCTGACGCTGCCGCCCAACGTCGAGCATTGCTTCCACGCGATGTCTCTCGACGAGCGGCGTCCTTCGTTCGTGAACCAGCGGATCGAGGGCGCCTACGAGGCGTGGTTCCGCGGCGTGCATTCAGACATCGGCGGCGGCAACAACAATCCGGGTCTCGAGTACGTGACGCTGCGCTGGCTGTTCCGCAAAGCCATCGCGTGCGGCCTGCCGATCACCGACGCGAACATCACCGATTCGGCGGTACACCCCGAGTACCGCATCAAGCCGAACTTCTTCAGTCAGGCGAACAAGCTGACGTGGCGCGACGTGCGGCCGACCGACTGGGTCCACTACGCGGTGCAGCAGCATCCGGTCCTGCCGGGCGAGCCGTGCAACGACGTGCCGCCGGCGTGTCCGATCGAAACGGTCGAATTCGAGCGCGACCGCGTGACGCTGCCCATCGCGGTCTGATAGCGTATGCGTTTTTGGGTTCAGGGTTCCGGATTCCGAACCCGGAACCTGGAACACCGAACCCGGAGGCATGCCAATGTTCCGACTGTCTCGCCGGAAAGACAAATTCGGCGGCGAGTCCGGCAAGCTGAAGGATCGCATCGACGGCATCAAGTACGGCGGCTTGTGGATGCTCGTCCGGCGCGGCGACGCCGAGCCGAGCCGGGGACACGCGGTCGATCACATCGGGTTCCGCACGCCGAACCTGGCCTCGAAGACGACCGAGCTCAAGGCGCAGGGCGTGAAGTTCACGACGGAACCGACGCCGCTGAAGCTGGCAGGCGGCGCCACCGTCAACTTCGCGTGCCTCGAAGGCCCCGCGGGAGCGAAGATCGAGCTCGTTCAGCGATAGTGATCGGGTTCGTCGTCCTCTTCTCAGGAGCGGCGGGGCTGATCTTCGAGCTCGCCTGGTTCCATCGCGCCGGCCTCGTCTTCGGCAACAGCGTCGTTGCCGCGACAGTCGTGCTCTCCAGCTTCATGGGCGGTCTGGCGATCGGCAACGCGATCGCCGGCTGGCTCGGTCCCCGAGTTCGCCGACGGCTGCAGGTCTACGCGGCGCTCGAAGCGACGACGGCGCTTGCCGGTCTTGCGCTGACGTACATCCTCCCCGGACTCGCTCGCGTCGACCTTCCGCTGGCGACAGCATTTCTGCTGCTCCTCGTGCCGGCGAGCGCGATGGGCGCGACGCTGCCCATTCTGGTCGCGGCCGCCCGGACTGCGGAAGTTCGCCGGACTCCAGCTGTTTCATTCGGAACGGCACTCGGCTTGTTGTACGGATGCAACACGCTCGGCGCGGTCGCTGGCGTGCTGATCGCGGAGGTCGTCCTCATCGCTCGCGTCGGCGTCGCGGGCAGCGCGTGGATCGCTGCGGCGCTCGATCTGATGGCCGGTTCGATTGCGCTGTTGTTGTCCCGGCGCATCGAAACCGGGGTGTCTGCCGCGGGCCGGTCTGAAGACCGGCCCCTACCTGTAGGTACTCGGAATCGGTCCCGGCCGATTGTCGTCGCATCGATCGTCGTATGTGCCTTTCTTGCGGGGTTCACGCTGCTCGCCCTCGAAGTGATCTGGTTTCGCTTCCTCTCGATGTTCGTGCTGACGACGACGCTGGTCATGAGCGTGATGCTGGCGGTGGTGCTGGCCGGCATCGCGCTCGGCGCCCTGAGCGCGGCTGCGTGGCTGAAGCGTCGGTCGTTCGCGGCTGAATCGATCGCCACGATCGCGTTGACGGCAGGCCTCGCGTGCGTCGTGTCGTACGGCGGTTTTGGCGTGTTGACGAGTGGCGCCCAGGTCGGTCGATGGACGCGAGTCGTCTGGTTCGCGTCGGTGATGACGCTTCCCGTGTCGTATCTCTCGGGCGCGCTGTTCACGCTGCTCGGCGAAGCGCTGCGGCGAGAGCGGAGCGATGACGTCCGCGCTGCAGCGTCGCTGACGCTCGCCAATACCGTCGGGGCGACATGCGGGCCGCCGTTTGCCGCCTTCGTGCTTCTGCCGACACTGGGCACCGAGCGCGCGCTGTTCGCGCTCGCTCTCGCGTACGCCGTCGTCGGGGCGGCGGCGCTGGCGGCATCCGGTCGTCCGCTGCCACGAACGTTATCCGTGGGGATCGCTGCGGCGCTCGTCGCGGTCGCACTTGTGCGATTTCCGTTCGGCCTCATGGCGGCGAGCTATCTGCCGCGCGTGACGCACCCGTACGCCGACGATGGATCGCAGATCGTTGCCGCGCGCGAAGGCCCGAGCGAGTCGATCGTGCTGATGCAGCAGCAGTGGATGGGGAAGCCGGTCTACGACCGGCTCGTCACCAACGGGTTCTCGATGTCGGGCACGGCGATTCCCGGTCAGCGGTACATGCGCTACTTCGTCTACTGGCCGATGCTGCTGCATCGGGCGCCGCTCGCGCGCATCCTCGTCATCTGCTATGGCGTCGGCGTCACCGCCGGCGCAGCCGTCGACGTCCCTTCAGCCGCTTCGATCGACATCGTCGAGATCTCGCGCGACGTCGCGGCGATGAGCGACGTCATCTACACGCCGGATCGTAATCCGCTGCACGACGGCCGCGTCAAGCTGCACATCGACGATGGCCGACACTTCCTGCGCACGACGACCGGGCGCTTCGATCTGATCACCGGCGAACCGCCGCCGCCACGCACGCCCGGCGCGGTCAACATCTACACGCGCGAGTACTTCGAGCTGATCCGCGATCGCCTCGCTGACGGTGGGATGACGACGTACTGGTTGCCTGTCGCCCGGCCGAACCCGGGGACCGACGTCGACACGATCGTTCGCGCGTTCTGCGACGTCTTCGACGACTGTTCGCTCTGGAACGCCACGCCGTTCGACCTGATGCTCGTCGGGACGCGCGACGCGCGCGGCCCCATCGACAGCGCCCGTTTCGCCGCGCCTTTCAGATGCGGCGCGGCGCCTCAGTCGTGCGTGCTCCGCGATCGCCTGCGCGAAATCGGCTTCGAGGCGCCGGAACAGATCGGCGCGACCTTTCTCGGCGACGCCGCGTCGCTCCGCGAGCTGATCGCCGATACGCCGCCGCTGACGGACGATTTCCCGCAACGCCTTCGTCCGGTCGACACACGGCGTTCCCTGTCCGATCCGCGGTACCCTGGCGATCTGACCGTCGTCGCACGCTATCAGCGGCTGCTGAATCCGACGCGCGCGCGCGAATCGTTCACGACGTCCGCGTTCATCAGACGCCTGTGGCCTCCAGGGCTCATCGATGCGTCGCGTCCCTGGTTCGACGAGCAGGGGATGATCAACCGCGTGTTGTGGGAAGGCGGAAAGCCGCTGCGGCTGATCGACGACCTCGACACAGTGCTCACGCGCACGCCGCTGCGCACGCTGCCGCTGTGGATCCTCGGCAGCGACGACGTCAAACAGCAGATCGCGTCGACGGGAAACGACGGCACCGGCACGGTCGAGTACGTACGTGGAGTGCAGCTGATGGCCGCGCGCGACTACGAGAGCGCCGCCTCGTACTTCGGCCTCGCCGAGCGCCACGGCCTGAGAACCCCGTCGCCGCGGCCCCTCATCGCGTACGCGTTGTGTCGGGCAGGAAAGGCGGAGCTGTCGAAGAAGATTGTTGACAGCATCCTGCCGCAGGACGGCGACGAGCGGACTTTCGTCGGGTGGATGCGGATGCATTGCGAGTAGGCGTGACCGGCAGGACCGATCGTCTTCTCACAAGCGGAAGGCGAGTGCTAGTTCTGCACCACGATCGTCCCTCGCTTCCCTCAACGTATAAAAAGTTCGGGAGCGCACTTTGCTGTCGCCGATGCGTGCATCTCCAGCACAGTCGGGAGGATCGGATGAGGCGTGGTCGTTGGACAGTCATTGCGGGCGCGATACTCCTCGTCGGAGCCGCGGCAGCGTCGGCCGACCCCATCACTATCATCAGCGACGGGCGGATTACGGCGGCGTTGCCGAGCACAAGCGACGCCAACGGCGCAAGTCGGCAGAATGTTGCCGACCGACAGCGCGATACGCTCAAAGCCACCGCTTCGGCATCAACTGGCACGAGCGCGGGCGTGTCGGTCGCGACATTGGTGAGCAGCTTCTCGGATCCGATGCACTGGTCTGCAACCGGGACCGCAGACGCGACCTGGTTCACGCTAGACACGGCCGACTACTTTCTGGAGTCGGTATTCAATGTCGCTTTCGTGGTGACGTCGCCGGTCAACTATCGTTTCAACGGTACCTTCCAGTCGTCGTCTTCGAACACGGGGTCGCCTTTTCAGGGCGGCAGCCAGATCGGGGCAGGCGGTGGTTTGTTTCGGGAAACGCCACAGCCGGACGACCCCGAACACCCGTCAGTGGTGTTCGCCGGCGGCGGACTGCACGCCGGGCTACTTGTACCTGATAAGTACTTCTTCGACTTCGGTGCGTCTGGGTCCGGATTAACACGCCACGGTGGTTGAACGGGTGCGTTACATTCCGCATTCGACTTCACGTTTGATCTCACGCCAGCTGATTCATCGCCGTCGCCGACGCCCGAGCCCGCGTCGCTGCTGCTCTTGGGAACCGGGATTGCCGCGTGTTCGGGTACCGCCGTCGCTCAGAGAATTCCCGCGAGTAGATCGCCGCGGCGATGCTGCGCGACAATGCTCGTCGCGCAACGCTGTTCCTGCGCATCCTGCCACGTCGACCGCATTCTCGGTACCGGCATTGGTCGAGTACGTACGTGGGGTGCAGCTGCGGCCGCGTTGCCGTGGTCGCTCCTCGCGTACGCGTTGTGGCGCTTGGATCTCCCGAACGCCTATCACCATTCGATCGAATCCTGATCGCCCAGGCGGTGGCCGAAGGTCTCGACTTCGTGACGAACGATGAATCAATCAGCGAGTACTCGATGCGGACAATCTGGTGAGACCTGTGTTCTGTCGGAATTCCTCGAGTTGACGCAACCATACGACTAGTTGGTTCGAGGCGGCCCGCCTGGTCGACCACCTGTCCTCCCTCCTGCAAGAAAACGGCGCGTGATCGTTCTATGGCCAGAGGAGCTTCTGGCATGGCCGATCCACGGCTGTATCAAATTGGCACGCTCGCGTCGCTGCTCGTCTACGGGATGGGGTGGCTCGACTTCGACATCACCGCTTCCAGGGTCGTCCTCCTCCTGACCACGGTCCTCGCGACACAATGGGTTTGCGATCGGCTGGTCGGCGGAGGCGCGCGATTCGGAATGACCGCGCGCAGCGCCCTCATCTCCGGTCTCTCGCTGTGCCTGCTCCTCCGCACCAACCGCGCCGACCTCGCGGCGCTCGCCGCGATTGTGGCGATCGCAAGCAAGTTCCTGATTCGCGTCCACGGAAAGCATGTCTTCAACCCGACCAACGGCGGCATCGTCGCCATGCTGCTGCTGACCAATCAGGTCTGGGTGTCGCCCGGCCAATGGGGCGCGGCGGCTTTCTTCGCGTTCCTCATGGCATGCGCCGGCTCGCTGGTCGTCAACCGCGCGGCGAGATCCGACGTCACCTGTGCATTCATCGCCTGCTACTGCGCGCTCCTCCTCGGCCGCTCGTTCTACCTCGGTGAGCCGCTGACCATTCCGCTGCATCGGCTCGAGAGCGGCGCGCTGCTGCTGTTCACCTTTTTCATGATTTCCGATCCGAAGACGACGCCCGATTCGCCGATGGGGCGCCTGCTGTTCGCAGCGCTCGTGGCCTTCGGCGCGTGGTACGTGCAGTTCCGGCTGTTCAGAACGAACGGCCTCCTCTGGTCGCTGGCCGCATGCTCGACGATTGTGCCGCTCATCGATCGAATTGCACCGGGCTCACGGTACGCGTGGAATGCGCCGCGGTCGACATCAACCCCAGCCCCCGCGTTGCGGGCCGCGTAAAGGAGCACTTCATGAGACGGACGCTGTTCGCTGCCACGCTCGCGTCGATCGCTGCGTGGTCGACGCCGACAATCGGCGGCTTCTGCGGCTTCTACGTCGCCAAGGCCGATACGAAGCTGTTCAACAGGGCATCGCAGGTCGTGCTCGTCCGCGACGGCGACCGCACCGTGATGACCATGGCGAACGACTTCGAGGGTGAGCCGAAGGAATTCGCCGTCGTGATTCCCGTGCCGACGTTCCTCACACGCGAGCAGATCCACGTCGGCGAGAAGGCGCTGGTCGATCACCTCGACGCGTATTCGGCGCCGCGCCTCGTCGAGTACTTCGATCAGAACCCGTGCGAGCGCCGCGAGTACCGCCTCGCGCTGCCCATGTCGGCAGCGAGAGCGTCCGGAGCCGCGCAGGATTCGGCAAGCCTCGCCAAGGCGTTAGGCGTCACGATCGAGGCGCAGTACACCGTCGGCGAGTACGACATTCTCATCCTGTCGGCGCAGCAAAGCTCGGGGCTCGAAACGTGGCTGCGACAGAACGGCTACCGCATCCCGCCGGGCGCGTCGGAAGTGATCGGGAGTTATCTGAAGCAGAACATGCGGTTCTTCGTGGCGAAGGTGAACCTCGCCGAGCAGAGCCGGCTCGGGTTCTCGTATCTCCGGCCGCTGCAGGTCGCGTACGAGTCGCCGAAGTTCATGCTGCCGATCCGTCTCGGCATGGTCAACGCGAAGGGGCCGCAGGAGCTGTTCGTCTATGCGCTCACGCGGAACGGCCGCGTCGAGACGACGAATTACCGTACCGCGAAATTGCCGGCGGATATGGATCTCCCCGTCTACCTGAAACAGCCGAACGAGTTCGCCGCCTTCTACAAGGCGATGTTCACGCGGCAGGTCGAGAACCAGGATGGGAGCGCCGTGTTCCTCGAGTACGCGTGGGACATGAAGTGGTGCGACCCGTGCGCCGCCGATCCGCTGTCGAACGACGAGCTGCGCCGGCTCGGCGTCTTCTGGATCGACGGCCGCGACGGCCAGCCACCGGGCGTGTTCCTGTCGCGGCTGCACGTCCGTTACGACAACGCGCACTTTCCCGAAGATCTCGTGTTCCAGGAGACGGGCGATCGCGCGAATTTCCAGGGACGCTACGTGCTCCGTCATCCGTGGACCGGCGCCGAGACCTGCGGCGCGGCCACCGAGTACCGTCAAGCGCTTCTCGACCGGCGCGGACGCGAGGCTGAGCAGCTGGCGCGGCTCACCGGTTGGACCATCGCGGACATCCGAAAGAAGATGGGTACGGATCTTCCTGTTCGAGCCGAACCGGCGTGGTGGGAAAGACTATGGAAGAAGTGATAAAGAAGCGGTGACGGATCTGGCCGGCTGAACGTGGGCGCCCATTCCGCCGATCTCGAGCTCGCACGGTTGTGTGCCGAAGGCGACGAGCACGCGTGGGAGAGATTCGTCCGCGAGTACCGGCCGCTCCTGTATCGCGCCGCCGACGCGCTCGATCGCACACAGGGCGCGCGCGAGATCGCCGATTCGCTGTACGCGGAGTTGTACGGCATCAGGACCACCGCGGGTGAGCGGCAGTCGCTCTTTCGCTACTACCAGGGGCGCAGCAGCCTGGCCACGTGGCTGCGCGCCGTTCTCGCTCAGCGTTACGTCGATCGCGTCCGCGTCCAGCGCCGAGTGGAACCGCTGTCCGACCAGGAAGAGGCGCCGGCCCGCCCCGGTAGTCATGACGAGCCGGATCCGGATCGCGCGCGCTACGTCGCGCTCGTGCGGCAGGCGCTCGGGCGCGCGGTCGCGGCGATGACGCCGCGCGATCGACTCCGTCTCGGCTGCTACTACGTGCAGGAACTGACGCTCGCCGAAACCGGACGCGTCATGAAGGAGAGCGAAGCGACCTCGTCGCGCCGGCTGGCGCGTTCGCGCCTCGCGATCCGACGCGACGTCGAACGGCAGCTGCGCGTCGAAGCGCGGTTGAGCGATGAACAGATCGCGGCGTGTTTCGCGTCGGTGGCCGACGATCCCGGTTCGCTCGATCTGAAGCAGGTCATCTATGAGTGACGTGCCCACGCGATTGCTGCGAGAGACGCTGCGCGGCCGGATGACGCCGGCCTCGTCCTCCGGCTGCATCGACACCGAAACGCTGGCGGCGTGGTCCGACGGCGCGCTGAGCGCGCGCGAGCGCGCGGCGGCGGAATCGCACGCGTCGATCTGCCTGCGGTGTCAGGCGCTGCTGGCCGCGATGGCCCAGTTGGAAACGTCGGAAACGTCGTCGCCGCCGACGCCGGCGCGCGGTTGGTGGCGCGGGTCGACGATCGGCTGGCTCGTGCCGGTCGCCGTCGCCGCAGCCGCCGTTCTGTTGTGGATCAACGTTCCAGGCGGGCGGCTCGCGCGATCCGCTGCGCCGCCGCGCGCACCTTCAAGCGTGCGCGCGCCTTCTACGCGCCCCGCCGAGCGTCCTGCCGAGTCGAAGGATGAAGCCCTCGAGCCGCAGCGTCTGGCGCGGGCCGACGAGCAGCGCGCACGTCCCGCAAGGGGCGCGGCACAGTCCGTTGTTCCGCGACCGGAGCAGGCCAACACCGTGCCCGGCGGCGCGCGCAGCGCAGCGGTCGCTCCGCCACCGGCCACACCGGCGTCACCTGTCGCCGATCCGTCTTCGCGGATCACCGCAGCAGAAGCGCAGCCGACTGCGGCCGCCGAAGTGCCGCAGGCTGCGGGGCCGAAGCCGCTGTCGCGCCCGCGCGCGATGGCCGATCAAGCGATGTTCGGCGCGCGCGCTCAGGTGATGGCAAAAGGGATCGCAGTGCCGACGATCATCTTCTCGCCGGATGCAAACGTCCGTTGGCGGATCGTGACAGCCGGCAGCGTCGAGCGCTCGATCGATGGCGGAGTGACCTGGGAGACTCAATCGACCGGTGTTCCGGCGACGCTGACGGCGGGCGTCGCGCCGTCGGCGACGATCTGCTGGCTCGTCGGGCCGGGCGGCCTCGTCGTGTTGTCGATCGACGGCAAAACGTGGCAGCGCATCTCGTTTCCCGAAACGATCGATCTCGCATCGATCGTCGCGTCCGACGCTGCGAACGCAACCGTCACCGCAGCCGACGGGCGGACTTTCACGACCGTTGACGGCGGGAAGACGTGGCGGGCCAATCCCTAGTGGCACGTCCTGGTGGAGTCAAGACAAGCGCCGCGCCACGAAAACCACGAAAACACGACGATCCCGCAGTCGTACTAATCCGGCGTAGACAACGCCCGAGTCGCTACACGGATCAGAAATCGATCTGCGCTCCAACCTTCACGAGCCGTCCCTGGAGAATCTGCGTCGGCGACAGCCAGCTCGTGCCGTACGTCGTATTCAGCGAGAGGATCGCGCTCGAGTTCACGACGTTGAAGATGTCGACCGACGCCAGCACGCGGCCGCGCGCGGTGTGGAACAGCTTCCCGAACCGCACGTCCATCTGCGTCACCCGATCGCCGTACATCGTGGCCGGCGCGATCAGCTGCGTCGCCGCCGTGCCGACGCCCAGCGGCCGGTTCAGGTTCTGCACCTGCGCGCTCGTCACCGTGTAGCGTGCGAGGATCTGCGGGCCGGGGCGGTTCTGCAGCGTCGCGCTGGCCGTCAGCCCCCACCATGGCAGCGGATAACTCGCCAGACCCTTGACGTCGGCCTGGAACGGCGGTTCGACGCGGCAGTAGAGCGTGCTCGGCGTCGCGGCGGCACCGGCGGTCGCCGTACTGGTGAAAGGCAGCAGCGTTCCGGCCGTCGACGCGAGGACGCCGGCCACAGGCGCGTAGCTGACGCTCGCCGCTCCCGCGACGGCGCAGATGTCGGTTATCTCGTGGCCGATGCTCGTGCCGCCCGACACGAAGCCGCCGCGCGGCAGCCGCGCGTTCGCGTTGAAGTCGTAGCCGGTGTAGACGTCGCTCACGTCGCCGAAGTTGCTCGCGCGCTGCACCAGATAGAACGGCGAGGTGGTGAACGTCGACGGATTCTGATCCATGAAGCCGCAGATCTGGTTGCCGCCGCCGTTCGGCAGACGCGGATCGGCCGGCGCCATGACACAGAACGAGCTGTAGCTCGTCGCCGGCGGCTGCGCCGTGTTCTGGCTCGCGAAGAAGTTGCCGAACGCGTGGCGCGTGAACTGGAAATCGACGGCGAGGCGCGGCAGCAGCTGATGCTGCATGCCCGCCGACACCTCGTGATCGTTCGGACGCACGCCCCAGCCGTTCGTGATCGACGCGTCGTACTTCGCCGCAATGTTCAGCGAGCCGAGCGGGGCATTCAGTTGTCCGCACTCGCCGTTCAGCGACGGATCGGTGAGCACGCAGTCGGCCACGAAATTGCCGTTGCGATCGGTCCACTGCCGCGAGGCGGAGTTGATGGACGTGTTGACGCGATTGTTCAGCGTCGCCATGTTCGTCGACTCGCTCGCGATGTACTTCGCGTAGTTGGCGCGCACGACCGTGCGGCCGTCGCCGAACACGTCGTAGGTCGCGCCGGCGCGCGGCGACAGATCCTTCCAGTTCGGCACGCCGTCGATCTCGTCGTAGTGGCGCGCGGCCACGAACGGGATCGCGGGCAGGTCCTGAACCGGCACGTACGCGTTGTGATAGTCGAAGCGGAGGCCGATGTTCAGCGTCAGACGGGTGATCGTCCACCGATCCTGCGCGTACACGCCGAGCGCCGATCTCAGGTGCTCGGTATCGATCAGCGGCCGCGCGTACTCGGTGATCGTCGTCGGAATGCCGCGCAGGAACGTCCACGCCTGTGCCTGGTTCGTGTCGTACCGGTAGTTGCGCGTGCCCCACATGTCCTGCATGCCGAACTTGAACGCGTGGCTGCCGGTCACGTAGTTCGCCGCGAATCGCATGTTGTATTGGTGATTGCCGGCGGTGGTGAACACGTTGCCGGCGCCGTAGGTGATGCCGAGCCCCGACTCGGTCTTGGAGATGACGGCGTCGGCTCCGTAGCCGTTGATGTTGTACGGCTCGGGACCGAAAATCCACGTCTCGTTGTAGAAGGTGAAGCCGCCTTCGAACAGCAGCTTGTTCGTGTGCGGGTTGGTCCACGTCGCCTGCAGCAGGTACTCCGGTTTGTGCGTGAAGTACACACCCGCTTCGGGCGAGGTCGTCGCGCTGCACTGGTTGCAGTCGACGAGCCGCTGGTTGACGTGGCTGAAGAACGTCACCTTGTTCCGCTCCGTCGCCTGCCACGTGAGATTCAGCGTCTCGCCGCGCGACCACGTGTCGCCGCTGACCGTCTGGTGGCTCAGATCCTGCGAATTGGGCACGAGCGTGGTCGGATGGAACGCGTCGCCGTACGAACAGCCGGCGGCCGACGCGCAGTACTGCGGGGCGCCCGGCCGCACGTTCGTGAACATGCCGGCGACGTAGTTCTGCGCGCCGTTGTAGCGGAATCCGCCGAGGAACCAGAGCTTGTCGCGGACGATCGGGCCGCCGACCACCGGGTTGAAATCCCACAGCTTCTTCACGCTGTTCACAGCCTTCAGTCCGCGGTCGATCAGATCCTGGGACAGATTGCCGCTCTGCAGGTTCGAGTCGGTGAAGTTGCCGAAGAGGTAGCCGCGATACGCGTTGCCACCTTCTTTCGGGATGACGTTGGTGAGGACGCCGCTCGATCGCGCTTCGGCCGACAACCCGCTCGTCGTCACCGTCATCTCCTGCACCGTGCCGGTGTTGACGACGAGCGTCGTGTTGTAGCCGCCGCCGGTGTTGTTCATGTTGTTGTAGGGCATGCCGTTCATGACGAGCGGCATCTGATCGGAGCGGCTGCCGTGGACGGCAAGCGTCTGGTAGCGATCGCCGCCGGTGCCGCCGACGTCCTGCGATCCGAGCGCGATCGTGACGCCCGGCACGAGCACGCTGAGATTCTGAAAGCTGCGACCCGTCGGCAGCGCGTCGATGACGTCGTGCGTGAGCGACTTTCGCTGCGTGACGCTTTGCGTGTCGATGAGCGGGCTCTCGCCGGTGACGGTGACCGTCTCCTCGACGGCGCCGACGCGCAGCTCCACGTTGACGGCCGCCGTGAAATCGTTGGTGAGCTCGATCCCGTCACGCTTCACCGTGTTGAATCCCGGCAGCGTGAACGTCACCGTGTATGTGCCCGGACGCAGGTCGATGATCTTGTACTGTCCGTCGCCGTCGGTGACCGCGACGCGCGTCTTCTCGATGAGCGCGGGGCTCGACGCTTCGACCGTCACGCCCGGCATCACGCCGCCGGTCGTGTCGCGCACGACTCCGGCAATCGCGCTCGTCTGCGCGAACGCCGCCGTCGCCGGCAGCAGCAGCGCGCAGGCGGCGAAAACCGACGCGAAACCACGTCCTCGTGCCATGTATCCTCCCGCGGCGCGAGTATACGGATTTTTCAGCGGCGATGCCGCGTTTGTCAGGCCGGTGCCAATTCTGATCCCCGCGTCCGACGAGACAGCCGCCGAACCGCTTCATGGGGCGTCATTTACCCGTTCATCGCTGACGGTCTCCGGCTTGCAGTTTCGCGTCCGCATGGGGACCAGCGGACGCGTCCTCGTGGTCGATGACTACGAGCCGAACCTGTCGGCGATGCGGCGGCTGCTCGAGCGCGCAGGCTACTCCGTCATCACCGCGATGAACGGACACGAGGCGCTCGAAACGATCAACCGCGAGCGTCCGGATCTCGTGCTGCTCGACGTCGTGATGCCGGAGATCTCCGGCGTCGACGTCTGCGCGGCGGTGAAAGGGACGGCCGACACGTGCCTCACGCCCGTCGTGCTCGTGAGCGGCGTGCAGGAGCGCGCGACGCGCATCGACGCCATCGGCGCCGGCGCCGACGATTTCCTCAACAAGCCGATCGACACCGAGGAGCTGTACGCGCGCGTGCGCTCGCTGATTCGCATCAAGCGCCTGACCGACGACCTCGAGTCGGCCGAATCGCTGTTCCTCACGCTCGGACGCATCATCGAGGCGCGCGATGCCAACACGGAAGGGCACTGCGAGCGGCTGGCGGCCTACGCGACGTCGCTCGGCGCGAAGCTGAACCTCGATCGCGGCGATCTCGATGCGCTGTACCGCGGCGCGTTCCTGCACGACATCGGCAAGATCGGCATCGCCGATCGCGTGCTGCTCAAGAAAGGGAAGCTGACGACTGCCGAACGCGCGCTGATGCAGCGGCATCCGGCCGTCGGCGACGATCTGTGCAGCACCGTCCGCTCGCTCGACGTCGTCCGGCCGATCGTCCGCCATCATCACGAGCGCATCGACGGCCGCGGCTATCCCGATCATCTCAGGGGTGGACAGATTCCGTTGCTCGCGCAGATCGTGAGCGTCGTCGACGTCTTCGACGCGCTGACGACGGATCGTCCGTATCGCAAAGCGCTGTCGACCGACGTCGCCTATCAGATGATGCGCGACGACGCCGCCAGCGGCTGGTGCGCGACGGCGCTGGTGGACGCATTCATCGATCTGCACCAGGCGGACAAGAACGTCGGCACCAAACCCGACCGGATGTACTCGAACAGCACCGTATCGGGTAACAGCAACAGCGGCGTCCGCCTCTAGCGCGCCTCTAGCGCAGGCCTTCAGGCCCGCCTCGTGATAACGTAGCTTCCAATTCGGAGGTTACGCATGAATCGGTCGATCGTTTCCACACTCATCGGTTTCTGTCTGCTCGCCGCTGCAGCGCTGGCACAGACACCCGCACCATCAAACCTGCCGTACACGGCTGTTCACGATCCGCAGTTCATCAGCGCGGCGGAAGCGACCTTCATGCACGACGACGATCGCGTGATTGGTCTGATGGTCGGGAAAACGGCGAAGGCGTATCCGGCAGGCATTCTCTCGCAGCACGGGCTCGTCGAAGATCAATCGCCCAAAGGACCGATTGCGATCACCTGGTGATCGTATTGCAACACGGCCCTCGTGTTCAGGGCCGAGGCCAGGGGCAAGGCGCTGATACTCGACAACGCCGGCGTCGTCGGGGGCAATGAAGTATTCAAGGACCGCGAGACGGGCAGCCGATGGCAGCAATCGAGCCTCGAAGCGATCTCCGGTCCGATGCAGGGCGAGCATCTGAAGCTGTATCCGTTTCTCCTCACCAGCTGGCAGGAATGGCGCCGGCTGCATCCGGACACGCGCGTGTTGAAGCCGCTGGCCGGATACGCCGATCGCATCGCGGAGAAGAACGCGATGATCCGGCAGGGTCTGTCGGGCGAAGGCGCCGCGCCGTCGGACGTGACGTATCGTGACGATCGTCTCAAGCCGAAAACGATGATCCTCGGCGTCGACGTCGACGGCGCGAGCAAGGCGTTTCCGCTCGAGGCGCTGCGGCGAGAGCGCGTCGTCAACGACAGGCTCGGCGGCAAGCCGATCCTCATCGCTCATCAGCCCGCATCCGACACGACGACGGCGTTCGTGGCGCGGGCGGGCGGCAGGACGCTGACCTTTGCGGCAGCGAACGAAGGCGCGACCGAGCTGACGGATCGAGAAACGAAGTCGCGCTGGACCGCCTACGGAGAGTGCATCTCCGGACCGCTGAAGGGATCGGCGCTCGAAGCGATCATCCTCGAACCAGAGTACTGGTTCGCATGGTCGGAGTTTCACCGGGACACGGAAATCTATCCCTGAACCGGCGTCGTCAGCGTCGCGCCTTTCTTCGCGAAGATCATCGCGAGCAGCTTTGCGGGCTGCGTCTGGCTCGCGTTCTTCGAGACCTCGTGCGTCGCGCCCGGCTGCTCGTAGAACATCTGGCCGACGTTGTAGACCTTGTCCTCGCCCTGCCCCGTGATTTTCGCGACGACCGATCCCTCCAGCACGTAGGCGAGGACGAAGCCCGCGTGCTTATGCGGCGCGCCGACGCGCCCGGGCGGGTAGTCGACGTGGCTGACCGTCACCTCCCAGTCGTCCATCGTCAGATTCGGCAGATCGTGCTTGAACACCGGCGGGCGCGGAGCCTGCGGTGTCGACGGAGGTGTTTGACTCTGCGCATCGGCGCGCGCGGCCGACGCGAGCAGTTCTGCGAAGACGGCGAGCGAGCAAACGGCATCTCGGCGATTCATCATCATAGAGGCCGATTATAGCGTTGCAGGAATCCAGCCCCCCAGCCCCCAGCCTGCTAGGAAATTCTCGTCGCCAAGTACCACTCGTTGCCGAACACGTCTTTGACGCCGCCCATACGATCGCCGAACGGCTGATCGCGGGGCTCGTGGATCGACGTGGCGCCGGCTTCGAGCGCGCGGCGGTAGGAGGCGTCGGCGTTCGGCCCGTACAGATAGAAGCGCGTCGGCATCGGCTGGTACGGACCGTTCGCTTCGCCCATCTCGATCGTCGAATCGCCGATGCGCACGCTCGCGTGATGGATCACGCCTTGGGGCGATGCGTACTTCTGCACGTCGGTCCCATCGAACGCGCGCTTCATGAACGCGATGACCGGTTCGGCGCGCAGCGGGAACAGATAGACGATGAGCGTCTGCAGCCCCTTCGGAACGAAGTGCTCGCCCTTCGCGGTGGCGATATACCAGGCGTTGCCGGACCGGTCCTTCACCCCGGCGCTCCGCTCGCCGTATTCTTGATCCTTCGGCTCGCCAATCGACTCGGCGCCGGCCTGCAGCGCGCGCGCGTACGTCGCGTCGGTGTCGGCGACGTAGACGTGGAACGCCGTGACGATCGGCGTAATCCGAATCGGTCGATCCGGGTGGCCGCCGCCAATCATCAGCATCGAGTCGCCGATTCGCACTTCCGCGTGCACGCCGCCGCCAGGCCCCGTCGTGCGAAGCGTCTCCTCGGCGCCGAAGGTCGCCCTCACGAATTCGATGAGCGCCGGCGCATCGGCGACGACCACGTACGGCGTGACCGTGCGGAATCCTTCGCGGATGAACGTGGGCGCCGTCCGTCCGGCGCTCTGCTGCGCCTCGAGCGCCGCCATCCGGCGGTGCATCTCCTCGACCGACAGATCCTCCTTGCGCTCGGTAATGTCCCACCCGTATCCGAACGGATCGGCGACATGTCCGACGCGATCGCCGTAGAACTGATCGGTCGGCGGCGTCACGAGCCGCGCACCGGCGGCGACGGCGCGCTCCATCCATCGATCCGCATCGTCGACCTGGAGGTGCATCGCCACCGGCGATCCGCCGAGCGCTTCAGGACCCGGGAATCCGTACTCCGGCGCCTCCTCGCCCAACATGAAGATCGCGTTGCCGATCTCGAGCTCCGCGTGCGCGATGCGCCCGTGGCCCTCGAAGCGCATCAGCTCGCGCGCGCCGAAGGCGCGCGTGTAGAAGTCGATGGCCGCCGCCGCGTTCTTGACGCGAAGGCGCGGCGCCGCCGTCTGCCGTCCTGCCACTGCCCGTTGACTCTCGATCACAGTCGTCATTGGTGCGGTCCTTTCCATTAACGCCGCTTTCAGCCGCTTCCGGAACGACGGACGCGGCAGGTCGCGGAGCGCGGCGGCGATTTGCTCGACCGTCATCGTCGGCTCAGGCATCGCCGCCTCCCATACGCGCGCGCAGCGTTTCGAGCGCGCGAAGCTGGAGCTGCTTGATGGCGCCCTCGGTCCTGTTCATGCGCTGCGCGACGTCGCGGATGCTCCGCTCGTCGACGAACCGGTGGATGATGACCGATCGCTGGTCGGCCGGCAGCGTGTCGACGAGGCGGAACAATCGCGCCACCTGGTCGATGTGATCCACGTCGAGGAACACCGACGCGTCGGGCACATCGACGGGCGCCGCAGCCTCGCGTGCAGACCGCTTGAAACGATCCGCGATCGCGTTGGACGCGATCCGAAACAACCACGCGCCGAACGGCGCCCCGCGCCATTCATACTTCGGCAGGCTGGCGAGCGCCCGATGGAACACCTCGGCCGTCACGTCCTCGGCCACGTCGCGGTCGCGCACGCGCCGTACAACGAATGCGTAAACGCGCTCGAAGTGCCGCTCGTACAAATCCGCGAAGCGCGACGGGTCGCGCTGGGCCGCCTCGACGAGCACGCGATCGTCAGCGTCTGGCTCGGGCATCGATCCGCTGTGTATATAAACCGCCGCCGCCGGAAAAAGTTACGCACGCCCGGGAGAGGGTCCAAGCGAAAACGCTCCAATTCAGCCGGAAAACGTCGTGGCGGCCTCCTTCATTACAGCCTGCTGCGAACGATCGAGGCGGCGTGGCACATGCCGGCGCTCGGCAAGTCATCGACGGCAATGACGCTCGGTGAATTCTTCCGATGACACAAAGGACGGCCTTTCAGGCCGGCGTCCGGCGCGACCGACACCTCGACGACCATCGCGATGTAACTGCCCGTCGGCGTCGACGTCGCGGCCCACGCCGTTGACGATCAGCGAGAACGTCGGCATCGGGGCTTCAGACGTGCGGTACGATGATCTGGATGCCATTCTCGCAGCTGAAGATCCACGCGAGTCTCCTGCAGGGGTTGCGCGATCTCGGGTTTCATCAACCGACGCCGATCCAGAGCGACGCCATTCCGCCGGCGCTCGAAGGACGCGATTTGCTTGCGTGCGCGATGACCGGAAGTGGGAAAACCGTCGCGTTTCTGCTTCCGATCCTGCATCACCTCGTCGGGAAGCCGCGCGGCACCACGCGCGCGCTCGTGCTGACGCCGACGCGCGAGCTCGCCGCGCAGATTCTCGAAGACCTCACCGACCTGGCCGTGCACACGCCAATCACCGGGGCGGCCGTGTTCGGCGGCGTCGGAATGGGACCGCAGGAGCACGCCTTTCGCAGCGGCGTCGACGTGATCGTCGGCACGCCGGGTCGCCTGCTCGATCATTTCCGCGCGCCGTACGCGAAGCTCGCGGGCCTCGAGTACCTCGTGCTCGACGAAGCCGACCGGATGCTCGACATGGGATTCCTGCCCGACATCCGGCGTGTACTGAAGCATCTGCCGCGGCGGCGGCAAACGTTGTTCTTCAGCGCCACAATGCCGCCAGCGATCGCCGAGCTGGCGCGGGATATGCTGCGAGACCCCATCATTATTAATAGGGAGCGGCGGTCGCAGCCGGCTGCGGGAATCACTCAGGCCGTGTATCCGGTTCCGCAGCATCACAAGACGGACCTGCTGCTCGCGCTGCTGCACGGCGGCGAAATCGACGATGCCCTCGTCTTCACACGGACGAAGCATCGCGCCGATCGTCTTGCGAAGCAGCTTGGCCGCGAACGCGTCAGGGTGCAGCGCATTCACGGCAACCGCTCGCAGGCGCAGCGAACCGAAGCGCTGGCCGGCTTCAAGAGCGGGAAGTATCAGGTGCTCGTCGCGACCGACATCGCCGCGCGCGGCATCGACGTCACGGCGCTCGGCCACGTGATCAACTATGACGTGCCGGCGCAGCCGGACGACTACGTCCACCGCGTCGGCCGCACGGCGCGCGCGGAGCTGACCGGCTCGGCGTTCACGCTCGTGTCGCCGGAGGAAGAAGGCAGCATGCGCGCGATCGAGCGCGCGATCGGCAAGGCACTGCCGCGCGTCACGCTCCCGGATTTCGATTATCAGAAAACGCCGGCGCCACGGTCCGATGCCGGACCGCCGCGACAGAATCGCTTCCGGCCGCAGCGATCGTCGTGGGGAAAACAGCCGCGACGACGCAGTCGGTGACATGCCAATGGCAGCGCCGTGGGGACTGACGAATTGATCCCATCGGAAGACGCCGTCGGTCGAGAGCCGGATGCCGCAATAGTCACTCCTGCGATCGCGCCGGTTCGTCGATCACCACCTTGTCGAAGCGGTAGCTGAACTCGTTCGCGATGTAGACGGTCTTTTCGTCCGGGCACGCGATCGCGTGGATTGAGTCGAACCATCCCGGCAGGCGACCGAGCTTGCCGAACGTGCCGAGCACCGTGCCGTCGAGCGCCATCTTGTACACCTTGCCGACGCTGCCGACGAAGATGACCTGCGGCGTTCCGGGTGTGATGCACATCGACCACGTCAGGCCGTCGAGATTCCACTGCGTCTTGAAATTTCCGTCGGTGTCGAACAGCTGCACGCGGCTGTTCTGCCGATCCGCGACGTAGAGGTTCGCGTTGCGATCGATCACGATGCTGTGGGGCGTGTTGAACTGACCGGGCCGCGCGCCGCGATCGCCCCAGTACTTCACGAGGTTGCCTTCGCGCGTGAACTTCGCCACGCGCGAGTTGCCGTAGCCGTCGGTCACGTACGTGCTGCCGTCGGGCCCGACCGCGGTGTCGGTCGGCTGATAAAAGCTGGCGGGCGCCGGAATCGCGCGCTCGATGCCATGGGTCATGTACACCCACGGCTCGAGCCGCCGGCCGAGCGCCTGGACGATGCGCCCCTTGTTGTTGAATTTCACGACGACGTTGTTGCCGGCGTCGACGAGCCACATGTTGTCCTCCGCGTCGAAGCGCACGCTGTGCGCCGCGTGGAAGATGGTCGACCCCTCGCCCATCGATCGGATGAACGCGCCGTCGGGCGCGAACTCGAGCAGCGGCACGTTGCCGCGATTCAGGAGGAAGATGTGCTTCTGCGAGTTCAACGCGACGCCGACCGCCTCGGAGGGCCACACGTTGGTCGGCCACTTGAAAAATTCTTCCTCGACGTGAAATTTCAGCTGCGGCGCTGACGCCGCCGCCGGCGCGCGGCCGCCGCCGCCGGACTGTTCCGACGCGCTCACGTCCGGCTGAAGCCGGACTCCGCGCGGAGCACGACCGGACACGGTGACAGTGAACGCCATCGGGACGACAACCGCCAGAGCCAGGTACCGCTTCACGTCCCACCTCCTTGGAGTGCTGCGAAGCATCTCACAAGTGGCCCGCGCATGTTCGGATCCACGAGGAGGTTCGTTGAGGGCTGACTCTCGATCAGCGGACGAACGCGTTTCGTGCCGGCGGATACGACGAACGGCCGCGGAGTGCAGCGAGATGACGGAGAGCACCGCGGGCGGGTTACAGATCCGCGTCTTCACGTACAAGAGGCACACCAGGTCAGAACTGTGATCCGGACGCATGACCTAAAGGGGTCCATAGAGTCCGTCTGCTGCTCGGAATGAACCGCGGCGCGGTGGCGGCATACCCGTTGCCCTTCGGCTGGCACCCCTTTCAGGAGGATTTATGCGATCCCGCTGGTTTCTGGCGCTTCTTGCGCCGGTGTTGCTCATAGGCGTCGTCGCCCGCGACGTCGATGCGCAATCGTTTCAGGGCGGTCTGCGTGGAACCGCCAAGGATGCCGGCGGCGTGATCCCCGGCGTCGTCGTGATGCTCATCAACGAGCAGACCGAGGTTTCGCGCGACACCGTGTCGAACGCATCCGGCGAGTACGCGTTCCCCGCGGTCGATCCTGGAACGTACAAAATCATGGCAGTCATCGCCGGCTACCGCACGTTCGAGCGGACCGGCGTGCGCATCAATACGCAGCAGTTCCTCGCGCTCGACCTCAAGCTCGAGATCGGGACGATTGAAGAGACGATCACGGTCGTCGGCGAATCGCCATTCATCGACAACACGAACGCGTCGACCGGCAGCATCATCGACTCGAAGGCGCTCGAATCGATTCCGACGGCGGGACGCAGCCTGTTCCTGCTGGCGAACCTCGAGCCGACCGTGCAGGCCAGCGGCAACGCGCACTGGAACCGCATGCAGGATCAGGTCGGCAACTCCGCCGTCTCGATGGGCGGCGGCGCCGTGCGCGCGAACAACTACCTCGTGGACGGATTCCCGGTGACCGACCTGCAGAACCGTGCCTCGACGAATCCGAGCATGGAAGCCGTGCAGGAAATGAAAGTCCAGGTGCACACCTACGACGCGGAGATGGGACGCACCGGCGGCGGCGTGATCAACATGACGGCGAAAGCGGGCGCGAACGACTTTCACGGCTCGGCGTACGGCGTGCTGCGCCCGGAATCGCTCGTCGAGCAGCTCCTGATTCCGAAGCTGCAGAACCAGCCGAACGTCGCGGAGTACTGGCGCGACAACGGCGGCGGCTTCGGCGGACCGATCGTGCGCAACAAGACGTTCTTCTGGTCGGCGGGCGAGACATACGTCGACAATCAGCCGCAGCAGAACAGCTTCCTCGTGCCGACGGCGGCCGAGCGCAACGGCGATTTCTCCGGACTGCGGCGCAACGGCAATGCGGTCGTGATCCGCGATCCTCTGACCGGTCAGCCGTTCGCGGGGAACATCATCCCTGCCGGCCGTATCAACCCGGTCGGCCAGAAGATCATGAACTACATGCCGACTCCGGACAGCGAAGCCGACAGCGGATCGGCGAACTTCAGCATGACCGACCTGCTGCCGAACAAGGCGTATCAGTACTCGACGAAGGCGGAACATCACTTCAACGACTCGGTCGCGCTCACCGGATTCTGGTTGAGCCAGGTGACGCACGAGGCGAACTCGAACTACAACCCGGTGAACCGGTTCGTCGGCCCCAGCTTCCAGCTCGATCGCAAGATCAAGACGTTCGTCGTCAACAACCAGTACGTGCTCGGCGACTCGAGCGTGCTGACGATGCGCGGCGGCTGGAACCAGTTCGACGACAACTACAATCTGCCGTACGCGTTCGACGCGAGAACGCTGTGGCCGAACAACACGACGTTCATCAACCAGATGTCGGACACGAACCGGTTCCCGTCGACGACGACGACGGGCTACGCCAGCACCGGGTTCAATCCGACGCGGCAGGCGAACCAGTATTACCAGTACGGCCTGAACGGCACGTTGAGCAAGCTCTCAGGGTCGCACAGCATGAAAATGGGCGGCGACTTCCGCATCCTGGGCGTCGACTCGTTCAACTACGGCGCGTCGACGGGCACGTACACGTTCACCGGGACTTACAGCGGCAACGCGATCGCCGACATGCTGCTCGGCTACCCGCAGAGCGGCAACATCCCGCTGAACACGCGGGTGAACGGCTTCGTGAATTACTACAGCGGATATGCGCAGGACGACTGGCGGGTGAACGACCGCCTCACGTTCAACTACGGCCTGCGCGTCGAGCGCGAGACCGGATTGGCGGAGAAGAACAACCAGATCACGGTCAACTTCGACCAGACGGCCGTCAGCCCCCTGAACAACCAGGTGAACGTGTTCGATCCGCTGACCGGCCAGCGGCGCCAGGTGCTCGGCGGACTCGTATTCGCCGGCGTCGACGGCGCGCCGATCGTGCAGGGCCACCAGCCGAACTACAAGCTGGCGCCGCGCGGCGGCGTGGTCTTCAGCATCAACGACAAGACCGTGCTGCGCGGCGGCTACGGCGTGTTCTGGTCGCCGTGGAATTATCCGGCGGCCGGTACGACCGGCTGGGGCCAGATCGGCTACTCGGCGACGACGCTGCTGCAGCAGCCGCAGGGCGTGCCGACGATCAGCCTGAGCGATCCGTTCCCGAACGGCCTCGTCAAGGCGACGGGCAACACGCGCGCGCTGTTGACGGGCACCGGCGGCGACATCTTCTTCGTCGATCCGAGCAAGGGTGCGCCGCGCGTCCAGCAGTTCTCCGCCGACCTGCAGCGCGAGCTGCCGGGCAACGCGAACCTGAGCGTCGGTTACACCGGCGCGCGCGGCGAGAATCTGAGCTGGGCCGGTTCGAACTCCGGTTCGACCAACGGCTTCATCAACATCAACCAGATCGATCCGAGGTATCAGGGTCTGGTGACGAACACGCTCGCGCTCGTGCCGAATCCGTTTTACGGCGTCGCCGACGCGGGACAGTTTGCGACGCGCCAGACGATCGAGCTCGGCCAGCTGCTGCGGCCGTTTCCGCAGTTCGGCAACGTCTACATGACGCAGGCGACCGGCGCGCACTCGATGTATCACGCCGCGATCGTCCAGCTGCGGAAGCGCGCCGTCGGACTGTGGGGCGGGCAGATCAGCTACACGTTCAGCCGTCTGAACGACAACCAGTTCGCGGAGAGCAACTACTATTCGAGCAATCCCGGACTGCAGAACAACTACACGGTGGTGCCCGGCTCGGCTTACTACAATCCGGATCAGGAATACGGCCGCAGCCTGCTCGACTCGCCGCACAAGCTCGTGGTCGCGCCGACACTCAACGTGCCGGGCGACGGCGCCGTGCTCGGCGGCTGGTCGGTGACGACGGTCGTCACCGTGCAGAGCGGCTTCCCGATCGGCGTTACGCAGAATCAGACGACCACGCCGTTCCTGTTCGGCGGGACGCTGCGTCCCAACGTCGTGCCCGGGGAAGACTTCCTCGTGGACGGCAACGTCACCGATCGCATCAAGTCGAACGTCGGCGACAACCTGTTCCTCAACAGGAACGCGTTCTCGGCGACGCCTTCCAACCAGTTCGGCAACGCGCCGCGCATGCTGCCCGGCGTGCTCTCGCCGTGGCGGAACAACGTCGACCTGTCGGTGAGCAAGCGCGTCAACACCGGCGGCGGCACGTATGCGCAGGCGCGAATCGAAGTGCTGAACCTGTTCGACACCGTCCAGTGGGCGGCGCCGGCGAGCACGGCCTTCGGCAATGCGTCGTTCGGACAAATCCGCAACCAGGCGAACAACATGCGGATGATGCAGTTCACTTTCCGTTTCGCGTTCTAGGCGCTTGATTCGGTGGCGTCCGGCTTCAGCCGGACTTCTGCGGACGTGCAGAAGTCATCCGGCTGAAGTCGGGCCTCACTGATGATTGAAGTCGAGACGCCGGAAATCCGGCCGAAGCCGGATGCGACATCGAGAGAACCTGAAAGCCGAGCGGGTCGTCGAATGACAGGCACACGACGACCAGGCCTGGCCTGACGCGCCTGACGGTCGAGTACGCGCCCGCCGCAGATTCCACGAACACCACGTCGACATCCCTCGCGTCCATGATCCCGTCGAGCAGCCGCTGGTGAGGGTTGCTGGTGACGACTACGGCTGCCCGGAGAGCGGGCGGTGTCGTCACCGAGGGGTTGACGCGTCCCGGATCGACGAACATCACTGGGGTTCTCCGTTGCTCATCGCAATTCATCCATGTGCGCGCATTCGCTCATCGCACCGGTCCGCGCCAGCCCCGCGAGGAGATATGGTTTAGGGAGTGGATGAGTTCAAATGGATCCGCGAGGTGACCGATGGCGTGCGAGCCCGAGATTCTTCGAGAGGTTCCGCTGTTTGCACGGCTGGATGACGACGAGACCGCGGTGCTGGCCGCGCGGGTCGAGGTCAAGACGTTCGCGCCGCGCCAGCGGATCTACAGGATTGGCGATTCCGGTGGCCGCGCGTACGTGATGGTCTCGGGCGCCGTCCGGGTGACGACCGTTGACGAGGACCAGCAGGATGTCATTGTCGACGAGCCGACCCCGGGGCAGTTCTTCGGCTTCGCGTCGATGCTCGACGGCACGCCTCATCAGACCAACGCCGTCGCGCTCGAGAGGACGACCTGTATTGAAATCGATCAGGACGACATCGCCGCGTTGGTTCGCGCGAAGCCGCACGCGGCCATGGACATGCTGAACGTCCTCGGCCGCCAGTTCCACGCGGCGCAGCAGCTCGTTCGCGTGCGCGCCGCCCGCAATCCCAACGAAATCATCGAGGCCGAGGCGACGGTCGGCGAGCGCGTCGCGGACGCGGTCGCCGGCTTCGGCGGGTCGTGGAAGTTCATCATCGCCTTCATGGTGACGCTCGCCATCTACACGACGGTCAACCTCGCGCTCGGCCGATCCGCGTGGGATCCCTATCCATTCATCCTGCTGAATCTGTTTCTCTCGATGCTCGCGGCGCTTCAGGCGCCGGTCATCATGATGAGCCAGAACCGGCAGGACACGAAGGATCGGCTCCGTGGCGAGCTCGATTTCGAGGTGAATCGGCGCGCCGAGGCGGAGATTCAGGCGCTGGCCACGAAGATCAACGCCCTGGCCGATAAGGTCGACGACGTCGGCGAGCTCGTGCGACAGCGAACTTGATCGCGGAAGTGAAAGCCGGCGCCGCTGTGTGAACCTCTGGTGCGGTCCTTTGAGGGGCGCATCCTCTCAGATATGTGAACGCGGCCCTTGAGGGCCGCGTTCACTGCCTCCGAATCGAGATGCCCCCGTTGGTGGTGATCGCGCGGATCCGCGCGCCGCCGGCGCCGAGGATCGTCGTCAGCTGACGGCCGAGCGAGCCCTGCGCGGTGATTGGAAAATCGATGTTGATGCGGCCGTTGGTCGTCCCCGTCTCGAGCTGCGCCGAGTAGTTGGCCGGCATCGTCATCCTGATGCCGCCGTTGTGCGTCTCGACGTCGAGGCCGGCGCCGTCCCAGTGATCGCCGCGCAGATCGATGGTGACGCCGCCGTTCGTCGTCTCGCCGCGCAGATCGCCGCCGACGTTGTTCAGCGTGACGCCTCCGTTGCGCGCCGTGAACTTCGCGGTGCCGCGGAAATCAGCGATCGAGATTCCGCCGTTCTGCGTCGTGAGGGTGAGCATCGCCGTGCGCGGCACCTGCAGCTCGAAGCTGACCGACCAGTGTTCGTCGCCGGACGTCGACGGCCCTTCGGCGCGGACGCTGCTGCCGGTGGTGTCCACACGGACAGCCGATGCGATCCGCCGTGCATCCGCGTCCGTATCGGCGGTCGTGTGGATGATCGAACGGACGAGCACGTCGCCCCGATCCCATCCGCGGACACGGATGCCGCCATTTCGGCCGGCGTCGATGTCGAGCGGGTTCGCGCCGCCGATCGTCGCCTCGCGCGCCTCGCAGTGCGACGCACGGTCGCTGTTCCAGTTGCCGTCGCCACAGGGATTGTCGCGGAACTGGGCGCTTGCGACGACGGCGGTCAGTGCGACCGTTCCCAGTAGCGCGACGACGTCGCGTAGCGCGAGGGCTTTAGTCGAGCGCAAGGTGAGCGGGTCATCCGAGCGGAGCATACGTAAATCCTCCGCCCGCTTAGACGGGATGCGCTCGTCGGCGGTTTATCGAGATCGAACGCTGAGCCGTTGGAGCAGCGCGCCGGCTTCTTTCTTCACCATCGTTTCTGTTTCTGACTGCGAAGCACGTGTGCCGTGCGGGCTCTCGCCGGCGGAGGCCCAGGTGAGCGGCTCGGACGAACACGTGGGCGGCATCTATCAACTGCAGGCCGCCTTCGATCGCGCGAAGACCACGCAGGACACTGTCCTTCAAGATCCAGATAGACGCGCACGGCAACCGCGCGTGGCTCTACTTCGAATGCCACGACGTCGGGAATTTCGATCTCCCCGATCGGTCCATCGCGGGGGACACGTTTCTGGCCGGCACGGTCGGCAGATTGCACGGGCGGTGGGTGTTCCTGGAGATGACGGCCGGCAGGGCATTCCCGCTGTCTGTCGACACGTACTTCTTTTCTTGAACGCGCGGGGCCCCACTTTTCTTATGAGCGGCGGGGGTGGGGCCCCGCCGTGTATAAGAAAAGCGGGCCCCACGCGTGTAAGAAATGCTTATTGCGACGGCGAACGGTTGCCTTCCGACAGTGCGAACGCCATGAGCGTGCCGCCCGACGGGATGACGACGAACTGGCGGCCATCGAGCATGTAGGTCATCGCTGCCGCGCCCCAGATCGACGCGCCAGTCTGATAGCGCCAGAGGTTCTTGCCGGTGCGCCCCTCGAACGCCAGGAAGTTGCCTTCGTTGTCGCCCGCAAAGACGACGCCCGACGCCGTGGACGTCACTCCCGCCATCGACGGCGTGGGGAAACGGAACTCCCACCTGCGCTCGCCGGTCGCCGGATCGATCGCGCGCAGCGCGCCGTACGGACGGTTGTCGCCCCGCTGCATGCCGCCTCCCGTGTACCGCTCGCCTTCCTTGTACTCGGGCTTCCAGTTGTAGTACGTCGCGCACGCTTCGCGCGCGGTGACGAAGAACAATCCCAGATCGGGATCGAACGACGGCGGCATGAAGTTCGTCCCCCCCGGAATGTCGGGACAGGTCGTCGCGCCGCGCTCGTCCGGGCGATTGTTCGGAAGGAGCAGCGGGCGTCCGTTCGACATGACCTCCTTGGCCCACGTGGTGGTGACGAACGGCTTTGCGACGATCACTTTTCCAGTGAGCCGATCGATCGTGTAGAAGAACCCGTTGCGGTTCGCGAACATGACCACCTTGCGCCGCTGACCGCCGATCGTCACCTCGCCGAGCACCGGCACCTGCGTCGCGTCCCAGTCGTGGACGTCGCCCGGCGTGAACTGGTAATGCCACGCGAGCTTGCCGGTGCTCGCGTCGATCGCGACGAGCGAATCGGTGTAGAGGTTGTCGCCCTCGCGATCGTCGCCGTAGTAGTCGGGGCTCGGGTTCCCGGTGCCGAAGAAAATCAGGTTCGACTCGGCGTCGTAGCTGCCGGTCACCCAAATCGAGCCGCCGCCGCGCTTCCACGCGTCGCCCGGCCACGTGTTGCCGCCCGGCTCGCCCGGCGCCGGCACGGTCCAGAACCTCCACGCCCGTTTGCCGGTCTGCGCGTCGTAGGCGTCGATGAAGCCGCGGATGCCGTACTCGGCGCCGGCCACGCCGACGATGACTTTGTCTTTCACCACGAGCGGCGCGAGCGTCGCGGCGTACCCGCGCTTGTAGTCTTCGAGCACCACGTCCCAGACGATGGCGCCGGTCTTCATGTCGAGCGCGAGCAGATGCGCGTCGAGCGTCACCATGAACAGCCGGTCGTCGAGCACGCCGAAGCCGCGGTTCACCGGGCCGCAGCAGTAGGTGAGGCCCGTCGGCGGCAGCTCGCGGCGGTAGCGCCAGATCTGACGGCCGGTGCGCGCGTCGAGCGCCCATGCGTTGTTGTTCGGGCCGGTCACGTACAACACGCCGTCGATGAGGATCGGCGTCGCTTCGAAGCGGCCGAGCGTCTCGGTCTGGAAGCTCCATTGCGGCACGAGACGGTGCACGTTCTCCGGCGTGATCTGCGTGAGCGGACTGTGGCGCTGGCTGCCGTAGTCGCCGCCGTACATCAGCCATCGCGACGAATCCTTCAGGCCGGCGACGAGCGCGTCGCCGGTAATCCGCTGCGGCGAATTCTGAGGCGGCGCCGACGCGACGGCGCCGACCGTCGCGCGCTGGCGGCTCAGGTACGCGAGCAGATCGGTGAAGTCGCCTGCGGGCAGCTTGTCGACGCCGTAATCGGGCATCAGCGAGCCTTTCTCCTCGATGATCTCGCGCAGCTCCGACTTCATGTGTCCCTGCAGCCGCTCGTTGACGTCCATGATCTGGATGGAGAAGGCGTCCTCGTTCTTCCTGACGCCGCGGATGCGCCGGCCGTCGCGCGTCACCAGCGTGACCGCGTCGTACCCCGGCTGGACGGACGCGCTCGCCGTCCGAATTTCCTTCGTCAGCGCCGCGCGCGATCGCGACGACCCGATCCGCGAGAGATCCGGACCGATCCGGCCGCCACGTCCGTTCACGCGGTGACAGCTGATACAGTTCGCCTGGAACAGCCGCTCACCGTGATCGGCGTCGCCGCCGACGTTGGCCGCGGCTGCCGGCGCGCTGAGCGTGCGGAGGTACGCCAGCGTTTGCCAGATCTCGTCGTCGGGCGCGTTGGTCGGCGGCATTTCCGTTCCCGGCACGCCGCGCTTCACGTACTGAAAGAGCTGCTCATCGGTGATGCCCGACGACATGACGGACGTGAGATCCGGCCCGCGAAGGCCCGTCGCATCCATGCCGTGACAGCCGGAGCAGCGGATGCGGTACAGCGCGGTCCCGTTGCGAATCGCCTGCGGATCGCCTTCGCGCGGGTTCTTCGTCTGACGGTCCTGCGCAAATCCTCCGCTCGCGAAACAGAGAGCCGTGATCGCCGGCAGCGCCCAGGTCCACTTCATGGTCGACTCCTGCCTTCAAAAATCGACGCCGACGCCGAGTTGGAGATGCGGAGCATACACCGAACCCGATTCTTTGGTAGCATCCGCGCACTGTGTTCCTACTGTTTTTCGCGCTTCTCGCTGGTCCGCTCGCGTTTGCGCAACGCGCCGAGCCTGGTCGCCAGGTGTTCGTCAGCCGCTGCGCCGGATGCCATGGAAGCGACGGCAACGGCGGCGAGCTCGGTCCCGCGATCGCGACGCGCGTGCCATCGTTGACGAACGACGATCTGACGTCGCTGGTCAGACAGGGACGATCTGCCGCCGGCATGCCGGCGTTCCCCGGTCTGAACGATTCCGACGTCGGCGATCTGATCCGCTATCTGCGCACGCTGCGGCCGCGCAGCGGAGCGGCGCCGACACGGACGCGCGCCACGCTGGTTGACGGCCGCTCGATCGACGGGCTCGTGCTGAATCAAAGCGCATCGGACCTCCAGCTGCTCGGCGACGACCGCAAGATCCACCTGCTGCGCAAGAGCGGCGGCGATCGCTATCGCGCCGTCACCTCGCAGGCCGACTGGCCCAGCTACAACGGCCAGACGAACGGAAGCCGCTACAGTCCGCTGACGCAAATCACGGCTGCCAACGTGGGACGCATGGTGCCGCGGTGGATTTTCAGTATCCCCAACACGTCGCGCCTGCAGGTGACGCCGGTCGTCGCCGGCGGCGTCATGTACGTGACGAGCGCGAACGAGTGCTACGCGCTCGACGCGGGCGCGGGGCGTGAGATCTGGCATTACCAGCGGCAGCGAACGAAAGGTCTGGTCGGCAACGCGGCTGGAGGCATCAACCGCGGCGTGGCAGTGGCCGGCGATCGCGTGTTCATGGTCACCGACCACGCGCACATCATCGCGCTCAACCGCTTCACCGGCTCGCTGCTGTGGGAAACCGAGATGGCCGACTGGCACCAGAACTACAACGCCACTGGCGCGCCGCTCGCGGTCGGCAATCTCGTCGTCACCGGCACGTCGGGCGGCGATGAAGGCGTTCGCGGTTTCGTCGCGGCATTCGATCAGGCGACCGGCAGAGAAGTGTGGCGCTTCTGGACGGCGCCGCGGCGCGGCGAGCCGAAGGCGGACACGTGGCAGGGAGCGGGCATCGAGCATCCGGGCGCGACGACATGGCTCACCGGAACCTACGATCCGGAGCTCGACACGCTGTACTGGCCGACGGGCAACCCTTCTCCCGATCTGATTGGCGACGATCGCCCCGGCGACAATCTCTACTCGGATTCCGTCGTCGCGCTCGACGCGAAGCGCGGGACGCTGAAGTGGCACTTCCAGTTCACGCCTCACGACGTGTGGGACTACGACGCGCAGGAAACGCCGGCGCTCGTCGACGCCACGTGGGAGAATCGGCCGCGCAGGCTGCTGGTGCAGGCGAACCGCAACGGGTTCTTCTACGTGCTCGATCGCACCGACGGCACGTTCCTGATGGGCAGGCAGTACGCCGCGAACCTGACGTGGGCGCGCGGCCTGACGCCCGAAGGGCGCCCGATCGTCGTGCCAGACATGGAGCCGTCGCTCGAAGGCAAGCGCGTGTGCCCGTCGCTCGAGGGCGCGTCGAACTGGTACTCCACGTCGTTCAACCCGGCGACCGGTTTGTATTACGTGCAGACGAACGACAAGTGCGGCATCTTCACGAAGACGCCGATGACGTGGGAAGCGGGCAAGGGCTACATGGGCGGGTCGTTCAAACAGGCGCCTGACGAACCGGCGCGGCGCGTGCTGCGCGCGATCGACATCCACACCGGAAAAGCTGTCTGGGAGCTGCCGCAGACCGGCGCCGTCGAGTCGTGGGGCGGCACGCTCAGCACCGCGGGCGGCGTCGTGATCTTCGGCGAAGACAGCGGTGCGCTGATGGCGGCCGACGCGTCGAACGGAAAGCCGCTGTGGAGCTTTCAGACCAGTCAGACTTGGAAGGCGTCGCCGATGACGTTCATGTTCGACGACAAGCAGTACGTCGCGGTCGCCTCAGGGCCGAACATCATCGCGTTCGGCTTGCCGGACGAGTAGCCAAACGAACCAGCGAGCTCAGAATTGCCCTCGTATCCGCTGCCGACCACGATGCCGTTTTCCAGAAGAGTGCGTCGCACGCCCTGTGCAGGCGGCGCCTGAATCCGCGGTGTCGGGCGCCAGTTGGAGGCGCAGAGTCCATGGATCGACGAACGCTGTTGAAGACCGGCGGCCTCGCGCTGGCCGGATTCGGATTGACCGGTTGCGGCGCGTCGCTGCGCAGCCGCGGCGCCTCCTCTGCGGGGCGGGCGCCGCTCCAGCTCGCCCCGCCGACCGTGACGTGGGATCGCGTGCTCCGCACGACCGTCGGCCTGCGTCCCCACCGCGATTCCGGGTTCGTGCTGCGCGCGGAGAAGCTCGACGCGAAGACGATCGTCCACGATTACGGGTTCGGCGGCTCGGGCATGTCGTTGTCGTGGGGATGCGGCGCGCTCGTCGCCGACCTCACGCGGCAGACGGGCGAGCATCGGGCGGCGGTCATTGGATGCGGCGCGCCGGGTGTGTGCGCGGCGCGACAGCTGCAGCGGCGCGGATGGGACGTGACGATCTACGCCGCGACGGTGCCGCCCGACACGACGTCGAACATGTCGATGGCCGGCTTCACGCCGACGACCGCGCTGATCGAAGCGACGCAGCGAACGCCCGAGTGGGACGCGCAGTTCCGCGAGGCCGCCGAGATCTCGTACCGTCAGCTGCAGCTGATGGTCGGGCCCAATTACGGCGTCTACTGGATCGATACCTACAACGCCACCGACGATCCGAATCGGCAGCCGGGACCACCGGCCGAAGGCGATCTGCTGCCGGACCAGCTCCGGCCCGGACGCTTCCGCGAAGTGATCGGGCCGGGCGATCATCCGTTTCCGTCGAAGTACGCGATTCGCAGCACGGCGCTCGCCATCGAGCCGTCGATCTACATGGACGCGATCGTGCGCGATTTCCTGCTGTTCGGCGGGAAGATCGTCATCCGCAAGTTCGACACGCCGCGCGATCTGATGTCGCTGCCCGAGTCGGTGATCGTCAACTGCACGGGCCTCGGATCGTTCACGCTGTTCAACGACACGGAGCTCGTGCCGATCAAGGGTCAGCTGACCGTGCTCGTGCCGCAGCCCGAAGTGAGGTACCGCGCCAACGGACGAACGGCCAACGGCGGCAACGCGAGCATGAACCCGCGCGCCGACGGGATCGTCATCGGCAACCTGCAGGATCGCGGCAACTGGTCGCTCGAGCCGGACCCGGAAGTGCGCCAGCGCAACATGGAAGCTGCGATCGAGTTCTTTGGCGCAATGCGTCGCGACGGGCGCACGTCCGAGCGTTCTCGTTGAAGGGCTGGTTGCTGGTTGCCGCGGGCCGAAAAATGTGAAGGCGATCTCCGGTTCCGGACAGTCCGGAACCGTAGTATTCCGCCGATGAATCTACGCAGCGAAGACACGAGGGACGACAATTCCGCAGAACTCTAAAAATGCACGACCGTCTGCAGCGTCATCGCGCGCGGCGTCTGCGGGTTCGTAAATGTGCCGAACGTCTGCGGGTTGTAGATCCGGTTCGCACCCTGGCGGCTGAACTCGGTGTAGCGCCCTCCGTTCAGCAGGTTGAACACCTCGGCGGAAATTTCCACGTTGCGGCCGCCTCCCATGTTGACGCGCTTGCCGAGCTTGACGCCGACGATGTGCACGTCGGCCGCGCGTGGCTGTCCTTTTCCGCGAGTTGGATAGAAGAACCGGATGCGCGTCGCCAGCGGATTCGACTGCCGCACGCCGGTCGACGACACGACGGTCGACGGACCGAACGGCGCGAGCAGCGCGCTCGTCGACGGCAGCTGATCGATCACCGGACCGGTCCAGTTGCCCGCGACGATCGTGTAGCTGCCCGAGGCGACGACATCGAACGGTGCGTGCCACGTGCCGGCCATGCGCACCGAATACGGATTCCACATCGGGTTGTTGACGAGCGAATTTCCCGTCGCAAGGCTGTTCTGATCCTGCACGCCGTCGGTTCTCCAGATGTTCTTGTCGTTCGGGAACGCGTCGGGCTGGATGAACTTCGCCGGGTCGGAAGGGTTCCACGTCCCCTCGAGATGCTGCCACTGCCGCTGCGCCGTGAAGAGCATCTGGAAGTTGTGCGTCATGTTCTTCGTCAGCGTCGCCTGCAGCGCCTTGTAGCGGGTGGTGCTCCAGGTGTTGTTCGTCAGCCGGTAGAGCAGTCCCTGATTCGGATCGACTCTGCCGAATCCTCCGAACGGCCTGAACGGCGCGTCGGGATAGAAGCCGTTGATGTCCACCTGCGCGTACTGATCGTGGTTCACCTTGACGATGACGCCGGTGTCGAGCGCGATCTGACCGGGGAATTGCCGGCGGTAGCCGAGCGACCATTCGTCGAAGTACGGCTGGTGCAGATCAGGATCGAACTGCAGGTTCGAGATGCCCGTCGCCACCGGCGGCGTCACGATCACCGTCTCGAACACGCCGTTCGAATCGAGATCGTATTCGTTGCGCAGCCCCTGCGCGTCGTTGCCGCCGAAGGACGACACCGGATTGCGCGTGCCCATCAGCTGCTGATGGTATTTGCCGTACGAGCCGCGCAGCACCCATCGGCGACGCCGCGTCGACGCCGCCGGTCTTCACTTCCGTGTCCTGAATGGCTTCGGAGCTGAGGCCCGTGCGGTTGATGTTGAAGTCGTTGTAGTTGCCGGCATACAGCCCTTCCATCAGCGTGACGGCGTCGCGATGCTCGACCGCGTTGCCGAAATAATTCTGCCGGCCGCTCGCGTCGTTGTGCGGGCGCGAGATGACGCCCGGCGTCAGCATCAGGAAGTCGCTCCAGAATTTCCCTTCGACGACCGGCGCCTGCTTCTGGAACTCGCCGTCAATCGTCAGCACGCCGCTCGGCTTCGTCACTTCGAGCATCGGCGGATCGCCGGCGACGGTCACCGTTTCGGTGAGCGTTCCGATCTCCATCGTGATGTCGACCTGGAAGTTGCTGCCCGCCCGCAGCAGGATGTCGTCACGGCGGAAGATGGAGAAGCCGGAGAGCTCCGCGGTGATCTTGAACACGCCGGGAGGAAGATTGATGAGGCGATAGTTGCCGGCGCTGTCCGAGACGGTGACGCTCGGCGTGAGCATCGCCGGACTCGTGGCGGTGATCGTGACGCCCGGCAGCGCGCCGCCCTGGGCGTCCTTGACGGTTCCGCGGAGGCTGCCGTCGCCGCCCTGCGCCGCGACGCGCGCGGCGGCCGAAAGGCTCACGACGAGGACCAGTGGGACGATCGACCTTCTCGTCACGTGTCGCTCCTTTCGCAATGCACGCTCGGCTGAAAGCGTAATGAACGCTCGGCTGAAAGCCTCGCGCTACAACGGTCACCGGTAGCGCTACAACGGTGACCGGTAGCGCTACAACGGTGACCGGTAGCGCTACAACGGTGACCGGTAGCGCGAGCCTTTCAGGCGAGCGAACAATCCGCGAGCCTTTCAGGCGAGCGAACAATCCGCAAGCCTTTCAGGCGAGCGGACGGCTCGCGGGCCTACGCTAACATCAGGAAGGCATAATGGCCAGGTCGATGTGGCAGCCGAACAACGTTCAGTGGTGGATGCTTGCCGTCGTCACGCTGGTGATTGTGTGTGCATGGCCGCCGCAGGACGACAGAAGCCTCGCGATGAAGATCGTCAACTGGGCCGTCGATCCCGCCGGCACGCTGCCGGTGCTGCCCGATCCGCTGGCGCTCGGGCACGGCGACGATCCCGACGCGGTCGCCGAGCATGACGTGCAGGTGCAGCGCTACGACGAGATGTATTTGAAAGGCGGATGGACGCGGAAGCGGCTCGAGCTGAAGGTGGCGCGCGACCCGTTCACGCCGGCGACCGAGCGCCAGGTGCTCGCGTTGATTGCGGTCGTCACGGCGTTGCTGGTGTGGCGCACCGGAGCGCGCCACACCTGAGCGTGTTGCTTCATTAGGGCGCGGACGATTTCGCGGTGCCCTTGATCGTGACTTTCTCCACCGTCCACGTCGAGCAGTCGCCCTTGTAGATCACGTTCTCCGATTCGCAGTGCAGCTCGTGGACGAGACAACCGGCCTGGCCGTGCCCCTCGCTCGTCTGCGCCCAACCGAGCAGATTGCCGTTCAGATCCACTTTGTAGATCTTGCCGTTGCCGTCGCCGCTGAACAGGTATTGATTCGGCGCCGGCGACGTGCAGACGCTCCACGGCGCGCCGACGGTCGAAATGATTCGTACGGGATTGAGATCGGGATCGAACACCTGAATGCGGCGGTTGCCGCGGTCGGCGACGTAGATGTTGCCCTTCGCGTCCGACGTAATTCCGTGCGGCGTGTTGAACTGGTTCGGGCCGGCGCCGCGCGTGCCGAGCGCCTTCACCCACTTGCCGTCCTTGCTGATCTTGGCGACGCGCGAGTTGTTGTACCCGTCGCTCACGAAGATGTTGTCCTGCGTGTCCCAGGTGACGTCGGTCGGGCGGTTGAACGTGCCCGGATTGCCGGCGGGATACCGCTCCGTCTCCTTCTCGCCGCGCTCGAAGAACCGCTCCAGATAATCGATCGCTTCGGTCTTCCTTCCGAGCACCATCGACACCATGCCCTGCGGGTTGAACTTGACGATCATGTTCGCGCCCTCGTCGGTCATCCACACGTTGTCGTACTTGTCGACGCGGACCGTGTGGGCGAACGACGCGGCGTAGTTGTCCTGACCCCACTGCTTCACGAACTTCAGGTTCGGATCGAACTCGAAGAGCTGCGAGGCGGTCGCGCCCTTCGCGGGGCCCAGGTTCCCGCTGCGCGTGAAGACGAACAGGTGCCCCTTGGAATTCTTGGCGACGCCGACCGCTTCGCCGATGGTGTGGCCCGGCACGACGAGCGGCAGCACCTCTTCGGTGACCTGCAGGCGCGGCGTGTTCTTTTCGAGCTCCGCCTGCTTGGCGAGGGCCGCCTGCATTTCAGGGCTCGGACCCGCGCCTCGCTGGGCGACGGCCGACGCGCCCAGCAGCATGACTGCGATAACGATTAACGAGCGCTTCACGAGAACCTCCTTGGTAACCGGGTCCGCGGCCCTGAAAGGGCCGCGCCACCCTGAAAGGGCCGCGCGACATTGAAGACGACCGGCGAAGTATACGCTCGCCGGTCAATAGCCGAGCGGGTCGAGTAGATCGATGACGTGCGGTTTGGCCGGATCGCTGATGCAGATCTTCTGGCCGCCGGCGAGCTTCTGAGCGTTGAAGAACGCGGCGAGGCTCTGGTTGGCGGGTGACCAGTTCGGCCGCGGCGCCTTCTTCGACCCGGCGGCCTTCCGCTTCTGTTCCTTCACCTGCTCTTTCTTCCAGTCGGCCGCGCGCGCGACGTCGATTTCGTCGATCGGGTAGGTGAGGTGGATCTGGAACTTCGCCTTGCCGCGCGCCTTGAACAGCATCTCCAGCGATTCGCGCTCGGGATTGCCATGCTCGCCGTCGCCTGAAAACACGTAGTGATCGGCCGTGATGCGCTCGAAGAAATCGACCTCGAGATTGTTCGAGCTGCCGTGGTGCGGCACCTTCAGCACGTCGACTACGTGTGCGGCCAGAACCGATGCGTGGCGCCGACGGTGATGACGCCGTCAGCGTTGCCGGGATCGGTGACGCTGAACGCGGCGTATCCCTCGTAGAGACCTTCCTTCGTTTCGAAGTTCTGGTACCCGCGGTTGCCTGCGGCCGCGACGACGACGCCGCCGCTGTTGACGAGGCGTTCGCATTCGTTGCACACGGGCGTGCGGCCGCACGCGTAGTTGCGCACGTCGTGCGGAATCGACAGGCTCAGGTTCGCGCCATGGATCGTGATGAAGCTGTTGCGCTCGTTGATGTCGAGCTGCTTCAGGGTTTTCTTCGCGCCGCTTCGAGGATCGTGGCGACGTCCGCGGCGAGCGCGGGATCGTCGAGGTACCGGGCGATCTCCGTGCCGTTGTTGCGATCGTTCCACCAGTAGGTCATCGGGACGACGAAGCGGACGACTTCTTCGAATGTCAGACGGGCCGCGACGATCCCTGCAGGTACGCAATGTCCGCGTTGCGGATGTCGGAACAATTCGACAGCGCGCGCGCGACCGTGCCGGCCGCGTACTCCTTGTACGGCGTAATCAACAGCTCGAGCTTCCTGCCGGGGTTCCTCGCGAACTCCACCCAGACGTCGCCGAGGATCGGCGAGTCCTGGAGCTGACGCCGATCGTCTTCGGGGCAGGGCAGAATGAATTCGACGACCTTGCGGGGAATCTCGATGCCGCTCTGCGCCTTCGTTTTCGCCATTCGCTCAGACTCCAAGCGCCGGATACGGAAACGCGTCCGCCCTGCGCAGCGCAGGATCGACGTGCGCGCGCAGCGCCGCATCGCATACCGCGTATCCCCAGTTGATCAACCGTTCCTGCAGCGCGTCGTCCATCCGCTTGAGACGCGTGGGCGTTTCCGCCAGCTCGGTGGTTCGGTCGAACGGGCAGGGCAGCGTGTCGGGCAGACCGTAATCGCCGACATTCGTCCGGATGCCCCAGTACGCTCCCTTCCGCGCGCCCGATTTGTACGAATCGATCAGCAGCCGTTTGCGCAGCGATCGCACCTGGTTGTCGACGATATCGAGAATGCGGTAGGCGTGGCGCGCCCAGTCGGTCTTCGGTTCTTCCTGCGGCGGCATTTTTCCACCGCCGTCGCTCACGAGCACGGTGTCGTACCGCTTCCAGACCGTCTCGAGTCCGAGGTTGTCGTACACGGCGCCGTCGCTGAGCACGACCTTGCTGGTGAACGGCGCGCGCTGAAGGTCGTATCCCGATCCCGCGGTGAACTGACTCGGATCGAGGCGCAGCTCGAGCGGCGAGAGGAGCGGCGGAAACGCTGACGAAGCCGCAACGGCCTGCGCGAGAGGAATCGCCGGCGCGCTCACGAGGCCGACGCGATAGTCCCCCATGAACGGCTTCGAGAAGCGCCACAGCACGCCGGACTGCACGTTCGTCGCGTTGATGACGAACCGCGGCGCATCAGGCAGGTCCTGCAGCGTCGCGTCGCCGAACAGGTGCTGCTGGTACGCGGCGACGACGCGATCGCTGACGCGGCCTGGAAGCACGAGGCCCAGGATGATCGCGTCGGCGTCGATCGTCTCGCTCGCCAGCGCTCGCAGCGGTTCGACGACGAGGCGGACGAAATCGGCATCGAGCCGCGCCGGATCGAAACTGAGCTGCTTCCATTTGAGCGCAAGGAGACCCGCCGTAATCGATCCGCCCGAGACGCTCGAGATTCGACTGACGGATCGGAGCACGCGCGCCTGGTAGAGCCGCCACAGAACGCCGACGTGAAAAATCATCGCGCGATAGCCTCCGCCCGAGAGGCACAGGCCGACGCCGCGCTGCGGACCGCGACCGGGCTCGTCGGTCGGTATCGGCTGAACGGGATCCTGCGGCATGGCACATGATAGTGAAGTCTCGTTCTCTGCGTTTCGGCGCTCCGTCGATCGTCTTGACATGTGGTCCCGACGTCGAGCACGATAACGCTCTGTGATGACCGTGACGAACTGCTGCGCGTGTTGTCGGGGCCGGGGCCCCGCCTCGTGCTGCGTCGGTGACGCCGGTCCACAGCGTTCGTAACCGGAAACAGTTCGCAGCCGATCGAAGGCCCTGGGAAGCATGCGATGCCTGCTTCTCAGGGCCTTTTCTTTTTCTCGGCGCACGCAGGAGGAAGCGCTATGCGTCTCTCGCTCGATTGGTGGGCCGTCGTCGCTGCAGGTCTCGCGGTCGTTCTCGTGAAGAGCGGGATCGTCTCCCGGATTCCATGGTGACGCAGATGAGCACGGTCACGACGCTTCCGGTCGTCGACGCGCGGCGCCCCTCGACCCTTCGAGAACCTCAGGGTCGCCCCGAGCATCGTCGAGGGGCGACGGGCTCGGGGCGCCCTCAGCCGGTCGAAAGGGGCGCGCCGCCGTGGGTGCAGATCGTGCCCGGAACGATTCTGCTTGCGGCCGTCGGCTTCGCCGGAAAAATCGCCGAGCAATCGATCGGGGCCTACGGCCGCGCGCATCAGCTGACGCTGCCGAACATCGAATACGTCCTGTGGGCGATCGTGTTCGGCCTCATCGTGTCGAACACCGTCGGTGTTCCGGCGGTGTGCCGGAAGGGCGTCGACACCTACGAGTTCTGGCTGAAGGTCGGCATCGTGCTCCTCGGCGTCCGCTTCCTGCTCGGCGACGTCGTCAAGCTCGGGACGGTGAGCCTTGTCTGCGTCGCGCTGGAGCTCGCCGTCGCGATCCTCGTCATGACCGCGCTCGGCCGCGCGTTTCGGCTGCCGCCGAAGTTGATCAGCCTGCTGTCGATCGGATCGTCCATCTGCGGCGTGTCGGCGATCATCGCCGCCAAGGGCGCGATCGAAGCCGACGACGAGGACGCGTCGTACGCGATTGCGGCGATTCTCGCGCTCGGCGCGGTCAGCCTGTTCGTGTTTCCCGTCATCGGCCACGCGTTCGGCATGAGCGATCAGGCGTACGGGCTGTGGGTCGGTCTCGCCGTCGACAACACCGCCGAAGCGACGGCGGCCGGCGCGCTGTTCTCGGACACGGCCGGCAGGTTCGCCGTGCTCGCGAAGACGACGCGGAACGCGACGATCGGCTTCGTCGTGCTCGGCTACGCGCTCCATTGGGCGCGGGCGCGCGCGCGCGACGCCGGCGTCGGCAACAAGGCGGCGTTTCTCTGGGAGAAGTTCCCGAAGTTCGTCCTGGGGTTCGTCATCGTCTCTGCGCTCGCGACCGCGGGACTGTTTACGCGCGGCGAAGTCGCCGACCTGGCGAACCTGTCGCGATGGGCGTTCCTGCTCACGTTTGCCGGGGTCGGTCTGCGGACCAACGTGTCGGAGCTGGCGAGACAGGGGTGGCGTCCGCTGATCGTCGGCGTCGTCGGCGAGTGCGTGATTGCCGTGATCACGCTGGTGATGGTGTTGGCGGCCGCGCGCGCGTTCTCCTAAAACACCACGCGCGCGCCGACGCGAACCGATCGCGGAGGTTGAAAAGCTGTGGGCGTACGGAACGCCGGACCGGTGACGGCGCGCTCCTCGACTTCTTCGGCAAGATTCAGAAGGTTGTACGCGTCGGCGAACAGCGCCACCCGCCGAGCCGCCGCGGCGAATTCCTTCTGCACTCGCACGTCGAGCGTGGCTGTAAAGGTGAACCGCGAGCCGCCGTTCGCGTACGCCCGCACGATGTCGGGTCCCTGATTCAGGCCCGGCACGACGACGAGGCGCGCGAACGGCTGACCGTCCTGATAGCGCGCGATGGCGCCGACACTCACGTTGGACGGGAACCGGTAGACCGTCGTCACCTTGCCCGTGAACGCGCGATCGCCGAAGAGGCGTCCGCGCGCATAGATGGCTGCGTTCGGATCCAAGCCGAAGTCGCCGACGATGCCCTGATCGTTCTCGCGGCTTTCGAACCCGCGGCTTGCGGCGACGCCTTCGGCCGCGAGTGCCGTAGCGCCGAAGAGCAGGTACAGGCGATCGTTGATCACCTCCGCGGTGAGCTCCGCGCCCAGGCGGCGAGCGGATCGATCGGACGCATTGGTCAGCAGATCGTCCACCCGGTACGGGGATGTCGGCACGATGAGCGAGGCGACGTGCAGCGTCTGATCGTCTGTCGTGTGCTCGAGATCCAGGCCGGGATCGCTGACGTTCACGATCGAATACGCGGCCGCCGGATTGCCCGTGTCGACGACGCCGAAGAGCCGGCGTTCCCACTTGCACAACCCGGCGATCTGGAGCGTGACGCCCGGGCGCGGCCGCGCGTCGACGCCGAAGATCAAGTCGTTCGCGTACGGTCGACTGAGATTCGGATCGATGCGGCCGACGCGGCCGGGCCCGACGGTGAGCAGCGGAGCGAAGAGCGCCAGCTCATTCGGTATTCCGCGCCACCGAAACACATTCGCCGACGGCGCGGCGGGATCGCCCCATGCGACGACGTCGAGCGGAACGTCGTAGGCCGACTGCGCCGCGCCGACGAACAGCTGCACGGCGCGCGCATCCGAAAGCGTCCAGTGAAACGCCGCCCGCGGCAGAAACGTCGACCACGCGATGTCCTGCGCCGCTCCGTCAGCGGATGCGGTGAGCCACTCGTACCGCGCCCCGACGTCGAGCGAGCCGCGACTCGCGACGGCAAATCGATCGCTGACAAATGCGGATGCTTTCGTTGAGCGTCGCTCGGACGTCAGCGACGGAGCGGTCACTTGCCACAGGCGGCTTTGCATCGAGTCGACGAGCTCGGCGATGACGCCGTTGAATCCTGGCCGAGAGGACGAACGCGCGGCGTCGACATCGACGCCACCTTCCAGACGATGCGTCTTCGTCCGACCGACGGCGCGCGCAGCACGCGCCCCGGCAGACAGACGCGCGTCCGCGCGCGCTCCCGTATCGCCGAGTTGCTGAAGCGGCGGCCCGTCGAGGAGCCGCTCGATCGTCACCGTACCTCCGAGCGCCGACTGTGGCGTCCTCGAGCGACGCGTGTAGCCGGCGAACACGCGCCACGGGTTGCTTGCGGCGTCGCCGTGCGCCCACGTCGACTGCACGTGCACGGACGTATCGTCCATCGCCGGTTGGCGATCGACGAAAACGTTCGGGTTCGCGGCGGGGACGGTTGCGCGCTGCAGCGCGCCGACGGCGCGAAATTCATCGGTCGGTGATGCCGGCACGACGAGGTGAGCGAACGCGGACCCGACGTCGCTGTCCGCTGCCTGGACGCGGCCCCGATTGGTCTGCGACGCCTGCGTCCATGCGCCCGCGAGCACGAGTCCGGCGCCGCGCGGCCCGATCGGTCCGCCGGCGAGCAGGCTGCCGCGGTTCCAGCCGGTCAGCCGCGCAATCGGCGGCACGGACGAAGTGGCGGTCAGCGCATCGCCGAACGACGAAGAGGCTTCAGCGGTCGTTGTCCATGCCGCACTGGCGCGTTTCGGCTCGAGCGCGATCGTCATGCCAGGCGTGCTGAGCTCCGTCGACGCGAGCCCGGCCGCGACCGACACGCGCTGCCAGAGGAACAGCTCGGGTGTGATGAGCGGCACGCCGCCGATTGCCGGATCGGTGACGTTGACGTCGCCGATACGGTACTCGGTCTGCGTGATAGAGCTGCCGAAGAAGGTCAGTCGCGGCGCAGCGCCGAAGCCGAGACCGCCGCCCGAAATTCGCGTCGAGATGGTCTCGGCCTGCGCGGTCTCGAGGAAAGAGAACACACTGTCGGCGGCCGGCAGCGCCGCGACGAGCGCCGCGTCGAACGACGACTGGTAGGCGACCCCCTCGCGAAGCGCGGTCGGCAACGGCCTGGGCGCGTCCTGAGCGTCGGCCCGGCCCGTCGTTGCGGCGGCGATCGGAATGACGAACGCTGCGACGCGCGGGAGCTTTCGCGCCTGCCGCCCGCGCCGCTGCCACATCGGGGTCCGGCGGACGAGCGAGAGCGTCAGCAGAGTGCAGACGGCGAGGATGCCGGCGCGCTGAAAGGAGGTGAGCCACCGGTCGATGGTGGCGGACGGCCATGGCAACGTGGCGCCGTCGTACCGAACGACTGGGTTGAGGTAGAGCGTCCGCGCCGGCGTCTCGACGACGGTGCGGATGTACGAGTCGCCATCAATAAAAGCGTACGACGCGCGCTTCGTATCGCGGACCACTTTCTTCACTTCGCCGTTCTGCCCCACGAACGAGAACCGGGCCTCCGGTCCGGCTGTCGTCACCGTCAGCTCGTCGTCGTGCATGTCGACGCTCGAAATCGTGACGTCTTCCGTTCCGTCGGTGTCGCCGATTCGCAGCGTCGCATAGGAACGGCCGGCCTGAAGCGCCGCGACGATGTCGGCGGGCGCCTTCGACGGCGCGTCGATCGTGTTCCAGGCGATCGCGAAGCGATTCGGATCGGAGATGTCGTGCGTGTCGTCGTTGCCGATCGCCCACACCGGATGACCAGCCGACAGCGCCGCGTCCCACAGGTTCTCGGCGGTGAAGCGGCCGTTGATCACCTCGATCAGCTGATAGCCCGTGAGCCGACGCAAGTCGTCTTCGGAGTAGCTGTAGCCAGACATCGAGGACGGATGCGCGATGGCGACGAGCGCCGCGCTCTTCCTGACCCGATCGATCACGTACTGCTTCTGATCGACGCCCTGCCACACCGGAAAATCGAACCACGAGACGCGCGTTGCGCCGAGCGCGAGCTGGTGATGCTTGCCGGCGTTGAAGCCGTGCTCGTACGCCGGCAGCGCATCGGTTCCAGCTTCCGTGGCGATCTTCTGGTAATCGGAAATCGCCGCGACCGCGTATCCGCGGCGGCGGTACGCGTCGGCGACCTCGGCGTCGGTTTGCGATGCCGATGTGAGCCCGAGCCACGATCGCCCGTGCGCGTGCAGGTTCGCGCGATGCCACGTATGAGACGACGAAGCGTATGGATTGTAGAAATGCGATCCGGTGAAGGCGCGCGGCGCGTCGAACCGATACGCCGGGGCACACGCGTACGGCAGAGCAAGAACGATCGTCAGCGCTATGAGGGTGGATTTGAACAAGAAGTTCTCAAGTTATACACCAGGCGTCAGGCTTCGTACTAACGATAAGAATCGAGCAGCGCCTGGCCGCCGAGCAGAAGAATCCACAGCACGACGCTGATCCAATGGATGAGGATGGACGGCCAGATCGATCCGGAGATGAGATAGGCGGCCGAGCAGGCGAGTCCGAGCAGCGCAGCGAGGGCGAGGTAGTACGGATTCGCGAAGAGCCCGAGCGACGCCGGCCAGAACAGCCGCGCGTTGAGCGGATGCGCGGCGACGAACGCGATCAGCGCAATCGCCGCCCGCGCGCAGAGCGTTCCGCGCGGCAGCCGGTCGATGCGACGCGGCAGCATCATCACGCGGAAGATCAACTCCTCGGTGCACGCGGGATGCGCGAGCAGCGTGATCGTCGTCAGGATCGCCGCCGCGGGCGCCAGCGGAGCGAGACCTGGATGCAGAAGGCCGGAGACCAGTCCGATCGGCAGCGAGCAGACGAGGAAGAGCGCGTAGACGAGCGCACAGCGCCGCCACGCCTGTCGATTGGGAATCGTCACAATCGCAGCGCCGACGTTGTCGGCGATCGTTCGCCATGTGATTCCTGTGCTCCGCGTGATTTGGCGCATCGGACTACGTTCGACTCTATCGCAGCAGATCGACGCCCGGCCCGCCGCGCGCTCCAGGCGGAGCGACGCGATCCTACAATCGCGGTCCGCGCACGAAGCGTTGCAAGAATCAGCGGTTCGGCTTCGCTCCTCGGATGGCGCACGAAGACAAGCTCACGGACACGGACCGACATCAGCGGACGTTTAAGGTCGAATGCTCGAATGCGATCCGAGGAAGTACCCTTGATTCCGTACGCGTATCGGCACTAAAGTTTGGGTTACCGCCCTCGCGATTGCATCCACAACGACGAGCGTTTTCTCGCCAGATGGAAGCTACTTTTTGGGCGGTAGACCCCGCGTCGTGATTCCCTCGGCGAACGGCGTCTCAAGACTCGCGTTATTGCCTGGAGGCGTTCTTATGCCGCACGACCCTGCCGTCACACGTATCCGTTCCGAATATCTCGAGATGCCCGGTCTGCGGCTGACCGTCGAACAGGCGCAGCGTCTGTGCGGCGTCGAGCGGACGCTGTGCAAGTCGGTCCTCGATGCGCTGGTGGAAGAGAAGTTCCTGTGCGTGAAGGTCAACGGCGCCTACGCGCGCGCGACGGACGGCGAGATACCGCATCCGTTTCCGGCAAAGGCAGACCTGAGGCCGCGCGACGGCGGCGCTCCATTCACTCGCGCCGATTTCGCGATCGCGAAGCGATAGCCGTGGTCGGATTTCGGGAGATGCCGCAATGGGTTGGTTAGGACTAGCCGCGGCGTTCGTCGTGATGCTCATCACGCTGGCGGCTCTTCTGCGCGTCAAGCGACCGTCGAACGACCTCGGCGCCGTCAGCGACCAATGGATCGCTCAGCACCGGTCGCAGTCCCGCTGAGGCCAGGGCCTTGCTCTGAAGCCGATCAGCACCTCCACCCCTCTCCTCTCGATCGAAGCTGACATTGCTGGCGCCTGGTTCGCGGCCCCGCATGATCTCCTCACTCCCGGTGTTCGTGAACATGATGGGAAGACATTGCGACGTGCTGCTCGAGTACAACCTCTAGCATGAGAACGGCGTCCGTCCTGGCGCAGCATCGCCTGCCTGTCGCCTGTGCGCGGTGTCTGCGATTTAGAATACCGCTCCAGCGAGGCATCAATGAACATCTCCCTGTGTGTACGCCTGTCCGGGACCGTCGCAGCGATCGGCTTCGTCATCGGCGCATCGCTCGCGGCACAGCAGCCACCGACGGCTCCGCCAGCTGCAAATGCTGCCCGTCCGACGCCGTTGCGTTCACCGGAAATCCGTCCGGACCGTACCGTAACGTTCCGCCTCTTGGCGCCGAAAGCCACGGAGGTGACGCTCAACGGCAGCTGGGACAACGGCACCAATCTGAAGATGACGAAGGACGACGCCGGCGTGTGGTCCACGACGATCGGCCCGCTCGCGGCGCAACTCTGGGGCTACTGGTTCATGGTCGATGGCGTGAAGGCGCTCGATCCCAACAACGCGGAAACGCAGCGCGACGGCGCGCGCTACGACAATCTGCTGATGATCTCCGGAGGGGAGTCCGAGTGGTGGGACTTCAAGGACGTGCCGCACGGCACGGTCCAGGCCGTCTGGTATCCATCGCCCACGCTGAAGCTGGCGAGCCGCCGCATGATGGTGTACACGCCGCCAGGGTACGAGACAAGCAGCCAGAAGTACCCCGTGTTGTACCTGCTGCATGGCGGCGGCGGCGACGAAGATGCGTGGCTGACGATGGGCCGCGCGAACATCATCATGGACAACCTCGTCGCTGCGGGCAAGGTGAAGCCGATGATCGTGGTGATGCCGAACGGCAACGCCGCGCAAACGGTGTCGCAGGGGTTCGGGTACGGCCCCACGCCGGCAAGGCAGTCAGTCCAGGCGCCGGCGCCGCCGCCGGTTCAGGCGGAACAGCCGACTGCCGGACGGGCGGGAGCGCCGGGCGGGCGGGGCGGCGCGCCACAGCCGTACGCCGGCTCGTACCCGGAAAGTCTGGTGAAGGACGTGATTCCGTTCGTCGAAAAGCGTTTCCGCGTGCTCGCCACGAAAGACGATCGCGCGATCGCGGGACTCTCGATGGGGGGTGGCCATACGCTCGCCGCGACGAACAACAACCCGGGCACGTTCGCCTACATCGGCGTCTTCAGCTCGGGTCCGCAGGCGGTCGATGATGCGTTTCAGAAGCAACTCGAGGCGGTCAAGGCCGGTGGCGTGAAGTTCTACTGGCTCGGTGCGGGCACTACCGACATGGCGCGCGAACGAACGGTGACGCTGTCCGAACTCGTGAAGAAGGACGGGTTCAACACGACGTATCGCGAGATCCCCGGTCGTCACTACTGGTTTCTGTGGCGCGATTTTCTCGTGCACTACGCGCAGATAGCGTTCGTGACGGCTGCGAAGTCGTAAGGACCCTGCGTGTCGCGCGGGCCTGGCTCCGCGGGGCCGGCCCGCCATAGTTCACGACGGCCGCGCCGCAGTCGCTGTCGGCGCCACCGGACTACGAAACGTGGATACCCGATGCTCCGGCCGGCCGGGCCGGCGTTCGGATCGCTCCGACTCGCCGAGTCAATATCTGCCGCCGCTGCAAGCGCGCGCGCCCAGTCCGGAGAAACGGCGTGCCTGATCCGAAACTCGCACAGTTCGGCGGCCAGAAGTACATGTCGCTGGAAACTTTCAAGAAGAACGGCCAGGGCGTAAAGACGCCGGTCTGGTTCGTGGTGCACAACGACGCGTTGTACGTGTATACCGAAGCCGATTCGTGGAAGGTCAAGCGAATTCGAAACAACCCGCGGGTGCGGGTGGCGGTCTGCAACATTCGCGGCGATGTGAAGGGCGCGTGGTTCGACGCGACGGCGTCGATAGTCGAAGGCGATGAGCGGCTCGCCGCGGACAAACTGCTCGATCGAAAGTATTTTCTGAAGGTGATCTTCAACTTTCTCTCGAGGATCAACCGGCACAAGCGGGCGATGATTAAAATCGAGGCCGCGTGATCGGAGCTCCTCCGGCGGGCGACTCGATTCATGCCGTTCCCGCGACCGGTTTCGGTAGCAGGGCTCCCGGGGAACTCGCTGAGTGGATCCGACAACACAGTACCAAACGCAGATGATCTCGCGTGCTTGTATCGCGCTCGAGTTGAGTCTTCCGGTTCGACGCGTTGGTGACACACAATCGCCGAGACTTCGAGCCGGCGACCCGACTGTTCGGTCCTGCGATGTCGCGTGGTTCGAGCTCCGTCTGGGCGAACCCGCCCTTCAACGTGCGGCCGGCCGCGTGACCTGATTGACGCTAGAAATCCCAACGGGCGCTGAGTTTCACGAATCGCGGCTGAATGACGGTGATTGGCCTCTGCCAGGCGGCGCCGAACGTGTTGTTCTGGACGAGAATCGCATCCGAATTGAACGCGTTGTACAGGTCGACGTTCAGGTCCACGCGGCCGCGACCGACGCTGACGATCTTCGTGAAGCGGAGGTCGAATTGATTCAGTCTGTCTCCAAACAGCGTACCCGGCTTGACCAGATTGATGTTGGCCTGCGCCAGCGTGAACGGCCGGCCAAGCGAGGGTACGCTGCCGACGTAGACGGCGTTCGCAGCAATCTGCGGCCCCGGAATGCTTTGGAAGGTGCCACTGAGGCGAACGCCGTACGGCAGCGTGTACGCGGCGAGACCTTTGTATTGCGCAAGAAACGGCGTCTCTTGATGACAGTATCCCTTCGGCGTCCAGGCACCATTGGCGGCAGCGGTCACAAGCGGCTGAATGCCGGCCGGCGCGGGAACCGCCGCCTGCAGAGCCTCCGGTACGTCGTCGATGATGTCGCAGTTGTCCGTCATCGACTTGCCACTGCTGACCCCACCCTGCACCAAGAATCCGCCCTGCAACCGCGCGTCGACGCTGACATCAAAGCCATCCCAGTGTGCGAGCTGCTTACCAAACTGGGATGCGGCTTTGATCACGTTTCGCGGAGCAACGATGGCGTTGGGATCGAAGATCCCTCCGAGCGTCTGCCCGGCGTTTGGCAGGCGAGTATCCGTTGACGGATAGACGACGCTGTACTCGGTAAAGTCCCCGCGACCGAGCGTCTCATTGTCGACGACTGAGAAGTTGCCGCCGATGCGCCGGAAATATCCGGCACTGGCCGACACGCGCGGCAAAAGCTCGTGCTGCACCCCGACGGAGAACTCCCAGTTCGACGGACGCACGCCCCACCCGTTCAGAATCGCGCGGTCGTACACCGTACCTGGCACGCTGCTGCCGAAGCTTGGCGTCTGCCACGGCCCGCATTCTCCGTTGGCGGCGCTGACGATTAAGTCGCAATCGGGGACGAAGTTGTTACGTCGCGGATCGCCCACGGGATATGTCGTGTCGTTCCACGTCCGCTGCGTCTGTGTCTGCAGCGTGGTCGCGGGATTGCTCGCCGAGGCGTAGCGGATCGAGTCTTGTTCGACACTGCGGCTGACGCTCGCCTTCAGCGCGGTCTTGCCGTTTCCAAACAGGTCGTAGGCGGCCGACACTCGCGGATCGATATCTTTCCAGTTCGGGACGTTCTCGACAGCAGCCAGTTGGTCCCGACGGTTGGGCAGCCAGCGGTGAGGTGCCGCCGTAAACGGTTCGGTGCTCTCTTTCTGGAGATCGAGGCGCAACCCGCCGCTCACGGTCATTCGATTCACCGTCCATCGATCCTGAGCGAAGATGCCCAGGTTGTAGTTCAATTTGTTCTGCCATCCCTGGAGCGGCGCCTGGATCGTCACGAACTGGGGCACATAGTCCCGCGTCGTGTACCAGATTCCGCCGGTCGAATCGTTGTTATCGTTCCGCTCGAAGTGGCCGCGTTGCACCTCGAATCCGAATTTCGCGTTGTGGGATCCCGTGACATAGCTCGTCGACACCTTGAACGTCTGCGAGGGAAGCCGGTCGTCGAAATCGAATCCGGTCGGGCTGCGATAGGTGAGAGGCGCGGCAAGAGCACCCCCTTGCTCCACGATGGCGATACCGCCGATGCGGCTGGGGTCCACTTTGATCGTGTCGGGACTTGCCCCTGCAGCGACCCCAACTTCGAAGAGGAGTCGGTCGGTCGCGGTGTACGTCCATTTTGTCGTCGAAAGCTGGGTATGCCACGTGGTAATGCGTGACGCCTCGGGCGCCTGGACGAACGTTTGTATCAGCCAATTCGGATCCACCTTGTACTGATACGCGTACCAGCTCGACAGCTTTTGTTTGCTGGACAGCGCCCACGTGACCCGGCCGTTGTTGTCATACGTATAGGTGCCGCCAAAGGCTTGTCGTGATCGATCGTCCTCACGACGCACGGCGCCGACATCGACGGGGAAGAAGCGGCCGGCGACGTAGAACTCGTTCGTGAAGTACCGGGATGTCGCGAAGAACCACAATCGATTGCGCTTGATGGGCCCGCCGACGGCGACGTTCAGGTCGTACAGCGTTTTCAGCGTTGTCGATGCGCCGCTGAGCCCCCGTGCCTGCAACCGGTCCGTCACGTTGTTGCCCTGAAGACTCGGCGCGGAACCGTTGGCGAGCGCGCTGCCGCTGAATGTGTTGCCGCCGGACTTCGGGATGGCGTTCATGATCACGCCGTTGGTGCCGGTTTCACCCGACTGCCCCGCCAGCTGCACGTCGACCTGCTCGAACAGGAGCGGCGACAGGCTCATGTTCGTCAGATTCGAGCTCTGATACATGTTGCCGATGCGCAGACCGTCGAGCATCGACACGCCGTCTTCGGCGCGGCTGCCATGCGCGGACACCTGCGCGCCGGTCTGGTCGCCCAGTATGCCGCCGACGTCCTGAATCGAGGCGCGCACTGCGGGCATGAGCGCCGCCATCTGCAGCCAGGATCCACTCGACGGCAACTGCTTGAAAATCTCCGCCGATACTGATCGCGTCTGTGCCGCTGATTGCAGGTCGACGATCGGACTCTCGCCGGTGACCGTGACCGTTTCCTCGACGGCACCGACACGCATGTCCGCGTCGATCGTGGCGGTGAAGCCCGCCGCTACCTGCACGCCCTCCCGCCGCACCTGGTTGAAGCCGGGCAGCGTGAACGTGACGGTGTAGAGCCCCGGCGGGAGATTCACGATGCGGTACAGGCCTGTACCGTCGGTGGCTGCCGTCCGCACCCGTTCGATGAGCGCAGGGCTGGCCGCTTCCACGGTCACTCCTGGGAGAACGGCGGCGGACGGGTCCTTCACCACACCCGCGATCGTGCCGAGCGTCTGAGCTCCGGCTGGCAGCCCCACAGCCGCGAGGGCAACGGCAAGGAAAACGGCTCGAGCAATGTGTCGCATGGCTGTGCCTCCAACACCGCGTGTTTATTTCGGTCGCCCTTTGAATCCTTCCGCCCGCATCCGAATCGTGTAGATGCTCATCGCCGTATTCCGCACGCCCTGCGGTGTTTTTCCACGGTTCTCCGTCCGGACCGACGGCGCCGAGCTGCCGGATCCGTGCACGCGCGTTGCACCGCGAACAACCGTTCCCGGGCGTCGAGCGACACCGCGCCGGCGTCACGCGTGTCTGTGAAGTACACGAACTCGCGACGTGTGATGTCTAGCTTCCGGATGCTACGTTGTCTGCTTATCCGCGTCGAACGTGGCCTTGTAACGAGACAAAGGAACGGTGGGCTCGTTTCCCGGAGTGGTGTGTGCGGCGACGACCGGCCTCGGTGCCGACGTCGTTTCCTGCCTCGGCCGGTTTTCTTCCGGGACCGTGATGGGCTCCAACTGCGAGACGATCGCATTGCGCTGGTCCTCGAACCATGGCGGCAGGAGCAACTTCGTCCCGAGTTCGTCCGGCGCCTCGTCCTTGAAAAAACCACCCGGGACATTCGCCGTGCACTCGACGAGGATGCCACCCGGCGAGCGGACGTACATGGAGTGGAAGTAAAACCGATCCTTGATCTCCGATGCGTCGGTGAAACCCATTTCCTCGTAGACGGCCTTCTGCTTCACCAGGGCGTCGTCTGTTTCGACATTGAACGCGATGTGATGCGCCGTGCCGGCGCCAAAGCCCCAGCTCCCGGGCGCACGTTCCGGCTCGACGTGCAAGTCGACGATCCGTCCGGGACCGGTTCCCGGCACTTCGAATCGATGGTAGGGACCATCGACGCCGACCTTGCGGAACCCCAGCGCGTCGACGAAGAACGATTCCTGGTCGCGCACGTCACGAACCGACAGTACCGCACCAAAGAAGCCGCGCGTCCCGGCGTCTCGTGGGATCTGCGTCGTTGTCCACGGATTCCGGTTGTCCCCGCTCTCCTCGATCATTTCGAAGAGCAACCCGACGGGATGCCGCACCCGCAGGTACTTCGTGCCGAATCGTTCCTGCACGCCGCTGTGTTCGGCCCGGTGCCGATCGAAGTGCTCTTTCCAAAACGCGATCGCTCCGTTCGGAACGGTGTAGCTGGTGCAGGACAGCTGGCCAGACCCGGCGCGTCCCGGCTTCCGCGAGTACGGAAAACACGTAGCGATCGAACCGACGTCGGCGTCGGCGTTGCCGTAGTAGAAGTGATAGATGGGGATGTTTCCATCCATCAGGACGGTCTGCTTGACCAGCCGCTGCCCGAGTATTTGGGTAAAGAAGTCGATATCCTGCTGCGCGCCGCCGGGGCACAGCGTGATGTGGTGCACGCCCTGCACGAGGCTTGTCATGGGCTCCTCCTTCTTCCTTCATGTGGGCTCCGTCCCCACACTCCGGCTCGGTCGCTCGCGGGGACCCCTCCGCCCCGCTCCGCTCCCTCGCAGGCGCGCCGTGCGCCTCAAATCTGCTGCGCCGTCGCCGCGACACTCGACTGCAGCTCGGCGCGCACCAATCCAGCACCTAGGACCATGGCGGAAAGTTTCGCGAAGGCGACCTCCCGCGTGAGGTACTTCATGCCACAATCCGGGGCCACAATCAGCCGCTCGGCCGGGACGTACGGCAGCGCGCGGCGAATTCGATCGGCAACCACCTCGGGCGACTCGACGTCGCTCGTCGACAGATCAAGAACCCCGAGCAGAACGGTCCTGCCGCCGAGGTCAGCGAGCACGGAACAATCCAGCGCGGACTGCGCCGTTTCGACTGATACCTGCTGCACGGTGGTTGCAGCCAGTTCGGAAAGAAAGTCGTACCGCGCGGGCTTCCCCTTGACCATCGCGCCGTAGCCAAAGCAGATGTGAACGACGGTTGTCCCGGTGATCCCATCGAGCGCTCGCTGGAGCGCCGCGATTCCGTACGACCGCGCTTCCACGGGATGCACTTGCATGTACGGCTCATCGATCTGCACGACGTCGGCGCCGGCGGCGAAGAGGTCACGGATTTCCACGTGCACAGCGGCGGCGTAGTCCATCGCCAGTTCCGCGTCGGACGCGTAGTACTCGTTCTGCGCCAGCCTGGTCATCGTGAACGGGCCGGGAACCGTGATCTTGATCTGACGATCCGTGTTAGCTCGCAGGAACTGCACATCCCGCACGTTGACCGGGCGCAGCCGCCGAACGCGCCCGATGACCCTCGGCACGAGCGCCGGCTTGCCGGTGCGGCTGATCACGGTACCCGGATCATCGAGGTCGATGCCGTCGAGCGCGGTCGCAAATCGGTTGAAGTAGCTCTCGCGCCGCATCTCGCCGTCCGACACGATATCGATGCCGGCGCGCTCCTGATCGCGAACGGCAATCAGCGTGGCATCGTCCTGTGCCTGCTCCAGAAAATCGGAGGCGACGCGCCAGAGTTGCCGCATCCGCACGCGTGGCGGAGTATTCGCGGCGAGCAGCGATCGGTCGATCAACCACTCCGGCTGCGGATACGAGCCGACGACCGTTGTTGGAAACAGTTTTCTCTGCATCGCTGATCTGGCGGACCCGGTGTTCACGCCGAGTGTGCCGCGCCCGCGAGCACACGCTCCGCAATCTCGCGAAATTCCTCGAGGGTGACGAGCGCCCGTTTGGCGATACTCCGCTCCTTTACGATGCGCAGCATTTCGCCCACGGCTTCATCGCTTACGCCTGCGACACCCAGTTGCTCCAGGCTGTAGGTGATCGAGGCCTTGCCGCTCTTCTTTCCAAGGACTACGTCACCGGACCGGCCCGTGAGCGCCGGGTGCGTGCCGAACATGGCAAGCGGCTTCTTCACCGCCAGGTCGACGCCGATGCCGGATTCACGCGTGAAGTTGTGCGCGCCGAGAATGGGCTTGTTCATCGCGATCGGGCGGTTGCTGAGACGACTGACCAGCGCTCCAAGCTCCGGCAGCATGTCGAGGCGGTAGGGCGTCTCGTACCCGTAGAGGATGTGAAGAGCGACGATGAGCTCCTCGAGGGCGGCATTGCCTGTACGTTCGCCGACCCGTTGGCGCAGCTGTGCACGACTTCGGCGCCGGCTTCGACGCCGGCGAGTTCCGTCGCGAGCGCCATCCCGAAGTCATTGTGCGTGTGCACTTCGACCGGAAGCCCGTTGGTCAGGCGCTTCACCAGCCTCACGAGATATTTCATCGCGCAGCGCGCCGAAGAGCAGGCGGCCGGCCAGGAAGAGGATCTCGGTCACGTGCCCGTTCCTGAGAGTGATCTGCCGTCAGATGAAACACCCGATCGCCGGGGCAAATGGCGAGAGTCTCACGTATGCACGCTCGGTTGTCAACGCCCGTCGGCGGTCCACGACCAGTTGGTCTCGCGAGCAGCCCCTAAATGACCTCGAGTGAGATGGAGGGCGTCACCGACGATTGATGTCGTCCACGAAAACGGTGTCGATCGAGTAATCTGGCTTCGAACAGCGCGCGGTTTTTTCCACGGTTCGAACACACGAGGGACACCGATGGCGACCAACGGCCGCTTTCTCACCACGCACGTCGGCAGCCTCCCGCGCCCCGACGATCTGATTGCCATGATGTGGGCGCGGGAAGACGGCATTCCCGTGGACAGGGCCGCGATGGAAGAGCGCGTGTGCCGGGCGGTGGACGAAGCCGTCGCGCGACAGATCCAGGCGGGGATCGACATCGTCAACGACGGCGAGTGGGGAAAGCCGAGCTACGCGACGTACATCAAGGATCGGCTGAACGGTTTTGGCGGCACGGGCAACACCTACGTGTTTCAGGATATCGAGGCTTTTCCGCAGACGAAGGCCCGTGTGATGGCTGACCCGGGACGGAAGCACCGCAAGGCGCCCGCCTGCGACGCGCCGATCAGCGTGCGCGACCTGGAGGCGCCGCTCAGGGATGCCGAGCGGCTGAAGACCGCTCTGAAGGCGCACGTCGCAGCGGGTGCGTTCCTGACCGCGGCGTCACCCGGAGTGACCGCCTTCTTCTTCCGCAACGAGTATTACCGGACGCATGAGGACTACGTCTTCGCGATTGCCGAGGCGATGCGCGACGAGTACGAGACGATCGCCGCCGCAGGTGTGACGCTGCAGGTCGACTGCCCCGACCTGGCGATGGGACGGCACACGCAGTTCAAGGACCTTGACCTCGCCGGTTTTCGCGAGCGCATGGAACTGAACGTCGAGGCACTCAACCGCGCGCTCGTGAACATCCCGGCTGGACAGGTCCGGATGCATTTATGCTGGGGCAACTATCCCGGTCCGCACCACTGCGACGTGCCGCTTCAGGACATCGTTGATGTCGTGTGGAAGGCGAAGCCGCATGCAATCCAATTCGAGGCGGCGAACCCGCGCCACGCCCATGAGTGGGCCGTGTTCGAAACGGTCAAGGTGCCGGAAGGCAAAGTGCTGATACCGGGCGTCATCGAATGCCAGTCCAACTACATCGAGCATCCGGAGCTCGTCGCGCAGCGGCTCGAGCGGTATGCCAACCTCGTCGGCCGTGACAACGTCATGGCCGGCGTCGACTGCGGCTTCAGCATTCATGTCGGATCGGGGGGTGTGGATCCGGATGTCGTCTGGGCCAAACTCGGCTCGCTCGCACAAGGCGCCGCCATCGCGAGCCGAAGGTTTTGGCCCTGACGGCCACGAGGGCGTTCATATGTCCTGTCGTCTGGTGGCACGCAGAAGACTTCTTCCGGCGATCGTCGTGGTGGGTCTTGCGGTGGCTGGCGCGGCGGCGCAGCAACAGCGCCCGCGCATTCCGCCGACCGGCACGATCAAGAAGATCCGCGACGACTTGTACGTAATTCCCGGTGCTGGCGGAAACACGACGGTGTTCGTGACGCAAGGCGGCGTCGTGCTCGTCGACACGAAGCTCCCAAACAACGGCGAGGCGATCCTGAACCAGGTGCGCAGCGTCACCGACAAGCCCGTGTCGACAATCGTCAACACGCATTCGCACCCGGATCACGTCGGCAGCAACGAGTACTTCCCGGCGTCGGTCGACGTGGTCACGCACGAGAACACACGGAAGTGGATGGCCGCCAACCCGCGTGTCGCGTCGAACCCGGCGGCGATGCCGGACCGGACGTTCACCGACCGGATGACGCTGGGGAGCGGCGACGATCGGATCGACCTCTATTACTTCGGGGCCGGCCACACCAATGGCGACGCGTTCGTGGTCTTTCCAGTCCCTCGCGCGATGGCCGCCGGAGACATGTTCGCGTGGAAGATGGCGCCGCTCATCGATCCCATGGCGGGCGGCAGCGTGTTGGCGCTGCCCGACTCGCTCGAGAAGGCCTTGAACGTAATCCCGGACGTCGACACTGTGATCGAAGGCCACGGCGACCTCAACACCTGGGAGGGATTCCGCGACTACGTGCAGTTCAATCGGGCGCTCGTCGACGCCGCGAAAGCCGGTATGGGAAAGAAGACCGCGGAGGAGATCGCGGCCGGACTGAAGCCGAAATTCCCCGTCTTCACGAAGGAGGAACTGCTGACGGACATGGAATACGGCGGCACGCCGTTGTCGCGCGCGGTGATCAACGTGAACGTCGCGTTCCAGGAATTGGGGAAGCGGTGAGGGCCTTCTCGTCTTCTACCGCTTCCTGAACTCCAGCGGTATGCCGCCCTGGATGCTGCTCGTCACACCGGTGATGGTAGTGCCGTCGGCGGAGAGCTCCCCTGCAAAGTTCCACGACTGCGTGTTGGGGAATTCCCAGTTCATCCGACGGTCTTTGATCGTGAAGCGTCTGAGCGGCTTGTCGATCTTCACTTCCTTCGGAAGCGTCGTGCCGATCAGCTTGCCGACGAGAGCGCCATCCGCGGTTCTCGTGAACTCCAGTTCGATGTCGTAGTCGATCGTGGCGATGCGCGGCCGCCCGACCCAGCGTCCGGCCAGCGCGTTGGCAATGTCAGCCTCCACCTGTATCGGCGTCGCCGATTCCGCCTGCATGTTCGCACGCTCGAAGCGCGACGTCGTGACGTAGTTCGGCACGATCTCGTTCCCCTCATGGCAGGCATACTCCCACCACTCGTACTTCGGATCGTGGCGCATCGGATAGCGGACGGTGAACGGACGCGTGAGGATGACCGGATCCTCGGTCTTGATCTCGTAGAGCCACATCTCGTCGTTCAGCCGTGTGATCCGCTCCGTCGTCTTCATCTGGTCGCTTTGCGGGAAGCGGTTGCCGGCCGGCGACCCGACGACGGCAAGATTGATCATCGCCGCGAGTCCTCCTTTGTAGTTGGTCGTCTCGACGACGAGGGTGTTGCCCTCCCAACGGCCGCGCGAATCGCCCATGTAGTGCTTGTGCGCCGACGGCAGCGGCGGCCGGCCGTCGGTGAAGATGACGCGCGTGTCGTGGATCATCTCGAGGTCGAACACGACGACGCCCGGCGCCTGCCAGATCCTGAACCCGCCGTTGTAGCGATACGGCATCATCGACGAGGGCATGCCGCGCGTGATGCAGCGGTCCCAGCTGTCGAAGTCCGTGGGCGAGTCGAAGGCCGGCGACTCGCCGGGCAGCGACCAGCCGCTGCGCATCTCGAGCGCGCGGCGCTTTCCTTCCGGCGTCAGAGCCGGCAGCAAGCCGTTCGGTGGATCGACGATGAGCGTGGTCTGCCGCTGCGGCGTGCTCGGGTCGGTCACACCCGAGAGAAGCGCCCGGCCGTACTCACCCTTCTCGATCTGCTGCCGACTGAGGTCCCCGCGGCCTGACGCGGTGGCGATGCGCTGCTTGTACTCCTCTTCCGTCCACCACGCCTTGTTCATGTCGCAGGGCGGGCCGCCGAAGCGGGTGGCGTTCGCACACCGTTCCAGCGGGACGCCGGCGGCCTGCATCATGTTCAAGTTGGCCTGGATGTCGGGTTCACCCCACGGCGTCTTCGGGTGAACCCAGCCCTTCGGGGTTCCGATGAAGTGGTTGGCCTCGTTTGGCGGTCCGAGAATCGATTGGCCGTGCGCGGTCACGACGAGAATCGCACCCGCCGCGGCACGGAGCAGCGCAATGCGCATCGTCTGCATGATTCGCATAGTCTACGTCACACGGTCCTCGGAGTAAGATGCGCATCTTCATGCGCAGATTAGGGCGATTCGTCGTGCTGACGGCGGGTCTGTTCGCCGCCGCGACCGCCGTGGGGGGCCAAGCGCGGCCCAGGCTCTACACGACATGGAGATCCTACGGCGGCGGCGCCCATTCATCGCAGTATTCGGCGCTCAAGCAGATCAACAAGTCGAACGTGTCCCAGCTGCAGGTGGCCTGGACGTTCCCCGTCAGCGGCACGGTCATCTTCAATCCGCTCGTCATTGACAGCGTGATGTATCTGCAGGCGTCGGGCAATACGCTGGCGGCTGTGGACGCCGCGACCGGCAACGAGATCTGGCGCAGACAGACGCAGGGACCGATCGGCGCGCGCGGAATGAACTATTGGGAGAGTCCCGATCGCTCGGATCGCCGGCTGCTGTTCATTGCAGGCGGCTACCTCACGGCCATCAACGCGCAGACCGGCGATGCGATTGCTGGCTTCGGCGACAACGGCCGCGTGGATCTCCGGATCGCGCTCCATCGGCAGGCGGCGCAGCCGCTGCAGACTGGCAATCCGGGCCGCATCTTCGAGAACACGATGATCGTGTCGTTGCCTGCGCAGGGCGTGAGTTACGACGCCACGCCCGCCGACGTGCAGGCGTACGACGTGCGCACCGGCAGGATTCAATGGGTCTTCCACAGCATCCCGCATCCCGGCGAGTTCGGGTACGACACGTGGCCGCCTGAGGCCTACAAAAAGTCCGGCGGCGTCCACAACTGGAGCGAGTCCACCGTCGACGAGCAGCGTGGCATCGCGTTCATCAGCTTCGGCAGCCCGCGCTTCGATTTCTATGGCGGCGATCGTCCGGGCACAAATTTGTTCGGCAACTCGCTCGTGGCGCTCGACGCGCGCACCGGCAAACGCATCTGGCATTACCAGTTGGTGCATCACGATCTGTGGGACTACGACCTGCCCCAGGCGCCGAAGCTGTTGACCATCCGCCAGAGCGGCCGCAATGTCGACGTCGTCGCGCAGGCGACGAAGCACGGCTTCCTGTTCGTCTTCGAGCGCGAGACCGGACGTCCGATCTGGCCGATCGAGGAACGGCCGGTGCCGCAGTCCGACGTGCCGGGAGAGCATGCGTCCCCGACGCAGCCCTTCCCGACGAGGCCGGCGCCGTTCGCGCGCCAGGCGTTCGCCGAGAAAGACCTCAACCCGTATCTGCCGGCGGCTGAGCGAGAGGCGCTCGTGCAGCGCGTCAAGTCTCTTCGCAACGACGGTCTGTTCACGCCGCCAAGCTTCGAGGGCAGCATCTCGATGCCGGGACACAACGGCGGCGCGAACTTCGCGACCTCCGCCGTCGATCCCACACGCGGTGAGATGTACGTAGTCGCCAAGGCGCTGCCGACGGTCGATCGACTGACGCTGCCAGGTGAGGGCGGACGTGGCGGGGTCCCCAACGCGGCAGCCGCGTTGGGGGCCCCGCGTGGTGGAAGAGCGGGCCCCATCGTCACGCCGGAGCAGAAGGCACAGCTGACGGCGCAGGCCAAGGAGCTGCTCGCGACCGGCGAACAACTGCGACTCGAGTCCCCGTACGAGTTCATGAATCAGAACAGCCGAAGCATGAGCGCCATCGGGCCGCCCTGGTCGGAGATGACCGCGTACGACCTGAACACGGGAGAGATCAGATGGCGGATTCCGACGGGCACGGTGCTCGCCCCGCCGGAGCTGGGGATTCCACCGAACACCGGCTCTCACTTCCCGCGCGGTGGTCCGCTCGTAACGGCCGGCGGCCTCGTCTTCTTCGCCACAGGGTCAGACCGCCAGTTGCGCGCCTACGATCGCGACAACGGTCACGAAGTGTGGTCGATGGAACTTTCAGCTGCGTCGGAGGGAATGCCTGCGACCTATGAGATCCGCGGCCGGCAGTTCATTGTCGTTCCTGCCGCCGCCGGCACCGGAATGTTCGCCGCGCGCTTTGGCGGGCCGGGCCCCGCCGGTCGTGGAGCCGGTGGACCTCCGGGGCAGTACATCGTGCTGGCGTTGAGATGACAGTAGCGGAGACGCACATGCGTAACCGGTTTACGTACGCATTCATCGCGATCATGCTGGGAACTGCCGCGACGCTGACCGGCACTGCGCAACAGCCCGCTCGTCAAGGCGGCGCGGCAGCGCCGGGCCGCGGTCGCGGAGCGTCGCGAGCCGCGCGACCGGATCGAATCGCCGGCCATCCAAACCTGAATGGCATCTGGCAGGCCATCAACACCGCCAACTGGAACCTCGAGGGTCACTCTGCCACGGTGACCGCGTTCTGGCAGCTCGGCGCCATGTTCGCGATTCCGGCGGGACAGAGCGTGATCGTCGACAACAACGGCACGATCCCGTACACGCCGGAGGGCTTGAAGAAGCGGCAGGAGAACCAGGCCGGATGGCCCACGTCGGATCCGGAAGCCAAGTGCTACATGCCCGGGCTCCCGCGAGCGACCTACATGCCGTACCCGTTCCAGATCGTCCAGGGAACGAACGACATCCTCTTCATGTACGAGTACGCCAGCGCCAATCGCGTCGTCCATATGACCAACCACACCGAGTCGCCGGTGGACAGCTGGATGGGGTGGTCGAACGGCAAATGGGATGGCGACGCGCTGGTCATCGACGTGAGGAGCTTCAACGATCTGTCCTGGTTCGACCGAGCCGGCAATCACCACAGCGATGCGCTCACGGTCACCGAGCGCTACGCGCTGGCGCCCGGCGGGACGCACCTCAACTACGAGGCGCGGATCGAGGACCCGAAGACGTTCACCCGGCCCTGGACGATCCGCATGCCGCTCTACCGCCGGCTGGATCCGAAGGTCCAGCTTCTCGAGTACAAGTGCGTCGAATTCTCAGAGGAGCTGCTCTACGGCGATCTGAAAAAGAAAACTCCTGGGTAGGCGCGACTGGCTATACTCTCGCAGGAGAGAGATCCGGTGCATACGAAATTACTCCGCGTGATCGCCGGTGCCGCGCTGCTCGTTGCGTCTGCGGACCCGCTCATCGCGCACCACTCGTTCGCGGCCGAGTTCGACGTGAACAAGCCCGTCACGATAAAGGGCAAGGTCGTCAAGATGGAGTGGATCAACCCGCACTCCTGGATCTACATCGACGCGACGGATCCGGCCGGGAAGGTGGAGCATTGGAAGGTGGAAGGCGGAGCGCCGAACGCGCTGATCCGCCGCGGCTGGACCAAGAACTCGCTGCCCTCCGGCATCGAGATTATCGTCGAGGGCTTCCAGGCGAAGGACGGTTCGAACCGCGCGAACGGCCGTGACATCACCTTCCCGGACGGGAAGAAGTTGTTTGTCGGCTCGACGGGCACCGGCGCGCCGGACGAGAAAAAGGAACGCCGGTAGATTTGAGCCCTCAACCCTTTCGATAGACCGAGCGCCACAACCAACCAACATCGTCGGCGATTCCAACCACAGCTTTCCCGTCAATTCGGCAGTGAACGGCTTCCCGCTCCACGATAGGGATCCGGCGCGGGATCTTATCTCCGACCAAATCGGATCGAGTAGGTTTACCATCTCGCACGGGATAACGATTTGACCGGAGGCCTCGTATGCATCGACTCTTGGGCCGCTCTGCCGCCGCCGTCGTCGCCGCGTTCGGACTGACGTGCGCATCGACTCTCAGCGCACAGTGGTTGAAGTATCCGACTGCCGGCGTACCGCGGAAGGCTGACGGAACGGTCGATCTGTCTGCGCCCGCGCCTCGCACGGCTGGCGGCAAGCCGGACTTCTCCGGAATCTGGCTGACTGGAAACCCGCAGTGCGCCCAGGGGGTCAATCCGGTGACGTACACGTGCGGTGTGGAGCTGCCGATGGGCAAAGAAGGCTTCAACATGGGGGCCAGCCTGCCCGGCGGGCTGCCGTACCAACCATGGCTGGCGGCGCTCGTGAAGGAACGAACCGCCAACCACGCCAAGGATGATCCGCACGTTCGCTGCCTGCCCGACACCTTCCTGCGTGCCTACAGCCTTCCGCATTTCGTCAGGTTCGTGCAGACGCCAAGCCTGCTGGTCGCCCTGATCGAGATGAACGCCAATTATCGGATGGTGTTCTTGGATGCGCGGCCGCTGCCGGACGATCCCGTGCCCTCGTGGCAGGGTTACTCATCCGCGAAATGGGAAAGCGACACGCTCGTCATCGATTCAAACGGTTTTCGCGACGACATCTGGATCGATTGGAATGGAAGCATGATCACGTCGGTCGCCAGAGTGCGGGAGCGCATCCGCCGGCCCGACTTCGGACACCTTGAGATAGAAGTCACGGTCGACGATTCCAAGGCGTACACGAAGCCGTGGACGGTGACGTTGAAACAACAAATCGCGGTCGATACGGAACTCGTGGACGAGATCTGTCTGGAAAACGAGCAATCGTATCAACGCATGAAATGAGAACACATCCTGCGGCGATCGCGGCAGGGCTGTGTGTGCTGACATCGGCGCTCCTGGTCGCGCAGACCATGGCGCCGCGGCTGCCGCCCGCGCCTCCCAATCTACCGGCGGCGTCGCTGCAGGCGCCGCTCGATCCCGGCTACGCGGCATTGATCGCGATGTGCAAGACGCCGCCGCCTGCTAGAGGCGGCCGTGGCCGCGCCGGAGCTCCGGGCGGCGCGCGCGGCGCGCCGCCGCCGCAACGCCTCAGGGAGTACACGGTCACGGAAATTCCTGGCGTGATCGCGGCCGGACGGAAATGGACGTTCGTCTGGCAGCAGGCGGGCAACAACGGCGACGGCATCGTCGGCACCGACGACGGCGGCGTGTTGCTGGCGCAAAACGACAGCAGCAGAGTCGTGAAGCTGGATAAGAACGGCAACCCGTCGGTTGCGTACTCCGAGACGCACACGGGCGGCGCCTTGTCGATGAGCTCGAGGGGCCGCCTGTTCATCGTCGAGCGCGGGCTGCGAATGAAGATCGAGCAGCTCGCACCGCAGCGGAGACTGCTGACGGACAGTTTTCAGAGTGAGCCGCTCGACTGTATCGGGGGCGTCATCAACGACCTGACCGCGGACAGCCGCGGCGGCGTGTACTTCACGATGGGCGGGCTGTTCTACGCCGACCCGAAGGGCGTGGTCACCCGGTATGGCGAGAACCTCACCACCAACGGCGTCATACTCAGCGCGGATGAGAAGACGCTCTACGTCACCAACGGGACGACGCTCGCGGCGTTCGACGTGCAGAAGAACGGGTCGCTGACCAATCAACGCGAGTTCGTGAAGTTCACCGCCGGCGGCGGCGACGGTGGCACGATTGACTCGCAGGGGCGTCTCTACGTCACGACCGGCGCGGGCGTCGAAGTGATCGGACGCGACGGCAAACATCTCGGCATCATTCCCACACCACGCGGGGTGATCAGCTGTGCGTTCGGCGGGAAGGACAAGAAGACGCTGTTCATCCTCGCGCGGGGCGCGCAGGACGCCGAGGGAAACGAAGTCGCCAACGCCGCACAAGTCTGGTCGATTCAGATGATCGCGCAGGGCTACAAGGGACGGGCGAAGTGACCGCGCGCAACTCCTCTGTTCCAGTTCACGGCAGACGACTTCTGGCTGAACCTGCATCATTACCTCTACGTCCTCGGACACGCGCACAACGGGGCTGACTCGGGACAACCGGTCTCGCGGTCTTCGACGGCGCACGGTTTCGCCGGTTGGGCGGAAGAAGACCTCAGTTGCAAATTGGGCGCGACTGCCGAATAGCGCCATTCGACGCCGTGTGATACGGTGAGGCCGCGCGTTCCCATGCCGGAGGCCCACCATGCTCGGCACCGCGTTGCTGCTCTTCGCCGCCGCCGCAACCCCTTGTGAGAATCTGGCAAGCCTTAGGCTCGCCGATGCCACGATCACGAGCGCTGTTATCGTCCCCGAAGGTCCGCCGCCCGCACGCGGATCGGGCGCAGGAGGCGCGCGCGGCGCGGGTGGACCGCCCGCGAGCGGCGGCGCACCGGCTGCGAACATCGCCCCGCCGGCGAACATCCCCGCGCACTGTCGCGTGCAGTTGACGCTGAATCCGACGTCCGACTCCATGATCAACATGGAGCTGTGGCTGCCGGTCCAGAACTGGAATGGAAAGTTCATGGGCGTGGGGAATGGCGGCTTCGCTGGATCCATCCAGGGCCGGACGAACGAGATGCCGGACGCGTTGAGGCGCGGATACGCGACGGCAGGCACCGACACGGGCCACCAGGAACCGGGTGGCGACTGGGCGATCGGCCACCCCGAAAAGATGATCGATTTCGCCTACCGCTCGACGCACGAGATGACGTTGAAGGCCAAGGAAATCGTCAAGGCCTTCTACGATCAGCCGGCGAAGTACTCCTATTTCAAGGGATGCTCCACCGGCGGCCGCATGGCGCTGATGGAGGCCCAGAGATATCCCGCCGACTACAACGGCATCATCGCGGGGTCTCTGGCGAACCGCCACATCCACATGTGGACCGCAGGCGTGGCGCGAAGCATCGAGCTGTCACGGCATCCGGAACGAAACCTCACGGCCGAGAATGCGGCGCTCGTGAATCAGACAGTGGCCGACGCCTGCGACACGCTCAAGGAGGGATTCCTGAACAATCCGCGACAGTGCACAGTGAACTTCTCGAAGCTGCTGTGCGCTGCCGGGAAAGACGATGACACGTGCCTCACGGCCGCGCAGCTCCGAACGGTCAACACGTTCTACGGCGGCGTGAAGAACGCGAAGGGCGAATTGATCTTTTCGGGCCAGGCGCTCGGCAATCCGATACCGGCGCTGCGCGGCACGAATCAGGCACCCGTCGGAGTGTTCGACATCGTTCGCATCGCGTTCAACGATCCGAATCTCGACTGGCAGAAGTTCGATCTCGATAGAGACATGCCGATCATCGACAAGGCCCTCGGGTATGTGGATTCGGTGAATCCGGATCTCGGTGCGTTCAAGCACAGGGGCGGAAAGCTGCTCCTGACCCATGGATGGGCCGACACCGGCATCACGCCGGAAAACACGATTTGGTACTACGACTCTGTTCTCGACAAGATGGGCAGGAACCAGAGCGACTGGATGCGTCTGTTCATGGCGCCTGGCATGGGCCATTGCGGTGGCGGCCCGGGCGTCAACACGTTCGACTCCATCGGTACGCTGGAGAACTGGGTGGAAAAAAGTGTGGCGCCCGATCAAATGATCGGGAGGGGAGCGGACGGCCTCACACGCCCGCTCTGCCCGTATCCGCAGTATGCGGAGTACAAAGGGATCGGCAGCCTGAGAGACGTAGCGAACTGGGCCTGCACAGCGCCCGCTACGAAAGGGACAGGGAAATGATCACCACATCGTCGTGGAACCGCCGCTTTACGCCAACGCGATCACGCCGGTGATGATGGTGCGATCGGCACGCCCGCGAACGCGGGCTGCTTCCAGAAGATGCGCGCGACCGCAGACTCTGCAGGAGCGCCATGGGTCAGATCACGCGGCCGTAAAGTAGTTCAAGCTGACCGTCGCGAGCTCTGAGGGCGGGAACTTCGCCTGCCATCGGGGCTCCGCTCGCAGCCCTGCCTCACGCGCACATTCAGCGAACACCGATAACTCAACGAGATACTGGTCGGAGAATCCGTGCGTCGCGTCATACGCGACTGCAGGCGTTCTATCGAGGTTTGCGGCGGTCAACGCGGGCGGGAGTGTGTGCAGTTCGAGCACCAGCAGGCCGAATCGTCCGACGTACGGTTTCCATCGGCGCAGATGTCGCACGAGGTTTTCTTCCAGTTCGTCGGCTGGAATCTCGTCGCCCAAGTGCGCGAAGGCGCCGGTCGTCGACGGGATACGCGAGCCGCTCACGTAGTTCGACAGAGGCACGTACGGTCGGTTGTGATCGAGGAACGAACGGATGTGCATCAGATCGTGAATGTCAAGGTCGATCGCCTCGAGATCGCTCGCAAGCTGCGCAGGCCGGTTGATGTCGCCCATGATGACGTGGAATGTCGGGATTCGCGCAGCGTGCAGCGTCTGTTTCGTCGCGCGCCGCGCAACCTTGTTGAAGTCGGCGCCGACGATGATCAACGGGTGCTTGTCGAGCTCGCGTCCGCGCGCCGTCCGTTCCTTGACGACAGAGTAGAGATGCGCCAGCAGCGTGCCGTCGCCGCATCCCATGTCGCAGATCCCGCGCGGCTGCTCCGAAACGGGACGATTGAAGATGTCGACGACGATCTCGTCGAGCTTCTTGAAGTACGTGATGTGCGCTCCGCCGCCGCCCCAGACGTTCATGGCGCGGTTGACCATCGTTTCAAGGCCGCTCGGATCGACGCGCGCGATGCGCGCGTTGCCGAAGAGCAATGTCGGCAGGACGGCGAACATCGGCTGATACGACACGGTGACCCCGTACGCGCTTGCAATGTGCGCAGCGTAACATCCGCATCCCGTCAACTGCACGATATGCCCTGCGCGTTCCACCCAGCCCGTGGTCGACAGCAAATCGAACAGGCAGCCAACGCTCGCAGCGCTCGCGGACATCGATCGCAGGTCGAGGGGACCCTCTGTGAGTCGCGCGAGGATGCCACCGCGTGCGAGCGCGACCATGGCGGGAGCGACGAGCATCCCGTCGACGTGGCCGCGAATGCGATCGTGGAGCTGCGCGGTGGTGGGATCGGGAGACGGCGCGATGCCCCATCCGTTCTGCGCGAGCGCCACGAGATCACCGACCGAGGCGATGAACAATTCGTCGGAGGGTTGGACCAAAAAGTCTTCGAGCGCGAGCGCTTTGGGCAGGAATGACGCCGTCACCTGCCGGTACAGCGGGAGGGCGAGCCTCAACGCAACCCGTCCTTCCGATGTCAGCGCGCACATCCGCGCGCCGTTGTCGAGCGGTTGTTCGACAAGCCAGCCACACGATGCCAGCAGACGCAGGGCGACGCGCAAGTACCCGGCATTGGCATGTGTGTGCTTGACGACGTCGGCGAAAACGACGGGCCCCGGGGTGCTCGTCAACAATTCGAGCGCGCCGCGCTCCCACAAAGCGCTGACGGTCGGCGCCATCACGACGCCCGAGAGATGAGTAAAGACCTTCGCCCGAATGGCGGCGCGTTCGGTCTCAGCAAGGCCTTCCGACATGTTCGCGTTAGAGCCGGCCCTCGAAAAGATCGCGGCCGGCGACGAGCGCGCGAATCTTCCGGTCGACCACGCTCCGCTGCAGCATCCAGAAGCCGCAGTCCGGATGCACATACGTCAAACGATTCGGTCCCACGGTTTTCGCAATGTGGTCGATTCGCGAAGCGATGAGCTCCGGACTCTCCACCTCGTTGTCCTTGATGTCGACGACGCCGATACCGAGCTTGATTCGGCGATCGAGATCGTTGAGCACCTCGAGCTCGTCGTAGCCGCGGCGCGCGAACTCGAGCACGAGATGATCGGTGTGCAACCGATTGAGAAACGGCACCATGTCGCGCCAGAATCCGCGAAGCATCGGTTGGCCACCGTAGTTGCCGAAACAGAGGTGGACGGCCTTCTCGTTCAGAATGCCGTCGAGCACGTCATTGATCGCGTCGGCCGCCCATTGCGCATCCTGCGGATAGCCGACGATGCTCGCTTCGTCCAGTTGCACGGTGTCGGCTTCAACGAGCGCCAGCTGGCGGCGTAACACCTTCGCGATGTCCATCGCCAGTGCCGGCACATCTGGATAGTGGCAGTTGTTCAGAACGCGCGCGAGCATGTGCGGGCCGGTACAGGTGAACTTGAACGGCAGTCGGGTCAGGGATCGCGAGAATTCGCAGTCCTGCGGCAGATTCAAGGAGCCCTCGGTGATCGGACCGACGACGAACATGCCGGCCAGGAACTGGGAGCCTGCGACACGATCGGCGCGGTAGCGTTCGAAATCGGCGGGCGAGAAAGCGCGTCGGATGCCGTCCAAGCGCGACACGAAGTACTCCACCATCCCGTTGGCTTCGGGATGGCTCGCATCGAAACGCATCAGTTCGCCGTCGGTCACGAGATCGAGGCCGGCGAGCTCCTGTGTTTTCAGGACGGCCATCACCGCATCGCGGAGCACGAGACGCGATGGGTTCCCCACCATCCATGGGAGCACGGGATAACTGCCGACGACTGTCGTCTTGATATGTGCGGCCATAGGCGACTGTTTTATTCCTTCAGCCCCGCCAGAATCTTCGCATACAGGACGCGCGCGTCGCTTCCTCGTCGGAATCCGCCGAATAGAGTTTCAGGACGTTGCGAGGATCGCCGCCGAACGCTGCGATGTTGGTCTGCACCCATCTCAGTGCCGCGATCGCATCCATCAAGCCCTGATTGCCCGACGCGTTGTGTCCCGACTCGTTCGTCAGCTCGGGATGCGAGAAGAACCCGAACGGACCGAGACGGTAATTGAAGGTGACGACGACTGCGCCTTGGCGGGCAAGCGCTTCGCCGTCGGTATGCGGGCTCGAGCCCGCGCCTTCGGTGTACGCGCCGCCGAAGATCCAGAACATCACCGGACGCCGTTCGGGTACGTTCGTGATAGCTTACCGGCACTCGACAGAGGATCGCGATGAGATTGATGTTGATATCGGCGCTGATGATTGGTGTCGTCGCTGCCGTTCGCGCCACGCAGCAGGGGCCGCCGCGATTGTCTCCGGAGGCCGAGGAGCTGCAGAAGCGATTTCCGTATCCGGTGATTCGCGATCAACGCGGCGTCGTCCCGCCAGGGCCGCGGCCGCTCCCGTCGCCGCCGCTCGGCGATGGGCCGTGGGTCTTCTCCACGTTCGAGCAGCGTGACATCAGAGTCAGCGTGGTCACGAAGGGACTCTCGCACCCGTGGAGTCTCGCGTTTCTGCCGGACGGCAGCATCCTGATCACCGAGCGCGTCGGACGTCTTCGCGTCGTCCGCAACGGCGTGCTCGATCCGACACCGGTGCCTGGCACCCCGCAAGTCCTCTCGCGCGCGACGATGGCGGGACTGATGGACATCGCGCTCCATCCGGATTTTGCACGGAACAACTGGATCTACATCTCGTATCACAAGCCGCTCGCGCCCGGCGTCGCCGCGAACGCGGTCCTGCGCGGCACGTGGGACGGCAACGCGCTGACCGATGTCCACGACGTGTTCGTTTCCGACGACGTGGATACCGAAGCGTCGCGCATCGTGTTCGGCAAGGACGGGATGCTGTACGTGGGCATTGGCGGACCGGGAACCGGACCGCACGTCAGCGTTGACCGCGCCCAGCACACCAACGATCTGGCCGGCAAGGTCCTGCGCCTGAAAGATGACGGCAGCGTGCCGCCGGACAATCCGTTCGTCGGAAAGAGCGGCTACAAGCCGGCGATTTTCACGATCGGTCATCGGGTGCAGCTTGGGCTTACTCTCAATCCGTTCACCGGCGAGATCTGGGAAGAGGAAAACGGTCCGAACGGCGGCGACGAATTGAACGTGCTGAAGCCGGGCCACAACTACGGCTGGCCGATCGTCAGCTACGGCCGCGACTACAACGGCCCGCGCTTTCCGCCGTCCGCGCCCGGTTTCGAGGAGCCGGTCGTCTTCTGGGTGCCGTCGATCGCGGCGTCGGGTCTCATGTTCTACAGCGGCGACCGCTTTCCAGGCTGGAAGCGCAACGCGTTCGTAGGCGGGCTGCGCGAAGGCGAAGTGGCGCCGAGCGGACAGCTCCAGCGGATCGTGTTCAACGACAAGTGGGAGGAGCTCCGGCGCGAGTCGTTGCTGCGCGACCTCCACCAGCGGATTCGCGACGTGCGGCAGGGTTCGGACGGCCTGCTGTATCTGCTGACCGACGAGGATCCGGCGGCGCTCGTCAGGATCGAGCCGGTCGCGCCGGCGTCCAGCGCCGGTGCGACGCGTCCGTCGCGACGAGCGGACAGTACTTTTACCAGCTGAACTCCGCGTTCAGGCGGACGACCCGCGGGTTCATGTAGCTGGTCGGCGACTGCCACCCCGCCACGTTTGGCACGAACGTCCCGTTGAACAAGATCGTCACGTTGTTGTTCGCCAGGTTGTAGAAGTCCGCGCCCACCGTCAAGCGCTGACCACCGAAGCGGATGATCTTCTTCGCCGACAAATCGAGCTGGCGAATGCGAGGGCCGTACAAGTCGCCCGGCGCGACCAAGTTGACCGTGATCGTCCCCGTCGTCGTCAGCGGACGGCCGATCTGCGCCGCGGCCGCTGCCTGGTCGGCTGCGCTGAGCGTGTAGTTGGCGGCCAGCGAGCCGAGCTGGTCGGTGCCGATGTTGGGCTTGTCTTGATACACCGAGCTGAGGTTCACGTCGATGCGTGGGATCGTGTAGGTCACAAGGCCGCGGAACGACGTTTGGATCGGCGACTCGACGCGGCAGTACGGGTTCAGGAGTCCACTGACGCCCACGTACATTCCCTCCGGAACCGCCGCACGTATGTCGCACCAGTCGTTCACCACTTTGCCGGTGCTGGTACCGCCTGAGAACGTGAAGCCGTTGGCGCCGCGCACGCTCACGGTCAGGTCGACGCCGTTGAACACGCGTGTGTCGTCGCCCACTTTCTTCGTCGACATGATCAGCAGGTTCGATTGGCCGAACACGCTCGAGTTCTGGTTGTAGAGCGGGCCAACCGTATAGCCGCCGCCGCTGGACAGACGCGAATCGGCTGGAGCGGTGATCGAATAGGTCGCGAGGTCTCTCGGCGAGACCAACAGGTTGTCGGTCACGGTGCCGCCGGTTGTGAACATCGTGAACGAACGGCGATAGTAGCCGCCCTCCACTGACGCACGCGGGAAGATCTGCTGCTGCACCGACGCACCGAACGACCAGTCGGAGGGACGAAGGCCCCACCCGTGGAACAGATCCGGATCGTACTGCGCGCCAATGAGCTGACTGGAGCCGAACAGCAGGTTGTCGATCTGGCCGCAGCTGTCGATGCTCCCGGTCGTTGTCGGGCTCTGCGCCAGCGGATTGGTCAGGTTGCAATCCGGAATGAAGTTGCCGTTGAGGTCCGTCCACGAGCGGCTGGTGGCCGGCGGAAAAATGCCGCCGCCCCCGCCCGGAATCCGCAGTGCCGGGTTCGCGGTGTATGCGAGGTTGCTGACGCTGGCGCCCTGCAGGTACTTCCCGAGATTTACTTTGAGCGCGGTCGTGCCGGTGCCGAACACGTCGAACGCCGCACCCATGCGCGGCGTGATGTCGTTGTAGCCGGTCACGCCGTCGATGCGCGCGAAGCTGGCACCGGGGAAGAACCGGGACTGAGGCTCGGTCTGCGCGGGGAACCAGCTCCACGGATAGTCCCAACGGAGCGCGCCCTGGAGCGTGAGTCGATGGCTCGTCCACTGGTCCTGCGCGTATAGCGACGACTGCATCGCTTCCGCGTTCACGTTGTACGCGTTGGCGTACTCGGTGATGGAGAGCGGGGTGGTGCCAAGGAACGTGTACCGCAGGTTCTGGTCGTTGACATGTATGTCGCGGTAATCCCGCCAGTAATTGCCCTGGTACCCGAACTTCATGCTGTGCGAACCGGTCACGTACGAGGCCGACGCGTTCCAGGTCGAGCCACGCGTCGTGTTGTTCAACCAGCTCTGCGAGCGGTACACCATCGGCGTGACCAGGCCCGGCACGATGGTCTGCGTGAGGTTCAGCACCTGCACCAGGTTTCGGGTGGGGTTAGGATCGAGCTCGCGACCGCCCCACTGGTAGTACGTGGTGCCGATCCCTGCTTCGAGGAGCAGCCTGTTGGTCACCGCCGATGTCCAACGGGCCTGCTGGACGCGCTGCGGGCTGAACTCGCCGTGGCCGTCCGCTTCAGGCGAGGTGGGGAAGATGAAGTTTGGCGAGCCGGTGAGCGATGTGGTGCCCGAACACTTGCGGCAGACCGGCTGTTCATCCCACACGAACGAGAACTTGTT
>QHWB01000041.1:134820-166746 GCA_003222395.1 Acidobacteriota bacterium
CCGAGATCGGGCACGTAAGTCCACTTGGTCACGTCGCCCGCGTTCTGGTTGTAGTACACGTTCAGCGTGTTCTGCCGCTGTCCCTGCTCGCGGACGCTTATGTAGTACCAGAGCTTGTCCTTGACAATGGGCCCGCCGGCCGCCACGTTGACGTCGTACACATGGAACACCGGAGTCGGCTGCGTGGCGCCGCGCGCCTTCAGCTCGTCGGTGAAGTTGTTTGCCTGCATCCCCTCTGAGAAGCCGGAGACAAAGGCCAGACCAGACACGTGGTTGCCGCCCTGTTTCGGGACGATGTTCATGGTGAGGCCGGCCGTCTCGGACTCGCCCAGACCGCCCGACGTGATCATCGTCACTTCCTGCGCATTGCCGATGTCGGCGACGAAGTTCGGCGGCTGGTTGCCGCCGGGCGGGTTGCTGACGTTCAGGCCGTCGACCGTCAGACGCGATTCGACACCGCGGCCGCCGTGGATCGGGAAGATCGCGAAGACTGGGCCGGTGTTGACGTTGTTGTTGTTCGTCTGCAGCCCGGGAACGGTGGTCAGCAGGTAACTGTAGCTGCGGACGCTCGGCAGGCTTCGAATCGTTTCGTTGTCGAGCGTCAGTTCACGCTTGGTGCTCACCACGTCCACGACCGGTGATTCGCCCGTCACGGTGACCGTCTCGCTGACGCCGCCGACGCGAAGTTCAGCGTCGACTGTGGTCACGGCCGATCCGCTGAGGATCACGCCGTCGTGCTTGAGGGTGACGAACCCAGAAAGCGCGAACGTCAAGGTGTACGTGCCGGGCCGCAGGTCCTCGATGCGATACCGGCCGCTGCCGTCGGTCACCGCCGTACGCACCTTTTCGATGAGCGCGGGGCTGGCGGCTTCCACGCCGACGCCGGGCAGTACGGCGCCCGACGTGTCTTTCACGGCGCCAGCAAGCGACGCCTGTGCCCAGGCTGCGGTCGGCGCAACGAGACATATAACAATCGCCTTCAAAACTTCACGCATACAGTCACCTCTTGCGCGAGAGGGGAGCGACCACGCACGACGCCGACGACGCTGAGGTTCAATCCTGGAAACCGCGGAATTTCGACTGTCACTGTTTTGGCTTCAGCGCCCGATGGAAACTGAGAGCCTCGGATGAAATTGAGAAGCGCGTAAATTACCCTCGTGACAGGCGTACTCGTAGATTCGATAGTCGGGATTGCGCCGCAGCGGCAACGCCACCTTTCGCGTGCCCGTGTAGATCGTCGGGTCGTCGACCGTTGCTCTGTAGTGGATGGTGTCGGCGCTCGCCCACTTGCCCTTCAGATCCCGATCGCCCCTGGGTGTCTTGGGATGCGTCCAGGCCGGCATCTTCTCCGGTGCAACTGCGGGGTCTGGCCCAGTAACCGGCATATCGAAGACAGTTCGGTGAATCATTGAGCCGACGCGGAAATGGGGTCGCGATGTCGGCGGCATACTACACCCGTAGGGTCGGTTGCGACCAGATTCTCGTTGCCGAGGCAGCGTGTACGGTGCATTAATTTGCTCTTGCCGTGACCACATGCTCCGCAACGGCGTGGAATTCAGGGATCTTGGACCGACTACTTCGACCGAATGAACACGGCGAAACTGAAGCGCTATCATCTGCGGCGTCTTGCAGAACTCGGGTGTGACGTGAGTAACCTGATCCCGCAGCGTAGGAGGACTTCTAGGTAAACCTCAAATGGCACTCGTCCGGTGGTGCGATCGGACGGACTTAGAACCAGGAGGATCGCAGATGTGGGCTTCGGCCTGTCGGACATCGGACCTGGCGCTAACGATGCTCTTCGCCTGGTGTGTTTCTGCGGCGGCCCAGGATTGTGCCGGCCGCGAGAAATTACGGGCACAGTCGAATGAGTTCCGCAAGGAAGTGATCCGGGTGACGGACGGCGTGTTCGTGGCCGTTGGTTACTCGTCCAGCAACGTGATCGTGATCCACGGCGAGGGCGGTGGGCGAGCGGCAGATCAACGCAATCGCCCGAGACTATTACCTGTCCTCGGCTATGTACCTGTTGAAGGATCTTCCACAACAGTGAGCCATTGACCTCGGCTACGGACGCGTCAGCCCTACGTCCAACGTCGCGATAAACGCCACGCGGTGATCCAGTATGTTTTCAGGCCCGGTTCGAAAATCGTTGGCGACTCGTCGGTATTTGAACAGCGACCAGCACTAACTGCCGACCGTGAGGGCGAGCTTCCGGCCACATCGCGGTTCCGAAGTCGCTCCAAGGCCGCGGGCATTTGGTCCCACGCAGCTCACCGGCGAGTGAGAGATCGATCTTGCCCGCGGCCACCGACCGGACGAGGTATGCGAGGTCGCGGCCGAACGGATCGCCACCAAAGAACAGAATGCAGATTGACGTCCGATGGTGCCGTCACGAAGCGCCGTGGATGTCGGCGCCGTCACACAGAGGCGTCCCCGGGCCGACCAGTGCCTGAGCGCCTGTGGGCTGCCGGGTGACAGGACCCGCGTGGGTGTCGTATCGGAGTGATTCAGCGACGTGCGATACCGGTGCCCATACTGGCCGCCAGCGGCCGCGGACACCGCGCGCTCGCCTCAACGCTCGCGCTCCGTCGTTGACCGTGTGGTGATGCGGATCGATGCGGCCAGCGCGAGCAGGCGTTTGCGTTCGAGATTGGCCGACGTGCCGAAGGCGGCGACGTCGAGACCGACGCGATCGGTGAGCGCGAAGCCGAGACCGCCCGTCGGATTCCACTGCTCGAAGCTGTAGCGAACCCCGCCGCGCAGATCGACTCGTGTGAGGTGCCGCTCGACGCCGGCGTGGACCGTCATCCCGAGCAAGCCGTGGCCGACGTCGCCGCGCGCGGACCAGCCGTCGGTCACGTATCCGATATTGCCGCGGTACTCCGGCGGCAGCTCCAACCGCATGGGACCGATCGTCGCCGCCGTCGCTTCCGCCAATGTGCTGTTGCCGCCGAACAGGGTCGCCAGCGAAAACCCGGTCGGCGTGACGTCGCGCCAGTCGATTCGGTTCGCGAGGCCGTTCGCTCCGAATCCGAACTCCCAGCGATCGACGACGGCACCCACGCCCACATCGACGGCGAACCCGCGGCCGCTCGTCGAGCGAAGTCGCGTGAAGGTGAGAGGCGAGGCGATTGGCGTCAGCAGGCCGGCGCGGTCGGTCGCGAGCCGGATCGCGAGCGCGTAGTCGTCGAACTCGAACCCGTGAAGGTAGTTGTAATTCGCGGCCACGTACAACCCATCGCGCGGCGAGGCTGCGTTCTCCGTCACACGAAACCGCGCCCGGTACCCGCCGATGATCGCCAGCGCGATCTGCTCCTGGGCGTGGCTCGTGATCGCCATCAACGAATTCGGCAGGAACACCGGCGTCGTGTTCGACAGGATGTTTACGAGCTGCGGATCGACGCGGCTCTGGGACGCCATCGCGAAGTACGGTCCCGCGCCGACATACACGCCGTGAAACGCACCATCGCGATGTTGCTTCAACTTGATCGTGTGGCCCCATCGCGGCGATACCAGACCTTCGGCGTGGATGCTCGTTGGCAGCGTGACGCCCTGGTAGGCGTTGAGATCGCGACTCAGCGTCGCGTTGCGGATGTCGGTGATGAAGCGCCCCGTCGTCGACGTCGAGTCGCGGCCGATGATGAAGTGGATCGGGCTCGCGGCATACTCGACGGCGCGCGCCGGGTCGAAGTGCGAGGAATCGGGGTCGAACACGTCCCGGTGCCCGAGCACCTGCATGAGGCCGAACGGCAGCACGATCGCGCGGTACGGCCGCTCGTCGCCGATCATCTCGGTCGCGATGTCGTGGTTACTGCCGCGACCGCCCAGTGCGATGTCGCGCGCGTCGAAGGTCCAGTCCTGCGCGCGCGCAACCGTCGAAGCGCCGAGCAGCCCGCTGGCGAGAAATGTCCAACGGACGAGCACAGAACCGCTCATGCGACCGACTCGAATCACCGCCCTGCCGCTACCGATACGCTCCGAAGCCTCGGATGTGCTTCCCGAGCCAATCTTGAATTGTCGTGAAGTACTCCGGCACGAATCGCTTCAACGATGCCATTTCGGCGTTGCTTCCGACCTTGGCCTCCCACTGGTAGTGATTCGCCTTCGGCAAGACCTTCAGCGCGTAGTCTCGATTGCCACCAGCTTTCAGTGCTGCCTCCCAGGCCGCCTTGTTCTTCCCGGCGACGATGTTGTTGTCCAATTCCCCGAATAGCGCGAGCGTCGGCACCTGGAGCTGACGCAGCGTCGGCGCAGGATCGTAGAAGTACAAGCGGCGGATGAACTGCCAATACGGATGGTCCGGTGTTGCCGGGAACAGGTCTGGCGGCGGCCATTGAACTCCCGCAGCCTGCGCACGTGCGACGAGCTTCTCGCGCGTTGCGGCGTACTCATCCCACCCCTGGCCCGTTCGGGCGACTTGATTTTGGAGCTTCATCAGGCCGACGATCTGTTCGACGACCTCTGACGGCATACCGCTAGCTGTCATTTCGTTTTGCGCCTGATCGATCGTTGTCTCGGCGCCTGGTATGCCTGCACCGGAGATGCTGATCAGAAACGCCATGTCCTTCGCACGGATGGCGGCGAGCGGCATGATCCATCCCGCCTGACTCACGCCTAACAGCCCTATCTGACTGGCGTCGATGTCGCGGCGCGTCTTCAAGCAATTGAACGCGGCCACGACGTCGCCCGCCAAATCGTCGAACGACGCCGTCTTCCAGTCCCCGGTCGACCCGCCCACACCCCGCTTGTCGTACCCGAGGACCGCGATGCCGCGGCGGATAAGGAACCGCGCAAAGGGAAGGATGTATTCTCGATTCTCGGCACCGGAGCCATGCACGAGAATGATCGCAGGGTGCTTCCCGCCTCTGGCCGGACTGATGAGCGTGCCGGCGAGCCGAACGTCGCCATTCGAGAAGTCGATGTCCTCACGTTTCTCAATGTCGACCCGTTTGGCCAGGCGCGGGGCCACACCCCCGCGTTGCCAGGTCAGCGAGGCGATCTTGTTGCCGCGGGCGCGTTGAAACTCGATTCGCGATTCAATGGAAGTCGAAACCGAGACGCCAGGACCGGCGAAGAAGTGGTCGCGCTCCGTCGGGTAGAGCGTCCGAACCTCGCCGGATTCGTCAAACGCGACGAGTTGACCTGGCTTGCCCTCATCCCACATCTGGAGATACACGAAGGCATTCGGTCCCCATTGATAGACGCCCGCGTACTCGCGAAAAACGGTCTCGTCGACGGCGGGTGCGGCTGGGGTCTGCAAGGCCGCGTGTGCCATCAAGGCTCCGAGGAAAGCGCTGCCGAATGTGGCGCCGATCCCTATGCGCGTGCGCATGTAACGCCCCCTGCTGCCAAAGTGCCCGTCAGGCGCGTCGGCTATTTCTACCACTGGGATCTTAGCAGCCGCGTTGACAGATCAAGACGTGCGCGTGAGCTGTACACTCTGCCTATGGCGATGGGCAAACACAAACGCGATCGACCGCCGAGCATCTGGGCCGCGACCACGGGTTTCCCGACGGCCGCGAGTCATCCGTTCTACAGTTGAATCAACCGCCGCGCGAGTATCGAAAAGTACGCCATCGATCTCGACACCGGCGCGACCGTCGGTGTCCGCGCCCATGCCTCAACGACTGAAGCCGTGTAGTCCTTGGCTGCGTTACCTCGCACGGCAGCGTGATGTATTTCCAGAAAGGCGGCGTGCGTCATCCGGTCGCATCTCGCATCTCACGATCAGTGACGGACATGGCACCGGCGATTTTATTGGCGACCAGTTCAGAATTCCTTATTGACAACACGTGGGGTGTGAGCGCCCGCAACTCGCCGGCTACGGTGTGTCGCGGTTGTTGATATCGTGAACGGCTTTCCAGCGGCCGTCACCTTGCTTTCGATAGACGACAACGTACTTCCCCTTGTGGGTCGCCGGTCGCTTTGTCGTCGCGTCGGTCAACGTTACCGAGTACCCGCCGCGCGCATACGCCAGGTCTCCCCCTTTTGAAACCTCGATTTGAGCGGGCGCCAACGTCAAGGCGAAATTCGGATCCGCGAGCCGCTGCTTCAGGGCCGCACGGATCGCATCCTGGCCGTTCAAAATCGGCATGTTCGCCAAGTCGACAGACGCATCGTCGGCGTAGTGACTCACGATCTCGTCGAGGTCCTTCGCGGCCCAAGCTTGTGCCCATTTTGTCTCGGATTCTCGAATTGCCCGGGCATCGGCTTCACGTACGTCTTCAGTCTCGTTGATGTCGGGTTTCACGTACGACCAGTGCGAGTGAACGATCTTCCAAGATCCGTTGATCCGTCGATACACCTCGGTCGAGTTCCAGCGCGCCGTTGTCTTGGGCCCTCCCGCGACCTGCGCGCCATAGTCGATCAGATTGAACGTCAGGACAGCGAGATCCCCAGCCCGCTGGACCTTGGGGTCGATCATCTCGACGCGCTCGATGCTGATTTTTCCAGTAAACGGGGCGATGTACTTCTTCAGCGAATCCTGACCATCGATCCGTTTGTCAGTCATCGGGTCGAAGTACGTCTGCTCGGCGGCCATGAGGTCGAAGAATCCCCCCGGATCGCCTTTGCCCCACCGGTCGAGCGCCCCCCGCTCGAGCGCAATGATCTCCTGAGGATCGAAACGATCGGCGGCTGGCTGGCAGCCGGTGCCAAACACCGCGGCAACAAGTGTCACCACGACATATTTCCGCATCAGTCCATCTCCACGCTCGATCTGAACTCCACCCGATTGAGCAGCTCTCTCAGCGACGCCGCGAAGTCGGGCGGGCTTTGGAACGGGTGCGCGCGATGGATCTCCGCATACGCCTCGTGCAGCGCGTTCAGTTCCTGGTGTTTCTTCGGCGCCACTTCGTTGACCTTGGTGACATGCTCCCGAGCAAACAGGAGATTCTCCGGGTTCAGGAGACCAGCTTTCATGAACCCCTGGGTCTTCTTGGCGCATCGGCACGGATTGGCCTGGAGATCAGTCGCGAGAACTTCCGTCAGAAGCTCGATTAAGATGTGGATCAGGGTGGCAACATGACTAGATGTTCAGGCTGTGTCACGAACGAGACCCACTGCTTCGCAAACCTCTTAGTAGGCAGCCAGCCTGCCGGCATCATCCCTTGTGGTGGATTCGGACCCCGCTCGACTCTTGCTGTGTTGACCGACCAATTCTCGCCACCCCAATCGTCCTTTGTGCTGCGACACCAAGAGGAACGAATCGGAGGAGATTGATCAGGGCAGTCCGTCGCTTCACTCGGCCTGGTCTCGATGAAGCCATACCAACCTCTGGGCCGTGTTGCCCGCTGAACCACAACGGCATCCAGCCACTCCACAATCAGGTCCTTGGCGTTCATGATGCAGCAATGCGGCACCTTGTTCTGGACGACGAAGGTCCAAGGTGCACCCTGATCGAAGTGCTTCCGAAAGTATCCATAGGGTCGCTGGGTGCCAGATACCGCATCCGCACTGCCGGTAAGAATCAGCTGTGGTATCGCAACTGCTTTGGGCGAAAGGCTTATCGTGTCCACGCCAAGTGGGTCGAAATGTCCGGGGTTGGTGGAAATGACCGCCAGAACCCGGTCCGGTGCAAACTCTGCCAACCTTCCAACCAGGGAGCCCGTTCCTGAGAAGCCCAGCAGGATCAGCTTGGCCGATGCCAATTCCGGGTGGTTTGAACTCTGCCCCAACTGGATCAGTGCTGTGAACAACGCGCGCCCAATCCCCTTTGACGGGTCCACGTTCATATCCCCTCCCGTCTCGGATTTCGACCGGCAATGGAATGGGAAGAGAAGAGCCAGGTCGTGACGTCGAGAGAACGCTCGAACGTCGGCATCCTGGTAGTAACGGAGCGTGTCGCGACTGCGCTCGAAGATGACCCAGACTCCCTGGACACGCCGTGACCGGCTCGTCAGAGTAATTTCGTACCTGCACGCCGCTGCCAGATCTTCGTCAGGTTGTGGGACAACCGACGTCTGAAACACCACACCCTGTCCGAGGATCGCAGGTTGCCCGCCTGCATTCGCAGGGGCCACCGGAGTGGCCACGGGTGCGCACGCTTGCGCCGTCACAGTCATCACCGAACACAACGCGGTCGTAGAACAAGCTTGCAACGTGCGCAGCAGGGCTCTCATCGAGGCACTCTATCCTCGCCACTTGGAGGCGGCAAGCACGTTGACGGCGCACGTGGCTGCATTGGCGAAACACCTCGACGAAGCACACCGTGGCCAATGGATCCGTAATGATAAGTCGCGTTCTGTTGACGGAATACACGGTCGGCTGGTCGGCGTTTCCGTTACCGATCCTCTACACGGGCGCAAGTCGCTCGTGATCGGGGATGCGTGGCCGGTGGCTATGCCGGATTCGCGCCGAAGGCGAGTAGGCGGCCATCGCAGTCCTTCACGACGAATTCGCGCGAGTGCCACGGTGTGTTCGCAAGCGCTCGCGTGAATTCGACACCGCGAGCAGCGTACTCCGCGTATAGCGCGTCCGCATCATCAACCAACAGGTACGCGTCGAGCAGCTCGTCGTCGTACTTCTCGGGATTCGCCGTGGGCGGCTCGGCGCAGCGGAAGTGGATCCGATGTTCGTCTCGCGTGACGATGGCATAGACCGGCGGGTCCTGCCAAGTGCCGACACAGTCGAAGCCGAGTCTCTCGTTGTAGTACGCGAGGGTCGCAGGCAGGTCTATTGTGAAGAACTGGGGCGCGATCTGGCGGATCATGACGCGCAACATACCACGTTCGTCACGGCGAAACGGCTGGAAAGGGCGCCGGTTAATGGATCGGCGTTAGTCGCGAGTAATTGAGGCGGAAGGCGACTGTGCTGATATCCCCACGGCTCTTGAAAAATTGAGTGCGTTTGCTCCTTGCTCCTTCTCGGACCGACGTACCCGGCGCAATCTCGAAGGGTGAGTCTCGAGGCCACCCATCCAGCACAATCCGGTGTGATTCGCTGTCTTCGAATCCGGTCGCGCTCGTCTTGCACTTCGACATGAGACGCGCTAGCCTCTTGTCGAAGTACAAGGGTCTAATGATGCCGATGCCCCACACTGGTCTTCCGCAGGGTACGCTCGACCTCCTCATCCTCAAGACGCTGGCCCTGGAGCCACGGCACGGGTGGGCCATCTCCGAACGGCTCGCACAGATCTCCGGAGCCAGCCTGACCATCCGGCAAGGGTCGCTCTATCCGGCCCTTCACCGCTTGGAGCGTCGTGGATGGATCAAGGCTTCATGGGGTACGTCAGACAACAATCGGCGCGCGAAGTACTACGAGCTGACCAAGCGCGGCCGTTCCCACCTGGAGGCGGAGATCAGCGCTTGGCGCACGTTGACCGATGTCGTCGCGCAAGTCCTGGAAAGCGTGTAGCCGGAGGCAGCGATGTTCACCGATCTCACGCACAGGCTTCGGTCGCTCATCCGACGCCGTACCGTAGAACAGGACCTGGACGACGAGCTCCGTTTTCATTTTGAACGACTGATAGACCGCCACGTCGCGAACGGCCTGGCGCACGACGAAGCGCTGCGGCGAGCACGGCTGGAGATGGGCGGATTCGACCAAGTCAAGGAGGAGCACAGGGATGCTCGGGGCGTCCGTCTGCTCGAAGATCTCGGCGACGACCTGCGGTACGCCATTCGACAAGTCAAGCGATCACCGGGCTTCGCGGTGCTCGCGGTACTCTGCCTCGGCCTTGGCATAGGTGCGAATACGTCTATTTTCAGCGCGTTGAACAGCGTGCTGTTTCGACCGTTGCCCGGCGCTGACCCGGGGCGCCTGTTGATGCTCAGTCGCGGAACCAGCGCGTACTTCTCCTATCCAGACTTCCAGGATCTGCAGGCACACGGGCGTCTTCTCTCGGGCCTCACGGCATCATTCCCGATGGAATCGGATCTGGAAGTCGATGGTGTGAGCGAGTTCGTGGCTGCCGAGGTCGTGTCCGCGAACTACGGTTCAGTGGTTGGCGTTGTGCCCGCCCTTGGACGATGGTTCACGAGCGAGACGGAGCCGATTGCTGTCATCAGCTACGCGGTTTGGCAGAACAGATTCGGCGGAAGTGCTGACGTTCTTGGGCGCAGAATCGGATCAGAGGCGCAGTCCTACACGATCGTGGGCGTCGCACCGCGCGCTTTCACAGGGATCTTCGCACCGTATCGCACAGACATCTGGGTGCCGATGCGGACACGCCCACGGCTGGCGGCGATGCTCGACAACCGGTCGCGCCGGCTTGTCATGGTCTTCGGCCGTCTACGTTCGGACGCGACGCCGGGGCAGGCGTCGGCAGAACTAAACGGCATCGAAGCACAACTCGTCGCCGAGCACGGCGCGTCAGCGGAACCGCTGCCGCCGATCGTGGCAGAACCAATACGTGGAATCCCAAATCCTGGTGGCCGGCGCCTCGTCAGCCTGAGCGCATCGCTGCTCATGATCGTCGTCGGCGTCGTTCTGCTCATCGCGTGCGTGAACGTCGGCAACCTCTTGCTCGTGCGCGGGTCCCTGCGCCGGCGCGAACTGGCCATACGACAGGCACTCGGCGCCACGAAATCTCGCCTGATACGTCAGCTGCTGACGGAAAGCCTCGTGCTGGCTATCGGCGGCGGCGCAAGCGGCCTCGTGCTGGCAGGCTGGACGACCAGAATCCTCGAACGTGTCATGCCCTCGGTGCGATCGACCTTCCCCATCGAGCTGGATTTGTCACTCGACGGTCGCGTCATCGCGTTCGCGACGATCCTCTCGCTCGCGACAACACTTGTCTGCGGGCTGGTACCTGCGTGGCGAGGATCGCAGAGCAGCGGAGTCGCAGCGTTCAAAGGGGAAATTGGCGGCTCAATCAGGCGTCGGCGTCCCTTCGGGCTTGTCACCCAGGTCGTGCTCTCGTTCGTGTTGCTCTTGATCGCCGGCAGCGTGATAGAGACGCTGCGTCGGCTGCAAGTCACTGATCCTGGCTTCGCCATCAGCGGGCGGCTCTACGCGTACATCTACTTTCCCTCCGCATCAACACCTGAGACTGGCCGCGAGCTCTACGCACAGGCGCTCGACCGCCTGCGAGCATTGCCCGGCGTTCTGAGCGCGTCGCAGACATCGGCGTTACCGTTGATGCCGTCCGGAACCGATTGCGTATCGTTGTCCGGCGGCCCGCAGCTGCACGTTTCGACCAATGCGATCGATCTCGGGTACTTCCACACGATGGGTATCGGAATGATTGCGGGCCGCGATTTCACGTCGATCGACCTGCCTCGCGAATCGTCCACCATTGTCATCACGGACAGCCTCGCAAAGCGCTTGTGGCCCAACACATCTCCGATCGAGGAACGGGTACTGATCGGCTGCCAGGCCCCACAAGCATCGGTCGTAATCGGCGTCGTACGCGACTCGGCCGTCCGCGATGTTGGCGAACCGCCACAGCCCCGATTCTATCGACCGTTCGCGCGACAGTACGACGGCGGCCTCACCGCCATACTGCTCGAAACCGGCACGGACCCGGCGAGCATGGTGCTGGCCGTGCGCCAGACCCTTCTCGCTATGGGATCGAACATCCGCGTTTATGCGGTGGAGCCGCTCAGCACCTACATCGATCGGTCGTTCACAGGCGTTCGCTGGATGGCGACGGTCCTCTCTGGTTTTGGCCTGCTCGCATTGGTTCTCGCAGCCATTGGCCTCTACGGTGTCATGGCGTATCGCGTAAGTCTTCGGACGCAGGAGATCGGCGTTCGGATGGCGTTGGGCGCTGGGCGGGGCGCGATTTTTCGCGATGTGGTGTTGCATGGTCTGGCGATCGCGGTCGTCGGCGTCGTCATCGGCGAGGTCCTTGCGGTCCCGGCGATCCGCGCGCTTGCCTCGGTGCAGGCCGGCATTCGCCCGGGCACTGCTTCTACTCACGTCGCGGGAGCTGTCATCTGGGTGGCGGTCGCCCTTGCAGCCTGCTACGTGCCCGCCAATCGTGCGTCGCGCGTGGATCCCATGGAAGCCCTGCGGCACGAGTGATGTGGCGTTCGCTAGCCGCAAGCGGCTGACAATTCGTAGTGTCTGGGTACGGTCTTGGCCATACAGCCCGGCTCCCGTGTCGGCCGGTGCGCAGTCGTCTCCTACTCGGTGCGCGATTCGTCGGCTACCACTGACAGCACCAATTGGTTCATAGATCGCAAGACACAGGCCGGTTGCTCAGCAAGAGGGACGTTTACGGCTGCGTGGACCGAGATTTCGTTCCCCACGCGCTGGCATTACGACATCCTGTGGGGACTGGACTACCTGCGGCGGGCCGGCGTCGCACCCGACGACCGCATGGCCGAAGCGATCGATCTGGTACGGAAGACGCGGGACGAGCACGGGCGTTGGCCGCTCGAGAACCCGCATCCGGGCCCCGTGCACTTCGAGATGGAAGGTCGCGCCGGCGAGCCGAGCCGCTGGAACACCCTTCGAGTGCTCCGCGTGCTGCGCTGGGCGAGTGCGTCTTGAAGCTTCAGAATTTGGACTTCCGACTTCTACGTCAGACTTTCCAGAAGGTGCTGAGGATCGTCGAGGCATTCGAACAACGCGATCCGATCGAGGCTGCGCACAATCAGTTTGCGGAGCGTCTGGTTGCTATCGTGCCTGGACGACTTCGACGGCTCCGGCGCAGCCGCTGCTTCGTTGAGCGCTGCCGTCGAATGTGGCTGTAGGTCTTCATCATCTCCGGCGCGACGTGTCCAACCTGCGCCTGGATGCGAAGGCTGTATTAATTAATCCGGGAGTCGCAGATCACCCGACCGCATTTTTGCCAGCATGATGATTTGCCCCGTGTGCATCGAAAAGTGCTCTACCGCATGATACACAGCCAACAAGACCGTGACCTCCTCGCCTCGCGCCTGCCGCGGCTCAAGTAATACTTCGACTTCAAGGCGGGCTAAAACTCCGTCTGCTTCGGTCAGCGTTTGTCTGAGCCGGGACATTAACTCCGCGCGCGGTATTTGTTCACGTTCATCAAATTCTTGCTGCCTATCCCGCGGGTTATGGAAGCCGCCGGCTACGCCTATAATCCACGCCCGCGTACTGCCTTCAAGATGTAGCAACAGATTGCCGATACTGTTCGAGCCTTCGTTCGCGCGCCACCACACGTCCTCATCACTCAAGACTTCCAGACAGCGCTCAATCTTCGGGAGATAATCAGAGCTGAGGAAGCCGCGCGACTGGGCGATAAAGTGTTTAGCTACGTCAGTCATCACCGTTAGACCTCTTCGCTATTGCCGGTCGGCAACTCTGTGCAGGCAATCTAACTCGGATTGGAGTAGACGGCTCTCACTGCCTCGCAGGTAACAGCCTGCCTCCACGCGCGGCCATCTAGCCAGGTCACTTCGACTGCCTTCATAGCACGTGAGTCGGTGGACCTACCGAACGACGCTGAGGTCGTAGTGCGTTGTCACGCAGCTTATGCAGTCGCCATCGTGCAGGTTCGTCGGCTCGACGACCAGTGTGATTGCCGACGCTTACTGCTCGATACACGTACGTGTGGGTGCTTCGCCCGTTTGATCGCTTTATCAACGCCAGTGCCGTGCCAGCGGAACCAACGACGGCCTCGCGTCGTGTGACTGCACCGTAACGACCTGACCGACGCGCAACGTCGTCGGCTGCTCCTGCCTGAGTCGGAGTTGGGATAGGCCCAGCGGCACCACACGTCAGCGACCATGCGCTGACTATCGCAGTCATCGAGCTAATACGGTTCCGCACAGAATCGTCGTCGCGTCGCACCGACTGACCTGGCACCGCGATGCACAATACAAAACATATGCGCGTTCAGGCTGGAAAGTAAACTAATCACCCGAGATTGGCCCTCGCTCCGGGCACGCGCGTCGGCGTTTACGACATCACCGCCCAGATCGGCGAAGGCGGGATCGAGGCAGTGTTTCGGGCGACCCGAAGCTGAAGTGCTGGATCGCGATCAAGATCCTGTCGCCGCCGCTCGCGGCTGATTCCGAGCGGCTCCGCGTCTTCAACGCGAGGCCGAAGTCCTCGCTTCGTTGAGCCACTCGTACATTGCTGTCGTGCAAGCGAGGCGGCGGGAATCGACAAGCGCCGCGATTAACCTGACGGTTCTGGTAGACTTCGTCACCATTGCCGGGGCAGCTTACAGCCGACCTTCGTCGCGAGCCGAAGAGGAGATCCGCCGTGATCCGCCGAACCCCCCGAGCAAACACGTTCGTCCGCATCGCCGTCCTCGTGTGCGCCTTCGCTTCCCTCTCCCTCATCGTGCGGGAGCTCAACGCGCAGGCAGCGCTCACCGTCCCCGCGGGACTTCCCGACTGGGCATTCAACATCCCCGACAAGATTCAGCCGACCGCCGTGCGGCCGGAAGGCATCGTAAAAGCGCCCGGCAGCGCGAAGGAGTACGACGCCGCCACGATCGCCGGGAACGCGACTCCGCCGGATTGGTTCCCCGATGAACACCCCGCTGCGCCGCGGTCAGTGAGAGGCGATACGGGAATCGCCATGGCGTGCGGCTCGTGCCATCTGATGTCCGGCCAGGGCCACCCGGAATCCGCCGACATCGCCGGCATGCCCGCCGAGTACCTGATCCGACAGATGGCGTACTACAAGGCGGGCACGCGCAAGGACGACGCGCGCATGGGTCCGATCGCGCGGGCTGCGTCGGACGACGACGTTCGCCAGGCCGCCGAATACTTCGCCGCCTTGAAGCCCACCGTCTGGGTGAAGGTGATCGAGACCGCGACGCCGCCCAAGACGTTCATCGCCGCCGCGGGCCGTCATCGTCAACTCCATCCCGACGGAGGCACCGAGCCGATCGGACGTCGTATCCTTCAAATCCCCGCGGACCCGTTCCGCACGGAAATCCGGGACCCGCATTCCGGTTTCATCGCGTACGTGCCACCTGGCAGCATCGCCAGAGGCGAAGCGTTGGTCAAAGGCGGAGCGTCCGGGAAGACGGTGCAATGCGCAATCTGTCACGGCGAAGGGTTGAAAGGGCTGGGCGAAGTTCCGAGGCTCGCGGGCCTGCAGCCGCTGTATGTCGCGCGGCAGCTGTTCGATATGCGATACGGCTCGAGCGCGGGGAAGGCGGCGGCGTTGATGAAGGCTGTCGTCACCAATCTCGCCGAAGACGACATCATCGCGATTTCCGCGTACGTCGCCTCACTGCCTCCGCAGTGAGCACTACGTCGCTGGAGGGCGTTGTTACACCGGTGCGCTCACACTTCAGCCGTTGATGAGGACGAATCGCTTCTGCCCTCCGATCTTCAGTCGATCCGAAACCGATTTCTGCGCGCAGAAACCCGCGACTCTGGCTTATCCTCTCTGAACGAGATCGCTCTGCGCAGGGAAGTTTTGGGAGCTCTGGCAGTTCTGCTCGCAGCGGAGCCGATCGCGGAAGTCGAGATCGTCGACGTCGGCCGATCCAACGTCGGTGTGGCGGTTTCTGCGCAGGGGAGCTCAGAAGACCGATGGGATTCGACAGTCGCCCCCGATCCAAGTGTTTAGCGATTTGGGCCAGGCGCCATCGGAAGCCAAAGGCACCACGACGCTGACGCGGACAGTGATGCATCGATAGCGGACTAAGAAGATGCTTTGGGCTCTTGGCGGTCTCCATAGGAGGACTCCAGAGATGGCGACGAAGAGACTATCCGTCGGGCGTCGTGGCTTCTTGAAGAGTGCGGTCGCAGTTGTGGCGACGGCCAGGGTGGCGCCATCGAGCGCCACCGCGCAGGACTCACCGACAACGGCCAATCAGAACTGGCTGGCGCTGACTCGAGAGGCCGCGCTCGAGCCACAGCTGGCTATCGTCGACCCGCATCATCATTTCTGGGACGTAGCTGACCGCACCCCTGAGCGGTACCTTCTCGCGCAGCTCGTCGCGGACGCCAAAGGGCACAACCTGCGTCAGACCGTGTTCATCGAGTGCGGGTCGATGTATCGTGCCGACGGCCCCGAAGAGTTCAGGGTTGTCGGCGAGACCGAGTTCGTACAAGGTATCGCGGCAGAGAGCGCCAACGGGCGATATGGCGATCTGCGCGCCGCCGCAGGCATTGTCGGTGCGGCAGACTTGCGGCTGGGCGACCGCGTCGCGCCCGTGCTCGAGGCCCAGATCGCCGCAAGCCCGCAGCGCTTCCGCGGCATCCGTCACGGTGGAGCGTGGGCGGAGCCGGGCGTGCTGCCGAATGGATCCGTGGCGACGCGCGGATCCAACCGACCAGCCGTGGTGCCGCACCTGCTCCTCGATCCCGCCTTTCGGCGCGGTTACGCGCACTTGCGCACCTACGGGTTGTCGTTCGAGGGCTGGGTGTACCACACGCAAATCGCGGAGTTGACTGATCTGGCGAAGGCGTTTCCGGACACGACGATCATCTTCAACCATCTCGGCGGACCGATTGGGGTTGGACAGTACGCCGGGCGGCGTGATCAGGTATTCGCTGCTTGGAAGTCTGCCGTCGCGGAACTGGCGCGGTGCCCGAACGTCGTGGCCAAGGTGGGCGGCATCCAGATGGTGGTAAACGGCTACGGTTGGCACGAGCGGACACAACCGCCCACGTCCGACGAATTGCTTGCGGCAAACCGGGATTGGTACCTTTACATGATCGACCGCTTCACACCAGCGCGCTGCATGTTCGAAAGCAACTTCCCGGTCGACAGACTCTCGTGTTCCTACACGGTGCTGTGGAACCAGTTCAAGAAGCTGACGAAGGATTTCTCGGCGAGTGATCGCAGCGCGATGTTCCGCGACACTGCGTCCCGTATATATCGGCTTCCCCGATCGTGACACTCGCGCCGTGTCGGGATTGCCGGCGCGCTCTTGTGATGGAAATGAACCGGGAGCCCGCGGCGGAGACGTCGCCTCGACAAGAAGGCCACGGAGAAGAAGGGCAGCTCGTCGGAACAACGGCGGATCCTTGAGCAGGATGTGCTGCCGATCTGGCGGCACGTGCGCGTGCAGGACATCATGGCGGAACGCCGGATACCGATCGGCATCGTGGCCGACCACGTCGACCGAGAGACTGGAACCCGCTTCGAACACCGTGCTCGATGCCAGGATCTCAAATCTCCACCGGCACAATTTCTCCCGGAGCTACCTGGACGCAACCAGAATCGGCGCGTCTTTCGCCGCTGCCCAACTGCCGTGCAGCGATGCCGTCGATGGATGACAACCGATTCGCCGGCGCGGGAGCGTGGCTGACGCGAATGGTCGCGGCCGGTCTTGTCTGTCTTCTGGTTGAGGCCTGCGCCGAGACACCGACGCAGCCTCGCGACACGACCTTGCCCACGGGCCGCTGGTCCGGCGACGGCGCATGTCTGTCCGTGGCAGTTGACGGCTGCGATCTGGTCGTCGGTTGCGGCCACGGTCAGTTTCCGCCGCCGGTCGTTCACGCTGACGGCACGTTCGAGGTCAATGGCACGTATCGCATCGAGGTGGGTCCCATCAGCATCAACCCAGCGCCGCCCGCGATGTTTTCAGGCGTCCTGAGCAGCCAAACCCTGACGCTCAGCGTGACTCCCATCGATCCATCGCTCCGACCTGCATCCTATGTGCTGCAGCTGACAAACGCCTCCGGCAAGTGCGCGGTGCCGTGCGTTTGAATGGTGACGCGATGAACCCGATGTTGGTGAAGGTATTGGTCGGGTCCGTGCCCGTCTTCTTGCTGCTCCTGTATTCGGTTGCCGTGCTCGTTACGCGCAAAACTATGTCGGCAGTACTTCAGCTTGTTGGCGCAACGTGTCTCGTCGTCGTGGTGCTGAGTCACTTTGCCGAAGCGCTGCATCTGCTCCCGGCGATGCGATGGGGCGAGCCGGATAGCGTGGGGCACTACGTCGATCTGTCCAGCGCCGCACTCGGCGTGACGCTCACCGCTATCGCATACATCCTTCGACGACGCGAATGGCGATCTGCCCGAGCTCGTTCGAGCGCCTGATGCGGCGTCCCGCAGATGTCGGCGCGATTGACTCTCAGCCACGCGTCGTCGCCTTCAACGCTACGTGCGCGTTAGTTCTGATTGGAAACAAAACGCCAAGCACACGGCCTTCGGGTCGCAGCGCCCATGAAATCATCGCCAGGGCGATCAAGATCAGCGGAGCGGCTAAGTCGCTCGTGATCTCGCCATGCAGGACGTACGACGCAGCCGCACCGCTCAGTTCGAAGAAGATACCTGCGTACGCCCACTCCTTCAGCCGTGGCAAGCCCGGAGCGACGATGACCACAGCGCCGAGGAGCTTCCAGACTCCCAGAATGCTGAGGATGTACACGGGGTAGCCCAGATGCGTGACGATTCCGACGACCGGCGGGCCGGCGATGAGTTCCGTCCCGCCATGCAGCAGGTCCGTGATGCCACCGACGAATGTCTCGAGAGCAATGAGCGTCGTCGCCGCCCAGTATGCAATTGATTTCATGTTCATGCCGTCGACAGAACCAAGACCGTATCACCAGTATTTCTCGGCCGGCCGGATCTCCACCGCGCCGCCCAATCGGGCTGCGGGAATCCGCGCAGCCAGCGCGATCGCGGCCTCCATGCTCTCGGCCTCGTACACGGCATACCCGGCCGCGCCTTCGGTCAAATATGTTCCGTTTTTGACGTGGGTCTTTCCCTCCCGCACCTGCACTGTCTTCGCCGCGTCGGGCAGCCCCAGCGGAAGCCCTGGCGTGACGCCAGCCGTCTTGTTGAGTTCGGCGTAATCGGCATAGATCTGTTTCTGTTCGGCTTCCGACAGCGGCTTCCAGCGATCCGTACCGGGCAGCGGTGTGGACCCTTGATAGACCAGCAGCACGAATTTCATCTTTGCCTCCTGTTCTGTCACATCATGGACGTTTCGTCCGTCACTACCATGACGGACCACGACGGAGGAATGTGACCGATGCCGACGCCTGAGTGGCTCGCCGAGCAGTTCGAACAGCACTGGGGTCATTTGCGCGCGGTCGCGTATCGGATGCTCGGGTCGGCGAGCGAAGCAGAGGACGCCGTTCAGGAAAGCTGGATTCGACTCGGCCGGACCGATGTCAGTGACGTCGAGAACCTACGAGCCTGGTTGACAACCGTCGTCGCGCGTGTGTGCCTGGACATGTTGCGGACGCGGACGTCGCGCCGGGAGGATCCCTTGGACACGCACGTACCCGATCCCGTGATCACTCGCGCCGCCGGCGATCCGGAATCCGACGCGATGCTCGCGGACTCGGTCGGACTCGCGCTGCTCGTGGTGCTGGAGACCCTCGAGCCGGCGGAGCGACTCGCGTTCGTGCTGCACGACGTGTTCGGCATGACGTTCGACGAGATCGCGCCAATCGTGGATCGCTCACCCGTTGCGGCGCGCCAGCTGGCGAGCCGCGCACGCCGACGGGTCCAGGGACAGGCGCCGACCTCAGACGCGGATCTGCGGACGCAGCGCCGCGTCGTCGACGCGTTTCTCGCGGCGGTCCGGGACGGAGACTTCGAAGCGTTGGTCGCCGTGCTTGATCCGGCGATCGTGCTGCGGGCTGATGGCGGAGCGGTGAAGGGCATGTCGCGCCTCGTGCGCGGGGCTCAGGCGGTCGTGGCACAGGCAGCGGCGTTCTCGAAGCTCGGGTTGTCCAATCAGGTGGTCCTGGTGAATGGCAACATTGGCGTCGTGTCGCGCCTTCCGGACGGGCGCCTGCTTTCCGTGATCGGTTTCACGATTGCGGGTGGCAAGGTCGTTGAGATGGACATTCTGGCGGATCCAGACCGGCTCCGTCGGCTCGATCTGTCGGCCATCGAGCGCTGAACCATTGGCGGTCGTCACATTTGTTCCGGTCGTTCCGTCCTTCCTTGGGAGGGAATCAACCCGATTCGATCGAAACGGCTTCGCGATGCCCTCAAGGAGGCAAGCGGCACAGATGAACTCTCCCAATCTGGAACTTCCATGAGCCCAAAGAAGGACACGCAGAAGTCCGCCAAGAACACCACGTCGATCAACAAGAAGTTCAAGGTATTCACGGCCGAGGAACGAGTCGCGATGAGGGAGCGCATCCAGGAGCTCAAGGCGTCCGCGCGCCGCGGCCCTCGCCCGGACAATGCGGATGGGGAAAGCACCGTGCTCGCGAAGATCGACCAGATGCCGGAACCGGATCGCGCCATAGGCAAGCGGCTTCATGCGATCATCAAAGCCAGCGCGCCAGGCCTTTCGCCGAGACTCTGGTACGGGATGCCCGCTTATGCCAAGAACGGCAACGTCGTCTGCTTCTTCCAAAGCGCGCAGAAGTTCAAGACGAGGTACGCGACGTTCGGCTTCAGCGACAAGGCGAACCTCGATGAAGGCGCCATGTGGCCGACCGCCTTCGCTCTGACGGAGTTGACCGCCGCCGACGAGGCACGGATCGGCGCGCTCGTGAAGAAAGCGGTGAGAACATGAAAAAGTCGGGCGCGAACCAAGGCCAGTCGGCATCGGAGCTCATCTCGAAAAGAATCGCCGAACTCGGGGACTGGCGTGGGAAAACCCTGGGCAGAATGCGCGCGCTCATCAAACAAGCAGACCGGGACGTCGTCGAAGAGTGGAAGTGGGTCAAACCAACCACACCTGGCACCCCGGTTTGGTCGCACGACGGCATCATCTGCACTGGCGAATCCTACAAGAGTGTGGTGAAGCTGACTTTCGCGAAGGGCGCGTCTCTGAAAGATCCCGCCCGTCTCTTCAACTCGAGTCTCGAGGGAAACGTACGCCGCGCGATCGACATCCACGAAGGAGAAGAAGTTGACGCGCCTGCGTTCAAGGCGCTCGTTCGCCAAGCGGTCGCCCTCAACGATTCTGGCAAGTCGAAACCTTCGAAGAAGGGAAAGTCCTGAAGGATTCGGCCCCTCATCACGCGAATCTTTCGAATCGGTATGCGACCTCTGGACCGCCGTCACCCTCGTAGGCGAGTTGGGCCATGAGCAGAGCGAACGGTTCCAGGTCGCGGGCGACCCGCAGGGCGCCCACGTCGACTGGATCGAAACCGACGTCGCGAATCAGCGTGGCCGCAACACGTTTCGCGTTCTTGTCATCGCCGCAGTAGACCATGCTCGGTCGGCGCGTTCTGCGCTTCGCGTCAAACACGCCGAAGAAGACCTCGCTTGGTACCGTGCCGAACGCCGAGACCACCTTGGCTTTGCGAACCTTCTTCGCCAGTTCCTCAGCGCCCGACGAGGAGTGGGCAACGACAAGCTCGGTGTTCTGCGCGTTCATCGGCAGCGAGCAGGTCACGAGAATCTTGCCGGCTAGATCGCCCGCCTGCTGTAAGACATCGTGTCGATCCGCAGCCAGTGCACCGCGAGCACGAGCGCATCGGCGTCGCGGGCCGCGTCGGCTGGAGTGCCGGCGCGCGCGTTGTTTTTCGCCTCGGCTGCAAGCCGGTTCAGTTTCCGATCGCTGTGCGCGTAGCTGAAGATCACCTCGTGGCCGCTGCGCGCGAAGAGCGTACCGAGCTTGCCACCCATCAACCCCGAGCCCAGAATTCCGATCCGCATCGTCGCTCCTTCTTCAACACCCCCGAGACCTGCGGTCAGCGGCCCACCAGCTTCTGAAGATGCTCCGGGTACCGCGCTCCGTGCACCGAGATTGCCGTGGCGCCGCGATCGATCTCGGCCAGGTCGTCGGTCGTCAGGTGGATCGCCACCGCGCCAAGGTTCTCCTCGAGCCGATGACGCTTGGTCGTCCCTGGGATCGGGACGATCCAGGGCTTCTGCGCCAGCAACCACGCGAGCGCGATCTGCGCGGGCCTCGCCTTCTTCCGTTGGGCGAAGGCGGTCAGCCACTCGACGAACGCGAGATTCGCTTTCCGGTTCTCGGCGGTGAAGCGCGGGACGACGTTGCGAAAGTCGGTACTGTCGAATGCGGTCGTCTCGTTGATCTTCCCTGTCAGAAAGCCCTTGCCGAGCGGGCTGAACGGGACGAAGCCGATGCCAAGCTCCTCTAGCGTCGGCAGCACCTCTTGTTCCGGTTCCCGCCACCACAGCGAGTACTCGCTTTGTAGCGCTGTCACCCGCTGCACGGCGTGGGCGCGACGAATCGTGTGCACGCCGGCTTCAGACAAGCCGAAGTGCCTGACCTTGCCTTCCCGACTCAAATCCTGGACGGCACCCGCAACGTCTTCGATCGGGACGTTCGGATCGACGCGGTGCTGATAGAAGAGATCGATGCGATCCGTCTTGAGCCGTTTGAGCGATGCTTCGGCAACCTCCCTGATGTGTGCGGGCCGGCTGTCCAGGCCCGCTTGCTTGCCGTCCTCGAACTTGAACCCGAACTTCGTCGCAATCACCACGAGATCGCGCACAGGCGCGAGCGCTTCGCCGACGAGCTCCTCGTTCGTGTACGGACCATAGGCTTCGGCAGTGTCGAAGAACGTGACGCCGCCATCAACCGCCGCACGGATGATCGCGATGCCGTCGTCGCGGCTGGCTGCGGGGCCATAGCCGAAGCTGATGCCCATACACCCGAAACCGAGCGCCGAAACTTCCAGTCCGCTCTTTCCCAACGCACGTTTCTGCATGACTTCACCTCATTACGGACGCAGCAGCGTCTTGATCGCGCGGCGCTCGTCCATCGCTCGGTAGCCTTCCGCGACCTGGTCGAGCGGCAGGGTCGGGTCGAACACCTTCCCGGGGTCGATCGCACCTTTCATCACCAGGTCGATCAGCTGGGGCAGGTATCGACGTACCGGCGCGGGCCCGCCATGAAGGCGGACGTGGGCGTAGAACAATTCTTCGCCTTGCAGCTCGACGCCATGCGGGACGCCGACGTAGCCAATCGACCCGCCGGGCCGCGTCGAGCGGATCGCCTGCATCATCGACTCCTGGGTGCCGACGCACTCCAGTACCGCGTCCGCGCCGACGCCGCGGGTTAGTTCCTTGATACGACCCACGCCCTCGTCGCCACGTTCGGTCACGATGTCGGTCGCGCCGAACTCGCGCGCGAGTTTCTGCCGGGTCGGGTGACGACTCATGGCGATGATCCGCTCGGCACGCATCTGCTTCGCGGAGAGCACGCCGAGCAAGCCGACCGCGCCGTCACCGACCACAGCGACCGTTGCGCCGGGCTTCACCATCGCGGCATCGGCGGCGAACCACCCCGTGCCCATCACGTCGGACAGCGCCAGGAGATTCGGGATCATGTCATCCGGCGGAACATCGCGTATTGGCACGAGCGTGCCGTCGGCGAGCGGGACACGCATCAGCGGCGCCTGCGCCCCGGTGACGAGCGCGCGGTGCTGGCAGGACGACTGATACCCGACCTGGCAATGAGGACAGGCGTTGTCGCACGCGAAGAACGATCCGATGACGAACTGTCCCGGCGTGATCGACCTGACTCCGCGGCCGACGTCTTCGACGATGCCGCAGTACTCGTGCCCCATCGGCCGTCGGACCGTTGGTGGCGCTGATGCCGCGGTACGGCCACAGGTCGGACCCGCAGATGCAGGTCGCTGAGAGCCTGATGACGGCATCCGTCGGCTCGACAATCGTGGGCGCCGCGCGCTCTTCGAAACGCACGTCGCGCGGGCCGTAGAGAACAGCTCCTCGCATGACTCGATCACTCACATCGTGTATCCGGGTTTCTTGTACAACTTCTCAGCGTTGCCGACGATGTCGGTCTGATAGACCTTCGCTGCCCAGTCTCCTGGTTCCACTTCCTCGAACGCCACGGACACCGACTCTTCGCCGTAGTGCAAGACGTCCATGACGTCCTTCGTGATGTTCTGAGCCAGTCGAACCTTCTGCTGTTCGGACTTGCCTGGCCAGAGTTTGACGACGACGTGCGGCATGGCGGCTCCCTGTCTATTGCCCGCTCGAGCGGGCCCGGTATTGTTCGTCGGTCACGTGTTCCATCCACTCGACCGCCTTGCCATCGAGCTGTTCTTGAATGGCGATGTGCGTCATCGCCGCGTCCGCCGACGCGCCGTGCCAGTGTTTCTCGCCGGGTTCAATCCACACGACATCGCCCGGCCGGATTTCTTCGATGGCGCCGCCCGCGAGCTGCACGCGTCCGAGACCCGACGTGACGATCAGCGTTTGACCGAGGGGATGCGTGTGCCAGGCGGTGCGGGCCGCCGGCTCGAATGTCACGATCGCCCCGGAGACTCGCGCGGGCGAGTTCCTCTGGAAAGACGAATCGATTCGCACCGACCCGGTGAACCACTCGGCTGGCCCTTTGCCGGACGGTTGCGAGCCGCTTCGTGTGATGTCCATGTTCGCGTGCCTTTCTTCTGTCCCCGCTCGCGCCGTTGTGCTCATCTCATCATTCGCGATGTTCCGCACGGAACATCGTCAGCTCCCAGGTGCTGGACCGCTCATCGTGGCGGACGAGATACGTATCACCGTCTTTGCCTTTCAGCTTGAAATATCGGTAGTCGGGCGCCAGCCACGTGTCGACCACCTCCGCGACGGCGACGCGACGGTCACCAAGAATCAGCGTGCGTGGCGTTTGCTCGCCGCGATGGCCTGCGTAGCACTCGACACCAATACCCAGCCGCTTTTCAGGCATCGGATCGTGCCATCACTTCTTCCACATCCGAGGATCGAAGCTGAACGGCTCCGACCGGCCACTCGAGAGTTGTGGGAACGCTCGGTGGATCGGGTTCACTACAAAGTTGCGCTCGTGCGGAATGACGACGGAAGGTACTGAAAGGACTGCCGTCCTGGATGCGTGGAACCACCGCTCGCCAATCACTGCGAGCTCCGGCGGAGGCGGAAACGTTCGCCAATCGGCAGGCAACGTTTTCACTTCGACAGACTCGATAGCGATATCGTCGCTGATCTCTAGAAGAATCGCGACAAGATCTGGAGTCCTTGCTTGATGCGCTCACGCAACTCAGTCGACGTGGGCACGGCCCGACCTTTGAACACGCTCGACCCGCCAAGGACCTCGACAACGTACTCGCTAGCGGTCATGTTTTGCTCTCTGAGCCAAGAGACACAACACATGATGCCAAATGGCACAACGCGCCTACCCTGACGGAATCGAACGCCGGTGCGCAAGGGGTTGGCCCCGACATGGAATGAACCTCGCAAATCGAACAGCTTGAACGACTCCATCGTCGCGGAGCATAGTGGCGCCATGGCACTTGAGACTATCAACGGCACGCTCCAATTGACCCGGCTGACGAACGAGTCGGCCGAGTACGTCGCCCGACGCGAAGAGCTCCGCCGGGCGGAGATCGAGTTGATGCGACAGCGCGAACGGGTCGCTGCGATGCGCCGTCGCCTGCCAGCAGGCGCGATCGTCCAGGACTATGTGTTTCAGGAAGGGCCGTCGAACCTCGATGCGGGCGACGCGCCGATCCAGACTGTCCGCTTGAGCGAACTGTTCAGCGGGCCCGATCGGTCAGTGATCATCTATCACTTCATGTATGGGAAGCGTCAGACCAGTCCCTGCCCGATGTGCACGATGTGGATCGACGGCTACAACGGCGTCAGTCATCATCTCGCCCAAAACGTCGACTTCGCCATCGCTGCCGCCGCAGATCCGCCTGCCCTGCGCCAGCACGCTCGCACTCGAGGGTGGCGCAACCTTCGGCTGCTCAGTTGCGGGAACAGCACGTTCAAATACGACCTTCGCAGCGAGGATGCAGAAGGCGGGCAGGACTCGACTATTTCGGTCTTCACGCGGGACCGCGACGGCACGCTTCGTCATTCTTACTCCGCACACCCCTGGATGGCCGAGGATGTCAAAGAACGGGGAATCGACCTGCTGACTCCCGTCTACAACGTTCTCGATCTCACTCCGCAGGGGCGCGGTGACTGGTACGCGAAACTTGCCTACCCGGACGGCCCGCACTGGTCGCCGCGGTGAGACCGAAAACCGAAATGCTATCTACCGCGTCTGCTTCGGCGCCGGCGCGGCCTGCGAAGCGGCTGCTGCGCCTGCCGGCGTTGGTGAGCGGATCTGCGAGGAACGTGCCGATAATCTGCGGCACCTCGGGCGAGGTGATGAAGTTGTAGTGGCTGTGGCCAGTCACAACGGCCAGCCGGCACTTCGACGCGTGCGGCCGTTTAGGGCGTGGCAAGTCATCCCTAAACGAATCGATTGCTTTCACGTCCAGTATATGTTGACTTCCGACACGTTTGACATGTAGCTTCCAACCTATGTCAGCCGCCAAGCGCGATGTACTCTATGGGACGCTCGGCCTGATGATCCTCAACACCCTTGAGGCGCTGGGGCCACTCCACGGCTATCGCATCGCGCGGAGACTCGAGCAGATCAGCGGCAACGCCCTAGCCCTGAATCAAGGAACGCTTTATCCGGCGCTCGCGCGGCTGGAGCAGCTCGGTTGGGTATCGACGAAATGGGGCGACTCGGACACAGGCCGCCGCGTGAAAGTCTACGCGCTGACACGCGCAGGTCGCAAACAGCTCCAGGCGGAAGAAGACGAATGGCGCCGCGCGGTGGGCATCGTCGACCGGTTCTTCAGAATCTCCGAGGAGCTGTCGTGAGCCGCGTGAGGGCTTTTCTGCGCCGTGTGTATGCACTTCTGCATCCGCGTCACATCGATCGCGATCTGGATGAGGAAATCGCGGCGCATCTTGCTGAAGCGGAGGAGGAGTACGTCCAGCAAGGGCTCTCGCCGCCGCACGCCCGGCTTGCGGCGCTCCGCGACTTCGGCGGCGTCACACATACCAGAGAGCGGCACCGGGACGTGCGCTCGTTCGTGTGGCTCGAGAACGCATGGCGTGACTTGCGCTACGGCTCGCGCCTATTGTTGCGGAACCCTGGTTTCACGGCAGTGGTCGTCTGCTCGTTGGCGTTAGGGATCGGAGCGAACACCGCACTCTTCAGCGTCATGGACGCGATGATGCTCAGAATGCTCCCGGTCCCGCGCGCCGATGAGATCGTCCGGTTCCGCACGCCGCTGTCTTACCCGGCCTTTCGCGCGATTCGCGATCGGACCGAAACGCTTGCCGGTATGTCCGCTTTCACCATTTTTCCTGCGAGCGTGCGCCTAGATCAGGATGCGGAGCAGGCCGTCGCACAGATGGTCTCGGGCAATTTCTATGCGATGCTCGGCGTCAACGCTGCCGTCGGCCGCTTGCTCTCACCCGACGACGATCGGATTCCAGGAGTCGGCGGACGGGACGGCCCAGTTGCTGTCATCAGCTGCCAATACTGGCAGCGCCGCTTCGCGTTCGATACATCGATCGTCGGACGAACGATCACTCTTAACGGCGTCCCAGTCACAATCGTCGGCGTGGCGGCGCCGAAGTTCTTCGGCGTGTTGCAGACGCTTTCGCCGGATTTCACCCTGCCAATCGCATTGCAGCCTCGCGTCTCCCCAAGCACGAACACCGAACTATGGGTCCATGGTGACGAGGGATCGATCCTTACGTACGACCTCACCGACGAGTACGGACCGTCGATCGTCGCACGGCTGAAACGCGGCGTTGCAATCGAGCGGGCGCAAGCGGAGCTCACGGTTCTCTATCAACAAATCCTCGCGGCGCGCGGGAGCACGAGGTCCGATGAGCAACAACGTCGTCGCGAGCATGCCGAGCAGAAAGTCGAACTCACACCCGCCGGCAACGGCTCCGGTATGTTTCAACCCCAGGAGCGGAACCTTCTTCTAATCGTGATGTCAGCAGTGCCTGCCGTCGTCCTGCTCATCGCGTGTGCGAACGTGGCAACGCTGCTGCTCGCGAGAGCGGCCGCGCGTCAACGTGAAGTCGCCGTTCGGCTGTCTATTGGATCCGGCCGCATACGTTTGATCCGGCAGCTGCTGACCGAGAGCTTTGTGCTGGCGATCGCTGGCGGTGCCGTGGGCCTCCTGATAGCCACCTGGGGGCGGCGCATGCTGCTCACCTGGATTTCATCGCGGGCGGGCCCGTTCTTCGCGCTGCAGGCAGAGACGGATACGCGAACACTGGTCTTCACGCTGGCGGCGTCGATCACCGCGACGCTGCTTTTTGGAACGGCGCCGGCGATTCGGGCGAGCAAGACGGACCTCGTGTCTGCACTCAAGAACGGCGGACGAGGCGTCACCGGTAGCCGTGGATGGGAAGCTGGGAAAGTCCTCGTGGCGGCGCAGGTCGCTCTCTCGCTGATGCTACTTGTTAGCGCCGGCCTGCTCGTGCGAACTGTCCGCAATCTGCAAGCCTTCGACCCGGGGTTCGATCGGGAGGGGCTGTATCTCCTGCACACGATGTTCCTCGGGTACAAGGGTCCGCAGACTGGAACGCTGTTAAAGGAAGTCTGGGAGCGGATGTCATCCCTGCCCGGTGCACGAGCGGTCGGCATCTCGCAGGAGGTGCCGCCGGACGGTCGTCGGCTGGGCGTCACGGTCGACGGCGCCGTGAACCTTGCGCAGAACAGGATGTACGTTGATCGGCTCATGGTCGGCCCCGGTTTCTTCGACGCGATGGGCATTCCGATACTGGCGGGCCGCGCGATCACGGCGCGTGACGATGAGCACACGCCGAACGTGTGTGTCGTCAGCGCGGCGATGGCGCGTACATTTTTCGCGGATCGCAACGCGATCGGACGCCATTTCACATTCAAGCGTACGGGCGCTGAATACACCGTCGAAATTGTCGGCGTCGCGAAGGATTTGAAGCGGGCCGATCCGCAGGGCGAGTGGCGCCCGGTGTACTGCCCGATGCTGCAGGATCTGCCGACGCTCAACGCCGTAGTGCTCATTCGGGCCAGCGGCGACGCGTCCGCCGTTCTCGCGGCGGCCATCCGACAATTCCGCGAGATAGACAAGAATCTCTTCGTCGACGTCGTCTCGATGGATCGCCGGATCGAGGACAACGTCTTCTTTCAGCGATTGCTGGCGACGCTCGCGAGCGTGTTCGGGGGATTGGCGCTGCTGCTCGCGTCGATTGGCCTGTATGGCGTGATGGCGTATTCGGTAGCGCGCCGGTCGAACGAAGTCGGCATTCGCATGGCGCTCGGCGCCGATCGCCGAAATGTGGTCGTCAAAGTGATTCGCGAGACAATGACCCTTGTCGCTGCCGGTGTCGTCATCGGTCTGGCAGTGGCGTGGGGTGCAACGCGACTTGTTGCGAGCACGTTGTTCGGCGTAACTGCTATGGATCCGCTGACGCTGGCGTTTGCAATCACGGCGATGATGACCGTCGCGTTGCTCGCCGGCTACGTGCCAGCCCGGCGCGCCGCGGCCGTCAATCCCATCATGGCTCTCCGGCAAGAGTGAAAGGTGCTACATTCGGAGTGCTCCGCAGGCTTCCTTGCATCACTAACCACAAACGCCGCACTGGCGCGGATATTCGCGCCGGAAGGTCGTCACAACACGACTACGCAGGAGCAATCCAGCTGTACCAGCTTTCGTCTTATGCGCGGTGAGGCACACGACGCCTGGTACCTCAAGAAGCTTTTGCCCTCACCAATATCGCATCCGCTCACAAGGATTGACGCACGCATGGTAGCTGGCCATGATCGGGGCGATGCGTCACGTCGTCGCGACGGTCACCGCTATCCGATTCGCGTTGTCCGCACCGTGCGACGTGTTGGTCGACTTGCCGACGCGGCACCACAAGGTCGCCACGCCTGGCAGACACTCAGAACGTATTGAGGCCGTTGAACTTGTCCGCGGCGAGTGCTACCGAGGAGACTGCAATGAAACGATTCGTGATGATCGGCGCCGTCGCCGGACTGGCGATCCTTCCCGCATGGCTGATGGCCCAGACGGCGCCTGCCGGTCGCGGCAACGCGGGCACCACCCGCCGGTCCTTCGAGAAATTCACGGTCGAAGGCCAGCCCATCGACAGGCGCCCCCCAGAACTGGATACCGATCATCCGGTGTTTCCGGGGCAGACGCATGCTCCCTATCACAAGACGACGGACGTCGCGGTCACCACCATCGCCAGCGGCTTGGACAATCCCTGGGCGGTCGCGCTCCTGCCCAGCGGACGTTTTCTCATCACGGAGAAGCCGGGTCGCCTCCGCATCCTCAACAGGGATGGTTCGGCCTTGCATACCATCACCGCAAATCTGCCGCCGGTGTATTTCCGCGGACAGGCCGGCCTTCTCGATGTTGCGTTGGATCGGAACTTCCCGAGCAACCACAGAATCTTCGTCGTCTACATGCGCACTATTGACGCCGACACTTGCGTCCAAGCTGTCGACAGTGCCACGTTGGACGAGGACGCGGGCACGCTGTCGAATGTGCACACCATCTTTCAGGGCACCCCGTTCACCAACAGAGCGGTGAGCCAGACCGGTTCCCGCATCGCCATCGATCCGAAGGACGGTAACCTGTTCGTCGCTCTTGGCGACCGATCCACCGGCGATCCGATTCCGATGCAGGCGCAGCAACCCGACAAATACCTGGGCAAGGTGATCCACATCACGCCAGAAGGCAAGCCGGCACCCGGCAATCCGGCGCTCGGCCTGCCGGAGGTCTGGTCGATGGGTCATCGCACGCCACAGGGTTTGACCTTCGCACCCGATGGACGGCTTTGGGAAGTTGAACATGGTCCGCGCGGTGGCGATGAGCTGAATCTGATCGAGAAGGGCAAGAACTATGGTTGGCCGGTGATCGTGCACGGCATCAACTATCCCGGCACGAGGATCGGCGACGCCATCGTCGAGAAGCCTGGGCTCGAGCAGCCGCGGTATTTCTGGGATCCGGTCATCGCGCCGTCTGGCTTGGTCTTCTATCGGGGCGACCTCTTCCCGCAGTGGAAGACCAGCGTGCTCGTGGGTGGCTTGGCCGGCCAGGCGATTTTCCGCCTGGAGTTGGACAAGGACGATAAGGTCGTCAACGAGGAACCGCTGCTGACGGATCTCAACCAGCGGATTCGCGACGTGCGCGTCTTTCAGGACGGTGCTGTCTATGTGCTGACCGACGGGGCTGATGGCAGGCTGCTGAAGCTGACGCCGAATAACTCTCAAACGCGCCAATGAGAAAGGTCCTGACACGGGAAGTCGGCCGTTGATGCCTGCGTTCTACTATTCAGCCTGCCAACAACCCGAACACAGAAAGGCCTGTCGCACGGCGGAGGTCATCGGCGCGGATCGGGTTCTGCCGGCGACCGACTGCCGCGCCCAGTTCCATTCAAGGCGACCGCCTAACGTCCAAATGGAGCCGGCCCGGTTCTCTCGTGTCGCCATGGCGCGCGGCTCATTGGGGCGGTGGGTCCTCATAACGGCGTAGGATTTAGGAATCTCGGTTCCGGCGTCTGCCCGGGGGCTTCCGACAGGAATAGTGTGCGGGCCGGCACGAGGACCGCGGCGCGTCGTCGTCGAGCATTCGGTACGGCGTCAACGGATGGCGGGTCTGGGCCGTCTAACCGATCCGCATGGACAACCCGGTCGGCGCCATCCGTTACGCGATCCGTCAATTCCGTCTCTCGCCCGTCTTCACTGCCTCGGCCGTCCTGACGCTCTCGCTCGGTATCGGCGGCACGACCGCGATCTTCACACTGATCCACGCGGTCATGCTGCGCTCGCTCCCGGTCGCCGACCCGGAACGCCTCTACCGCGTCGGCGACGGCGACAACTGCTGCGTCCAGGGCGGACCGCAAGATCGGTGGGGCATGTTCTCGTACCCGCTCTTCGAACGCCTCAACGCCGAAGCGCCCGAGTTCGAACAACTGACTGCCTTCCAGGCCGGCGGCTTCCGCGTCAGCGTCCGCCGGCCCGGCGTGGACGTCGCCGCGCGCTCGCTCCGAACGGAATACGTCACCGGCAACTACTTCACGACCTTCGGCATTGGCGCCTTCGGCGGACGCGTCTTCACCGCAGACGATGACACGCCGGCGGCGCTGCCCGTCGTCGTGATCAGCCATCACTCGTGGGAAGCGATCTACGGCAGCGATCAATCGCTCGTCGGCCAGACGCTCGTCATCGAAGGCCACCCGTTCACGGTCGCCGGCGTGGCGCCGCCGGGCTTCTTCGGCGATACGCTCCGCAACAATCCGCCCGACCTCTGGATCCCGATTCAGCACGAACCGATGGTCACCGGCGCCAACTCGCTGCTGCGCCAGCCGGTCTCCGCCTGGCTGCGCGTCATCGGCCGCCTCAAACCCGGCGCCACCACCG
>QHWB01000117.1:0-499 GCA_003222395.1 Acidobacteriota bacterium
GGTGTAGGTGAAATGCGTAATTTGGAATTTGGAATTTGGAATTTGGAATGCGCATATATCAGCGTGCTGGTCACGCATTCCGAGTTCTGATTTCCTAATTCCGCGACGTCCCTTCGCTGGTAGGCAGGCGGAACGCGATCAGCTCTCCGCTGTAGCCCTGACCGCTGATTGCGACGACGATGTACTGTTTGCCGTTCAGCAGGTACGTCATCAGCGATCCGGTTTGCGGGGCCGGCATGGAGACGGCGCCGACGTCCTGACCGGTCGCTTTGTCGTAGGCGCGCAGCATCGCGCCGCGGCCGTTCGGCGTCGTCACGAACCCGCCTTCGCCGGCGATGACGAGCGTTTTCGTGACGAGCACGCCGATGCGGCCGAGCCGGCCGGTGCGCGGAATGTTGAGGCCTTTCAGCGCCGGATGATTCCTGATGTTGTCCGGCGTGTCGCCGTGCGCGATCTGCCACGCCATCGTGCCCTTGTTCAGATCGAGCGCGGTGATGCG
>QHWB01000117.1:545-2991 GCA_003222395.1 Acidobacteriota bacterium
GGCCGGCAGATGCCGAAGCTGCCGCCGACGGCACAGCCTTCGGATCGCGTGCAGTCCCTTGCACCCATTCGAAGTCGCCGCGCGCGGGATCCTGCTGCACCAGCCCGAGCGTCGTTGCTTGTGTGTTCGTGAAGATGTAGAACATCTTCGTGTCCGGATCGAACGCGCCGCCCTCCCAATTCGCGCCGCCGGTCGCCGACGGCAGCATCAGCGTGGCGAGCGGGCCTTCCCATTTGCTCACCACGGGCGGCGTGAAGATCGGACCGAGCTTGTAGCGCGATGTCAGCTTCAGCGCTTCCTGGCGGAGCTCAGGCGTGAAGTCGATGAGATCGTCGACCGAGACGCCCTGCCGATCGTAGGCCGGCGGCTTGGTAACGAACGGCTGCGTCGGCGAATACCATTCGCCGGGAACGGTTCCTTTCTCGACAGGCCGTTCTTCGATCGGCCACACCGGTTTTCCGTTCGTACGATCGAACACGTACAGCCAACCCTGCTTGGTCGGCTGCATCACCGCCTTGATCTGACGTCCATCCACGGTGAGGTCCGCGAGGATCGGCGCGCACGGGATATCCATGTCCCAGATGCCGTGATGAACGAGCTGGTAGTGCCACTTGCGCTGACCGGTTTTCAGATCGAGCGCGACGAGGCTCTCGCCGAACAAACCATTCCCCGGACGATGACCGCCGTAGTAATCGCCGGTCGGCAGCTCGACCGGAAGAAACACGGTGTTCGACTCTTCGTCGACTGACATCTGCGCCCAGACGCCGGCGTTCCCCGTATACGCCCACGAATCTTTTTCCCACGTGTCGTTGCCGAATTCACCGGCCTGCGGAATCGTGTGGAAGATCCACAAACGCTTTCCCGTGCGTGCGTCGTAGCCGCGGACGAAACCCTTTTCGTGAATCTTGCTCTTCGGAGCGCCGCCCGGCAGATGCGCGGCGCCGACGACGATGATGTCCTTCGCGATGATCGGCGTCGCGTGGAGTCCCACTTCTCCGGTGACCGGATCGATCTGCTGATCGTCGTCCATCTTCAAATCGACGACGCCGTTCGTGCCAAATGATTTCGCCGGAGCGCCCGTTGCCGCGTCGAGCGCGATCATGCGGTAGCGCTGTGCATCCACATCAGTTCGCCGGTCGCGGCATCGAGCGCGACAACCGCGCGCCGCGTGCCGGCCGTAGAGTAGACGATGCCGTCGACCATCAGCGGCGTGGACTGGAAGTTGAACTCGGGCCGCGGTCCGAGCGCGTCGGTCTTGAACCGCCACGCGACTTCGAGCTTGTTGAAGTTGTCCCTGTTAATCTGATCGAGCGGCGAGTAACGCGTGCTCGCCAGATCGCCGCCGTATGTGGTCCACTCGCCCGGTCTGGATTTGGATTGCGCCGCAATCGCCACCGTGAGCGAGCCGACGAAAACCGCGATCAACCCCTTGCGCATGGGCGACATCATATCCCGCTTCGCGCCGGCACCAACCGGCCGGCTGCACCTTGGCCACGTCGTGAACGCCATCTACGTCTGGGGCGTCACGCGCGCGCGCCACGGAGCGGTGCTGCTGCGCATCGAGGATCACGATCGGCAACGCAGCAGCCCCGAGTTCGAGGCAGAAATCGTTCGAGATCTCGAGTGGCTCGGCTTCGTCGCGGACGCCCCGGCGGTACGTCAAAGCGACCGCGGCGACATCTATCAAGATGCGCTCGCCCGGCTTCGACGAGCCGGACTCGTCTACGTCTGTGCCTGTTCACGATCAGACCTCGCGCGAAGCCACGCCGACGCGCCGCAGGCGGGAAGGCGGAAACCGGACGAACTCCGCTATCCCGGCACCTGCCGCGATCGCGGTCTCGCCGAAGCGCCCGGCCTCGGACTGCGCGTCCGTCTGGTGCCGGCAATCGAGCGGTTCGTCGATCTGCGCCACGGTCCGCTGGCGCAGCAGCCGTCGGCGCAGTGCGGCGATCTGCTGCTGCGCGATCGCGAAGGCAACTGGACGTATCAGTTCGCGGCGGCAGTCGATGACTTCGTGCAGAGCGTGACGCTCGTCATCCGCGGCGACGATCTGCTCGCGTCGACCGGCCGCCAGATTCAACTCGCGCGGCTCCTCGGGCGCGCAACGCCGCCCGAGTTCCTGCACCATCCGCTCGTCATGAAGTCGCCGTCGCAGAAGCTCAGCAAGTCTGACCGCGACAGCGGCGTCGCCGACCTGCGCGAACAAGGCTGGACGCCGGCGCGCGTCATCGCGGAAGCCGCCGCCCGCGCCGGTCTCGTGACGGAGACGCGGGAAATCGAGGCGCGCGACGTCGCGAATTTCTTCCGTTGACCGGCGCGGCCCCGCCGGACCAGCTTCGCATCGACAACCGATATCGAACATCTATATTGACATGGGTAAACGCACCGAGCTGCTGAAGGGGACGCTCGCGCTGCTCGTCCTGAAGACGCTCGACACCGGGCCGCG
>QHWB01000088.1 GCA_003222395.1 Acidobacteriota bacterium
ATTTCAAGTCTCGTTCACGATGTTGAACGCTCCGTTGACCCGGTTGACGCTGCCCGGTCTGCAAGTTCAAGGGTTGGTAGAAGAAGAGCTAAAGGTACGCTTCGATCTCGAACTGCACGCATGGGAGCGTGACGGTCGGTTCACGGTATCGTGGGTATACAACCGGGACCTCTTCGATCGATGGCGAATCGAGCAGATGGCGCGGCACTATGGCCGGATCCTCGACGCCGTCCTCGTTGACGACACGTGCCGCGTGGACGACATCGCCCTGCTCGATGCCACCGAGCAGCAGCGGATCGTCAGCGATTGGAACCCGCACCCCGCGCTTCTGCCGCCGACCACGCTTCCCGCCCTGTTCGAGGCACAGGTCGTCCGCACCCCGGACGCCACCGCGCTGGTCTGCACCGACCAGCACGTCACCTACGCCACCCTGAATGCGCGCGCCAATCAACTCGCACATCTCCTCATCCGTCACGGCGCCGGGCCGGAGAAGATTGTCGGCCTGGCCGTTCCGCGGTCGCTCGACATGGTGGTCGCCCTCCTTGGCATCACCAAGACCGGCGCCGCATATCTCCCGCTCGATCTCGAGTATCCGACCGATCGACTGGCTCTCATGATGAGAGACGCCGAGCCCGTCGTGGTGATGACGACCATTGACAATGCCCATAGGATTCCACCGTCGAGTCGTCTACTCATCGATGATTACAATCATTGGCACGACGCGATCGGCCCCGAAGACATTGATTTCGTCAAGCGAGAGTGGCGATCAACCAACGCCGCCTACATCATGTACACGTCTGGTTCGACAGGTATTCCCAAAGGAGTCGTCGTCACACATGGCAACGTGTCGCGGCTGGTTCAGCAAGCGACATACGTCAGCCTCGACGAATCAGAGCGCGTGTTGCAGATGGCTCCCGTCTCATTCGACGCATCCACATTCGAGATATGGGGTTGTCTCACCAATGGAGGAACGCTGGTCGTCTGCGAGACGACCATTCCAACGCTCGACGAGCTTGGCTGCCTTCTGGCGCGGCAACAAGTCACGACAGCATGGTTGACGGCCGGTCTCTTCCACGCAATGGTGGTCGATCGACTCGACGAACTCGCCGGATTGACGCAATTGTTGGCGGGAGGAGATATCCTTCTGCCCGGTGACGTCCATCGTGTGAGTAAACGCCTTGAGGGTCTGTCGCTCATCAACGGCTACGGCCCAACCGAGGCCACCACCTTCAGTTGTTGTCACAAAGTGATGGCATTTGACGAGAAAGCCGTATCTGTGCCTATCGGCCGACCGATCGCGGATGCGCGAATCTACGTACTGGATGGGCGTCTCCGTACTGTTCCGCCTGGGGTTCCGGGTGAAGTCTATATCGCTGGAACTGGGGTCGCCCGCGGCTACTTGAACCAAGCGGTTCTCACTGCAGAGCGGTTTGTGCCATCTCTATACGACTTGCCAGGGACGAGGATGTATCGAACGGGGGACATTGCCCAGTGGCAGACCGATGGCTTGCTTGACTTCGTTGGCCGGGTCGATCAGCAAGTCAAGGTTCGTGGCTTTCGCGCGGAGCCAGCGGAGATCGAACGTACGTTGCTCGAGGACGGTGCGGTTCAACAGGCGGTCGTCGTCAGTCGTCGCAGCGGAACAGGCGACAAGCATTTAGTGGCGTACGTTGTGCTCAGTGAAGGCTGCGTGATCTCATGCGTCGAACTCAGACAGCGGCTGCGGCGCATACTTCCAGATTACCTGATTCCCGCAGTCATTGTTGCTCTTGATTCCATGCCGATCGCACCCAACGGAAAGATCGATCGGAGTGCCCTTCCCGAACCGCAGTTCGAGGTGACCGCTCGCGGTCCGCAAACGCCGGAAGAGACGATTATCTGTCACATTTTTTCTGAGGCATTGAGCATAGCCAGAGTTGGTGTCGACGACGACTTTTTCATGCTGGGAGGACATTCGCTTCTAGCCACTCGCGTTGTTAGCCGCATCCGTGCGGTGTTTGGCGTGGCTCTCACTATCGGTGACCTGTTCGACGCCCCAACGGTCTCCGGATGCGCGAGTATTCTTCAGGAACGGCTAGCAGAGAAGCTCGAAAAGATGTCAGAAAACGAACTTGCAGAGCTGCGCCGGCACATGGAAGCTGTGGCGAGCGCAACGTTCTCGCCTCAGGACGCAGTCAGCTACAACAGTCCGCCATCCTGGCCCTCTTCGCCGTGAAGAAAGATGACTGCGGACGGCGCTCCAACAGTATCGCGACGGTTCAGTCTCAAGACCTTGATTCGGGTTGGAGTCGACGCGCCAGAGGAAGGCAACGGCACCAGTCTTAATATTCACAGGCGCGCCTCGTCCGCGAATTCGAGCTGCGCCGCAGCAAGATCGCACGTCGGACTCCTGCGTGCTTCCATGTCGATTTTCAGAAGGAATGGACCCCGGGTTTTCAAAACCTTCCCCCCGGAGTTCCGCTCGTCTGCGCGCGCGCTGAGCGTGCCTGATCGCGTCGACTCTGTCCAGTCCTCCGTTCGTTCTGCGTTCCATGCTGATGATGATCGGCGGTGGGAATGTGGAAATCTCGCGTCCTGTGGCGAGATTTCCAAGATGGCATGAAGCGACCAGATCGCTCAGTGACACCATCGTGTCGCGCGCCGTGCGGCGCGGAGAGGAGCCGGTCATGAATTGGATTGGCATCGATATCGGCAAGTCCACTGTCAGGTCTGCGAAATCTCGGCGGCCGGCGAGATCTGGGAGTCGCGCATTGCCACGCAAGTCGAGCGGCTCACGACGACGTTTCGAAGGCGCGAGCACGCGCGCGTGCTGCTTGAGGCGTGCACCGAGAGTGAGTGGGTTGCGCGAATTCTCGAGGAGCTCGGTCACGAGGTCGTCGTCACTGATCCCAACTACGCACCGATGTACAGCTACCGGAGCCAGCGGATCAAGACTGACCGTCGTGATGCCCGGGCGTTGGCGGAGGCGTGTCGGCCGGGTGCCTATCGAGCGGCACACCGGACCAGCGATCCGCGCCGACATGCCCGAGCGCTGATCGCGGTGCGCGAGAACCTGGTGCGCACGCGGACGCGGTGGATTCTGCTGATCCGCGCGCTCCTGCGCCGCGAGGGGTTCGGCATACGCACCGGACACGCCGAGAGCTTTGTGGAACGTGTGCTCGAGTTGAACCTGCTGACACTGCTCCAAGTCGAAATCGAACCGCTGCTGGACTTGCTCGGACCAGTCAATGATCAGATCGACGAGGTGGACAGTCAGGAAAGTGCGGGCAAGCGGCTTTCGACACGCACGCGCCCCGGCAACCCCGCGACTCAAGACAACGCTCGTCCAAGTCCGCCTGGGGTGGCGGCTCGCACGCGGAATACGTACCTCCGCGCGCAGTTTCTTCGCCTCAAGAGTCGTCGCGGACCCGAGGAGGCGATTCTCACTTTGGCCGCATCTATCCTGACGGCGGCGTACTACATTTTTTTTGAAAAATGACGGCACATACCACGAACCGGGTGCCGACCATTTCGAGCGCCGAGACAAAGCCCCATAACACCGACGTCTCATTGGGCGCCTCGAAGAACTCGGCTTGCCCGTCGAGATCAGGCCCGAAGCGTAACATCGATCCGTTTCTTTCTAGATTCGTCACGTATCGGCCCAGCGGCGACTGAGTCAATCGTTCGACTGTCACAGCTCAGAAGTAGAATCGAATCAGCCTGTCTCATACGTATTCAGTGCTCAAGGAGGCAGTCTTCCAACATGATCCCAAAGACAGTCTCATCTAAGAGGGCCGAGGATTCGCTCATAAGCAAGTACCTGCCAGATAAATACACTCCGCTCAAGAGCCTGCTTGATCTGAGGGGTGCGCCACGCCCCGCCAACATTCCCGCGTCCCACGCTCAACGCCGGCTGTGGTTCATCGACCAGCTGAACGGCTCCAGCACCGAATACAACATTATGATCGCGCTGCGAATACGAGGTACGTTGAACGTGGCTGCGCTCGAACGCGCAGTGCAGTTGATTGTCGCGAGGCATGAAGCACTGAGAACGGTCTTTTCGCAAGTAAACGGCGAGCCCATCCAAATTATTAGACCAGACGGCGCGGTCATCATCCGACACGAAGATCTGAGGGAAATGCCAGAGGCACGACGACGCGAGTATTTTCAGGCGGTACTGGAACGCGAATCCGACGCGAAATTCAATCTGGAGGAAGGCCCCTTATTACAGTTATGCCTGTTGAGAACTGCTGCTGCCGAGCACGTGTTAGTCAGGACAGTACATCACATCATCTCGGATGGCTGGTCAGAGGGTAACTTCAATCGAGAGCTATTTCTCTTATATGACGCGTGTTGTTTCAAGCGCGAGAATCCTCTCCCGCCTTTGCCACTACAATACGCCGACTTTGCGATCTGGCACAACAAAAGCTTGGAGGAGGGTGCATCCAGAGACGGCCTTGACTATTGGATGAGACAACTTGCTGACATTCCTGAGCGGCTTGAACTGCCCGCGGACAGACCACGTCAGGCAGTGCAGACATGGGACGGCGGCATTCTCTACACCAAGCTGACTCTTGAAGACGTGACCGCGCTGAGGCGACTTGGCATGGCGTATCGGATGACGCCATATATGATGCTGCTGGCCGCGTTCAGCGTGTTGCTGTCGCGGCACACGGGGCAAACCGACATAGTAATTGGATCACCGATTGCCAATAGACTGGAGCCCGAACTTGAACCGCTGATCGGGTTCTTTGTGAACACGCTGCTGATGCGCGTCAGGCTAGACGGACGGGCCTCATTGGCGCAGCTGCTACGTCAAACCAGAGAAACAACTCTCGCGGCGTACCAACATCAGGACGTGCCATTCGAGACAATCGTCGAAGGCCTGTCGCCGCAACGGGTAGTGCGCGCGACGCCCTTGATTCAGGTCTGGTTCGCTCTCCAGAACGCTCCCTTCACCACGCCGCAGCTGGCCGACTTGGTCGTCGAATCCGTTCCGGCATCGCAAGTCAAGCTGCGCTTCGAGCTGGAACTCCACGCCGTCGAACGGGGGGACATGGTGGAGCTATGCTGGCTCTATAGCCGCGCGCTTTTCGACGAATGGCGGGTGCGGCAATGGGCGGCGGAGTTCGGCCAGATCGTGCGTGCGCTGACCACGTCGGCGCCCCAAACCAGTGTGACCTCCGCACTGTTCGTCCAGACTAGGCCGACGACCACTGACGGCGACTTCCACGACATCGCGCCGCGAACGATTCCAGATCTTCTCGAAGCGCAGGCTAACGAGACTCCTGACAGAATCGCGGTGATATGCGACGACAAGCACATCAGTTATCGTACTTTTGACGTTCGCGCGAGTCTGCTGGCGCAGCATCTCAACGATTGTCGTATTGGAGCAGATGACACGGTTGGCATCGGACTCGACCGCTCGATTGAGATGCTCGTCACGATAGCAGGAGTGTTGAAAGCCGGTGCCACGTACCTGCCTCTCGATTTGTCGCAACCCAAGTTGCGACTCTGGCAGATGGTCGACGATGCGCGAGCCGTGATGGTCGTGTACATCGCATGTAGGATGACAATGTCCGGCGGCGTAGAGGATCAACGTGCGGCGAGTGTGCGACCGGACAATACAGCCTATGTGATCTATACGTCAGGATCTACGGGCACGCCGAAGGGCGTGCCGAATACGCACCGAGGACTCCTCAACCGGCTCCTGTGGATGCAGCACAGGTTCAATCTCACGGAATCAGATGTCGTACTCCAGAAGACGCCGCTGACTTTCGACGTCTCGGTGTGGGAGTGCTTGTGGGCGTTGCTGTGCGGAGCCCGTATCGTTCTAGCCGCACCTGGGCGACACCTCGAAACGGACTATCTGGCTGACACTATAAAGAGGTTCGAGATCACGACAGTACACTTTGTGCCGTCCGCATTGACCGCCTTCCTAGATGACTCGAGCGCCCACGATCTGGCGACCTTGCGTCGGATTGTCTGCAGCGGTGAAAGCCTGTCGGCGGCGCTGCATGAGCGCGTGTCCGTAGCCGTTCCAGCTGCGCGTCTCGAGAATCTGTATGGCCCAACGGAAGCTTCGATCGACGTGACAGCTTGGGCGTCTGAACCGTTGAGACGCGGTGAGACACCGCCGATTGGGAAGCCGATCTGGAATACGCGAGTGTATGTATTGGATCGGGAAGGGGAACTGGCG
>QHWB01000042.1:0-158775 GCA_003222395.1 Acidobacteriota bacterium
ATCGGATTCGCCCGCATGCCGAGCCTGCCGGCGAAGCTGCTCGGCGTTCAGTCAGCGTTGGCGATTCCACGCGCCGTCGAATCGAGCCATCTGCTCATCATGGGCGACTCTGGAACGGGTAAGTCCGCGCTGATCCGACAGCTCCTCGGTCAGCTCGAGGATCGCGGCGACACCGCGATCGTGTACGACCCGGCGCTCGACTACACACCCCAGTTCTACACGCCGGAACGCGGTGACGTGATCCTCAATCCGATCGATGCGCGTTCACCGTACTGGAGCCCAGGCGACGAGCTGCGCCATGAGGCCGAAGCACTCACGCTGGCGACGTCGTTGTTCCCGGATCGCGTGAACGAGAATCCGTTCTTCACGGAAGGCCCACGACGAATCTTTGCGCATCTGCTCACGTTCCGACCGACCGCGGAGGAACTAGCCTCATGGCTCCGTGACGATAAGGAGCTCGATCGCCGTGTCCACGGTACGCCGTACGCGTCGATCATCGACAGGCAGGCGCCCGCGCAGCGCAGCGGTGTCCTCGCCGCACTCAACATGGTCGCCGATACGCTGACGCTGCTGCCGCGCGAATCAGAGACGAAGAGGCGCTGGAGTGCGGCGGCGTGGGCGCGTGACCGACGCGGATGGCTGTTCCTCACGAGCACGCCCGAAACGCGGACGCGTGTGGTGCCGCTCACGAGTCTCTGGCTCGACATGCTCCTCCGGCTGATGAATCGTGGCCAACCCAGTCATCGCGCGGTGTGGTTCGTCCTCGACGAGCTCGCCAGCTTGCAGCGCTTGCCGCAACTCCACACCGCCGTGACCGAAAATCGGAAGTCGAATAATCCGGTCGTCCTCGCATTCCAGGGCCGGAGCCAACTCGAAACGCGGTACGGCCACGACGCTGAGGCGATGCTGTCGCAGCCGGCGACCAAGATTTTTCTACGGACCAGCGAGCCGCACGCGGCGACGTGGATCTCAGACACCATCGGCGAGGTCGAGATCGAGCGAATGCGCGAAAGCCGTTCGAAGGGCCAGTACGGGCAACAGAGCTTCGGCGTCGAACGCCAAGTCGAGCCGTTGGTGATGCCAAGCGAAATCAGCGGCTTGCCCTCACTGCGCGGCTACTTGAAACTGGAGAATCTTGTCGTCCGGCTGCACTTCCCGTTTATCGAGTTGCCAGCGCGCCATCCCGCGTTCGTCGAACGGCCATTCCTCGAGACGCCGCGATCACCGATGGCGCTCGGACCAGCCGCGCGGCCGGCGGCGCCCGTGATCCAGTCGCCCGTGCCGGAGACGGCCATCGCACATGAGCGGCCGGCCTCCGCGCCGGGCGCGCAGCAACCGTTCTTTCAGTAATCGCCGCTCATGCTCACGATGTCCAAGCCCTTGAGCGCGGGCCATGCGCGGCGGTACCACGAGGAAGAATTTCAGAACGCGCGCGAGAACTACTACACCGAAGGCGCGATGATTCGCGGCGTCTGGTACGGACAGCTTGCGGAGCGGTGGGGCCTCGTCGGCGAGGTGCGCGAAGACCAGTTCGAGCGGCTCGCTGAAGGCCAGCATCCGATGACCGGCGAACAACTCGTCCGCCATCAAACCGCTCGTGAGACCAAAAACGCGCACGGCGAGAACGTGACGACGATGGAGCATCGCGCGGGGTGGGACGCGACATTCTCCGCACCAAAGAGCGTGTCGATTACGGCCCTCGTTGGCGGCGATGACCGATTGCGTGAGGCCCACCGCGAGAGCGTCCGAGTGGCGCTCAAGGAGCTGGAGCCGTACGTGCAGGCGCGGCTCGGCGGCAATCGGCGCCCGGAGACCACCGGAAATGCGATTGCGGCCCTGTTCGAACACGACAGCGCGCGGCCCGTCAACGGCTACGCAGCGCCGCAACTCCACACGCATGCGGTGATTTTCAATCTAACGGAGACGGCCGACGGTACCGTTCGTCCGCTGCAATCACGAGAGCTATACCGCACGCAGCAGTACGCGACGACGGTGTACCGCTCGGAGCTAGCGGCACGACTGGCCTCGCTGGGTTACGAGATCGAGCGGGGTCGCAGCGGCCAGCCTGAGATCCGCGGTTACACGCGCGAATACCTCGACGCATCCAGCCCTCGTCGTCAGCAAATTGAAGACTACCTCGCTGAAGCGGATCGACAGGGCGCCGCGGCTGCCCAGATCGCCGCGCATCAGACGCGGGAAGCCAAGCTGGATGTCTCGCATGAGGAGATGCAGCACCGGCACGAGCAGCTTGCGGAGCAGTTTGGGAATCAGCCGACGCGGGTCGTGGAGGCCGGCGAACACCGGCGCGCGCATGACGTCGAGCACGAACGTGACCAGGCGAATGCGGCACGGCGGGCGGTCACCTTCGCGCGCGATCGCAATCTGGAACGCGAAGCCGTCGTCGAGGAGCGGGCGATTCTACGTGACGCGTTGCAGCGGTCGCTCGGGGAGGCGCGCATTAACGATATCCAACAAGAGGTCGATCGGCGCGCCGAACGAGGCGAGTTCATCGCCGTAGAAGAAGATGGGAGCACGCCAGGGCGGTCATTTACCACGCCCGCGATGATGGAGCTCGAGCAAGAGACGATCGATCGGATGCGTGCCGGTCAGGGGCAACACGCGGAGCTGGTGTCCGAGAACACGCGCGACGCGATCGGTGAGTACGAGCAGTTGAACGAGAGCCAACGCACAGCCGTTCAGGAGATCCTTTCGAGTCGCGATCAGGTAATGGCGCTCGACGGCACCGCCGGCGCTGGGAAGACGACGGCGCTGACCGCGGTTCGGGACGCGGTTGAGCGCGAGGGCTATCACGTCGAGGGCTTTGCGCCGACGTCACGCGCGGCCCACAAACTGGCCGAGTGCGGGATCGAGTCCAGCACGCTGCAGCGGCACCTGGCGCGCAGCAATGAGCAAGCAAACGCAACTGATCAGAAGCGACTCTACGTGCTCGACGAATCGAGCTTGGCGAGCACGAAGCAGATACACACGTTTCTGGGGCGCCTCGGTCCGGACGACCGCGTACTGCTCGTGGGCGACGTTCGCCAGCATGAAGCGGTTGACGCCGGCCGGCCGTATCACCAGCTCCAGGAAGCCGGAATTCACACAGCCCATCTTGACGAGATCGTGCGACAGCGTGATCCGGAGTTGAAGGCGGTCGTTGAACAGCTCTCTCGCGGAGATGTGCACGGCGCCGTTGAACGCCTCGATCGACAAGGCCGCGTGCACGAAGTCGGACCGCGCGACCAACGATTGGCCTCGATGGCGAACGAGTACGTCAAAGACCCGCATGCGACGCTGGTCGTCTCACCTGACAACCAGTCGAGGCAGGACCTCAACGATGCGATACACCGGGCGATGCAGCGTGAGGGCCACGTCGATCGTGAGGAGCATCGGACGGCCGTGCTTGTGGCGCGCCAGGAGATTACCGGTGCCGATCGACAGTGGGCCGAACGCTACGAGGCTGGCGACGTCGTGCGGTACAGCCGCGGAAGCAAAGCCCTCGGTATCGAAGCCGGCGACTACGCGCGCGTCGAACATGTCGACGCGAAGACCAATCAGGTCACGGTCCGAACTGACGAGGACCGCATGGTGAGCTACGACCCGCGACGCTTGCAGGGCGTGACGCTGTATCGCGAGACCGAGCGCGCGTTCGCCGCCGGCGACCGCGTGCAAGTGACCGCACCGGATCGCGAGCGTGGCGTACCGAATCGGGAGCTCGGCACGATCGAGCGTATCGACCGCAATGGACGCATGGAGATCCGGTGGGATTCCGGCAGAACGTCCGCATTCGAGGCGGACGAGCGACGGCATCTCGATTACGGCTACGCGGTGACGAGTCACAGCAGCCAGGGGCAGACAGCTGACCGCGTTCTCGTGCATGTCGAGGCCGACCGCGCGCGCGAGAAACTGGTCAACCAACGCTTGGCATACGTCGCGGTGTCACGCGGACGATACGACGCGCGGATCTACACCGATGACAAGGTGAAGCTGGCACGAGCCCTGGACCGGAACGTGTCCCACCGTTCGGCACTTGAGCACAACGGCGCCACGCCCTCTTCAGGCCGCAGCGTTAGTCACGAGCCAAGGAACAGCGAATCAAGGGACAGGAGCATCGGTCACACGATGGCGATCGGTCACTGATGTATGAACGAGAAGTAATGGGAGTGCCAACAGTGGCCAGACACAGAGCCTGCGTCGCTCCGACCAGATATCGTACGGAAGCGCTTGGACGGCTCAAGGGTCCGCTCCGCCGCTCCATGATTCAGTGCATCGCGCCCTTGACCCGCCCGGCGCGCTTCCGGCGGTTTGGCTCTTATCGGAGCGACGCCAACTTGAGTTCGCCTGAAGATCGCGACGGTGGTACCGAACCCGAACGTCAGCGTCAGGACGGCGGTCGCGAAACGAGGGCCCTCAGTTCTTGAATCGTCCCGAGATCAGACTATGCAGGCCGCACACGGGTGGCGTGGACGGCTTGAGCGAGGGTCTGCGCCAGGGAGACGCCATCGGCGACGGCCCAGAAGTGCATGTAGAAAAGACGCGGTCGGTCGTCGAGGCTGTGGTTGTGGAGCTCGACGATCTGGATACCGCCTGCGCGCAGGGCGACGATCACATCTTGAACTTCGTCGGTGGTCATGGCGAAATCACCGTTGATAGCGGCTTTCTGGTCGCCGATCGGCTGAAAGTTGAGCGCAGTGATCACGCCCATAGATGGTGGCGCCACGCGCCCGTGTACCACGATGGTTTCGATGAGGGCGAAGGTGAATTTGTATATCCCGCCATCGTTCTTGCCGACTGTGCCAAGAGCCGCGTCAATTCCGGCGGTGTCAAGGTCGATTGGCCGTGGGGGTGTGGGCGGTGCCGGTGGTGGGGTCGTCGTGTAGTCAAGAGCAACGCGCACGCCTTGAGCGATGTTGACGGCTTTGCCTACGGCGTGGAAGTGCGTCCACCACAGATCGGGGTCGTGTGCCAGCAGGTGTTTGTGGATGGCGGTCTGGTCGATCTCGTGGGCGTGAAGCGCGTCGGTCACTGCGGTTAGCTCGGTTTCCGTGACAACGAGGTCGCCCATGGCCATCGCCTTGCCGTCGCGGTAGGACGCGAACGCGGCGTATGAACCGAGTGACAGACCGGCCGCGACATGGATCCCGTACGAAGTGACAGCGAGGTCTCGACGAGGGAAGCCGACGCGATAGACAGTGCCGCTGTTGAGTGTGCCGGTGCGGCCCAGCGCGTGGGCGACCGACTGCCAATCTGCCTCGGTCGTTAGTATCGGCGACAGGGCAGGTCCGCGGCCGTGGCCGTCCGGGTCATGTGTGGCGACTTGTCCGGTAATCGCGGCCGCGGGGGCGACGGCTAGAGTTTTCAAGAGGGTGCGTCGTTGCATCGGGTGTCTCCGTGTTGTCGCGAGCCTGTGAGCGGTCAAAGGCGACAACGGATAGGTGATAAGAAGTCACAGACCTTGGACTGTACCACCCGGTTTCGGAGGCGAGCCTGACATCTCTGTCAGGATCGCCGTTTTGAGAAGACACGAATTCGCGATTTACGGATGAGGAAGGCAACACGTACGAGATTGCGATCAAGAACAATCGGTATTTGTCGTTCGTTAGAACACGATCCAAGACCGACATGGCAGTCGTCCAAGTCGTCTATCGTTCGCGGAACGCATTCATCGCAGCGCACCGAAGGACTCTTGTCATAAAGAATGAATCAACGAGGCTGCTGCGGCGCGATGGGGATAGTGGCCTCGCAAACGAGTTGAACAGTGTGGGTCACGTGCTGTTCAAAACTGCATCTTGACCCCGAACTGCATCTGCCGGGCGGGCTGCGCGCTGAAGATGCGCCCGAAATTCGATGTGCCAAATATGCGATTCGGGACGTCAAAGTTCACACGGTTGAAGAGATTGAAAATCTCCCAGCGCAGTTCCAGACGAGCGCCTCCAGCGAGAACGACGTCCTTCTGCAAGCTCGCGTCGACGTTGGCATAGCCCGGCGCTCGCACGGTATCGCGACCGGAATTGCCAAATGTGAATGACGGAGGCAACGAAAACACAGTCGTGTTGAACCATTGTTCGGCGGTCCTGCGCCGCCGATATTCGGATCGCCGGCGACGTCGGGCCGCTGCGCTGGACCTGAGCCGATGTTGGCGTGGTCGGTGCCAAGATTGACCGTGAACGGTGCGCCAGACTGAAGATTGACGATCGCATTGACCCGCCAGTTTGAACCGAAGGCGCCGCCGATCGGCGGCAACGCCCACGTGGCGTTGCCAACGAAACGGTGCCGGTGATCGAAGCTGGCGAGCGCCCGCTCCGCCGCCATGTTCCGCACGTCCTGCGGCAGGTTGGTTTCGAACGACGTCGCTCCCGGATCGGACGCGTCGTCGGTGGCTTTCGACAGCGTGTAGCTCCCCAAGAACGCCAGGCCGTGCGACAACCGCTGCTCGGCGCGGAGCGTCAAACCGTTGAAGACGGAGTAGCCGTCCCAGCGGATGGCGGGAATGTTCGCGAGCTGCGGCACAGGCCATCGGGGACTGATGGCGTCCGGTCCTGGCATCGGCACATTCAGCACGGTGGAGCTGTCAGCTCCGACAATCGTCGACCGCAGGACGCTCGCCTCGACCACGGTCGTTGATGTGAGCCCTCATAGCTGAGAAAAAAGAAACTCCGATTGCGGACGATTGGGCCACCGAGGTTCGCACCGAACTGATGCTGCTTCAAGGGAGGTACGGGTTGTGCCGGGTCGTCGAAGTAGTTGCGAGCGTCGAATTTGTCGCTACGGACGAACTCGAGCGCGCTGCCGCGTAACGCGTTGCTCCCCGACTTCGTGACCACGTTGATCAGCGCTGACGCCTTTCCGCCGAATTCCGCCGGGTACATCGTCTTCTGGATCTTGAATTCCTGGATGGCATCGATCGACGGACTCACCACGAGGTTATTGAAAAACTCGTCGGTCACCTTGACGCCGTCCAAGAGATAGATGTTGTGGCCGCTGCGCTGCCCGTACACTCTGGGCAGACTCCCCGTTTGGCCCAGCGCGGCGCCACGGGTGCCGCCGGGCGGAATCGCAATCCCGTCGGTGAGCTGCGCCAGCTGAACGAACTGGCGGCCGTTGAGCGGCAACTGCACGACCTGACGATTGTCGATGACGTTGCCACGTTCGGCATTGGCCGTGTTCAAGAGGCCGGCGGCTGCGCTGACCGTGATCGCATCCGTCATACCACCGACCTGGAGGACCACTGACACGGTCAGTCGCTGGCCGACGTTCAAGCGAATGCCCGCCTCGGTCACCTTTGTAAAGCCGGTCAGTTCGACGTAAGCGTTCGACGAACACCGTCTTGAAACGTCACATGCGGTCGTGCAAACTGGCCCGGAGACGTCGGTTGGCGTCCAATCAACGGGACGCGGCGGCGCATGAGGGCATTAGTGCGGCAACGCTACATCCTCGAGCACGAAGACAACGAGATGCTGCGGTCGTACCTGGTGCAGCCGTAGCGACGTAGAGATTGCGATTTCGTCGTCCGACGCGTCCTGCCACGCATAGCCGCTCACGCCGCGCGCGGTGCATTCCTCTGAACCTGCGAGGCGTGCACGCGCGCGCGCCGATGAGCAAACCGCCGTTGCGTTAAACGCCTTACTGCTTGTGCACCGCGGTCGACCTGCCGCACGCCGTTTACCGCTCCTTTGAACCGGGAATCCACCTCCGTTTGAATAACGGTGACGATCCATTCGGGATGCGCCCCGCCGTTGTCGGCTCGTCGGACGGAATGTAGCCGTTAGTCCGGTCGCTGCTACTGTCGTAACGCAGCAGCCGCCAGCAATTCTCTTCGGGTCAGCGCCTCCACGGCAGACGCGATTCCGGGCACAAGTTCTCGCGGGCAAGAGACGCGGCTCCGCGCAGTCGTCGCCGCGAAGCCCGATCCGAAGCAGCTGGCGGTGGCGCGCTTGACGCGACGCCGACGCACGAACGCGACGACGCTGAGGCGTTCCTCGTGTCGTTTGCGTCCGATCTCCAGGCCGCCGCCTGCACGGGGTACGAGACTATGCGACTGGCCGGCTTCGGGAAATTGGCTGTTCGGCCCACGCGCACCGCGGCTTCGTCGAAGCGCTGACCACGATGCGCGCGCGCTGATGGCCACGTTGATCCAGCAGCTCTATGACGTGGAGCGCGCAGGGGCGAAGCCTTGGCCGACGCCAACCGGGATCTGCGCCAAGCGCAGTCGATGCCACTGCTCTCCGAAATCGCGGCCGAACGCGACGCGCTCGCCCACACCCTGCTCCCGAAACCCGGCGGGGCGATGCGTTCGGCTATCTGACCAATCAATTGACCGCCCTGCAGGTTTGTCGACGATGGGCGGCTCGAATTGATTGATAACCATCGCGCCGAGAACCAGCTGCGCGTCGTCGCCCTCGACCGGAAGAACTGGCTCTTTGCGTCCAGCTCTAAGGGCGCGGCGCGCGGCATTGCTATCTTCGCTCGTCCAGAGCCGCCAGCTGATCGAGATCCCGCCGCTTCGCTATCTCAAAGACGTCCTGATGCGCGTGGCCACCAACCCGCAGCGGTTGGTTGGCCAGCTCACGCGGAAAGGCGCGGCCGAACCTTCCGTTACCAAGACCCCGCGTAACTCCCTTGCGCCGGCCATGATGTCGCGAGTGCCACACGGCCAGACGAAACGAACGCGGAAGGGGCCCGAGAATTCCGGCGCTCGGCACGCACCGGCTCGACGAGTCGTTGAAGAAAACATCATTGACGCGTACGGAGAGTCGGATCAGCGTATCGGAGTGCTCACGATGGTCGAAACGCGGCTGGCCGTGCTCATTACAAGCGAGATGCTCGGGACGCCTGTCCGTGTCGAACCGCACGCGAGACTCAAGAGAATTCCGCCGAATGGCCTACTGCTTTGGTGCTAGAACTTGCCCGTCGTTGGTCCAGACAGTCTCCTCTGTCTCACGAATAAAAGCGATACACGGCGCGGCCGCGCGATAGCGGAATCCCAGCGGTTAAATTGTTGCTGGTAAAGGAACGGGCTTTTTGGACGTTTCTGTAAACACATGGCACGTTCAATGCTTAATCGCACAAGCACAAAAATTGAACAGCGCATAACCATGCGCTCCACGCCGTGTTGATCAACGCCTAGATTGGGGCGGTACCTCCACCCACTAGCGAGCGCCGAATCATGAAGGTGCAGTTGGTGACAATGAGTCGTCGGATCGATCCGTCCCTGAATCCGCGTGGATTCGGAGCCGACGCAAACGCGTGAATCTACAGGCTTCACGCCGACGCTGAAGAAACATGGCCGGAACGTGCCTTTGAGTGAGTTGCGGTGTGATGAGGCATCGGACACTTTTCTGATCCGCCCACGTCACGAGCCACGTGCCGTCGACGGTGAGGGTAGTCGTCACTGAGCGACCGCGGGCCTCTATGCCTCACCCCTGCTAGAGAGGAGGAGTTGCTGTGGCCTACATCTCTAAAATCAACAGAAGACAACTCAGGGATCAGGCGAACGCCGCAAAGAACAGGCGCGAGCTCATCGCGGCACAGTTCAGCAGAAGAGACTTGATGAAGATGGGGCTGCTGACGAGCGCGGGCCTTCTGATTCCCAAGCGAGGATTAAGCGTCCGCGCCCAAGATGCGCTCTCATCGTTCGGTCAGACCGGTCAGTGTACAAGCCCGGCGACCACGCCATTCGTCGACCTCCTTCCCATCATGCCGGTGAAGCAGTCGGTACCCTCGCTCAACCCGGCGCCGACCGAATGCCCGAATACCGCCGCCGGCGAGAGCCGCACGCGTTGCCATCAAGCGTTTACGCAGCTCCCACCGCAGCGACTGTATCAGGTCGTTCAACAGACGGCCAACGTCACCGTGAGCCCGGACTTGCCCGTCCAAACCATGTGGGGCTTCGATGCGATTGTTCCGGGTCCCACCTATGTCAGCAACTACGGTGTGCCAATCCTCGTCCGCAATGTCAACAGCCTTCCGATCAATAACGGCGGCTTTGGATTGCCTTCGGTTTCGACTCACCTGCACAACGGCCATACTCCATCTGAAAGCGATGGCTTCCCCTGCGACTTCTTTGAGATAGGCCATTTCTATGATCAGCACTACCCGAATGTGCTGGCAGGGTTCGCCTCGGACCATCAGCCCAACGGCGACATCAATGAAGCGCTGAGCACGCTTTGGTATCACGACCACCGCGTGGATTTCACGTCGCAGAATGTCTACAAGGGGCTGGCCGGATTCTTTCTCTTGTTCAACCAATTCGACACCGGCAATGAGAGCACCGGGTTCCATCTTCCTAGCTTCCCGGACTTCGACATCCCGATGATGTTCGCAGACAAGTGCTTCGATCAAGCCGGGTTACTGGCCTTCGATCTGTTCAATCTGGATGGCATTCTGGGAGACAAATTCCTGGTCAACGGCAAGATTCAACCGGTGCTGCATGTCAGCCCGCGCAGGTACCGATTCCGCTGGCTGAATAGCGGCCCTTCGCGCTTCTATCAGATCTTTCTCACGAGGTTGGACTCCTCCACGACGAATCAGTTCTGGCAGATTTCCAACGACGGCAACCTGCTCCCGCACCCAATCCAGATCTCGTCCGTCAAACTCGGCGTCGCCGAACGTGCGGATGTGATCATCGACTTCGCACCGTTCGCGGGGCGAACTCTATATCTGGAGAATCGTCTGGTACAAAGAAATGGACGCGGCCCCGACTGCGAACTGAGTCAGCGTGGTCAAGGTAACTTGCTGCTCCAGATCGTTGTGGATCTTCCGCCGGTGGCCGACAACAGTGTGGACCCGGCGACGAACCCCACATTCTATACTCTTCCGGATAAGACCGCTCAGCCGAGGGTCACGCGCACTTTCAACTTTGAGCTGACGCAGAACGGTCAATGGACAATCAACAACCAATTCATGGACTGCAACACCATTCGCTTCACCGTGCAGCAGAACACCGTGGAACGCTGGGTCTTAAGGAATACGCAAACTGATCGTCCTGCCTGGACACACCCGATCCATATTCACTTCGAGGAGTACCAAATCTTCTCTGGGAACAATCAGTTCTGCTTCAATGAACCGCCGACCTCGGTCAACGTATCCCGCAAGGACGTGATACGACTGAATCCCAATACCCAGGTCACACTGTTCTTCCGCTTCCGCGACTTCCTCGGGCGCTATCCCATGCATTGCCACAACACGATTCACGAGGATCACGCGATGATGTTGCGCTGGGAGATCGGCACGACGGGTGATCTGAACCAGAATCCGTAATGTGACTGCGCGTCGCCACGGCGCCCGAAGCGCCTGCAGACCGCTATAGGAGATGAGAAAGGAGACGGCCAGCCATGATAGATAGAAGAAACCTGATGGCAGTGGTTGGAATGGCTCCGTTCGCCGGTTGGACTTCGGCGCGGGCGTTCACGGAAGATTCCAAACCGAACGCAGCGCCGAAGACGTCACGTGAAGTGCTGAGGGATCGCTATTTCCCCAACGTCGTGCTGACGACTCACGAAGGCAAAAAGGTCAGGTTCTACGATGACCTGCTCAAGGACAAGATCGTGGTGCTCAATTTCATGTATGCGAGTTGCGAAGGGGTTTGTCCTGTAATCACGGCGAACCTGATGACGGTTCAGAAACTTCTCGGCGAACGGGTCGGTCGAGACATCTTCATCTATTCGATCACTGTCAGGCCGGAGGAGGACAGTCCGAAGGTGCTGAAAGAGTATGCGCGCATGCATGGAATCGGGCCTGGCTGGCTGATTCTGACCGGCGAGCCCAAGGACGTTGAGCTTCTTCGGGCCAAGCTGGGCTTCGTTGATCCCAATCCGGAGGTGGATAGAGACAAGGCGCGGCATAGTGGCGTGATTCGGTTCGGGAACGAACCGCTTCAGCGGTGGGGCGCGTGCCCCGGGCAGTCCGCTCCCGACTGGATCGTCGCGTCGATCAAATCCGTCGATTGGCCGAAAAGCGAACAAGCCAAGCGAGCAGGCTGACTTTTGAGTCTCTGTTTCCCGCGAACAACCAGTTCTTCCGGCCGAGCGCGACGATGCGGAGCTGGTTCTCGGCCCGATTATTGTCGATCGCGAGCCGTCCGTCCTCCACGAAGCGCTGGAGCGCTGCCCACTGATTCGTCAGGTACCGGAGCGCATCGCCCAACGGCGATTTGGGGAGCACGGTCCGGGCGAGCTGGTCGCACTCGGTCGCGATCTTCGTGAGGAGCAGCCGCGAGTCCGTCTGGCGCAGCGCCCGCCGTCTCTCCGGATCGAGTTCGGCGGCTACGTGTTCGACCTGATAGAGTTGCTGCACGAGCGCGACCATGAGGGCCGCCCGCACATCGGTGGCCAGCGCTTCCACAAAGCCCCGGCGGGCGTGCGCCCAGCAGCCGATTTCTCGAATCCGTCCCGTGGTGTAGAGCGCGTCGTAGCCGGTGTAGGCGTCAGCCTGGAGATCGCCGGCAAATGAGGCGAGGAACGTTTCGGGTCCGTCGCGCTCGTGCGTCGGCGTCGCGTCGAACACCACCTGGCGGCCGATCGGATCAAGTTACGTCCAGAGCCGGCCTTTTCGACTGCCGCCAAAGGCTTCGAGAATCGTCACCGGCGTATCGTCAGTTTGCAGATAGGTGGCGCCGGTCACCTGGCGTCAGAGCTCGTCGCCGATCGGCGTCAGCGCCGTCGCGACGTCCGCGACCCAGCCGCATAACGTGGTCCGCGACAAATCAAGCCCTTGGCGGAGCAAGATCCGTTCGAGGCGGTACAGCGGCAGATGATCGACGTATTTGGAGACGACGACGTGCGCGAGGAGCCCTTCCGCAGCCAGCGATTTCTCGACCGCTTGCGGGGGCGCCGCCGCCTCGATGACGCCGTCGTGACAGCGCGGGCACGCGTACTTGAACCGCGCCGTTTCGAGCACGCGCACGCTCGCCGGAATATACTCGGGTTTTTCGGACACCGACTCGCTGATCCGCACCTTCGTCTGTCCGCAGGCGCAGATCTTGTCCGCCTCCGGCACGTCGATCTCCACACGCTGCCGCGGCAACGCGGGCGGCAGCAGGCGGCGACCAGTCGGGGGCGCGGCCCGACGCCGGGAACGGCCCGGCCGCTCCCCGGAATCCATTTCGATCGGCTCGGACGCGGCCTGCGGCTCATTCGCTAACTGGGCAAACGCGAGCCGCAATTGATCCGGGCTCACCCGTTCCGATTTCTTGCCGAACAACCGCTGACAGAGGACGTTGAGTTGATGCTGGAGGGTCGCCTTCTCGCGCCGCAGTTTCGTGATCTCGTCCCGCAGCGTGGCAATGAGCGTACGCGCAGTCGCCAGATCATCGACGTCGCCCATGCGCGCATCGGACACGCCGCCATGATACGCGACATCGATCACTCGTACAAGCCGATGTTCCTCTCAGGCGACGCGTTCATACCAGCGGCGATGCCGCGTGTGCGTCAGACCCACGCCGGCGAGCAACAGCAACAGGTCGGCGCTCCGCATCTCCACGCGGACCCCGTCCTCGACCGCGGGCCACGTAAAGATGCCGCGCTCGAGCCGCTTGTACAGCACCCAGAAGCCCGCTCGATCCCACGCCAGGATCTTCACGCGATCGCCGCGCCGGTTGCGAAACAGGAAGAGATGGCCCGAGAGCGGATCCAGATCGAACCGTTCTCGGACCAGCGCGGCGAGGCCGTCGATGGAGCGCCGCAGATCCGTGGCGCCGGTCGCCACATAGATCCGAACCGCCGCGGAGATCGTCAGCACGTTTCCCGAAGGGCCGAGAGAATCGCGCGGAGCAGGCCAGCGGACACACCATCGCGGATCGTCAATCGCTCGCCGTTCGCGAGCGCGACTTCGACGACCCCGCGATCCGCCGGCTCCGTCGCCTTAATCAACTGCACCGGCGCAAATCCGGTCGGCTCGGTGGCCACGTCCTGACGAATGCGTCTCTTCCAGTAATCAAATTGCCAAACAGTCAGCCCATGCCGATGCGCGAATGCCCCCCGCGATTCACCACTCCGCTCCCACTGCCCCACTAATGCCGTCATGTCCTGCCGAGTCCCGTTCGTCGCCACCCGACACCTCCGGGCTCGGGTCTGAAGGACCGCTTGTGGCGGTTCAAGACGGCGTTCATCGAACGCTTACGTTCGATCGACAACACGTATTCGCCGATCGGAACCTCAGAGAACAGAAACCGTCCCGCCAGGTCGGACGTCCGTTCTCGCGTCAGCCCGCTTGCGGCATGTTTGATAGTGACCGCCGCGCCAGGAACGGCACCGCCGAGCGCATCGTGCACCGTACCGTCAATCTCTCCCGTGTTCATTTGGGTGGTGACGTTCTGGACGATGAACATGATCCCTGCAAGCCACATCACAGAGCCGGGCAACCAGGCGCGGACAGGCATTTCAGAAAGAGAAATTATGCGGCCAGCGCGTTCTTGGTCGCCATTATAGCGGGAGGTTCGATGTCCATGAAGCCGCGGAGTAGGAGGAAGCGATGACGTTGGCGCGTACTCATCGCCGGTCGCTGCAGAAGAGGCTTCTCGAGCTCCTCAAAATCTGAAGGTGTACTGAAGCTTGGAGGATGTGCGATCGAACGCGGAATCGAATCGGTCATCGAACGTTTTCACCCATCCACGGTTGACGACGAAGAACAGATCGTTGCCGGGTCTCAAGATCCACCGGAAGCGACTCTGGAAACTGAGGAGCCGGGATTCGTTGTCGTACTGCTGTAGGTTCTGCCACGACACGTTCGGCGTGAAGTTGTAGTCCGCCCGTGCGGTCACCACCTGCGTGTAGAACCGCCCTTCCCGCAGCACAACGTCGTTTCGGTCTGCACGCACCGCGATCGACAGGTGGGCGTTTGGCTTCAGCGTCAGGCCGAGTCCGGTCTGCTTGCGGGTGCCGTCGTAGAAACCACCCCACCAGTACGCGAAGTCGATTACCCACCGGCGCTTCGTCGCGGTGTTCGCTTCAGCCCGGTACTTGTGCCATTGGTAGGAGGCTGGCGGAAGGATCACACCGGGATAGATCTCGAATGGCACATCGAGATGCTCGAACTCCGGGATGACATTCCATTCCAGATGTTCTCCGGATTCGGTGCGCACGTTGAACGGCGCCATGAACAACCGCCAGTTCTCGAGGCGATTGCCGAGGTTGGTGATGTACTCGGGCTCGAGCTCGAAGAAGAACTGTCGGATGCCCCATCGCTTCGGCCGCGGCTGAAACGCGACTCGTGCGATCGTCTTCCGAATCCCCACGCGTGGCACAAAACCGAGCGCCGGTTGAAAATTCTCACCGATCTGCTTCCAATTGAGAAACACGTCCCAACGATCGTTCGGATAGGAAAGACCGAATCCCGCCGCGTAATCGCGGCCGACCGTCCGGTCGTCGGTGCGCTGTGCGAAAAGATCGAGCACGACATTCTTGTCGCCATGGAATTTCGACGTGGCGAATCGAGCGTCTGCGCCAAGGAGGTTGTTGTGGCCGGCCCCATCAGGATTTCCGTTGGTGACGACCGCACCGATCCAGGATTGCTCGAACAGATTCCGGCTCACGCGAGCGGCGAGCATGTTCTGCCGGCGAAGTGAGGCGTCCGGCAGATCACGTGTCTCGACGTCCAACAGACCGATGTTGTAATCCGATTGCCGTCCGACAATCTTCGCGCCGACGCCAATCGGCACCTCGCCGCCGGTGATCTCGTCGCCGTGAAGACCGATTCGCCGGGTGAAGAAAGGAATGAGATCCGTTTCCCCCGCCAGGCCCGCGATGTCAAATACCCCGGCGCCCTCCAGAAAGAACGTCCGTTTCTCAGGAAAGAACAGCGGAAAGCGCGTCAGATTGACCTGACGGATGTCGGCCTCGGTTTCGGCGAAGTCTGTGTTGACGGTGAGCGAGGCGTTCAGGTTCGGCGTCAGGTTCTTGAAGACATCGAGACCACCGGTAAATTCGTCATCGCCGGTATCTCGTCCACCGGACACGTACGGCCGCACGTCCAAACCATGCCCTTGTCGCGCTCCTTCCAGTCCCGTCAGCTGACCAGCATCGGCCAGATTGCCAATCCAACTCGTGACGCGCGCCGCCGCCCATCGATCGGTCTCGAACAGATGCTTGATCTGGCGCTCGACGTTGAAGCCCCACACGGTTTGGTCCGGACGGAATCGAAGCGTCTTGAACGGGATCGACAGTTCCACCGTCCATCCGTCGGACGTTCGCGTCACGGCGGCGTCCCAGATACCGTCCCAGTCCCGGCTGAGGCTTTGCGCGTTGTTCGAGATCTGTCCGTCCGACCGCGCCCCGGCGGGATTCACCTGAAAGAAGAATCCGTTGCGATGATCGAAGAATGGATCGAGCACGATCGTCACGCGATCGTCCACGTCGAGATTGGCGTCACGCGTGAGCTGCGTTGATACGAGCCCGCCTGGATGGGACTCGTGGCACTCGATGCCAATGTAGAGTGCCTGCTCGTCGAACAGGATCCGGACGTCCGTGCGCTCGGTCGCCTCGCGACCCTCGAGCGGCTCGCGCTGAGTCAGCGGCCCAATGACCGGCGCTCTTTCCCAATCGGGTTCATCAAGGCGCCCGTCGACGTGAATCGTTCCTGTGGTCCGCTGGGCCGTCGCAACCGGCGCGTCACCGCGCGCACGGTCTGGCTGCTGTGCGGCGAAGAGTGAGGCGCTCAGGCACGCGACCGTGGCGGCTGCCGACGTCAGGTGCACTCGACGGATCTCGAAGGACACCTGCGAGGTCAGCGTGCTTCGTAGATGCGAACTTCGGCTTTCTGGTTGCCCCGGTGTGGAACCGCCAGATAGAGGCGCGAGAGTTCAGGGACGAAGAGCGATGTGCGCGCACCTGGCGCCGTCGCGGTGTGGGCGACGCGAGCGAAACGGCCCGCATCCTGTTCCTGAAAGACATCGACGTAGCCTTCGCCGCCGCTCACATATAACCGCTTGCGTACAGCATCGTAGAAGAGATCGTCGGTGTCGCCGACGATGTCGAACGAGCTGGATTCTTTGCCTGTCGCCGTGTCGTACACCAACACTTTCGCCGGCCGGCGACATCCGACGAACACCCGGTGGTTCGCCTCATCGAGCGCCATCGGGAAGTTCGCTTTCGCGCCAACGACCGGCCACGTCGCGATAACCTTCATCGCCGCTCGATCGACGACCACGATCTGATCCGCGTCGGGTACATTCACGAACACGCGAGGCCCGGAGCGTTCGAGCTGAAACGATTCAGGGTGACCGGAGAGCTTCGCTTCTCCGAGAACTTTGCCATCGGAAGGACTAATGCCTGCCAGGGCACCACCGCCAAATCCGACGAACAGGCGCTTGGCGGTCAGGTCGTACCGGACGTTGTCCGAGTCGTCTCCGAGGCGAACCGACCCGGTCGAATGGAAGTCGCTCGCGTCGATCAACTGGACGCCATTGCCCTGTCCGTTGGCGATGGCGACGAGTCTCGCGTCAGGAAGGACCGCGATGCCCTGCGGCTCGCGAAAGCCAGGAAGGCTTTTCACATGACTGCCGCTCTTCAGGTCGAGCACTTCGACGGTGTTGTTGCCGAGCGCCGCAACGTACAGTCTCTGGCCGGCTGCGTCGAACGCCATGTGATCGATTCGCCCCTCGACGCGGGGTAGGTCGATCGACCGTACAAGAGTGAGCGGTTCCTGCGCGGACGATGAAAGAGTGGCAACAAGCGCAACAAACGCGGCCGACACGGACGTTCGTTTCATTGAATGCCTCAATCACTTTGCGCCGTAACTGAAATCGTCGAATAACGTGACGCTGTCGGCTTTGGTCCAGACACCGACCTTGCCCGCGTCTTTGAACGTATCGTCGTCCCACTCGATCGCCTTCTTGCCGTCACATGTGACGGTGAAGTGATTGCCAGCAAAGTCCACGCGGATCGTGTGCCACACGTTGGACGCGACTTTCATGTTCGTGCGCTTCTTCTCAGTGCGGCGTCCGTTGATCGTATGGTAGATAGTGACATTGTCCTCGAGCGCGTTGGCGCGGGCGATGTAGTAATTGTTCGCGTCCTTCAACCGCCAGACAACTCCTCCAGCCTGGTCTTCTTTGCCAGAGATCGGCTTGAACTTCACTTCCACAAAGCCGTCTCTGAGGTTGGTGTCGTCCCTGTAGCAGACGGGATAGGTGGCGACGCCAGACTGCTTCAGGACATTCGGTTTGCTCGGTGCCGAGTCGTCTTTTTCGACCGTCCATTTGGCTGTGCCACTGCCGGTCTTGGTCGCGGTCCAACCGGCAGGCGTCTGGCCTGTCGGCGCGTTGTCGAAAGTAACGGTTTCGTCTGGCGCTACGGCGACTGAGACGACGGAGGTGAACACGAGGACTGCCAGTTTCATAACGGCCTCCAATACTGCGCCTTCCGTGAACTCGACGAATTCGTCGCTACTCCAAACGCGAGATCATCAACACGCTCATGTCATCGCTCCATCCCCGAGCAGCGATGCGGTCGCGGCGGGGATTCGCACGATGAATGTGGTCCCATTGCCCTGGATGCTCTCGGCCTCAATCGACCCGCGATGCGCGTCGATGATCCAGCGTGCGATCGACAGTCCGAGACCTGCACCGCCATCTTGACGCGATCGTACTTTGTCCACCCGATAAAACCGGTCGAACACAAACGGGAGCGCGTCCTTTGGAATGCCGACGCCGGTGTCTTCTATCGTGACCGCAGCCTGATCAGCTTGCGTCTCGAGCGCCACGCGGATGCGCCCGCCACTCGGCGTGTACTTGATGGCGTTGTCGATCAGAATCAGGAACAGACGTTCGAGCGCATGCGCGTCACCATGCACCACCATCCGTCCGTCGGGGAGCACCCGGTCCAATCGAAGCTGCTTCGAGTGGACGAGCGGCTCGCTACGACCGCACACGTCGCGAATCACAGCCGCGAGATCAACGTCCGCGAGACTCAGCGCCTCTGCACCGGAGTCGACTCTCGCGAGCGTGAGCAGGCTGTCGAGGAGACCGCTCATCCGTTCGGCCTCGTCGAGGATTTCGCCGATGGCCTCGCGATACTCAGGCTCGCTGCGGTCCTGTCGCAGCGCCAGCTCCGCGGTCGTGCGCACGAGCGCGACAGGCGTCCGCAACTCGTGCGATGCATCCGCCGTGAATTGCGTGATACGTCTGAACGCTACCTCGAGCCGATCAAGCATCTGGTTGAACGTTTCGGCGAGACGCTGCAGTTCGTCGCCTGACGGCGAGATGCGCAGTCGTTTCGAAAGATTGTGTTCCCCGATTGACCGCGCGGTGCTGGTGATGTCATCGACGGGAGCCAAGGCGCGGCGGCTCAGCCAGTAGCCGGCCGCGGAAGCGAGCGCGAGGACGACCGGAATCGACGACGCGATGAGCCACTGAAACCGCTGCACGAGAGCATACGCGTCAGCGACTGGGGCGGCCAACTGCGCGACGTACCTGCGACCAGCAACGGTCACATTCGCCGTCAGGACTCGCATCCGCGTACCACCGGCGTTCACGATTTCATAACGAGGCGCGGACGACACGACGACCGGTGGATCCACGTGATAGTCCCGAATCGATCGCGACTGGAACAACAATCCACCGTGTGAATCGCTCACTTGCACGAGATCGCCCCCCGGCCTCAGCCCGGAATGCTCCCGGAACTCGTCGCGGAAGTCCTCCATCGAGACCGACGGATCGTGTCGCTCCATGAACGTCCGCAGACCGGCGAGACGCGTGCCGAGCTCTTCGTCGATCGCCGCGTGCAAGCTGGCGCGCATCGCCATAACGATCCCCGTGGCGTACGCCATGAAGATCGCGGCGAAAATGCCGAGGTACCAAAGCGTCAGCCGGAGACGCACGGAGGCGGGTTTCATGCCGGCGGCTCTTCCTGAAGCACGTACCCGACGCTTCGAATCGTGTGAATCAGCTTGCGCTCATGACCACTGTCGACTTTGACGCGCAGCAGGCGGATGAACGCATCGAGCGTGTTGGTTTCAATCGTGTTGTCGAATCCCCATACCGCCTCGATGATTTCGCTCCTGGAGAGCACCTGACCCGCCCGGCGCATGAGCATTTCCAAGAGAGCATATTCCGTCTTCGTCAGGTGAATCGCGGTCTCCGCGCGCGACACCCGATGCGTGACGGGGTCCATGACGAGATTGTCGATCGTGAGTTTCGGGAGTTGCTCGACCGGACCGCGCCTCGCCACCGCTCGGAGCCTCGCCAACAGTTCTTCGAAGGCGAACGGTTTGGTCAGATAATCATCCGCCCCAACGTTCAACCCCTTGACGACGTCTCCAACAGCGTCCCGCGCCGTCAGCATCAGGATCGGCGTACGCGTGTTGGTCTTGCGGAGCCGACGCGCGACCTCAAATCCGTTCAGGCCTGGCAGCATGACGTCGAGAATGATCACGTCGAAGGCGTATGTCCGGCTCAAACGTAGCCCTTCCGCGCCGTCGTCAGCGACGTGGACGGCATGCCGTTCTTCCTCCAGACCCCTGCGGAGCAGCCTGGCCATTTTTTCGTCGTCCTCGACGAGCAGAATTCGCATCCTTCGGCGACACCGGCGGCTCGTAGGTGCCTTCTGAGAAGCGTATCGAGCCACCCTGAAGATCGTCTGAAAAGGACGAAAAATCACCTTTCATCGTACTTTCAGAATGGGGCTCTAGGATCCGATCCAGCCGAGTCGACACCTATGACCCCTGACACACGGAGATCGCGCGTGAGATCGAGGACGTGGAGCGCCTTCGTTCTCTGGGTGTTGTTGGAAGCGGCGATGCCCGCTCAGCGCGTTTCCGTCGTCGCCGTAACGGGGACCGTACAAGACTCGACGGGCGCCGTGCTCCCGAATGCACAGGTCGAATTGAAGAGCGCCGCAGGCGTCACGGTGCAGTCGACCACGACCGACCGCGCCGGGACGTTCCGGCTCGAGTCGGTTCCGCCGGGTCGGTACGATCTTCAGGTCACATTTGAAGGATTCGAGACGACGACGGTACACATCACCGTTGCCAACCGCACGCCGGCACCTACGCGTGTGACGATGCCGCTGGGCCGAATCACGCAGGAAGTCACAGTCGGCAACGCGCCGGCTGAGGTCAAGACAGACACCGCATCGAATCTCGATGCCGCGAGCGTAAACGCGACGTCGATCGAGAATCTGCCGGTCTTCAACCAGGACATCCTTGCGACGATGTCGCGCTTCCTCGACGCGAGCGCCATCGGCACCAACGGCGTCACGCTCGTCGTCAATGGCGTGGAAGTCAACAACCTGAACGTCTCGGCATCGGCGATCCAACAGATCAAGATCAATCAGGACCCGTATTCTGCCGAATATCCCCGACCTGGGCGCGGGCGCATCGAGGTGGTGTTGAAACCGGGATCGCGGGAGTACCACGGCACCGGCAACTTCACCTTCCGCGTTTCGACGTTCGACGAACGAAATGTTTTCGCTGCCGTCAAGCCGCCGGAGCAGCGGCGAATCTTCGAGGGTTTTCTCGGTGGGCCCGTACGACACTCTGAGAAGACCTCGTTCACATTGTCGGTGAGGGACAATGCCGACGACGCCGAATCGATTGTCTTTGCGCAGGGGCCGTCTGGAGCGATTCAGCAAAATGTTGCCTCGCCCTATCGCAACGTGCTCGCGGCAGGGACGCTCAATCATCAGCGTGGCGAGAACACGACCCAATCGGTCACATTGTCGTACCAAGATCAGACGATGCACAACCAGGGCATCGGTGGCGTCACGCTTCCGTCGGCGGCGACGAACTGGAACTTCATCGAGCAAAGCGCGGTCTACACGCAGCAGACAATCCTCGCGCCCAAGCTGCTCAACCAATTTCGCTTGTTCGTGGGTCAGGAGTTCGAGCGTACGACGAGCGCGAGTCCAGCGCCCAAGCTGGTCGTGCTCGACGCCTTTACGGGCGGCGGCGCGCAAGGTGACCAGCTTCGGACGGAACATCACTTCACATTGACGGAAATGCTGACGTGGTCCTCAGGACGTCACACCCTGAAGGGCGGTATCAATATTCCCGACTGGAGCCGCCGGCGCTTCGATGACAACACGAACACAAGCGGCACGTTCTACTTCTCGACCCTGGGGGACTACACGACGGGCCGACCGTACGCGTTCATTCAACAAGCGGGGAACGGCCACGTCGCGTTTCTGGAAAAAGTGGTCGGGCTCTTCGTTCAGGACGAAATTCGGATCAGTCCCCGACTGTCCGCCTCACTCGGCCTCCGGTACGATTGGCAGAATTATTTTCACGACAACAACAACGTCGGGCCGCGCGGATCACTCGCATTCGCCCCACGCGCCGACGGGAAGACCGTGATTCGTGGCGGAGCGGGTGTGTTCTACGATCGCACGGGCCCCAGACCCATTCAGGACTTGCTCCGGTACAACGGCATTCGTCAGCTCCGGTACGTCATTACGAATCCGGGCTATCCCGATCCATTCGGACCTCGGCAAAGCCTCGCGACGGAACCGCCGAGTGTCGTTCGGCTCGCGCCAGACGTCGTTATTGCGTGGATGCTGCAATACAGCCTGAGCCTCGAGCACCAGCTCGCGAAGTCGACCAGTGTGAGTGTCACGTACACCGGGACCCGCGGGTTCGATCAGTTCTTGTCGCGCGACATCAACGCGCCGCTGCCGCCGCTATACACGGCGCGGCCCGATCCGACGCGCGGGGTCATTCGTGAGATCGAATCGACGGGGAAGCTGGTCGGCAACTCGGTGCAGTTCACACTCCGCGGGCAAGTCACACGCTTCGTCAACACATCAGCGCAGTACACGCTGAGCGAGACGAAGAACAATACCTCGGGCATCACATGGGTGCCGCCCAACTCGTACGACCTGTCGCTCGAGTACGCGCGGGCAGATTTCGATCAGCGGCACCGGTTCGATGTGCTCGGCACGGTGAACCCAGGGTCTCTGTTCAAGGTTGGTGTCGCGCTCGCGCTGTATTCCGGCCGGCCGTACTCGCTCACGACTGGACACGACGACTTCAACACCGGCATCGCGAATGCGAGGCCGCCAGGTGTGCCGCGCAACAGCTTGCAAGGCCCCGCGTACGCCGATCTGGATCTGCGCTGGTCGTACGACCTGTTTCTCGACCGGGCCAAGAAGCGTTCGGGGCCGAACGTCACGCTCGGGATCGATGCGTTCAACGTGCTGAATCGCGTCAACGACTCGAATTACATCGGCACCGTCACATCGCCGTTCTTCGGGCGCGCCGTTGCGGCGCAACCGCCGCGCCGGCTGCAATTCTCGGCCCGCGCGCGCTTCTGACGGACGTTGTCGCTCAAGCGGGCCTTATCTTCGTGCGAATCAGTAGCCAGCGAATTCCGCTAAGGAGACCAAGAATTCCTCCAGCGCCGATGACGCTCCAACGGGGCAATGAAAGAAAAAGTCCCAGGCACGCCGCAATGCCAAGCCACGAGACGACGGCCGGGGCGAAACGCTTGTCCCGTCGAAGTTCCAATGCCGCAAAATTTGTCGCCGCATACCAAACCAGCGTGCACGCACTTGCCACCGGCATGAGCAGCCGCAGCGGGAATAGATTCACGAGAGCAAGGCCGATGATCGTCAGCACCAAGAGTGCGTGGTGCGGGCTGTGAAACCGCCGATGCACGACACCCAGCCAACGCGGCAATTCCTTGGATTTGCCCATCGCGTGTCCGACCTTCGACGTACTCAGTAGATCGCCGAGCATTTCGCTGAATGCGGTCATCCACGCCGACGTCAGGATCATCCATCCGGCCCATTGCGCAATGGCCGCTGCCGCGCCGCGGAAAATTGGCGCGTCGGTTTGTCCCATCGCTTCGGCGCCCAAAACGCCAAGCGTCGTCGCTGCCACAATGAGATAGATAGCAGCCGCGATCGCAATGCCGCCGACAACCGCGAACGGAATTGCCTTTCGGGGATCCTTGATTTCGTCCGCCATGATCGCGGTGCGCTGAAATCCATCCCAGGTCCAGAAGAAGACCGCGGCGCCGCGGAGCACGCCGCCGAGTCCAGGCCCTAGCACCGGTCGTAGGTGTTCTCCATGTACGCGAGGCACCGCAAAGCTGACATAGAGACCTAGCAGGACAACATCGATGAAAAAGACGCCGATCAGGATTTTGGAGGTCGGGGAGATCCCGAGGAAATTCACGGCCGCAACAGCGATGAGCGCAAGGCTTGCGGCAAACGGTACGGGCAAGCCGGGAAATAGCTGCGCAGAATATGTGGCGAACCCAAGAGCGAGAAGGCCGAGTCCCACGATCCCATCGAACAAGTAGGCCAGACCCGCCGCGAAGCTGACGGTGTGAAAGCCAAAACGGCGTGTCCAAATGAACGCGCCGCCCTCCTGCGGATAGTTAACACCTACTTCCGCTGCACTAATACCGGTGAGTAATGCGATCACTCCGCCAATGAGCATCGCGACCAGGATGCCGCTACCTGCTTCGGCTGTGGCTGCGCCCAAGGACGCAAATAGCCCTGTGCCGACAATCATCGCCGCCGTCAGCAGCACCGCCGTTGTTTTTCCAAGGCTCCGTGCGCCGGAGTGCGTTGACCGCAACGGCGGTGTGGTCATATGACTGATTGCGACGAGACTGATCGGTGCTCGCCGACACGGACTTCGTCGGCGAGCACCGACAGTTCACCGGTCAACTAGCTTGGTTTTGCCGGCTGAATGTTGACCCTCGCGCCTTCGCGAATCTCGTCTGTGCCGCGCCGAACGATCGTGTCGCCGTCCTTGAGCGCACCGAATACCTCGATGAGGTCGCCGACGCGCGCGCCGCGGCTCACATTCACCCATTGCGCCACGCCGTTGTTCACGCGAACCACGAACGTGCGCTCCGTCGTCGTGACGATGGTGGTGGGAGGCACCAGCAGAGATGGCTGCGGCCGCCTCACTGTCCACTGCACTTCGGGGTACATGCCCGCGCTGAGTCGGAGGTCCGGGTTCTTGACATCGAGTTCAACGGCCATCGTGCGGGTCTTCTCGTCGAGATCGTGCGCGACAAGGTTCGCGATCCCGTAGAACGTCTCGCCCGGATATGCCGGCACGGTAAACGGCACTCGAGCGCCTTTCACCATCGCGCCGACCAGCGCTTCGGGCACCGCGACAACCAGGCGCAGACGCGAGACCTGATGCAATCTGAGGAGCGGCGGCGATGTGGTTCCGGTTCCGACCAGCGCGCCGGGATGAATGTTGCGTTCGGTGATAATGCCGTCGAACGGCGCCTTCAGCGTCAAGTACTGTTCGAGATCTTTGACGGATTGAACCTGCGCCTGTGCGGCCTTGATCGAATCTTCGTACGACCGCACGAGCGCCTGCGCCGCCTCGGCGGTTTTCTGCGCAACGACCACGTCGTTTTCGGCCACGACACCCGGAGTGGCGGACGCCGCCTTCAGGCGGTCGTAGGTACTCTGCGCTCCCGCGAGTTTGGCTTCGGCCTCCCCCCGCTGCAGGCCGAGCGCCTGCGCCTTGGACTGGGCTTCGGCGATTTGCGCCTGCATTTCCGGCGCTTCGAGGGTCACGAGCACCTGGCCTTGTTTAACCGTGCTTCCTCGATCGACGGCCACGCGCTTCACAAATCCAGGCAGCTTGGCGTAAATCGGAACGGCGAGGTACGGCTGGAACTCGCCGGGCAGTTTGACTTGCCGATCGACCGCTTTGGATGTGACGCGGACAACCTCCACGGATGCTTGCGCGGGCGCCGGCGCCTGCGCCGCAGCCGTTGCCGCGAACAGCATCAGGATCGACGCGATGGAGAACCTATGCCGATGTGCGTTTGTCATAGTGTGCGCTCGTCGGATCATCGGGGTCCAAAGTGGGAGAAACCGTGCGGACTCGCGCCTGCACGAGTGTGTAGACCGCGGGAAGGACAATCACCGTGGCCATGGTTGCCAGGAACAGGCCGCCGATGACCGCGCGGCCCAACGGAGCGCCTTGCGCGCGCTCGCCGGTCCCCAAGGCCATCGGGATCATGCCGGCAATCATCGCCGTCGCGGTCATCAGGATAGCGCGCAGCCGGCCCTGACCGCCCTCCACGGCCGCGTCGTGCACGGACGCGCCGTCGCGTCGTGACTGTTCGGCAAATGTGACGAGCAGAATCGCGTTCGCGACCGAGATGCCGATCGCCATGATCGCGCCCATGAAGGACTGCACGTTCAACGTCGTGCCCGTGACGAGCAACATCAGCAGCACGCCGCAGATGACCGCGGGGACCGCCGACACGACGGCAATGGCGAGCCGGAATGATTGGAAGTTCGCAGCGAGCAGCAGGAAGATCACCGCAATCGCGAGCAGCACTCCACTCCGCAGCCCGGTGAGCGTTTCTTCGAACGCCGGCACCTGGCCGCGATTGAAGACGTTGACGCCGCGCGGCGGCGCGCCGGCTCGTGCGATCGCCTGTCGCACGTCAGCGAGCGTCTGCCCCAATGGCTTCCCCTCGAGGTTGGCGGTAAAGCTGACGACCCGCTGCATGTTGTACCGGTCGACCTCGCCCGGCGTGATTCCATAGTCGACCGTCGCCACGTCCGAGACCAACGGGCGCCCGAGGCTTCCGGTGTTGCGCGCCATCACCGGGAGATCCTCCACGTCTTCGATCGACGCCACTCTCGATTGCGGAATCTCGACTTGAATCTGAAACCCGTTGCCGCTTCCAGGGTCGCGCCAGAAATTCAAGTCTGTGTACCGACTCGACGACGTGGCCGCTACGAGCGAACGGGCAACCTCCCCTGACGTGACGCCGAACTGTCCGGCACGATCGCGGTCGATCTGGATTTGGAGACTGGGATAATCGAGCGGCTGCGCGTACTGCAAGTCGCGCAGCGACGAAACCTTCGCCAGTTCGGCGTGAAGCTTCTCGGCGAATCCGCGAGTGACCGCGAGTGAGGGGCCCTGTACCGCCACTTCGATCGGCGTTGGCGAGCCGAAACTCATCACCTGACTGATGATGTCGGCGGCCTCGAAGGAAACGGTGACATTCGGCAACGCCTCCGTCAGCTTTCCGCGCAACTGCTCCTTCAGCGCGTCGGTGACCGGCGGCGCGTCCGGTTTCAGCGCGACACCGAGGACGGCCTCGTGTTGGCCGCTCGCAAACAGGTAAATCGTGTTGATCGGATAGTTTGGCGTCTGCACGCCGATGAAGCCGGTTGTGATGTCGACATTCTTCGGCCCCACCTGTTCCCTGATCACATCCATCGCCTTCAAGGCGATCACCTCGGTGCGTTCGAGGCGCGTGCCGGTGGGTGCGCGCAGGCGTAGCTGAATTTGGTGCGTTTCCACCTCGGGAAAGATTTCGGTTCCGAGCCTTGGGAACAGGATGGCAATGAGCAATCCCGTTGCCACAAGGTAGCAGGCGACCAACACCCACCGAAGCCGTAGCATCGATTCAAGCCGATCGCGGTACGACGACTGCAGCTTTTCGAAGAAGCCCGCCTCCTCATGGTGTCCCGCTCGGAGCATCCAGATGGAGAGCACCGGCACGAGCGTGCTCGACAGCAGGTACGACGCCAGCATCGCAAACCCGACGGCAAGCGCGAGCGGGACGAACAACTGACCACCGACGCCGGTCATGAAGAACGACGGGATGAACACCGACAGGACGCAGAGCATCGCGAGTAGGCGCGGGACAGCCGTCTTGCGCGAGGCTTCAATCACACCGCGGGCGCGAGACAGGCCGGATGCCAGGTGCGTGTGGATGCTCTCGATGGACACCGTCGCTTCGTCGACGAGCACGCCGACGGCCAGCGCGAGACCGCCCAGCGTCATGATGTTGATCGTCTGACCCGACATCCAGAGGCACACGACGGAGGCCAGCAAGGCGAATGGAATCGTAGCGACCACAATCAGGGCACTGCGGAGATCCCGCAGAAACACGAGGACCATCAGTCCGGTCAGCACCGCTCCCAGGAGACCTTCCGTGATCAGGCCCTTCAAGGCATTGACGACATACCCGGACTGGTCGAACACCAGGTCGATCTTGACGTCCTCGGGCGCCACGTTGCGCATCGCCGGCAGCGCCTGCCGGACGTTCCGAATCACATCCAGCGTCGACGCGTCCGCACGCTTGGTGACGGGAATGTAGACGGTGCGTTTCCCGTCCACGTGCGCGTAGCCGACGACGATGTCGGTGGTGTCGGTGATCGTGCCGACATCTCTCAAATAGATCGTGGGACCGGTGCCGACACGCAATGGCGCATTGAGGAGCTCTTGGATGTTCCCGCCGAGCGTCGCGTTGGTCGACGCGATCCGAATCAGGTCTCCGGTTCGCACGTTTCCAGAGGGCAGCACGGTACTGGCCCGGTTGACCGCGAAGACGACCTCGTCCGGAGAGATCCGATACGCCCTGAGCTTTTCAGGGTCGACGCGCACCACGATCGTCCGCTGGCTGCCGCCAAACGGCGGCGGCGCCGAGACGCCGGGCAACGTGGCAAAAATCGGACGCACGCGGTTGAGGGCGATGTCCTGCATTTCGCCCGGCGTGCGTGTCGCGCTCGAGAAGACCAGTTGCGCGACGGGCACGCTGCCCGCGTCGAACCGCATGACGAAGGGCGGCACGGCACCGGGCGGCATGAACGCACGCGCACGGTTCACATAGCTGACAACTTCCGCCATCGCCTGGCTCATATCCGTGTCAGGATGGAAGTTCAACTTCATCAGGGCGATGCCCTGGATGTTCTTGGATTCGACGTGTTCAATGCCGGTGATGTACAGAAAGTGGTACTCGTAGTAGTACGTCAGGTACCCTTCCATCTGGGAGGGATCCATGCCTCCGTACGGTTGTGCGACATAGATCGCGGGCGCGCCCAGCTTCGGAAAGATATCGACCTTCATTTGCCGGATCGCCATGATCGACGTCAGCGCGACGGCAATGACGGCCACAATGATCGTGATCGGACGTCGGATAGCGGTCAGGACTAACCACATTGAACTGCCTCCCCAAAAACTCGTGCTTCGCGTCTCACCGAGCCAGTCCGAGAGACGCGTTCACATTTCCCTACACCAGTGGCGTTATTGCGGCTTCAACGACTGGAACCGAATCTGATTCAACACCTCGGTCTCGCGCGCGAGCTCGGAGATGCCGGCCGGGAACGTGTTAGCACTCAGTATGTAGGCCAAGATGTCAGTGTTCTGTTGCCGGCTGAGACCGCCAGGATTGTCTTGCGGCATCGACGTGCGCATGCGTTCGAACAAATCGCCCAGCGTCAGACCGTGAGAATAGAGCGGCGCGCCACGTTTGGCCTGTTCGTCGGTGTACACGCCATCCCACACCGACCGCGAACCGTCAGCCTTCTTCTGCGTATCCTGCAGATCCGGCCGGCCGACAGCCGCTCGAACGATCGAGTACTGCGATTCGATCAGCGCGGCGCCGAACAGTGCGGCGGCCACTATCAATAAATGCGTCGAACGAAGTGTGATCCTCATGCTCCCCCCTATTGAGATTGGCGCGGCCGATGACCGTTGACGATCACATGTCGCGTGCACTGATCAGGGTTGCCGTACCTGGTCGAGAAACGGCGTGAGATCGCCGCGTACCTGCGCCGCCGCCAGCAAAGCACGCCAGACGCCCAGCCGCGCCACCGCATCGTCCGCCTCCGCCTGCGCGAGCAGCCGTTGCGCCTCGGCGACCTCCGTAACGCTCGTCAAGCCGCTTCCGTACCGCGCGCGCGCTTGACTCTCCGCCGCCGTGGCGGCCTGACGCTCGATTGGAGTGTTCTGCGCGATGTCGACGGCCGCCTTCATCAAGGCGCGCGCCCTCGCGTCCTGCGTCGTCAGCGTCTGAATGGTCAGGTCGTAGCGCGCGCGTTCGGCAAGCTCGTTCTGCACTTCTACCCGTTTGTGCGCGTTCACCGTGAACAGATCAAACGCGGGAAACGTGACCTGCAGCGCGGCCCCCCAGTTGCGCACCTGCGGCCAGAGGCCGCTGCCGGGCGGCGGCAGACCTGGCGCCTGCGCGCCACTGTCTCGGGCGGCGAATCCCGACTGGAAATAGATGTGCGGAAAGTAGGAACGATCGAGCACCCGTTCGCGCGCACGCACGGTATCAACCACCGCCAACTCCGCCCGCGCCGCCGGATGCGACGTGAAATCTCCCGCACTCAGAGACGGCATTTGCGGTAAGTTCGCGAGGCTACCCATCGCGGGTTCGACGGTCGTCCCGGCCGCGCCAACCGCGTCAGCCAGCGCGGCTCTCGCGATATCAGCGACCTGAACCGCTTGACTGACTTGGTTTCTGGCAATCGCCAGCTCGGCGTTCGCCCGCGATTCGTCCGCGCCGGGACGCAACTGATTGGCGACCAACGTGCGGACGTTGTTCGCGAACACTTGCAGTCGGTCGACGTTCGCTCGCGCGGCACGGACGGCCTCGTCTGCAGCAAGCACCGTGACAAACGCATCAGCTGCCGCAGCGGCAACGTCGAGTGCCGTGAGGTCGGTTTGGGCTTTAGCGAACGAGCTTTGCGCGCGAGCGACCTCGACGTTGGCCTTGCGTTGACCAAAGTCGAGCGCTTCCCATGAAAGTTGCACACCGGCCGCGCTGCCCCAGACGCTGTCATAAGAGCGCGTGCCGAGCACGGGACCTGAAATCGGCGGCACGATCGATTGCGGCAGCACCAGACCGAAGACGTTGTTCGTGGTCGCTCGATTCTCTTGCCACAGCATGTCGAGACGCGGCAAGTACGCGGTGCGCGCCACGCCGATTCCTTCGTCGGCGGCCTGCGCCCGGGCACGACTCTCCTTGATCGCGGGATAGTTCTTGAGCGCGAACTGGACGGCGTCATTCAGCGAGAGCGGTCCGGAAGCCGCAGGCTGGGCTCCGGCGCGCCAAGGAGTGAGCAGGCAGCCGACGACCGCGAACCCAATCCACCGCCATTGCCCAACCGGGCGATCCTCACAACACTCACGCATCAAGATCCTCCTGGCAGCGACGCCGTCGACACTGATCTGCTCGCCCGTCATCCACTTCATGGCTGTCTGGCTAGTCCAACGGTTCCATGACGGTCTTGAACGTCTGACCCTGCAGCAGCGTGATTGTCGCTATGGGCCGACCGGCGCTCAGCGCTGGCATCACGCTGACAGCCCGAGACCCTCCATTGGCTTTGACGGCCCGTGCCGTTGCTTCCCGAAGGGAACGCTTCGCCTTCGCCATCGCAGCACTCTGTGACTTCGCGGCGCCGAGATCGTCGCCACTCGTGATCGCTTCAGTCTTGGCGACCTTACCAGTTGCATGATCCACGATCACTTCGGCGAATTTGTCGCCTTTCATGGTGTAAACCGACAGTTGGAGCTTGCCCTCTTCGACCTCGAACTTGCCGGAGATCGGCGTACCGCCACCCGCACTCGCCGCCAAGCCTTGTTCGAGCGTTGTCTTGACACCCTGGAGCGCCTTCGCCAGTTCCGCCTGATCCTTGTCTTGGGCACGAGCCGTCGGATTGAACAGATAGGCCGTCACCAGACACGTCACGCTTGCAGCAAAGAATGTCTTGTATTGCTTCTTCTTCACGACTCCCTCCTTCTCGTGTATTTGATTAGCAACGGCTTGAGTGGACTCTTGGGCCACTGCTACCGGATGAGCACCCACGTCGGCCGAAGTGAATAAAACGCGACCAGGCCGGCGGCGTCGGCGATTCCGACGAGCAGCGGCGCTGGTACTCGCCACCGGAACAGCACGAAGCCACTCAGCGACGTGATGCCGACGGTGAACCAGTCGCCAATCGCCAATCGCGCCAGCACCACGCTCGCCCCGAGAATCGCCCCGACGACGTATCCGACGAAGGTTGCGGTAATCACGACGGGCCCCGGCGTGATCATGCCGATCGCGACGGCGACCATGAAGTCGCGCTCACTCAGCCAGTGCTGCTGTGAAACGACACCCTGCCGCAAAAACGGCACGATCACGAGGCCGCTGCCAAACGTGAAGGAGCCAGCTTTGATGAAGAACAGCAGCAAACTCCGAAGGAGGTGACCACCAGCCGCGGCGCCTGCCGCGATCGCGGGCATGAACGTTGATGCTGCGGTCTTCGCCTGCGCGCGTCCGCCGTACAGCAACATCCCGACCATACCTGCCCCAATGAACAACAGGGCAATCTCGGCCTGCGCCAAGGCCGTGATCAGCGCCACGATTCCGCCGATGCCCCACAGCCACCGATCCTTGAGCGCAATCTTCGCGAGCCTGTAACACGAATGCACGATCAGCGCGATCACGACCGGACTGATCCCGTAGAACAACGCCTGGACGAATGTGACCGCGCTGAATCGTTGGTAGAGATATGCAGACGCCAGAACGATCGCGAACGGCGGCAGAATGAAGGCGCCGCCGGCGACCCAGGCGCCGAGGATGCCGCGACAGATGTACCCGACGTAGATTCCGACCTGAATCGCCAGCGGACCCGGCAAGGTCTGGCAGATTGCGAGGCCTTCGAGATACCGGTCTCGCGTGAGCCACTTCCGCCGCTCGACCAGGTCGTCCTCCATGATCGCGACGAGAGCCGCGGGGCCTCCAAACCCGAGGGAGCCCAGCCGGAGAAAGTACGCCACGAGCTGGGGCATCGACACGTCTGCACGTGCCGGCGATCGCGGATCGCCAGTCTCGTCTCTCCTTTGCGCGCGGCCCGCGGCCATCATCCCGCCTGCCGACTCGCGTGCGCGTACAACGCGTCGTACACGGGAAATTGACGGTTCAGCCGTTCCTGGTCTGGAATGCCAAGCGAAGCGAAGCCTTCCGCGATCGCACGGAGACCGAGCCCTTCCGGGGCGACGGACTCCTGTCCCTTGACGTCGGCTGCGCGGACGATGTGTCCCATCCGTTGCAGTGCGGGATCGGACAAATGGAAATCCTCCAGAATCGCTTCGAAGGTGCACCGGTCACCGCGATGATTCAACGTCACTTCCGTGAATCGGGTCGCATCGAATGGCGTAGCGTTCTCACGCTTCGCCGCCGCCAGCAGCTCACCCTCCGGCACGAACATGAACTCTGCTTCGTGGTCCACGAACCGCTTGATCAACCAGGGACACGCGACGCGATCGACCTTGACGTTCTCTCGAGTAATCCACCGCATCGGCGTGCCCCTTGTCTCAACGGCTACTGTTTGGTCGCTGCAGGCGCCTTCGCCTTGCCCGTTTCGCTCACCGCGGCCTTGAAGGCGGTCGCCAGCTTCTCCGCAGGGCCGGTGCCCCAGTAATGCAGGAAGTAGATCGTCGGCTGCGTCCCCGTCATGTGATGGTGGATCGCCACGACGTCGATGCCGCTCTTGCGAAGCGCCTTGAGCACCGGCTCGACTTCATTCGCCAACATCGCCACATCCCCCGCCACCGCGGCGTTGTCGTTCGTGCCCACGAACGCCGCCCACGTATTGAGGCCCATGCGCGCGTTGATTGGCGCACCCATTTCCGTGAGCTTCAAGTCATCTCGACCGATCGTGATCTTGTAGACGGCGCCGGTTTGTTCGCCTTGCGTGCCAACGATCTGCGCAAGCTTCGCAGTGTCGATCGTCGGCGCAGGAGCCGCGGCTGGTGCAGCCGGGGCGGCGGCTGTCGTCCGGCTGGTGCCTTTTCCGATCAAATCGAGCGCAGGCTTCACTTTGCGTGCGAGGTCGGCTGGCTTGCCGTGTGCGTGCACGTGCATGTAGAACATGCGCGGCTCTTCCCAGAAGAAGTGATTGTGGAGCGCGGTCACGTCGATGCCGTTGTCGAGCAGCGCGGACATCACCGGGTTGACCTCGTCCTGCGTGAGCACGAGATCGCCCATCATGACGTCCATTCCGCCGGTGCCCTTGGTCATCGCCACCCAGCCGCCGAACCCGAACGGTGTCGGGGTCTTCACGTTGGCGACGGTGACGGTGACGTCGTTGCGCGGGATGTTGACCTTGAGGACGTTGGCCTTGTAATCGCCCTGTTTGCCGAGCGCCGTCAGCACCTGCTGATACTCGGCCGGTATATCCTGCGCCCACGCCGCAGACGCACAGCACACTGAAGTCAGGCCGATCGCGAAAATGCGTTTCATGCGTGTCTCCCCTTTCCTGAGTTGCGTATTTGTGCTCACTTTTCAGTTTCCTGAGTTGCGCATTCGTGACTACTTCTCAGTGATGGCGGCGTGATCGGGATCACGATCCGGAACACCGATCCAACCTTCGCGCCATCTTCGACCGAGATACGACCGTCATTCACTTCGACCGCCCATTTGGCTATGGCCAAGCCCAGCCCGGCGCCGCCATGGTCCCGCGAACGGGCTTCATCGATGCGAAAGAACCGATCGAAAATCCGCTGGCGGTCCGAAGGGGCGATCCCGGGGCCTTCATCGGCGACACTGAGATGCGCCTGATTGCGGTCCGCATACACTCGAATGCTGATTGACGATGCCTGCGCGCTGTATTTGATCGCGTTATCCAACACGTTCGTGATCGCCTCGCGGAGCACCAGGCGATCCGCGGTGACCGAAATGCCATCGGCCGCGTCGACGGTGACACGTTGGTTCCGCTCTTCCGCGAGAATCCCGAGTGAGGACACCACCTCGCGCGTGAGCTGCCCCAGATCGATCGCGCTGCGCGAGAGCCGGACGGTGCCCGCGTCTCCGTGTGACAAGCGCAAGAGCGTGTCCACGAGGTTCGTGAGTCGGTCAACCTCTTCGAGCATGCTGCCCATGGCCTCTTTGTATTCGGCCGGCGTGCGCGTTTCGCCGAGTCCGGCCTCGCCAATACCCCGGATGACAGACAAGGGCGTGCGGAGCTCGTGCGACGCGTCGGCTGTAAAACGACGAAGCTTGTCGAACGACGACTCGAGGCGGGCGAACGCATCGTTGATGACAGCCGCAAGCCGGCCGATTTCGTCGTGCTGATTCGGTACGGAGAGGCGTTCGTGCAACCGCTCGGCGGTAATGCGCCGGGCCTCGGACGCCAGATGATCGATGGGCGTGAGCGCCCGCCGCGCCAGCAGGTACCCGCCGACTCCAGCCAGCACCACGACAACCGGAAGGCCGAACACGAGAACGACGAGCACTTCCCACAATTGGGTTCGCAGCCGCGTTTCGGCCCGAGACACTCTCAGCACGACCGCGCGTCCGCCAACCAGGGAGGTACCCGTAAGCGTCCGCCATGGGCGACCATTCGCAACGAGTGATTCGTACCGCGGCTGTGCCGTCGTCGCGGCGAGCGCCACCGGAGGCAACGAGGCGGAGGCGCCGGATCGGTACACTTGCTCACCGCTAGCCAACCAGACGTCACTGCCACGATCCTCGTCGTTGTCCGGATCATGATGGCGGTCGCCGAACCACGCGATTCGACCATCGCCCGCGGGTGTGAGAAACCCTTCGGCTGCTTCGAAATCGCCGTGCAACTGATCGTCGAACTGCTCCAAGAATTCATGGCGAACCGCGACGAATGTCGCGGTGGCGTACACCACCAGCATCAGCGACAGAACGACGGCATACCAAGCGGTGAGCTGGACCCGAATGGACGCGGTGGACCACCACGGTGTCATGGTTCGCCTTCTCGCAAGACAAACCCCACGCCGCGAACGGTGTGAATGAGCCGTGCGTTTCCTTCCGTGTCGACCTTCTTCCGCAGGCGGGTGATCCGCACATCGATGACGTTGTCGAGTGGAGTCGCGCGCGGCGGTTTGTTCCAGTGCTCCGCCGCCAGCGCCGACGCGAGAATCTGCGCCAGCTTGCGCTCATCTTCGACGACCAGAACTCTCACTGGGTAGAAATGCTATCGGCGTACGCCTGACCCGATCCTGACATTTGCGTCAGGGAGCCCAACTTCCTGCTGAAACGCAGCGGCAGGAGCGCTCCAAACGACCAGATGTGTGTCGAATCGACCTCGTCCGGATCGAATCGGTGAAATAGCGTCCCGTGGAGCGCGTTTGACGAGCCTCGGCCTCGCCGCCATAATGGCAGCGTGTTTCGTCCGACCGCTCGCGTGGCGTCGTGGCTCGTCATCGCGCCGTTCCTGCTCTTCGGGTCAGCGTTGGCGCCTCTCCATGTACACGAGCCGGGCGCAGGCCATTCGCACGCTCTCGTCCACAGCCACTTCGCGCTGCATCATTTTGAATCGCAGCAGCCCGAAGGGGCAGAGTTCGAGCAAGGCCCTGAGCGCGTCATCTGGTTGGAGAGCGCGATCCTCCACCAAACCGCGTATCACGCCGACTCTGGGCCACCGCCGATCGCCGCCAGCTTCGACACGATCCCCGCGGTTCCGTCTTGGTCGTCGACGCCCTTCGACGATGTGGCACCCGCTCACGGACCTCCTCGCCGCCATCTCTCGTTCCGCGGCCCTCCACTCTTCCTCGCCTGACCTGATCTGACGGGCTCGCCCGTCGTCTGTCTCGTTTCCGTTTCCATCGAGGTCGTTATGCGCACTGTGGTGTTGTGCGCCACGCTCGCGGCGCTGCTGCTCCCGTCGAGCGGGGGCGCACAATCGTTGCCGCTCACCGAGCAGGAGGTGCTGGCGCGTCTGTCGCCGGAGAGTCCTCGCGTACGTGCGATTCGCGCCACGATCGACGTCGCGCGCGCCGACGTCCTGGCGGCCGGTCGCTGGCCGAATCCGCGCGTGACCGTCGATCGCGAGTCGGTGGCCGGCGTCACCGAATATCTGACGATGGTGGCGCAACCGGTGCCGATCACCGGTCGGCGTGGTCTCGAGGTGCAAGCGGCATCTGCCCTCGTCGACGCGAGCTCGAATCGATCGGACGATGTGCTGCGTCGGGCGCGCGTCGATCTCCGCGTCGCGTTCGCGCAACTCCTGGCCGCACAAGTCCGAGAACGCGAGTTGACGACCGCCCGGGATCGATTGCGCGGATTGGCCGAGGTGCTCGCCAAACGGGAAGCCGCAGGCGATGCAGCGGGCTTCGATCGGCTGCGGGCCGAGCGCGAAGTGTTGGACCTCGATGCGGACCGCGCTTCCGCAGCAACTGAACGCGCGCGTGCGCAAGCGGCGATTGCCAGCCTTTTCGCGGACGCCGTCGATGCGCCGCGCATCGTCGCAGTGGATCGAACGACACCGCCCGTAGCGGTACCAGCACTCGATGCGCTCATCGAGCGCGCAGAGTCGGTCCGGGGCGAACTGCTAGCACTGCGCAAGGAAATAGATGCGGCCCATTTCTCGGCGCGGGCCGCGGACCGGCGCACCGTTCCAGAACCGGAAATCGTGGCGGGTACGAAGTCCTCCACTTTTGGCGGCGGCGACATCGGAAGTGTTCTCACGCTGCAAGCGGTCGTTCCTCTCTTCGATCGAGGACGGCCGGAGCGGGCGCTGGCGCAGGCGCGCGCGAGTCAAGCCGAAGCGCGGGCCGATGCGTTTCGCCTCGCGCTGCGGTCAGAGGTGGCAGCGCTGCGCGCAGCCGTTCTGGAACGTCGCGACACGGCTGAACGGTACCGCTCCGCGGCGGTGGACAGCGCCGGTCAGATCGAGCGCATCGCGCAGGTCAGTTACGACGCGGGAGAGCGTGGCATTTTGGAGTTGTTGGACGCGTACCGCACCGGGTCGTCTGCACGGATCCGACAAGTTGCGCTCGATCTCGCGACGCGACAGGCGGAGCTGGAACTCGAATTCGTGGGCGGTTGGGAGATCCCGTAATGACGAGGACCATGCGAGCACACGCGGCGATATGGCTCACGATGCTCGGCACATTGGCGTGCACGCGGCGGAGCGACGCCCCGAAAGCCGACCCGGCGACCCTGAACGTGACGGATTGGACTGCGCACACCGAGCTGTACATGGAGTATCCGCCCCTCGTCGCAGCGCAGCCGGCGCGCTTCGCGGTACATCTCACGAAGCTCGACGACTTCAAGGCGCTCAACGCCGGAACGCCGTCGATCGAGTTCACACCGGAACGCGGCGGCGCCGCGACCGTGCTTCGTGGTTCGCCGCCATCACGGCCAGGAGCATTCCGCGTGGACGGCGCACCTCCGGCAGCGGGCCAGTACCGGTGGGCGCTCGTCATCGACGCCCCGGGTCTGACCGATCGCCATGAATTGGGCACGGTGACGGTCTTTCCGGACGAAGCGAGCGCGAAGGCCGAGGCCGAAAAGCGGCCTGCCGATGATCCTGCGGCGATCGCGTATTTGAAAGAACAGCAATGGACGAACGAGTTCGCAACCGCGCCTGTGCGCGAGGCTGAATTGCGCACGTCGATTCGAGTGCCTGCGTCGATTGAGCCCCTGTCAGGCGGTGAAGCAGTCGTCGCTGCGCCGGCCTCCGGGCGATTCACGGCCGACTCGCTCGTTGCCATCGGGACGACCGTCCGGTCGGGTCAGCCGCTTGGACGACTCGAACCACGACTGAGCGGTACTGATGACCGCGCCACGCTCGCGTCTGACGCTGCGCAGGCGCAAGTGACGCTCGACAGCGCGCGCGCCGAACAGACGCGTGCGGAACGCTTGCTCGCGGACCGGGCGGTTCCCGCTCGTCGCGTCGAAGACGCGCGGCGTGCGGTAGCGACCGCCGAAGCGCGGCTCCGCGCGGCGGAAGCCCGACTCGCCCAGCGAGACGAAACGCTCCGCAGCGGGGGTGGGGCTGCGTCGGGCAATGCGTTCACGGTCCGGGCGCCGATCGCGGGTCGCGTTGCGGACGTGTTCGCGACGCTCGGCGCCTCGTACGACGAGGGCGCGCCGCTCTTCAAGATCGTTCGGACCGATCGCGTCGAGCTCCGCGCGCAGATACCGGCGCCGGACGCAACGGTCACACGTGATCTCACGGATGTTGCGTTTGAGGTGCCCGGCCGGACCGACGTCCTTCCGCTTCGAGCCGACCACAGGCACGACGCGGGCGTGATCGATTCGAAGACTGGCGCCCTGCCGGTGCAGTTCGAGGTTCAGAACCCTGGCGGTCAACTGCTCGTTGGCCAAAGCGGTACGGCGGTGCTGTACAAACGCGACCGCCTACGCGTGCCAGCGGTCCCCAAAGCAGCGATCTTGCTCGAAGCAGGTCGACCGTACGTCTTCGCGCAGATCGGCGGCGAGCGGTTCGCCAGGCGATACGTAGAAATCGCCACGCGCGATGGCGATCAGATCGGTCTTAAAAGCGGCGTGAGTCTCGGCGACCGCGTCGTCATCCGCGGCGCATACGAAGTGCAGCTCGCGTCTGCCGCCAAGGGTCTACCGGCCGAAGGCCATGTTCACTAAGGTCGCAACGCGGAGCGGGGCGATGGGGCCCCGGAGAGGCACGACCGGGGGCAGGGGCCCCGGAGTAAGCAATGAAACGATTGATTCAATGGTCGATCGATCACCACTGGATGGTGATGATCTTCTCGGCGCTGCTCCTGGTTGGGGGCATCTGGACGGCACGCGACATGCCGGTGGACGTCTTCCCGGATTTGACGGCGCCGACGGTCACCATCCTGACCGAAGGTCACGGAATGGCGCCGGAGGAGATGGAGTCGCTCGTCACGTTTCCTCTCGAGAGCGCCATCAACGGTGCGTCCAACGTTCGTCGTGTGCGTTCCGCGACAGCGCTCGGGATCGCGGTGGTCTGGGTGGAATTCGACTGGGGAACGGACATCTTCCTGGCCCGGCAGGTCGTCGCGGAAAAGTTGGCGCTGGTTGGCGGCACGCTGCCGCCCCAGGTTGAGCGGCCGGTGCTCGCCCCGGTCTCGTCCGTCATGGGTGAGATTCTCTTCTTCGCAATCTCGTCCGACGCACAGGACCCACTCGCGCTTCGCACCGTGGCCGACACCGTCGTGCGACGTCGTCTGCTCGCGGTGGCGGGTGTTTCGCAGGTTACGCCAATCGGCGGTGCCGAACGTCAATATCAGGTCATCGCTCACCCCGAGCAACTGCGCGCGAACAACATCTCGCTCACGGCTCTTCTCGACGCGGTCCGCGGCGCCAGTCAAAACACGTCGGCCGGTGTGTACACAGAAGGCCCGCAAGAGTACGTGCTGCAGTCGGTCGGTCGCGTCAGAAACCCGGAGGAGATCGGCGAGAGCGTCGTCGCGCTGCGCGGCGGCCGATCGGTGCTCATCCGCGATGTGGCGAACGTCCGCGAGGGCGGCGCATTCAAGCGCGGTGAAGGGTCCCGCAGCGCACAGCCGGCAGTCATTGTCGGCGTGCAGAAGCAGCCGGGCGCCAACACCATCGAGCTGACCGCTCGCCTCGATCGGGAGCTCGACCGGCTCCAGCAGGAGCTGCCGAAAGGCATGACGATCGATCGCAAAATCTTCCGGCAGGCGGACTTCATCGAAGTCGCCGTGGACAACGTCGTCAAGGCGCTGCGCGACGGCGGCATCCTCGTGATCGTCATCGTGCTGCTATTCCTGGCGAATCTTCGAGCCGCGGCTATCACATTGACCGCGATGCCGCTGTCGCTTGCCGCCGCCATTCTCGTGCTGCGCGCCTTCGGCGCGACGATCAACACGATGACGCTCGGCGGTATGGCGATTGCCATCGGCGCCCTTGTCGACGATGCGATCATCGATGTTGAAAACGTGGTGCGGAGGTTGCGGGAGAATCGCGCGAAACCGCCGGATCAGCAGCGACCGACGGGGGAGGTCGTCCGCGAGGCGACGCTGGAGATTCGCACGTCGATCGTGTTCGCCACCATCATCATCGTGCTGGTGTTCCTGCCGATCTTCGGCCTGGCCGGGGTGGAGGGTCGTCTCCTGACCCCGCTCGCATTCGCGTATATCGTGTCGCTGCTCGCGTCCCTCGTCGTCGCGATCATCGTGACGCCCGCGCTGTGCTATGCCTTTCTGCCGCACGCGCGGTCGATTGAACGGGGTCACGATGGGTGGTTGGCGCGGACGCTCAAGGTCAGATTCGACACCGTCCTTCCGCACGCGCTCGATCATCCCGGTATGGTCACGTTCACGTCCGTCGCGCTGCTGGCGGTCGCTGTCGTTGCGCTGGCGCGGGCCGGCACGGCCTTTCTGCCCGAGTTCCACGAAGGGAGTCTGACCGTCCAGGCGAACACACTCCCCGGCACGTCGCTCGCGAAGTCAGACGAAATCGGCCGCCGCGTCGAGCAGATCATGTTGGCTGAGCCCGAAGTAGTGGCGACCGCCCGACGCACAGGGCGCGCGGAGCTCGACGAGCACGTACAAGGCGTCGAAGCGGCGGAGATCGACGTGGGACTCCGCGATACTGGCCGGCCGCGTGCAGAGTTGCTGGCGGCGCTGCGGCGCGGCTTCTCGACGCTTCCTGGCACCAACGTCACGATCGGACAGCCGATCTCGCACCGCATCGATCACATGTTGTCGGGTACGCGAGCCAACATCGCTGTGAAGGTCTTCGGCGACGACCTCAGCACGCTTCGGCGGCTCGGCGAGCGTGTGCGCGACGCCGTCAGTCGCGTGCCGGGAGTCGTCGATCTCTCGCTCGAACAGCAGATGGACATACCCGTCGTGCGGTTCGTCCTCAATCGAACGGCGATCGCGCGCTACGGCCTTCATGCGAGCGACGTCGGCGAGGCGATTGAGACCAGCTTCGCGGGCGCGACGGTTGGCCGCATCTTCGATCGCGGCACGGCATTCGATCTGGTCGTGAAGTTCGATCCGTCGAGCAGCGGCGACTTCGAGCGTATTGCCGATCTCCCGATCGACACACTCACGTCGGGCCAGGTGCCGATCCGCCTGCTGGCCGACGTAAGACGTGAGGAAGGACCGAACATGATCCTGCGCGAGAACGTGCAACGCCGGATCGTGATTTCCTGCAACGTCGCCGGCAGAGATCTCGGCAGCGTGATCGACGACATCAGGTCGAACATCGCGCAATCGGCGCCGATGCCTGCGGGATACCGCGTCGAGTACGGGGGACAGTTCGAGAGTCAGCAAAGCGCCTCCCGGCGCCTCGGGGTCCTGTTCGTCGGAGTGATCGCCGGACTCTTCATGTTGCTGGTGCTGGCGTTCGGCCGCGCTCGTGATGCGGTCATCGTCATGGTCAATCTGCCGCTCGCGCTGATTGGCGGCGTTGCGGGCGTATTTCTCGCCGGTGGCGTGCTGAGCGTCGCGTCCATGATCGGGTTCATCACGCTCTTCGGCATCGCGACACGCAACGGCATCATGCTGGTGTCGCACATTCAGCATCTGATGACCGAAGAGGGCGTCACCGACTTCCGCGAGGCGGTCGAGCGTGGCGCGCACGAACGGCTGATACCGATTCTGATGACTGCGATGGCGGCCGGTCTCGCGCTCATCCCGCTTGCCATTGGCGGTGGCAAGACCGGAAGCGAGATTCAGACGCCGATGGCCATCGTGATCTTGTGTGGCTTGACCACCTCGACTCTGTTGAACATGCTCGTGGTTCCCACGCTGTACCTGCGGTATGCAAAGCCGGAGCAGCCAGCACGTGCGCGGCAGTGAGGAGACGTCCATGAACCAGCGATCTGCGCTCGTAGCCCTGTTCACACTCATGATCGCCGGTGGGGCGGCTGCGCAAACGCCAGGTGGTATTCCACAGCCAAGTGCGGTCACGCGAACTGCCTACTCCAAAAACACCGAGCTCTTTTCCGAATGGCGGCCACTGATCGTCGGACAAGCGACCCGCCTCACGGCGCATCTCACACGGATCGGTGATCGATTCACGCCGTACGTTGAGGGCAAGGTGACTCTGACGCTGACCATCGAGACGGTCACGGTGAAGGCGTCGGCCGACGGCCCTGAGCGGGCGGGCGTCTTCAGGCTGAACGTCACTCCGACAAAGCCGGGTGCCGGGCGAATGGTGATCGATGTGGCCGCGACAACCGGCCCCGAGCATTTCGTCATCGACGACGTTCCGGTGTATGCCGATGTCCGAGCCGCGCTTGCGAAGCAGGCACCAGCAGAGACAGGCCTCGTGAGCTATGCGAAGGAGCAGTCGTGGGATGCCGACTTCGCGACGGCGCCGGTGAAGGTGTACTTCCCTGGACCCGCGCACGTCATCACGGTGCCGTCGACGGCGCTGGTGCGCGACGGCACGACTCTCCATGTGTACGTGCAACGCACGCCGGAGCGCTTCGAATTCCGGGAGGTCACGACGCGCCGCACGATCGGGGACGCCGTCGAAATCACGAGAGGCTTGGGTGAGGGTGACCGCATCGTCGTCCGAGGCGTGGAGAAGATGCCCCGACCGTGAAAACGCGAGCCGGCCGGCGCTACGCGATCGGTGCGGTCAGCGGCGTCGGGTCAGCGATTCTCTTTGGCCTCAGCGCTCCGTTCGCGAAAATCTTGTTACGGAAGGCGTCACCGTGGCTCCTGGCGGGTCTTCTCTACCTCGGCGCGGGCCTCGGTCTGTCAATCGTGCGGCTGCTCGCAGATGCCGGCCGAAGCGCCGACGGCCCCGACCATTTGCAGCGCCAGGATCTCCCGCGCGTTCTCGCGATTGTCGTCGCCGGCGGCGCGATGGGACCGGTGCTTCTGCTTGTGGGTCTCACCCGCGTGTCGGGCGTCGTTGGGTCGCTATTGCTGAATCTCGAAGCCGTCTTCACCGTGAGTCTCGCGGTACTCGTGTATCGCGAGCGCTTGAGTCGACTCGAATCGCTGGGTGCTCTTCTGGTCATCGCCGGTGCAGTCGTGGTGACGTATCGGCCGGACACGTGGCGCGCGGATGTGGTCGGCGCGATCGCGATTGGCGGAGCCTGTTTCAGCTGGGCACTCGACAACAACCTCACGCGCCAGATTTCGGCCCGTAGTCCTGTTCAGATCGTGCAAGTGAAGACATTGTCAGCAGGAATCGGCAACGTCGTCCTGGCCGCAATTGCCGGGCATCGTACCCCGGTGTCGATTCTGCCCGCAGCCCTGCTCCTGGGTTTCGTCTCGTACGGGTTGAGTATCGTGCTCGACGTGTACGCGCTGCGCTACGTCGGAGCCGCCCGCGAGGCAGCGTTCTTCGCGATCGCGCCGTTCGTCGGTGCGGTAGCAGCTATCCCGCTGCTGCATGAGCGGTTCACGGCGAACGACTTTGGGGCCGGTGCTTTGATGGCCATCGGCATTGCCTTGGTCGTCCGTGGCTGGCACTGAATCGACCGCCGGAGGAGACTCAGTGGCGACATTGTAGGCGCCGTCGCCGATCGATGTGACCGTGCATACGAAGGTATGGCGTCAGATCCTCGGGTACGTCGTGGTCGAGCAGGAATTTCACCGCTGATCGGCGTGCGCCATCTGGCGCGCCACCAGCAGGTCAACCTCGCCCCTATGATCCTCGTAGTACGCAAGACACTCGTACACCTGCGCCTTTGTGAGCATCGTCAGGCAGGTCCCGGTGATGCTCTCGACGGTCTCGCCGTTTTGCAAGAGGCCGATCACGTCGTGGACCGCGATCCGAGTCCCCTCGACGCGGGGGTTGCCACCGCGCACGTCAGGCGTCCGTACGATGTAGCGATACGACTCGGACATCTCGCGCATAGGGACCCCATGGCTCACGGCTGAGAATCAATTCACCGCGAGCCGATCACGCTCACGCCGCGCAAGCAGGTCATAGGCAGTTGCGCAACCCGCCGAGGACAATTCCTGTCGCAGAACTGTCGCAAAACCCTATCGATTTGACCTGTTTCGCGTTCGCTTCTGAGCGAAAGCAGATTCCCCGAATTGATGAAACGTTAGGAAATCATCGAACGCGAAAGAGCGGTTGGAGGAAGCTCGAGTTCCCCCCAGTCAGGTGCGCTAACCAGGCTGCGCTACATCCCGAATTCAGTTGTGAGGTCCGGCTGACGCCGGACGCTCCCTACCATCGACAAACGATCGCGACTGATCGAGTCTCCGACTACGCGGATCGCTTGCGCCGCGCGTGCGCGACGCGCGATCCGTTTCGCGACGAGGACGACGTCTTCCCGCGCGCAGTTTTCGAGCGCGGGACGGCGATCGCTCTGACCCTCGCGGTCGCGGGCGGCGACGACAATCGGAAATCCGATGTCGCGGGCGCGGCGGCGAGCAGATCGAGAATCGATCGCAGCCCTCGCTTCACTTCCGTCAGCCGCTCGCGGGTATTGCGGCCGATCAGCTCGTCGATCGCCGGCGTGTCGGCCCCGACGGGCGCCATCTCCTCGACTAATCTCTTGCGCGCGCCGGCGAGCGTCAGCCCTTCGACGAGCAACAGATTCTTGATCCGCACGACCTGTTCGACGTCCGCGCGCCGGTACACGCGTGAACCGCCGGCGCTCTTCGCGACCCCCAGGTCGGGAAATTCCGTCTCCCACGAGCGCAGCACGTACGGCTGCACCTTCACGATGTCGCACACCTCGGCCGCCTTGAACAGCGCCCGATTCGGAATCTCGACCTGAGCGGCAGGCTCCGGCATGCGGTAAACGCCTCAAAGTATATCAGGTCGCTCGGCTTGGACGCTCGCGTTGAGCGTCGTTCGATCGTCATCGCCGGTAGCTCCCGCCGCGACTGGCTTCCCTGCGTTGCTCTCACACAGCGGAATGGCCGAAGCCGCCGCGCGCCCGATCGGTGATCGGCACGAGAACGATCGTTCCCGGCTCGATAGCGTGATCGTCGGGCACCGCCGCATGCAGATCCTTGCCGGCAGCGCCGGCCGTCATGTACGTCGGGAGCGGAAGGCCATCTGACGAGGGAAGTTACTTCTTCCGCCGCCGAACCTGCACACGGATCGGCGATCCCACGAACCCGAACTCTTCTCGCAGCTTGTTGACGAGAAAACGCTGATACGAGAAGTGAAACGTCGTGGCGACATTCGTGAAGAAGACGAACGACGGCGGCGCGACGCCGATCTGCGCAGCGTAAAGAATCCTCACGTGCCGCCGTCCGGGGCTGACTGGAGGATTTGCCGCCGTTACCGCCTCCACGAACCTGTTGAGGGCCGGCGTCGGGACACGCACGCGCCGCGCCACCGCAATGCGCTCGATCGTCTCGATCAACTTCGACGCGCGCTCTCCCGTCAGCGCGGAAATGTGAAGAATCGGCGCGTACTCGAGGAACTTCATCCTGCGGCGGATCTCCTCGTCGAACTTCTTGACGAAGGTCGCGTCCGCGACTTTGACGAGATCCCACTTGTTCGCGACGATGACGATGCCGCGGCCGGCGCGGTCGGCTTCGCCGCCGATGGCCGCGTCCTGATCGGTGACACCGGCCTTCGCGTCCACAAGCAGCGCGACGACGTCCGCGTCGGCAATCGATTCCTTGGCGAGCGCAACACTGACGAGCTCGACTTTTCCCCCACGCTCGACGCGCCCTGGCCGCCGCATCCCCGCGGTGTCGACGATGCGGAATCGGCGCTTGTGCCACATCAGGATCGAATCGATTGCATCGCGCGTCGTGCCCGGCATGTCGCTGACGAGCACGCGCTCCTCCTTCAGCAGGCGGTTGACCAGAGACGATTTGCCGACGTTCGGCCGGCCGACGATGGCGACACGCGTTTCCTGCCGGGATTCGGGATTCGGGATTTGGGATTCGTCCGATTCCGGCGGCTCGATGGAGTGAGAACCCCGGCGAATGGAGTGAGAAGGCCGGCCAATCCCGAATCCCGAATCCCGAATCCCGACACGTTTCACGATCTCATCGAGCAGCTCCGCAACGCCGTCGCCATGTTCGGCTGAGATCTCGAGGACCGGATCGAATCCAAGAACGAAGAAATCGGTCGCCGCGGCGCGGGCGCGCTTGTCATCGGTCTTGTTGATCGCGAGCAGCACCGGCTTTCCGGCTCGCCTCAATTCCTGCGCGATCTGTTCGTCGCCCGACACGAGTCCTTCGCGTCCGTCGACCAGCATCACGAGCAGATCGGCGTTGGCGATCGCATGTCGCCCGTGCCGGACGACGAGCTCGTGGAGCGGATCCTCGCTCGCGCCGTAAAGGCCGCCCGTGTCGAACAGCTCGAACGTCGCGCCCTGCCACGCGACCGGCCGCTCCAGCGCATCGCGCGTCGTCCCGGCCACAGGCGCAACAATCGCGCGGCGGCTGCCGGTCATGCGGTTGAAAAGGGTCGATTTGCCGACGTTCGGACGGCCGACGAGCGCGACAGTGGGCAATCTACGGGGCATGCTTCAAGTAACTTAGCCTCAGCCTTGACAGTGTAAGTCTCACAATTTATAGTATTTACACGCCCTCAGGAGACCCTAAGCATGATCAAGGTCGACATCGTCAACGAAGTGTCGAAAATCGCCGACATCACCAAGGTTAAAGCCGAGGTGGCCGTGGACGCGGTATTCGACGCGATGCGGATCTCCATGCAGCGCGGCGAGCGCATCGAGCTGCGCGGGTTCGGGGTCTTCCAGGTGAAGCCGCGGAAGCGCGGCATCGGCCGCAATCCCCGCACGGGGAAGGAAGTGCGCATTCCGCCCGGCCGCACTATTCGATTCAAGCCCGGTAAAGACCTTCAGAACATCGGATAATCGATCTCGTTGGAACCTCTTCGCAACGATTCCGGGCTGCTGACGCCGCCGCAGGTCGTGTGGCAGCCGCGACAGAAATTCCGGGATCGCGTCTGGCTTCACGTCGTTCTGTTTCTGCTGACGGTCGCCATGACGACGTGGGTGGGCGCCGATCAGTACGTCGCGTTCCTGTCGGACTTCACGCCGCCGGCTCGGCTGCCGCTGCCAATCGGCGCGCTGCTCGTGCGCGGATTCTGGTACAGCGGAACCATTCTCGCCATACTCGGTTGTCACGAGCTCGGACACTACCTCGCCTGCCGGTATTATGACGTCGACGCGTCTCTGCCGTTCTTTCTGCCATTTCCGATCTCGATTACAGGTACGCTCGGCGCCTTCATTCGGATTCGCGAGCCGATTCCTACCAAACGGATGCTGTTCGACATCGGCATCGCCGGACCGATTGCCGGGTTCCTCGTCGCCCTTCCTGCCCTGTTCGTCGGCGTGGCGATGTCGCACGTCGTGCGCGTGCCGGCCGATTTCACCGGCTTCGAGCTGGGCGAGCCGCTGCTCTTCAAGATCGCCGAGAAGATGCTCTGGGGAACGATCGCCGATCCGTACTCGTTGAACCTGCACCCGATGGCGTTCGCGGCGTGGTTCGGTCTGCTCGCGACGGCGCTCAATCTGTTTCCGATCGGTCAGCTCGACGGCGGCCACATTTCGTATGCCGTGCTCGGCCGGTACTCCACGTACCTCACGTTCGTGATGATTGGCGTCGCGATCGTCCTCGCCGGTTACTTTTCGGCGAGCTGGATCGTCTGGACCGGGCTGATGGTCGCGATGCTGTTCATGTTCGGACCGAGACACCCGCAGGTGTTCGACGAACACGTGCCGCTCGATCGCACGCGCCTCGTGCTCGCCGGACTCGCGCTCCTGATGTTCATCCTCTGTTTCACGCCGGCGCCGATCTCGGAACTGATTAGACGCTGAGATTGCTGATTTCAGATTGCTGATTGTTGATTGATTGCTGATTGGTGATTCGATTGCGCTGATGCGATTGATCGCCAATCAGCAATCAATCAGCAATCTGAAATCAGAAATCAGAAATTTCAGAGAACTGAAATCGGATCCACGTCGACGATGACGCGCTTCTGAAGATCCGGACGCGTCTTCAGCGCCGTCTGAAGCGCTTCGCGAATCCGTTTGCGGTTGACCCCTTTGATGAGCAGCTGCGCGCGGTACTCGCCGCGCAGTCTGGCAATCGGTGGCGGCGCCGGCCCCAGCACGCGCAGATCTCCTCCCCTGGCCGCATCCCGCAGCTTCTGCACGATGTCCGCCGCATCGTCGATGGCGGCCGAAAACGTTCGGCCGCGAACGATGCTGTTCACCAGCGACACGAGCGGCGGATACCGCATCGCGCGGCGGAACTGCAGCTCGCGCTCGTAGAACGCGGGGTAATCCTGGCGGCACGCAAGGCGGATGCTGTAGTGGTCGGGATACAGCGTCTGGACGATTGCTTCGCCCTTCTGCTCTCCCCGGCCCGCGCGGCCGGCCACTTGTGTGAGCAGCTGAAATGTCCGCTCGGACGCGCGGAAATCGGCGAGGCCGAGCCCGACGTCCGCCGACACGACGCCGACAAGCGTGACGCGCGGGAAATCGTGACCCTTCGCAATCATCTGGGTCCCGACGAGGACGTCGATGTCGCCGTCGCGAAATTTCGCCAGCAGCGTCGCGAGCGCGCCTTTGCGCCGGATCGCATCACGATCGAGTCGACCGACGCGTGCGCCCGGGCTCGCCTTCTTCACCTCGGCCTCGACGCGCTCGGTGCCGAAACCCGTCTGCTCGAGGTACGGGCCGGCGCACAGCGGACATGCAGCCGGCACGCGCGCGCTGTAGTTGCAGTAGTGGCATCGCGCGCGGCGGGCGTGCCCTTCGCCGTGGATGACGAGCGACACGCTGCAGTTCGGGCAGTCGAGCGTGCCGGCGCATTGACGGCAGAACACCGCCGTCGCAAATCCTCGGCGGTTCAACAGGATGAGCGCCTGCTCTCGGCGATCGATCCGCGCCTGCACCGCTTCACGCAGCGCGCGGCCGAGCACGACGTCCGGTCCGTCCGCCGCGTACTCGTCGCGCATGTCGACGATGGTGACGGCGGCAAGCGGCCGATCGAGCACGCGGCGCTCCATCACGACGCGCTCGTACTTGCCGGTGATCGCGTTGTGATAGCTCTCCATCGACGGCGTCGCCGATCCGAGGACCACGAGCGCGCCGGCGTGCTGCGCCCGCACGATCGCGACGTCGCGTCCGTTGTAGCGCGGCGCCTCTTCCTGTTTGTACGAACCGTCGTGTTCTTCGTCGACGACGATGAGGCCGACCGGCGCGAGCGGCGCGAAGACAGCCGACCGCGTGCCGACGACGACGTCGATGTCGCCGCGGCGGATGCGCTGCCACTGATCGTGGCGCTCGCCGTCGGACAGGCCGCTGTGCTGAATGGCGACGCGCTCGCCGAACGTGTCGCGAAACAGCGCGGCGACCGCCGGCGTCAGAGCGATCTCGGGGACGAGCATCAGCGTCCGGCGTCCGGCGTCGCGGACCGCGGCGGCCAGGCGGAGATAGATCTCGGTTTTTCCGCTGCCCGTGACGCCGTGCAGCAGCGCGACCCTGAAATCCGCGACCCGGGCGAGGGCGGAGAGTCGTCGAAACGCAGCCTCCTGCTCCGGCATCAAAGGGGGACCGACACGGGACGGACACGGGTCCGACCCCGGTCCGACCCGTGTCGGACCCCATGGATCCCTGTCGATCCGCTCCTGTCGGAAGCTGACGTAACCGTGGCGCGCGAGGCGCGACATGGCGTCGGCGGCAATACCGCGCGTTGCCAGGACCGGCGTCGGAATGCCGTCCGGAGATCCGGCGAGCAACACGAGCGCTTCGCGTTGTTTTGTGGTCAACTCGCGGCCCTGAAAGGGCCGCGCCACAGACGCAGCATCTGGTCCCGCCACAGACGCACCATCTGGTGCCGCCACCGACACCGCATCTGATCCCGCCGCGACAGCCACGGCCTCGAGGCCGGCCGTGGTGATAGCGGCCACGCGCATCGTCTTGTGCGCGTCGGCGCGGCCGCCACGCGCCATCGGCGGCAGCAGCGCCGGGATGGTGTCGCCGACGCCGCACGCGTAGTACTCCGCCGTCCAGCGCGCGAGCGCGACGACGTCCGGAGGCACGAACGAGTCGGCGTCGACTATCTGATGGATCGGCTTGACGTCGCGCAACTCGTCGGTCGCCGAACGCTCGACGACGATGCCGGTGACGAGGCGCGATCCGAGCGGAACGATGACGCGCGCGCCGACCGGCGGCGCGTCGATGCCATCGGGCACCGCGTAGGACAGAAGATCGAGCGCTGGAACAGGAACGGCAACGAGGACACGCATGGACGATCGAGACGACCGATTCGGAGCTTCAGACCTCGGACTGGAGGAGGCGGCGGACAACTTTCATATCTTCCCACACCTCACGCTTCGACGAGGGATTGCGCAGCAGATACGCGGGGTGGAACGTCGGAATCAGCTTCGCGCCGCGATAGTCGTACACGCGGCCGCGCAGCCGCGAGATCGGATCGAGCGTGCGCAGCAGCGTTCGCGCAGCGAACGTGCCCAGCGCCACGATGACCTTCGGTTTGATGATGTCGATCTGCTGGAACAGGAACGGCTCGCACGTTTCGACTTCGTCCTGCTCGGGGTTGCGATTTCCCGGAGGGCGGCACTTGATCACGTTGGCGATGTAGACGCCTTCGCGCTTCAGGCCGATCGCCTCGATGATTTTCGTGAGGAGCTGCCCGGCGCGCCCGACGAACGGAATCCCCTGGATGTCTTCGTCACCGCCGGGGGCCTCGCCGACGAACATCAGATCGGCGTCAGGATTGCCGACGCCGAACACGATCTGCCTGCGACCCATCGCGTGCAGTTTGCAGCGCGTGCAGTCGCCGATCTCCGTGCGGACGGCGGCGAGAGCTTCGGCGGAACTACGCGAAAACGTCGCCGGGTGGCCGTCGTCGCGGCGGTCGTCCCGAGGCTGTCGCGGCGCGACTTTGCCCGCGCGAGTCCGCCAGGCGCCGTCCCGGCTCACGCCCGCCACGCCGAGCTCAGCCGCGAACTTGAGATGTTCCTTGATCTGTTCGCGATCCATGGGCGGCGAGCACCCTTTCCACCCGGTCGAGAATGTCCGACGCGATGCGCGCCTTCGACTGCAGCGGCAGCGGTTCCGATCCGTCTGGACCGATGACGATGACCGCGTTGGTGTCGACGTCGAAGCCGGCGTCGGAGCGGGCCACGTCGTTGGCGATGATGAGGTCGACGTGTTTTTTCGCGCGCTTTTCGGCCGCACGCGCGAGCAGGTTCTCGGTTTCGGCCGCGAACCCGACGAGCACCGGTCCTTTGGCCGACGAGAGGCGCCGGTGACCGAGATCGCCGAGGATGTCGGGCGTCTTGTGCAGCACGAGCGTCAGCGTGTCGGCGCCCTTCTGGACTTTCTGCGGCGCCCGCTGCGGCGCGTAATCGGCGACGGCGGCCGCCATGATCACGACGTCCATCTGGCCCGCGCGCGACATCACCGCGCGATGCATTTCGGCGGCGGTCCGCACCTGCACTACCTCGCGCGCCGCCGGCGGCTCGAGGCTCGTCGGCCCGCTGATGAGCGTCACGTTGGCGCCGCGGCGCACGGCTTCGGCGGCGACGGCGTAGCCCATCTTGCCGCTCGAGCGGTTGCCGATGAAGCGCACCGGATCGAAGTCCTCGTAGGTCGGGCCGGCGGTGACGAGGACTTTCTGCCCGCGGAGCGGACTGGCCGGCCGCAGGATGACATCGGCCGCCGCGACGATTTCGTCGGGCTCGGCGAGCCGCCCTTTGCCGATCCAGCCGCACGCGAGGTAGCCCTCGCCCGGTTCGACGAAGCGCACGCCGCGCGCCGCGAGCGTGTCGAGGTTCTTGCGCACCGCTTCGTGCGCGAACATGTTGGTGTTCATCGCGGGCGCGAGGAGCACGGGCGCGCGCGTGGCGGTGTAGAGCGTCGACAGAAAATCGTCGGCGATGCCGTTGGCGAGCTTGCCGATCACGTTGGCCGTCGCCGGCGCGACGATCAGCAGATCGATCGTCGAGGCGAGCGCGATGTGCTCGATGTCGGAGTTGGCGCCCGTCTCGAACTGATCGGTGATGACGCGGCGGCGCGTGATCGCCTCGAACGTGACGGCCCCGACGAACTTCGTCGCCGAGTGCGTCATCACGGCGACCACGTCGTGCCCGCGCTTCTGCAGCCCGCGCGCGACCTCGACCGCCTTGTACGCCCCAATCCCGCCGGTCACGCCGAGCGCGATCAATGCCACTGCGTTACTCGATTGGCCAATTACCCGATTACCCGATTATCCAATTACTCGATTACTCGATTACTCGATTACTCGATTGTTCCGGTTTTCGTCTGACCAGGCTCGATCTTCTCGACCTGCTTCGTGATGACCTCGCGCTGGGCGACGGTCGTCTTCTTGTGCTCGCCGACATCGACGCGCGGCACGGATCCGGCGAGGAGCTGACGCGCACGGGCGCCGGCCGTGACGACGAACTCGAAGGAATTGGGAAGTTTTGTCCGGTCAATCATTTCAAGCAACCTTCCTCTAGGCGAACGTTCTGACTATCCCCGCCGCCTCACCGCGCATGCGGTTCAGGCGTGCGCGTTCGGCAATGACGATTCCCCTGAGTCGATCGACGGCCGCCGTGAGCTCGTCGTTCACGACCACGTAGTCGTATTCGACGAACGACGCCACCTCGTCGCGCGCCATGCGCAGGCGGCGCTGGATGTCGGCCTCGCTGTCCTTGCTGCGTCCGCGGAGCCGCTGCTCGAGCACGTCGAACGACGGCGGCATGACGAAGATGGCGGTGGTTTCGATGCCGCGCTGCCGCACCTTCCGCGCGCCCTGCACGTCGATGACGAGAACGACATCCTGCCCCGCGTCGAGCAGCGTCTCGGTGTCGGTCGCGCACGTCCCGTAGAGGTTGCCGAAGACGTCCGCCCACTCGAGGAATTGACTGGCCGCGATCATCGCCTCGAAGTGCGGGCGGCTCACGAAATTATAGTCCACCCCGTCGGTTTCGCCCTCGCGCGCCGCACGCGACGTATAGGAGCGTGACATTTTGAGACGCGGCGACTGTTCGACGAGCCGCTCGACGAGCGTGGTCTTTCCCGCGCCCGACGGCGCCGAGACGATGAAGAGCAGGCCGCGTCGCTGCCCTGAACCTGCCGAAGGGCTACTCGACATTCTGGACCTGCTCCCGCATCTTCTCGAGCTCCGCTTTGCCCGCGATGATCAGCTCCGATACGCGCAGGCCGTCGGCTTTGGAGCCCATCGTGTTCACCTCGCGGTTCATCTCCTGCAGCAGGAAATCGAGCTTGCGGCCGCACGGCTCCGCGCTGTCGGCGAGCGTCACCCAATGCGAGACGTGCGCGCGGAACCGAGCGACCTCTTCGCTGATGTCGGACCGCGCGGCCATCCGGACGATTTCCTGCGCGACGGCCGCTTCGTCGGCCTGCAGCTCGGCCCGCAGCTCGCGCACGCGCTCGCGCAACCGCTCCTCCATCGCGGCGCGCCCCTGGTCGGCGGCCACCGCGATGCGCTCGACGAGATCCGCCACGAGCATCCGCCGCTGGTCGAGATCGGCGCGGAGATGATCGCCTTCTCGGGCTCGCATGGTGTCGAGGTCGCGCAGCGCCCCGTCGATGGCTTCGCGCGCCTGCGACGCGACCGCCTGCTGCGTCACCTCGTCCTCGCTCGTCTGCCGATCGCGAATCGTGATCGCCTGCGGTATCCGCAGCAGATCGCCGGGCGTCAGCGCGCCGTTCACCAGCCCGCGCGCGCGCGCCTGCTCGAGCGCCGCTTCGAGCGCCCGACCGAAGTCGTCGTTGAACTCGACCTCGACGCCGGGCGTCTGCCGCAGCTGCAGCGAGATGCTCAGCTCCACGCGCCCGCGCGCCACGTGTCGGCTGACCAGCGCGCGGATGTCCGATTCGAGCGCCGCGAGCGACTGCGGGACTCGCAGTTGCAGATCCAGGTACCGGTGGTTGAGCGCCCGGATCGTCACGGTGACGGTGGCGCGCTCGTCCTCGCGCGCGATCGACGCAAAGCCGGTCATCGACTTGATCATGAGTCAACGGCCACGACGCGGCGGTCGGCCTTTCGTCCCTCGAGCAGCTGCAGCTGATACAGCGTCGCGTACGTGCCGTCGGCTTGCGCGAGGAGCTCGTCGTGCCGGCCGATTTCGACGACGCGGCCGCGCTCGAGCACGACGATCGCGTCGGCGCGGCGGATCGTCGACAGCCGGTGGGCGATGACGAACGACGTGCGGTTCAGCATCAGGTTCGCCAGCGCCTCCTGGACCAGCAGCTCCGATTCGGTGTCGAGCGCGGAGGTCGCCTCGTCGAGCACCAGAATCGGCGCGTTCTTGAGCAGCGCGCGCGCAATCGCGAGCCGCTGGCGCTGGCCGCCCGACAGCCGCTGCCCGCGCTCGCCGATCATCGTCTGATAGCCCTGCGGAAGCGCCGCGATGAAATCGTGCGCGTTCGCCGCGCGCGCCGCCGCTTCGATCTCGTCGAGCGTGGCCCGCGACGTGCCGTACGCGATGTTGCTCGCCACCGACTCGTCGAACAGCACCGTGTCCTGCGTGACGATGCCGACCTGCCCGCGCAGCGATCGCAGCGTCACCTGACGAATGTCGAGCCCGTCGATGTAAATCGCCCCCGACGTGACGTCGTAGAACCGCGGCAGCAGGTTGACGAGCGTCGTCTTGCCGGCGCCGCTGCGGCCGACGATGGCGATCATCTGGCCGGCGTGGACGGTGAACGACACGTTGCGCAGAATCCGCGCGGCGTTGTCGTCGTACCTGAAGCCGACGTCGCGGAATTCGATGGCGTCGCCGAACGGCGCGAGCGTGACCGCGTTCGGCTGCTCGATGACTTCCGTGTGCGCGTCGAGCAGCTCGAAGATGCGTTCGGCCGCCGCAACCGCCTGCTGGATGTTCGCGTTCACGCGACTCAGCTTCTTCGCCGGACCGTACATCAGCAGCAGCGTGCCGATGAAGAGCCCGAACGCGCCGGGCGTCAGACGGCCGAGCGCAATCTGCCGGCTGCCGTACCAGATGGCGACAGCCATGCCGATGCCGCCGATCAGCTCCATGAGCGGCGGCAGCGTCGAGAGCGCCGCCGTCACTTTCATGTTCGTCCGGAACAGGTGGTAGCCGGCGCGACTGAACTTCGACGCCTCGACGTCCTCCGTGCCGAATGCCTTCACGATGCGATGACCGGTGAACGCTTCGGCGCCCAGATGCGACAACGTCTCGAGCGCTTCCTGACTCCGCCTCGTCGTCCGCCGCACGCGCTGACCGAGACGGATCAACGGATACACGATGAGCGGGGCGCTGGTCAGGCAGACGATGGTCAGCCGCGCGTCGTAATACAGCAGCAGCGCGGCGTATCCGGCCAACGCGAGCGTCTCCCTCGCGAGGTCGCCCGCGGTTTCCGAAACGACCTGCTGGACCTGGCCGACGTCGTTGTTGATCCGCGACAGCAGCCTGCCGGTGGCGCCATGCGAGAAGAATCCGGCCGACTGGCCGAGGATGTGACGAAACAACGCGCTGCGCAGATCGGTGACGACCCGCTGGCCGACGTCGGCCATCAGGTAAGACGACACGTACGAACCGATGCCCTTCAGCAGGAACAAGCCGATGATCATCCACGCCGTGAACATCACGTACTGCTGCTCGGGCAGCACCTTGTCGATGATCAGCTTGATGAGAGCGGGCAGGCCGGCCGATCCGACGGCGTAGACGAGCATCCCGCCGAAGGCCCAGACGAGGCGGCCGCGATAGGGCCGCGAGTACGCGAAGAGCCGATGGAGCGGCCGGGTGTTACTTATCGCCATATCCATGCGGATGCGTACGGTGCCACTCCCATGCGGTGCGGACGATCGTCTCGAGATCGGCATAGCGCGGCGTCCAGTGAAGCTCGCTCTGCGCCTTGTGCGGCGCCGCGTATAACACCGCCGCGTCGCCCGGACGCCGCGGCGCCAGCGTCCACGGTACGCGACGGCCGGTCACCCGTTCCACGCTTGCGATGACCTCGCGCACCGAATGGGGATGTCCGGTGCCGAGATTGTAGGCGCCCGATTTGCCGGTCTCGATGATCGCTTCGAGCGCCGCGAGGTGCGCGGCGGCGAGATCGGACACGTGGATGTAATCGCGGAGGCACGTGCCGTCGGGCGTCGGGTAGTCGTCGCCGAAGACCTGCAGTCCGGCCCCGCCGGTCGCGGCATCGATCGTCCGTGGAATGACGTGGATCTCCGGCGAGTGATCTTCGCCGACTTCACCATCCGGATCGGCGCCGGCGGCGTTGAAATAGCGCAACGCCACGAAGCGGATGCCGTAGGCGCGCTCGTAATGCGGCAGCGCGCGCTCGACCGCGAGCTTGGTCTCGCCGTAGCTGTTGATCGGCTTCTGCGGGTGGGTTTCGGCAATCGGTGTCTCGATCGGCTCGCCGTAGGTCGCACAGGTCGACGAGAAGACGAAGTGTTTCACCGATTCGGCCGCCATCGCCTCGAGTACGCTCAGCGCTCCGACGACGTTGTTGCGATAGTAGCGCGCCGGCTCGCGTACCGATTCGCCGACGTCGAGAAAGGCCGCGAAATGCATGACCGCGACGATCTCGTGGCTGCGCAGCGCGTGGCGCACCCGGTCGACATCCGCGATGTCGCCTTCGACCAGCTCGCCGTACTTCACCGCCGCGCGATGGCCGGCCGCGAGGTTGTCGTACACGACGACGCGGTACTCGGACCGGTGCAGCGCCTTGGCCGCATGACTGCCGATGTACCCCGCGCCGCCGGTGACGAGAACGGCGCGTCGGGCGGGGTCCCCACCGCGCGGACTCTGCGCGGCGGGGTGCGATCTAGCGCCCAATGGAGAAATAGGTGAAGCCGAGCGCGCGCATGTGCTCGGGCGAGTAGATGTTCCGGCCGTCGAATACGACCGGCGACTTCAGGAGCGACCGCATCTTCTCGAAGTCGGGTTCCCGGAACTCGTTCCACTCGGTCACGATCGCGAGCGCATCGGCGCCCGCGAGCGCGTCGTAGCTTCGCTCGCAGAGCGCGATGCGGCCGTCGAAGAGCCGCCGCGCGACGGCCACGGCCGCCGGATCGTACGCGCGCACCGCGGCGCCGCCCGCGAGCAGCCGCTCGATGATCGGAATCGCCGGCGCTTCGCGCATGTCGTCGGTCCGCGGCTTGAACGCGAGCCCCCACAACGCAATGGTCTTCCCTTTCAGCTGCTTGAAATGCACCTCCATCTTGGCGACCAGGCGTTCCTTTTGTGCCTCATTCACCGCCTCGACCGACTTCAGGATCTTGAAGTCGTACCCGTGATCCTGCGCCGACTTGGCGAGCGCCTTCACGTCCTTGGGAAAGCAGCTGCCGCCGTAGCCGACGCCAGGAAACAGAAACGACGCTCCGATGCGCCGGTCCGCACCCATTGCCTTGCGAACCTGATCGACGTCGGCGCCGACGAGCTCGCACACGTTGGCGACTTCGTTCATGAACGAGATACGAGTCGCGAGGATCGCGTTCGCGGCGTACTTGCAGAGCTCCGCGCTCGCCGTGTCCATCATCATGATCGGCGCGCCGGTGCGCGTGAACGGCGCCCACAGCTCGCGCATGACCGCGGCCGCGCGCTCGTCGCCGGGCTCGATGCCGACGACGACGCGATCCGGCTTCATCGAGTCCTCGACCGCCGCGCCCTGTTTCAGGAACTCCGGATTGCTGACGACGCTGAACGCCTGCTTCGTCTCGCGGGCGACTGCCTGGCGCACCTTCGTCGCCGTACCGACCGGCACCGTGCTCTTGTCGACGATCACGGTGTATTTGTTGATCGCCCGTCCGATGTCGCGTGCGACGTCGATCACGTGACGCAGATCGGCCGAACCATCTTCTCCCTGCGGCGTCCCGACCGCGATGAACACGATCTGCGACGCGCGCACCGCGCTCGCGAGATCGGTCGTGAACGTCAGCCGCTCTTCGCGATCGTTCCGGCGCACGAGCTCCTCGAGCCCCGGCTCGTAGATCGGCATGCGGCCGTCCTCGAGCATCCGGACCTTGGCCTCATCCTTGTCCACGCAGGCCACGTTGTTGCCGTTCTCGGCGAGACACGCCCCCAGCACGAGTCCCACATACCCTGTCCCCACGACGGCGATCTTCATCGTTTCCTTTGTGTACCGGTCCCGCGCCCGCGCCGCGTGTCTCGCGCGGCTGCGCTCGCAGGCGTCTAGAGCCGGACATCACGGATCTCGAAAGAGTACCACAACAACATGCTGATACCGAACGACTTAGACAATCGCCGGACCGCGTGTACCCGACGCGCGCCAGGTCGGCGCCGCTGCGTATGGTAACGTCCGGCCGTGCGCGTGCTGATGGACTATCGCGCCGCGCTGCGCGAGCGGAGCGGCGTCGGCGAGTACACGCATCAGCTCGCGCGAGCGCTGATCGCGGCCTGTCCGCGAAATGGATCGGATCGACCGCTCGACCTGACTGTCTTTTCCAGCTCGTGGAAGGACCGGTTCTTTCCGAGCGCGGAACTGGCCGGCGCGACGGCAATCGATCGGCGCGTGCCGGTCAGCCTGCTCAACTTCGCATGGCATCGTTTGAACTGGCCGCCCGCGGAAGCGCTGACCGGACGCACGTTCGACGTGACGCATTCGCTTCATCCGCTGCTGCTGCCGTCGAAAATGGCGGCGCGGGTCGTGACGATTCACGATTTGAATTTCCTCGCACACCCCGAAGGGACGCGGGCAGAAGTGCGGCGCGATTACCCGTCGCTCGCGCGCGATCACGCGCGACGCGCCGACGCGATCGTGACGGTTTCGGAGTTCACGGCGCGCGAGATCGTCGAGAAGCTCGGCGTTCCGCGCTCGCGAATCTCTGTCTGCCTCCCCGGCGCGCCGGACTGGGCGCCGCGATCGAAAGCGCCGAGCACCGGATACGTTCTGTTTCTCGGCACCCTGGAGCCGCGCAAGAACGTTGGCGGACTGTTGGATGCGTGGGAGCGTCTCGTCGCGCGAGGGTTCGAGCCGACCGACGGTCCCGTAGCGCGGGTTTTTCAGGCGAGCGTGCCCGATCTCGTCCTTGCCGGGAAAGCCACCGAAGAATCGCGATCGTGGCTCGCGCGGCTCGAACGGCCGCCGCTGCAGGGCCGGGTCCGCCATGTCGGATACGTGCACCCGGAGAACCGCCGCGAGCTGTACGAAGGCGCGCGCCTTCTGGTGCAGCCATCGCTCGAAGAAGGTTTCGGCATGCCGGTGCTCGAAGCGATGACCGCGGGCGTGCCTGTCGTCGCGGCCGATCGCGGAGCGCTGCCGGAAGTGCTCGGAGATGCGGGGCTGCTCGTCGATCCGAACCGGCCCGATCGGATCGCCGACGCGATCGTACAGATGCTGAACGACGATGCCTTTGCCGCCGCCTGCATCAGCCGGGGCCTCGCGAGATCGCGAGAGTTCCGGTGGGATCGGACGGCCCGCGGAGTGTACACCGCGTACATGAAGGCCATCGAGAATCGCCGATGCGCATCGGCGTAGACGCACGCGAGCTGTGCGGCCACTCGACGGGCGTCGGACGGTATCTCGCCGGCCTGCTGAGACAATGGTCAATCGACGATCGCGCACGCCGCCACGAGTTCGTACTTTACGCACCCGAAGCCGTCCCGCTGAACCTCGACGCGCGCCGCTTCGCGACCCGCGTCGTCGCCGGCTCGCCGGGAACGTGGTGGGAACAGGTCCGGATGCCGGCCGTCGCAGCGGACGATCACCTCGATGTGTGGTTCGCGCCCGGGTACACGGCCCCGCTTCGCCTGCGTGTGCCGACGGTCGTCGCCATCCACGATCTCTCGTTCGCTGCGCACCCCGAATGGTTCGGCGTCCGCGAGGGGATGAGGCGACGCTGGCTGACCCGCCAATCGGCTTCGCGTGCGAGCGCCATCATCACGATTTCTGAATTCTCGAAGCGAGAACTGATGGAGCGCCTCGACGTCGCGGAGGAACGAATCTTCGTCATTCCGCCTGGAATCGGGTCCAGGGCCTGTGCCACATCTAGAGTCCCCGGACCTCGAGTGTTGTTCGTCGGATCGGTCTTCAATCGGCGCCACGTTCCGGATCTGATTCGGGCCTTCGCCCCCGTCGCGCGGGCCCATTCAGATGCGTCGCTCGACATCGTCGGAGACAACCGCACGTATCCACGGCAGGATCTGCGCGTGACGATCGCGGCCGAGGGTCTGCTGGCTCAGGTTCGGTGGCACGAGTACGTCAGCGATGATCAGCTCCGGGAACTGTACGCACACGCACGAGCGTTCGCGTTCCTGTCGGAGTACGAAGGACTCGGGCTGACGCCGCTCGAAGCGCTGGCCGCCGGCGTGCCGCCGCTTCTGCTCGACACCGCCGTCGCCCGCGAAGGCTGCGGCGACGCCGCGCTCTACGTGCCACTCGGCGACCTGCCGCGCACGACGCGCGCGCTGGAACTGCTGCTGTTCGATGAGGTCACGCGCGCACGAATCCTCGACGCTGGATCCGGCGTGCTGGAAAGATACAACTGGTCCAGAGCTGCCACGAAAACTCTGTCGGTCATCGAACGGAATGCTCTCCATCATCATCGTGTCGTATAACGCGCGCACCGATCTCGAGCGCTGCCTCGAGTCGCTTCACGCGGCGTCGCCGGCGCTCGCGCACGAAACGATCGTCGTAGACAACCACTCGACCGACGGCAGCGCTGACGCGGCGCGGCGCTGGACAGGCGTCCGTGTGATCGAAAACGCGACGAACATCGGGTTCGCGGCCGCGAACAACGTCGGCATCCGCGCGAGCCGCGGAGAACTTCTTCTCCTGCTGAACAGCGACACTGCGGTGCCGGCGGGCGCGATCGATCGATTGACGGCGGCGCTCGACGCGCACGCGGACGTGGCCGTCATCGGCCCGCGGCTCGTCGATGCGAACGGCCGACCCGAGCTGTCGTTTGGAAAGATGATCACTCCGCTCAACGAGTTGCGGCAGAAACGGCTGGCGCGAAGCGATGCCGTCCAGCAATTGACGCGACGGCGCCATTATCCCGATTGGGTCAGCGGCGCCTGCCTCCTCGTCCGGCGCGAAGATGCCGAGGCCGTCGGGCTGCTCGATGAACGTTTTTTCATGTACACGGAGGACGTCGACTTCTGCGCCGCCATCCGCGCGCGCGGACGCCGGATCCTGTTCGAGCCGGCGATCGAAGTTGTTCATTTCCGAGGCCGGTCGGCCAGCAGCGCTCAGGCGCAGACCGATCACGCGTACCGCCGCAGCCGCATCGCCTTCTACGAAAAGCACCACCCGTCCTGGGTCCCGCTGCTCAAGCTGTATTTGCGTTTACAGCGTGGGTAACGGGCCGCTCGCCTGAAAGGCTCGACGCTATTCGCTCGCCTGAAAGGCTCGCGCTACTGCCTGGCGATCGCGAATTCACGCACGTATGGCGTCCGGTCGGCTCACAGTAGCGCGAAGGCTTTAGCCGAGCGTCCCATATAGCCATCCTCCTCATCGACCGAAGTACAAACGATGACCGATTTCAGCTGGGTGTGCCCGGGGTGTGGCCGCCGCATCCCGCGAAAGGTGACCACCTGCCGCTGCGGCGCCGAATACGACGGCGCTGCCGACGCTTCTCAGGCGCCACCGGCTGCCGCGGCGTCCGCCGCCGCATCTTCGAGGGCCAGCGGCGCCCTGACGACGGGCGTCGCGGCGGTCGTCACGATTGGCGCGGTTGCCGGCGTGTTCCACTGGCTGAACCGCGAGCAGCCTGCATCACCGGCGCGTGCAAACCTGTCCGCCGCACGCCCGGCGGCGTCACCAGCCCCCGCGGCCTTGATCGATGAAGCGCCGCCGACGTCAATCGACCCGGTACCGGCAGACGAGGGATCACGGACGGACGAGGGATCACGGACGGACCAGGGACCAGGGACGGACCGGGGACCAAGGACGGACCAGGCACCAACGACCAAGGACCAGGGACCCATCCAGCTCGAAGACCTGGTGAGCCGGCTCATGCCGGCGGTGGTGACGGTGCAGACCACGAGCGGGCGCGGCAGCGGATTTTTCGTGGCGGCCGACACGATCCTCACGAACGTTCACGTCGTCGGATCCAACGCCGGCGTCACGATTCGACGCGCGGACGGGTCGACGACGAACGCTCGCGTGGAGTCGACGTCGGCGGCGTACGACATCGCGGTACTGAAAGTCGACGCGCCGCGTGGAGATCAGACGACCATCCCCATGGGATCGGCGGCCGGCGCGCGCGTCGGACAGGAAGTGATCGCCATCGGGACGCCGCTCGGTTTCCTGCAGAACACGGTCAGCCGCGGGATCGTCAGCGGCCTTCGCGACGTCGACGGCTCGACGCTCGTGCAGACCGACGCCGCGATCAATCCCGGCAACAGCGGTGGCCCGCTCCTCGATCGCAACGGTGCCGCAATCGGCATCATCAAGTCCGGGTACCAGGGTCGCGACGGGTTGTCGTTCGCCATTGCGATCGACCATGCGCGCGCCGTGCTCGAGGGACGACCGGCGCCGGCAGCGGCGGCAAGCAGCACGCCGTCGCAGTACAAGCCGCTCGCGCCCGCCGTCGCGTCGGCGACCGACGAGCGCCGCGCCATGGCGGAGAAAGCCTTCGATCAGCGGATGGCGCAGATCGGACAGACGGCGCAGAATCTCGACGACTACTGGCGACGCTTCCGGGCGGCCTGTTACGAGGGCAAGGTGAGCGCCGGATTCGATCACGAGTGGTTTGCGTTGTTCGATCCGCGCACCATGCAAGGTGCCGTGGCGCCGACGTGCGGTCCGTGGTACAGCGAGGTGCGCCGTATGGCGTTCGACATCCGCGATCAGCTGCTCGCGCTCGACGAGCGGGCGCGGCAAGAAGGCGTCTATCCGGGCACCCGCCGCGACGCGCGGCGCCGCTATCGACTCGACTACGCCGGGTGGGATCGCTAACCCTTCCTGCCTTGATATCATGCCGAGCGTGCGGATCGGCATCGACGCCCGCAAGCTGCACGACTTCTCCATCGGCACCTACATCCGCAACCTGCTGCGGCAGCTGGCGCGCCTCGACCGGCAGACGGAGTTCGTGGTCCTCTGCCGCCCCGAAGATCGTGAGACGCTCTCGTCGCTCGGCGAGAACTTTCGCGTCGTCACCGAGACGTCGGGCAATTATTCGGTCGCCGAGCAGTTGAAGATTCCGATCGCGCTCCGGCGCGAAGGGGTCACGCTGTTTCATGCGCCGCATTACGTGCTGCCGCCGCTCGTGCACTGCCGCTCGGTCGTCACGATCCACGACTGCATCCACCTGATGTTTCCGCAGTACCTGCCGAATCGCGTGGCGCTGGCGTACGCGCGGACGTCGATCCGGCTCGCGGCAAGGCGCGCAACGCGCGTGCTCACCGTTTCGGAAAGCTCGAAGCGCGACATCCTGCGCTTCGTCGACACCGAGCCCGACAAGATCGACGTCATTTACAACGCGTTCGACGATCGCTTCGGCGTCGAGCCGCGCGAAGAGGACGTTGTGCGGGTCCGCGAGCGCTACCAGCTCGGCGACGAGTTCGTGCTCTACGCCGGCAACGTGAAGCCGCACAAGAACCTCGAACGGCTGATCCAGGCGTTCAACGCCGTCCGCAAGCGCGGTCTCGATCATCTCAAGCTCGTGCTCATCGGCGACGAGATCTCGAAGTACGCGGCGCTGCGTCGAGCGGTCCACCACCATCAGCTGCACAAGTACGTGAGGTTCCTCGGATACCTGCCGGAGGAAACGCTCGCGGTCATGTACCGCCTCGCCGCGGTATTCGTCTTTCCATCGCTCTACGAGGGCTTCGGCCTTCCGCCGCTCGAGGCGATGGCCAGCGGTACTCCCGTCGTCACCTCGAATCTCTCGTCGCTGCCGGAAGTCGTCGGCGACGCGGCAATGCTCGTCGATCCTTACGATCCGCAGGCGATCGCCGACGGGATGCAGCGAGTGCTGACCGACGAGCGTCTCAGGCGCGAGCTGCGGACGAAAGGGCTGGCCCGCGCGAGGCAGTTCTCATGGGAAACATCGGTCCGCCGCGTGCGCGAGATCTACGGCGAGGTCAACAACGGCAACTAAAATCGCCTTCGTACATGATTGGCTGACGGGGATGCGCGGCGGCGAGAAGGCGCTCGAAGTCTTGTGCGAGCGCTTTCCCGACGCGGAGCTGTTCACGCTCGTGCACGTTCCCGGGTCGGTGTCGCCGACCATCGAGCGGCTGGCGCCGCACACGTCGTTCGTCCAGCGGCTTCCGTTCGTCAAGACGCTGTACCGCCATTACCTGCCGCTCTTCCCGACGGCAATCGAGCAATTCAACTTCGATCGCTTCGACCTCGTCTTCAGCGTGAGCCACTGCTGCGCGAAATCGATCGTCCATCCGGGCGCCGTGCCGCACGTGTGCTACTGCCTGACGCCGATGCGCTACGCGTGGGATCAGTTCGACGCGTACTTCGGGCCGGCACGGCTCGGGCGGCCGGCGAGCGCCGTCATGCGGCGCGTGATGGCGCGGCTCGCGCGGTGGGACCGTGACACGGCCGACCGCGCGGACCGCTATGTCGCTATCTCTCATTATGTTGCCGGCAGGATCGCCCGATACTATAATCGCGAGGCGACTGTGGTCTATCCGCCCGTCGACACCGACTTTTTCCAGCCCGACGCCGCCTCTCCCGGAGTCCCCTTCGCGATCGTCGTTTCCGCGCTCGTGCCGTACAAGCGCGTCGACCTCGCGCTCGACGCGTGCCGCATCGCGCGCGTTCCGCTGACGATCGTCGGCGAGGGACCGGAACGCGCGCGGCTCGAGGCGTCGGCAGGAGCGGACGTGAGATTTCTCGGCCGGCGGTCGAACGAGGAGATTCGCGAACTGTACCGCGCGGCGGCGGTCACGCTGCTGCCGGGCGAGGAAGACTTCGGCATCGTGCCGCTCGAAGCGCAGGCCTGCGGGCGGCCGGTCGTCGCGGTCGCGCGGGGCGGCGCGCTCGAAACCGTCGTTCCGAACACGACGGGCGTCCTCGTCGACGGGGCAACACCGGAAGCATTCGCCGACGCGATCGATCGCGCCATCGCGGCACGATTCGATCGATCAGTGATTCGGCAGCATGCCGAGCGGTTCAGCCGCAAGCGGTTTGGAGACGAGATGGAAGCTTTGATTCGCGATGGTCAATAGACATAATCGGTTGCTCGTCGCGTTCCACGTCATCTCGGACGCGCTGCTCGGGGTGACGGCGTTCATCATCGCCTACGCGCTGAGATTTCATACTCCGATCGTCACCGCGCTCATCCCAATTACGCGCGGCGTTCCGCCGCTGCAGCAGTACATCCAGGACCTTCCGTTCGTCGCGACGCTCGTACCGCTCGGCTTTCAGCTGCAGGGCCTCTATCGGCTGCGGCGCGGCCGATCGCGCGTCGACGATTTCTTCGCCGTCTTCGTCGGCAGCATTCTCGCCGTCGTGTTCGGCATCGTCGCGACGTTGTACGTCCAGACCTATTTCGCGAGCCCCGAGACGAAGAGCCGCGGCGCGTTCGAGGTCTCGCAGGCCGTCTGGGCGATCTTCCTCGTCCTCAACGTGGCGCTCGCCTATGCCTCGCGCGAGCTCGTCCGAGAAGTTCTGGAGCGACGCTGGCGCGCCGGCATCGGCCTCAAGCGCATTCTCATCGCGGGCGCCGGCGAGCTCGGGCGTCTGGTCGCCGACAAGATTCTGGAGCATCGCGAGCTCGGGTATCAGATCGTCGGCTTCGTCGACGACAGGGCGGCGGGCGATCATCTCGGCTACCGCGGACTGCCGCTGCTCGGCACGATCCGCGAGGCGGCCGAGATCTCGTCGCGCGAGGGAATCGATCACCTTTACGTCGCGCTGCCGCCCGAACAGCACGTGCAGATGCTCGAGCTGATCGAAACGACGAGCCGGGAGTGCGTCGACGTGAAGGTGGTGCCCGATCTGCTGCAGGTCATCGCGCTCCGGGCGCGGCTCGAGGATCTCGACGGCGTCCCGGTCATCAACATCAACGACGTTCCGCTGCAGGGCTTCAATACAATCGTGAAGCGCGGAATCGACGTGGTCATCTCGAGCGGCGCGCTCGCGCTGCTGTCGATTCCGATCGGCTCCATCGCGCTGCTGGTGAAGGCGACGTCGCGCGGTCCGGTGTTCTACCGCCAGGAGCGCATGGGGCTCGACGGCAAGACGATCAACATCGTGAAGTTCCGCTCGATGCACCACGAGGCCGAGAGAGACACGGGGCCGGTGTGGGCGCGCGAGAACGATCCGCGCGTGACGGTGCTCGGAAAGTTCCTCCGCAGGTCGAATCTCGACGAGCTGCCGCAGCTCTGGAACGTGCTGCGCGGCGACATGTCGATCGTCGGGCCGCGGCCCGAGCGTCCTCACTTCGTCGAGCAGTTCAAGCATCGCATCCCGCAGTACATGCTGCGCCACAAGGTGAAGGCCGGCCTGACGGGTTGGGCGCAGGTGAACGGATGGCGCGGCAACACCTCGATCGAGAAGCGCATCGAATACGACCTCTATTACATCGAGAACTGGTCGGTGCGCCTCGATCTCAAGATCATGTGGCTGACCCTCCTGCGCGGCTTCTTTCACAAGCATGCCTACTGATAGCTCTCGGCTGATAGCTCTCGGCTGTCAGCTATCGGCTCTCAGCTGGCGCCTGTCGGCTGGCGGCTGTCGGCTCGCCGCTAATCAGCCATGAAACAGCGCGTCGTCATCACCGGAGCAGCCGGTTTCATCGGCTCGCACCTCGCCGAAGCTCTTCTCGATCGCGGCTACTCGGTCATCGGCATCGACAATCTCCTCACCGGCGATACGGCGAACATCTCCCACCTGCAGAACCGCGACTTCCTGTTCATCAAGCACGACGTCACCAACTATATCTACATCGACGGTCCGGTCGACTTCGTACTGCATTGGGCGAGTCCGGCGAGCCCGATCGACTATCTCGAGCTGCCGATACCGACGCTGAAGGTCGGCGCGCTCGGCACACACAAGGCGCTCGGCCTCGCTAAAGCGAAGGGCGCGCGGTTCGTGCTGGCGTCGACCTCCGAGGTGTACGGCGATCCGCTCGAGCACCCGCAGAAAGAGACCTACTGGGGCAACGTGAACCCGGTCGGACCGCGCGGCGTGTACGACGAAGCCAAACGCTTCGCCGAAGCCATGACGATGGCGTACCACCGCTACCACGGAGTGGATACGAAGATCGTCCGCATCTTCAACACGTACGGCCCGCGGATGCGCGTCAACGACGGCCGCGCCGTGCCGGCCTTCATGTCGCAGGCGCTTCGCAACGAAGACGTCACGGTGTTCGGCGACGGAACGCAGACCCGCAGCTTCACCTACATCGCCGATCTCGTCGACGGCATCGTCCAGCTGATGCTGTCGAACGAGAACGATCCGGTCAACATCGGAAATCCGCGCGAGATGACGATCAAGGAGATCGCGGAGACCATCATCCGCATGACGCGATCGAAGAGCCGGATCGTCTACAAGCCGCTGCCGACTGACGACCCGAAGCAGCGCAAGCCGGACATCACGCGCGCGCGGACGCTGTTGAACTGGCAGCCGAGGGTGGAGCTGGAAGAAGGTCTGGTGAAAACGATCGAGTATTTCCGGACGAAAGTGTCGCCGTCGTAGTCGTGCGTTTCACTTCCACTTGAGCATCATGAAGCCGCGCAGGATCGGGCCGACGCTGTTCGCGAATCGGCCCCACTGAGGCGCGCCCACGACGGCGTACACGTCGCGCGGGTTGAAGTGATTCGTCGCGTTGAACAGCTGAATGCCGAGGTCCGCCGATCGCTTGCGCACGGTGAACGTCTTGTAGACCACCAGATCGGTGGCCATAAACGCCGGAAACGAGCGCAGGTTGGTTTCGACCGCGACGTATCGCTGATCGACGACGGTGTACGGGAATCCCGAGCGCCATTCCACGACCGGCGACACGACGACGCGTGCGGGCAGATCGACCGTTCCCCAGGCGACGATGCGATCGCGGGCGTCGGTCGGGAGCCGCGTCATCCCGGCGCGCTGCAGCAGCGGCACCGCGAGCGACTGGAACAGCGTCGCGAAATCGTTGAACTCGCCGCGGCCCGACGACCGGACGTAGCTGACGAACAGCTGCTGATCGTGCTTCCAGCGCTGACGAACCGACACCGCGAGCTCGCGGTAATCGGTTGCGCCGTCGCTGCGGACCGGAAGCGCCCCGCCTTCCGCCCTCACCCGCAGCGTCGCGATCCTCGTCGTCCGACGATCGGTGACGCCAACCTGTACGTCGAGGCTCGACGTCAGCTGACGTTCGAGCGACGCCGTCGCCGTCAGGGCGCGCGGCAGCTGTAGCTGCTGAACGCTGGGATCGTAGACGAGCGTCCGCTCGATCTCGTCGGACTCGGAATCGATGTCGTGCTCGATGCGCCTGGGATAGCCGGCGTACGCTTCGACGGCGAGCGGCAGGTGCGCGACGAACGTACCGTATCCGCCCTTGACGACCGTCGCGCCGCGCTCGTCGAGCGCGTACCTCGCGCCCGCGCGGAACGACGGTGCGGCGCCGGCGTGGCCGCTGCCGCCGTCGATGCGCGCGCCTGCGTCGATCGTCAGCCGCCCTGATGCCTGCCACACGTCGCGCGCCGCCGCGCCGACGGGCATATCGCGCGCGCCGATCAACGTGCGCGGGTCGAACTCCACCCGCCGGACGAGTCGGCCCGCCGCGTTCGAAACCAGGATCGGCGTCTCTTCCACCGTTCCGGTGAGGCGGCGCGCCGCGATTTCGCCGGCAACCGTGACGTCGTGCGATGTCCTGCCGAGAATCGCCGTACGCTCCCACACCGCCTTCACGGCGTAGCGCGCCGATTTGCGCGTCACGGTCGCGAACCAGTTGTCATGCCACCCCGACGGCGTGAGATGCGACACGCCGGCGCCGTTCGGAATCGACGAGGTGTCGTGCCTGAGCGCGGAGAGCTGCAGCGTGAGCACGCTCGTGTCGGCAATCACGAGATGGTTCGTGAATCCGGCGAAGGCGTCGTGCGACGCGAAGTCGGCCGTCGCGCTCTGATCGCGTCGCGGGCTGAGTCCCTTCGATCGCGTGGCGCTCGGGAACAGGAATCCCTCGACGCTGGCGCTGTCCCGCGGCGTTGCCTGCAGATCGACGCGCCAGAACGCCACAGAGCTCTTCTCGACGACGTCCGGTCCCGTGCGGGTGGTCACCTCCGGCACCGGAATTCGCTCGTAGTCGTGCTCAGCGGCTGCGAAATAGCGCAGCCGGCCGGCAAGTCGTGCGCCGCCTCCGTAGATGCGCGGAAAGATTCCTTCGATGCGGCCGAAGCCCGGCATCGTGAACCGCGGGCGCGGCACGACGCCCTGCACGCCGAACTTGAACCGATCGCCGCCCGAAATGGTGCGGATCTGCACGACGCCGCCGACGAGATCGCCGTACGTGGCGCCCATCGGATCGCGGAGCACGTCGACAGCCTGCACGGCCTCGAAGGGCAGGTTGATCGACGAGATGCCCGTCGCGGGATTGGTGACGTTGAAGCCATCGATGAGGAGCGGCGTGTCGGACGCGCGCGCGCCGCCCACTTGAAGCAGGCCGTCGGGTCCGCGAACGACCGACGGCAGCAGCGGCAGCGACTCCCGCGCCTTCAGGTGCGATGACGGCAGCCGCGCCACCGTGTCGGCGGTGATCGAGCTGCCGAGCGTTGCGTTCGTAGGAGCGGCGACGGTCGCCGGTTCGGCGCTGGCGACGACGGTCGTCGTTTCGGTCGCGCCGGCGAGCGCCAGAACGATGCGCGCCGCGTCGGCGCGTGAAACCGTCACCGTCCGAAAGCCATCGAGCGTCACGACGATCGTGCCGCCGAGCGCCGCTTCGAAGGAGAAGGTGCCGTCGGGATGGGTGGCCATCGTGGCGACGATGACGTCGCCATCGCGCAATTGAACGGTCGCGCCGGGAAGCGGCAGACCCGTCTGATCGACGACCACTCCCTGCGCCGGCTGCGCGAGAACCGGCGCGCTGATTCCGCTGACGGCGATGATCGTCAGCAGCGCGCGAACGCAGCGATACATCGATCCATCCTCAATCTTGCAATGATCTTGCGGCGGGAAGAGTATACCGGGCGTCAGCGGCGCCGCAAAGTGAATCGAAGGTGGTCCCCGCGCGTTTGCGGCGATGGCGCGGCGGCCGTCAGGTGGAACCCGATTCCGGCGACCTTGGTCTGACCCTGGAGTGACAAAGTGCCAACATCAGCGGGCACCAAAGCGCTCCACCGCGCGCGCGCGCGCCTGCGCCGCCATCTCTTCGCGGTTCCTCGGCGATGTCGTCGTGGTCAGCGAATCGATCAATCGCCTGGCGATCTTCGCCACGTCGTCGATCGCGCGGTTGAACGCCGCCTCGTTCGCCTTCGACGGCGCGTTGAACCCACTGAGCTTCCGGACGAACTGCAGCGAAGCGGCGCGGATCTCCTCGTCAGTGGCGGGAGGATCGAAATTGAAAAGAGTTTTGATATTTCTGCACATATCTGACGCTCGCCTGAAAGGCTCGCGCTACGACGGGGCGCGTCCAAAGCCTCGGCCACGACTAGCGCGTGAGTCTTCGATATTTTATCCGGTGCGGCTGATCGGCTTCGGCGCCGAGGCGGCGTCTGCGATCGGCTTCGTAATCCTGATAGTTGCCCTCGAACCATTCGACCTGGCTGTCGCCTTCGAAGGCGAGCATGTGGGTCGCGATGCGATCGAGGAACCAGCGGTCGTGGCTGATGACGACGGCGCAGCCCGCAAAGTTGAGGAGCGCCTCCTCGAGCGCGCGCAGCGTGTCCACGTCGAGATCGTTGGTCGGCTCGTCGAGCAGCAGCAGGTTGCTGCCCTTCTTGAGCAGTTTGGCGAGATGGACGCGGTTGCGCTCGCCGCCCGACAGCGTGCCGACGCGGCGCTGCTGCGCCGCACCCTTGAAATTGAACCAGGAGACGTAGGCGCGCGACGCGATTTTTCGTTTTCCCAGCTCGACCTCGTCGTGGCCGCCGGAGATCTCCTCCCACACGGTCTTGTTGCCGTCGAGCGCATCGCGGCTCTGATCGACATACCCGATCTGCACCGTCTCGCCGATCTTCAGAGTACCTGAATCCGGTTTTTCCTGACCGGTGATCATTCGGAACAGCGTCGTCTTTCCCGCGCCGTTCGGGCCGATGACACCGACGATGCCGCCGCGCGGCAGCGTGAAGTCGAGATCCTCGATGAGCAGCTTGTCGCCGTAGCCCTTCTTCAGATGACGCGCTTCGACGACCACGTCGCCCAGCCGTGGACCGGGTGCGATGTAGATTTCAGAGCTCTCGATCTTCTGCGCCGTCTCCTGCCTGAGCAGGTCCTCGTAGGCACTCAGGCGCGCCTTGCCCTTCGCCTGGCGCGCGCGTGGCGACATCCGGATCCATTCGAGCTCGCGCTCGAGCGTCTTCTGCCGCCGCGTCTCGGCCTTCTCTTCCTGCGCGAGCCGGTTCTGTTTCTGTTCGAGCCACGACGAGTAGTTGCCTTCCCACGGGATGCCGTGCCCGCGATCGAGCTCGAGAATCCAGCCGGCGACGTTGTCGAGAAAGTAGCGATCGTGCGTCACGGCGACGACCGTTCCGGGATAGTCCTTCAGGAAGCGCTCGAGCCACGCGACCGATTCGGCGTCGAGGTGGTTGGTCGGCTCGTCGAGCAGCAGCAGGTCCGGCGACTGGAGGAGCAGGCGGCACAACGCTACGCGGCGCCGCTCGCCGCCCGACAACGTCGTAACGTCGGCGTCGGCCGGCGGCAGTCGCAGCGCGTCCATCGCGAGCTCGAGCCGCGACTCGAGATCCCACGCGTTGGTCGCGTCGATCCTGTCCTGAATGCGCGACTGCTCCTCGAGCACTTTCTCCATTTCATCCGGCGACAGATCCTCGCCAAGCTTCGCGTTCACCTCGTCGTACTGCTCGAGCAGCGCCTTCACTTCCGCGACGCCTTCTTCGACGTTGCCGAGCACGCTTTTCCCGGGATCGAGCTTCGGCTCCTGCTGCAGGAACCCGACCGAGATGCCGTCGGCCGGAAACGCGTCGCCGATGAACTCGTGATCCTGGCCCGCCATGATCTTCAGCAGCGAGCTCTTTCCGGCACCGTTGAGCCCGAGGACACCGATCTTCGCGCCGAAGTAGAACGACAGCCAGATGTCTTCGAGAACCTTCGCATCGGGAGGATGGACCTTCCCGAGACCTTTCATGGTGTAGATGAATTGGGGCATGCGTTGTCCGAAATTGCTGATTTCAGATTGCTGATTTCAGATTGATTGCTGATTTCAGATTGCTGATTTCAGATTGATTGCTGATTGCCGATTCCCTGCCGACCGCGCGCTATGACCAGCGACATTCTCCAGTCGCGTCGTCGGCAGCACTCTCGACCGACGAACTCGAAACAATATCGTACAATCTCGCGATCGCCAATGATTCCCCAATCAGACAATCAATCAGGCAATCAATCAACAATCAATCAGCAATCAATCAGCAATCAATCAGCAATCTGAAATCTGCAATCAGCAATCTCATGATCCGCCGCATCGTCCACATCGACATGGATGCCTTCTACGCCTCCGTCGAACAGCGCGACGACGCGTCGCTGCGCGGTAAGCCGGTCGCGGTCGGGGGGCAGCCCGACAAACGCGGCGTCGTGGCGGCGGCGAGCTATGAAGCGCGCGCGTTCGGCGTGCGCTCGGCGATGTCGATGGCCAAGGCAGTCCGCCTGTGCCCGTCGCTCATGATCGTCCCACCCGATTTCGCGCGGTACAAAGCGGCGTCGACCGCCGTGTTCTCGATCTTCCGCGAGGTGACGCCGCTCGTCGAGCCGCTGTCGCTCGACGAGGCGTACCTCGACGTCACCGAAAATGCGTGGGGCGAAACGCTCGGCACCGCCGTCGCGAAGCGGATCAAACAGCGCATCCGCGACGAGACGCAGCTGACGGCGTCCGCGGGTGTCGCGCCGAACAAATTCCTCGCGAAGATCGCGTCGGGCTGGAAGAAGCCGGACGGGCTGACCGTCATCAGTCCCGATCGCGTCGAACCGTTCCTGCAGAAGCTGCCGGTCGACGCCTTGTGGGGCGTCGGGCCGGTGACGGCGCAAAAGCTGCGCGCGCGCGGCATCGAACGGCTCGTCGACGTGCGGACGGCCGACGTTCAGCTGCTGCACGAGACGGTCGGCAGCCTGGCCGACTGGCTGCGGCAGCTTGCGGGCGGCGTCGACGATCGACCGGTCGTGCCGAATCGCGAGGTGAAATCGTCGGGATCGGAGAACACGTATCCGGAAGACCTTGTCGAATTCGAAACGATCCAGCGCGAGATCGCCGAAATGGCCTCGCACGCGATTCGGTGGCTGGCCCGAAAGGATCTGCTCGCGCGGACCGTGACGATCAAGGTTCGTTACAGCGACTTTACGACGATCACCCGCAGCCACACCGCTCCGGCGACGCGCGATGAAGCCGACTTGACGGCTCGGGCGGTACGGCTGCTCGAAAAGACCGACGCGGGCCGGCGCCCGATCCGGCTGCTCGGCGTCAGCGTCCATAATTTCTGTACCGAAGCGGACGAGGCCGAACTTCGGCTATTCTGAGGGCTGCACGATGGCAGCCCTGAAGGGGCAGCCCCGAAGGGCTGCGCTACACTGCGCGACGCACCGAAAAACATGCTGAAGGGGACGCGCGACGGCATTCTGAAAAAGGTTCAGCCGGTGAGCATCCACGGACAGGTGACGTGGGATGTGTTCTTCACCGACATCGAGGATCCGGACGGACAGGTGACGGTGGCGCGTATAGGGCCCGAGGCGGTCATCGGCACCAACCTCGAACCCGGCGACCGCATTCAGGTGGAGTACGTGCTCGGCGCCGCGGTCAGAGTCACGCGCGTCGTCCCGACGACGACAAGCTGAGCGACTTTTTACTTCTTCTCAATCCGTACCGTCTTCAACTCGACGCGGCTGTTCGGCGTTTCACCGGTGCGCGGCGTCGCCTCGATCGTCTCGACCGCGGGCCTGCCTTTCGACGAGCTCGGGGCATCCCGACCATGCCGAGGGATGAAAGGCCCGGGCCACACATGCGATCGTCAATACGGCGACGAGCGGTCCGTGTTTCATTGCGGGCTCCGAATTCCTGCTCTCAAGAGGACGCGTCGATAATCCGCGCCGCGTGCCAGATGTAATGGAGGCTCGAGATCAACGTGATTGCGAGCGACGCCCAGATGAAGAGATCGACGACGACTGAATGGTAGCGCAGGTAATTGAAGAACATCGCGACGACGGCGGTCAGAATGTAAATCGCCGTCGCCGTCTTGCCGAACATCGACGGCCGGAAGGTGCGCGGACCGACGGCGAGATTCACGATCGCTACTGTCAGGACGATGACGACGTCGCGGCTGATGATGAGCACCGTCAGCCAGATCGGCAAACGATTCATCAGCCCCAGACCTGGCAGCGTCAGGACGACGAACGTCGTGACGAGCAGCAGCTTGTCCGCCATCGGATCGAGCCACGCGCCGAGGCTCGTCTTCTGCCCCGACCACCGCGCGATGAGGCCGTCGAGCGCGTCGGTGATCCCGGCCACCATGAACACCGTCAGCGCCCAGCCGAGGTGACCGTACACGACGAGGATGACGAATGCCGGGATGAGGAGCATTCGCAGGAGCGTGAGCTGGTTGGCTGGGGTCAGCGCGGTCATCGGCCGGCGCGCGCACCGAGCTGAGCGATCGCCGCAAGCTTGTCGATCGCGTCGATCGATTCGGCTCCCGTCACCGGACGCGACGGCTGAAACGTGTTCTCGGCCCCCATCTTCATCACCCCGGACGCGACGGCGGCCGACGCCGCGGGATATGCGATGTGCCCCTGCGAGAGATCCGCGAACTTCAGCCTGGCGCCGTCCCATGCCGGCTTCTGGCCGGGAGACTTCGCGGCGATCCGCACGAGCAGCCGCGCGACCGCCTGCGCGAGATCGGTCCGCCGGACGATCGCGCGCGGCTGGAAGGCGTGGTTGGCGAACGGCTCCATGACGCCGGCGCGGGCCACGGCCACGATCCACGCCGCCGCCCAGTTGTTCCGTACATCGGTGATGAGCACGCCGTCGCGCGAACGGCCCGCCTGCAGCAGCGGCGAGAGGCGGACGCCGATGAGCGCGGCGAGATCGGCGCGCGTAATCTGCGGCGCCTGATCGATGGCGCGATATTCGGCCGGCAGCCGCGCCACCGCCAGCTTCTCGCGCGTGTCATCGAGGCGCTTCTCGACAGCGGCATTCGGCTCGATCGCAACCGAATCGCTGTAGGCCTTGACTGCGGCCTCGAAGTCGCCGCGGCTCTCGAGGATGTCGCCGATTTGCACGAGCGATTCGGCGTCGGGCGCGTCGAGCGCGGCCGCTTTCCTGTAATGCTCGAGCGCGGCGTCGAGGTTGCCCTTGCGCCGTTCGATGGCCCCAAGTTCACGGTACAAGAAAGGGCTTTCGGGCGACGCGGCGATGGCCGCCGCATACGCCTGAGTCGCGTCATCGAGCCGCCCGGCGCGCGCCGCCTGACGCGCGCGCGCCACGCTCTGTTCGACGAGCCGGAACTTCAGCACCTCGACGCGCTGGCGGATGTCGGCGAGCGACGCATCCGCGGCGACGGCCGCTTCGTATGCCGCCACCGCATCGCTGTCGCGGTTCATCGCGAGCAGTGACTGGCCGCGGCCGACGAGCGCAGAGACGTCGCGCGGCTCCCGTTCGAGCGCGCGATCGAAATGCGGAAGCGCCGACCTGGGATCCTTCTTCGCGAGCTCCAGGTAGCCGAGCGACGTCTCGGCCGGGTAGAACGCGGGCGCGGTCAACGCCGCCGCGAACTCGTGCTCGGCGTTCTTCAGATCGCCGGCCTGGAGAAACGTCCACCCGCGCGAGGCATTGATCGCGGGCGCCGTGCCGGTGAAGTCGTCCGGAACCCGCGGCTGAATGAAATCGGGGAACCTCGGGGTCGTGACGATCGGCAGCGGGATCGCTTTCGGCCGCGCGCACGCGCTCGAAAGCAGCAACAGTGCGAGCACGATCGGATAACACGCAGAGCATGCAGAGATCGCAAACATCGATCTCCGCGTTCTGCAGCGCCCGTACATCACCGAAATTCTACCTCTGTGACGCGTCGAGACGACCGAGAAGGCGGCGCGGGACGTCGGCGACGATCGACACCTGGCCGTCGCGCGCTTCGTGCACGATGACGTGCGCGTGCCGGTACACGCGCGCGATGCGTTCGCGGTCCGCCGGCTTGTCCGGATCGAACGTCATCGTCACGCGTCGGACGTCGAGCGCCAGCCGCGATGCGATCGTTTCGACCAGCTCGTCAACGCCGTCGCGCCTGAGGGCCGAGATGCACAGCGCCGACGGATCCTGTTCCTGCAGCCGGCGCGTTTCGTCCGGCGTCAGGGCATCGCACTTGTTGTACACCTCGACGAACGGCACGTCGGACGCGCCGACCTCGTCGAGAACGGAGCGAACCGCCGAAACTCGCCGATCGCGATCGGCGGCCGAGGCGTCGATCACGTGCAGCACGAGGTCGGCCTCGGCGACTTCCTCCAGCGTCGCGCGAAACGCGGCGACGAGCGCGTGCGGCAGCCGGTCGATGAATCCAACCGTGTCAGAGACGAGCAGCTCCCGGCTGTCGGGCAACCGCACCTGCCGGATCAGCGGGTCGAGCGTCACGAACAGCGCGTTGGACGCTTCCGCGTCGGCCCTCGTCAGCACGTTGAACAGCGTCGTCTTGCCGGCGTTCGTGTAGCCGACGAGCGCGACGGTCGGCACCGATTGTTTGCGCCGCCGTTCGCGCAGCTGCGCGCGGCGCTTGCGCACGTGCTCGATGTCGTCGGAGATCGCGTGGATCCGCGTGCGGATGCGGCGGCGATCCGTTTCCAGTTTCGTCTCGCCGGGTCCGCGCGTGCCGATTCCACCGCCGAGGCGCGAGAGGGCGTCGCCGGAGCCGGCGAGCCTCGGCAGCAGGTATTTCAGCTGGGCGAGCTCGACCTGCAGCTTGCCTTCGCGCGTGCGGGCGCGACGGGCGAAGATGTCGAGGATCAATTGCGTGCGATCGACGATCTTGCGGCCCACCTCTTCCTCGATGTGGCGAAGCTGCGCCGGCGTCAGCTCGTTGTCGAAGATGACGACGTCGACGTCGAGCTCCGCCGCCGAGGCGGCCAGCGTCTGGATTTTGCCGGCGCCGAGAAAGGTGGACGGATCCGGTTTCGGCCGCTCCTGCATGAGCCGCAGCACCACCGCCGCACCGGCCGCCTCGGCGAGCCCGGCCAGCTCGTCGAGCGATCGCTCCGCCTCGAGGCGTCTCGCGTGGCCGGAAATCAACCCGACGAGCGCCGCCCGCTCCGACCGCGTCACCCGCGCTGCAGGCATCGCTCGATCTCGTTCCATGCAATAGCGCCCGCCCGAATCAATCGCGGCTCGGTCGTCGTCGCGTCGACGATCGTCGACGGCGCGCCGCCGGGCGTGTTCCCCGTATCGATCAACAAATCAATTCGATCGCCCAGCGTTCGCTCCACTTCGTCGGGATCCGCCGTCGCGTGCTGTCCGCTGATGTTCGCGCTCGTCGCCGTCACCGGACGTCCGGCGAGGCGGCAGATCTCTCGCGCGACATCGTGCGCCGGGACCCGGACGGCGACGGTGCCGCTGCCGGCGGTCACACCGGCCGCCAGCGCGGCCGGCGCAGGCACGACGATCGTCAGCGGCCCCGGCCAGAAGCGTTCGGCCAGCCGCACCGCCAACGGCGGAAGCGGAATCATCCCCGTTTCGACCTGCGCGACGTCGGCGGCAATCAGCGGCAAGCCGCGGTCGTCCGGCCGTCCCTTCACGTCGAACAGACGCTTTACCGCATCGGTCCGAAACGGATCCACGGCAAGCCCATACAACGTGTCGGTCGGGATGGCCACGATGCCGCCGGCAAGGATCCATTTTGCGGCTTCTTCGATGGCGTCGCGCTGCGGCGCATCCGGATCGACCGCCACGCGCCGCATTATGAGTCCACCATCGCGCGGTGCACGGCAATCGCGGCCGCGGCCATGATCGCGAAATCGACGAAGAACACCACTCGGATGCTCGCGCCGCCGAGGAGTCCGGCGAAGAACGGACTGATGGCCATGCCGACGAGCGACGCGCTCGTCAGCACGCCGAAGCCGGTGCCGTGCGCACCAGCCGGGATGACGCGCCCGGCCGCGCTGTAGGACGCGGTCATCGCGGCGCCAATGCCGATGCCGAACAACACCGACGCGAGGCTCATCAGCCACACGCTGCGGGACGCACCGAACAGCAGCGTGCCGAACGCCGCGACGGTCGCACCGGCGCCGATCACAAGCCGCGTCGAGTACCGTCTGAGCAGCTTGCCGCACACGTGGTGGCCGAGCGCGCCGGTGCACGCCATGATCGAAAACAGCACGCCCGACACCAGCGCGACCTTCGCGCGTCCGACGCCCACCGCTTCGACCCAGAGCGGCAGCACCGGACCAAAGCTGCGATCGACGAACTGCAGGCCGAAGATCACCGCCATCATCAGGATGAAGTTCTGGAACGCCAGCACGTCCCGAAAGGTAACCGGGTTCGCGGCGTTCGGGACGCCGTCGACGGTCGCGGCGTCGGCGGTCGTCGCATGCGTGGCGTGATCGTCGTACATCACGTACACCGCGACGAGACCGATGGCGTAGAAGAGCGCGGTAACGATGAACGCGCGGCGCAGACCGACGAGGCCGGCGAGCACGCCGCCGATGACGGGCCCGACGGCGGGGCCGAGACGCTGCGCCGTCTGCACCAGGCCGATTGCCGACGGCATGCGATCGCGGGGCGCCGATTCAGCGGCCATCGCGACCGACAGCGCTCCATAGCCCGCGAACAATCCTTGCACGGCACGCAACGCGAGCACGTGCCACGCGCGCGTCACCAGCGCCATCGCCGCCATCAGCACGACGAAGCTCGCCATCGATCGCTCGACCATCAGCTTGCGTCCGTAGCGATCGCCGAGCTTCCCCCATGCCGGCGCGAGGATCGCCGTGAGGCCGGGCGTCACACCGAGGCTGACGCCAGTCCAGATCGCGACGTGGCCGACATCGGTGACGCCCAGCTGACCGATGAAGAGCGGAAGAAACGGCATCACGAGGGTGAAGCCCGTGTACCCCATGAAGCTCGCAGCCGTGACGGCGTAGACGTTACGCTGCCAGCCGCCGCGCGAAGCGTTCGTGCCGGCTGCAGCGCGCCGGGTGCCGGGCGCACCGTGGCGGTTGCCGGCTGCTGTGGAGGCGTCTGGGTTCGCTGAGCGCAACGTTTTATAAGGCTGACGCACTCGGACTGGTCAAAAGCGTATTTTGACGTCCCCGGCGGTCGCGACGTGAATGCTGTCGATGAAGCGGATCCGGTGTGGATCGTTCTGCATGATCACCGAGCTCGTCCGGGTGCCGTCGCCGAAGAAGCGGACGCCGCGCATCAGGGTGCCGTCGGTCACGCCGGTCGCGGCGAAGATGATGCTCTTGCCGGGCGCGAGATCGCTGGCGCGGTACACCTTCCCGAAATCGGTGATGCCCATCGCCCGGCAGCGGTCCTCGTGCTCGGGCTTGCTTACGACGAGACGCGCGTAGATTTCGCCGTTGAGACAGCGCATGGCCGCGGCCGTGAGCACCCCTTCCGGCGCGCCGCCGGTGCCCATCACCGCATGAACGCCGGAACCGACCACAGCCGCCGCGATGCCGGCGGAGAGATCGCCGTCGCCGATGAGCCTGATGCGCGCGCCGGTCGCGCGGATGTCGTCGACCAGCTTTTCGTGGCGCGGGCGATCGAGCACGATGACGACGAGGTCTTCGACGCGGCGGCCGAGAGAGCGCGCGATCGCCTCGAGGTTCTCGCGCACCGGCGCATCGAGGTTGACCGAATCCTTCGAGCTCGGGCCGACGACGAGCTTCTCCATGTACAAATCGGGCGCGTGCAGCAGCCCGCCGCGTTCGGACGCGGCCAGCACCGCGATCGCATTCGGCGCGCCTGTCGCGCAGAGGTTCGTTCCTTCGAGCGGATCGACGGCGATGTCGACTTCCGCGTACCGCACCGGCCTTGGTCCGCTGAGGTCCTTCGAGTGCACCAGACCGACTTTTTCGCCGATGAACAACATCGGCGCCTCGTCGCGCTCGCCTTCGCCGATCACGATAGTGCCGTCGATCGGCACCGAATCCATGACGCGCCGCATCGCTTCAACGGCGACGTGATCCGATTTGTGGCGGTCGCCCTGGCCCATCGTGTGTGCGCAGGCGATGGCGGCCTGTTCGACGACGCGGAGGAATTCGAGGGAGAGGTCGGAGTCCATAGAACGGTTTGAAGTTTGTACTTCATACTTCCGACTTCAAGCGTTCACCATAAGGAGGCAGCTCGCAGCGCGTCGGACGATCCACACGGTAGCCGAGGAGGTAATCGGCCTGCATGATCTTGTGAATCTCGCGCGTGCCTTCGTAGATGACCGCGCCCTTGCAATTGCGGTAGAAGCGTCCGGCCGGGTACTCGTCCGAGTACCCATTGGCGCCGTGGATCTGCACGCAGTCGGCGGCGGCGCGCTCCGACGCGACCGTCGCGAACCACTTCGCGAGGCCGGTCTCACGCGTATTGCGCAGCCCCTGGTTCTTCAACCATCCCGACCGCATCCACAACAGGCGCGCCGACTGATAGTCCGATTCCATCTGCGCGATCATTTCCTTCACCAGCTGGTGCTGCCCGATCTCGACGCCGAAGGTCTTTCGCTCGAGCGCGTACTTCACGCTCGCGTCGCGGCACGCGCGAATCAGTCCCGTCGCGCCGGCCGCGACGGTGTAGCGCCCCTGATCGAGCGCGAACATCGCGATCTTGAACCCCTCGCCGATGCGCCCGAGCACGTTCTCTTCCGGCACTTCCACGTCGGCCATCTTGAACCAGCCGGTATTGCCCGCGAGGATGCCCCACTTCTCCTTCATCGGACCGCTGGTGAATCCCTTGAACGCGCGCTCGACGATGAACGCGGTGAGGCCGGACGGATCGCGCTCTCTTTTCTTTTCCGGATCGGTCCACGCGACGACCAGAAAATGATCGGCGACGTCGGCGAGCGAGATCCAGCTCTTCTCGCCGTTGAGGACGTAGCGATCGCCCCTCCTGACCGCCGTCGACTGCATGCCGCGCACGTCGCTCCCGGCAGACGGCTCCGTGAGGCCGTAGCCGGCGATCTTCGTTCCGTGCGCCTGAGGCACGAGGTACTTCTTCTTCTGCGCTTCGGTGCCCCACGTCAGCAGCGAGAGACAGTTGAGGCCGGCATGCACCGACATGATCACGCGCAGCGATGTGTCGACGTACTCGAGCTCTTCGCTCGCAAGCCCGAGGCAGATGTAGTCCATGCCGGCGCCGCCGTACTCGGCAGGCACCGACACGCCGAGCAGGCCAAGCCGCGCCATGCCGCCGAGAATGCGGTCGCGATCGAAATGATGCGTACGGTCGTTCTCGCGGACGAACGGAGCGACTTCGCCCGCCGCCCACTCGCGTACCGATTGTTCGAGCAGGCGCTGCTCGTCGGTCAGGGTGAAGTCAATCATCGTCAAGTCTCGGGAATTGCTGATTGCAGATTTCTGATTGCTTCATTCATTGCTTCATTGATTGCAATCAATCGGCAATCAGCAATCTGAAATCAGCAATCCCAAAGTCGGGGATCGTATCACGCGCGGCGGGCGACGTGCACGGGTGCGCCGCGTTCGACATGAAGCGCCGCGGCGGCGTTCGAGCCATTCGCGGCGATCTCGAGATGCTCGGTACTGCCGAACAGCGCGCACACTTCGCCGGCAGCCGCGTCGGCGTAGGTCGACACGATTTTCGACACGGCGTGCGTGCCGACGCGCACGTCGAGCGCCGCGCCGCCGAGTTTGTCGAACGTCTTCCGATCGATGTTGGTGATCAGATTTCCGAATCGATCGATCCTCAATACTTCACCGGCAATCGCATCGTCGCTGACCTGCGGCTCGGGAATCTGCAGCCGGTGGATCCCGCCCGCGGGTCGTCCCAGCGCGGCGAGCTCGATCCCTTTGGCCAGCCACGCGGCCGCCGGCGCGAAGCGATCGCGTCCTTCGAACGTGCGGCTCACTGTCGGCCGTGCGTAGCGCCGCTCGCTCAATTCGACGACGCGCCGCGGCGCGTGCTCGTCGAGGACCGCGGTGAGCACCCCGTTGTCGGGCGCGACGAATTTGTGGTCCCCCGCGTCGGCGGCGATGCCCCTGCGCGACGAACCGACGCCTGGATCGACGACGACGAGGAAGATCGTGCCGGGCGGAAAGAATTTATACGAAGCGGCGAGCTCCAGCGCGCCTGCAAGCACGTCGTGCGCCGGAATGTCGTGCGTGATGTCGACGAACGTCACGTCGGGGCAGATGCCGAGCGCGACGCCTTTCATCGTGCCGGCGTAATGGTCGCGCGTGCCGAAATCGGTCAACAATGCGATGACCGCTCTGGACATGTGCCTAGCTTATCGAATCGCGAGAAGGCGCGAAGAACAACGCGCGGACGAACAACAACCGCAGAGCTCGCTCGGACCGCACAGGTGTCGTCGTGGAGGCGCCGATACCGCGATTTCGTGGATTCGGACCGCGGACGCTACGCCGGCTTCCGAAACAGGATCTCTCGCAGATTGTTCTGCAGCAGAAAGGAATCCGAGACGCGCAGGCCGGAGAACAACCGGATGATGTCGCGATTGAGGAGCGTGGCCTGACGGCCGCGCGCCGACGGATACGGGCGATGCTTCAGCGTCATCTCGTCGCTGATGATGTATTTCGTGTAATTCTGCACCTGCGCCTGCGCAGTGCCGAAGAAGCCGAGCAACGCCCCGTCAGGTCGCAGGACCCGCGTCAGCTCGTTGGCGAGCTCCGCCGCCGATGCCTTGTCGAGATAGTCGATCAAATCCCAGCAGAGAATGCCGTCGACGGTGTTCGTGACCTGCGGGAATCGCTGCTTCAGAAAGGCCGGCAGCTGTTCGAGCTTGCCGCCGCGCACGTGGCGATCGATGTCGGCAAAGATGTCCTCGACGAAAATCTTGCAGCCGAGCTGCTCGCCAAAAAAGCTGACGTTGCTCCCGACGACCGGGCCCAGATCGAGCAAGACGGGCGATTCGTGGGCCGTAAGGCTCGACAGGAACTTGCGGAGAGCTTTCGTCGCGAAAACCGGATCCTCGGCCGCGGCCGTCGTGGGACGACCGGGCCGTTCTTCCGGCTCACTACGGCGCGGGCCAAGACGGTCGAGAAGACCCACTGACGACAGTCGGGGATTTTAAGCCCGAGCCGGCTGCGGCTGCTGACTGCCCTGCGTGGACGACTGCCCCTGCGGTTGCGCGGTCGCCTGCGGCGTCTTCGGCTGGCTCGGTGCGGGCGTGGCTTTGCGCTGCATGTCGACGCTGCCGCGGAAGTGCGCCCCTTCGGCGATCGCGACGCGTGGCGAGATGATGTCGCCATCGACCGATCCGTTGTCGCGGATGTCGACCTTGTCGCTCGCGGTCACGTTGCCCGTGACCTCGCCGAGCACGATGACAGACTTCGCGAACACCTGGGCCTTGATGCGGCCGTTGGGACCGATCGTCAGCACGTGATCGCGCAGCTGAATCGTCCCTTCGACGTGACCCTCGATGGTCAGATCCTCGCTACCGTTCAGCTCGCCCTTGATGACGACGGACTTCCCAATATTCACGATGTCCTTCTCCATATGTTGACTTGCGTCTGGCCGAGGACCGGGGGTTCCCGGTATCGACGGCGCAGGCGGCTGCGGCGCCGTCGGTTGCCCGCTGGCCGGTCTCACCGCTTCATCGCGTTTCCACATGTCACGTTCCTCCGCCTGACCGCTGCAAAGTTGGGCGATCTGCCGAGTCTTCTCGGACCGAAAGGTTCTGGCCAGTATAGGGGACTGTTCGAAAGCTTGTCTAGTCCTTTTGTTACCGCGATTTAGCGGGAATGGTACAATGAAAGGTTCACGATGCGTGTCTATTTTGACTACAACGCCACGACGCCTCTCGCGACCGAAGTTCGCGACGCTATCGTGCGCGCGATGGACGACGTTTACGGAAACGCCTCAAGCGTGCATCACTTCGGCCAGCAGGCGAAGGCGGCGATCGACGATGCGCGATCAGCGGTCGCCGCGCTCATCAACGCCGATGCATCGGAGATCGTGTTCACGAGCGGCGGGACCGAGTCGGACAACTTCGCGATTCGCGGCGCGGCTGAGGCGATCGAACCGACCGGCCGTCGTCATCTCATCGCGAGCGCCATCGAACACGAAGCCGTGCTGAACACGCTCAAGGCGCTCTCGCGCCGTGGATGGCAGACGACGCTCCTCGCCGTCGAACAGTCGGGCATCGTCTCGCCCGATCGTCTGCGCGAGGCAATGACGAAGGAGACGGCGCTCGTCTCGGTGATGCACGCGAACAACGAGATCGGAACCGTCCAGCCGATTGCGGAGCTCGCCGAGATCGCTCATGCGAACGGCGCGCTCATGCACACCGACGCGGTGCAGTCGCTCGGAAAGATTGCCGTCGACGTACGTGCGCTCGGCGTGGATCTGCTGTCGCTCTCGGCGCACAAGTTCAACGGTCCGAAAGGCACCGGCGCGCTGTGGATCAAACGCGGCACGCGAATGATGCCGACGATGACGGGCGGCAAGCACGAGCGCAATCGGCGCGCCGGGACCGAAAACGTGCCGGCGATTGTCGGGCTCGGCATCGCGGCCCGCCTTGCTGTGAACAAGCTGACGAGCGAAAGCGATCGGCTGGCGCGGCTGCGCGATCGCCTCGAAGACGGCATCCTGCAGGGCGTCGGCGGGACGGCAATCAACGGTGTCCGATCGCCGCGCGTCCCCAACACGACGAACATCAGCTTCGACCGCGTCGAAGCCGAGAGCCTCCTGATCGCGCTCGACCTCGAAGGGATTGCGGTATCAACCGGGTCGGCGTGCTCATCGGGCACGCTCGAGCCGTCGCACGTCCTGCGCGCCATGGGTCTTCCGGCACACCGCACGCAGAATTCGCTCCGCTTCAGCCTCGGCTCGTTGTCGACGGACGAAGAAGTCGATCGTGTGATTGAGGTGCTGCCGCGACTGGTGGAGAAACTTCGCGGCCTCACGCGCAAAACCGTTTCGGCATGAAAATGCGGCCACGAAGACGCGAAGAAGAACTTTATTCAAGATGCGAATTGTCGTAGCGATGTCCGGCGGCGTGGATTCATCGGTGGCTGCGGCGCTGCTCGCCGAGCAGGGCCACGACGTCATCGGCGTGTCGATGCAGCTGTACGATCAGACCGACGGCCAGACGTCGTTCGGCAGCTGCTGCACGCTCGACGATCTCTACGATGCGCGGCGCGTCGCCGCCGCCATCAACATCCCGCATTACATCGTCAACTTCGAGAAGCAGTTCGACGAGCAGGTCGTCTCGAACTTCGTCAGCGAGTACGCGTCGGGACGCACGCCGCTGCCCTGCGCGCATTGCAACAGCGACCTGAAGTTCGCCACGCTCGTCGATCGGGCGCGCGGCTTCGGCGCCGACGCCGTGGCGACCGGCCATTACGCGCGGGTCGCGCGCGATCCGGCGACCGGCCGCTTTCTCCTGAAGCGCGGCGCGGATCCGGCAAAGGATCAGTCGTACTTCCTGTTTTCGCTCACGCAGGATCAGCTCGGTTGCGCCGTTTTTCCGGTGGGCGATCGACCGAAGGACGCCGTGCGCGCTTACGCGCGCGAGCGCCGGCTGCCCGTCGCCGACAAGCCGGACAGCCAGGAGATCTGCTTCGTTCCCGACGGACGATACGCGGGCTTCGTGAAGAAGCACGCTCCCGACGCCGCGCGCGACGGCGTCATCGTCGACGAAGACGGACGCGTGGTGGGAACGCACGAGGGAATTCATCGGTTCACGGTCGGACAGCGCAAGGGTCTCGGTCTGTCCTCGTCGCCCGGGATTCCGATGTACGTGCTGCAGCTCCGCCCCGCCGACCGGCGGGTCGTCGTCGGACCGAAGTCCTCGCTGGCGCGGACGACGCTGACCGCATCAGGCGTGAACTGGATCGCGGAGGAGCCGTGCGCGCCGGTTCGCGCGGCGGTGCAGATTCGGCATCGCCATCAGGCCGCGCCCGCGGCCGTGAGGTCGCTCGGCGACGCGGGCGCTGAGGTCGTCTTCGACACGCCACAACTCGCGATCACGCCGGGACAGGCCGTCGTGTTCTACGACGGCGACAGCGTGATCGGCGGCGGATGGATCGATTAATCGCTCCTAGACGGTCGCGAGATGTTCGGGGATGTTGTCGAGGAAGTGCTCCGCGTCGATCGCCGCCATACACCCTGAACCGGCTGCCGTGATCGCCTGCCGATAGATGTGGTCCTGCACGTCGCCGCACGCAAACACCCCGGCGATGCTCGTCTTGGCTCCGTCGTGCGTGCGGATGTAGCCGTTCTGATCGAGCTCGACCTGCCCGCGGAAGAGCGATGTATTCGGCGTATGGCCAATCGCGACGAACACGCCGGCGACCGGCAGGTCGGCGCGCGCCTGCGTCTTGTTGTGGCGCACCACCATCGCGGTCACCTCGCCTTTGCCGGTGTCGCGGATTTCCTCGACCTCGCTGTCCAGCATCCAGACGATCTTCGGGTTGGCGCGGGCTTTGTCCTGCATGATCTTCGACGCGCGTAGCGTGTCGCGCCGGTGCACCAGCGTCACTTTGGTGGCGAAGCGTGTGAGAAAGATCGCCTCTTCCATCGCCGAGTCGCCGCCGCCGACGACCGCAATCTCCTGCCCGCGGAAGAAGTAGCCGTCGCACGTCGCGCAGGTCGACACGCCGTGTCCCATCAGCGTCCGCTCCGAAGGCAACCCGAGAAGGCGCGCCGACGCGCCCGTGGCAACGATGATCGTTTTCGCCGCGTGGTCCGCCTCGCTCGTCTTCACGCTGAACGGGTAGGCGCCGCACAACTCGACTTTCTCGACGTTGCCGTGAACGAACTCCGCGCCGAACCGCTGCGCCTGGTCCCGCATCTCGGACATGAGATCGGGACCCATGATCCCGTCGCGATAACCGGGATAATTCTCGACCATCGTCGTGAGCATCAGCTGGCCGCCCGCCTCGAGTCCTTCGATGACGAGCGGCTTCAGGTTGGCGCGTGCTGAATACAGGGCGGCGGTCAGTCCGGCGGGGCCCGACCCGATGACGACGACGTTACGCGTAGCGGCCATTAGAGATGCTTGTCGATCACTTTCTTCAACTCGTCCTTATGTGCGATGCCGATAACCGATTCGACGACCTGACCGCCCTTGAACAGCAGCAGCGTGGGAATGCCGCGCACCTGATAGCGCTCGGGCACCTTGGGGTTCGAATCGATATCCATCTTGCCGATCGTGACGCGGCCGGCGTATTCGCTCGCCAGCGCGTCGATCGTCGGGGCGATTCGCTTGCAGGGGCCGCACCATTCGGCCCAGAAATCGACTAGCACCGCGTGTCCTGCCTTGAGGACCGTCTCGTCGAAATTGCCGTCGGTAAACGTCTGCACGCTGCCTACTGCCATCGTCTGAACGTTGTCTGTGGCCATTAAGCTCTCCTCGTCCGCTTCAGCGCACGTTCATATATTTTGACGTACTCCTTCGCCGAACGGTCCCACGAAAAATCCTGAGTCATGCCTGCGCGCTGCAACGCCAGCCATCGCTGCCGGTTGCCGAAGCACTCGAGCGCGCGCGTCAGCGCCCCGAGCAACGCCGGCGGCGAATAATCGGTGAATACGAAGCCGGTCTTCGGCGTGACGGTATCGGCTAGACCGCCGACCGCATGGACCACAGGGATCGTTCCGTAACGCATGCTGTACATCTGATTCAGGCCGCAGGGTTCGAAGCGCGACGGCATCAGGAACAGATCGGCGCCGGCTTCGATGAGATGCGCGAGCGCCTCGTCGAATCCGATGCGCGCGCCGATTCGATCGGGCCGCTCAGCCGCGAGCGCCGTCCACAAGTCCTGGTACCGCGCGTCGCCGGTACCGAGGACGACGAACGAGGCCTCGAGGCGCAGCAGATCCTCGCTGAGCTCGGCGATCAGATCGAAGCCTTTCTGATCGACCATGCGCGAGACCATCCCGACCAGGGGCCGCTTCAGCGCATCGGCGTCCGACGGCAGACCGTAGCGCTCCAGCACCGCAGCCTTTGCCGCCGCTTTCCCCGATAGATCGTCCGCCGAGTATGGCCGCGGGATGAATCGATCGCCGGCCGGATCCCATTCGTGCGTGTCGATGCCGTTCAGGATGCCGACGAGATCGGCGCGGCGCGCGCGCAGAATTCCGTCGAATCCGAATCCCAGCTGCGGCGTCTGGATTTCTTCCGCGTAGCGCGGGCTGACCGTCGTCAGCAGCGTCGCGTCGTTGATGCCGCCCTTCAAGAAGCTGATGCGGCTCCAGTATTCCATCCGGTCGACGGTGAATTCATCCCATCCGAGATCGATCCGCGGCAACCAGTCCGGCTCGAAGAGTCCCTGGTAGGCCAGGTTGTGGATCGTGAACACGGTCCGCGTGCCGCCGAGCACCGGATGGCCCGCATATAACGTGCGCAGATAAACAGGCGCGACGCCGGCCTGCCAGTCGTGGACGTGCACGATCGAGGGTGCGGCTGCGCGGCGCGCGGCGACTTCGAGCGCCGCGCGGACGAGAAACGCGAATCGCCGCGCGTTGTCGGTGTAGTCGACGTTGTCGACGCCGTACAACGCGTCGCGATCGTAGAGATCCGGACAGTCGACGAGAATCGCGCGCGCGCCGTCGGGAAGCGGCGCTTCGAAGAAACCGGCGTCGGCGGCAAACCCCCCGACGGTGACGGGAAAACGCTCGACGAGCGATCCGGCCGTCACACCGCGATATCTCGGCGTGACAACCGTGACGTCCCATCCGAGTCGGGCAAGCGCAGGCGGCAGCGCGCCGAGCACGTCCGCCAGGCCTCCGGTCTTCGCGAACGGCAGCGCCTCGGACGCGATCTGCAAGACAGATCGTTCGTTGAGTTTCTTTGCCATCGTGGTGATGTTCTGATGTGGTGACCCTCTGTTCTGGATAACGGCGAGCGCTACGGCGCGAGGCGCTCAGCGCCGGGAGTGGGGCCCCGGCGTTTGGGAATGCCTACTTTCCAGCGCGCGGCCTCGTGCGGCCTCCTGTTGCGCTTCAGCCGGCTTGCCCCGACGCGAGTAGACGTCGGCGATCACGTAGTGCCCGAGCGGCGCGAACTCCGACTCGGGCGCGAGCTCAATCCCTTTGCGCGCGAGTGCGATCGCTTCGTCGAGGTTCTGCTCGAAATCGAGATACAGCTTCGCCAGGAACAGATGGCCTTCTGCGAAGCCGGGATTGAGCTCGATCGCCTTTCGAAACGCCTCGCGCTGACCCTCGCGATCGCCGAGACGCTCGTACAACTTTCCGAGGTTGAACGCCGCCTTGTAACTGCCGGCGTGCAGATCGATTTCCCTGCGGTACTCCGCGATGGCGCCCTGAAAGTCGCCCCGCTGCTCGGCGAGGAGCGCGAGGTTGTAGTGCGCGAGGCGGACGTCGGGTTTGTCGGCGATCGCCTGATGGATGTCGCGTTCGGCCGCGACGAAGTCGCCGCGCTGGAGCGCGACGACGGCGAGCGCGTTGCGCGCGGCCGCGAGCTTCGGCTCGAGTTCGAGTGCGTGCGTCAGCTCCGCTTCGGCGGCGTCGAGCTTCCCGTTGTCGAGCAGGATCTGCGCCGCTTCGTACCGGATCTGCGCGTTTTTCGGGTCGAGCTCCATGAAGCGGCGGTAGCCGACCATCGCCTCCTCGTCGCGCCCGAGCGCGCGGTACGCGTTCGCCATGTTGACGACGACGAGATCGTAGTCGGGTTTCAGCTCCAGGGCGCGTTGGTACTGCGCGATGGCGTGCCGGTAATCGTGCCGCCGGTAATACTCGTTTCCAAGCATGAACCAGGCGTCGATGACCTTCGGATCCTGCGCGACGACGCGTTCGAGCGCGTGCAGCGCTTCCTCCGATTCGCGATCGTGGCGCGCGGTCTCGCGCGCCGCGGTCATCAGGTTGAACAGCTCGATCTTGTCCTTCGGGTCGGCGAGGCCCGCGCGATCGCTCGAAGCCGCCGCGACGAACGTGCCGACGTAGCCGAGCGCCGCGAGCCGCTGGCGCGCATCCGGATCGACTTCAACGTCCGTTTTCGCCGCCGGCGCCGCCGCCGACATCCGGCGTTCGAGCGCGCTCAGCTCCTGCTGCATCCGATCGCCGAGCGCGGGCCGTTCCGGATAGATGTTCTTCGATTCCGTTGGATCCTGCTGCAGATCGTACAGTTCCGGACGCGGCGCCGCGACGTACTTGTAGCGCCCGGAGGTGAGCGCGCGGAGATCGCTCCATCCGAAATGGAATCGCGGGTAAACCGCTTCGGAATACGCGCCGAGGCCGAGCTCCTTCCTGGCCCCGGTCATGAGCGGCACGACGCTCGCGCCCTCGAATTGTTCCCCGGTCTGGACGCCGAGCAGGTCCAACGCCGTCGGCAGGATGTCGATGCTCCGCACCGTGTCGGTCACGCGCCGACCCGCCATCGAATCGAACGGCGCACGAATCAGGAGCGGCACGTGCAGGGTCGCCTGATACACGAAGAAGCCGTGCGTGCCTTCGCCATGCTCGCCGAGGCTCTCGCCGTGATCGCCCATCACGACGACCACGGTGTTCCGCGCGAGGTCGTGCGTGTCGAGGTACGAGAGCAGGCGGCCCACCTGCGAATCGACGAAGGCGATCTCGCCGATGTACGGGTGACCCGCATAGCGCGACGCGAACGGCTCCGGCGGCTGGTACGGTGAATGCGCGTCGTAGAAATGGACCCATCCGAAAAAGCGCCGCGACCCGATCCGATCCAGCCACGCAAGCGCTTTGTCGGCCACTTCGTCGCCGGGGCGATCGACGCTGCCGAGCGACAGCGACTGGTATTTCGTCAGGTCGAAATCGTCGAAGTAGGTCTCGAATCCCTGCGATACGCCCCATTTGTGATCGAGCACGTACGCGCCGACGAAGCCGCCCGTCGCGAACCCGCGATCGCGCAGGCGCTCGGCGAGCGTCGTCTCGCTGTCGTCGAGAAAAAAGCCGCCGTTGTCGCGGACGCCGTGGGCCGGCGGAAACTTGCCGGTGAAGATCGACGAATGAGCGGGCAGCGTGAGCGGCGCCGGCGCGACCGCCTGCTCGAAGAGGATTCCTTCGCGCGCGAGCCGATCGAGGTTCGGCGTCGCAATGCCATCGAAGCCGTACGCGTGGATGCGGTCGGCGCGCGTCGTGTCGAGCGTCACGAGCAGGAGATTGAGGTCCGATGGACGGACGCCCGAGGGCAAATGTCCGAGGGGCTCGCCGCGGACCGAAGTCACCGTGCGCGGCATGTAACGCCACCAGCCGATCGCCGCGGCGAAGGCGGCGACGACGAGGATCAGGGACCACGATCGCCAGATTCGCTCGCCTGAAAGGCTCGCGCTGCCCCTCAACCGCGGGAGGCCACGCCTCGGCCGCGGGAGGCCACGCCTCGGCAGCGGGAGGCCACGCCTCGGTAGCGCGAGGCTTTTAGCCGAGCGGGGCGTCGCGCTCCACTTCACCGGATCCGATCCATCGCGGCTCGCGCGTCGGTCAACGTCGAATCCAGATCGAGCGCGAGACGATACTCGTTGCGGGCTTCTTCACGATGACCACGCGTCTCTGCCAGGCGTCCCAGCTCGAGATGCGCGAAGCCGATCTCCGGATTGATCTTGAGGGCCTCTCGGTACGCCTGCTCTGCCGCATTCTGCTGCCCTGCCGCGCGCGAGACGAGCCCACGCGTCATCCAGCCGTCGAACGACGCAGGCTCGAGGCGCAGGCCGGCGGCGACGCGATCGAACGCCGCATCGAAGCGGCCCGCTGAAGCAAGTGTCTTCGCGGCGTCGAAGTACAACGTCGGTTCGCGCGGCGCCAGCGCGATCGCCAGATCGAGTTCGACAACCGCCTCGTCGTAGGCGCCGCGTGCGGCCAGCGCGCGTCCAACGTACTGATGGGCCTCGAACGCGCGCGGGAACGATCGCGTCAAAGCGCGGAACTTCGTTTCGGCCTCGCGCGCACGGCCGGTTTCGAGCAGAGAGAGCGACGAGTTGAACGCCTTCACGTACGCGTCGTAGCTTCCGATTTCCTGTTTCGGATCGCCGCCGGCGCGCGCGCCAAGGGTCATGGCACCGCCGACATATCCGAGGCTCCGCAGCCGCTCGGCTGTCTGGGCGTCCACCGTGGACGGCGCAGCCGTCGCGCTCTCGCCTCGCGACGCCATCAGTGCGAGCGCGCGAGCGAGCCCCGTCGCCGTCGCTTCGCGCAGCGCTTTCCGATTCTCCAGCTCCGCGCGGTCGCTCTCGAGGTCGTAGAGCTCAGGATCCGGCGCGTCGATGTACTTCCATGCCCCGTCGCGGACGCTTCGAATCGCCGCCCATCCGAAATGCAGTTCGCCGAACCGACTCTCAGCGTACGACGGCGATTGGAGGGGCGGAGCAAGCTGCGCCCCTCTACCGGCACCGACGCGTGTCGCCACCTTCGTCTTTGTAGGGGGCGAGCTTACTCGCCCCATTACAGGCAGCAGGCTCAATCCATCGAACGATTCGCGCGTCCTGACGTTCAGCAGGTCCAATACTGTTGGCACGATGTCGACGTGCCGGACCTGTTCGCGAACGGTGAGCCCAGACTGTACTCCTGGACCCTGGATGATCAGCGGCACGTGCAGCGTCGCGTCATATAAAAGGATGCCGTGCTCCGATTCGCCGTGCTCGCCCAGCGACTCCCCGTGGTCGCCGGTCGCGACGATGACGGTCTCGCGTCGGCGTTCGGGCGAAAGCGCGCCGATGACCAGCGATACGCCGAAATCGGCCGCCGCCACCTCTCCGTCGTACGGGCGGCCGGAGAATTTCGCCGCGAAGGCCGGCGGCGGATCGTACGGCGCGTGCGGATCGTAGAAGTGTACCCAGAGAAAAAATGGACGCGGCGCCGACGCGATCCATCGCGCCGCCTCGCGCGCGACTTCCGGCGCGCGCCGCTCGAGCGACGACACGGTGACATGTGAGCGTCCCATGCCCTCGAATCGATCGTTGTAGGCCTCGAACCCGCGCGCGAGCCCAGTTGATCCACGCAGGACGAACGACGACACGAACGCTGCCGTGTGATACCCGGCATCGTGAAGCATCGCGGCCAGAGTCGGCACGCGATCCGACAGCATGAAGCCTGCGTTATCGTGGACGCCGTGCGCAGTCGGGTAACGTCCCGTCAGGATCGACGCGTGCGACGGCACCGTGAGCGGCGCGTGCGCCGTCGCGTCGAGGAACACCGCACCCTGACGGCCTAACTCGTCGAGCGTCGGCGTGACATCGTGTGGCCCGCCCTCGACACCGACGCGGTCGGCCCGCAGCGTGTCGATCGTGACCAGGATGAGATCGCGCGGCGCATCAAGCCGCGGTCGATCGGCCGCGCGACATGCCGTCATTGTCGTGACGACGACCAGAATCGTGGTGCAACTGAAAGAACCGTGCGAGCTCACGCGTTTCCTTTGCGGGACGATCTATGCCGAAGTGTATACTCGCCCGCCAAGGAGGATGAGGCATGAACTGGAAACGGGTGGTTCCCGTTCTCGCGCTCACCTGTGCGATGGGCGGTCTCGCGAGGCCGCTGTTCGCTCAGGCCGTGCAGACCGCGGCCCTGACCGGCACCGTCAAAGACAGCACCGGCGCCGTCCTGCCTGGCGCGACGGTGAACGTCTCCAGCCCCTCGCAGGTCGGCGGCGTGCAAACGAGCGTCTCCGACTCACAGGGGATCTATCGCTTCCCTGCGCTGCGTCCCGGCATCTACGAGATGGAAGCGACGCTCGCCGGATTCAAGACCGTCAAACAATCGAACATCGTCCTGCCGCTCGGCACGACGATCACGATCGACCTGACGCTCGCCGTCGCGTCGGTCAGCGAGACGGTCCAGGTGACCGGGACGAGTCCAGTCGTCGACATCAAGAGCTCGGCGTCGAACACGAACCTGACCGACGCGATGCTGCAGAACCTGCCCACCGGCCGCTTTCAGCCCGACATCATCAACCTGACGCCGGGCGTCAGCAGCAACGTCGCCTTTGGTGCGACGCAAAGCTCCAATGCGCTGCTGATGGACGGCGTCGACGTGAGCGATCCCGAGGGTGGCACACCGTGGTCGTTCTTCAACTACAACTGGGTCGAGCAGGTGCAGATCGTGGCGCTCGGCGCGAACGCCGAGTACGGCGAGTTCACCGGTGTCGCCGCGAACAGCATCATTCGAGCGGGCAGCAACAGATGGACGGGTCTCGGCGAGTACCTGATGGAGCGGAAGAACTGGCTCGCCGACAACACGACATCCCTGTCCGCAGACCTGCGCAAGACGTTCACGCCGCGCGAGATCAAATCGTACTGGGACACCACCGGCCAGATCGGCGGTCCGCTGGCGAAGGACAAGCTCTTCTTCTTCTCCGGCTTCCAGTACCGCAACATTCAGGATCGCCCGGCCGGATTCGCCGGCAACTTCACGAGCGAGAAGGACCCGCGCACGCTCCACAAGCTCACGTGGGCCGCGGCGCCCAGCGTCCGCGTCGAAGGGTTCGTCGAATGGGACAAGTACGACGTCGAGGGTCGCGGCGCCAGCGCCCAGCGGCCGACGACCGAGGTCACCGCACTCGAGCCATCGCCCGAATGGAACTGGAACGGCCAGATTACCTGGACGATCAACTCGAAGACGATGCTGAATGTTCGGAACGGCGGCTACTGGGGTTACTTCCCCGTCGAGCCGACGCCGCCGCAGACGCGCAGCGGGCCCTACCCGCACTACGATTCGCTCAGCAACATCTACAGCGTCAACGTCCCGTACTTCGGCAGGTTCGATCGCACCCGCAATGTGACCGCGGCAACACTCACCCGCTACGCCGACAAGTTCGCCGGCAAGAGCCACGAGCTCAAGTTCGGATTCGAGTTCGAGCGATCGAAGATCCGCAACGAATCAGGCTATCCGGGCGGCCGCTATTACTACGATTACGGCGGTCCGTATACCGTTACGTTGTGGGAAGGCTACGTCACTAATGCCGTGGCCAAGCGCGCATCGATGTACGCGCAGGACAGTTGGACCGTTACGGATCGACTGACGCTCAATCCCGGCCTGCGCCTCGACATCAACCGCGGTTCGGTGCCGACCGGCACCGTCCTCTCCAATCACGCGCTGGCGCCGCGCATCGGCGCCGCTTTTGACGTGATGGGGGACCACAAGACGGTTTTGCGCGCGCACTATGGCCGCTTCTTCGACGCGCTGTTCGGCGGACAGTTCGAATTCATGGACCTGACGCAGCAGCATCCGAAGATCACCGCTGAAGTGCTCGGGCCGAATCGATTCAGCGAGATCGATCGACGCAACCCGGCGACGAATCTGGGCATCAGTCCCGATGTTCGCCAATCGTATTCGGACGCATTCCTGGCGGGCATCGAACGCGAGCTTGTTTCCAATCTATCGGTGACGGCCCAGTACATCCGCCGGAACTTCCGCGACTTCATGGGCTTCGTCGACACGGGATCGATCTATGCGCCGACACCAAAAGTCGATCCAGGACCCGATGGCAGGTTGGGAACGGCCGACGACGGCGCGTCGCTCACGGTCTACAACAAGACGAACCCAGGTCACGAGTTGCTGCTGTTCACGAATCCGGACAATGCGTTCCGCGATTACGACGCGTTCCAGTTAATCGGCACCAAACGCTACTCGAACAACTGGCAGGCGCAGCTGTCTTACACCTGGTCGCATTCGCGCGGCACGGTCGATAACCGAGGCGGCACCAACTCAGGGGGCGGGGGCAATCAGGGCCTTGGACAGACCGGCGGGTTCGCGAACCCGAACCATCTGATCAACATCAACGGCGATTCGCGATTCGACTACACGCATCAGGTCAAGCTCGATGGGACGTACCGCGTGCCACTTTTCGGCGGATTCAACATCAGCGGTGTGTACCGCTACACGACCGGGCTCGCATGGGGCCGCCTTGCCACAATCCGCGGTCTGACGCAGGGTTCCGAATCGGTTCGCATCGAGCCGCTCGGAACCCGGCGCACCGATGCGGCAAACTACCTCGATTTCCGCGCGGAGAAGACGATCCCCCTGGGATCCTCCGCCCGGCAAATTGGCATCTACCTTGACATCTTCAACGTGAACAACCAGGGAATTCCCGACAACGGAGACCGCCGAAGCGTCATAGAGAATTCCGGAACGACGTTCGGCAACCCGAACCGCTGGATCAGTCCGAGACTGGCGCGGCTCGGCTTCCGTTTGATGTTCTAATGGTTTGCTGGTTGCTGGGGCTGGTTGGTCGTTGCTGGCGACCAGCCACCAGCAACCGCCGGCAACCAGCAACCAACTCCCAGCCCCCTACTTTTTCACACGTGAGACCGCGTCGGCGAGGAATTGACGCGCCTCGGCGTTCGACGGCTGCACGTCGGCGGCCGTCTGCAGGTACGGCAGCGCGCGCTGCGGATCGCCCTGCAGCGTGAGAATCCTTCCAAGCAGCAGGTTCGCGCGGAAGTGGCGCGGCTCGAGGTCGAGCGCTGCGCGCAGCTCGCGGCCCGCGTCAGGCACGCGATCGATGCGCGCGTACACCGACCCGAGCGAATAGCGCGCATCAGCCCACTTCGGCATTCGCGACGCGACGATCTCGAAATGGCCCGCCGCAGTTTTCAGATCGCCGGTCTCGTACAGCGCGACGCCGAGCTCGTAATGCGCGAACATGTCCTCGGGGTCCAGGGCGGTCGCCTTCTTCAACGGCTGGACGGCGCGCGCGTACTGTTTCTGATGCGCCCGCGACACGCCCAGCTGCAGCTGGGCCAGCTTTACGTTCGGCTCGCTGGCCGTGACTTTCTCGAGCAGCGGAATCGCCCTCTCAAACGCGCCATCGTCGACCTCCATTTGAGCGGCGTGAAGCGCGTTGGCGAGCGCGATCCGATCCTTTGCGTCGACGCCGCTCGCCGGCGGCGTCGAGCCGCTGACGTAGCCAAGCGCCGCGAGCCGACGAGCGAGATCGGGATCGATCGTCGACTCGCGTCCGGTTGCGCGCGCGGCGCCGCCGCTCTTGCGGATGAACTCGTCGAGCTCCCGCTGCATGCCGTCGACGATGCGCGGGCGGCCGGCGGCGAGGTTGCGGCCGGCATTCGGATCGGCGATGAGATCGTACAGCTCTGGCTTTGGCGCGCGCACGTACAAGAACCGATCGGCGCGCCACGCCGTCAATGGACTCCATCCAAACGCGCGACGCGGATACTCGGTCTCGGCGTACGCGGGACGGTCGGCGTCGGTCGCGTCCGGTTTCAACCGCACGAGTGATTCACCCTGCATCGCCGGAGGAACGGCGACGCCCGCCGCCTCGACGAGCGTCGGCGCGAGATCTGCGAGGCGTACACGCGAAGAGATCCGCGATCCCGGCGTCGACAGGCCCGGCACGCGAACAATGAGCGGCACGTGCAGCTCGGCTTCATAGAGGAACATGCCATGCGTATCCTCGCCGTGATCGCCGAGCGCTTCGCCGTGATCCGCGGCGACTGCGACGAAGGTTGTCGCGCCGGCAGCCGCGATCAGGTGACCCGCCGCGCGATCGACGGCGGCAATCTCGCCGTCGTACGGCGCGGCCGTGAATCGTTTCTTCAGATCGGAAGGCGGATCGTACGGATCGTGGGGATCGTAGAGATGCACCCACAGGAACCACGGTCCGCCTCCAGCCGACGCCAGCCATTGTCCTGCCCGCGCGGTCACCTCCTCGCCGCGCCGCTCGACAGTCTGATACCGATCGTCTCCGGGGCGACGCAGCCGAAAGCCGGCGTCGTACACATCGAAGCCTCGATCGAAGCCGGGCGCGGTGCCGTTGCGCGGATCGAGAATCAGCGATCCGACGAACGCGGCCGTCCGATAACCGGCGTCGCGCAGCAGCGCAGGGAGATATGGCACCGATGCGGGCAACGGCGATCCGAAGTCGTTCACGTGATGAAACGGCGGGAAGGTACCCGTCAGGATCGTCGCGTGCGAGACGGTCGTGATCGGCGCCTGAGCGTAGGCGTGCGTGAACACGACAGCCGTCCGCGCGAACGCGTCGAGCGACGGCGTCAGCCCGCGCGTCGACCCGAGAAATCCCATCCGGTCGGCGCGCGTCGTATCGAGCGTGATGAGAAGAATGTTTCTTCTGGTCGCTGGGGGCTGGGGGCTGGGGGCTAGGGCGTTGAAACCGGCTAGAGCGAAGGCAGCGAGGACAAGGATTGAACCGGCGCGCATAAAAAAGGCGGGCCCTTTCGGACCCGCCGTACATCCTACCTCTGGCTGTATCGGTTCATGAAGGGTTGCGGTGTTACGATTCCGGACTATTCCAAAACGGACAAAACCTTACACGATTCCGCCAGCCCCAGCCCCAGCCCCAGCAACCAGCAACTAGAAGATCACTTTCACCGCCCACTGCATCGCACGCGGGCCGCCCTGCGCGATGACCGGATTGCCGGCATCGACGTCGGGCGTCGATCCGATCGTCCCGAACAGGCCGCTGCGGACGTTCGTGCTCTGCGCGAGTCCGAGATTCACGCGGTTCAGGAGGTTGAAGATTTCCCAGCGCGCCTGGATGCGCGCGCCGCCACCGAGCTGGAATTCTTTGATAACGTTCACGTCCCACTGCGCCAGTCCCGGGTACCGCGCGCTGTTGCGGCCGCAGCTGCCGAGCGTCCGCGCCGCCGGCGTTCCGTACGCCTGCGTCGCATTCGTGATGAAGGCCTCGGGGTTCGTGAAGTCGTAAATCGGATCGGCGAGGCAATTCGCGCGGATCGATCCGGTGTCCTGCCCCGATTGATCGCGGCTGCCGATGTTCGGCGTGAACGGTCGGCCGCTCAGCGCCGTGAACACCGTGCCCACTTCCCAGCCGCGCGTGGCGGCGTTGGTGCCGGGGATGGCATAGACGCCGCCGACGTTGAAGTTGTGACGGCGATCGAAACCGCACGGCCCGCGATTCGCCGTCGGATCGTACGGGTTGTTCGCCTGCGGAAAGTCGTTCCGGCCGCGGCTGTTGTCCGAGTTGTAATCCTCGCACCGCGACAGCGTGTAGTTGTACTGCGTATTGATCCCGTGCCAGTTCTGCTGCCGGTACGAGAGCTGCAACGCGTCGTACCACGACTTGCCATCGTTGGTGAGCTGGATGACGTGCTTCAGCGTCGGGAACTGAGTGAAAAACGGCCGGTTCACTTGAATCGCCGTGGTCGCCGTCCCGAGCGCTGGGCCGTTGATGTCGCGGAACCACGATTGATCGCGGCCGCGCGAACCAAGATACGTGACGGTCACCGCGTTGCCGCGGAAGATCTCGCGCTGCACGGTCGCGTGGAAGTAGTGGTACATCGGCGTCTTGTAGTCAGTCGGGATCGAGAACGCGTTGAAGGGCGGCTGGCCGGTCGGACTCGACCCGAAAATGGAAACACCCGGCTGGACACAGATGAAATCGCCGCTGATCACCGCCGCGTTCGGATTGATGCAGGTGACCGAGCTCGCGTCCGGCGCCTTGGTCTGCGATCCATTGAGGGACACGGAGAAGACGCCGAGATCGGGATTCGTCATCGCGCCCGAGCTCGCCGCAAGACCGCTCCACGTCGTGTTCGGCGAGTGGATCGTCTTGAAGTCGGGCAGATCGTACGTGAGTGCGTACCCGCTTCGAACGCTCGTGCGCCCATCGCCGGTAACGTCCCAGGCGATCCCCGCGCGCGGACCGAAGTTGTTCTTGTCGATGTCGTACAGGCGATCGAGGCCGGAACCCAGCCTGACGAGCCCCTGTCCCGTGATGAAATTCGACGCGAGGCTGTTCACTTCTTTCAACGGCAGGTTGATGTCGTAGCGGAGACCCAGGCTGACCGTCACACGCGAAGACGCCTTCCAGTCGTCGTTGATGAAGGCGCCGATGGACTGCTGCGACATGTTCCGCGAGGTCGAACCGAACGACCGGCCGATCGTGTCGAAGCGGCCGAGCAGCAACCCCACGAGCGAATCGACGTCGTCGAACGAGCCGCCTCCGGTGGCGGTGATGCTCGTTCGCGCGCGATTACGCACGCTGTGATTCTTACCCATCTGCCAGTTGCCGCCGACCTTGATCGTGTGCTGATCGCGCGTCTGCGTCAGCGAACCCGAGATGTCCATCGTCTCGGTCGGCGCGGTCGTGATCGGGTAGCCGCCGACACCGCCGATGTAGCCGAAGGGGCCGAGCGTGACCGCGGGCACGCCGAAATCGGCTGCGTCGAGCGGACCGGTGTTGAGGCCGAGGCTCGCCGGATCGACTTTGTTGTTCACATCGATCGTCTGTGAGATGCGGTTGTAGCCGAACCTCACCTGGAGCAACGATTTCGGTGATAGCGTCGAGTTCCAGACCAGGCCGACGAGCGCGACCCGCGTCGGATCGGTCACCGAGTTGAACATATCCGTCGGGCCGTTCGCCGGCGTCAGCTCGCCGACGAACGCCGGCGCCGACTGGTAGCTGTTGCCGAAGAAGAAGCGGCCGTTGACGAGATTGTCCGAATTGACCTGATGATCGATCTTCAGCGAGAACGTGTTCATGTTGGCGACATTCGCCGAATTCACTGTCATCGTCCCCGACGCGTCGGTCGGGTAGAACTTCAGCAGGTTCTCCCCGATCGGGTTCGTCGTCAGGCCGACCGCCGCGATGCGCGCGCGCGCCGCCGTGATCTCGGAGGGCTTCGGCACCTGAACCTGATAGGGCGACGTCACCGCGAGACGCTGGCCTTCGTAGTAGCCGAAGAAGAACGTCCGGTCTTTCTGGATCGGGCCGCCGAAGGTGCCGCCGTACTGCTGGTTCTTGACCGGCGTGGTCTCGCCGCCCGCCTTCTTCACGAAATAGTTCGGCGAATCGGTCCAGTCGTCGTGGCGGAAGTAATACGACGTGCCGTGCGGTTGATTGGAGCCGCTCTTCATCACGACGTTGATCGCGCCGCCGCCCTTGACGCCGAATTCGGCCGAGGGCGTCTGCTGCACGGTGAACTCGGCGATCGCGTCCATCGGCACGAGCGTCGCGGGCACGCCGACGACGCCCGTCTGATTCAGCACCGAGTCCCCGTAGTAGCGGTCGTTGTTCGAGATGCCGTCGATCATGTAGTTGTTGGAGGTCCGGCGCGCGCCGCTGATGCTGACGGCGAGAAACCCACCGCCCGGATCCCGCTGCACGCCGGGCGTCACGCCGAGCAGCGAGTTGAAGTCGCGGCCGCTCAGCGGGATCTGTCCGATGCGCTCGGTGTCGACGTTGTTGTTCAACTTGTCCGAGAACTCGACGAGCGGCGACACGCCCTCGACGGTAATTGTTTCGGACTGCGCGCCGACTTCGAGCTTGAAGTCGACCTTGGCGACCGTGCTCACAGCGACCTGAGCATCGCGGCTGACCGTCTTGAAGCCGGCGAGCTCCGCCACCACCTTGTAGACGCAGATCGGCAGTTCCGGAAGGCTGTAGCCGCCGTTGGAATCGGTCGTCACCGTCCGGGTCAATCGAGTGTCAGGACACGTCGCCGTGACCGCGACGCCTGGCAGCACGCCGCCGGTGGCGTCGGTGACCGATCCGGTGATGTCTCCGGTCGTTTTCTGGGCGTACGACGGCGATGAGGCAAGAGCCAGGCTTCCGCAGATGGCCAGGACAAACCGCAACCAACCCACTGAGCGCTTCATCGGTGCTGTCCCCTCTTGATGAGCCGCGGCGGTGCACCGCGACAATCCGAACGTTGTAGGCCCGCTCCGCTCGAGAGTCAAGCCGCATGATGTAAAGGATATGAAAGGCGGACGGACGATCCGGGTCGCCGGAGAACGCTGTCCGATCGCGAGACGGCTGACGATCAGCGGTTAGGAGGTCAGAAGTCTGGGACCAGACCTCTGACCTCTGACGTGGTCACGGCCTTAGAACAAGACTTTCAACGCCCACTGCATCGCGCGGGGACCGCCTGTGCCAAGTACCGGATTGCCGCGGTCCACGTCGGGGGTCGATCCGATCTTGCCGAACGAGCCGCTGCGCACGCTGGTACTGAGGAAGTTGCCGAGGTTCACGTGGTTCGTCACATTGAAGATCTCCCACCGCGCCTGGATGCGCGTGCTTCCCTGCAGCTTGAATTCCTTGACGATGTTCAGATCGAGTTGAGTGAAGCGCGGTCCCCGGCCGCTGTCTCGACCGCACGTGCCGAGCCTGCCGGGCGTCGGCGATGCAAAGGCGTCGGACGCACTCGTGATCGCCGACCGCGTCGTATTCGGATCCGGAAAGAGATAGTCGAGGCTGTAGTTGTAGATCGGGTTCGCCAAGCAGTCGGCTCGGAGTTGCCCGGTGTTCTGTCCGGACTGGTCGAATGTTCCGACACCCGGAGTAAACGGCCGGCCCGACACCGCACTGAACACGGTGCCAACTTGAACTGGAGCGCCGCCGACGGACGTTCCTGGCACCGAGTAGCTTCCACCCAGATTGAAGTTGTGACGGATGTCGAACGCGCACGGCCCTTCGTTGTTGGATGGATCGTACGGGTTCATTGCCTGTTCGTTCGCCGCGTCGCGGTTGCCCGAGTTGTAGTCGGTGCACTTCGACAGGGTGTAGCAGCAGCTCAAGAAGCTGCAAAACGTGGTCAGGGTTGTAACGCCGCCCGAGAGGAGTGTCAAGCTACAATCCCGACGTGCCCGAGCGTCCGCCCCGCGCGCCTCGCGCTGAACCGCGCGAGGTCGTCGAGCTCAAACAGATCAAGGCGTCGCAACCAGAGCTGGCGTCAGCCGTGGACATGCAGCTCGCGCTCGTCGACATGCAGCGGCGAGTGCAGGGGCGCGTGCCGCTGCCCTGGATTCAGGTGGACCCCGAGTGGCTGCGAGCGCAGCAGACGGCCGGACGTCCACTCGTGCGCTTCCGCGACATCCCGCTGGAGTGGACCGATTTCCGTCTGACGTTCCGCCAGACCGCCGACATCCTTCAGCGGTTCGAAGCGCTCGAGCGCGCCGACTACAACAAGATCGTTGCGCTCGGGCGGGAAGGAAACGCGCTCGAGACGCTCGTGACCAATTGGTACGACGCAACGTCGAGGGTCGATGCCGCCAACGACACGAAAGTGCGGACACTAGCTGAAGCGCCGGCCGCGCTGGATCAAGTGCTGTTGCTCGCGCTGCGGCCGTTTCTCGCTCGCTGCGCGGAAGCGCTGACCGAGCGCGTCGATCTGGGATCGTGGAAGCACGGGCACTGCCCGTTCTGCGGATGGGAGCCCGAGTTCGCCGTGATTACGCCGAGCGCCGATCGCCGGTTGATCTGCGGCCGGTGCCTCGCGCAGTGGATGTTCGCGCCGCTCGCGTGTCCGTTCTGTGCGAACGACGACCGCGCGCTCATCACCTCGTTCGCGACGCGCGACGGCCGCTACCGCGTGTACGCGTGCGACGTCTGCCGCCGCTATCTGAAGGCGTACGACGCGCGAAACGCCGCGCGTCCGGTCATGGTCTCAGTGGATACGATCGCCACGCTGCCGCTGGATGCGGCGGCGATTCAGAGAGGATACGTAGGTTAACGGGCGGACACGCTGGTCCTGTCCTACCGCTGCTGTTGCTGCGCCTTCGGCGCGAGAACCGTCTGCGCCCTCGACGAGAGCCAGTTGAACAGGTTCTGCGTTTCCATGAAGCGGCCCGCATTCGATCGCGCGCCGAGCACGACGACGGCCACGTCCGGTCCCTGCGGCAGACGGAGCAGCGTCGCCAGACAGTATCCAGCCTTCGAGATGAATCCGGTCTTGCCCGCGCGCACGTCGACGTCCGCCCGGCCGAGCAGGTGATTCGTGCTGTGGAAGGTGATCGGCCGCGGGCGCAGCGCCTTCGTGTACACCGTGTATTCCGGCATCCGCATGATCGACGCGATCCGCTCGTCGCCCGAGATGTGCGTGATGAGGCGCGCCATGTCGTACGCCGACGACACGTTGTCCGACAGCAGACCCGAAGGATCCGCGTAATGGGTGTTCTCGAGACCGAGCTCGGCGGCCTTCTCGTTCATGCGCGGGACGAACCCTTCGGTTCCGTACGGCGACACGCGCGCGAGCGCTCGTGCCGCGGCGTTGTCCGAAGCGATGAGCAGCAGATGGAGCAGATCATCTGCGGTCACCTTGTCGTTCGCGTGCAGATGCGTCGTCGAGGCCTGGAACACGTCGCCGCGGGCGACGGTCACCTCCTCGCTGAGATCCGGGTTGTTCTCGAGGAAGACCGTCGCCGTCATCATCTTCGTGATGCTGGCAATCGAGCGCTGTGTCTGCGCGTTCTCTTCCCAGAGGATTTCGTTCGTCTCGGGGTTATAGATGATGGCGGCCGCGGCGCGAAGATACGGGACCAGATCGCCGCCCGCGTCGACGCGATACCGCGGCAGCGCGGTGTCGGCCATCTCGCGCGCCATCGCGACGGTGCGTGCGCGCGCGAGCTTCGCTTTGCGCGTTTGCGAGCGCTCGCGCGAATACGTCGTGCTGCGCTTCGCCTTGGTGGGCGCAGCCTCAGCGGCAGTCGGCGCGAGGCCGATACTGACGAGACTGAAGAGCGCAACAGGACCGATCCAGAAAAACGGTTTTCTGCTCACGTAGACTGCCCCGAACGTCTGTTGAAGTATGCCGGACGCCGGTAGTGTAGCAGATAATCCATAGACGACAAGGCGATTATCCTCACGCTGCCGCGCGGTCCGGATACCGCTGAGCCCACGCCCGAGCCCAGACCAACTCTTGTGCCACAATGCGCAACCGCACTTCGGTCGCTGTTTTCACAGTTATCGGCATTTTCAGCCGCCGAGCGCAGAGCGGTTTCGATGACAGCGCGTGACCAGGAGGAATACACGGCACTGCGTTCCACGATTCGTGAACGCGGGACGACTCGCGTCTGGATCTTCGTCGTCGGGATGGCGGCGTGGGCCGCCGTCCTGGTGGCCACGGTCGCGCTGGCCGCTCCGCCGGCAGGGATGCTGATCCCGCTCGTCGTACTCGCATCGACGTTCGAGGCGGTCTTCGGGCTGCACGTCGGGGTCGAGCGGATTGGCAGATATATTCAGGTCTTCTATGAAGAAGAAGGTACGCCCGGCTGGGAAACCGTGGCGATGACCTTCGGCCGACCCGCCGGCGGCGTCAGGACCGACGCGTTGTTTTCGGTTCCCTTCGGGCTCGCCGGCGCGATGAACATCGTTCCTGGACTTCTGGTTGGACCGACCCGCGAGGAGCTCGTCTTCCTCGCGGGCGCGCATGCATTGTTCCTGCTGCGGCTCGTCGCGGCGCGCGCCGGCGCCGGCCGCCAGCGCGCAATCGATCTGGAGCGTTTTCGGAACATGAAACGCGAGATGTCGGGCCGCTGAACGGCCGGAAGTTATTTCTGCGCGAGCGCGACCGTCAGCAGCAACGCGTGCTGCGCTCCCTGCCACGCATCGGTCACGTCGAACGATTCGGTCAGCGCGTGTGCTTCTCGTCCTCGACCTCCGCCGCCGATCGTGATCGCCGGGATGCCGAGGCTCATCGGCAGGTTCGAGTCGGTCGATCCTTCACCGAGGTTCGCGTTGAACCCGAGCGCCGCTGCCGTCTCCAGCCCCGCGCGTACGATCGGCGCACGTTCCGGCGTCGATCCCGCGGGGCGATCGCCGACCAGCTCCTTCGTGACCGTGATCGTGCCCGCCTTGCCCCACCGCTGATTCTCTTCGGTGACGGCGGCGTCAACGGCCTTCTGGAAATTCGCATCGACCGCCGCCAGCGACGCCGGATCGGACGAGCGCATGTCGACTTCCATCCATGCCTCGAACGGAATCGAGTTGACGGACGTGCCGCCGCCGACGCGTCCGACGTTGAACGTCGTCTTCGGATGCTGCGGCACCTGCATCTCCTGGATCTTCGCGATGGCGCGCCCCATCGCGCCCATCGGGTTCGCGAGGCCGAAGGCGCCGAAGCTGTGACCGCCGGGTCCCTTGAACGTGACCCGGTAGCGGTGGCTGCCGACGGCGACGTTGGTCACGTGAACGCCGGTGCCGTCGATCGACACGAACGCATCGATCTGTCCCTTCATCGTGTCGTTGAACAGCGCCTTGACGCCGCGCAGATCGCCGAGCCCCTCCTCGCCGACGTTCGCCACGAAGGTAACCGTTCCCGGCGTCGTCACGCCGGCGTCTTTCAACGATTGGACGATCCTGACGAGCACGGCCAGACCGCGGCAATCGTCGCCGATTCCAGGTCCTCGCAGGACGTTGCCGTCGCGGCGCACTTTCACGTTGGTGCCTTCGGGAAACACGGTGTCGAGATGCGCCGCGATGACGACGTGCGGATGCGCCGCGGCGCCTGGCCGATCGCCGAGCACGTTGCCGGCTTTGTCGATCCGCACGCTCTGCAGGCCGAGCTGGTCGAACGCGCGCTTCAACTCGGCGCCGCGAGCCTCCTCTTTGAACGACGGCGCAGCGATCTCACAGAATCGAATCTGATCCTCAATCGTCTGCGGCTCGGCCGCCTTCGCCGCCGCGAGCGCAAGCTTGACGGCCGCCTTCTGCAAGAGATCCGAGATGGTGCTCTGCTGCGCTGTCGCGGACGCCGCAGCCGACGTCAACACCAGAACAAGAATGCCCTTTCGCAAAGCTTCACCTCCCGACACGTGGCTGCCCTTCGACGATGCGCCGGGCAAGCCCGCTAACCATAATCCAAATGGTCGTATCCCGGGCGGTCGAGCCCCGGCGCCGCTCGAAAGTTTGTAGACAAAGCGGCGGCAATTCCACATATTCTGACGGGCACTACACAGAGTATCAGGCGTTTGTTATCAGGAGGTTGCCTGTGACACGTTCGATTCTTCGAGCGCTCGCCGCGGCGGCGGTCGTGCTCACGTTCGGTCTCGCGCCGGCGGCGGCGCAGACCGGCCAGATGTTCGGCGAGCTCGTCGGCAAAGTGACCGACGATCAGGGCGGCGTGCTGCCCGGCGTCATCGTGACGCTCACGGGTCCCGCGGCAATGGGGACGCCGACGGCCACGACCAACGCGCAGGGCATCTATCGGTTCCCTGCCGTCAACACCGGCACTTATCAACTCAAATTCGAGCTGGCTGGCTTTGCGCCGTTCACACGTGAAGGCATCGTAGTCCCCGTGCGTCAAACAATCACGGTGGACGCCGTGCTGAAGCTCGCCTCGCTGCAGGAAACCGTCGTCGTCAGCGGTCAGTCGCCAACTGTCGACGTGGAGAACACGAAAGTCGGCGCCCGGCTCGATCACGAGACTCTGACCTCGGTGCCGACGTCGCGAACGATTTTCGGATCGACGACCGTCCTGCCTGGAATGACGATGACGCGGCAGGATCCTGGCGGATTGAACGCGGCGACGTCGACCGGTATGACCGCGCACGGATCGCAGAACTACAACTTGAACTACTACGGCGTGACCGCTGACACTCCGTCGGGTTACGGGTCGATGTACTACATGGACTTCGGCTCGGCGGAAGAGATCTCGGTGGACACGGCCGCGATGGGCGCAGAGATCGGTGGCGGCGGCGGCGCCAATATCAACGTGGTGCCCAAGTCGGGCGGCAACAACGTAAGGGGCGAGGCGCTCTACAGCGTCACTGGCAAAGGCTACTGGGATCACTTCACGGGCAGCAACATTACTGACGACCTGCGCGCGCAGGGCATCACCGATCCGACGCTGCGTGGCTTGCAGGACGTGAACGCGAACGCGGGCGGTCCGTTCATCAAGGATCGCTTGTGGTGGTTCGGCTCGTTCCGAAACTATCGAACGATTGAGGCGCAGCCCAACTACTCGGTGGTGAACACAGACGGCAGTCTCACCAATCCGTTCTTGTCGAACCTCCGGAACTATACGGCGAGCGGAAAGTATCAAATCAGCAAGAACAACCAGTTTTCCGCCTTCTGGACCTACAACAAGAAATTCCAACCCCACAGAGGCGCCGGCACCGCGCAACCAAGGCCGGAAAACACGCTGAACCAGCAGTCGCCGAAAAATCTGTTCAACGGCAACTGGACGTCGGTGCTAGGCCAGAACACCTTTGTCGAGCTGTCGTCGAGCTACTTCCACATGCACTGGCCGAGCGACTGGTCCGATGAATTCTACGCGCTGCCCGTGACGCAGCAGCATTCGTCCACGTTCAATATCGACACGGGCATCTACATCGATGGCCCCGAGCCGACGGGACAACACTTCCGCGACTCGTACCGGCAACAGCAGAACCTCGGGTTGACGCGGTACGTCGATGGCTGGCTCGGTGCGAGCCATCAGTTGAAGACCGGCTTCGAGAACTGGTTCGGCTGGGGATCTGAAACTTTCAATATCTTCAACGACACGCGACTTCGCTACAACGGCGACGCCGCGACTTGCAGTTTCGCGGTCAGAACCGGTTGCAGGCCGAACGAGGTGTGGGCGTGGGCGACGCCGCTGACGCAGAAGCAGCGGATGCGGAACTTCGCCGGGTTCGTGCAGGACCGCGCGAGCTATTCGCGCGTTACGGTGAACCTCGGGCTGCGCTGGTCGTTCTACGACGGTCTCATCCCGGCACAATCGGGCGGTGGCGGCCGCTGGTTCCCCGTCACGCAGTATCCCGAAATCAAACCGCCGTTCAACTGGAATACGCTGGCGCCGCGGACCGGCGTCGTCGTGAAGCTGACCGAGGACGGCAAGAACGTCGTCAAGGCGAGCTACAGCCGGTACTACGAAGTGATGTACATGAGCGAGTTCGCCAGCATCAACCCGAATATCATCAGCACGAGCAGTGACAGCATTCCGGTCAAGTACGCCTGGAAGGGCGACTTGAACGGCAACGGCATCGTGGATGACAACGAGCTCGGAGCTCAGACGTTCCGCTACATTCCCAAATCCAACAGCATCGACGAGAAGCTGCGCGATCCGAAGAACGACGAGGTAATGGTCGCGTTCCAGCGCGAGCTCGCCAACAACTGGTCGTTGAACGTGGACTGGATCCAGCGATGGTTCAAGGATCAGACCGTCGATCAGGATTGCTTTGGCCTGCCGTGCAACGCAGTCGCGTCCACTGCTTACGCGCAGACCCGCGTAGTCCCCGATTTCGGCCCGGACAACATCCGCGGCACCGGCGACGATCGTCAGCTCGCGTTCTATGACGTGAAGCCCGAGTTCCTCGGCAAGGACTCGTTCTTCCACACCAACTGCGGGAACAATGTGTCGGTGAGCTGCACTCAGCGGTACAAGGCGTTCGAAGTCAGCGTCGGCAAGCGCATGTCGAACCGCTGGCAAATGCAGGGGTCGTACGTGTGGTCGCGGCTCAACGGCGACATCCTGCTCGATTACACGAATCCGAACAACCTGATTGCTTTCGTCGGAAAGGGGTCCACGACGACCGGCGGCATCGGCAACACCACGTCGCCCGATCAGCCGCACGCGTTCAAGCTGCTCGGCAGTTACCAGGCGCCATGGGGCGTGACGGTCGGCGCAAACTATCAGGCGGTGAGCGGTCTGCCGCGCGACCGGAATCTGAGCGTTCCGTTCTCACAGGGCACTGCGAACATCCGCGTCGAGCCACGCGGCACCTACCGCGGCGACACGTTGAGCTTGCTGTCGCTTCGCGCCGACAAGAGCTTCCGTCTCGGAGGCGGGCACCGCGCTGCGTTCATCGCCGAACTGCACAATGCGCTCAACTCCAGCGCGGGACAGGCGGCTGCGGCAGGCAGTTACGGCTCGGTGACCCGCGGGTTCGCCAGCCAGGTGGCATTCGACGCCGCGCGCTTGGGAACGTCGTACTTCGGACGCGTCCAGGAAATCGTCGCGCCGCGCGTGCTGAAGATCGGGTTGAAGTTCGACTTCTGAATCGGGTAATCGGGTAATCGAGCAATCGGGTAACGTAATTGATGGGCGGCGGCCGGGGTGACTCGGCCGCCGTTTTTATTTCCTCTGTTCCTTTCCACGCGTTTCCTTTACGCTCTCCTCTCTCGCCGCGCACACCTCGAAAGCGGAGGTCGGTTATGCGTCAACGCGTTTACCCCGTTGCCCTTGTCGCGCTTCTCCTGCTCGCGCCGGCCCTGCCGGCCGGCTCGCAGGAACTTCGCGGCCGAATCACTGGTGTGGTCACCGACAACACCGGCGCCGTGCTCCCCGGCGCCAGCGTCACGATCGCGGGCCCGGCGCTCATTCAGCCGCAGACCGCGGTCACCGCGGCGGACGGCACGTACCGGTATCCCGCGCTCCCGCCGGGCCTGTACACGGTGACCTTCGAGCTCGCCGGATTCCAGACGCTGAAGCGCGAAGAAATCCGTCTCGGTCTGAACCAGACGCTCGGCGTCGATGCTCAGCTGCAGCTCTCGTCATTACAAGAGACCGTCACGATCACCGGCGAATCGCCGACCGTGGATATCAAGAGTACGACGGTTGGAACGAACTTTACGAAGGAGCTGCTGCAGGATATCCCGAACGCGCGCGACGTCTGGGCCGCGATGGCGCAGGCGCCCGGCTTTCAGATGACCGCCTACGACGTCGGTGGCTCGCACACCGGTACGCAGACCGGGTATCAGACCTATGGCGTCGGCGATCAGAACAAAACGCTGCTCGAGGGGATCAACGTCACTGAGGGCACTGGCGGCAACGCCGGCTATTTCGACTTCGGCAGCTTCGAGGAATTCCAGCTTGGCGGCTCGGGCAACATGGGCGAGCAGTCTGGGCTCGGCGCGTTCCTGAACCTGACAATCAAGTCGGGCGGCGACACATTCGGCGCGCAGGTCTACTACGACATCGTGGGCGACAAGACGCTGTCGAACAACGTGCCGGATGCGTTCAGGACGCCCGGCGGCGTCGATTCGCGCGGATTCAAGGCGCCGACGATCGTCGACCTGGCGACGGGTCAGCGCCTGGGCCTCTCTCGCGGTAACCCGATTACGAAACAGTACGACTTCAACGTCAACGCGGGCGGACCGATAAAGAAAGGCAAGCTGTGGTTCTTCCTCAGCTATCGCGACAACAATCAGTACAAGACCATCCTCGGTCTGCCCGGCGAGGTCGCGCAGAGCCAGCTTCTCAACAAGACGGCCAAGGTCACCTATCAGCTCACCAAGTCGAACCAGGTCATCGGCTTCTACAACGTGCGATCGAAGTTCCAGCCGCTGCGCGATCTATCGCTGGCGATTCCGGTCTCGGCGGCGAACTGGCAGGACTCGAAGAATCGACCGCAGAAAATCGAGTGGACGAGCACATTGAGCAGCCGCGCCTTCCTCGATCTGCAGGCGTCGCACTGGGGCAACTACTTCCCGCTCTATCCGACTCAGACCAAATCGACCTCGGTTGAAGGGGTGCCGGTCGGACGGATCGATCTCGACACCAGCCAGCAGTCCGGCGCGTCGGACTACTACCATAACCGCACTACGCTGAAGCCGCAATTCTCCGGCGCGCTCTCGTACTTCGTCGATCGATTCGCCGGAAGCCACAATTTCAAGATCGGCGCGGAGGTGTATCGCGAACGACGCAATTTCCTGCGGTTCCAGCCGGGCAACATCTACTATCGCGATCGCGGGACGATGCCGAGCGAAGTCGACATCTACAACACGCCGAACACGAGCTCCGACGATTCGACGTCGACCAATTTCTACGCTCAGGATGGGTGGAGCGTCACACGTCGCTTCACAGTCAACGCCGGCATTCGGTTCGATCGCTACAAGATCGGTTGGCCCGAGAACAGCTTCACGCCCGAGCAGACGGCGTACTTCCAGCCGGTGTCGACGCCCGAAACGACTGTCGTCGATCTGAAGTCGACGAGCCCACGCCTCGGATTCGCGTGGGACGTGGTCGGCAATGGCAAGACGGTGTGGAAGGGATTCTTCGGACGGTTCTACTTCAACCCCAGCACCGATGTCACGTCGCTCGAAAACCCTGTCGGTCAGGCGGCGTACCGCTATCAATTCAACGATCAGAATGACAACAAGGTCCTGGACGGCCCGCAGGAGCTCGGCCGACTGATCACGACGGTCGGGGGGGCCGGGTTCGTGAAGGTGGATCGCGATCTTCAGCACGCGTACGGTCAGGAAGCGTCGACGCATTTCGAGCAGGAAGTCGCGCCGTATCTGTCGGCGCGCGCGTCCTACGTCTACAAGAACACGCGCAACGGCTGGGCCGAGATCGATCTGGCGCGCGTCAATGCCTACACGATTCCGTTTGCATTCACCGACATCGGTCCTGACGGCGTGCGCGGAACGGCCGACGATCAGGTGCTGACGCTGTACGATCGCGCGGCCGGACTGCCGTCTGCGCGCACGTTCACCAATCCGGGCCGCGTTTCCGGCGTCCCAGCGCTCGACGGCGATTACCACACCGTGGAATTCGCGCTGAATCGGCGATTCCACGACAAGTGGCTGTTGCTGACGTCGTTCGAGAATACGTGGGCGGACGATTTCCGGAACACGACCACCGCCACCGGCGCGCTCGACGTCGTCCGGCAGGCGCCGACCGGCTTCACGGGCGCCACCGACGTCATGGGACAGCCAAACCGCCGCCGGCTCGGACGGCAAAAGACAACGTACTGGAACTACAAGATCCTTGGCCGGTACGTGTTCCCGTTCGATATCGGGGTAAGCGGCTCGTACAAGCTACAGAGCGGCTACAACTGGGCGAGGAACACCAGCGTCGCGCTGCCCAATGCCGGAAGCGAGTCGGTGCTGATGGAGCCGCTCAGCGCCAACCGTACCGGAAACGTGCAGATCCTGGATTTCCGAGTCGAGAAGCGCTTCAGTGTCGGTGCCGCGCGCAGAATCACAGGGATGATGGATCTCTTCAACGCGCTCAACGAGAACCCGATTACCGGATTCCGGACCGTGACGGGAGCGCGGTTCAAGGAGGTCATCTCCGTGCTCGATCCGCGCGCGGCGCGCTTCGGCGTGCGATGGGAATTCTGATAGCTGCTGGACTACACTCGCCGCGCAGATGACCTCTGCGCGGCGGATCTTCATCCTTCTCTATACGGCATCGGGCGCGGCGGCTCTCGTGTACGAGGTCGTCTGGACCCGCCTTCTCACGCTTCAACTCGGTCACACAGTGGCGGCGGCGAGCACGGTGCTTGCGGCGTTCATGGGCGGGCTCGCGCTCGGCGCATGGATCGCCGGTTCTTTCGACTCGCCTGTCGACTCGCGAGCGCGTGCGGCGGCGCCGTTGCGCGCGTACGCGACGCTCGAGATCGTCATCGCCGGTTCGGCGCTCCTGCTGCCGCTGGTGCTGCGCGCGTCGGTGCCGGCGCTCGCGTGGGCTTACGCCGACGGCACGGCGCCCGCACGGTTCGGTCTCGTGCGCGTCGCGATCAGCGTGGTCGTGCTCGGCGTTCCGGCTGCCGCGATGGGTGCGACGTTTCCAATCGCCGCCGAGTGGTTGACCGAAGCGGCTCGACTCTACGCCGCGAACACCGCTGGCGCCGCAATCGGCGCCGTTGCCGCCGGATTCTGGTTGATTCCGGCGATCGGACTGCGCGCGACAACATGGGTAGGCGTAGCGCTGAACGGCGTCGCGGCGAGCGGCGCGTTCTGGTTGGCGACACGAACGCCAGCGAACACGGAGACCGCAAAGACCGCCGAGAAGTTCTCTGTTGAAGACCGAACGAAGAATTCTCTGCGATCTCAGCGATCCCGGCGTTCAACTCGCGCGGCGAAGTCTTCAGGCCAATCGGCTCTCGAGGTGAAGGCTTCCCCGACAATCGCCTGGATCGCCGTCGCCGTCTCGGGCTTCGCCGCGCTCGTCTACGAAGTCGCGTGGACGCGGCTGCTCGCGCTCGTCATCGGTCCGACGACCTACGCGTTTGCGACGATGGCGGCGGCGTTCATCAGCGGCCTGGCGATCGGATCGGCGGCGGCGACGCGCATCGCGCGGCGCACCTCGAGGCCGGCCACGTGGCTCGCCGCGATGCTTCTCGTCAGCGCCGTGTCTGCCGTGGCGGCCGCGTGGTTCGCCGCCACGCGGATGCCGCTCGTCATCGCGCAGCAGGTGGCCGATCCGAGCGTCGTCTTCAGCCGTCTCGTGGTGTCGCAGGCGGCGAGCGTCGCATTGCTCCTGCTGCCGATGACGGTCGCGCTCGGCGCGACGTTTCCCTTTGCGCTCGCCGCTGCATCGGGCCCTGTCTCGGCCGAAGCGTCGGTCGCCCGCATGACGTCGCGCGTGTACGCCGCGAATACCGTCGGCGCCATCACAGGAGCCCTCGCCGCCGGGTTTCTTCTCATTCCACGCATCGGATTGCGCGCCACCTTCGAAGCCGCTGCGCTCGCGGCCGCCATCACCGGAGGCGTTTGTCTCATCGTGACAATCCGTTCGAGAGAAACTTTTCGCTCGCGCTCCGGAGGCGCACGGCCGGCGGCCGCGAGCATCGCGGCGATCGCCGTCATTGTGGCGATGCCGGGATGGGACCGCGAGCTGCTTTCGAGCGGCGCGTATAAGTACGCGCCGTATCTCGGCGCCGGCGATCTCGACACGGTGCTTCGGGCAGGAGAGCTCGAGTACTACAAGGAGGGCGCGGCCGGAACCGTCAGCGTCCGCCGCCTCACGGGCACGCGCTCGATGGCGATCGACGGCAAGATCGACGCCTCCGACGCCGGCGACATGTTGACCCAGCGGCTGCTCGGCCTGTTGCCGGTGCTGATTCACGGCCGCGCACAGGAGGTGTGCGTCATCGGGCTCGGCAGCGGCGTCACGTCGGCGTCGGCTCTCGCGACCGGCACTGTTCAACACGAAGACGTCATCGAGATCTCGCCGGAGGTCGTCGAGGCGTCTAAGCTGTTCGACCGCGAGAACGGCGGCGTCCTTCGCCGGCCGGATGTGCGGCTCATCGTCGGCGACGGTCGATCGCATCTGCTGCTGACGCCGCGGCGGTACGACGTCATCGTCTCCGAGCCGTCGAATCCATGGATGGCAGGGGTCGCGACGCTCTTCACGCGGGAGTTTTTCGAAGCGGCGCGTGCGCGGTTGAAGCCGGACGGGCTTCTCTGCCAGTGGGCGCACACCTACGACATCAGCCCGGCCGATCTGCAATCGATCGTGCGGACGTTCGCGTCCGTCTTTCCCCAGGGCACGATGTGGCTGATTGGCGAGGGCGACCTGCTGCTCGTCGGCGCGCGCGACGGCGAGATCGCGCCTCGGCTCGCCGCGGTGGAGCACGGCTGCCGGAAAGGCGGCGCGTCCTCGTTGATGGCAACGCTCGGCGCCGCCGATGGGACGGCGGCGTTTACGATTCTCTCGCTTTACGCCGGCGGACCCCGAGAGCTCGCGCGATACGCAGACGACGCTCTCATCCAAACCGACGATCGCACCGCGCTGGAATACTCGGCGCCGGCGGCGATTTATGGACCGAGCGTCGCTGAAAACGCCGTCGCGATTCGTGCGCTCCGCCCGGAGCTTCCGCCTCCGATCCGTGATGTGACGGCTCCCGCGAGCGACGCAAGCTGGACATCGCTCGGCGCGGTTCAGTTGAAGGCGGAAGCCTACTCCTTCGCGTACGACGCTTTTCAGCAGGCGCTGTCGCTCAATAGCCGCAATGCCGCGGCGCTGGCCGGCCTCTCGGACGCGGCCGCCGGCTCCCGCCGGCCGCAGAAAGCGCGCGAATGGTTGGAGGCGCTGGCCGCCAGGGAACCGGACAACGTCGCGGTACGCCTCGAGCTCTCGCGCGTGATGGCCGCCGCCGGCGATTTCCAGGGCGCCATCGAGGAATCGAGCGCCGCGCTGCGGCTTGCGCCACAGGATCCGCGCGTAGCGGAGCAGGCGGCGGCCGTTCTCGCCGATGCGGGCGACGGCGATCGCCTCGCGCCGCTGGCCGACGAGCTCGCGGCGCGCTTTCCGGATCGGCCCGATGCGCGCTACTACCGCGCGACTGCGCTTTTTCTCCGCGGTCGAACCGAAGACGCGGTGACGGTGTCGCGTCAGCTGGTCGACAGTCAGCCGGCCCACGCCCGCGCACAAAACCTGCTCGGCGCCGCATGCGCGACGCTCGGCCGAACCGACTGCGCCCGGGCGGCGTTCGAGGCGTCGATCCGCGCGAACCCGCGCGAAGCATCGACGTACACGAATCTCGGCGCTCTGCTGCTCCAAACTGGCGATGCGCGATCGGCGGCGGAATCGTTCGCCGAAGCGCTCACAATTGATCCGCAGTCCGCATCGGCGCACAACGGGCTTGCGCGAGCGCGCGCGGCGCTCGGATCAAATCCACGATAGCGTTTTCACCTCCAAAGTTCCGTACAACTGCTCGGCGCCGCTTCAGCGTTTCACCCAAACTCGCGCCATCGAACTCTCGTTACCGTCGGGCACACATATTGCTGTCGTATTTAGGGCTTCCAGCGGGAGGACGTCATGAGTCTCGTTCGGCTTCTCGGCTTCACTACTCTCGCCTGTGGCTGCGTGGTTGGCCGTTACCGCGAAGTGGCTACCAGCCGTGAAGTCTCGTACGTAGAGGAAAAGGGCAAATCCTGTGGAAGCCACGGGCATCGGCGAAACCACACCATCGCGGCCGAACGTCTGGCGACGGTAAGTCCTATCGCGTTGGCGACGAAGGCGTCCTGATTCGCGTGATGTGACCGTCCGGCCACACCGCCTGTGCTGTTTCGGTCCATAGCCGGTGGCGCCGTCGACTGGCGCAGCGTCATCCAACTACAGCCCGCGAGCTTCCGTACCGAAAACAAGACGTGGCAATTTTGTTGAAGCCGTTCGACATTGTTCGGTCGGGCGTCGTCGACGCGCAGTTCTTTCACGCCGACTGCCTCGACGTCTTCCGCCAGCAGCCGGCCCGCAGCGTCGATGTTATCGTCACGTCGCCGCCTTACAACCTCGGCGTCCGCTATAACCAGTACGACGACTCGCTCTCGCCGGCGGACTACCTCGAGTGGACGAGCACGTGGATCGCGGCGGCGGCGCGCGTCCTCCGGCCCGACGGCTCGCTGTTCCTGAACGTTGGCGCGAAACCGACCGATCCATGGACCGCGCTCGACGTAGCTCAGGCGGCGCGGCCGCACCTTCAGCTCCAGAACATCATTCATTGGGTGAAGTCGATCTTCATTGACAAGGCGTCGCTCGCGGTCGGCCACTACAAGCCGATCAACAGCGATCGATTCCTGAACGACTGCCACGAATTCGTGTTCCACTTCTCGCCACAGGGAACGACCGGGCTCGATCGCCTGGCGCTTGGCGTGCCCTACCAGGATCAATCGAACGTTACGAGGTGGCGCGCGGCGGCCGACGGCCTCCGCTGTCGCGGCAACACCTGGTTCATTCCGTACGAGACGATTCAGCGGCGTGATCGCGATCGACCGCACCCCGCGACATTTCCTTCTCAACTGCCTGAGCAGTGCCTGCGCCTTCACGGACTGAAACAAATCGAGACCGCGATGGACCCGTTCACCGGTCTTGGCAGCACCGCGGTGGCATGCCTGCGGCTCGGCGTGAATTTCGTCGGCGCCGAAATCGATGAGACTTATCTGAAGGAAGCTGTCGCGCGAGCGAAGAATGCCGTTGCGACGAAGGCGGTGAAAGCGAACCTCAGGGCAGGACGGGCGGGACAGGCAGGACGGCCCGCCCTTCCTGCGCTCTAGCTACTGCTTCTTCGAAGACACCGGCGCCGGCGGCGGCTTCAGCACGTACTCCTTACGCGACCACACCGACGCGCTCGGACGGTTCACCTTGACGGTGATCTGACGGCGCCGCTTGGTCGGATCCGGATTCTTCGAGTAGTACCCCAGCACGTAATAGTCGCTCGTCTCCGCATCGATTCGCTTCAACGCGCGGCTGAAGTCGTTCTGGTTGACGACCGCGATGCCGCCCGTTTCCTCGGCGATGACGCGCAGGCTGTCCTGCGACTTCCGGACGAACTCGTTCCACTGCTGCGGGTCGACCTGGTCGTCGATATCGCCCATGCCGACGAGGCCTCGCGGGTCGATCGTGTACATCGTGACGTTGGCGCGGTTGGCGGTCCGCGTGAGCTCGCCGAGCTCGCGCGCGAGATCCGCGTCGGCGAACTCTTCGTTCTGCTTCTGCTGCGACGAGAACGGATCGGGCGTGCTGGCCGAGCCGTCCGAATTCTGCGCGTTGATTTGGTTCTGCGAGCGCGCGAACTCGTTCTGCGCGAACGGCGAGTTCGGATCCATCAGGCCGAGACGCGCGTCCTGGAACGGATTGAAATCGTACCCGTCGCTCACGTAAACGAGCGCCTTGCGGCGGTTGTGCACCTTCTCGAGCTCGTTCAACACGTCGTTGACCGTCGAGAACGCGACGTGCGCCCGATAGCGTACTTCGCTCGGGCCCTCGGCGCCGGACGGCCCCTGAATGATGTCGCTCGGCTTCAGCTCGTTGCCGGTCATCTTCTTGATCGCTTCGTCGAGGCGGTTGCGGTCGTACGTCATGTCGATCGCGATCGACGAAGGGCCGCTCGAGACGATGCCGAACATGTCGCCGTCGTGGACGAGCTCTTTCGAGATTCTCTTGAACAGATCGCGGACACGTCCCGTGTTGTGGAACTGCAGATGAAGATCGTCGACGAAGAACAGGAAGATGCGCCCCGACACATCGTTCTTCGGCCGCGTCAGCGGCAGGATGATGCCCTCGGGCGGCGGCGGCGGCGGCGGCGCCAGCACGTTCGTCACGCGCCCGCCGGTCACGACCGTCATCGACGCGATGTCCTGCTTCACCCCGTCTTCGAAAACTTCGAAGTCTTCCTTCTTCAGGTCCGGGATGAAATTTCCTTTTTCGTCGCGAACGATCACGTCGTTCGTGACGAGGTCGACCTGGACCTTGAAGGTCGGTTTCTCCTGGACCGCGCCGTCGGGACGCGCCGGGGCGGGCTGCTGCGCAGCCAGGCTCGCCCCCAGGATCAGGCACCCCACTGCGCACAAACCGCGCAGTGGAGAGCCCGCGGCGATGAGTGCAATGGACCGGAAACCGTTCGTTTTCAACCTCATATCGCGAGGATTATACATCGCGCAGCGCCCGCCGGGCCGCTCGCGCAACAAGAATGACAGCGGCCATCGTCGCGGCCAGGCCTCCAATGAGCAGCGCATAGTAAGACGTTTCGCGCGGCACCTGGGCCTGGCCCGCCACCGCCAGAGCAACGCCCGCCACTTTTCCGGCGTAGGCATACATGATCGCGCCGGGAATCATCCCGGCTGACGCCACGAGGAAATCGCGCAGCTTGATCGTGGTCAGTCCCAGCGCGTAATTCAGGAAATTGAACGGCACGATCGGCGACAGACGCAACAAGAAGACGATCGGCAGGCCGCGCGCGGTCACGGCGCGCTCGACGGCGCCGAGTCGGCCACCGATCGACAGCGCAGCGAGACGCCGCGCAACGAAATCGCGCGCACCGTAGCGCGCGACGAGGAATGCACCGGTCGATCCGATCAGCGCGCCGATCAGCGCGTAGGCCGTGCCTCGCGCGACGCCGTACCACGCTCCAGCGACAATCGTCATCGCCGACGCGGGGATCAGAACGAGCACCGCGATGGCGTAGGAAACCACGAACGCGAACGGGTTCACTGATCTGATTCGGGGTCGGACGGTTCGACGCGTTCGTCGCGCTCGCGACGTTCGCCTGCGTTGTCGCCCTCGATCGAACCGGGGCGATCGCTGAGATCGTGAGGTTCGCTTCGTTCGCCGGACGGCGCGACTGGGACAGCGCCTTGCACATCGCGCGACCGCCCGCGACGCCCGCGGCGGCGGCGCCTGCGTGCCTGTTCGTTCTGACCGTCGGCCACAGCCGGTGCAGCGCTCGTCGCGTTTTCCGGCGCTGCGTCGCTCGCCGCGATGGTGTCGTCGGGCGCGTCGGGGGCATCGCGATTTGCTTCGCGCTCGACGGCCGAATGCCGGGCCGCCTTCTCCGCACGCCGCCGTTCGCGCCACATCTCGACGTCGGGCGAGGGAACGGGTGTATCGAGAATTCTGCGCCAGTCGAACGTGACGCCCGGATTCTGCGCTTGCAGGCTGCGTCGCGCATCGTCGTCGAACGGCTCGCGCCCTACTCTGATGTTCGGGGGCGTGCGGAACCAGTAGAGCACGCGCGGGCGAGTCTTACCGCGGCGCGTTGTTGGTTCGACGAGGTAGAAATGTTCGTAGCCGCGTTTGTCGCGAGAGAATTTCAGAAAAGCCACAAAACCAGCTCATTTGGATTTCCGTTTGACGGTCGGCTTGCCTTGCTTCGCCTTGGCGGCGCGCGGAACCGACTTGCGCTTCGGCGGCGCGGAGGCGCGAGAGGCCGCGGCGCGCGAACCGGACCGAGCTGTCGCCGTCCTCGGCTCTGCAACGTGCGGCGTCACAGGATGCGGCGCGGCTTTTACCCGCACCGGCGCCGGGGGCGCCTCCTTGTTGCGGAACACCATCGTGAAGCGCACCTGGTCGCCCACTGCGTGGTAGCTCCAGATTTCGGATACATAGATGTGGTTATCCTCGCAAAGGCGCCGGGCGACGTCGACCATGCCGGCCGGGACGTACAAGTGAAACGGCGCACGCGCTTTGGAGAAATGGGCCCATTCGGCAAGCGCTTCGAGATGATTCACCGATTCGCCGGTCTCGACCTCGATGACGCCCTGGAGCCTGTGCCCCCGATCCGGCGACAACAGCACGACATCTGGAAACATCGGGGCCGGGCCGGCGCCGCTGACGGGCGAGTTCTGTTCGGCCCCGGGATTGATGCCAGCTTCGTACTTTCGGCGAAACTTGGCCTGTAACTGGCGAATTATGCGGTCATGCTCCAGCTGTTCGCGAACAGGCCGGACCAGAATCGGGCTCACCGAGCGCCTCCAAGCGATTGGATAAGCACGAGAATGTAAACCCCAAAGTTTAGCATGAATTTGTCAAGCTCAGGAGTTACAACTGGGGCGGATTCCGTTGAGCCACGGTCGGTTACAATACTTCGGTGCCTGGGCTTATTGCCAACCCGACGACGTCGAAGATCCTGATTGTCGATGACGATGAGGGCGTGACGCAGACGTTTGCGCGCATGTTGCGACTCGAAGGCTATCAGGTTCGCACGGCCATCAACGCTGAGCACGGTCTGCAGGAGGCCGAACAGTGCCATCCTGACGCCATCATCCTCGATCTACGGATGCCGCTCGTAGATGGTCTTGGATTCCTGAGGCGGTTGCGCGCTCAAGACGATCAACGATCGACGCCAGTCGCAATCGTGACCGGCGATTATTTTCTCGATGACGCGGTGTCGAGCGAGCTGCGCGAGCTCGGCGCCGAGCTTCGCTTCAAGCCGCTGTGGCTCGAGGATCTCGTCGGCCTCGCCCGCAACCTGCTGAAGTCGAAGGTGATTCACTGATCGATTCGGGCAGTCGATTCCTCAAAGCCTGTCGCCGCCAACCGGTCGACGCCACGCCTGTCTGGTTCATGCGTCAGGCAGGCCGCTACATGAGCGAGTATCGCGCGCTGCGCGAGCGCTATTCGCTGCTCGATCTGTGCAGAACTCCCGATCTCGCGACTGAAGTCACGCTCCAACCCATTCGCCGCATCGAGGTGGACGCAGCCATCCTCTTTTCGGATCTTCTGCTGCCGCTCGAGCCGATGGGCATTCGGTTCGACTTCATTCGCGGCGAGGGTCCGGCAATCGAGGATCCGCTGCGAACCGAAGCCGACCTGGAGCGCGTTCGGCGCTTCGAGCCGCGTGAACATCTGAGGTACGTGCTCGACGCGATCCGGCAGATCAAGCGCGAGCTCGGTGGCCGCGTTCCGCTGATCGGATTTGCCGGCGCGCCGTTCACGCTCGCGTCATACGCGATCGAAGGCGGGCATTCGAACGCGTTCGCGTACACCAAAGCACTGATGTACGGCTGGCCATCCGCGTGGCATCGCTTCTGCGACACGATCGCCGATGTGATCAGCGAGTACCTCGTTGCGCAGATCGAAGCCGGCGTCGACGCCGTACAAGTGTTCGACTCGTGGGTCGGCGCCCTGAACGCGGCCGACTATCGCGAGTTCATCCTGCCGCACACGAAGAAGATCTTCGATCGCGTCCACGCGCACGCTGCGAACGCCGGGGGCGACGGCGTGCCGACGATTCATTTCGGCGTCGGTACCGGCAGCATCCTCGGCGATCTGCGCGACGCCGGCGGCGACGTCATCGGCGCCGACTGGCGGACACCGCTCGACGAAGCGTGGCAACGCATCGGCGCCGAGCGCGCGGTTCAGGGAAATCTCGATCCGACGCTGCTGCTCGGTCCGCTCGACCGCGTGTTCGCCGCCACCGACGACGTGCTTGCGCGTGCGGGCGGCCGGCCGGGACACGTCTTCAACCTCGGTCATGGCATCCTGCCGACGACTCCGGTTGAACATGTGCAAGCGCTGGCGCGCTATGTTCACCAGAAGACCAGAAGTTGATTCAGCGGAGAGTCGCCACTAACCAAGGGACGAGCGAATCATCGCGGCGAGCGCATGAGCGAGCCGCGACAAATGCGTGGCGCCCACTGGACATGCTCCTGCCCTAAGCAGGCAGGCGCCGCGAATCACCGCGGCGAGCGAATGAGCGAGCCGCGACAGGTGCGCGGGGGTGGGGCCCCGCGCACAGAGTAATAAATGTTGATGGCGACACGCACTGGTGTCCTGTTAATGGCGCACGGCACTCCCGCCTCGATGGACGAGATGCCGGAGTACCTGAAGCTCGTTCGCGGCGGCCGTCCGGCGTCCGATGAACTCGTCGCCGAGATGCGGCACAACTACCAGGCGATCGGAGGCCGGTCGCCGCTGACCGACATCACGCAGGCGCAGGCCGATGCGCTGCAGGCGCGTCTCGGTCGCGAGGTTCCGGTTGCGGTCGGCATGCGCAACTGGACGCCGTTGATCAACGACGCGCTCGCCGGGCTCGCTCGGGCCGGCGTGACGCGGGCGATTGGCATTCCGCTCGCGCCGCAGTTTTCGACGCTCAGCGTGCAGAAGTACATCGACGCCGCGACTGCTGCCCTTCCGGCCGGAATGACATTCGAGGCCGTCGAGTCGTTCCACGCACATCCGCTGCTGCTCGACGCGTTCGCCGAGCGAGTGCGCGCGGCGGCGCCCAAATCCGACGAGCTCGTCGTGTTCACCGCGCACAGCCTGCCGAAACGCGTCATCGACGCCGGCGACCCGTATGCCGATGAAGTGGCGGCCACCGCGCAAGGCGTCGCCGCGCGGACAGGGCTGAGCAGATACGAATGCGCTTACCAGAGCGCGGGACGGACGCCGGAGCCGTGGATTGGTCCGGATCTGTCGGAACTGATCGACGAGCAGTCAGGCAAGGGCGTCCGCAAGTTTCTGGTCGTGCCAATCGGCTTCGTCTGCGATCACACGGAGATCCTGTTCGACGTCGACGTCCAGGCGGCGCGTACGGCGCGCGAGTTCTCGACATCGCTCCGACGAACCGAATCGCTGAACACGTCGCCCACGTTTATCGCTATGCTGGAACAGCTAGTGAGACAGTGGCTGTGACGTTCTGTTCTACATACACGCGACGGCTACAGCCCGAGCGTGTCTGCGCGTCACAGCCTTGGGCTGTTGCGAGGCGCGCACGCGCCGAGCAACCGCGCCGGAGTGGGGCCCCGGCGCGAGTAGGCAATGATGGGGCCCCACGCGAATAAGAAATGTTAGATTGCGTCATCGTCGGCGGCGGCATCGCCGGCCTCGCCTCGGCATACGAGCTGTCGCGACGCGGAGTGTCGTTCGTGCTGCTCGAACGAGCGGCGCGGGCCGGCGGAGTCATCCTCAGCGAAGAAATCGACGGGTTCGTGATCGACGGCGGACCTGACGCGCTCCTGATTCAGAAACCCGACGGGATCAAGCTGTGCGAAGAGCTCGGCCTCGGCGATCGACTCGTGTCGACGAAGCCGCCGCGTCTTGCGTACATCCAACGCGGCGGACAGCTGCATGCGCTGCCGGCCGCGTCGGTGCTGGGGATTCCGACGCGCGTCGGACCGTTCGTCTCGACGCGTCTGTTCTCGTGGCTCGGCAAGCTTCGAATGGGCGCCGAGCTGTTCGTGCCGGCACGGCGAGATGAAGGTGATGAATCGATCGGGTCCTTCATGACGCGGCGCTTCGGCCGCGAAGCAACCACGTATCTCGCGGAGCCGCTGCTGGCCGGCATCCACGCCGGCGACGTGGATCGACTCTCCATTCGCGCGCTCTTTCCGCGATTCGTGGAGGCCGAGCGGACGCACGGCAGCCTGTTGAAGGCATTCCGCTCCAATCCGAATCCCGCCAGTCCTGCGAATCCCGAATCCCAAATCCCGAATCCCGGGAAAGGCAACGGCGCGTTCAAATCGCTCGCCGGCGGCCTTTCGGAGCTCATTCGTGCGCTCGTCTCGGTCCTTCCGTCCGGATCGATCTGTTTGAACTCGACCGTGTCGCGAATCACGGAGCAGCGCGAACACGGATCGTTTCGCGTCGAGCGCGCGAGCGGCGATGCGATCGCGGCGCGTGCGGTCGTCATCGCGACGCCGGCCTATGCGACCTCATCGCTGACGCGAGAGTTGGACGGCGAGATTTCGGGCATCTTCAGCGAAATCCGGTATGCGTCCGCCGCCACCATCGTGCTCGCGTTTCCGCGCCGGGCGGTGGCGCATCCGCTGAACGGATCCGGGTTCGTCGTGCCGCGTGTGGAGAACACAGGCATCATGGCGGCATCGTGGCTGTCGTCGAAGTGGCCCGACCGCGCCCCGGACGACAAGGTGTTGCTGCGGACGTTCGTCGGCGGCGCGCGCGACCCGAAGGCGCTCGAGGAGTCGGACGCCGAGCTGGTGTCGCGCTCGATGCGCGCGCTTCGTCCGCTGCTCGGAATCACCGGCGAGCCGCTGCTCTCGCGCGTCTACCGCTGGGATCGCGCCAACGCGCAGCACGAGGTGGGACATCTGGATCGCGTGGCGGCGATCGAGCGCGCGTTGACGCATCATCCCGGATTGTTCGTCACCGGCAGCGGATTCCGCGGCACCGGCATTCCCGACTGCGTGGCCGACGGGCGTGCAACCGGTAAGCAGCTTGCCGAATGGCTCCGCGCCTGATTTCCGCTCTCGCGATCGCCGTCGCTCTTGCCGCTTCGGTGCAATCCACGGTGGCGCAGACGGCGCAGCAGCAGTCGGTGCTCCAGCAAATCCGGCAACTCGATCGGGATCAGCTCTCGGTCTCCGAAGAGGACGGCCGGTTCCTCCGCGTGACGGTCGTCTCGTCCGGCGCCCGGCGCGCGCTCGAAATCGGCGGCGCGTACGGTTACAGCGCCATCTGGATAGGGCTCGGGCTGCGCGAAACCGGCGGTCGTCTCACCAGCATCGAATACGACCCGGCGCGCGCGAAGATCGCAGCCGACAACATCCGGCGCGCCGGCCTCTCGGACGTCGTCACCGTCATCTCCGGCGACGCGTTTCAACAGATTCCCAAGCTCGAAGGGCCGTTCGATTTCGTCTTCCTCGACGCCTGGAAGCGCGACTACAAGCGCTTCCTGGACCTGGTGCTGCCGCGCATGCCGCCGCGCGGCGTGCTCGTCGCGCACAACGTCGTCAACAAGCGCGCCGAGATGGGCGACTTTCTCGACGCCATCTTGCAGAGTCCCGAGCTCGTCTCCACCATCGTCTCGCCGTCGGGCGAAGGCATGTCGGTGTCGGTGAAGCTCCGGTGAAAGCCGTCCACATCATCGGCGTGCCGCTGGATCTCGGCGGCAACCGCCGCGGCGTCGACATGGGACCGTCCGCGCTCCGGATCGCCGGACTCGGCGAACGCATCACCGCCCTCGGCTGCGCGCTCGTCGACAAAGGCGATCTGCCGACGCCGATTCCCGAAACGCAGGAGCTCCGCGACGAGCGCAAGAAGTACATCCGCGACATCGCCAGGGTGTGCCAGAAGTTGTATCAGACGGCGTTGTCGTCGCTCGACGAAGGGGCGATGCCGATCGTTCTCGGCGGCGACCACAGCCTGGCGGCTGGATCGGCGGCGGCGGCGGCGGAATGGGCGAAGAAAACGAAAGAGCTGCCGCTGGGACTGCTGTGGATCGACGCCCACGGCGACATGAACACGCCGGCCACGTCGCTTTCTGGGAACGTCCACGGCATGCCGCTCGCCGCGCTGCTCGGCTCCGAACCGGTCGAGCTCTCGAAGATCGGCACGTTCTCGCCGAAGGTGCTGCCGGCTCACACCGCCATCATCGGCGTCCGCAACCTCGACGAGCGCGAAAAAATCGCGGTGCGCGATTCGCAGGTGCACGTCTTCACCATGAAGGACATCGATCGGCAGGGTATCGCGTCGGTCGTGGAACAGGCCGTCAACCTCGCGGGCAACGGCACGGCCGGCATCCATGTCTCCTTCGACATGGACGTGTGCGATCCGATGATTGCGCCGGGCGTGGGGACGCCGGTCAAAGGCGGCCTCGACTATCGCGAAGCGCACATGGTGATGGAGATCGTCGCCGACTCGGGGCTGCTCACCTCGCTCGATCTCGTCGAAGTGAATCCCACGCTGGACATGCAGAACGCGACCGCGCAGCTCGGCACCGAGCTTGCGCTGTCAGCTTTGGGGATGAAGATTCTGTAGACCGAAAAGTCAAAGTCCGAAGTCGGAAGTAAGAAGTCTGAAGTCGGTACTTCAGACTTCAGACTTCGGACTTCAGACTTGATTAGCCGATGCTGATATTGGCGTAGCCGCGCTCCTGGGCGCGCGTCACCGCGACGACGCCGGCCGGGACGAAATGGCTCGGTCCGAGCGTATTCGACGTCAGCTCCTTGCGCACGTCCTCGGGCTTCGCGTCGGTCTGCTGCGCGATCAGGTTCACGAGCGCGCGCGTCGTCCGGTTGCACACGGCGAGCTGCAGCCCCTGGGCGAACAGCGCCGTCAACCGGCGACCGTGGATGTTCGTGGTCGGCGCCTCCTTCGTGGTCGGATCGACCCACTCCATCCGCCGGGAGAAAACCTTTCCGTACTTCGCCCACATCGCGTCGTTGAACGCGAACGGCGTCGTATGGTGACGCACGCAGATGACGACCGCCATGTCCTTGGTCGGCACGTCGTAGTCGGTCTTGTTGGTCTCGAAGATGTTCCCGGCGAACTGGACCGCGTCGGGAAACCGCTCCGCGTTCCACGTATCGAAGATGACGCGATGCTTCGCCGCGTTGTCGGCGAGCCATTCGTCTTGCTCGTGGTGCGCCGCCTCCCACGCGCGCGGCCGCGACGTCGACGATGACTGCGGCGGCTGGAGGCCGAACGCCGCCGTGGCCGCCGAGAAACGCGAGAGAAATGAACGGCGCAGCATCATAGACTCCTCACGGATGTACCTTCTGAGGATTCGATCCGGATTCGGCGAGCATCTCGTCCAGCGTTTCGACCAGCAGCACGAGCGAGTACGGTTTCTCGATCAGCCGCGTCAGCGGCCGCACGCGTTCGAGCTCCGCCGATTCCGAGGGGACGCCGGAAAAAATGATCACCGGGACGTCGGTCGGCGCCGCCATCACGACGTCGCGTCCCGATCCGCGGCGCAACCGGAGATCGATGACGGCGGCGACGACACGATTCTTCCGCAGTTGATCGAGACCCTCGTCGGAGGTCTCCGCGGTCACGACCGCGAAGCCGTGCATCTCGAGAAACTTCACCAGCGGGCGCCGAACGGAGACGTCGTCTTCGACGACGAGTACGAGACGCGCGGATTCTCTGGTCATCGGTTCAGTGGTTCAGTGCGGGGGCGCGGACGCGTTCGATTATAGCGTAGTACAATCGACGTTTTGCCGGCCGGGCCCCTAGCTCAGTGGTAGAGCACGTGACTTTTAATCACGGTGTCCCGGGTTCGATCCCCGGGGGGCCCACCAGCTTCGAAATCGTTGGGCTGCCGAACCTTGCTGTCAGATGCGGATTCCGAATCTGCCCTGTCGACGCCGTTCGGAGCGCGCGTTTGTGAAGCGGATGTGAAAGATTTGCCAGATTCCAGCCGTGCCGCCGCTGCCTGTAGCGCCGCGAACGTGTGGTTGTCGTAACGCTCCGTCGTGACGATCGACGCGTGGCCCAGCAGGTCGCGGACTTGCGACAGCGGAACTCCGCGTTCGACCAGCCGCGAGGCGTACTCGTGCCGCAGGTCATGCCAGTGCAGATTGATTGCTCTGAATGCGGCGTGCGATTCCTGCGTCAGCGGTTGTTGCTCCCCTTCTCCCATTCAGGCTGATGTCCGCTGGCGCGCAGGATGGTCGTCTCCCACGCTTTTCGGAAATGGCGAACGGGTTCGCCGGCGGCGTTTGAAAAGACCGCGACGTCGTCCCCTTTCGTTTCGTTCGCATCGTCGAGCCGCAGCCACTCCAGCACAGCCTTCAACCGAAGCGTCGCGATCGGCAGCATTCTGGTTCGGCCGCTCTTTGTCGTCTCCCCTCTCAACGTGATCACCTGGTTGGTCCAATCGACGTCGCCGAACGTCAACGCCAACATCTCGCCACGGCGCATGCCTGTGTCGAGCGCACACACGATCATCGCTCTCAAAAGAGGGGGAGCTGCATCGAGCAGCTGGCGTTCCTCATCCTCCGACACACGGCGCCGCCGCTTGTTGTCCTCCCGAAACAGGCGAATCAGCGTCGCAGATCCTCGTCGAAACGGCGTGCGCTCGAGGTACTCGCGCGCCACAGCCCAATTGAACATGTGCCGGAGCTGCGCAAGACGGCGGTTGATTGACGCGGGACTCAGCGTGCGGTCCGCCTGACGATTGACCACCCGCGGCTTGCGCAAATCGCCGATGAAGTCCTCCACGTCCGCCGTCTTGATTGCGACGATCTCCTTCGGTCCAAAGAATTCCCGCAGCGGCTTCAGTCGGTACTCGATATCAGCAGCGGTGCGCAAGCCACGCGGCTTCACGTACCGTTCCACGTAGCGATCCGCGAGCTCGTCGAACGTCCGCAGGCCGTCGCGCCGATCCTCTTCAGGCGATACGCGGCCGTCGCGCACGGCCTGTCGAAAGCGTTCGTAGATCGCCTGCGCCTGCTGCTTGGACCTGATATCTTCATCGGCCCATTTCGACAGGCTCGTCCGGTGGAGCGTTGCACGGTGCTGAAAGCTGCCGTGCCACTCGTGTTCGCAACGATCGCGGCTGCGACCTTTGTGCTGACAGCGTTTATACAGTCCCATGCCGTTGCTCCTCCGCTCCGTTGTCACGATATCGCATTCTGGTTCTCGCGCTGAGCGCCACGTTCGGGCCTTCCCTCTGCCCCACGCGCGTGCTGTTCCAGCCACGCGTCGATCCATGCCGGTTTGAGACGAATGGCTCGACGTCCACCAACACGTGCGTGACGCAGCTCGCCACGCTCGCAGGCGGTGTAGATCGTGTCACGGCTGACACCGGAATACTCTGCGGCCTCGGCAACGTTCAACCAGGTCTTCATGGCCCCCTCCGCGCGCGCCCGCACGTTTCGGCGAGCACCAAAAAACTGTTGTTGAGAGTTGCGCGCTGGAGCGCACCGACCTGGGGCCGGCGCGCTGCTCTCGACGCGCGGATGCGGGCATGATGCCGACATCGAACCGCGTGGCCGCTTGGGCCTCGCGGGTGTGGGAAGCGATCTCAGCGATCGTCCACATCCACGAACTTTGTCATGACGACGTCGAACCTGGGGTCGAAGCCGTCGAGCGCCGCCGCCGGCGAACGCTCGTCCTGAGGACCAGCGGTGCTGAGTGCCGGCGGTTCCTGTCAGTCCCCGAAGGCTGCGTGGCCCGTCGCGCCGTACACGACGTGAGCCGTCGCAACGTCTTACGTGGGTGCGCCCGATCGATGACCTGGGCCGTCGACCAGAAACGCGCTCCGGGTGAGGTGACCGCGAAGCGGAGGGGGTGCTCTAAGAGCACCGGCGAGATGAGAGCAGAATACGGCTGCGCGTGACCCGTGTCAACGGCCAATCGCTTGATAACGCGATCGATCGGCTACGACACGCGCAAGGGCGGACCGGCTCCACGTCGCGCGTGCCACACGGCGAGCACGATCACGTCGCTCGTTTGTGGAACGTAGTAGACGTGATAGCGACATGCTGCGAGCAGGAATCGACGAGTGGCTGGGATGGGCGACCGTCGATATGCGCGTCCGATGTACGGTGCGTCACCGATGATCTCGAACGCCGTCGTGAGTTCGTGTAGGAACAAGTCGGGTGCTGTCGGTCGGTTTGTGCGCCACCAGTCGTCGATTTGTCGGATTTGCTCATCTGATTCGCGTGTGGTCCGAACCGGCAGGCTCACCGACGCCGACGCAACTCTTCCAGAATTGCCGCGGCCGGTCGTACGTGGCCGGCCTCAGCCGACTTCCAGGACGCGGACAACGCGTCGTGCAGAGCCCGGCGCTCGTCATCCGTCAGGTCGTCACCTTCGTCGTCAGCAACGAGGTCGATGACCGTGCCTTCCGGCAACGTGGTCGGCTCGTCAAGTACGAGTCGCCCCTTTTCAACGCGGGCTCGCAGTGGGCTCATACGGTCAATGTACGCCTTTCCATCGCATTGCGACAAGCGTAGCGACGCGCCAGGACTCCCGGCCATCACGCAAATGCTCACGACACGCGCTGAGCGCAGGCGCTGTCAATGCCCGAAGGCCGCGCGGAACGCGCGGTCGAAGCGCAGATGCAAAGGCGAAGAGCATTGACGGCGCCGAGCACAGCGGCAGGCTGGAAGGCGTGATGGCCGGCGAGCAGAACGTCACGCAGGATGTACCGAAGACCGCCGTGACAAGGGTCAGGACAGGTTCGTGATCGCGGACCAGATCACACTGCAACCGTCACCCGATCGCAGCGTAGATCGGCGCCCGCAAGGCGCGACAGACTCGTTCACCATGAACGCGCCACGTGCAGCTCGCTGCGGCACGCAAGCCGTGGTGTGAACGACCCCGTCTGTTCACGTGCAGGGCCACCCTGCGTCGTCAGCGCCGGGGTCGTTCACACCACGGCTTGCTCTCCATCGTCGACGCCGTGGCTGTCCGACGGGCGGCACAGATCGCCGCCCGATGACGGCGACGCTGTTGCCAACTGCATGCGTGATCTACGACTTCTCGCTCCGGCGCGTCTGCGTGCGGTGAGGTTCGGACGTGTCGCGGTGTTGGAGCAGGTGGAACAGTCGAGGACAACCTACGCCGTTGCTAGGTTGTCTCCCGGTTCGAGCATCTTCTCAACCCTGCCGGCCTTGCCCACGAGCGGTGTGAGCTGCAGATATTGGTGCGGCAATTCGGCGAACTCGACGCGGCCCCAGCCGCGGTGTAGTTGGTCTCGCAACGTGCCGCCCGCGAGCGCCCAGAGCGCCTGCACGCCGCGCTGGTGCCAGACGCGGTACAGCGCCTCGAACCGCGCCGCGCCAAACGTCCGGGCGGCGGTCGTGAGGTCGAGATCGGGGTCGCGCGACGGGCACACGAGCTCGCCCCGGCGGCTCCGAAAATACCAGTCGAGCTCGTCGATCTCGCGCGGGGTCAACGGCCTCATGAACGCGTCGCGAACGGCGTATCGGTAGAGGGCCGCAGCTTTCCGGAATCGCCGCGGCAGGAGGACGCGAACGCTCCATTCGTCGACCGATCGCAGCAGGTCGGCGAGCCGCACCAGGAAGACCCGAAAGTCCGTGGGCACCGCGCGCGTCGCCAGGTAGAGAAACACATGCCGGCGATCGCCGTGGAGCGGCACGCCGATGGGCAGCTTCTCCGGGAAGAACCGGGTGGTCTGCTCGGCGCCGCTGCCGAAGGAGAGGTGGGGATACCAGTCGTCCGGCAGGTCCCGCTCGAACGCCTCGTGGAAGTACGTCCGCTTGTCGCGCTCGGTGCCCAGCCAGCCGTAGCGGCGGTCGGCCAGCACGGCGTCCAGGAGCATCAAGCGCTCGACGAAGCGGCCCAGCGACGCGGGCTTTCGATGACGATTATTCGGCTCGCCGATCGCCTCGTACAGCGGTTTGTACTGCACGTGAAACAGCCGTCCGCGGTGAAGCGCGCCAGGCGTGATCGGCGTGGCGTACCCGGCGGTGACGAGCCGGGCGAGAAAGTCGTGCGTCTTCTGGCCATGCGCGAGGCCGGTGAACGCGCGGTACTGCCGCTCCAGGAACACGCCCGAGAAGACGAGCACATGGACCAAGAACCGCGCCTGGCGCTCGGTGAACCCGAGCCGCATGAGGCATCCAATGCGTGAGGGACTGACGCTCTGGCACAGGCGGATGGAGACGGATTTCATCATCGAAACAGCTCCTCGGCCACGCGCGGATCGAACCCACGTCCGCCGCCTCGCCCGCCACGCCCGTAGCATTTGAATCCGGCCCGCGCCACGCCCGCCGCATGCGCGCCCCGGTAGTGGTCGGTGACGATCTCGACGTCCTGGTGACGGTCGCGTCCGTCCAGCGCGTACTCGATCCGGAAGTCGGGGAAGTGGACGCTTTCGTCGAAGTACGGAAGGTCGTGATCGCGGGCCCATTCTTCGATCTCGCGCGGGTCGCGATCGGGTCGTCCGTCGCTGTCGGCCCGGCCGCGATTGTGCTCTTGTAGCCATTCCTGGTATTCGCGCTTGAGTTCCTGCTCGAGCACGACCCGACGGACGTCGGCGCCCTGTTCCCGGAGGCGTTCCTCCTCGCGCAGGAACGCGCCATAGAGCTGGGCGTCATGTGACAGCTCGCGGGGTCGGCTGACGCCGGCGTAGAAGGTTTGCTCGCGCTCGTCACTACGATCGCGGCGATGGGCTTCCAGGAGGTGGTGGCCACGCTCGGTGAGCGTCACCGCACGATCGCGGCCGTCAAGGGACACGAACCGCACCAGGCCTTCGTCGCGCAGGTGACGCAGATCAGGCTCACGCAGGTCGCTCGGCTCATCTCGGAGCTCGCGGAAATCGCGCTCCGGCACCACCCGAAACGCCCCTACGGTCGCAAGGGACCGGCTGTCGTCGCCGTTCAGTTCGTACCGATGGTCGCCATCGACGACGATCTCGCGCTCGAGTCCGCGCGGTAGTTCGAGGCCGTCGATGAACGCGTCTCGCGGGTCGACGTCTCGTTCACGAGCGTCGCGATCGCGGTCACGAGCGTCGTCCGGATCGCGAGGATCAACCTCTTCACGATCCAGTCCGGAGTCACGACGCAATGCAACCCATGGCATCTCGATGTCGCGGACGTCCTCGTCGCGGTCGCGCGGATCGAAGTCGAGCATCGCTCACCTCGTCGGTGACAGATGGATGCGTCTGCCGCGATGACAATGCGATTATGCGGAGCGAAGAGACCGGCCGCAATTCGCGATCGGATGGCGTCGGGTCGTGTGAGGTGGTGGACGGGGTTAATGATTCATCCTGCGGCCGTGCGGAATCCATTGCAGAATAGACATAGGACCCTTCGACGCGAACGCGACCGGCGACCACGGATGACGTCAGGCGCGACGTTCGCGTGTTCCTCGGAGGCGTGCATATGGTTGATCGAATTTCGATGCCCGAGACGTCCGGCGCGCCACCACGCGCATCGGCTCCGAAGCTCCTCGATCGCGTGCGGGAGGCGATTCGCACGAGGCACTACAGCCGGCGCACCGAGACCGCGTATGTCGCCTGGATTCGACGATTCATTGTGTTTCACGGCAAGCGCCATCCGCGAGAGCTCGGATCACCTGCGGTGACGGCGTTCGTGTCGAGCCTGGCGGCTCGCGGCGTGAGCGCGTCGACTCAAAACCAGGCGCTCAGCGCCGTCCTCTTTCTGTTCGAGGTCGTCCTGGGCCAGCGGGTGGGTTGGATGGACGAGATCGTCCGGGCGCAGCGTCCGGTGCGCGTGCCCGTCGTGCACTCGCGCCAGGAAGTGTCCTCGCTGCTGTCCCAGCTGCGAGGCCCCGTGTGGCTGATGGCCTCGCTGATGTATGGGGCTGGACTGAGGCTTCTCGAGTGCGCCGAGCTTCGGGTGAAGGACATCAGCTTCGACCGCGGCGAGCTGCGGATCCGAGACGGGAAGGGCCGTAAGGATCGAGTGACGGTTCTGCCGGCATCTTCAAAACAGCCCCTTCTCGATCACCTACAGCGTGTGAAAGCACAACACGAGGCTGACCTGAAGGCGGGACGTGGGAGCGTCGCGCTCCCGGACTTGCTCCGATTGAAGTACCCGAACGCTCCTTTTGAGTGGACTTGGCAGTGGGTGTTTCCCGCGACGCGCTTTTATGTGGATCGGGCGACAGGGGAGCACCGTCGGCATCACCTCCACGAGTCGGTGCTCCAGCGGGCCGTCAAGGACGCGGCGCGTGCCGCCGGCATTGCGGTTCCCGCCACATGCCATTCGCTGCGCCACAGTTTTGCGACACATTTGCTCGAAGCCGGGCACGACATCCGGACGATTCAGGAGTTGCTCGGGCATCGCGACGTGAGTACGACGATGATTTATACCCACGTGCTGAACCAGGGCGCACGCGGCGTGCGAAGTCCACTCGATCAACTCGGGCCAGGCACGGGCCGCTCATGACCTCGGATATCCCACGCCGCTCGCACAAATATTTGCGCTATCGCGATCGGCCTATCCAGCCCGTACTCCGCGGCTGCTTCCCGGCAAATGACAGTCGTAGCGCGACTTCCGCGTGTACTCGAAGCGCCGGGCTTCCGCGCTACGCTGCAGAATCCGTTTAAGTATTGGGATCTCGAGATCAGGCGACTATTCGTTGGGCGGACAAGGTTGAGCGGGCACCCATGGGATCAGTCTTTGTTGCGAAGACACGCCAACGAGATTCAGAACAGACGGACTTCCTAGTTCCCCAGGCTCGAATCACGTTTGGCGGCATTTATTTCTTTTTGTATCCAGCATTTCTGCGGTTGCATGACCAGACTGGCGAGCTTGTTGATCCGCAGGTGGACGCTTTCTTTGACGGCGCCAATCTCGAAGTACTGCAACGCTTTCTGAACGAGTCCAGGGACCGTGTGCTTGCCGAGCCGAACGACTGGGAGCAACATGTGGCCACCTCGTTACCGAGCGGCGAGGCGCGGTACGAACGCACTTCGCGAGCAGCGGTACTCGATCTGCTGGATCGACTGGAGCGTGCCCTGCTACTCGCCCGCGAACAAGGGCTCGGTCTCTTCTTCATGGGAGAGTAAGAGCGGCACTTGACTTGCCGCCCAACAGCCGCTGCAGTCGTCGAGCAGTGGCGCGATGCTGAGATTCTTGACTGGGGTGGTGAACCGCCGCTCGCGGCTGAGCGGCACGTCGTTATGCAATCTGAATCAAGGATCGATTAGAGTTCGCCGAGCAGTATCTCGCTGGGAGGCACCCGCGGCATCAGGAACGGACAAGGAGCGCAGCGCCATGAAGCAGCTCGTTATCGTCCTCGCCGTCGTCGCGTCTGCTTCAATTCACGCTCAGTCAGGAACCTTCGGCAGGGGACAACAGGTTCGGGTGAAGTCAATCGACCCGACCCGTCCACCTGCCACCGCGATGACATTGACGATCGTCGGCGTACCGAACGATCGGCTGTCGGTGTCCGGTGGCGCGCTGTACGTGAATGATGTCAGAGTCGACCGGTTCTCCCCTGAATTCATCCAGCGTGTGGTCGCTGCACCCGAGCGCATTCCCGTCCAGGTGCCTCCCGGTCACTACTTCGTCATGGGCGAGCAAAGGAACAACCAGGACATTAGTGAGTACTGGGGGCAGCATTCGGAGATTAGCCTCCAAGTCACCCGATAGGTCGGCGCCAGGACGTACAGCGGTGTGTCTGGGGTTTCGAATGAATTGGGGCGCTATGAACAAGGCCTGGCCTGCAATCGCGCTGATGTTGGCTGGGCCATCCGCAGCCGCTCGGCAAGAAGCCGGCACTCAACTTGTCAACGGCTGGATAGCGGAGCCTGGCGCGAGAGCCGACGTTCAGGCGAACGTCGTTGTCGTTCGTCGCGGGACGATTCGGACTGCACGACTCTACTCGGACTTTGTCTTTCGATTCGAGTTCCGTCCGTCACAGCCGACAGCTGAAGGGCGCGTACTTATACGTTCGCGATTCGGCTACGGGAGTCCGGGGAGCGAACGTGGCTACCGTGTTGCGCTAGCCAACAGAACAGACGGGGGTGAGGCGCTTGGTCGCATTTCGAGCGCTGATGTCGGGATGAAGGTGACAGGGTTCACACCGGTCCAGCCAGCCGTTTCCAGTGACGGCTGGCAGGCGTGTGAGATTCGAGCGGAGCGTGGCACGCTCACCGTTACGATCAACGGGATAACCGTGAGCTCGGCCGAGAGCCTGGACGAGTTTACTGGATACCTTGCGCTTCAGGCGAGACGCGGTGATGGGATTGAGTTCAGAAACCTCGTCGCAGAGCGGCTTCCGTCGGCAGGTGAACCCTTTGGGCGGGGCGCCTATCGTGGCCAAGAGCCAGGCGTTACGCTGCCGCGCCCACTAAAAACCGCCAAGCCTTTCTACCCTCGCGAGCCGCACGATGCCTGGATTCAGGGAGTCGTCGGTCTTGAGCTGGTCGTCGAAGCGACAGGTTCGGTTGGGGACGTCCGTGTTGTGAAGTCGCTGCATCCCGATCTGGATGAGGCCGCGATCGCGAGCGCTCGCCAGTGGCGGTTCACGCCAGGCACAAGCGCCGGACAGTCGATTCCAGTAATCGTGACGATGGAAGTGTCATTTCGACGGACCCAATGATTGACCCGCCTTGCCAGACATGCCGCCTAACACCCGTTGCACCAGACGGCGGCAGGTGCGATCTTGAGCTGCCGCTGGTGAACGCAAACCGTTGGGCGGGCTATTCAGCGATTCGGGCTATGTCGAAACCGTTTGGTCGATGCCAGCCGAATCGCGTCCCTCCGAATGCAGTAATCACAGCTGAGGTCTCGGTGTTAGGAAAGCGGACGGAAACCTCTGCGGGCGATTCCGGTGACGCGCTTCGGCAATGTGAAGCGGATGTGAAACTCTGCGCACGAAACCGCCGGATTCGGCCAGGAGCATCCGGACGGTCCGCGCGATTTTCCTAACGAATCCGGCACGAACCGACTCCGCCGGACCATTCATTTTCGACTTTTAATCACGGTGTCCCGAGTTCGATCCCCGGGGGGCCCACCAGCCTTCGCTCACCTTCGGCGAGCCAAGGACACCGTCAAAGCCATACTTGCACATCGCTCGTCAAATACCATCATGCTTGCGCTCGCATTCTCGGCGTTGCTTTTGAGCGATCCGCAGACCGTCGTGGTCACAGCGGATGTGCCAGCAGTCGTGACGCAGACCTCTCTGATCCGCATTCGAGAGGCGCTGTCGAAGCCTGCGGGCCTGCGCGTGACGGTTCCCGAGCCGACGTTCCGCGTCGAAGTGCGCGCGCATCTGTACTTCACGGAAATTCCCTGGACATGGGATTTCGGCGGCGGCGGCGCGGCGCCCGTCGTCACTCGAACCGTCGGCCAGTCCACACCGCCGTTGATCGCCATCGATCTGATCCCGATTGGCCGCGCCCTCGCGAACGCTCGAAGAGCGCACGCCGAGCGCGCTGCGCAGGATGAAGTCCGGCACGCGCTTGCGGACTTCTGCTCGACGCACGCGTGCGACTAGAATCGCGCGAAGGGGCGTCGACGCGCCGCCGTGATGTCCGCTGCCGACTTCCTCGAGGTCTTCGCCGCTCTCGCGCTGCTCGTGACGATGGCCGGCATTACCGGCGTCATCGCGACGTCGGTGTCGCAGCGGACTCAGGAGTTCGGCGTACGGATTGCGCTGGGCGCCAGCCGGGGCATGTGCTCGGTCAAGTGATCGGTCAGGGTTGACGCTCGTTGCGATTGGTCTTGCGATCGGCGCCGCGGCGTCGGCGCCGTCGACGCGCGCGCTGTCGGCGTACCTCTTCGACCCGCGCCAACCGATCCCGCGACTTTCGTCGCCGTTGCCGTATCGTTTGTCTTGGCAGCCGCGGTCGCGTGCGCCGGGCCCGCATGGCGGGCGACGACCGTCGATTCGATGCAGGCGCTGCGCGCCGATTAGGCCACTAGCTCGCGTCGTCGGCGTCGTCGTCCCATGGGGACGGCTGCGGCCCCGGAACGATTCCTGCGATGTCCGGGTCTTCACCTTTCGCGGTGGTCGGCTGCGACGCCTTTCGATTCTTCGATTCCTGGCGTCGCGCCGCCTTCGCCTGCTGTTTTTCCTGGCGGGCGCGTTCACGCGCGCGTTTGTTCTGGGTCGGACGTGATTTCTGCACGGCGGTTTACCAGCGCGGCTCCCGGCGCGGTCCACGGCCCCCGCCGCCGGGCCCGCGACCGCCGGCGCCGCCGCCAACCGGCTTCGGACGCGCTTCGTTGACCGCGATCCGACGGCCATCGAGCTCCGTCTCGTTCAATCGGTCGATCGCGTTTTTCGCACCTTCCTCGGTCTGCATCTCCACGAATGCAAATCCACGGGCACGCCCGGTCATCTGATCGCGCACGATGTTGACGGAGTCCACCGGACCAATCGCCTGAAAGACTTCTTCGAGACGGCGTTCATCGGTGTTGAATGAAAGATTGCCTACGAACAATTTGCGGCCCATGCATGCTCCTAACGCGTTCCTCGATCGCTGCCAGTATACCGCGGATTGTGAGCGCGCAGCGGCACGATGTCCGCTCTTCGGCGCCATCTGACGAACTGAACGGTGAATTGATGTCGGTTCAGCGTGTCGATCGCAGGAACAGATGCCCGGCGACGACGAGCGCCGCGGCCAGCGCGGCGCACAGGAGGAACACCATCCGCACGCCGATCGCCTGCGCCAGCACGCCCGACAACACGAGACCGAGAATCTGTCCGAGGAAGATGATCGACGCGTTCGTGCTGCCCACGCGTCCGAGCATCTCGTGCGGCGTTTCGCGCTGAATCAGCGTCTGCGCAGGGACCACGATGGCCGCGAACGCGAAGCCGATCGCGAACGTGGACACGAGCGTCGCCGCGATGTGCGGGATCGCGCCGAGCAGGAGCACACCGCCGCCGATGCCCGCGAGGCCCGACAGGACGAGCGTGTCGTTCGTCGCGTGACGCGCCATCATCCGAATCAGCTGTGTGCCGGCGAGCAGTCCGATCCCCACCATCCCGCTGACGATGCCGAAGGTGCGCGGGCTCGCGTGCAGCCAGTCGCGTACGAAGATCGCGATGAGCGGACCGAAGCATCCGATCGTGAACAGACCCGCCGCCATCGCCAGAACGACGAACAGGATGGGGCCGTGATGCACGACGAACGACATCCCCTCGCGCATGTCGATCCAGATCGCGTGGATGCGATTGCTCGACGATTCGGTCGGCGCTTTCATCGATGCCGGCCGCCTGATCATCACCGATCCGATGAGGCTCGCCGACACGAGGAAGCTGAGCACGTCGAGTGAGTAGCACACGTTGGGGCCGAACTGGCCGACGAGCATGCCGGCAGCTGCCGGCCCGACGATGCGGCTGCCCATGAACGCGATCTGCATCAAGGCGTTGGCCGAGATCAGCCCTTCGGCCGGCACGTGCGTGCGAATCGTGACGGTCTGTGCCGGGCCGAAAAACGCGGAGACGCAGCTCAGCGCCGCAAGCACCACGTAGACGTTCCAGATCGAAGCGGAGTAGATCAGCAACAAGGCCAGAACGGCGCGGATCAAATCGCTCGCGATGAGCGTCGGCTTGAGCGGCCAGCGGTCGACGAACACGCCCGCGATCGGACCCATGAAGACCAGCGGCAGCATGTAGGCGATCTGCACGCCGGTGATTTCCTTTGGCGTCGCATGCATCCGGAACGACACCACGGCGATGACCGCGAAGAGCGCGAGGAAGTCGCCGAACAGGCTGACGACCTGAGCGTACCAGACGCGGCGCATGACGTCGCCGCGCAGGACGCCGCGGAAGGACATCGGCTCGGGCGGCGAGGAGGTGGTCGCGGCAGTCGTAGCCATGGTCAGTTCGCATTCTCGAATGACAGCGACAGCAGGAGATCGCGATACGACTGCTGCAGCAGCCGCCCGATCGCGTCCCAGTCGGGGTGTGCCGCCTCGCCGTCGCGCATCGCGCCTGCCTGCGCGCGCAGCAGCGCCGCGTCCGCCACGCGCGCCCGCGACGTTTCATACAACAACGCGTATTCCTCCGCCATCAAACTCCCTACCTGTTCGGGACTGTTCTGACCAGGAATCCGCCGGGCGACCCACCAGCTCAACTCGGCCCGCGCGACGGATCGCGGATCGAATCCGGCGTTGAGCCATGCTCTCGCCGTGGCATACGCCGCTTCGAGATCCGGCAGGACGATCTCGTAGTTGCCGCGCAAGTCGCCGAACGTCGCTGCGGCGCGCGCCAGGTGAAAGGCTTCGCGCGCCGCCGTCGCCCACGAATAGTGATACTGCTCGTGCAGCATCGTCACCAGCAGCGCGAACAGACGCACTCTCTCCTTCGAGTAGTACGCCTGCCACATGCGGACCTCGAGATCCGCGAGCCGGTTCGGATCGAACTGGCGCATCGATCGAGGTCCGCGCGGCGGCGTGAGCGCGAACGCCGCCGCGAAGACGACGACCGCCGCCGCGATGGTCGCGCCCGTGAGAAGACCCCGGCGCCGCATCTTTTACTGGCGATCCTGCGCGGTCGACGGTGGCTTCTGAGCGTCGAGCACGCGCTGCCGCGTCAGGAACTCTCGAATCTTCGCGTACGCGCTCGTGCGCTGGGCGAGGGTGCAGCAGTCGAAGCCGTGTTTGCCGCCGGGGATCGTCATCAGCTCGTTGGCCACGCCGGCGTCGGTCAGCGCTTTGTGCAGCCGCACCGATTGCGTGTAGGGCACGGTCGGATCCGCGTCGCCGTGGATTGTCAGCACGGGTGGAAGTCCGGCGCGGACGTACGTCAGCGGCGATACGCGCCTGGCGATCTGCTCGCGATCCGACGCGCTGCCGAGCCACTGTACGGCGTACGCTTTCATGTTCGGCCCGTCGAGCAGCTCGCTCACGTCCGAAATGCCGTACCAGTTCACGATGGCCGCGACGTTCAGGTTGTCGGGCCCCGGACACTCGCGATCGAGTCCTGCCGACGCCGGCAGCATCCCGGTGGTGAGCGCAAGGTGGCCGCCGGCCGAATCGCCCGACACGACGATCTTGTTCACGTCGACGCCGTATTCCTTCGCGTGCTGAATCACCCATCGGAGCGCGCAGCGGCAGTCTTCGACCGCCGCGGGCGCCTGGGCGACACGCGCGAGCCGATACTCGACGTTGACGACGTTCATGCCCATATCGAGGTACGGCAGGATCGCGAGGTCGCGGCCTTCCTTCGTGCCGCCGGTCCAACCGCCGCCATGGATGAAGATGAGCGTCGGCAACGGCTTGTCCGGCGTGCGCGTCACGTACAGGTCCAGCTTCGCGTCCCAGTTGCTGGCAGTCAGATACGTGACGTTGGGAACGATGCGGTAGCTGTTTTCCAGCCGCGCCGCCCACGCGAGCGGCGAATCCTGCGCCGCGGCGACCGACGAGACGGCCGAGACGAGCAACGCCATCAGCAGTTGTTTCATGACCGCGAATTATAGCCGGGACGCGCGGCGGCTGAGGTTGCCATGTACCATTGTGTGCGCGATGATGAACAGGTCCATGTCGAATCTGAAAACGGCTGTACCCAAGGCGCGCGGACTCCGCGACGGCCAGGAATTGATCTCCCTCGCGCAGAAGCTCGCGCGCGACGCCGAGCGCCACGCGATTCTTTCTGCGTCGCTCGCGAGCCAGGCCGATCGCCTGATGCACGCCGGCCTCCGCCTGCTCGACACGCGCAAGGCGCCGCAGGAAAGCTGACGCCAGTCCTCTAGCTCCCTTCCCCCAGCGCGTGCGACAATCCTTTCGCCGGCCCTCCGGAAAGGACATCATGCGCATTCGATTCATCGCCGCGGCGGCGTTCGTCTTCGCCGTGCTCGCCAGCATCAGTTGCGGCGGCATCACGGATCCTTCGAAGAACACGACTGAAACGTTCACCGGCACGGTCGCGCCCGGCGGGAACGGCATGGTTCACACCTTCAACGTCTCGAATACGGGCGAGTTCTCGGTGAAAGTGACGGCGATGACGCCGACGTTCAACAGCTTCTTCGGCACGTTCCTGGGCATTGTCCAGAGCGGAAACTGCTCGTTGTTTCAACAGAACACGCTGTCGATCGTCGGATCGCAGTCGCTGACCGGGCCGATTTTTCAGAAAGGCACGTACTGCGTTTTCGTCTTCGATGTGGGGACGATGACGACGAGCGAGAACTACACGCTGACCGTGTCTCACCCCTGACGCTTCTCGAAAGCCTTCGCGCGACCGCTCGGCTAAAAGCCTCGCGCTCCGAAGGTGGGAGTCTCGCGCTCTGAAATAGAAAAGGCCCGCGCGTTCGATCGCGCGAGCCTTTGTGGCGCGAGCCTTAGGCGAGCGCTCCTTTACTCCTGTTTACCGCGCCAGTCGAAACAGCCGCAGAGCGCCCGCTCCAGCAAACGCGCCGAGCGCCATGAAGATCATCAGCGGCAGCTGGCTCGCGGTTTTTGGCAGATTGCCGCTGCGGTTTTGACGGTTGCTGCGATCCGCCGTGTTGGCCGTAGCGGCAGGGTTGTTGGGATCCTGCGCGGTCGTGCCCACCGTGCTCTGTCCGGGCGTTCCAGTCGTCCGCTGGCCGGTCGTTCCGGTCGTGCCCTGCGTGCGGTTCCGATCCGCGTCAGGATTCGTCCGATTCTGATCGCTGTTGGCGCGGTTCTGACCGCGATCCGGTGTCGCCGCGTTCGCCGGTTGATCCGGATTGGCCGGCGGCGCCGGCGACTGCTGCTGCGTCGGCGGCTGTTGCTGATTGGGCGCGGCGGCGCTCGGCTGCTGCGTCTGCCCCTGACGATCCGTCGTCCCCGACGCCGTGCCGGACGGCGGCTGGCTCTGATTGGCCGGAGACGAAGCGGCCGGCTGGGTCGACTGCGGCGGTTGCGCGCTGGAACTCGGCGGCAGCGCGAGGCTCAGCGCGAGCGCCGCGCTACTGGTGATGACAAGTGATCTGATTGACACGTCGGTACCTCCTCCTCAATTCATCGTGTTCAACCATATGGGTGCACGACGCGTGCCCTTTTCTGGAACGTAAACGCAGAGTTCGCGACTGCGTTCCCTGATGCACGGTTGCATAATGTCGCGGTGTCATCTCTCGACGATCGAATAGACGACCTGTTCAAGCAACCGCTGAAGGAGTTCACGCGCGAGCGCAACGCGCTCGTGAAGACCGTCCGCGGCGCCGACGCGACGCGCGTGCGCACGCTCGCGAAGCCGAGCGTTGTCGCGTGGGCTGCGAATCAGGTCTACTGGCGGGCGCGCGGCGTTTACGAGCGGCTCATGAAAAGCGGCGAGCGGCTGCGCACGGCGCAGATCGCCGCCCTCACCGGCAAATCGGCGGACTTGCGTGAGGCAAACGACGCCCATCGCCGCGCCGTGGCCGACGCGGTGAAGGAGGCCGAGCGCTTTGCCGTCGACGCGGGATCGCACCCGGCTCCCGACGCGTTGATGCGGACGTTCGAAGCGCTGTCGCTCGCCAAGGAACCGCCGGCGGCGGCGGGGCGGTTATCGCAGCCGTTGCAGCCGGCGGGGTTCGAGGCGCTCGCTGGCGTGAAACCAGCGGTCAGGATCGCACGAACATCCACAAGCATAAGGGCCGAGCACGCTCGGCCCGGATCGACAGGAGCGAGCGGAGCAAGCCCCGTCCCTACGCAGAGGCGTACGCAGAAAAAAGAGGCCGCAGAAGCTCGCAAGCGCGCAGCCGAAGCACGCAAGCGGGCAGCCGCAGTGAAGAAAGCCGAAGCCGCGGTCGAGCGCGCGCGCCACAAAATGCTCGCTGCCCAGGAAGCGCTTAGACGGAGCCGGGAAGGCTAAACTGGGCCTTATGTACTCGACTGTGCTGCTGATTCACTCCTGGGTTCGATGGCTCGCGATCGTCGCGGCGGTGGGCGCGACGCTCGCGGTCGTGCGCGGCAAGGTGGAGGGCGACCGATCGATCGCCGATCGCTGGGGGATGCTGCTCGTCACGGCCCTCGACGTCCAGCTGCTCCTCGGCTTGCTGCTCTATCTGGTCGTCAGCCCGAACATGGCCGAAATCCGCGCGCATTTCGGCGAGGCGATGCGCATTTCCCAACTTCGGTTCTGGGCGGTGGAGCATCTGACGGCGATGCTCGTCGCCGTCGTGCTCGTGCACGTCGGCCGGGTGCTCGGGCGCAAGGCGCAGACGCCCGGAGCCAAGCGCGCGCGACTGATGGCGTGCTATGGCGTCGCGACGCTGCTGATTCTGATCGGCACCCCGTGGCCGGGATTGGTGTACGGCCGGCCGCTTTTTCGTCTCTGAGCAGCCCTAAAGGGCTGCGCTACGCGCACGGTAGCGCAGGCCTTCAGGCCTGCCGCTAATCTCGTTGGCTCAGATCTTTCAACACATCGCGCAGACAGTCATCTGCCTGCCGCAGGCGATCGATCGCCCGCTCGGCGTCTTTGACGATTTCGCGCGACATCGACGTGTTGCGCGACGTGATATCGCCGCGCGCGAGATCGAGCGTCGCCCGTACGGCGCGGAGATCCTCGGACGCTTTGCCGACCGCTTCGCTGAGCATTTCGAGCGACATCTCGACCGTTGGCGTGTCCTTCGTTTCCATGCGCACCACATGATCAAGCGGCATGCCGCTCACGCATCTCGCCCTTGATGCCTTCGGAGACCGGCCGGCGTGATATTGTCCCGTCGCAATGAAAAGGCCGCGCTCAACGACAGTCGTCCTCGGACTTCTCTGCGTGATGTACCTGATTACGTACGTGGATCGCGTCAACATCGCGACCGCCGCGAGCGAGATCCGCCGCGACCTCGGCCTGTCGAACACGCGGCTCGGCCTCGCGCTGTCAGCGTTCGGGTATCCCTATCTGCTCTTTCAGATTTTCGGCGGCTGGATTGGCGATCGCGTCGGACCTCGCCGGACGTTGTTCCTTTGCGGCGTCATCTGGGCCGCCGCGACGATGCTCACCGGTCTGGCCGGCGGCCTGCTGACGTTGTTTCTCGTGCGCGTCCTGCTCGGCGTCGGCGAGGGCGCCACGTTCCCCGTCGCGACGCGCGCGATGCAGACGTGGACGCCGCCGGGCCGGCGCGGCTTCGCTCAGGGAATCACGCACGCCTTTGCCAGGTTCGGCAACATGATCACGCCGCCGATCGTCGCGTGGCTCATCGCGCTGCTGACGTGGCGGGGATCGTTCGTGATGCTCGGGTGTTTCAGCCTCATGTGGGTCGTCGGATGGTTCTGGTACTACCGGGACAATCCCGCGGAGCACCGGGGAATCACTCGCGCCGAGCTCGACCAGCTGCCGAATCGCGGCGTTCTGGTGCGTCAGGAGATGCCGAACGTGCCGTGGGGTCCGATTGCGTATCGGATGATCCCGGTGATGATCGTGTACTTCTGCTACGGCTGGACCTTGTGGCTGTACTTGAACTGGCTTCCGTCGTTCTTCTTCAACGCCTACCGCATGGACATCATGAAGTCGGCGCTGTATTCGTCGACCGTGTTTTCTGCCGGCGTCGTTGGCGACATGATGGGCGGCATCGCCAGCGACCGCATCCTCAGACGCACGGCCAACGTGCGGCGGGCTCGACTGCTGGTCGTCGTCGGTGGCTTTCTCGGATCGTTTCTCACGCTGCTGCCGATCGTGCTCACTCACGATCTGAGAATCAGCGTCGTCTGCCTGAGCATCGCGTTCTTTTTCGCCGAGCTCGTCATCGGTCCGATGTGGGCGATTCCGATGGACATCGCGCCGAAATATTCCGGCACGGCGGCCGGGATCATGAATTCGGGATCGGCGCTCGCGGCGATCCTTTCACCGCTTGTCTTCGGCTATGTGGCGGACGTGACCGGCGACTGGCATCTGCCCTTCATCGGCTCACTCGCGCTGCTCCTTCTCGGCGCCGCGCTCGCGTTCACGATGCACCCTGAACAGCCGCTTCACGCGTCCGACTTGGAGCTTCAGCCTTCCTGAGCACGCCGATACTTCACAACTTCCTACTTCAAACTTCCTACTTCAAACTTCCTGCTTGCTACGTGCCCGTCCATCGAGGCTGGCGCTTCGACAGGAACGCGGCGACGCCTTCCTTGAAATCGTTGCTGGTGTAACACATCTCGATGACGTCGCGGTCCTCGCCCGGCGCGAGGCGCTGTCTGGCGATCAGCCGCCGCGTCAGCTCTTTCACCGCGCGGATCGTGAGCGGCGCGTTCGCCGCGACGGCCGCGGCGAGCTCGCCGACCGCGCGGTCGATCTCCGCCGCGACGACGATGCGGTTGACGAGGCCGAGCGCGTGGGCTTCGGCGGCCGGGACGAACCGACCGGTGAACATGATCTCCTTGAACCGCGCCGGACCGAGCAGGCTGATCATGCGATTGCACGTGTCGGCGGACAGGCAGTTGCCGAGCGTGCGCGCGATGGGGACGCCGAAGGCCGCGTCCGGCGTCGCGACGCGCAGGTCGCAGCAGAGCGCGATCGCGCAGCCGCCTCCCGCGGCGACGCCCTGGACCGCGGCGATCGTCGGCTTCGTCACCCGCTCGAGGCGATCGAGTACCGCGTCGAGCCGCTGCTCGTACTCCACGCCATGCGCCGGTGACGTGAACGATTCGAACTGCGCGATATCGGTGCCCGCGATGAAGGCCTTGCCGCCGGCGCCGCGGAGGACCAGCACGCGCAGCGACGCGTCGCGATCCACCCGGTCGCAGGCGTCGACGAGGGCGTCGTACATCTCCCACGTCATCGCGTTGCGCGCCTCGGGTCGCGTGAACGTGAGCATCGCGAGCGGCGCGTCGGTTTCGAACGACGTCTGTGCGGTGGACAAGGACTCCTCCGTCAAGTACAAAACGGGACGTGGCGGACAGCGATCGCAGCGCTTGGAATCTTACACGTGGTGCGCTCGACGGCCTTCGGGTGCTCGACGTCACGCAGGTCATGGCGGGTCCGTACTGCACGATGCTCCTCGCGGACCTCGGCGCCGACGTCGTCAAGATCGAGCCGCCCGGCGGTGATTCGACGCGTCAGATGCCCGGGGGAGTCGGCCTCGAGAGTCCCAGCTTCAACGCCGTCAACCGCGGGAAGCGCAGCGCCGTCGTCAACCTCAAAGCGCCGGAAGGACGCGACGCGCTGAAGCGGATCGCGCGCGCGTGCGACATCTTCGTCGAGAATTACCGGCCCGGCGTGGTCGCGGCGCTCGGCCTCGATTACGAGACGCTGTCGGCCATCAACCCGCGGCTCGTCTACGCGTCGATATCGGGATACGGACAAACCGGACCCGATCGGGCGAAGGGCGGCTTCGATCTCGTTGCGCAGGGCGTGTCGGGGATCATGTCGATCACGGGCGATCGCGGCGGCGCGCCGGTGAAGGCGGGCGTGCCGCTGACGGATCTCGGCGCGGGCCTCTTCGCGGCCGTCGGTATCCTCGCGGCGCTCGAGCATCGTCATCGCACCGGACTCGGCCAGCACGTGGACACGTCGCTCGTCGAAGCGGGCGTGGCGCTCTCGGTCTGGGAAGCGACGGAGTTCTTCACGACCGGCGGCACGCCGCAGCCGATGGGATCGGCGCATCGCATGTTCGCGCCGTACCAGGCGATTCGCTGCGCCGACGGCTACATCACGCTCGGAACCGCCAACGATCGTTTGTTCAAGCGGCTGTGCGATCTCCTGGGGCATCCCGAGTGGCTCGCCGATCCGCAGTTCGCCGAGAACCCGGCGCGCGTGAAGAATCAGGCGGCGCTCGCCGCGCGAATCGAGGAGGTGACTGCGAAGGCGCCGGCGAGCCATTGGCTCGCGCTGCTCGAGCAGAACGAGATCCCGTGCGGACCGATCAACGACTATGCGCGCGTGTTCACCAACCCGCAAGTCGTGGCGCGCGAGATGGCGGTCGACGTCGACCATCCGGCGCTCGGCCGAATCAAAGCGCTCGGATCGCCGATCAAGCTCAGTTCCACGCCGACCAATCCGGCGCGCCGCGCGCCGCTGTTCGGCGAGCACACAACCGCCGTGCTGGTCGACTATGGATTCAGTGTCGAGGAGATCGCGCTGCTGCGAAAGGCCGGGGCGATCGTCTAGCCGATCACGCCGCGTCGCCGGGACAGCGGCGTGATCCGCGGACGCTCACCGATTCGTCACGCGAAGAAGACGCCGTTGCGCTCTCGTCCAATTTGAGCGAAGTGCACCGCTGTCGTCCGGCTCGACACGAATCGGAATCCGCTTCGAGCCTGCTGCGGCGGACATTCGGCGGCCGGGACGGGCAGCGTGGTGGCCGTTACCTCGATGGTTGCGGAGTCCTCGAAGAAGTTTCCCCGGAACGCGTCGACGCAGTCCGTGTGCGATCGGCGCGTGATGGTGCGGCTCCAGTCTATCCGGAGCGAGTTGATGATCGCGTTCAGCTTTGACCCCATTGGGTGATGCTGGTCGAGCGAGTTCGCGACGGTGAAGGTGTCGAAGGCGAGTACGTTCTTGACGTGAAGTGACGCTGCTTCTTCGCTCACGCTGAAGTCCACACCGTCTTCAGGGATCTCGGTCGTCCACACGACCTCGCTCTCACTGAGGCCTGGATCGTAGGAATGCGGGCCCAACGAGCCCGATGTGCTGTCGAGTCATATGAACGCGAAGGCGCCCCTGTGGACCCGTCCGTCTGTTCCGACGAACCTTCCTTTCATGAACCGCATGTCGGTATGGAACGTGTAGTCGGATTTGGCGCCGGTCGTCAGGTCTGTACCGACCCCGCTCATATCCAGATCTGCCTGCCCGACGACGCCACTGAAGTTGAAGATCAGCGACGGGTCGCGGCCTGCGGCGTGTGCCGCCGGCGGCTCGGGATCGCTCGCCGACGGCGTGCCGTCGATCGGCCCGGGGAAGAAGAAATGGAACGAACCGAACGTCTGCGGCCCCGCTGCGCGGTTGATGTGCGGAATCGGATTCTGCTCGGGGCAGGCTGTGCCCTCGCCTGCCCGCTCTCGATCGTCGTCGCCGCGCTCGCCGAGCACGGGAGTCCACAGACCGGAGCCGAGGACGCCTCCGGCAGCGCCTGCGCCGATCCCGAAGAAGCGGCGTCGCGATACGACGTTGGGTCCCGCGCGGAGAAAGTGCCCAATGGCTGTGCGTCTCATCGTGGCCTCCTTGCTCAAGACGTGAGGTACGTCTGATCGGTGGAACCGGAGAATGAGAACTGCGCGCTGCCAGCCCGAATTGAAGCTTTGTCTATACGCTCCGCTCCGTGAGTTGTCAATCTCACTGTCGAATCTTTTGTGTCAATTGTCATCGTGGCGAGGCGGCCAGCGCTTCTTCTCGCCGTGCTCGTCGACGATAAGATGCTTCGTGCCCGGCGGCAGGACCCGCAAAGTCTTTAGGAACTCGATGACTGATCCTTGTTCGTATTCCGAGAGCGCCTCGAAGGCTTGCCGCGACGCCAGCGCTTCGCCGGCGTGCGCGAGCACTGCCTGCCGTAGCGTCGTGTACTGCCCGTGATGGAAGAACGGCGGCTCGTTCGCGGTGCCCCACAGCTTGCGCGTGAGGAACCTGCGGTTGCCGGCGAAGAACCCCGGCGATCCGGCCGGCTGATTCATGTCCAGCGCCTCGATATTCGGATCGCCGGGTAGTCCGGTCGTGATGTCGTGGAGCTTGAGATCCGTGTACGCAGGAACCATGACCACGCCGCGCTGCGGCTTGAGACGCGGATTCGGCAGATCGTCTCTCGAGAGATCCACGGTGATGCTCGGTGCCTCACCAACGAGAAGGTTATGCGGACTGGCCGGATTGAACGGGTTGGGCTCGGTGAACATCCAGCCTTGTCGATCCAGCGGAAGCGCCGGGACGTGGCACGTCACGCATCGAATCGATGCGAAACGCTGCTCGCCGACGAGCACGGCGGCCTCGATGTCGGGATCGTTGGGAATCACACGCCCGGGCACGGCCATCGTCGCCTGGAAGATCGAGACGGCGGTGACGTCGGCGCGCGTCATCTCGTTCACGACGCCATCGCCATCGGGATCGGTGCCGATGCCGAATCGTTCGGTCGACTGAATGCCGTGATGATGGTTGAACGCGTTGTTCGAGAACTGTCGGATCGATACGACGTTGCCGGCCTGGTGGAAAGGACGGATGACGAGGCTCGGCGGATTTTTTGGTCCACTCGTCGCCAGGCTTGGCGCCGCGATCCCCTGCACTCCCGACGTGATCCACCCGCCGTCCGGCGCGCGTGCGATCGTGCCGAACGAGATCCCTTTCGAGACGAGCGCGCGCGATCCGCGAGGCGGAGTGATGTCGCGGATCGCCTGCAGCTCTTCGGTGATTTGACGCGCCAGCATCTCGATGAAGCCCGACCCGAACATGCCGAGCGTCGCCCGCGAGTTCGCGATGTTCTGCAGCTGCGACGACTGTCCTATTTCATTCATCTCACCGCGCGTCGGCGTCGTGTCGCTGCCATCGAAGGTTGCGAAATCGAAGCGCTGCCCGAGCACGAAGACGTTCGCGACGATATCGCCGCCGCCGCCGGGGATTCCGAACGGCAGGTTGTGACAACCGGCGCAGGAATTGGCGTCCGGCGCAGAGATGCGATTGAAATTGCGGGGGAACAGCAGCGGGCTCGTCGTATCCCCGAGCGGATTGCCAGTGCCTTTGGTCAGCGGACGGCCGCCGCCGTCCTCGATCGTCCAAGCCGCCGTGAACAGCGTGCGGCCGTGTTCGATGAGCGCTTTTGTGGAGAGCGTGAACTCCTCACCGTCCTGCAGGTGCCGAGGCACGGCCATCTCCCGGCCGATGGTCGGCGTCTGGGTCGCGACCGTTGCTCCGCAGACGATGAACGCGAGCAGGACGGTTGTCAGTACGTAGAAACGGCGTGCGATCATTTATTCCTCGTTGTGTGTCGGGATTCGGGGGGAGGACAGCCTACGCCAGAGGTTCGAGATAATTCAAGATGCAATCGCCGGTGCTCGCTGAGGTTACCGACGAGCTGCTGATCGAGCACCGGATTCAATGCGAAGCACATCGCGTCATGCTACGCATGCGCGATCGAAGAAGCTCGGGTTTATCGGACGCCCTGGAACATATGGTCGAGCACGTGCTGCGCGACCGCCTTGCCGAGCGTGGTTCCGTCTTCCCAGGCCGTCCTGACATGAATGCCGGCGAAGACGCGCGCATTCACGACTTCTTCGAGCGCGTCGCTGAAGCTGCGGAAGGATCGGGTGACGCCGAGCATGAATCGTTCGTCATATCGAACGGGTGCGCTCGCCGGGTGTACTTCGCGTCCCAGCATCCGATAGCCGCGTCGGCCATCCCTACGTTCAGCGCGGCCAAACAAACGCGCGTTCTCGAGGAATGAATTGCGGCGGCCCTCTCTGCACTCCGGAACGTGTAACGTTGCAAGAGCGACAGGTCGGAATCGTAAGGGCGGCTATTGTCTGATTTCGCGCGCGAACCGCCGCCGCAGCGCGCGGACGATGATCGAGGCGAAGAGACCGATGGCCGCGAGCAGGACGATCGCGATGGTCGCCGCGACGAGCGGATGCGCGAGCGCGATGTACGACAGGCCGGCCGCGACAATGTCCTCGATGAAGCTGAGGAACCAGTTGCTGAATGGTTCAGGGCTCGCATTCGCGACGCCGCGTGTGCTCGCCTTTGCCGCGTGCGTCGTGAACGCGACCGAGCCTCCGACGAGCGCTCCGAGGATGGTCGCCATCGGCGAGGCCGGCGCCATGGCGGTGACGGCGACGAACGCGCCGCCGATCGGACGAACGACGGTGTGAACGGCGTCCCACACCGAATCGAACCACGGCACCTTGTCGGCGACGAACTCGACGGCGTACATCACGAGCGCGACGCCAATCACGATCGGATTGTCGAAGGCACGGAACTGGTCGGGCAGCGCGACGAGCCCGAAATGCGAGCTCAACCCGAGCACTGCGACCGTCGCATAGAGATTGAGGCCGGATGCGAAGGCGAGCGGAATCGCGTACGCGAGCGCCGTCGTCATTTCGTCATCACTCGATTCGCGTCCACACCAGCGGCTCGAACTTGCGGAAGTCGACGATACGCGATGCTTTACCGTCGCGCTCGACGACGAAGAGCCATTCGCCGAGGGATCCTTGCAAGACGAACGACGTCGGCGTTAACGGGCTGAACCGACGCAGCTTCGCCGGATCACGGCCACCGTACAGCACGCCGTCGCGCAGTTCCACGTGGAGGGTCCATCCATCAGGTTTCAGCTGATAGGTGCCGGCAAGGCCAGACCAGCCGTCGGCGGCGACCTTCTGTGGCGGCGGATCGACGGTGACGACCGACACGTGCGACGCGATCATCTTCCAGGCCGTCCCGCTGCGGCGGACTGTGTCGGTGACGCGATACTTCGTCGCCAATCGCTGGCCGAACACCGTTTCGGACTCATCAGCGAGAAATCGCACGATGGCGACATCGGATCGTTCCTGTAACGTGAGGTCGCGAACGGCAATCGCGCCGGAAAGACCCGGCGGCAGCGGACGAAGATCCTTCAGGAACGCTTCGCGCGTCAGGACTTCCCCTTCTTCGGTCGTGAGCACGCAATCGGCGTCCATCACACGCTCCCAGGGCGCGCGATCGCCTGCCGTAATCGCGTTCATCAGCGACTGCTCGATCATCTGAAACTGCTGGACCGCGTTCACGCTCGCGGCCAGTGCGAAGATTGCAGCGGACATCATCGGTGAAGCATGTCACCAGTCGCCGGCTGAGCACTTGTCGAATAGGCGTGTGGTACAATTTTGAGTTCCATCCGGTGCGTCCCCATCGTCCAGAGGCCCAGGACGTGGCCCTTTCAAGGCCAAAACACGGGTTCGAATCCCGTTGGGGACGCCATTCGTAGTGACAGCAACCTCGAAGATTCCTTCCAGAACGTCTTGAATCTTTCCCTTCCCGGTGAACTCGTAGAACCGTCGTTGACCATCCACTCGCGGCGTGAATGTCAGTCGACCATCGAGCAGCTTCGCGAGGATACGTCGCGCGTCGGCAACGTTCGCGCGCAGCAGACTGCGCCAGTCGGCGAGTCGTTGCCGAGCCGCCTGCGTCAGGGCCGCATGGTCGCACGACGGCACTGCCGGCGGAGTGGTCAATGCCGAGAGCTGCGCTCGCAAGTGGACGAGCCGTTCCTGTCGTTCGCGAAGCGCGGCCACGAGCGCGGACACGTCAGCTCCGCCCGCTGTGACGGCGGCCACGAGTTGCTGCTGCTCCACCTCGACGGTTGTGATGGCGCGCTGAACGGCGGCGCGTTTGGAGTCGTCGCTGCGGCGTGGGCGCGTCAGTCGGTCGACGGACTCCGCGATGATGGCGTCGACCAGTCGCGGACGGAGGACGTCGCTTTCGAGCACGGCGAGCACGGCGTTGTCGGCAGAGGGGACCGGCGTCAGCAGGTTGTTCGCACAGACGGTGCTGCCCTTCTTGTAGAAGGAGGAGCACGCGTAGAAAAACGCGCGCCGCTTGCCGTGGCTCCGGCTCACGACAATCAGGCTGCCGCCGCAACTGCCGCACCGCGCGCTACCACTGAGGAGATATTTCAACTGGCGGCCATCGACTGGTCGGCTAAACCCGTCGCGCTCTGGACGGTGGTAGTTCTGCCGGCGCGCCGACAACTTCGCGTGCGCTGCGTTCCACAGCTCGTCACTGATGATTCTCAGCTCAGGAACGGCGACGCGCACATGCTCATGCTCTGGCCGTGGCGCCTGCCGTTTGTGTCCCCATTTGTCCCGCTTTCGACTCTTGTTCCAGACCACATCGCCCTTGTATAGCGGTCGTAATAGAACTTCGCGAATGGATGATTGCGACCACCCTGCCGGTCGGCCCTGCTGCGCGCGCGGTGTGGGGACGCGTTCCGCGTTCAACGCCTTCGCGATACAGGTGAATCCATGACCCGCGGCAGACATCTCGAAGATTCGCCGAACAACAGTCGCCTCGTCGTCATTGATGATGCGCTCGACGTGCGACCGCTTGCCGCTGGCGTCGAGCATGTCGCGGTTGTCATATCCGAACACGCGACCACCTGTGACATGGCCCGCCTTCGCCTTCCGCGCCATCGCATCGTAGGTCCGCTGACGCGACTTCTCGCGTTCTAGTTCGGCACCAAACGTCTCCATCGCCATCATCACTTTGTCCAGCGGACCATCGAGCGTGCGCTCCTTGTCCTCAAGGTAGTAGAAGACACGGACGCCCGCTTTCACGAGTTGATACAGAGCACGCATCGTTTCGACCATCTCACGACCGAGGCGTGATTCTTCGCTCATAACGAGGAACTGGAACGGCGGCTTCCTGTTTCCCGTATCCACGGCGCTCATCAGCCGGACGAATCCGGGTCGCTTCAGGAACTCGGCGCCGCTGATGCCGTCGTCGACGTAGACGTGCTCGTCAGCGACCTTCCAGCCTTTGCGCGCCGCATAGGCGCGAGCGTGCTCGACTTGCCGTGTGACCGACCGCGCCTCGTCGGACACGCCGTTTTGTTCGGTTGACTTTCTGGCGTATACGCCGGCAATCATCGGGTCCTTCTCCTACTCGATTTCGCTCGTCGACGGTCAAGCCACTCGCCCACGGCGTCGCGCACCAATTCGGTTAACACCGTGCGCTCCTTGACCGCGATGACCCTCAGCCTCTCGTGGGTGGTCGTGTCTAGAGCAACCGTCGTGACCATCATCCGCGCGCGGGTCTTCGCGCGACGTCGTTTTGTGACCTGAAGCCTTTTTGCCATGCAGCTCTACAGTATCATAGGCCTGTGCGGTTGTACAAGCTATCTCGGCTACGAGAGCATTGACGAACGCGTCGACGATGGTCTCGAACACATCCGGCGGAAGTCCGTCGTAGGGGTCGTCGTCGGTAGCGGTTTCAACAGAAGGGGATTTCAATCATCATCGTCAGCCCGTCCTTCGGGTCACGTTCAATTCAGTTGATTCAGTGTTCCTCGTCGCTCGGAGCCGGCGGCAGCACCGCCGGCCCCACGTCGACAACGAAGCCGTGCTCACGGCCTGGACGTGGCACGTTGATAAAAACTTGGGAGATGCCGGCGCCGCGGCCGTTTTCGGCTCCTGGCCGCAACTCACCGGTCCTCAGCGCGACCAGTTTGATGTGCTCTGGTGAGCCTGCGGACGCCAGCTCGATGCACTTCTGCCACATCGCCGGCACCCGGTGCATGAAGACGCGCTGACATTGCGCTGCGAACCATTCACAGAAGTTTGGGTCGTCGAGCCAGCGGTAGATGTTTCGGCGGTTGACGCGAGCCGCCTCCGCGACAGCCTTGATGTTTGCCGGCGTTGATGGGTCGAGATACGCCCGGAGATAGCGCAGCTGCTGCTGATTCGGCACGAATGGCGACCGTTGGTCGAGCGATTGTGAATCGTCTTGCCGTTGGAGATGTGCGTCCCGCATTTTGTTTTTTCCCAATGACACCAGCCAGTGACACCCCCTTATAGGGGGTGGTTGTCACTGTCACTGCGATGACGCCTTGTCAGTGACACGGTGACAGCCTGTCATCGGCGCATCCGTGGCCCTGGCATGTAGAGCACGCCCTTTTCGGTCGTTGTCCTCGCGAACAGGTCCGCCCTGTGTCCGCGCCTGAGCGCCTGCGTTACAGAATTTTTGTTCGCGCCGGTTTCCTCGGTAAGCTGCTCGATGCTCATTGGTAGGCCGCACGACAGCATCGCCGCCTTGATGCGCTCGTTCAGGTGCATCGCCGCCGCAAGTTCTTCGCTCGATGTCGCCGCGTCGGCCGGCTCGATGATGGTCCGTGTCGGCTCGAATCGGAACCGGAACCCGACCGTTGGTCTCAACGGGCCGATGTTCGACTTTCGGTTGTAGAGCGCGACGACCATTTCGTTTTCGACAGCGGTATCGGTCGCGCGCTTAGCGTTCCACGTCGCGCGGGCGCTGTTGTGGTAGAACACGCTGCCGAACGGTTTCTGGTCGCCATCCTCGCTCTTGGTCACATGCGCGATGTGCAGCGACCCGACACCGAATTGACGGACAGCGAGGAAGTAGGCGGCTGCGGTCTCAGCCGATTCCGGTGGTCCGTCCGCTGCGAACGCGGCCGAGTCGCAGATGACGTAGTTAGTCCGCTCCGCTTTCACGATGCGACGAATGCGGTCGACTTCATGCACCATCGGACGGTGGCAGCGCAGGTATCGAATTTCGGGCAGTGCCGCGCCCTGATGCAGCCGTCGCAGTCTTGCCGCGTGCTCCTCGCCCGAGAACTCCCAATCGCAATACAGCACGCGAAGGCCGCGCGCGGCGAGCTGCATCGCGAACCACAGCGCGAGATAGCTCTTTGCGGCGCCACCATCGCCGAAGAGGATGACCGGATGCCGCTGAAGCAGCGCGACGCCGGCAACCTCCCAAGCGTCTTCAGTCGGGACGTCGATACTCGCGAGCGAAACGGCGCCGCTGCCCTCGCGCTCTGCGACAATTACCTCGCGAGACAACTCCTCGATGAGCGCGAACCAATCGATGTCGGCGGTCTTCGTGACCTCGCGAAGGTGCTGCGCACGTTGTTTTCGAGCGGACAGCGAGCCGAGATTGAAGTCGGCCAGCGACACCGTCCCATCTGAGGCAGTTCGGATGCCTTCCCAGGGACCGTTGTTGTCCAGCCTGATAGCCAGCTCGCCAATCAGGTCCTGTCGCTCACGGCGCAGTCGGTCCACATCAAACGTCACCCCAAGGTCGACCAGCCGGAGGATGCAGCGGCGACCGTCATCGAGTCGTTCAAAAATCCGGCGGCCCTCCTCGGACCGCGTCCTCGGGCGCACGACATCAGTCGGCATGCGGCCTCTCACGCGCGATGCGGAGCAAGTCCCGGTTGGTCTCGCGCAGTCGCGCGATGATGTCGTCTTTGCGCTTGACCTGTTGTGTGAGGCGGCTGGCTTCGTCGACGGCTACGTGCCACGCCTCGCAGTACGTGAGGTAGTCGCCATACAGTCGGATGACGACGTTGGCCTCACGATACAGCCCGATGTCGGACAGCAACTGGTCGACGCGTGCGATGTTGGCGGCGAGTTCTTGGCGTTCGAGCCGTTCCTGGTTTGTGTCGGGTGACCACTGAACTTGGTCGGCCCGGACGGCGTCGGACCAATCGTGGTCCCGGTTAGTGAGTTCGTCGTCCAGCACGGCGGGCACGCGCCCGGCCATGCCGGAAACACAGATGACGATGTGGTACGATTGTCAGCACTGGTGGTTCCTCTGGTTTCCGCCCGCTGCCGCTAATCCCGGTTGCGGGCGTTCGTCTTTTTAGACTGCGGCTGGCGGCTCGTCGCCGGCAACGGCATTCAGAATTGCCGCGATGTTGACGTCACGTCCGAACAGCAATCCTTCGTCCATTCCGAGCGCCTCGGCGATTCGCTGCCGCTCCTCTGCTGTCGCGCCGCCGTGCCTAATGATGTGCGACACCCGCGACTCGCGGAGTCGAGCCTCGACAGCAAGCTGCCACTGACGTAGTCCTCGCGCGCGCACCGCGGCGAGCAGGGCGTGCTCCATTTTTTAGCGTCCTCCTCTGTATGCTTGAAAATTTCTATTTCAACTGCTGCAATTTTGCAGCTAGATAAGGCGCGGTTGGTGACGGCGCGACTCGCTTCCTACTTCCGGGCGTAACGCGGCAGGCTGGCGCTACTCTCGCGCTGAGCTCTGAGTGCGGCGGCGACGAAAACGTTCACCGATGACGGACCGGAACTCCGACCGGCGGCACGCGGACAGTCAGGTGAGAACGTCGTCGTGCAGTTCCACTGCATCGCGTGCCACCACGGCTACCGCCGTTTGGCGCCCGGTCGAAGCGTCTCGACGATGCAGTACTCCAAGAGGTCTGACCGCGACCAGCCGCGCTCTTTGGCGGCGGTTGACAGTAGTGCGACCGCGCGAGCGCTTAGCATGAAGGTTCGCGCGAGCGGCTTGTCGAATATGGCGGGCCGACCGATGTTCTCGCGGGCCTGCGCGATGCGCGCGACGGAGACGCCTGACTTTGCCGGATGACGGTGCGCCTTTGTGGCCCGAGACCGCTTTTCAGGATTCGCGGCCCTGTCCCCGGACCTCGTGCCGGACACCGTCGGTCGCGCCGCATCGGGTCTCGGCGTTTGCTGGCGAGCGTCTGGGTGAGCATGCCGCGACGATGCGTCTGCACGGTCGACACGGCGATTTCTCATGTATGCGTCGAGTGCCAAGCGGTCGAACCGTATCCGATTGCCGTCTCTGATGAAGGTGACATCACCACGTTTAATGCGGCTGCGAAGCGCCGATTCTGTCATGCCGAGGTACTCGGCTGCTTGGGCAACGGTCATGTAGCGCGGTCGCGCGACGACAGAATCGGTCATCGGATCGCGAGTCTAACCCGTTTTGGGATATTCCGAAACGGGATTGCAGACTGCCGACGTGCCGAAGTCGGCGTTCACGCGGCGCAGCGAGCATCTCCGTCAACTCCTCGTCGACGCGCGAGCGAATGCGAAACTCACGCAGGTCGCCCTGGCAAAGAAGCTCAATCGACCGCAATCCTTCGTTTCAAAATTCGAGCGCGGAGAACGTCGGCTGGATGTCGTCGAGTTCTTAGAGGTGGCTGACGCCCTGGGCGTTGACGCGCACCGTATTCTCCGCGAGATTCAACGCTAGTAGCGCATCAACATCATCATCGGTCACACCG
>QHWB01000042.1:158818-167022 GCA_003222395.1 Acidobacteriota bacterium
CAGTTGTCTCGCGCTCGTCAGAACCGAGGCCGCCAAAAGCAGGGTGTTGATTGCCGCTCGGCTTCTTGGGCTTGGTCAATCGTTTCGGCGCCTTCAGGGTGTACGCGTAACACCCTATGCGTCAATCCCAGCGGCAATCGGCAATTTCAACGGAACCAACGATGACTCCAGTCGCGAGGTCTCCGGGCTCCTTGCCGACCTTGCGCCATTCGGACCGCCACGCCGCAGGGCGCAGGGCAGCGTAGAGTCAGCCGCGCTCGCGAATGTTTGTCGGGCGCGAACGAAATTCTCGGGTCTTCTTGCCCCGGAGAATCAATTCAACGTAGGGCTGCCGGATGCTGATAGCGCGGGTCGGTCGACCCTGGCGTGAGGAGCCATCGTGCTCCTTGTCTCGAATTGTGAGGTTTACTACACCGCCTCAGCGTCGCTGAACGTCTCGAACACGTGCTCAAATACAGCCGCGCATTTCACCTTGAAGAGCTCCGGCGTGTACGCGCGCGGCAGTTCCTCGTCCAGGACATCTTCGATGGCGAGCCGCACCTGCGCACTCGCCTGCGCCTTCTGGCGCCAGTTCAAGATGAGCGCGGCTCGGACTCGTTCAAGCAGATGCCGCGCAACCTTCTTGACCTCGGCGCGCTCGTCGGCGTTCAGCTCTGGACCGTGCCGCGTGAGGAGGCCGAACACGGTCAGCTCCCCCTCCGTCAACTGCTCGCGGACCGGCGCGCTGTTGCTCGTCGGACAAGGCGCGGCTCAACGCGAGCAGGTCCCGGAGTAGTTCGTCGATGTTGCGGCTGCCGGAGTTGTAAGACTCAATCAACTCCTCAAGTTTCGCGAGGAAGTCCGCACGTGTCTTGTTGACGCGAATGAGGCGGTCGAGTGTGCGCGCGCACTGCGGACTTCAATTGCTCCAGCTCAACGTTCTTCCACATCGCCGTCTTGAATCGCGCCGCGAGCGCGTCGAAGTCGATGGCCGACAGGTCGACCGCCGCGTTGGATTCGCCATACGTCTCCCGCTTCTCGCGAACGCGAGACCCAGACGACGCGTCTCGAATTCGGAATCCATCCGCGGCAATCGAAGCATCGAGCAACGCGTTGACGTCGCCCATCACCGACGTGATGTCCGCGCTCGGCCCGCCTGTGCGTGACCGAATCGTGTCGGCGATACACGTCAACGTCGACACGCGCAAGGCCAGCACGAGAACCGCGGCGTCAGGCTTCACCGCTTGATACAACGTGACGAGCCGCCGTGCATGCGCCAGGAAGTCGTTGGGGGTCGCGTCGCGAGAAATCAGTCGGTCGACCGCATCGGCAATAGCCGTCAGCCGGTCGAGGCTGCCTGCTGGCGGCGCCTCGATGTCGTCCAGATTGACTTGGTGGTTGCGGCAAAACACCCGCGCCGCGTCGGCCGCCGTGCGCAATTCCGCCACAAATTGCTTGCTGTTTATCGCGAACGGGCATCGCCCCGGCCTGGCCCTTGGCGTAGATAGCCAGCGCCTTCTCCAGGGACGCAAAAACGTTCGCGTAGTCGACGATGAGACCACTGTGCTTGCCGGGAAACACTCGGTTCGCGCGCGCGATGGTCTGCATCAGCGTGTGATTGCGCATCGGCTTGTCGAGGTACACGTTCGAGCAACTCGGCACATCGAAACCTGTGAGCCACGTCGCGCACAGGAACACGAGGCGCACCGAGTCCTTCGGGTCTGCCCGGCTGCGACTGATGACAATGAGGCTTCCACCGCACGGCCCGCACCGCGCGCTGCCACTCGGCAGATATTCAACTGCCGACCGTCAGTCGGGTTCGTTATCGACCGACACACCGGCCCGCGCCCACACCACCGCCCAAATGGGCCTGGCATTGGCACTAGCCTCACCGTTCAGTTCCGCTGTCAAGGGCCGTAGCGCATCGTCACGGCGAGCGGGTCCATTTCTGGATATTCTTGCGCTCATGATGGCGCCGTCCAACTTCAAGCCGCGAACCGAGCGGCGACCGTCAGATTTCTTCGGCAAGACTGCTATGCGCTCATTTCGGTCCTGCAATTTCTACCGACCAGCGCGAGCGACTGGTTGCAGAATTTCCCGACACCCGATTCAGGCAAACTGCAATAGCAGGACGCGGCGACGCTAGCTTCCCGACGTATGATGGTCAGGGCTACGATGTCACCTGCTGAGACGACGACGAACCGACGCGAACGATTCCGCCAGTACATGAACCGACTCACGACCGGTGCGACGCCGATGCGCGCCGTGACGGAAGGCTTGTACGTCCCGGTGCCCACCGGGGCCAGCGCGGTCGCGGAAAAACTCACCGCGAGGCTTGACCTTGAACCCACATCATCGCATCTTGTTGTCGGAGGAATTGGCACCGGAAAAAGCACGCAACTGTTGGTTTCGGTGCAGCGGCTACGTGAGCTTCCCGATTCACTGCCGCTGTACATCGACGTGGCGTCGCACCATGACTTGAATCATCTCAAGTCTGGCGTACTCATCGTGATTGCTGGCCTTGCGCTGAGCGAATACCTCGCTCAGCAAAAGACAGACGTCGCGAAGAAAGCGCGCGAGGAGTTCAGAACAGCCGCGCAAGGTTACTCACTGTGGGTGGATGACGATGAGGCGGACTACGACGACTACGGACCAAGTGGCAGACATTTCAAAGTCGAGGGTGTGCTGGTGCCACCGGACCCGCCTCTCGACTACACGAGCGCGGCACGACTCAAGTCTGTGAAGGTCCTGATTGAGGCGGCGCGCGAAGTGTCAAGCCGACACAACGTCGTGTTGTTAATGGACTCACTGGACCGAGCACCAAACATGGACGCCTTCGGGACGGTAATCGCTAACGACATCCGAGGTCTGAGGGAACTTGGGCTTGGTGTGGTTGTCGTCGGTCCTCTGCGTGTTCTGTTCGGTGCGAATCGCCCGCTGACAGACAGGTTCGACCATACTTACTACGTTTCTCCGGTGGATGTTGCGAACGAAGCTGGGCCGTCATTCTTGAAGCAAGTGCTTTTGCGGCGAATACCCAAAGACATTCTTGCACCAGAAGCCGCCGACAGTCTGACGCACTATTCAGGCGGCGTTATCCGGGACATGTTGTCGCTGGCGCGCTCGGCCGGAGAGGAAGCCTACGTCAGCGGGTCGAACACAATCGCGACTGACCACGTTGACCGCGCCGTGGACGCATTCGGCCGCAGCATGATGGTGGGTCTCGACGATGCTGAAATGAAAACCCTTCAACGTGTGCGGAAGTCGGGAACGTTCGTGTCATCGTCAGACAAAGACATCGCGCTTCTTGTGACGAGGCGTGTGCTCGAATACCAGAACGGCCGCTCGCGTTACGACGTCCACCCGACGATTGCTCCGCTCTTGGAGTCGTTAGCGGATTCTAAATGAGGACGCCGGTCCCAACCTCAATTTCTGAGTTTGTGCTCCGCGCCGCTACGCGCCCTGCCGAAGGTGATTGGCTCGCGCTGATCGTACCAGAACGCAATGTCCCGGCTACGGCGCAGGCGATTGTGACCGAACTACCCACGATTGCGAAGCGCAAGGTCAATCACATTTCGGAATTCGACAACCCTCGCGAACTGGTCCGCATTATTCGCCATAGCCGTGAATCGCTCACGGTTGTAAGCGGACTTGAAAAGTTCTCGCCGGTAGAGTGGAACACCCTTGACAGCATGCGCAGTCGTCTCGAAGGCATGTCAACCGTTGTGTTCGTTCTGTCGGAGCGGCAGGGAACCATGTTGTCGGACAACAGTCCGAACATCGCCAGTTGGTTTGCAGGCGGTATTTGGCAACTCGAAGACGGTCCGGCACGCGAGGAGGAAGAACGAACTGAAAGGCTTGCAGCATTTCGTCGCGCGACGAATCTGACAGACGAGGAGGTGGTCAAGCGCGCGGAAGCTGGCACACTCGACGACGAGCCCGCTTTTGCGGAGTGGCTCGCGCTGCTCGGCCGAGGCGACCTCATTGGGCCTCGATGAGGCACGCACATCCGCGCGTCACCTGCAAGACCGTGCGGGTCTCACGGAATCGCCGCTGGCTCATTCCATAGACGAACTGGTAACCGAAATTCGGGCCCTGTTGTTAGAAGCCTCCGACGATGGGACGCTTCTAACAGCACCATTCGAGATTATTCCCTTACTGCGACACAGACGCGACCGGCGGAATCCAGAAACTTTGACGGTGTGGTGCGGCGAAACTTTCGACCAAGGCCAAGAAGGCGGTCAGTTTCTACATCTTTCCAACGGCGGTCGCTTGAGCTTTTCACTTACAGCGGAGTACGCGGGTCAGGTACGTCGCCTTATCAGCTATCGCTTCCACTTGCGGAGAGCCGCAGGTTTAAGTCCAGCGTTTCTGCGATTCGACCTTAATCCTGAGCATGGGGTCCACGAGCCGCTCGACGAGCCGCGATGTCATCTTCACCCCGGCAGCGACGACATCAGAATCCAGTGCCCAATTCTTAGTCCAACCGAGATTCTTCACAAACTGCTTTATGGAATCTGAGCCGGGTGAAGCGCGCTATGGATGCCGCTCCGTGCGGTCGTAGCTGCCCCGGCCCGCTGGACGGTGGCGCGCGCGCGAGGAACGCGCCCGCGTCAGATGAACAGTTCCCTGCTCAAGAACTTACGTTTCGGACCCGCAGCTCTCACCGTGGAAGCGCAACACGACCGACATCGGCGCGCCCAACGCGCGAACGAACTCGAACAGGGGCTTGGCGCGGCGCGTCCGATGCGGCGCGCCGGGTTAGAGCGACAATGTAGGTCAGCATCTCGCATTGCACCGCACTGCTACGTGACGTTGCTGCGTCGCGTCAGAACCGACCTTGCGCGATGTTCAAGAACGACTCGGACATGTCGCCAAAGACGACCCGTTGTCAACGGGGTCGAAAAGCTCGTGGCCGGCGCACGAATCCTCAAATCGGCGTGGTCACGAGGGAGCAAAGCAGCAGTGACCTCGGCGGGCCAGGCCGGATAGGCAATCCCGCTGTTTTCCACCCGCCTCAGGAAGCTTGACTAGAGCGCCGCCGCGTGGTCTTGTACTTACGTCGCCCGCGTTCAAGGTGTGTTTTCCTCCAACACAAAGGCGGTCCGACTATGGCTGATGCCACACGGTTCTCGCGACGTATCTCCGCCGGTGAGCGACGACAGATTTTTTTCATGAGTGGCGGCAACTGCCAGCGATGCGGGCAGACAATTACCGAGAACACTTTTCACATCGCCCATCTCAGGGCCGCGAGCCACGGCGGACCGGCCGTGAGGGAGAACCTCGAAGCGTGGTGCCCGCGATGCAATCTGAGGAATGGCAATCGCGACGTTCGCGACACGCGCGTCAAGCTGCGCGCGTGGCAGGACGAAGCGCTTCCGATCGTTTTGGAAGCGTTGACGATGCAGCGCGTTGCGACGTTGATGGCTGCGCCCGGCGCTGGAAAGACGTTGTTTTCAGGTGCCGCGTTCATCGAGGGCCAAGAGGCTGGCCTGTGGAATCGGCTGCTGGTCGTCGTTCCTCGCGTGCCACTTGTAGAACAGTGGGCGGACGCGCTTGTGCGTGGCTGTCACATTGCGCTGGATACCGCCGAAGGCGCGCGTGCAGGTGGACGAGAGCTACAGCGGATGGACGGCATCTGTACGACGTATCAGGGTTTGCTTTCGACTGTCGTTCGAGAACGACACCGTGACGCGCTTCGAGACGTGCGGACGCTCGTCATCCTCGACGAAGTGCATCACCTCGGACAGCCAGTCAACGATGACAGCGGTGGCGCGGCGTGGGCGAAAGCAGTGCGTGAACTGGTAGGTGACATAGAGACACACCTCGATGTGGCCGGCGTATTGAACCTGTCTGGGACATTGTTCCGTACTTCGCCGACCGAGCGAATTTCGACGGTCCGCTACACCGAAGTGGTCGGCTCAAAAGGCGAGCCGCGCATTCAGGCCATTGCGGATTACGAGATTCATCCTGACCGATTGGTGCGTGAGGGACTGTTGCGTCCGCCTGACTTATTCCGCGTCGGTGCGACGGTGGAGATCGTTGACCTCCAGACTGCGCAGGTCACGGTCAGTGCCATCGCGGACCTTAGCGACGACACCGATACGCGAATCGCGTTGCGTCGGCTGAACCTACGCGACGAATGGAGAGAGGAACTGGTCAAGGTGACACTCGACCAGCTTGAACGGCGGCATCGTGACAGCAAGGGCGCCCACGTTAAGGCGCTCATCGTCACCCACCGGCAGGACATGGCGAAGGCATTCGCCGAGGAAGTCGACCGCCAAATGAAGGCGCGGAACCTTCAACCGCTCGCCGAGTGCGTCGTATCGGATGACGGCCCCGACGCACACAAGCGGCTCGATGACTTCCGTCAGAAGCGACGAGTGGGCGTGCTTTGCACTGTCGGCATGGCTGGCGAAGGGTACGACTGCCCGGACATTACGGTCGTGACGTACGCGACAAACGTCAGGACCGCTCAGTACATTCGTCAAGTTATTGCACGCGGTCAGCGCGTCACGCAGTGGGAGCGCGACCGAGTCGGACATCCGCTGACGACCGCGATAATTTTGCCAGACGTAGCCGAACTGGTTGAGGAGTTCACCGCGATTCTCGCGCCGATGGTCCATGACATCGAACTGCCGACGCAGCCTACCCCTGTACCACCTGAGCCCATTGGCGGCTCGTCAGTCTTTCCGTGGACCGATAAAGACTTGGGCGCGGTGCGCGACGCGGCGCTCGAAGTGGTGTCCGCAGTCACGACAGGCGGTACGTTCGACGTTGACCCCGCGCTTCAGGATTTGCTGACACCGATTCTTCGCGAAATGGACCTCGCGGAATCTCTGTGGCCTCGCTTCGCGCAAGCCATCGACTTATTGAATAAACAACGTCCATTCGAGCAACCAATCTCTTTCGCATCAGCCAGACCAACCGGTGCGGCTGTCGCGGACCGACCCGCGCCGCAAACGCGACTGATGACTCCGCGCGAACAGCACATGAGGATTCGGGAGCACCTGACGTTGGCGAGCCGGTGGTGGGCGCAGTTCCCGGCGAAGCAAGGTGGACAGCGCGTCGACCACTTCATCGCCGAAATATATCGACAGGCTGGAATCACGAAACTCGATGATGCAACGCCTGACCAGCTCACGCGAGCGTATCGCGCGGCGATGGCACGCATTCAACGCTATTGCGAGCAGACACAGACGCCGCTACCTCGGTGGGCTCGCCCGGCTGACGACGAGCAATGAACCCTAAGACGCTGCGGACGCACGGCGACCACGTTGACCGTTTCGCTCGCGCCATTCCCAACCTGGGGCGGCTCGGCGAGTTAACGCGAGAAGTCGTCGAAATGCTGCGGTCGAAGGACTGGTGCGACTACAGCGATGCAACTGGTAACTACCATTTCGAGGCCGGCGAGTTTGATTACTTTCTCGCGCTACAGACCGTCAACGCGCGCGATGTGGCTCGGCTCTATCTCACACCAGAGGAACGCCTCGAAGTCGCAACAGCGATGGACCGTTCGCGGACAGGCGAGCGAAAGTACCGTCGAACTGTCGAGGAAATCATTGAGGCGCATGTCCACGCGGCGCGCAGCCTGACCACCTATTGGGACCGATTTGGTTGGACCGAGACAAGGTATCCAGTCGGTCAGCGCGCCATACTGCGAGCGCGAGGCATCGACCCTGAGGACCGCGCTCGACAGGCGCGCGCGAAGCGGCTGCGACGTGTCGAAGGGTGGCGTGACCGCGTGGCTCGCGTTCGCGCTGCCGCCGAGGGGCTCACGCGGGAAGAACTTCTCGCCGCCATCGATGCACTGAAGCAAATGGCGAAAAAAGCTCCGCGCGTCGCTGATACGTCGCGCGACGGGTGACGCCCCTCTAAATTAGGACGCGGCCGGACCTCGCGATAGTGGTTTCGGTCTTGGCGACTGGCGCTACCGGAGCATAGAACGATGATTCTCCGAATTCTCGGGCGTCATGGTCGCTTGCGCTCGCTCTCGGCGTATCGATATGGTTCGTCGTCACGACACGTCGCATGGCCGACCGACAGACCGAGCTTCAGCAACGACTGCTCGCGCTCGAAATGGCCCGCGAAGAAACACGCGCTCGACACGCGCGGAGCGCGAATGTTCGAGCGACGGTCCAGAAGACCGCGCAGAACTGGAGACTTATCATCGTCAACGAAGGGCGGTGGTCGCGCGGAACGTGAGGGTTGAACTCGACGGCGGG
>QHWB01000079.1 GCA_003222395.1 Acidobacteriota bacterium
ATATCGTGTTAGAGGGAAGCGTAGTTCCTGCGCAGGCCGGTAGTCCGTTGCAAGCTGTTGTTCCTCCGCCGCAACACCACCGGCGTTAACCTGGACTTCGGATTGAAAAAGTCCCCGTGTGCACGTCGGTGTTGAACATCTCTCCCAATTACCGCCACCAGGAAATCGTCGCGTTGCTAGCGGAATTCTCAATCGAAAGATTCGTCCAGAAATTGGGTGAGGTCTGATTGTGAGGATGTAAGGTGGTCGGCGAACCGTTGCACGGCCGCGGACTCGAAGGTTCAGATCGGCCGCGCGCCTTTGGCATGTGAGTTACAAGCTAAGCCGTCGTCAGGCGCGAGTTGCGCATGAGAACTGATCGGGCACGGACGTGAAGACAACGAGGCCGAGCAGTGTTTGACCACGTCAGTCTGAAGCACGGACCGGGGCGTTCGACCGGCGAGCGCGCGGCGTCATCTCGAACGACCATCCAATGACCTTCATTTCAACTGCCGAAGCAGTACGAAAAGCGGCACATCGTACGCAACGGCCTCAAGACTGCTAGCGTCTTCAATGGCGTGTCAAGCGCGTTGCTGAAGCTGTTCTGGACTAAAGCATCGCCAAATCCGAGCGGATGACGTTACAAAGTTAGGACACCTATGTTCGGCAGTCACCCTCAAAGGGCTTCTACGAGGCGCCTCACGAGCGTCAGCCCCCTGAGAACCGGGTTGACTGAGCTCGCCGTGGGAAACAGCGCCTGATCGCATGCATACGCGTTAATCACGTGATGGAATCGCCCCACCGTATTCGTCGCGGAATCTCCGACCAAGTCTCCCATCCACAGCGTGCCCGCCTCGTGGTACGTCGTGCCGAGTCCGCGATGCCATTCAGGGAACGGCCGACTGAGTGGGAATGGAGCTGTCTGCCACCCACCATCGTAGAGATACTGGATGTTGGCGGGCGCTTTCGCGATCTTCTGTGCGAGTTCGAGGGCACATTGATCCATGTCCTGCCACACCTGCTGATCCATCGGTGCCGCATTGATCTGGACATAGGCGCCCGGCACGCCAAATTCGTCGGACTCGTAGGGGCTCAAGTCGATCCAGCTGCCAGAAGGATTCGGGACTGCGCTCGTCCTGTCGCCGCGCATTTCTCCGATGCCGCGGAATGTAATGGTGATCCAGTGCGGGTCCTGGTTTGCGAGTTGCGCGCCGAGAACTTCGATATCCGGAATCATGCGAAAGAGTAACTCGTCGGAGCCGCCTACGTGCGTGGACGCGGTCACCTGCAGGTGAAAGGTAATCGTCCCACGAAGGACGTTCCGGTATTACCGGATCGATGGCTGCGCGTTTGATCGACGGAAGGAGGCGGCTGAATTATCGTCCGCCGCGAGCCCAGTCAGCGATACGCCTCAATCCACTCCCATCCAACGGGTGGCGGTGAGGGCAGCGGCAGATTGAGAATTGGGATCAGCTGTCGATGGCGCTGGCGACGGCAGCTTGCCACGATCTCCTCCGCATCATTGAGATCAATGGGTTCGACACGGACAGGCTCGCCGAGCACTTGCGTGCTGAAAGGACACGCCAGGTGCTCCTGCAGCATGCAGGGACATCCCACGCGTTGTTCGGATTCGCCGTAGGCATCGACAATCGCTTCTTCGATGAGCGCCTCGAGCCGCGGTTTGCCAAGCGCGCGACGAGCGGTCATGTTTGTGTGGATAGGTTACGCGGCGGCCTGACGGCTGAAGGACATCGACCAGCCGTTCGGCGTCAATTGCGCGATCAGGCGTTGCGGGTGGGTGGCGACGCGCAGCAGGACATCTTTGAGGTACTTATCCGGGGGGACGTCGATCAGCTTGCCGCTCTGCACGAGCGAATACAGGAGCGCGGCGCGTCGCGCGCCTTCGAAGCTCCCAGCAAACAGCCAATTCTTCCGGCCGAGGGCGACGACGCGGAGCTGGTTTTCGGCGCGATTGTTATCGATCGCGAGCCGCCCATCGTCGACAAAGCGCTGCAGCGCCGCCCATTGATTGGTGAGATAGCGGAGCGCGTCGCCCAGCGGTGATTTCGGCAGTACGGTGCGGGCGAGCTGGTCGCGTTCGGTCGCAATGTTCGCGAGGAGCGGCACCGACTGCGCGTGGCGCAGGTCACGCCGCGCGTCGGTCGACAGCTCCGCGCCTGCGCGCTCGACGTCATAGAGCTGCTGGATCAAGGCGACGGTCAGCGCGGCGCGCATGTGGTGAGCGCTTCGACAAAGCGCCGGCGCGCATGGGCCCAACAGCCAATTTCCCGAATGCGGCCGGTGGCATAGAGCGCGTCGTACCCGGTGTACGCATCCGCCTGCAGATCTCCCGCAAAGGAGGCGAGGAACGCCTCGGGCCCATCGCGTTCGTGCGTCGGGGTGGCATCAAAGACGACTTGACGACCGATCGGATCGAGATAGGTCCAGAGCCGACCTTTCCGACTCCCGCCGGACGGCTCGAGGATCGTCACCGGCGTGTCATCGGTCTGGAGGTAGGTGGCGGTCGTCACTTGGCGGCGGAGCTCGTCGCCAATCGGGGTGAGTGCGGTGGCGACATCGGCCACCCAGCCGCATAAGGTGGTGCGGGAGAGATCGACGCCCTGGCGCAAAAAGATCCGTTCCAGGCGGTAGAGCGGCACGTGGTCGACATATTTCGAGACCACGACATGCGCGAGCAGCCCCTCGCCGGCGAGTGATTTCTCCAATGCCTGCGGCGGCGCCAGGGCTTCGACGACCCCCTCATGACAGCGCGCGCAGGCGTATTTGAGGCGCGCGGTCTCGATGACGCGCAGACTCGCGGGGACATACTCGAGTTTCTCCGTCACGGCCTCGCCGATCGGTGTCTTACGGCGACCGCACGCACAGATCTTGTCCGTCTCTGGGATATCGATCTCGATGCGTTCCCGCGGCAACGCGGGCGGCAACGGCCGCCGGCCCGTTGGAAGGACGCGGCGCCGGCGTCCGGGACCTGGCCGTTCGCCGGAGTCCATTTCGATCGGGTCGGTCGCCGCACGCGGCTCGTTCGCCAGCTGCGCAAACGCGAGCCGCAATTGGTCCGGACTCACCCGTTCGGATTTCTTGCCGAAGAGGCGCTGACACAGCAGGTCGAGCTGATGGCGGAGCGACACGTTCTCGCGCTGCACGCGCGCGAGTTCGTCTTGCAGGGTGGTAATCAGCGTTCGTGCCGTGGCGAGATCGTCGATGTCTCGTGCGGGCTCGTCAGACACGCCGACATGATACGTGAAGACGATCCGCCGTACAACTCCTCAGGGTGATCACGCGACGCGTTCATACCACCGACGGCGGCGCGTGTGCGTCACATCGACGCCGGCCACGAGCAGCGCCAGATCGCCGCTGCGCATTTCGACCGGGCCGCGCCGCTCCTCGGTCGGCCACGCGAACGTGCCCTGCTCCAGTCGTTTGTACAAAATCCAGAAGCCAGAGCGATCCCACGCCAAGATCTTGAGACGGTCCCCGCGTCGATTCCGAAAGAGAAAGAGATGGCCCGAGAGCGGGTCGAGCGCCAACTGCTCGCGAACCAGCGCGGAGAGTCCATCAATCGACCGCCGCAGATCGGTGGCGCCGGTCGCCAGATAGATCCGCACGGCGGGCGAGAGCGTCAGCATGCGGTGCGCAAGACGTCAAGCACGCGGCGCACCATGTCCGCCGAGGCACTCGCGCGAATCCGAACGCGATCGCCGCTAGCCAAGATGACGTCCAGATCGCCACCGCCGAGATCGGCGCTTGTCACGACATGAACGGGCACCAGCTTCACGCGTCGCGATCGCCCTTGTCGGCGTGGCCGACGCTCAGGCTTCGTCAACCGCTCCCGCCAGTAATACAAGGTCCACGGCGTCACGCCGTGCCCTTCAGCAAACGCCCGCGCGTTCAGGCCGCTCTCTCGCCACTGACGGGCGAGCTCCAGCATTTGCTGTCGTCGATCCTCGTGTGCCTGCATCGCGATCTCCTCCGGCACAAGAATCGCTCGACGTCTCACCTAGGGAAAGACGGCGTTCGTCGGACGCTTACTCTTCAGGGACATTCTGGAATTTCATGCGCGAGTTCCCGTCATTTCAGGCGGCACTGGGCGGCTATGGGAGAGCGGCGCTGAGTCCGGACACGGCTCCGCCCGTTCTACTCAGGTGACAGCGTGCGCTGCTTGTCCCGGGCATTCCCCTCCGGACGCACGGGCCCGCACGGTTCCGGTCATCGGCTGTCGGTGATCATGCGGCCGCGTGGATGGATGGGCATCTCCCGCAGGCCGCCGATCGGTTGGCCTCGATGCGGGCCCGGCGTGCGGCGGCCGCGCGTGCCGTCAGGTCTGCTGGAACCGCGTCGCCTCTGCCGAAGTACATCTCGTCAGGCGTCTGTCCGCGAAACGCCGAATGCGGAAGCACCGTGTTGTGTTCCTGGACGTAGAACGCGACTAATCGCCGGACCGTGGTGACGCTGTCCAACGAGTGGAGGAAGAGCCACTGATGTTTCAGGGAGCGCCACCACGCTTCGATCATGGAGTTCGAGAACTTCAGTTCGGTGAACGCCAAGACCCGGCGCAGCACTCCCGTGGTGATCAGCTCGTCGACCGGAGCATTCACGTTTTCGACGCCGGCGTCCGCTAAGACGGCCGGAGTCGTTTCTGACGGCGTCACGGTCCGACTGGCTTCGACCAGCACAGCGACACTGTTCGCCGGCGCAAACGTCTCAGCGAGCCAACCACGGGCCGTCGAGCGAGGAACCCCGAGAGCCGTAGCGATGGTCACGTCCCCGGTGCTGTGGACGAGATCCCGAAGCCGGTGGT
>QHWB01000066.1 GCA_003222395.1 Acidobacteriota bacterium
GCTTGGAAAGCGTGTGTAGGGGAAACTCTACCGAGGGTTCGAATCCCTCTCTCTCCGCCAACTCCCTCGCTGCGCTCGGCACGAATCCTTCTCTCTAACCTTCAGCTGGCAAGCCAAAGCGAGCTGACAGTCATCCGAAGGTTCGCGCGCCGGCGCAAGATGGACTGACTACGGCACGCGTCCCGTATAGCGCGCACGCGGGCGAATGAGTTGACCCGACTCGTACTGCTCGATCGCATGCGCAATCCATCCGGTGGATCGACCAAGAGCGAACATCAGGGCCGGCGCGTAATCGGGCAGGCGATACGTGCGCGTGACGGCGGCCAGGCCGAAATCGAGGTTCGGAAGATCCTGCAGCAACTCGGATCCCGCCTTCGCGAGATGTCGAACAGCGCGCCCCTCCGCCTCGTTGCCGCTGGCCTCCGCGAGCCGCATCAGCGCCGACGCGCGCGGATCGCCGGCCGCGTACAGAGGATGGCCGAATCCCGATAGTGTCTCCCCGGCGCGAAGGCGGCTCGCGACGGCTGCTCTCGCGCTTTTCGGCGTGCGCGCCTCGGCCAGCAGTGCGAGCACCCGCTCCGACGCGCCTCCGTGCTTGTACCCCTTGAGCGTCGCCATCGCCGCCGACACGACGTCGTACGGCGACGCGCCCGCTGACGCCGCGCATCGAGCGACGAACGACGACACGTTCAGCTCGTGGTCGGCGCACAGGACGAGCGCCGTTCGGATCACCTCGGCGACTTCAGCCCTCTTCGGCGCCCACGCGGTCTGCAGCGCGCGATGCACGGGACGGTCGCCCTCGCGCGGCGCGATCGCCGCCGCCAGCAGCCGGACGATGCGCGCGCCGGTCTGTCGGACGGCGGCCGGGCGCAGATCATACGACGCGAGATCGCTGGCGGCGCCGACCGGCAGCGCGAGCTGCAGCAGCGTGAACGTATCCTTCGCGCACGTCCGGAGTCGCGCGAGGCGACGGCCGGACAACGCGGACGGCTGCGCGAACAGTCGCTGACGTTCGGGTTCTTCTGCGTCCCACAATACGCCCGCCGTCTCTTCGAGGCTCGCGGTCCTCGCAAGGGCGACCGCATCGCGGCCGCGGTAGTAGAACCTCCCTTCGTGAATCAACGTGATGGCCGACTCGAGGACGGGTCCGCCCCAATGCAGCCCGCGCGCCGCGGCTCTGGCGGGATCGCGCCGCACCTCCTTCCGTTCGAGCAGACGCTCGAGGTCCTCGCGGTAATACCGGCGCTCTTTCGGCCGGCCGGGAACGGGCTCGGAGCGCAGTTGGCCGCGGCTGGCGTACGCGTACAGCGTCGCGCGCGTGATGCCGAGCGTTTGCGCGGCCTGCGCGGCCGTCAGGTGATAGCGTCCCGCCTTCACAATGGGTTGATTCTACGATCAATATTGACAACTGAAGAGGCCGGCCCGACGATCATGCTATGACGGACGGTCTCGAAGGCGTCGTCGCTGCGTCGACGCGACTGAGCGACGTCGACGGCGAGGCGGGCCGGCTCACGCTTGCCGGATACGCCGTCGAAGATCTTGCGCCGCGCGCCGCGTTCGAAGACGTAGCGTATCTGTTCCTGCACGGGCGTCTGCCGACGCCCCCCGAGCGCGATCGGTTCGCCCGCGATCTCGCGGGGCGCCGGCCGTTGTCCGGCGCCGCCACAACAGTGCTTCGCGAGGCGGCCGCGGCGAAGGCGCCGCCGATGGACGCCTTGCGGATGGCCGCCCCGCTCGTCAGCCTCGGCCGCGACGGGGGTCCGCTCGACGAGGCGATGGACGCGATCGCGGCGTTCCCGACGATCGTGGGAACGTATTGGAGATTTCGCTGCGGCGACGCGCCGGTCCCGGTTCGTTTCGATCTGGCGCACGCAGCGCACTACCTCTATCAGCTCTTCGGCGCGGAACCATCAGCGGAGCGCGCCCGCGCGCTGGAGACTTATCTCAATACCGTCTGCGATCACGGTCTCAACGCCTCCACGTTCGCGGCGCGCGTCATCGCGTCCACGCGATCGGACGTGATCTCGGCCATCACCGGCGCCGTCGGCGCGCTCAAAGGCCCGCTGCACGGCGGCGCGCCCGGTCCCGCGCTCGACATGGTGTTCGAGATCGGCGCGCCGGACCGCGCCGAGACGATCATTCGCGCGAAGCTGGATCGCGGCGAGCGCCTCATGGGATTCGGCCACGGCGTCTACCGGGTTCGCGATCCGCGCGCCGACGTCCTGGCAGGCGCCGCCGAGCAATTCTACGGGAGCGACGGCGATCGCGGTCTGTACGATATGGCGCGCAGCGTCGAACGGACCGCGCTGCGCCTGCTGCACGAGCGCAAGCCGGAGCGCCGGCTCGATACGAACGTCGAGTTCTATACGGCGCTGCTGTTACACGGAATCGGACTGCCGGCCGAATTATTCACTCCCACCTTCGCCGTCGGACGCGTCGTCGGCTGGTCGGCGCATTGCCTGGAACAACTGCGCGATGGAAGACTGATCCGTCCGCAGTCGACGTACGTTGGACCTGTCGACCTTCATTATGATCGCCAACGCGCACTGGCCCCGTCGACGGACGCGAGATAAGGCGTCAGGAGCGCTTCCGCGAGCACGATCGGGCGTGCGCGCGTGACAGCCTTGAGCCTTTGCGAGGCGCGCGCGCCGGGCAACAGCGGCGGGCGTGGGTCCCCGCCGCGACAAATAAGCATGGGCCCACGCGTTCAAGAAAATGTGGGAGCCGCGCGCGTATCAATGACGATCGATACTTGTCTCGTCCAGCCAGCGCGCCGCCGACTCGCGGTCCTGAAACACCTCGACGAGATAGCCGCTGCCTTCGATCAACGACGCATACATGCGCGCCAATCCGTGGAGCGCTTCGTTGTTCGTGACGATGGCGATCGAAGCGCCGCCGAGCGGCGCATGCAGGCGGGCGGACGCCGCGAGATCACGAATATAGTACGCCGTCATCTCGCCGTTGACGTCGATCTCGCGCGCGTCGTAGAGCAGGCCATACGTCGAGACGCTCTCGCCGCGGACCGCCGCAATCAGCTTCGACACGTCCTCGGTGGTGACGGGGCCGCTCACCGTCACGATCAGTTGCCGGCGTTCGTCGTCGCGCGCGATGTCGAACCTCATGGCGCGAACCGTCCCCCCGTTCGATTGGCGCGGCGCGAAGTCTACCACCGCCGCGCGGTTTAGGAAGTCGGTTCCTTGCGCAGCTCTGCACTCGCGGTTTGACGCCTGTCAGCGGGCCGCCGCCAATGACCGGCGTGAAGCACATCCTCGTCGTCGACGACGACGCGCTGATGCTGTCGGTGATTGGACGCGCGCTGCAGGATTACGAGGTGACGCTCGCGCGCGACGGCGACGAGGCGCTGAGGGTGACGGCGCCGGGGATGCGGCTCGATCTGCTGATTACCGATTACCTGATGCCGGCGATGATGGGCGACGAGCTGCTCGGACGGATGCGCGAGCGGCGCCCGAGCCTGAAGGCGCTCGTCATCAGCGGCCACGGCGGGCTGCTCGAGCGCGAGATGCCCGACTGGTGGCGCGCGCAACCGCACCTGGAGAAGCCATTCGCGATCTCCGCGCTGCGGGATCTCGTCGTGCGGCTCATCGGTCCGCCGTTCGGACGTGAGACGCGTTAAGGCTCCGACGCGAACGCCCAGCAACCGACGGCCGCCGTCACCATGCCAACAAGGCCGGCGACCCACACCGAAAATCCCGCAGTAAACGTCAGCGCGGCGACGCCGGTCCCGAGCACAAGAATCAGCGGAAGCGAAGCAACGTTGAGACGTTGCTGCAGCATGCGCATGTCCATGAAAACCCTTCACAGAAATGCGCCGGATTGCTGGTGGGGTAGTACTCGTTTCGGCGGAGCACCGCGTCAGCTGTAGGGGTGCCGACACTTGCCGGCCGGGTGCCGAGCGCCGAGCGCACGGTGCCGGGCGCGCACGCTGCACCCCTGCACCGTGCGCCGTTACATCCTGTGGCGTTACATCCGTCAGAATTTCAGCTGTGTCGATAGACGGAGCAGCCGTCCCTGCAGCACTGCCTGCGGCTGACCGAGGGTCGATCCGAAGTTCTGGTTCTGCGACAGGACGACATTGCTGTTCAGCGCGTTGAACATGTCGAGGGCGCCGTCGAGGCGATACCTGCCGATCGTGAACACCTTCCGGAAGCTCAAATCGAGCTGCGTCCAGCGATCGAGATACTGGCTTCCCGGCGGAACCAGATTGACGGTGACCGCCTGCGTGCGCCCGCCGGGAAACAGATTCGCCGGCACCGCCCAGTTCACCGCGAGCGGCAGCCCGGCGTAGCTCTGCAGCGAGACGCCGACCTGCGCGCCCCACGCGATCGGATAGCTGCCCGCGAGCTTGTAGTCCGATCGGAACGGGACGTCGTACTGGCTCTGATCGCAATAGCGGAAAGTATTCGGATCGAAGCTCGCGCATGAGACGGTAATCAGCCTGTCGGCCGACCATCCGCCGAACATGCTGCCGCCTCGCGGCAGGCGCGCGGAGAAGCTCAGCTCGAGCCCGTTGTAGTTGACGCGCGCCTTCGATCGATCGGTCGCCGTCGTATCGAGCAGGTCGACGAGCCCCTGCTTCGATCGATTCAGGTTGTAGATCGTCACCGGCTCGCCGTTGAGCGGGCTCGGCGTCGTGAACGACGCGTAGTCCGTCACGCTTACCAGCGTGTTGAGCTGCTGCTCGAGATTGTAAGTGTCGCGGCGATACCACGCGGCAGTCACCGACACACCGCGCAGCATCTGCCGCACGACGCCGAGGCTGTACTCGATGTCGTACGGGCGCTCGATGGTCGGATCGGCGCGCCGCGTGGCGACGATGCCGAGATTGCGATTGTTGCTCGGACCGATTTCGTTGTCCTGCGCGATGCCGTCTCCGTTGGTCGGCAGGGCGCGGCCCGAGCAGGTGGATGTGCCCGGGTTGTAGTCGCAGTCCGACCAGTTGCGCGTGTCGCTCTGCAGCGCCAGCGGATCGTAGCGGTTTGCGAAATCGGTCGTGTAGGCGCGGTTGTACTTGTTGATGCTCCCCTTGATGGCAGTCTTCGCGTCGCCGGTCAGGTCGTACACCATGCTGAAGCGCGGCGCGATGTTCTGCCAGTTCGGCACGTTCGGAATTTCGCCGAACGATCGCGCGGGCACGAAGCGCCCCGCCTCGACGGCCTTTGCCTGAATCGCGGAGTTGAAGTACTCCCAGCGCAGCCCCGGGTTGATCGTCAGCCGCTTCAGCGTCCACGAATCCTGCACGTAGACCCCGAGGTCCGCCTTCATCAGATCGTAGAGGCGCGTCGGCGTGTCGTACACGATCACTGAATCGGGCTGGCCGTCGCGGAAGCGGACGGTGAGATCGCCGTTGGCGTCGCGGTTGATCCAGTTCTGGCCGATGTGCCACTGCAGACCGGCTTTCACCGCGTGCGAGCCGGTGACGTACGCGAGCGTCGACACGAGCATGTAGCGGAAGTTGTAGGTCCCGAGCTCCGGCGGCGCCGCGAGGTTCGTCGTGTTGCGGACGATGTCGACGCGCGAGGCGTTCGCGTACCACTCCGGCGTGAACGGCGTGCGCAGGATGCCCGGCTGATAGCCCTCGCGATACGCGTTGACACTGGTTCCGAACCCGGCGTCGTACACGAGTTTGTTGCTGACCGCCGACGTCCACTTGATCGCGTCGGTGTACTTGAGCACGGGAGGCCGCCGCGCCGCCGCGAGCAGGACGTCCTGGCCCGACGTGAACAGGTGGCCGACGTACTTGGTCTGGTAGTCGTCGTACGCCGTGATCTTGTTGCGCGGGCTGACCTGCCACGTGAGCCGCAGCGTGTAGTTCCGGACGCGCTGATCGTAGATGCCGGGGCTGCCGTCGGGATAGAAGCTGTTGGCGACGATGTTGTCGTTGCCGACGCTGCGATGCGAGCCGAAGAACCACAGCTTGTCCCGTTTGATCGGTCCGCCGAGCGACGCGTTCACATCGAAGATCTTGTCGACCGAATCGGGCGTTCGCAGGCCGCGGTTGATCAGATCCTGCGACAGGTTGTCGCTCTGGAACGAATGGCCGGTGTAGCCGACGTAGGTCGCGCCGCTCAGCGCGTTGCCGCCTTCGCGCGGCACCAGGTTCAGGTGCGGTCCGCCGGCCGAGACTTCGGCGCCGAGCGCGGCGGTCTGCACCGTGATTTCCTGGCTCATCGCGTCGTTGTGATCGGGATGGCTGTCGCCGCCGCCGACGAGCGTGTTCATCTTCATGCCGTCGACATCGATGGTCGTGTCCTTGGTGACGCTCATGTGCGCGGTGAGGCGCGGGTTGACGGCCGCTCGCGCGCCGCCGACATTCTGGTCGCTGACCTTGGTGCCCACGGCGAGCGCGCCTTCGGCCTGATACATGCGCGGCACCGGGACGGCGTCGAGCAGCTGCCGCGTGAGAACCGTCGTCCGCTGCGCGTTCTGCACGTCGACGACCGGCGACTCGCCCGAGACGGTCACCGACTCCTCGACCGCGCCGACGCGCAGCTCGGCGTTGACGGTCGCCGTGAAGTTCGACGGCAGCTCGATGCCATCCTGCACGAACGTGCTGAATCCTGGGATCGTGAACGTCACCTTGTACAGCCCGGGACGCAAGTCGACGATGGCGTAGCGTCCCTGCGCATCGGTCGCGACGGTGCGGACCTTTTCAATGAGCGCGGGGCTCGTCGCCTCCACGACGACGCCCGGAAGGACGCCGCCGCTCGAATCCTTCACGAGGCCGGTGATGGCGCTTTGGGCGGACGCTGCCCCGGGAAACAGGACGAGGGCGAAGGCTGCTGCCACGGCCGCTTGCGCGAGAGTCCGGCGAAGCATAAGTCCCTCCAGCGTTGATGGCGAAGATGGACGCGAAATATCATTCTCCAGCGGTGATGTCAACGATTCGGTGCCTTCGCATGGGAACGCCATCATTTCGAGGCAGAAAGGGAAGTGCGACAATCTGGCCGAATATGTGAAGTGCCTGCCGCTCACGGCTTCACGAGCCGAACACCATCTGTTATGGTGTCGGCGTGAAATACCAAAGAATCATCGCCGTGTGCGCGCTGGCGGCCGCCGTCGCGATGCCGTCGCTCTCGGGACAGAGCGAGCCGCGCCCGCCGCGCAACGCCGAAGAATTCGATCAGCTGTTTCATCAGGTGTCGAACTGGGGACGCTGGGGCAAGGACGACCAGCTCGGATCGGTGAATCTCGTCACGACGGCGAAGCGCAAGCAGGCGATGACGCTCGTGAAAACGGGCGAGTCGGTGTCGCTCGCGCACAATCCGATGACCGAGCGCGCCGAGGACAACAACAACCCGTTCGAGCACACGATGCTGCGCGGCAACAGCATGGATCGCTATGCCGTGTCGTACCACGGCTACGCGCACAGCCACATCGACGCGCTGTGCCACATCCTGTACAAGGACCAGACCTACAACGGCTACCCGCGCGCCGAGGTGAACACCGAGAAAGGATGCACGAAGCTCGGCATCGACAACCTGAAGAACGGCGTCATCACGCGCGGCGTGCTGGTCGACATCCCACGGTTGAAGGGCGTCGACTTTCTCGAGCCTGGAACGCCGATCTACGTTGAAGATCTCGAGGCGTGGGAGAAAAAGGCGGGCGTGAAGACTTCATCTGGCGACGCGGTGCTGATTCGCACCGGACGCTGGGCGCGTCGCGCGAAGGTCGGCCCATGGGCCGTCGGCCAGAACGCCGCCGGGCTGCACGCCTCGGTCGCGCCGTGGTTCAAAGCGCGCGGCGTGGCGCTCGTTGGCAGCGACGCCGCCGAGGACGTGACGCCGTCGCGCGTCGAAGGCGTCGCGCTGCCGATCCACACGCTTTTCATCACGGCGATGGGAATCAACCTGCTCGACAACCAGGATCTCGAAGCGCTCGGCGCCGCCGCGGCGAGGCTCAATCGCTGGGAATTCATGCTGACGATCGCGCCGGTGCCGGTCACAGGCGGCACGGGATTTCCGCTGAACGCCCTGGCGGTATTCTGATTCTGATTGACGATGTGGCGCGGCCGTTCAGGTGGCGCGGGCAATCATGAAGACGGCGGCGATCAACGACATCGCCCCGAACGGAACCAGCAGCACACCCAATCCGGGATCGCCGCCGTAGAACGCGATCCCGCCGAGGAAGAAGCCGCCGGGCAGGAGCACGCTCGCGGCGATCAGCGCCGACGAGATCGCGCGGACGTTTAGAGCGCTCGGAACGAGCGCCGCACTCTTCAGCGTCAAACCGAACGCGACGTGCACGAGCCCGAGCAGCGTACCGTGCGCGTGCGCGAGCGTCCACATCAGACGGCGCGTCTCGTTCGAGACGTCGAGGTACGCACGCACTTTCAGTCCATGCAGCGTCTCGAGCGTGAGGCCGAGCGTCGCGAACAGCAGCAGCGACCACCAGCCGAAGCGCAAATGCCGCTGCGCGTAATTTGTTTGCAATTCAGTCCCGATACCCGGCTCCCCGCACGAAGCAACCAGCCCCAGTCCCCAGCCCCTACTCCCGATACACAACGCGCCGAGTGTTCCGCTCGCGCATCAGGCGATCGACCGTCGGCGCGTTGAACGTGCCGTCGGGATTGAACAGCAGCGCTGCATCGACGCGGCGCGACGATGATGCGCGCGCGTCGCGCCAGGTTTGGAGCGCTCGCACGCGGAGCGTCGCGCGCGTCTGCGGCGGCGCGACGAAATCGAACTGGAACGTTTCGAATCCGGGCAGCGTGATCAGCGATCGCAACGCGATGTACCGCACGGCATCGTACGGATCGTCGAGCAGCAGCGCCAGATACGGCGCCATCCAGCTCGTGCCGGATGCGCGCTGCGCCGGCGCCCATCCCAGGCTTTGCGCGACGATCGCGCGCTGACCGGCATCGCCTTTCAGCAGCGTCACCAGCGACGCCGCCACCGACTCGTCGTCCGGGGCGAGAGGCGGCGCGGGCCTTCCGTACCATTTATTAATAGCCTCGGCGGTCCACGCGAGCGTCTGGTCGACATGACAGAGATTGCAGGCGTTCATCCGGCCGGTCTCGAGCGTCTCCTTTACCGACGGACTGCTGATCTGATGGCTGCGAATGGTCTTGAGAAGGCCGTAGGTCGTGTACGGCATATGGCAGTTGTAGCAGACGCTGCCGGACGAATCGGCGCGATGGTGCGTGTGAGTGGAAGGGTCGCGGGCCTGAAAGGCCCGCGCCACATCCACATCGGCGACATGTTGTGGCGCGGCCCTTTCTTGTGGCGCGGCCCTTTCAGTGCCGCGATCGTGACACTGCAAACACGCGCTGTTGTCGCGCGCCGTCGCCGCGAGCTGATCGTCTCGCCATTCTTCCAGCGGCCGCGCATCGCCCGCGTCCTCGTGCATCGTGTGACACGAGAAGCACGAGAGCGTCCGCTTCGGATCGGTCGCCTTCCTGAAACACGGCGAGTCGATGAGGCCGTTGTATTCGCGGCCGGTCGCGCGCACCATGCCGTCGGACCAGAACGTGTCGCGCACGAATGCCGGATCGTCGGCGAGCAGCGCTTTCATCGCAGCCGATTCCAGATTCACCGTCGGCTGCACGACGAGGCGTGTCGCGGTGAGATCGTCGCCGGGACGGTAGGGCAGCCCGAAGCTGTTCGCGCGCCGCTCGCTCGCGGCGTCCGCGAATTCCCAGAACGAGTGGCATTGACCGCAGACCTGCGACGATCGGCGCGGGTCGAGTCGATCGGGACGGACGATCGTCGGATCGGCGCGGCCGGTGAAGTGCAGCCAGTAGCGGCGCAGCGGCCGTGCGTTGGCGCGTGCGTGATCGCCGCCCGGCCCGTGGCACGCCTCGCACGCGATGCCGAATTCTGCCGACGTCGTGTCGGCGATCTGATCGGCAATCGGCCGCGATCCGAACGGCGCGTCGAGGCGCGGCCGCCCGTCGGTCGTGTGGCACGCGACGCAGATGCCGTTCCACGCGCCCGTCTCAGCATGCGGCGGTCCCGGCGGCCGCATCACCGCGGCCCGCCGCGGAATCCAGCGGCGATCCGCGGTCAGCCAGATTGCCGGCAGCTGTCCGAGCACGCGGCTGTTCCCGGTCGCGTACCAGTAGATCTGCTGGTTGTGCGACCCGGTCGTCATCACCACGCGCCGCCGGATACGCGCGACACGGGGTCCGACGCCGGCTCCGGCACTGACTCCGACCCCGACTCCGGCACCGACCCTATCCGGATCGTCGAATTCCGCCCACAACTGTTGACCGCGGATCTCGAGGCGCATGAACTCGCCGACCACATCGCTGACGCTGACGTTGTCGAAGCTCGCAGCGACGGTTTCCGGTGAGGCAATCTGCGTCATCGTCCGGTGAAAAGATGCGTGCCAGCTTGCGTACTCGCTCGGATGGCAGGCGCGGCAGGCTGAAGACGACTCGTATCCGTCGCGCGCCGCCTGCGCCGGCCGATCCGTGACAGTCCCTTCGCGCTCAACACGTTCGCGCGCGATCGCCGCGGCCAGTGCGGCCGCCGCGACGAGCGCAAGCGCGGCCGCGACTCCCCTCATTTCTCTGTTGCGAACCCCGGCCAACCGGCGCATGATTTCGGCCAGATGTTACTGCGGGGGGTTGAGATGCCGAAACTGCTCCGTCCGATTGCGTTGCTCGCCATGTGCGCAGCACCGCTGGCCGCGGTGGCCACCGTTACGGTCGATGGCCAGACGCAAACCAATGGGACAACCGTCACGTTCACCAAAGACATCGCGCCGATACTGCAGCGTTCCTGTCAGAACTGCCATCGTCCGGGCCAGATGGCGCCGATGTCGCTGCTCACTTATCAGGACGTCCGCCCGTGGGTGCGTTCGATCAAGCAGCGCGTCCTCAGCCGCGAGATGCCGCCGTGGGGCATCGATCCGCACGTCGGAATCCAGAGCTTCAAGAACGATCCGTCGCTGCGGCAGGATGAGGTCGACAAGATTGTCGCGTGGGTCGACGCCGGGGCGCCGATGGGCCGCGCCGCCGACATGCCGAAGCCGCGTGAGTTCGACGACTCCGCGAAGTGGCATATCGGCAAGCCCGATCTGATCGTGACATCGCCGCCGCACACCGTGCCGCCTGAAGCGTCCGACTGGTGGGGCAGCTACGTGGTGCCGACGGGACTCACCGAAGATCGCTACATCAAAGCCATCGAGAGCAAGCCGGGCAAGACTGCGGTCGTCCACCATCTCCTCACGTACGCGGTTGAAGGCGACGAAGACGCCGACAGCAACGGCGACGACAGCAACGCCGAGGCGGGCGAATTCCTCAACGAGTTCGCCGTCGGCAAGAACGGCGACGTCTTCCCCGAAGGCGCCGGCCGTCTGCTGAAAGCGGGATCGAAGATCCGTTTCGACTTCCACTATCACGCCGTCGGCCAGGAGACGGTCGATCAGTCGCAGCTCGGCATCGTCTTTTATCCGAAGGGCTACGCGCCGAAGCACGTCGAGTACTCGAAGCAGCTCGGTCAGCCCACCGAGCCGCTCGACATCCCCGGCGGATCGGGGTTCGTCCGCAGCGACGGGTATCAACGCTTCAACAGGGCCGGAAAGATCACCGCGTTTCAGCCGCACATGCACACGCGCGGCAAACGGCAGTGCATCGAGTTGATCTATCCGGACAACAAGACGGAGCAAATCAGCTGCGTCGACTTCACGTTCAACTGGCACATTGTCCACGTCTACGCCGACGATGCGGCGCCGATCTACCCGCCGGGCACAGTGCTGCACGTGATCAGCTGGCACGACAACTCGGCGAACAAGATCAATCCCGATCCGCGCAACTGGGTCGGCAGCGGCAACCGCACGATCGACGAAATGGGCTTCGCGTGGATCAGCTGGTACGATCTGACCGACGACGAGTACAAGGCGGAGCTCGACGCGCGCAAAGGCTCGAAGAAGACGCTGACGACGACGGCGTCGCCCGGACAGCCGCAATGAAATCGTTCGGGGACGGGTTGCTGGTCGCTGGTTGCTGGATCGGCGTGGCGATCGCGGTGGCATTCGTCGGCGCGCAGCAGATTCCGGTCGAGCAGCAGGTTCACATCAAGTACAACTCGGGACAGGACGTCGTTCCCGTCTACGAAGGATGGGAACGCGTCCCGGACGGCAGCTTCAACATGGCGTTCGGATACCTGAATCGCAACCATGTCGAGGAGCTGAGCATCCCGGTCGGTCCGCAGAACACGTTCGAGCCCGGTCCCGCCGATCGCGGGCAGCCGGCGTACTTCTACCCGCGCGAGAACCATTTCCTCTTCCGCGTCAACGTGCCCAAGGATTGGGACAAGAAGAAAGAGCTCGTGTGGACGGTGACCGCGAACGGCAAGACGAACCAGGCGCGCGCGACGCTCCTCGATATCTGGGAGATCGATCGCAAGGTTGAAGTCGCGAACACCGGCGCCGGCGTGCAGGTGAGCAACGAGCTGCTCTTCAGGGATCAGCCGCCGACGATCGCCGTCGCTTCAGTGCCCAATGCAACCGTGTCGGCGCCGATCGAACTGATCGCGACGGTCAGCGACGACGGCGTGCCCGGCAACCGCAAGCCGAGGCCGCAGCGCCAAACCGAGCCGACGCTCAAAGCGGAAGGACCGCCGTCGCCCGTGAACGTGCCGCTGCCGGCGCGCCCACGTCCTCCGCAAAGTTTGTCAGTCATCTGGATGGTATGGCGCGGACCCGGCGCGGCGATCTTCGATCCTGAAGGCTACGTGAAGGTCGCGGATGGGAAAGCTGCCGTGAAAGCTTCGTTCACCAAACCGGGCAGCTACGTCATTCGTGCGTACGCGCACGATGGTCTGCTGCGCACGCCCGCCGACATCACGCTCAACGTGCAGCCGCCGTCGTAGCGACAAGTTTGTCTGACGCACCGGACCACACCGACAAAGATGTGGCCGGTTCGAGACGCCTGACGCCCTCCACGCGCCCGCAAGCAACATTAATGTCGTGAGGATCGAACGTCGCGACGTTAACGTCTGATCGGAACCGGCCGCGTCACAAAACATTGCGAAAATCCGCGGGTCACGACCCCCGGTGCGGTGGCGCATGCTTTGCTGATGCGCCGGTATGCGGACCGGCACCAACGCGATCGAAGCGACGAAAGCCTCGAAAGGCGGCGACGCGCTCACCATCCGCGACGAGTTGCCCGAGCTCATCGCGCGCGGGTACGACGCGTTGAAGAAGACTGACAAGGACCTGCTGAAGTGGCTCGGGGTGTTCGCGCGCGTGCGAACGCCGGGCCGCTTCATGCTGCGCATCCGGATGCCGAACGGCTTCGCCACCAGCACGCAGCTGCGGGCGATCGCCGAGCTGTCGCGCCGTCTTGGCAACGGCATCCTCGACATCACGACACGCCAGCAGATCCAGCTGCGCGGCTTCGCGCTCGACGCGATCCCCGAAATCTGGGAGCGGCTTCGGGGCGTCGATCTGCGCACTCTGCAGACCGGCATGGACAACGTGCGGAACATCAACGGCTGCCCGCTGGCCGGTCTCACGGAGCGCGAGTTGCTGGACGCCTCGCCGATCGTGTACGAGCTCGATCGCCTCATCGTCGGCGACGACGGCAATCCTGAATTCACGAATCTGCCGCGGAAGTTCAATGTCACCATTACCGGGTGCCTCGACAACTGCACGCATGCTGAATCGCAGGACGTGGCGCTCGTGCCCGCCCTGGCCGGCGAGCGGCGCGGGTTCAATGTGCTTGTCGGCGGCAAGATGGGATCGGGTGGGTTCACCATCGCGTCTCCGCTGGACGTGTTCGTCACTCGGCCGGAAGCCGCCGTCGTCTGCGCCGAGCTGATTCGGATTTACCGCGACCACGGGCCGCGCGACGCGCGCGGCCGCTGCCGGATGGCGTTCCTGATCGAAGAGTGGGGCGTGCCGCGCCTGCGCCACGAGTTGATGGCCAGACTCGGCCGCGATCTGCCGTCTGGCGGCCGCGACGCGCGCTCCAAGTCGCACGCCGATCACGTCGGGTACACGTCGCAGCGCGACGCCGGACTGGTCAGCGTCGGCGTGTGCGTACCGACGGGCCGCGTCAATCCGGATCAGTTGGACGCGCTCGGCAATCTCGCCGACGCCTACGGCACCGGCCACATCCGGTTGACGACCGGCCAGAACGCGATAGTGCCAAACGTCTCGGCGGCTCGTGTCTCCGCACTTGCACGTGAGCCGCTGCTCCAGCAGTTTTCGCCCGCGCCGCCGCCGCTCATCCGCGGTCTGGTGACCTGCATCGGCACCGATTTCTGCAACCTCGCGCTCATCGACACGAAGGGACCGGCGCTGGCGCTCGCCAAGACACTCGAGCAACGGCTTGGTTCGTTCCCAGAGCGGCTGACGATGCACTGGTCCGGATGTCCGGCCGGCTGTGGAAATCATCAGGCGGCTGACATCGGCTTTCGCGGACTGCAGAAGACGATCGATGGCAAGAGCGTCGATGCGGTGGCGATCTACGTCGGCGGGCGCACCGGGCCCGACGCGGCCGAAGGGCGGCAGATCATCGACGCCGTGCCGTGCGAGGAACTGCCAGACGTCGTGGCGAGACTCGTGCTCGCGCGGCAGGCGGCTGCGGCCGAGTCGGGCACGAAAACTGACGACGACGGAGAGCGGCCTGAAGCTGCGGCGGACCACCGTAGCCTTCGGCGAAGGAGATTAGCGTAGCGGACGCTCGAGAGGAGGCGGCATGGACTTCGTAAGTGCGAGTGAGGCCATGGCGGCGGCGCGTCAAGCTGCCGTGAACAAGGCGACGCTGTCTGTACCGCAGATGCTGCTCCGCGGCGCGCTGGCAGGTGCGCTGCTCGGCTACGCCACATCGCTGGCGCTGATCATCGTGTCGCAGGGCGTTGTGCCGATCGTCGCCGCACTCTGCTTTCCGGTCGGCTTCGTGATGCTCGTCCTCCTGGGCCTCGAGCTCGCGACCGGCAACTTCGCGATCATGTCGTTCGGGGTCGCCGGCAGCGAGATCGGCTGGCGGGACGTGGCTCGCAACTGGAGCTGGGTGTACGCCGGTAACCTGATTGGCAGCCTCGTGTACGCGGTCCTCTTCTACCTGGCGATCACCAACATGGGTTCGGCCGCCGGCGGACCACTCGCCGATCAGGTCAGGAAGATCGCGCAGGCCAAGACACTCGGGTACGCAGCGTTCGGCGCGCGAGGGGTGGCGGCCGCATTCATCAAGGGCGTGCTCTGTAACTGGATGGTCACGCTGGGCGCTGTGCTGGCCTTCGCGTCGCGTTCGACGATCGGGAAGATTGTCGCCATGTGGCTGCCGATTGCGACGTTCTTCGCTCACGGATACGAGCATTCGATCGTCAACATGTTCGTCGTTCCAGCTGGGATGCTGCTCGGCACACCCGTCTCGGTCGCCGGGTGGTGGTTCTGGAATCAGATTCCGGTGACCCTCGGCAACATCGTGGCGGGTGTCCTGCTGACCGGGTTCACGCTGTCCGTGTCGTACCCGAAACCCGCTGAATCGCACGTCCGCGCGGCGTGAGGTCTTTGAACAGTCGTGGACGCGTGTCGCTCGTCGGCGCCGGTCCAGGGGATCCCGAGCTGCTGACGATTCGAGCGGTGCGCCGGCTTCAGGACGCGGACGTCGTGCTCTACGACGCGCTCGTGAGCACCGCGATCCTGAAGCTGGCGCCGCGTGCGCGATGTTTCTGTGTCGGCAAGCGTGCCGGCGGTGACGGGGTGCCGCAGGCGGCAATCAACAGGCTCATGCGTCGAAGCGCGAGACGCGGTGAGCGGGTCGTTCGCTTGAAATGCGGCGATCCGTTCGTGCTCGGTCGAGGCGGCGAGGAAGCGCTCGCGCTGGTGTCAGACGGAATGGCTGTCGAGGTCGTGCCTGGTGTTTCGGCGGCGATTGCCGCGCCGGCGCTCGCGGGCATCCCGGTCACGCATCGAGGTGTGGCCTCCGGGTTCGTCGTGATCTCCGGCCATGCCGAGGACGCCTATCGCGCGGTCGTCGACTCGCTCGCGCCCGGCTCGCTGACACTCGTCGTGCTGATGGGTCTGGCAGCGAGATGCGCGATCGCGCGCGCGCTTCTCGATCGGGGGTGGCGCGGTCGCACTCCAGCGGCCGTGCTCAGAGGCGCCTCGCGACCGGATGCGACGACATGGATAGGCACGCTGCGCGATCTTGCGACGATGTCTGTCGACGACTCCGACTCGGCCCCCGGAACGATTGTCATCGGCGACGTCGTCGATATCGGCGCCTCCCGTAACCGTTTCTAAACATCCGAATGAGTCGATAACCCGGCGGTCAGCGCCGTCGGCAACCGCACAGCGCCGGCGACGCCTGGACTATCGAGCCACGCCACGATCCGTTTCGCCGCCTGCCGTTCCGCCGGCACCCGGCCGATGCGATCCGAACAGACGAACTCGAGCCGCTCGTTTCCGATCGCCAGTCGGACCATGACGACGCGATGATCCGTCGTCGCCTCGCGCGTGGCGAACACGTTGGTGATTTCCACGTGGAGGTCTGCGAGATCCGGCACCGGCGCCACCTGGATGCCGAGCGCGACGAGCTCGTCGCGCAGCACGTGCAGCGCGTTCAGACGCCGCTCGGTCGACGTGGCCCCGTCGCCGGGACTGCCCTGGAGCGATTGCGGCGCACGCACAAAAAGGTACACGGTGAAGCCGGTCATTACGTCTCGGTCACGCGGTGGCATCTTCATGCGATGGAGAAGGGCAAACGCGATGCCCGCCGGGAACCGGCGACAACCGGCCGAATTGCGACGGCTCCAGGCGGACAACGGGAAACGATGACAGAAAATGTCAGGCGCGTCGTGACACGCGTTGTCAGCGAGCGCTTGCGCCGTTTCTGAACACTATCGCCCCTATAATCCGGTTTCGGGATGCCTCTTACGCGGAATCAATGAAAAGCCGACGATTGCGGACAGGCGCGGACGGCCTCGTGAGGAGAACCGAGTCATGTTGAGGAACGCCCCGATTGTGCCCTACATCCCGGTAGCCAACGTCGCCCGGGCGCGCAGGTTCTACGAAGAGAAGGTCGGACTGAAGCCGGAACAGGAATACGCCGGCGGCGTGATTTACGAGTGCGGCAAAGGCTCCTGGGTGTTCATGTATCCATCACCAGGCGCCGGCACTTCGAAGGCGAGCGCCGCGTTCTGGGCGGTCGACGACGTCGCGGCCGAAGTCGCGGAGCTGAAGGCGCGCGGCGTCGTCTTCGAGGAATACGACATGCCGGGGATCAAGACGGTCAACGGCATCGCGACCGGCGGCGGCGCGAAGACGGCGTGGTTCAAGGACACCGAGGGGAATATCCTGGCGATCAGCCAGCGCCTCTAGTCGACGCGGCCTCGCTTGCGGCGAGACCGAGCTTGCCTGCGACATCGCCATCAAAATCGTGCTCGACGGTTCGTGGCCGATGCGGATCGCGTCGCGCGGTTCGAGCGCGAAGCGCAGATCCTCGCGTCGCTCTGTCAGCGGAACATCGCCGGCATTCACGGCCTCGACATGTAGTCCGCGATGCCGGCGAGGAGCGTCAGCCTCAGCGCCAGCCTTTCAAAACGTGAGACTGAACAGATACTGAATCAGATCATGTCTCTCGCCGGTCGACAATCCGAGATGGAAGCATGTGTTGTAGTGGTCGACGACGGCAGCGAGAGTGGGGAAGCGGCCATCGTGGAAGAAGCCGCCCTTTGTGTGCGTAAAGATCGCGCCGATCGGAGACGTGCGATACCGCTGGTCAGGCGCTCGATCCGCCTGAAACGCGTCGACGCAGACCTCGGCCGGCGTGTGCAGGTTCCAGCCCGGTTCGGTCCAGACTGGTTCGACGTGACAGTTGTTGCAGCCGGCTTTGCCGCTGAACAGCTCATCGCCCCGCTTGGCCGCTGCCGGATCGAAGCTGCCGGCGCGAGGCTGCGGCGACGGAATCGAGAGCTGATAGAACTGCAGATCCGAAAGCTTCGAGGTAATCCGATCGTCGTCCGGGTTGATGTGCGGCAAATCAGCGAATCCGTGTGTGGCCGCAATCGGAAATTGCGCTGCGTTATCGAGACGCGGATCGAAGAACCGTCCGGATCCGTGCATTTCCAGATTGGCGACGAACGCATTCCAGTGCGGCACCGATCCCCAGCCGGTCCACGTATGCAGGTTGACGCCGCCGAGACCAAACGCGGGCGGGATCAGCGTTGCGCCTGGAACGTTGGTACGCGTGACGACGCCGTTGCTGATTTGCTTGGGGTTGAACGCTTTGCCGTCGAGAATGAGCTCTGCGTCGAACTTTCCGGGTCCCCAACTTCGGAGCACAGTCCGGACCGTATTCTGACTGACGCCAAGCAGCGCGGCGAACGCGCTCAAGTCTGGCGCGAGCGCCACGATTGCGCCGACGTTCAGGTCGCGATTGGCCCAGCCGTCGAGACGACGACCCACGCAGCCGGTGCCAGGATTCGGGGTCACCGCGCCAGCGCACAACGACGGATGCGAATCGTCGACCGTCGAGTGGCACAGAGCGCATTGAATACCGATGGATTTCAGCGTTCCGTTCGCATTGAACTCACCCGTCACGCCAAGGACCGCGTTCAACCTCAGGAGCGCCAGCGTCACCGCCGGGTCATCCAGGTTGACCTTGCCCTTCCCAATCTGATCGACGAGGTCATCGGGCAGCGCCGCGACGTCGATCTTGAGGCCGACGGCCAAGGCGGTGCGCGGGCTCACCCCGGGGCCGACGCCGCCTAAACGCGCCCCCTCGATCGCCTGGTGGAGCTTCAGCGTGCCGCCCCAGAACGCCTCATCGCCGAAGGTATCGAAGCGAAACGTCTGTCGGCCGCGTTTCACCTTCTGCTCGGCGTTCTGAACCGGATCCATGACCGGTTGTTTTGCTGTTTCCTGTTGGTCGCCAAACCGCGACCGCCCGACGGCCAGAGCGAGTGTCAACAGCCACAGGACGCTAACGCTGACGAGCCAGGTGCGGGTTGTCGATCGAGCCATCTAATCCTCCTTGCCGGCCGTGCCGGAGGAGCGCGCCGTTGCGGAGGTACGTGCGAATCGCTGTCGGACATGGTTGGAACACACGGCATTCCGACGTATGAGTTCGCATCGGTTGATGGTTGAACCGGCGCACTGCCTCCGGCGAATGGCAGCGATCGCCGATGCGCAAGCCGAGTACCTGATGACGCCGATCTGAAACGCTCGAAAAACTGCGGCTCTTTTCGATAAACTAATATCCTGCAGTAGCAAAGCGCTTCATGTGACGTACCGGCCGCGTTCACAAAATTGCGCAAGTTTCGACAATCCTTCCGGCAGAGCCCGTGCGTCGACGCGCTGCTCAGCCTAAATCGGCGCGCGATCTCCGCGATCTCAATGAACAACTTGGACTGTTACGCGTGGCGTGATTAGTCAATGATCAGGCAGAAAACATGGAACCGCTGATCCGCGACATCTCCGACACGGCGCGCTGGGTCGCGGTCTATCGCGCGCGCGAGACGGAGCGGCCCGACGCGGCGTTCCGCGATCCGTTCGCGCGGCGGCTCGCCGGCGAGCGCGGCGAGCAGATTGCCCGCGCGATGCCGATGGCGGAGGAGGCTGCGTGGTCGTTCATCGCGCGCACGCACCTGTTCGATCGGTTCATCGTGCGCGCCGTCGAGGGCGGCGCCGATCTCGTCGTGAACCTCGCGGCCGGGCTCGACGCGCGCCCGTACCGCATGACGCTGCCGCCGTCGCTGCGGTGGGTGGAAGTCGATCTGCCGGAGATCCTCGACTACAAGGAAGAGATGCTCGCTGCGGAGAAGCCGGTCTGCGCGCTCGAGCGCGTGCGCCTCGATCTCTCGAACGTCGACGCGCGGCGCGGACTGTTCGCGCGCCTCGGCGGCTCGGCGCGGCACGCGCTCGTCATCAGCGAAGGACTGCTCATTTATCTGATGCGGTCGGACATATACGACCTCGGGCGCGACCTCGCGGAGCCGGCGGGCTTCCGCCACTGGGTCGTCGACATCGTCTCGCCCGGGCTGCTCGAGATGCTGAAGCAGCGAATGGGCGATCTCGTCCGTCAGGCGGGCGCGCCCTACGTGTTCGGTCCGCCGGAGGGGCCGCCGTTCTTCGAGCGGTGCGGCTGGAAGCCGATCGAAGTGCGATCGATGCTGAAAACCGCCGCGAAGCTGGGACGCCTGCCGATGCTGCTGCGGATGCTCGCCCTGCTGCCGGAATCAGCCGGCGCCCAGGGCTCACGTCCGTGGGCGGCAGTTTGTCTGCTGTCCCGCTCGTGACATTCGACCATCACCCTTCCGCACGAAAATCACGAACCACGAACATCACGAAATGGACTCACGCCGACCTCGGCCTGAACCGCGGCGACCAGCTGCGATCAGCAAAACCCGCAATTCAGCGATCTGCGTCAAAACATTCGCGCACTCGCACGTGACGGTATATGTGGTCAGTTATTTCAATGGCTTGGCCACGTACGCGGCCGCATGTTGGCGGTCGTCTCCACGCTTTCGGTCGATAGGTTATCTCGTCGCGGCAGGAACGACTGACGCTCCGCTCCCGGCGCGCCGCTGCGGCGGCATCATCCGCTCGAGGCGCGCGTACGTCGACAGCGTGGGCTGGCCTGACTGCTCCATCAGCGTCAGCGTCTGGCGGCGATTGTTGCCGCGCGACAGCTCGAGCAGGCGATTGACGAACACGAACCACAGCGCGCGCTGATCGCGATCGGTGTCGGCATGGCGCATGAAGTCGATGAAGTCGCGCAGACCGCGGATGCGCACGGCGCTCGACGGCATCAGGTCGAGCAGGTTCGCGAACAGCGTCGCCTTCTGATAGAAGTAGTCGCGCTCGCTCGCTTCGCTGCGGCCCGTCCACTGATCGAGCTCGGTGATGAACCGATCGGCGTTGTCGCGCCACTCGTCGGTGCGCCGCACGCGCTCGGGAACCGGATTCTGCCCGGTGCCGCGCAGTCCCATCCACATCTCGTAGAGGCGTCGCGCCGAGAACGTCTGCCAGTACAAATCGATCCGCGCTCCGCCGAGCAGCCGTGACGGCCGGATCGCGTCCGCGTTGATCGGCGTCACTTCCGCAATCGGATCGGCGCGCAGCAGCCGCGCGGCGGCGTTGAACGCCGACGGGACGAAGCTCTCGGTCGCGCTGTCGGCGCATCGTGGACCGTTCAGGTGCTTCAGCAGGTACGCCTTCAGCGAGTCCATGACGAACCAGCCCGGCACGCTGCGCTCGCGATCGGCGCCCTGCAGATCGGCGCTGCGTCCGACGATGTCGATGTCGGAGACCGAGAAGCCGCGCGGATCGCTCGTGCCCGCATTCAGCAGCTGGCCGTAGAACGTCTCGAGATACGTCGCTTCGATCGCGCTGGGGCGGAAGCGGAGCAGCGCGCGCGCCACCGCCGGCATCTCGGTCGGCAGATGCGCACGCCACAGATACAGCTCGAGGAACCGCACGGCGTCGCCCCGTTCCGACGGCGCGAACGTCGTCCGCGCGAGCGTGCTCAATGCGCCGTAGTATTCGTCGACGGCCGGCACGAGCACGTCGCTGCACACCGCCGGCGCGAGATTCAGATCGATCCATTCGAAGAGCTCGCGCGCGCGCAGCGGCGCGACGAAGGCCATCAGCTGGGCGGCGCGCACCTGCAGCGGAACGCGAGCGATCTGCGTGTCGTACGCCTGCGTCAGCGCGCCCTGCAGGCTGTCGGGCGGCACGCGGACCGACGTGCGGCGGTACGCGACCGGCGCCGCGTACGCGCGGAAGAACGCCTCTTCGAGCATCTCGCGCTTCCAGGCGAGGTCCGCGACGCGCGTCGACCCCGCTATCCGGATGAGAACGTCGGCGTTGAACTCGGGAGGGAGGGCTGCCGCGTCCCGAATCAGTGACTCGATGGCGGTGTCGCGATGCGGGGGATCGTCGGACGCGCGCGGTGCGGCAAATGCCGATGCGCAGAGCACGCATGGAACGCAGAGAGCGCACAGAAAACTCTTGCTATACCGTTCGCAGATCATCAGCGTCGTTCCACGACATCCACGCGACTGACAGCCAACGCCAGCGGACGCGGATCGTCTCCGGATCCGACATCACGCGGCGACACGGTCGCCGAAAACAGCAGCCGCAGCTCGTTGAACCCGATCCACCACGCGGATGAAGGCGCCGCGATGCGAATCTCCTGCCATCCTGGTGGAATTGCCGCCTCGGTGAGCAGCGTGCCGTTCAGAATCGCCGTCATCTGCTGCGGCGGCTGATGGCGTTCGAACGGCGACCGCGCCGTGATGACGATGTCCGCGCCGGCGGCTGAGCTGCGCGGCAGGACGATGCGCGCTTCCTTGCCGACGACCCATGCGAACTCGCGCAGGCCGTCGTGCTCGGTCGTCGCGAAGCCGGACCGCAGCGGCCGGTCGACCGCGAGCGCGCCGGGCGAGACATGCGGGAACGGCGGCGCGACGACACGCGCGGCGATCGGAACGAGGGCAGCGACGATTGCCAGCGACAGACCCCATGCTGCCAGCTCGGCCCCCAGAGACGCCGCATCGAGCGCGTCGGCGATCGCCGCCGAGGCCAGCAGCAGCAGCACGTCGTAGTACAGGTAGTGCACCGGATAAAGCGTCGTCATGCTGAACGCGAACAGCGCCAGCGCCATCCACGGCAGAGCGCGCTGTCGGCGCGCGAGGGCGGCCCACGCAGCGGCGTAGACGCCGAGCATTGCGATTGCCTGCAGCGGCACGACGAGCGACTCGCGGTGGTGTTCCAGCAGCCATTCGGTCAGCCCAATCGTCTCCTGGCCGGGCCGCGCCAGCACCGGCCAGACCGCCGCCGCCATCACGCGCGGATACGACAACACCATCGAGTCCCAAATGCCGCGGGAATCCCACGCGACGAACGGCCCGAGCATGATCGCCGCTGCGCCCGCCGACGCGATTAGGACTGCCGGCAGCCGCCGGCGGTCGGTTCGCCACACGCCCATCAGAAAAACAGGCACGACCGCGACCATGGTCGTGCGGGCGGCGATGAGGACGCCGAGAAGACACGCGGCCGCGACCGGCCGCGATCTCGACGTCATCAGTGCGAACAGCAGGATGAGCGGCCAGTACGCCGGAGTGTGCCCGATGAGCGTGAATCGCTGGACGTCGAGCGCCAGCGCGAGCGCGGCGAGGAGCGCGAGCCACGCGACGGCGTCGGCGACTCTGCGGCGCGACGCGTTGACGGACGCCGCAACGGCGCACCACATGGGCACGAACAACTCGCCGGCAATCGTGACGGTCCTGAAATCGAGGCGGAGCAGCTGCGGGACGACGAATGGCCCCCACAGCACGGGACCGTACGGCATCGCCATTTCCCACGTGGTGTCGTAGGAGCGATAGATCGTGTACGGGCTGTGGCCGTTGAGAAACCGCCGCGTCGCTTCGCGGATGACGATCAGCATGTCCGCGCCGTACGGCAGCCACGCCATCAGCCGCGTCCAGCGATAGAGCGCGATGGCGATCGCCGCCGCTCCAATGCACGCGGAAGCGATCGCCGCCGCCGACATGCGCGGCATCGGCGCCGCCGGCGCTGTGCTGTCGGCGCGAGGCCAGGCGACGACCATCGCCACGATGGCGCAGGTGAAGAGCACGGTGACGAGCGGATACGACGCCGGCGTGCCACGATACGCAACCGACAGGTCGGGCCAGGCGAATATCAGAACGGCAAGCGCCAAGATCGCTAGCGTTCCGGAGGTGCAGATGCGGGACATGTGTGGACGGCCGTCGATAATCGAACGCAGAGTCCGGTTCGGCTCGCCGACGCTCACCGCGATGTTCGCCGCCATAGCTGGAGCTCGTGGACGGACCACCATCGCCCGGCCGCCTGACCGGTCTCGCGAATCACGAGCGTCGCGGTCTGGTTGTCGGGGAGGGCGATGGTGATCCGCGGATAACTCGGGTCGCGCACGAAGGCCGCGACGAACTCCGAGTACGGCGTCGCGCGATACAGCACGCGCGTGGCCCCGCCGGCATCGACGGCGTCGACCTCCAGCTCGCGCGGGTGGTCGAAGAGAGATCGTTCCGCCAGCCGCATGTCGACGCGCGCGATGTTTGCCGGCCGGGCGAGCGTCGCGGCAATCCAGCTCGTGCCCCGCTGTCCGCCAATCCAGCGCGTATCGCGATTGCCGTCCGTCAAATACGCGACGCGATCTTCTGCTTCGGAGACCGACACAGACAGTTCGCGTCGATCGATCGGTACGACCGGTTCCGCCGCCGGCGGCGCGATCGGTCGTTCGAGCTCGAACACGTACGCATCGAGCAGCCGTTCTTCCCGTACGACCTGTCCGGAGCTTCGCAGCAGACCGAGCGCGAGGCGGTGCTCGTCGTTCGCGAGCTGCGTGACGTTGTAGTCCTCCTGGTTGATCACGACGTAGCGGACGCCGAGCGATCGCAGCATGCGGACGACCGCCGACGGGCGATCGTTGTCGTACAGCACGCTGTCGCGCCCGCGGAAGAGCAGCTGCAGCGGGCTGTCATATCCGCTCATGCCGTTGACGATCGGATGCGAATGGAACAACGTGGCGAACTGGTAATTCAGCTCCTGAACGCTCGACGTCCGAACGGGAAGGTGCAGTACCGCGCCTGGCAGGCGGCCGCCGAGCCACTCAGCCACGGCGCGATCCGCGGGACGGCCGCGTGCACCGTACGAATGGACCGGCAGTGGAACGGCGCAGCTCTCGGCGAGAATTGCGAGGACCGCGATCGCCGTGGCGAGCGAGCGGGCGCGGGCGGGAACGTGAATCGCCGAAAGCCGGGCGCCGAACCCCACGAGCACGGAAAGGCCGAGGAAGAAGATGATCGCAAACCGCGCGGGAACGCGCATGCCGTTCATGCCGGGAACGACCCGCAGCAGCCAGTCGTACGGCCCGTGAGTCGTCACGAGATGCCCCCACACCCGTACGTGCGGGCCCAGCGACAGGACGAGCGCGGCGACTGCAATCAGCCCATACACCGATACCCATCGGGCGACGTCGTCGCGGCGCCCGCGCAGGTGGCCGAGTGCGATCGCCGCGAGCACGATCGCGACAACGCCAGGAAAGAGATCCTTCTCGGCCTCACCCGGTTCGCCGGCACGCAGCCAGCGCCACACACCCATCGAGCTGCGCCCGATGAAGTACGAACGAACATCCGCCGATCCCTCCTCCAGTTCCGCGAGCCTCCGTACGTGTCCGTAATCGGATCTCACGCGACTGTATCTCAGACCGACCGGTGCGAGCGCCACGACGATCGTCGCGGCCGCCACGGCCAGCTCCGCCAGCCGGCGCGCTCGCCGCGTGCGCTCGTGCCGCAGCCCGTCGAGCGCCACGGACGCGATGGGGAGCGCCATGAAGTACGCGACGTAGCTGTTCGACAGCGCCTGGAGCGCGCAGCCGACGCCGAAAGTTCCGAGATATCCGCGGCGACCCGTCGAGAAGTATCGATGCAGCCCGTACAAGGCGATCGGCAGCCATCCCGTCGCGATGAACTGAATGTGCGAGAGCTCGATGAATCGAAACGAACAGAACGCATAGAACGCAGCAGCGATGACGCCGGAACGGCGGCTGCGCGTGAGCGAGGTCGCGAGGAGGTACATGCCCACGCCGGCAATCGCAAACGAAACGATCAACGCGACGTTGTACGTCAGAATCGGATTGCCGGTGATCCAGTACACCGGCGCGACGAGGACGGCGATGCCCAGGAGGTTCTCGGAGAACGCCAGCGTATTGCGGTACGGATAATAGATCGGTGCGTCCCACAGGCCGACCAGCCCGTGGCGCAGACGGTCGGCATCCCAGCCGATAATCCACGTGTTCAGGAGCGTATCGACGAGATCGGAGGGCAGCCGGCGAGTCGGATGCTGCCACAGCGGCAGCGTCATGACGATCGCCGCGATCGCGAAGCCGACGAACGCGATCATGAGCTCCCGCAGGCGGACGTCGACAGCCGTCTCGCGATCGGCCGCCGGCGCCGCGTCGACGTTCATCGCCGCGGCTTCCTATGCGTGAGGGACGGCAACATCCCGTGGGCGAACGACAAGTCGCGTACACTGTCCGGTCGTCTCGAATGCCGTTGCACGAGCGTGACCTGACATCCCGCTGGCGAAGGTACACCATTTCCGCCGCGATCGCTCTCGCGTATGTGGCCGCCTGCCGCGTCATGCTGGCGCCCATCTGCAATTTCGGCCGCCTCGCGACCGCCAGCTACGGCGGCGACGCGCGCGCGTTCATCTGGGTGCTCGCGTGGGACAACCATGCCGTGCTCGATCGCGTGCCGTCGCTGTTCGACGCGAACAAGCTCTATCCGCTGCCGAACGCGCTGGCGTACGGCGAGCACCTGTTCGGCATCTCGCTCTTCACGTTGCCCGTCTACGCGGCGACTCGAAATCCCGTTCTCGCGTACAACGTCGTCTGGATCTTCGCCTACCTCGCGGCGGCAGCGGCCGTGCACTGGGTCGCATGGCGGTACACGCGCGATCAGCTCGCGTCGCTCGTCGCGGGCATGGCGTTCGCGTTCTGTTTCTTCCGCATGCACCACGGGCACGGACACCTGAACCTGATCTGGTGCTTCTGGATTCCGCTGTCGCTGGTCGCGATCGAACGCTGGCTGGCGCGCCCCACGTGGATGCGATTGGCCGCGTGGGTGGCGATCGTCGTGCTCCAGGCGCTCGCCGCGTGGTATCAGGCGGTGTTGATCACCGTCGCCGACCTCCTGTTCCTCGCGTGGCTGATCGGCGTCGAACGGCGGACCATTTCGGTCGCGCGATTCGCGGCCCAGGGCGCCGCCGGCGCCGCCGCGGCGTTCGCGCTCGTCTGGCCGTTCGCGCGCCACTACTTCATCCTGCACAGCGAGAGCCCGGCGTTCATCGCGGCGGCTGCGGCCGATCTCGCCGGCTGGCTCGTGCCGCCCGAAAACACCTTTGCGGGTCACTGGCTGCTGGACCACGGCGTCAAGGGACCGCGGTGGATCTGGGGCGAGCTCACGGTGTACCTCGGATGGATGACGCTGGCGCTCGGCTGCGCCGGCGCGATTGTCGCGCTGCGCAGCGCCGATCGGTCGTTCCGCCGCGCACGATTCTTCATCGTCCTCTGCGCGATCGCAGCCGTGCTCGCGCTCGGACCCTCGTCCCGGGAAGTGGCGTCGGGCTCGTTCGGATGGAGCCCGTTCGGCGTGCTGGCGCGCGTGCCGGGATTGAGCCTGTTCCGGATTCCGGCGCGCTACACGGAGCTCATGAACCTCGCGCTCGCCGTGCTGGCCGCAATCGCGGCGGCGGCGATGCACCGGCGCTTCGGCCGCGCAGGCCGCGTAGCCTCGGTTGCGGCGATGCTGCTGCTGCTCGCCGAGTCGTACGTCGTGAATTTTCCCGGCGGCCAGCCGCAGCCGTTCGCGGTGCCGGCCGTGTACAAATACATCGCGACGCTTCCACCGGGGCCGGTGCTGTCGCTGCCCGACTACGCCAACACGCCGCTCTGGTTCGACGAGGCCGACTATCAGTATTTCTCGACGGCGCACTGGCAGCCGACGGTCAACGGCGATTCGCGCGAGTGGCCGCCGCACTTTCTCGAGCTCACGGCACGCTTGAAAACATTCCCCGAGCCGGCCGCGGCGACGACGATGCGCGACATCGGGCTGAAGTACGTGGTCGTGCACGGCGCCCGGCGCGAAGCCGAAGGGCTCGTCGAACCGGCACGAGCGAGCGGCGATTTTCAGCTGCTGGCGCGCTTCGATCAGGACTACCTGTTCCAGGTCGTCCCGGCGCCGGCGAGGTCCACGCCGTGACAGAGCGCCTCGCGATCGTCGTGCCCTGCTGCAACGAAGCGGCGGTCGTCGATCGCTTTTACGACGAGCTCGCGCGCGAGGTCGGTCCCACCGGCGTCGACTGGAGCGTGTGCTTCGTGGACGACGGCAGCACCGATGCGACGCTCGAGCGTCTGAACGCGCTCGCCCGCGCCCACGCGAACGTCCGCGTCTACTCGCTCTCGCGCAACTTCGGACACCAGATCGCGCTGTCGGCGGGCCTCGACGTGACGCTCGGATCGGCGGTCGTCATGATGGACGCCGATCTGCAGCACTCGCCGTCGGTCGTCCCGGCGATGATCGCGGAGTGGCGGCGCGGGCACGACGTCGTCTCCGCCGTCCGGCAGGACACCGAAGGGGCGAGCTGGTTCAAGCGCGCGACGGCCGATGCGTTCTACCGGCTGATCAACCGGCTCGGCGAGACGGAGATCGTTCCAGGCGCCGCCGATTTCTGCCTGCTGTCGGCGCGCGCCCACGCGGCGCTGTGCGCGATGCCGGAACGGCACCGGTTCCTTCGCGGCATGGTGTCGTGGATCGGATTCGACCGCGCGTACGTCCCGTTCCAGGCGCCGCGCCGGTCCGCCGGCGAGTCGAAGTACACGACGATCAAGATGGTCGGCCTCGCGCTCGACGCGGTGTTTTCGTTCTCCGCCGCGCCGATGCGGCTCGCCACGCGGCTCGGCATGGCGCTCTTCGTGCCGGGTCTCCTGTACTTCGGCTACATCATCACGCGGTACGTGACGATGAACGATTTCGTCCGCGGATGGGGATCGCTCATCTGCACGCTGATGATCATCGGCGGCATCCAGCTGATGTTCATCGGCATCATCGGCGAGTACCTCGCGCGCATCTTTGAGGAGTCGAAGCGGCGGCCGCTGTACTTCTTCAAGCAGGCTCCGGACGATCGCGATGCCTGAGCGGAGCTGTCCGCTCTGTGGATCGCCGCGGCCAATGCGGATTTTCTCCAAACAGGATCGCGGACCTGAAAGGCCCGCGCCACATAGCAAGATACAAGGGACCGATTACTGGGAGTGCCCGGACTGCGGCTTTCGCTTCGCGACGCCGCCGCGCAATCCGAATCTTGTCAACGCGATCGACGAGTACGAGGACGCGTACCTGCAGTACCTCGCGCCGGATCGCGCGGACGAAGCGAACCTCGATGCGCTGTGCCGGTGGATCGCGAAGACGACGCCGCTCGAGGGAAGGCGATTGCTCGACGTCGGTGCGGGCGGCGGCAAGCTGGTGCGGTACCTGCGGCGGCGCGGAGTGGACGCGCGCGGCATCGAGCCGTCGCGCACGCTGTTCGATCGGTTTCTCTCGGACGATCCGGCGTTTGCCTGCGCGACGATCGATGAGGCCGTCGCATCCGGCGGCGCGTTCCCGGTCGTGACGGCGTTCGACGTGATCGAGCACGTGGCGGATCCGGTCGCGTTCCTGCAGGGGATCGCGGCGGCGCTCGAGCCGGGCGGCGTCTTCTTCGCGTCGACGCCCGACGTCGACAGCCTGACGGCGCGCGTATTCGGCCATCGCTGGCATTTCTACTATCCGTATCATCTGTCGTACTTCGGACCGCGGACGCTCGCCGCCGCCGCGGAGAAGCACGGGTTGCGGATGCTCGACTGCCGGCACCGCGGCCGGCTGCGATCGGTTGGCTACATGATCCGGTACGTGGCGGAGTTCATCGGCGGCCGCGAGGCGCCTGGGTGGGCAAACCGGTTCGACGCGTGGTATCTGCCGACAAACCTGTTCGACACGATGTACGCAGCGTTTCGGCGGGAATGACGGAAAGAACGTGGATGTTGCGTGGAAATGCGCGAGGGCGTCAGCGCGTGGGAGTCGGGCCCGACGCGCCTTTAAATAACGGATACGGATCGATGGCCCGCCCCTTCCACCACTTGCGATCGGCGTCGAGCTCGAAGACCGCGAAGTGCAGATGCGGCGTGTTGGGCGGCGCGTTCCCCGATGTGCCGACGTAGCCGATCACCTGACCCTTCGAGACGTGCTGCCCTTCCTTGACGTCGTCGGCATAGCGCTCGAGGTGCGCGTAGTAGTAGGCGAGGCTTGCCGTCGGATCGAACTGATACAGCGTGATGCCGCCGCCGCCCTTGCTGTAGAACAGCTTCGCGATCGTGCCGTCCGCGACGGCGTGCACCGGCGTGTTGCGCGGCGCGAGCATATCGATCGCTTCGTGCGCGCGCCCGTCGCGGCGCTCGGCGAAGCCGCCCTTGAACGCGTCGACGTTGGCGCCGTCGATCGGAACGCGCAGAGGGATCGCCGCGATGACGCCGGTTGTCGCCGTCGATTTCGGCCCGGACGGCGTTCGCGAGCCTTCAGGCGAACGTTCATCCGCGGTTGACTTGTCGGGAACGGTCTTATGACCGTCCCCTGCGGGAGTCGCGGATGGTTCGTCGTCACGATCGACATTGATCGAAGGCTGCGGCGGACCGTACATCATGAGCAGCCACGTCACGATCACGCCCGCGAAGAAGCCGGCGACCGCGAATTTCACTTGAACACTACCGGCGTGCCGCGCTTGACGAGCGAGGCGACGCGCGCCGCATCCCAGTTGGTGAGCCGTACGCAGCCGTGCGACTCGGTGTGGCCCACGTGCCCCGGCTCCGGCGTCCCGTGAATGCCGTAGTGTTCGAGGTTCAGCGAAATCCACACGACGCCGACCGGATTGTTCGGACCCGGCTTGATCGTCGTCTTCGTGTCCTGCGGTTTCGCATCCCAGAACAAATTCGGGTTGTAGTGGAACGGCGGATGCCACTGCACGCCGACGACGGTCCAGTTCCCGGGCGGCAGCGGATCGTGCTGGCTGCCGGTCGTCACCGGCGCGAAGAACAGCGGCGATCCGTCGGCGCGCGTGACGCGAAGCGCCGATTCCTCGCGCGAGACCTGAATCGCGACGTCGCCGGCGTCAGCCGCCGGCGCCGCCGGCTTCGCGTCGGGATCGAACGGCGTCACTGCCGGAACCTTGATCTCGTGCCCTGCGACAAGCGTCACGCCGCGATTCAGCTGCTGCAGCAGCGCAGGCGACGCGTGGAACCGCTCGGCAAGCCGTTCGAGCGGCGACCGATAGCCGAGCGCCGGCAGCTTCGCCTGCTCGACGAGATTCGGCGGGATGCGCTCTTCGAACGGACCCTCGACGTCGGCGGGGGCAATCGTGTACGTCGTCAGCAGATCGCCGGCGTTGTCGCCGCCGAGCGCGTGCCACGTGTCGCAATCGGGCTGCATCGTGAGCGGAACCTGCCGCGCCTGCTGCAGCGCGATGAGCGCGTGCGTGAAGTTGTCGCCCGGTCTGCTGTCGATCTCGCCGGGAGAGAATCCCTGGCGATCGAGGAGAACCTGAAACGGGAGGTAGTCGCCGCACGGCAGCGGCGGCGGTTCGGGCTGTTTTTGCTTTTGAACGGGCTTGTGCGCGCGCGGACGAGTTGCGCGCCGCGTTTGCGCGATCGCAGGGCTGAAGCCCTGCGCCACGAAAATACCGATGAGCGCAATCTGAACAGTATTCCAGCGCATCCTTTCGTCAAAGGGTGCACGACGCGTACCCGATTATTTTCCGACGGGAATCGGCTGCAGCGTGCGCGCGCGGTTGCGCGCCTGCATCGACGACTGCAACTGCGCCATGTAGGTGTACACGACTGGCGTGAGATACAGCGTGACGAGCTGCGAGAACAGCAGGCCGCCGACGACGACGAGGCCGAGCGGCTGCCGCGCCTCGCCGCCGGCGCCGTACCCGAGCGCGATCGGCACCGCGCCGAGCAGCGCCGCCATCGTCGTCATCATGATCGGCCGGAAGCGGATCAGGCATCCTTCGTAGATCGCGTCCTGCGGCTGCTTGCCCGAGCGCTCCGCTTCGAGCGCGAAGTCGATCTGCATGATCGCGTTCTTTTCGACGATGCCGATCAGCATGATCATGCCGACGAAGGCGTAGATGTTCAGGTCCATGCGGAAGAGGATCAGCGTGACGAGCGCGCCAAAGCCGGCCGACGGCAGACCCGAGAGAATCGTCAGGGGGTGGATGTAGCTCTCGTAGAGAATGCCGAGCACGATGTAGACGACCATGATCGCGATGACGAGCAGCACCGCGAGGTTGCCGAGCGAGCTCTGAAACGCCTTGGCCGCGCCCTCGAACTGCCCGCTGACCCCTTCGGGCAACGTCGCGTCGGCGACCTCGCGGACCTTGTTCAGGACGCCGCCGAGCGACGCGCCCGGCTTCAGCCCGAACGAAATCGTCACCGCCGGCAGCTGTCCCTTGTGGGCGACCGTCTGCGGACCGATCACCTGCGTCGTGTGCGCAAGCGTGTCGAGTGGGACGACCGTGCCGGCGGAGGCATTCGGATTCGGCGCGAGCCCGCCGAGATTTCCGCCGCCTTGCGCCGCCGTTGCCGTCGCTCCCGCCTGTCCTGCCCCTCCTGCCTGTCCCGCCCCGCCAGTCGCCGTCGCCGGCGTCGCTTTGAAGTACAGCAGCGACAGAGCGGACGGATCGGCCTGGAACTGCGGCGCGAGCTCGAGGAGCACTTTGTACTCGTTGACCGGCGCGTAAATCGTCGACACCCAGCGCGGCCCGTACGCGTCGTAGAACGCGTTCTCGATCTGGTTCGCGGTGACGCCGAGCGCGGCCGCCTTGTCGCGATCGATCTGCACGTCGACCTGCGGGCTGGTCACCTCGAGATCGCTCGTCAGATCGACGATGCCCGGCACGTTCGCGTCGATCGCCTTCACGAGCGCCTCGGCGGTCGCGTACAGCGTCTCGCGATCCGGCGACTGCATCGAATACTGATAGAGGCTCTTGCTCACCTGGCCGCCGATGCGGACCGTCGGCGGGTTCTGCAGGTACACCTCCATGCCCGCCACTTCGGCGAGTCGCGGGCGCAGCTTCTCGATGATGTCGTTCGCGAGCTCGTCGCGATCGCCGCGCGGCTTCAGGTGAACGACGATCTGCCCGAGGTTCGGACCGCCGAGCGTATTCGACGCCTGACCGCCAATCGTCGACACGAGTCCTTCGACGTTCGGGTCGCGGCTGATGATGTCGGCCACCTGGCCCTGATACTCGACCAGCTTGTCGTACGCCGTCCCCTGCGCCGCCTCCGTCGTGACGGCGATTTGATCGGTGTCCTGATCCGGGATGAACCCTTTCGGCACGAGGACGAACAGCAGCGCCGTCAGGCCGAGCACGATGACGAACGCCGCCATCGTCACCGGGCGATGCCGCAGCACGATCTGCAGCGTGCGGTCGTAGCCGCGCAGCATTTTCTGAAACGCTTCTTCCGTGACGTGCTCGAAACGCGCCATCCGGCCGCGGCCGCCGGCGCTGCGGGCGTGCGGCTTCTTGAGGAAGCGGCTGCACAGCATCGGCGTGAGCGTCACCGAGACGACGCCGGAGATGAGAATCGCGACGCAGATCGTCACCGAGAATTCGCGGAACAGCCGCCCGAGCACGCCGCCCATGAACAGCACCGGAATGAACACCGCGGCGAGCGACAGCGTCATCGAGACGATCGTGAAGCCGATCTCCTTCGATCCGACGAGCGAGGCGACGAGCGGCTCCTCGCCCATCTCGACGTGGCGGTAGATATTCTCGAGCATCACGATCGCGTCGTCGACGACGAAGCCGACCGAGAGGATCAACGCCATCATCGACAGGTTGTCGAGGCTGTACCTGAGCATGTACATGACCGCGAACGTGCCGATGATCGAGAAGGGGAGGGCGAGACTGGGAATGACCGTCGCCCACACGTTCCGCAGGAACACGAAGATGACCATGATGACGAGCGCGAGCGTCAGCATCATGGTGAACTGCACGTCGCGGTACGACTCGCGGATCGTGTCGGAGCGATCGTAGAGCACGTCCATGTGGACGCTCGACGGCAGCTCGAGCCGGAACTGCGGCAGCAGCGCCTTCACCGCGTCGGCGACGGCGATCGTGTTCGTGCCCGGCTGGCGCTGGATGCCGAGCGTGATCGCGCGCTGGCTCTCGCCCTGCGAGTAGAACCACGAGGCGGTACGCTGATCCTCCACGCCGTCGATGACGTCGCCGAGATCGGCCAGCCGCACCGGCGCGCCGTTCCGGTACGAGACGATCATGTTCCGGTATTCGCCCGCGTTCATCAGCTGACCGGTGGCCTGCAGCGTGAACGCCTTGTGGGGGCCGATGATGCTGCCGGTCGGCGTGTTCACGTTCCACGCGCGCAGCGAGTTCTCGACTTCGTTGATCCCGATCTGCCGCGCGGCGAGCTTGTGCGGATCGAGCTGCGCGTGGACGGCGTACTTCTGGCTGCCGAGCACCTGCACCTGCGCCACGCCGCTCACCATCGAGATCCGCTGCGCGATGCGCGTCTCGGCGTACTCGTCGAGCGTCCACGGCGGCACCGTCGTCGACGTGATCACGAGATAGAGAATGGGCTGGTCCGCCGGGTTGACCTTCGTGAAGGTCGGCGGCGTCGGCATCCCCTGCGGCAGCAGACGCGCGGCCTGCGTGATGGCCGCCTGCACGTCGACCGCCGCGCCGTCGAGGCTGCGGTTCAAATCGAACTCGAGCGTGATTTGCGTCGAGCCGAGCGAGTTCACCGACGTCATCGACTCGAGTCCCGCGATCATCGAGAACTGGTTCTCGAGCGGCGTCGCGACCGATGCGCCCATCGTCTCGGGACTCGCGCCAGGCAGCTGCGCGGTGACGAGCAGCGTCGGGAAGTCGACGTTCGGCAGGTCGCTCACCGGCAGCGATCGATAGGCAACGAGTCCGAACAGCGCGATCGCCGCCATCAGCAGGCTGGTCGCAATCGGACGTTTGATGAACCCTTCGGAGATATTCATGTCACTCAATTGGGTAATTGGGTAACTTACCCAATTACCCAATTATCCAATTACCCAATTCCATCCGCTGTTACCACTTGCGGAATCTTCCGCGTCTTGAACATCGTCGCCATGTACGTGTACACGACCGGCGTCAGATACAGCGTGATCAGCTGCGACACCATCAGTCCGCCGACGACCGCGAGGCCGAGCGGCCGCCGCGACTCGCCGCCCGAGCCGTAGCCGAGCGCGATCGGTACCGCGCCGAGCAGCGCCGCCATCGTCGTCATCATGATCGGCCGGAAGCGGATGATGCACCCTTCATAGATCGCTTCGGTCGGCGTCTTGTTGCGCTGACGCTCCGCTTCGAGCGCGAAGTCGATCTGCATGATCGCGTTCTTCTTCACGATGCCAATCAGCATGACGAGCCCCACGAACGAGTAGATGTTCAGCTCGTTGCCGAACAGATACAGCGTGACGAGCGCGCCGAGACCCGCCGACGGCAGCCCTGAAAGAATCGTGATCGGGTGGATGTAGCTCTCGTAGAGCGCGCCGAGCACGATGTAGACGACGCCGATCGCGACGAAGAGGAGCAGCGCGAGGTTGCTCATCGACTGCTGGAAGACCCTGGCCTGGCCTTCGAAGCTCGTGGTGATGGTCGGCGGCAGCACGCGGTCGGCCACCTGCTTGACGTGCGCCGTCGCGGCGCCAAGGGAGACGCCCGGCTTCAGACCGAACGAGACGGACACCGACGGCAGCTGGCCGGAGTGATTGATCGACTGCGGGCCGACCGTTTCCCTGAACCGCACCACCGATTCGAGCGGAACGAGCGCGCCGGCGTTGGTGCGGAACGCGACCTTCTGCAGCGAGTCGGCCGCGCCCTGATACTTCGGATCGAGCTCGACGAGCACGCGGTACTGCGCCGTGTTGCCGTAGATCGTCGACGACCACTTCGGCCCGAGCGCGTCGTACAGCGAGTTCTGGATGATCGTCGCGTTCAGCCCGACGGCGGCCGCCTTGTCGCGATCGATGACGAGGTTGATCCGCGGACTCTTCATCTCCATGTCGGTGGAGACGTCCTGCACGTCCGGCACCTCGGACGCAACCGCCTGCTCGAGCACCGGCGCCCACTGATAGAGCAGGTCGGTGTCCATCGACTGCATCATGATGCTGAAGTTCTGGTTGCCCATCCGGCCGCCGATCTGCAGCGACGGCGGCAGGCCGACGAAGCCGCGGAAGCCGGGGAAGCGGAGCAGCTGCGGCCGGAGCTGCTGCGCGATCTGCTGCGCCGTCACCGGACGGCTGGCGCGCGGCACGAGCTGCACCATCATCCGTCCGTTGTTCGTTCCGCCGCCGCCGGCGCCGGGTCCTCCGGGTCCGCCGCCGACGCTCGCCATGAACGAATCGACGTACGGATTCCGGATGACGATGTCGGCCACCTGCTGCGTCCACTTCGACATGTCGTAGAACGACGTGCCCTGCGCCGCCTGCAGGTTGACGAACATCGAGTCGCGGTCCTCGTCGGGAATGAACCCGGTCGGGACGATGCTGAACATCCGCACCGTCGCGGCGAGGACGACCACGAACACGACGAGCATGGCGAGGCGGAACCGCAGCACGACGCGCAGGCTGCGCTCGTACCCCGCCAGCATCGCGTCGAACGCGCGGTCCATCAGGCCGGCAAAGCCTTTCTTGCTGTGGACGACGCGGAGGAAGCGGCTGCAGAGCATCGGCGTGAGCGTGATCGACACGACGCCCGAGATGAGGATCGCGGTCGTGATCGTGACGGCGAACTCGCGGAACAACCGTCCGAGGATGCCGCTCATGAACAGGATCGGGATGAACACGGCGGCGAGCGACGTGGTCATCGTCAGAATCGTGAAGCCGATCTCCTTCGATCCCTTCAGCGCCGCCTCGAACGGTCCTTCTCCCGCCTCCATGTGCCGCACGATGTTCTCGAGCATTACGATCGCATCGTCGACGACGAAGCCAATCGAGAGGATCAGCGCCATCATCGAGAGATTGTTGAGGCTGAAGTTCAGCATCTCCATGACGGCGAAGGTGCCGAGGATGGAGAAGGGGAGCGCGAGCGCGGGGATGAGCGTGGCCGACCCGTTGTGCAGGAAGAGAAAGATGACGCCGACCACGAGCGCCAGCGTCACCGCCATCGTGAGCTGGACGTCGCTGAACGCCTTGCGAATGGTGCGCGAGCGATCCTGCCGCGGCGTGAGATGCGCGGAGGGCGGCAGCTGGGTCTCGAAGGTCGGCAGCAGCGTGCGGACCGCGTCGGCGATCGCGATCGTGTTCGTGCCCGGCTGCCGCATCACCTGCATCATGATCGACCGCTGGATCTGGGGCTTGCCGTCGGCTCCTTTCGTGTAGAACCAGTTGCCGTTGAAGACGTTCTCGACGCTGTCGATGACGTTCGCCACCTGCTCGAGCCGCACGGGCGCGCCGCGCCGGTACGTGACGATGACCGGCTTGAACGCGTCGGCGTTCATCAGCTGACCGGCCGCCTTGATGTTGTAGGTCGAGTGCGGACCGAACAGCTGACCGGTCGGCAGGTTGACGTTCCACTGCGTGAGCGCCGCGTCGACCTCGTTGATGCCGATGCGCTCGGCGTGCAGCTTCTCGGGATCGAGCTGCACCCGGACCGCGTACTTCGCCGCGCCCTGCACCTGCACCTGCGAGACGCCGTTCACCATCGAGATGCGCGGCGCGATGATCGTCTCGGCGTAGTCGTCCAGCACCGGGAGCGGCAGCGTGTTCGACGTCAGGTTGATGGTGATGATCGGCTCGTTGTTCGGGTTGTTCTTGCGGAACGACGGCGCCGACGGCATGCCGGCGGGCAGGAGCGGCATCACCGCCGCGATCGCCGTCTGCACGTCGACGGTCGCGCTGTCGATGTCGCGATCGAGATCGAACTGCAGCGTGATGTTCGTGCCGCCAGAGCCACTGCGGGAGACCATCGAATCGAGCCCGGCGATCGTCGTGAGCTGCCGCTCGAGCGGGCTCGCCACCGACGCGGCCATCGTGCCCGGATCGGCGCCGGGCAGGCTCGCGTTGACGTTCAGCGTCGGATAGTCGACCTGCGGCAGATCGCTGACCGGCAGCGCGCGGTACGCGAGCACGCCGAACATCGCGATGGCGAGCATGATGAGGCTCGTCGCGATCGGCCGGCGGATGAAGACTTCGGAGATGTTCATGCCGATTGCGGATTGCGGATTGCGATTGCGGATTATCCGCGCCCGCGCCCGCGTCCACCGCGTCCACCGCGGCCGCCGGGCGCGGCGTTGAGATCGGTCGTGACGCGCGAGCCGGGCTCGAGCCGCAGCTGTCCTTCGGTGACGACGGTCTCGCCGGACTTCAGTCCCTTCTCGACGACGATGTCCTGGTCCGCGCGCTGCGCGGTCGTGACGGGACGCTGCTCGACGGTCGAATCCTGCTTGACGACGAAGACGTACTGGCCGTCCTGTCCGGTCTGCACCGCCTGCGACGGGACGACGGTGGCGTGCGGCAGCGTCGCGAGGCGGAGCGTGACGCGCGCGAACTGGCCGGGCCACAGCCGGCGATCGGCGTTGTCGAACGTCGCCTTCAGCCTGATCGTGTCCGTCGTCATCTCCACGGCGTTGTCGACGAACGTGAGGCGCCCGGTCGCGGGCGTCGCGTCGGCGTCCTGCGGGACCGCGGTCACGTGCAGCGGGTCGCCGGTCATGTGGCGCTTGATCGTCGGCAGGTGCATAGCCGGCACGGTGAACGTGACGTAGACCGGCTGCAGCTGCGCGATCGTCATCAGCTCGGTGTTGTTCGCGGTGACGAGGTTGCCGACCTTTACCGCAAGATTTCCTGTACGGCCGTCGATTGGCGACCTGATGACGGTGTAGCCGAGCTGCACGCGCGCGTTGTCGACCGCCGCTTCCTGCGCTGCGAGCTGCGCCTTCGCGCTCTCGATGTTCGCCTTGTCGGCGTTGACGACCGCGCGCGTCGCGTCGGCCTGTGAGCGCGACTGCTCGGCCTGATCCTTCGAGATGATGCCGCGCTGCTGGAGCTGCGCCTGGCGCTCCGATGTCAGCTGCTGATACTCGGCGTTCGACGCGTCGCGCGCGAGCTGCGCTTCGGCCTGCGCGAGCAGAGCCTTGTCGCGCGTCAGGTTCGCTTCGGCCATCAGGAGCGCCGCCTCGAACGGACGCCGATCGATCGTGAAGAGCTGTTCGCCTTTCTTCACGACGTCGCCCTCGCGGAAGAGCGCCTCCTGCAGCTGGCCGGTGATCTGCGATCGCACTGAAATGGTCGTGTAGGCTTCGACGTTGCCGATGGCGGCGAGATCGAGCGGGACGTCTTTTTCGACGACCTTCGCGGTGACGACCGGCGCGGGTCCGCCGTCGCCGCCGCGGCCGCGACCGGCGCGACTGCCGCCGCCGGGACCGGCCGCTGATGTGCTGCCGTTGCAGCCCGCAGCGACGAGGGAGGCAATCACGCACAGATGGAAGCCAAAAGCAGGCAGGTGTCCGAAAATTGCCGAGCAGCGGAACGCCGAGAGGCACAGGGGTCGGTGTCGGAACACGAAAGTAGTCTCCACGGAAGTACAAGAAGATACTGGACCCGCCGGCGCGCTATTTACGGGGAAGTCGTCATTTGATGTCTCTTTACGAAGTCATTATCCGCGATTGGACGACGCGCGCTCCGTCCGACGTCGCGCCGCTCGCGGCGGGAAGGCTCGAGCAGGCGGACGTCATATTTCTGCCACATTTGCGCTTCGAGATCGCGCCGGACGAGACTCGGCTGTTCGACCCGGCGATCCTCGGCCCCGCCAAGAACGCGAGCTTCGATCCGCAGCGCGGCCGACTCGGCCGCACGACGCTCGAGGGCGCGGACGCGGAGCGGCTGCGCGCGCTGATGGGGCGCTTCAGCGACGGCGCCATGCGCGTGGTGGAGGCGCTCTGTCCGTCGTACGCCGCGCGCATTCAGCGCGGGCGCGCGAGCTTTCGTCCCGCGGAGATCGCGGGCCGCGCTTCGACGTGGCGGAAGGACGACACGCGCCTGCACGTCGACAGCTTTCCGGCGACGCCGTCGGGCGGCCAACGCATCCTGCGCCTGTTCACCAACGTGAATCCCGAGGGGCGGCCGCGCGCGTGGAGAGTGGGAGACGACTTCGAGGCGGTGGCGCGCCGCTTTGCGCCGCGGCTGCGCATGCCGCTGCCGGGCAGCGGCCGGCTGCTCGCGCTGCTGCGGATGACGAAGAGCGCGCGCACGCCGTACGATGCGCTGATGCTGCAGCTGCACGATCGCATGAAGGCGGACGCCGAGTTTCAGTCGCGGTCGCCGCAGGACGCCATCGATTTTCCGGCGGGCACGACGTGGCTCGCCTTCACCGATCAGGTGAGCCACGCCGCGATGTCGGGACAGTATCAGCTGGAGCAGACGTTCCTGCTGCCGGTCGACGCGATGAATCAGCCCGAGCGCTCGCCGCTGCGCGTGCTCGAGCGGATCAAAGGACGAAGGTTAGCGTAGGACCGTTGCCTTGATTTCGATCGTGACCTGGCGATCGCCGACCGGATCGGCCGACTGCGCGACGACGAGTGGCTTGTCGCTTTCCAGAATCACGGCGAGGTTTTCGCGGATTTGGGTGCTGCGCAGCGGTCCGGCATTGGCGGTGTCGGCCGCCGGGCTCGACGCACCGCCGGGCAGGTCGTACTGAAGGTTCACGGCCACCTTGATCTTGCCATCCGGCAGCAGCTCCGGCTCGGTGTCGACGTTGAGAGGAACCGGTGGGAGATTCGTGTAGGTCGCGATCGTCCGGATGAATCCGCTCTGCCGATCGCCGGTGACGACGCTCACCGTCTTCTTGACCGCCGTAGCGCCGCCGCGCTGATCGCTGATCGTCACGTCAACGCGGATGTTGACCGGCTGTCCATTCCGCCGCGGTGGAGCGATCGTCGTTTCTGGACCCGGCGGCGGGGCGGGCGCCGTCGCAGGCGTCGGGGTCCGCGGTCCGGCCGGTGCCGTTCGCGGCCCGGCGGGCGGCGTGCCCGGCGGTTGGGCGAGCGCCGGCGCGACGGCCAGCGACGCGATGACGATCGTGAGCGCAAACGAGCGAGCGGTCATGGTCGGTCTCCTTCGCCGAGCGGCGTAATCGCGATCGGCGCAATGGGTTCGAGCTGTTCGATCTCGAGCGGCGGCGGCGGCGCGAGCGCACCGAGCGCGATCGATTCCACGTCGAGCGGCGGCGGCGCGAGCGCGGCGACCGCGCCGGGTTGTGGCGCGCGCGTTTGTCGTTGTCGCGATGGCGGTTGCTGCCGTGGCGCTGCCGTTTGCTGTTCTGGCGCGGCCAGTCGCTGTTGTGGTGCGGCCGTTTGCCGTTGTGGCGCGGCGCTTTCAGGGCCCCGTGCCTGGTCAACGTTCTTCTGATCACGAAGAAGCATCACTCCCATCACAGCGGCGACGACGACGATCAGCGCGACAGCAGCGACCGAAATCATCCGCCGATGCCACTGACGACCCTCGTCATGATGGCGCGCATCAATTCGCTCGAGAACGCGCGCGCGGAGATCGTGTGCCGGCTCGCCGGCCGTCATCCCGCGCGCGACGTCGTCTATCGTGCGATCGATCTCGCGATCAAACATCCGCGTACCCGCGATCCCGCAGCCGCTCCTTCACCACACGCCTCGCTTCCGAGACGCGCCACTTGATCGTCCCGACCGGCGCCTTCACGATCGCGGCGATCTCTTCGTAGGTGTAATCGCCCGACTGCGCGAGCAGCAGCACGTCGCGCAACTTCGGCGGGAGACCGTGAATCGCCGCGCGCACGTGCCGCCGCAGCTCGCCGCCGGCGAGCTGCTGCTCGGGATTCCGGACGTGAGCGTCGGCTGTCCGGCTGCAGCCGGACGCCGCGTACGAAGTCGACAGCGAGTCGTCGTGGCGATCAGTCGAGTGCACGATTCGCTTCCACATCGCCTTCAGGCTCCGGCGCCGGTTGATGGCTTGGTTCCAGGCAATCGTGAGCAGCCACGTCTTGAAGCTCGACCTGCCGCGAAACGTGCCGAGACGCCGGTAGGCGGCGACCAGCGCGTCCTGCGCCGCGTCTTCCGCGTCGGCGTGCGATCGAAGAACCGCCAGCGCGGCGCGATAGACTGCCCGCCGGTGCCGATCGACCAGCTCGCCGAACGCGGCAGGATCGCCCTGCCGGGCTCGCTCGACGAGGTCGTCATCGGTCACACAGACTCTAGACAGCGCGGGGGCTTCGCTGGTTGGGTCGATCTGGCCGCTAATTTCTCGCCGCTTTGATGATCGCTTCCATGTGCGCCAGATATTTCTCGAGGGCGCGGCGGCCGGCGGGCGTGAGGCGGTATTCGGTGTGCGGCAGGCGTCCCTCGAACGACTTCTCCACGGCGATATACTGCGCGTCCTCCAGCTTGCGCGCGTGGACGCTGAGGTTCCCGTCGGTCGTGCGCAGCTGATGCTTGAGATCGTTGAACGTCAGGCGATCGTTGACGGCGAGCGCGCTGACGATGCCGAGGCGCAGCCGCTCGTGAATCAACCGATCGAGCTCGAGCGGGCTCCGCTTCTTCGCTGAAATTGCTGATTTTTGATTTCTGATTTCTGATTGTTGCTTTCTTGCCGCAGACGTTTTAGCCACCGTACCTCCGAGCAATCACGAGACCGAATCCGATGTGCAGGCCGCCGAAGCCGGCGGCCAGAAAGAAGTGTCCGCACTGCGCCGGCGCCGCGAACGCGATGGCGCCGAGCGCCATGAACGCGGCGCCCATCAGCGGCACGATGCGCACCGACGGCGCGCCGCCGGCCGCGAGCGCCGTGCCGTACAACAACAGCCAGCATCCCGGCAGCCTCGCCATCAGATCCGTCGCCGCGAATACCGGCGTCAGGACGAAGCCGGCGACGAGCGGCGGCGCGCAGGCGAGCGCGAAGCGGTAGGCCGGCGCGCCGCGGGAGCTGGTCCACAGCGCGGCGCCGGATCGCCGCGCTTTGATCGTCATCGCGGCAAGGGCGATGAGGGACGCGAGGCGGCTTCGGCGAGCCAGATCAGCACCCACCGAAGCGAGTTGTCGGGCGGACCCGAGATCGCCGCTGCGGCAACCGCGGTGACGCCCATCGCGACGCCGCCCCATCCCGGCACGCCGGTGAACTCGCCCGCGCGCGACATCGCCTCGCAGATGTACCGCAGGTTCTCCATCGCATGGGCGTGGAGCTGATCCGGCACGAAGCACTTTATATCACAGGGAATCTTATTGGCTGGTTGCTGGGGGCTGGTTGCTCGTTCGTTGCCTTAGTGGGCTTTGAGCAGCAGCACAGGCACGGTCACGAGGTGGCGCACGCGATCGGCGGTCGCGCCGTAGAGGAGATCCGACAGGAAGCGGTGGCCGTGCGTCGACATCGCGATGAGATCGACGTTCTCGTCCTTCGCGGTCTTGATCAACTCGGTGGCGGGATCGCCCATCGCGAGCTGCGTGGTCACCCTCAGCCCCTCGCCCGTCAGGGTCGCGCACAAGCGATCGAGATACTCGCGATCGGTCTTCATCTCTTCCGACTCGCGCAGCTTCAGCTGATTGTAGTTGCGCGCGACCCAGCCGTCCGCGACGTGGACCAGCAGCAGCTCGGCGCCGGTCAGCTTGGCGAGCGACGTCACGTGCTCGAGGATGGTGCGATCGGCGGCCGAGTTCTCGACGGCGACGAGGATACGTTTGTACATGTGCGCCGGCGCTCACAGTCCGACGAACGTCTGATACAGCAGCCAGACGTTGAGCAGCGCGATGATAACCGCAACGCTCCACGCCAGCAGCTTCACCCACAGCGGGCTCACGAACACGCCCATCTTGTGCGGGTCGCTCGTGAACGCCACCAGCGGGAACACGGCGAACGGCAGCTGCAGGCTCAGCACCACCTGGCTCAGGATGATGAGCGGTCCCGTGCCGCGCTCGCCGTACATCGCGACGACGATGATCGCCGGCACGATGGCGATGAGGCGCGTGATGAGCCGCCGCAGCCACGGGCGCAGGCGGATGTTGATGAACCCTTCCATCACGATCTGGCCGGCCAGCGTGCCGGTCAGCGTCGCGTTCTGGCCCGAGCAGAGCAGCGCCACCGCGAACAGCACGCTCGCCATCGTCGTGCCGAGGAGCGGCGAGAGCAGCTGATACGCGTCGCCGATGTCGGCCACGTCCTGGTGGCCGGTGCCGTGGAACACCGCCGCGGCCATCACGAGAATCGCCGCGTTGATGAAGAGCGCCGACATCAGCGCGACCGAGGAATCGATCGTCGAGTAGCGGATCGCTTCGGCCTTGCTCGGCGTCGTGTCGGCGTACTTCCGCGTCTGCACGATCGAGGAGTGCAGATAGAGGTTGTGCGGCATCACCGTGGCGCCGAGGATGCCGATGGCGATGTACAGCATCTGCGAGTCGCGCAGGATGCCGCCGCGCGGGACGAAGCCGGTGGCGACCGCGGCGAGATCGGGGCGCGAGAGCCACATCTCGATGGCGAACGACCCGGCGATGGCCAGGATGAGCCCGACGACGAGCGCTTCGACGTAGCGGAAGCCGCGGTGCTGGAGGAAGAGGACGATGAGGACGTCGAGCGCCGTCAGCGTGACGCCCCACGTGAGCGGCACGTGAAAGAGGAGGTTGAGCGCGATGGCGGCGCCGATGACCTCGGCGAGGTCGCACGCCGCGATGGCGATCTCGCAGAGCACCCAGAGGACGATGGTGACCGGACGCGAGTAGCTGTCGCGGCACGCCTGCGCCAGGTCGCGTCCGCTGGCGATGCCGAGGCGCGCGGCGAGCGCCTGCAGCAGGATCGCCATCAGGTTCGACACCATGATCACGCTGAGGAGCGTGTAGCCGTAGCGCGCGCCGCCGGCCAGGTCGGTTGCCCAATTCCCGGGGTCCATGTAGCCGACGGCCACCAGATACCCGGGGCCGGCAAAGGCGAAGAGCTTCCGCCAGAACCCCGCGCCCGCGGGGATGTCGATCGATCCGTGAACTTCAGGAAGGCTGACGCTGCCGGCCGGAAGACGCCAGCCGCGGGCCGTGGACGATTGAGTTTCGCCAGTCATCGCTGGTAATTTTGATTACTCAAAATCATAACACAAGTACGAGGGGCGGCGGGTCCCGGTCCGACACCGGCTGCCCTGGCGGCCATCAATTACTTGGAACGTTCGGACGCGTCGGGATGCCTCGCCCACTCAATCTTCGCATCGACGGACTGCAATCCCGTCCGCAAAGGCTACCGACGGGGCAATCTCGAGCTTCACGTTCACGTTGGGGTCATCGACTCGCGCTACGCCGATACGAGCTATTACTGCCTCGCTTTCTCCAACGCCCGTGCCGGTGTAGGAGAACGTCAGCCCTTTCGTATTGCGAATCGTGAGGATGGGATAGGTCTGGCCTGCTCCAGGGTCGAATGTGAACGCGTGTGGGTAAATAGTCGCGAGGTGCAGGACTCGGTGCTTGTCGGTATTCGAGAGGGACGCGAGTTGCCACAACCGGTCGTCTCTGAACTCATTCCTTCGGTGGTACGGCTGCACGCTCTCTATGATTGCTTGCGCGGCTGGGTCGATTCCTCGAATGCGGTGGCGTTGTCTATTGAACATCTCTGGGCCTTGGCCGGACTGTCCCTTCCGATTCACGTCTCCAATGATCGGGAATTGCGAATCGCTTGCGATCTCTTCCGGCAGCGGATTCGTGTAGGCCGAGGCGAGTTCGAAAGCGAGATGGTCCAGACAGTTTCTGAAATTCTGGACGACATCACCGATGATGAGCGAAAACGGTTCGGCGGGGATTTGCTTCGCGCGCGCCTTTATCAGGATTTGATTCGGGTCGTCCGGATCGTCTTCGGCCCACTCGGAATGACTGTCGGCTTCGTTGAACCAATTCCTCACATGACGACGGAACTCGTCCAAGTGATGACGCGCTCGACGGAACTTCAGGAGATGATTGGGAAACATGACCAAGACTCAGAAGACAAAAAAGGGTGAGGAAATTCCGGTGCCGAAGCGTAGCGACTTCTTCAACGCCTTGAAGAAAGCCGCCACGCCCGAGAAGAAGTCAGAGCGTGGCCCGAAGCAGAAGTAACTGGAACCGGCCGCGCGCTTCGTGGCGCATGTTGTAGCGCCACGCGTATTCGTTCAGATAGCCCTGAAGATGCTTACGAGAGACAGAGTGATAGACGCCGCCGATACCACGCTTCACGAGAGACCAAAACCCCTCGATGGTATTCGTGTGGACGTCCCCACTCACGTAGACGCGTTCCGCATGGCGAATCCGATGATGAACATAGCCTTTCCACGACAGGCGGTCATAGGACCGGTATTCATCGGTGTAGACCGTCGTCGCAGGCAGGACGCGTTCCTCGATGTGTTCCATCAGGGTCGCGCGTTGCACGCTCCGGACGGGTGCCGCGAATACACGGCCCTGTCGCTGGACGATGCCGAGCACCGCCGTCTTATTGGAGCCAGACCCTGGGCGGCCAGTCCCCATGTGGCGCTGCTTGCCACCAACATAGGCTTCGTCAATTTCGACGGGTTTGTCCCCCCACAGGGGTCCGCCATCCTGCGTCATCAGCTTGTGCCGAATGAGGTGCGCCATGCGCCACGCGGTTTTGTAGGTGACGCCCAACTCGCGCTCAAGCTGCTTCGCGGAGATGCCGCATCGCGTGCTGGTCATCAGATACATCGCGTAGAACCACAGGTGCAGCGACGTCGAGGACTTGTGAAAGATGGTCCCGGCGGTCGGATGCAGATGGTGCCCGCACGCCGTGCAGGTCCACGACTGGCGCTGCTGCGATGTCTCATAGCGCGCGAACGGACGCACGTCGTCGCACTTGGGGCAATGGGCGTCTCGGCCGTTCGGGGCATGGCGGGTGCGCCAGAGCCATAGCAGACAGGCCGCGTCATCGGGAAACTCTCGCTGAAAGTCCATCAGCGTGTAATCGGATTCCGAGGACTTGGCCCGAACGGGGTTGTTGCGATTGACGGGCGGCATGGGAAGAGTATGGCCGAGAATGTTTATACAGTCAAGGGATATTTACCACACAAGTACGAGGGGCGGCGGGTCCGGGTCCGACACCGGCTGCCCTGGCGGCCATCAATTACTTGGAACGTTCGGACGCGTCGGGATGCCTCGCCCACTCAATCTTCGCATCGACCTCTCGAGCGATCGCACGAACCAGGATCCTGTCGCTCGCGGTGTCGGACGAAAAGGAGCGCCGGCGAAAATCGTGTAAGGCGATGTCCGGTTTCGAATAGTCCAATACCGTAATAATCTACACACCCCAGTGATTTTGCCCGGCTCCGCTGCGGCACGCGACGGTAAAGGACGTGGATCACTCTGCGAGCTGATAGTCCTTGAGCGGCGAGGAACGACCGCAGGTCGGAGGGCGACGCGCTCGCGCCCGGCTTCAGGACGACCGCGGCGAGCGGACGCTCGCTCCACTTCGGATGATCGACGGGGATGACTGCCGCTTCGGCGACGGCGGGATGACCCATGAGCGCGCACTCGAGCGCGACGGAGCTGATCCACTCGCCGCCCGACTTGATGACGTCCTTCGCGCGATCCTGCACCTGGATCGTGCCGCTCGCGTCGATCGTCACGATGTCGCCGGTCCTGAACCATCCGTCCGGCGTGAAGCGATCGCCGCAGTCGCTCCTGCCGTAGTACCCGCCGGCAATCCACGGCCCCCGCACCTCGAGCTCGCCCATCGTCTCGCCGTCCCACGGAACGAGCCCGTTGTCGCTTCTCGCGCGGATCTCGACGAACGGCGCCGGCCGTCCCTGCTTCGCCCGGTACTTGAACACCGCATCGTCCGGGGCGCCGGCCATCGACGCGGGCACGTGCGCGCAGCTGCCGAGCGGGCTCATCTCGGTCATGCCCCACGCCTGGATGATGCGCATCCCGTGGCGCTTCTCGAACGCCTCGATGAGCGCCTGCGGCACGGCCGATCCGCCGACGAACATCACGCGGATGCTCGAGAGGTCGTACTTCTTCGGACTGGCGTCGAGCAGCTGCAGCACGCCGATCCAGATCGTCGGCACGCCGCCGGTGATGGTGACGCGCTCGCGCTCGAACAGATCGAGGATGCTCGCCGGGTCGAGGTGCGGCCCCGGCATGACCTGCTTCGCGCCGGTCATCACCGAGGCGAACGGCATGCCCCACGCGTTGGCGTGGAACATCGGGACGATGGGGCAGACCGTGTCCTCTTCGCAGATGCCCATGACGCCCGCCTGCGTGAGGCCGAGCGTGTGGAGGACGATCGCGCGGTGCGAATAGAGCACGCCTTTGGGCGCGCCGGTCGTGCCGGTGGTGTAGCACATCGCGACCGCGGTGTTCTCGTCGGGCTCGGCCGGATCGGCGAGCGGAGGAGTCGAGGCGGCGAGCGACTCGTAGTCGAGCGCGCCGGCAGGCAGCGCGCCTGTCCCGAGCGGAGTCGAGGGACCGCCGACGACGATCTCGATCGGAACCTTCACCTGCGGGCGCACCTTCTCCCACAGCGGTAGCAGGCTGGCGTCGACGATCACCGCGCGGTCGTGCGCGTGGTTGACGATGTAGGCGAGCTCGTCGGGGTGGAGGCGCAGGTTGAGGGTATGGAGGACGCCGCCGAGGAGCGGGATGGCGAAGTAGGCCTCGAGGTGCGTGCCGTGATTCCACATCAGCGTGGCGACGCGCTCGCCGGGCTGAACGCCGAGGCCGGCGAGAGCGGCGGCGAGGCGGCGCGTGCGATCGGCCCAGTCGGCAATCGTGTAGCGGTGGAGCGATTGATCGGGCTGGCGCGAGACGATCTCGCGCGAGCGGAACAGTTGTTCGGCGCGGCGGAAGATCGCCGACAGCGTCAGCGGGTAGTCCATCATCAGGCCGAGCATTGCGGGTCCCTCCGAACCGGGGGTGGTGGAGAGGCGGATTGTAAGCGAAGGGGGCGGCGGGCGCGAGCGGCGGGAACGATCTACCCCGCGGGTAGCAGCTTCCCGCGGGAGAAGCGACAGTGCGGTGCAGAAGCGCGCAGCGTGCGTCCGATTTCGCGGTCGGACGCGAGGCATCGATCCTGCTCTTTATCGCGCGAAAAATGGGGCGATCGTTTTTCGTGGACGATGCCGCCGCGCTGCTCGGGGTGTCGCGGCGGACGGTGTACTACCTGATTCGGGACGGGAAGCTGCGGACGATCCGGACGATGTGCGGGTCGCAGCGGGTGCTGCTCGAGTCGATCGAGGAGCTGCTGCGGGCGCGGGTGCCTACACCACGAGCCGCTGCCGCTTCAGATACAGTCCCTTCCGGGAAATACCCAGAGCTTTAGCGGCGGCGTCGACTTTTCCTTCGTGCTCGCGCAGCGCGGCGGCGATCATCTCGCGCTCGACGCGCCGGAGCGCCGGCATCAGCTTGTCGTGGAGAGGCACGGCGATCTCCTGACCGCGGCCCGCGGACCGCAGCAGCGGCAGCGCCGAGAGGATTTCGTCGGAGATCATGTCCGGCTGCAGGACCGCATTCGGCTCGACGAGCGCCACCATCCGGCTGATTTCGTTGTGCAGTTGCCGGACGTTGCCGGGCCATCGGTAGAGGAGCAGTCGCTCCATCGTCTCTTCGGCGACTTCGACATGGCCCTTCTGGAAGGCCTTCGCGGCGCGGGTGACGAAGTGGCTGACGAGGCCCGGGATCTCGTCGCGGCGCTCGCGCAGCGGCTTGATCGACAGTCGAATGACGTTGATGCGATAGAAGAGGTCCTCGCGAAATCGGCCCTCGCGGACCGCGTCTTCGAGGTTGCGGTTCGTCGCCGCGACGATGCGGACGTTCACGAGCGAGGTGGTCGGTTCGCCGAGCGGCGAAATTTCGCCGGACTCGAGGAAGCGCAGCAGCTTCGGCTGCAGGTCGAGACTCAGCTCGCCGATTTCGTCGAGGAACAGCGTGCCATCGCGAGCGGTTCGAATGACGCCCAGGTAGTCGTGGTCCGCGCCGGTGAATGCGCCGCGGCGGTGTCCGAACAGCTGGCTCTCGAGCAAGTGTGGCGGCACCGAAGCGCAGTTGAACGGCACGAACGGTTTCGATGCGCGATCGGAGCAATCGTGAATGGATCGCGCGAGAATCTCCTTGCCGGTCCCGCTCTCCCCCGTAATCAGCACGGTGATAGTTGCGCGCGCGACGCGTTGTGCGAACACCATCGTTTCGCGCATGTGACCGGTCACGACCGGATTACGTTCGTCAAACGTGAGTTCCTCAGTCGGCCAGAGCGTCTTCCGGCGGTCTCGCTCTGCGCGGCCCGCGTTGATTTCGTTCAGCGCTTCGATGAGAGAATCGACGGCATTGAGGGTGGCGACCGACTCGACGTCGTCTCGGGCGACGAGCGACACGTCGAGCTCCTGATCGTCCGACACGCGAACGGAATATCGAAGCGGGGTTCCTTCCGTATGTTGCTGATTGTTGCCTGCATGAGCAACGAGTTCCGGCGGGCGATCGGGATTGACGAGGGTCACGGCTACGGAGTAGACGCTGCCGGTGCTTTCAATGAGATCGACCAGCTGCGCGGCAGCGATTCGCGGCGCTCGTGAATTGAGGATTGTCGACACTATCGTCTGCAATGCCGCGCTCGTCGACCAGGCGTCGCGAGGATGCCGGGTTACCGCGGCAACGGGCCAAACGGCGCGCCGAATCGTGTGCGCAAGCTCCATGGATCCGCGCACGTTTTGCAGTTGCTCATGCAGCTTCTGCGCCTGCGACCGATGCCACTCACCATGTGCCTCCTTCCCCTCGTGGAGGAGAAGAAAAGCCAGTGTGCCCTCATACTCGGCGTACAACTCCGCCGGAAGACGCCGCAACGACGATGACAGACGTCGAAGAATCGCAACGACCTCGCGGTTGTAGCCGGCGCTTCCGAGCGCCTGCGCTTTGACGAGCATGGCGGCAGTCGAGAGCAGCGGATCCCCCGACCTGTCTGCCAACTCGAGGACGAAGTCGATCTGCTCGAGTCCTTCGGCGCAGCGGCCGCTTCGAACGAGCAATTGGGCGCGCGTGAGAGCTGCGCATCGGTGCGGATAGAGCCGCCAATCGCGATCATCGCGGATTGTCGTGTCTATGCGATCCAGCAACGACTCGCATTCCGCCAATCGGTCCTGCGTCAGTCGGATCTTTGCGAGGCTGTCGAGATTCGCGTTCGCGTTCTCCCCTTCCGACGGCAGCGCGGCGAGGGCACGCTCGAAGTAGTCGACAGCACGGTCGAAATCGCCTATGGCGTAATTGAGATTTCCGAGGTTCCCAAGACATGCGCGGAGCGGCCCTGCGGCGCCGCTCTCTTGTGCGACCTCAACGGCACGCTCGCCGATCTTGAGCGCTCGATCGTAATCTGACGTCAGAATCGCAACGGCGAGCCTGGTATTGAGCGACAAGGCTTCAATCCACAGATTCGGTGATTCTTGAATGAGTTCGAGCGCAAGCGTCGCATGTCGATCCGCGCTGTCGAGAAGGCCGCGGTACGCCTCCATTTGGCTCACGAACATGTGCAATGTCGCGGTCATGTGAGGCTCACCGAGTTTGGTCGCCGTGGCGCGCGCCCGTGAGACAAGGGGAGTCGCCGCTTCAGGCCCAGCGCGCTGGGACACGATCAGCATCAGAAACAAATGGGCCCAGCACAGGCACTGCAAATCGACTGTTTCGCCCGCAAGCATCGCGGCTTTCTGAAATCGTTCAATCGCCTGATGGATGGCGCCCTTCTCTCGATCCAGTTTCCCAAGGATGCATTCGCATCGGGCCCGCGAACGCGCGCTCGCGTTGCGCGAACTCAGGACCGACATCGCGATCGCGCGGCTTTGTGCATGTCGTCCGAGGCGCTCGAGCAGACCGGCCTTCAGAACTTGAGCGTCGGTCTTTCCATCTCCCGATAGCGAGACGTGTTCGAGCTCTCTGAGCGCGAGAATAAAGTGACCCGATCGCTCGAGCTGCAACGCATGTTCTAGCCGATCCATGAAAAATCTCCGACCGTTAGAGGCCGAATCGATGTCGTTTCAGATAGAGACCCTTGCGCGATATCCCCAACGCCTTGGCCGCCTCGTCGACCTTGCCCTGGTGCTCTTGCAGCGCCGCCTTGATCATCTCGCGTTCGATACGCTCGATCGTCGGCGTCAACTTGCCGTGCAGCGGAACCGTAATGTCGTCGGCGCCACTCGCCGATCGGACAACCGGCAGCGCGGACACGATCTCGTTGGAAATCATGTACGGCTGGAGCACGGAATCGGCTTCAACGAGCGCCACCATTCGCCGTATTTCGTTGGACAGCTGCCGCACGTTGCCCGGCCAACGATAGAGCAGGAGCCGCTCCATAGTTTCTTCCGCAACGTCGATGTGCCCCTTGTTGAAATCTTTTGCGGCTCGCGCCACGAATTGCTCGACGAGCTGCGGTATCTCGTCGCGACGTTCACGGAGTGGCTTGAGCGCGAGGCGAACGACGTTAACGCGGTAAAACAAGTCTTCGCGGAATAG
>QHWB01000118.1 GCA_003222395.1 Acidobacteriota bacterium
CGAAGCGCGTGCCGAAAGGGCTATCGCTCGACCAGATGCGGCGCGCGGTGCTCATCGGCGTGCACACGGTCGACGCGGCTGATCGCTATCTCGCCGACAACGGGTACACGGTCGATGCGCGCTCGACGCTGGTCGCCGAGCTGCAGCACGACCTGGACGAAGCTGAGGCCGCGCGGCGCCGCCGTGCGGAGGCAGATGTGAGTGTGGATCCTCGCACGCTGCCTATAGCCACGATTGCGCGCGCCGCGCGCCTCGGCATCATTCCGCTCGACGTGTATCAGCGGCGGCTCGTCGCCGCCGGCTATTCGGCCGACGACGTCGCGATCGAGATGGATCTGCTCGTGCAGGAAATCGCCGACGTCCGCGCGGCCGCGCAGCTGCAGGCCGCGGCCGACCGGACGACGGCGCCGAGCGGGTTGACGCTGGCGCAGCTCGCTGTGGCCGTGAAAGCGGGCGTCCGCTCGCTCGAGGACTACCGCGCCGCGGCGATCACGAAGGGGCTGAGCCCCGACGACGTGACGACGCTCGTCCGCGTGCTCGGCGACGAGCTTGCGAACACGGACGCTGCGAAGGCGCGGCGCCAGGCGATCGGATCGACAGCGAAGGCCGGCGACGTGTCGGTCAGTGTGCTCGCTGACCAGGTGCGCGCCGGCGCGCTCACGATCGGCGACTACGGCGCGGCGCTCCTGACGGCCGGCCTGGATCCGGTCGACGTGGATCTGCTCGTCGCGCTGCTGGGTGACGAGCTCGCCGGCGGGGCGTCAGGATAGGACCATGCAAGTGGGCACGATCGCCGTTGTCGTCGCGTCGACCGCGACCGTCTGCGGGCAGCTGTATCTGGTCGCGCGGAAAATCGCGCGCATCGAATTCAAGGTTGACATGCTGTGGCGGTGGTTCAACGCCGTGTCCAAGGACCGGGTGACGGGCCGCCGCAAGTACGACGGCACGTTTACGTTCATGCCAGGGCCGGGGTCGCCGGCGCCTGACGCCGCGGACGATGAAAGTTAAAGCGACGCGCGAAGGGCTCGTCGGGCAGCGCACGGCGACGAATTACCGCATCGACACGATTGTGCCCTTCGTCGCGCTGCCCTCCTACGCCGCGATTCGGCTCTGGATCCGCGTCACCAATCCGTTGAATGGCAAGTCGATCCGGGCGCTCGTGCTCGACGTCGGGCCGTGGGAAACCGAGGACCACGCGTACGTCTTCGGCGGCGAACGGCCGTACGCCGAATGCGGCTTCACCCGCGCCGGCCGCCGGACGAACAAGGCCGGGATCGATCTGGGCGCGCGAGTGTGGAACGCGCTCGGAATGACCGATAACACCGACGTCGAATGGGAGTTCGACTGAACGTGCGAGCCGCCTCCGTCGTCGCGCACCTGACGAATCCGCAGGCCGACGCGCCCGCTACGCACCCGTAGGGCGCCGGCGCGCCCGTCGCAGCTTCTGTAGCTGCGTCTTCCGCGCGAGCTGGCAGCGACCGCGGTGCACTTTCCGATCGCCAGCGTCGAGCGGCCGGCGACACATCAGGCACGCCCGCTGCCAGAGACCGAGATCCTCCGGCGTCGCCGACTGCGCAGCTGCTAATGCTTCACCCGACGCGTCCGGGCTCTGCTGCTCCGGTGAAAACTCGCCAGGATGCCCCATAACGCGCTAATGCTTCAGGGGGCGCTACCTCGGGACTCCGACCAGTGCGTTCTGCAGCCCTGACGTCGCCGTGGCCGGATACGCCACGAACGCGGAGCGGACCCGTTGCACATCAACGACCCCCCCGGCCTGGATCACTGCCGCGCTGATGCGCGCTAATGCTTCAGACTGCGCGAACGGCGCGTCTCGGCTGGCGCCGGCGACGAAGACTTCCAGTTCGACGCGTACGCGGCGCACGGCGATCTCGCCGGCGATCGCGACGTCGCTCGGTTCGCGATGCGCATCGCACACGAACTTGTCGTCGAACCAGTGCGCGCCTGGCCGTCGCCAGCGCGCGAGCTCGCCGCAGATCGCGTACCTGGAGCTCCCGACCTGTGCGTAACACCGAAGCGGCGGACACACGGAGACTGGAACCAGCTCACTCAGGCTCATGGGCGCGCTTCTTTTTCGCCGTGTTTTTCCGGCGGTTTGTGAGGGTTTGGTGTAAATCCTGGCGGTGAATTGAGTTTCACAGTTTTGCACGTCAGAATGCGCTTCATGCCGGAAACCAGAGCGATCAGCCGCGTCCGTTGGACTCTCACCCGCTTGGAGGGATCCGACATGCTGACGATCGCGGGCTTCGACGACATGATGCAGCAGCGCTACCACTTCATGCTTCCACTGCACGTGTTGCCGTCGTTGGCGCTCGCGATCCGCGACACGATCAGTGCGCACGGTGACGAGTTCCCCGACGTCGTGCTGCACCAGTTCCGCTGACGCCGCGGCGGCCGTGCGCGTCGCCTTCGCCGCGGCACGCCGATGCCGCCGTCGCAATTTCCACCGATCGTGCGCAAGTTCCATCACGAGCAACGCGTACCGGAGCGCCGTGAAATACCCGACGTGGTACACCTGCCGCTCGGCGTCGTCGAAGCGCGCGTCGTCGGGTTCGTGCGGCTTCACGGTCGAGAGCTCATACACCGCCTGGAGCAGGTACTGCGGCAGTGTCCAGCCGCGGGTAGACGAAGAGGTCGATTCCGTTGGCGGCGAACGCTCGCTGCGCGTCGTCGTTGAGCGTGCGGGCGATCGCGACGAGCCGCGGCGGCGGTTCATCCGGGTGCTCCTCTAGCCAGAGGTGTGAGTCGACGAGCAGCTGGCCGAGTAGCTCGTGCGACGCGTGGGTTTTCGCTTCCATCAGGACGACGGTGCGGCCCTGATAGCCGACGACGTCGATCCGTTTCTGCGTCGAGCGCGTGAAGTTCGCGCGCACTTGCGGCAACACGTCGCCGGCGGGTGTGGCGCCCTGGCCGACGCGCACGCTGAACCGGATCGCGTCGAACTCGTCGAGATGGGCGTGCAGGAAATCGATGATGAGTGCGCTTTCGACGTCGGATCGTTCCGGAATCCACTTCTGTAGCAGCAGCCTGGCGAACTCGTCGCGCGTCCAGTCGTAGCCGCTCATACTCGCTGCGCCGTTTTGGGCGCCGCCTGGCGCGCAATCCGCCGCGCGCCCATCCAACCGGCCGCGATCGCTGCGTCCTCGACGAACAGCCGGATATCGAGATCGCCGCCGTAGTCGTTGCGGCCGGACATGAACCACCAGGCC
>QHWB01000003.1 GCA_003222395.1 Acidobacteriota bacterium
ACAGCGGGTTACCAGAACCACGCGCAGCGCACGGACGAAGAGCCTCGCCCATGAAACGGCCGCCGCGGAGTCGGACGCGTCCCGCAACAGCATCACCACGCTGTCGACGCGGCCGCGCACCTCCGGCGCACGATCCGAAGGCGCTACACTCCGAACGCCTGCGTCCAGAGATGCAGATTGATCCAACGCCACGAAGTGAAATCCGTGAGACCCATCTCTTCGACCTTCGCCTGGTACTCCCGCGCTCGATCCACCAGGATGAACTCCTCGAGACGACAGTCGCCGAGCGTCTCGTCGAGCAATTTCCGCAACGCGCTTCTCTGCCACGATCGTTCAGGCGTGGCAAACCCCAGCTTGCTCGTACGCCATCGGATCCGCTCGGGGATGACTCCCGCCATTCCATCCCGAAGGACCCGCTTCGTGTAGCCATTTCGGATCTTGAGACGCGACGGCAGACTGAAAATGAAGTCGACCAATCTGTAGTCGAGAAAGGGCACGCGGCTCTCGACGGAAAATGCCATCGAGTTGCGGTCCTCGTGCCGCAGCAGCGCCTGAAGGTTGTTGTGGAACGTCAGCTGATAGAGCGTGTTGTTGAGATGTTCCAGCTCGCCGAATGGCTTGCGTTTTTGATTTCCGAGGTACCTGCTTTCTGGCCGGTATCGTTCCGCGAACTCCGGCACCAGCCAGTCCTGCGATGGCAACGGCGGCGCTGTCGGAACTGAAAGACGCAGCCGCTGAACGAAAGGCCGCGGCAGCTGGGAGAGCCAGTCCTTGTTCTGGCGCCGCGCATGCGCCCACGTCTCCCTGAGGAGCGTCGCGTATTTTTGCTTGTCGTACAGCTCCGTGAAGAAACAAGGGACCAGACCGAGGTAGCCCGCCAGCTGCTCATCTGCTCCCTGGCCGTCAAGCATGACCTTGATGCCATGCGCGTGAACCGATTTGAAGACCGCCCACTGGGCATAGATGCTCGTCGACCCGAACGGCTCGTCCTGCTGCCACACCAGCCGGCGGACGTCTTCGAGGAACTCGTCCGGCGTCGGGCGGCTGATATGCGCCTTGACGGCGGTCGCCTCGATGACCGTTCGCATGTAGTCGAGTTCATTCGCTTCTTCTTCGTCGAAGTGAGAGCTGAAGGTGCGCTGAATGTCAGTCCTGTCGGCCTCGCCGAGCAACTGGTGCATCAGGCAGACGATGGCGGAGCTGTCGAGGCCTCCGGACAGGCAGCTGCCCACCTCGACGTCGCTCCGCAGATGGAGCCGGACACTGTCGGTCAGCAGCCGGCGAAACTCGCAGGCGGCCTCACGTGGTGTGATCTCGGTGTCGATAGCGGACGTCGGCTGGTAATACCGTGTGGTGACCAGTTCGTGGTTCGTCAGATCGAGTGTGAGGTTGTGTCCCTGCGGAAGCTTCGCGACGCCCTCGAAAAACGTGTGTTCATCGTAGTCGACGGCGGCGAATGCGAGGAATTCATAGACCGCACGCTCGCTGAGCGTCCGCTTGACGAAAGGAAAGCAGAGCAGTTGCTTGATTTCCGAACTGAAGGCGAAGCGACGGCCATCGGCGAAGTAGTGAAACGGCTTGATCCCGAAACGATCACGAGAGCAGAACAACCGTTTCCGTTTCAGGTCCGCGATCGCGAACGCCCACATGCCGTTGAAGCGGTTGACGCAGGCGTCGCCCCACGCGTCGTAAGCGCACAGAATCACTTCGGTGTCCGACCGGGATCGAAACCGATAACCAAGGCTTTCGAGCTCGTCGCGCAGTTCGAGGTAGTTGTAAATCTCGCCGTTATAAGTGACCCACACAGTTCCGTCGCCGTTCACCATCGGCTGGCGGCCTGCGGATGACAGATCGAGAATCGCCAGACGGCGATGGCTGAGCGCCACGGTGAATTCCTGGCAAGCCATTTCACACCATGACCGATCCGCGTCGAATGAAACGAGCGGCCGTTTCGGCTGCTCCGGATCGAGCAGGACGGTTCCTTCGCCGTCGGGGCCGCGATGAGCTCCGGCGTGGCTGGCTGCATCGAGACAGCGGACGTAAGGCGCTATCCCGTCGGTGCTGACCAGACCCGCGATACCACACATATCTGAATGCCCCTCACGCCGCGTCCCGCACTCACTTCCACACCTTGGCAGTGAGCAGGCGGACGGTCGTGGTCGCCGGACGCAGCATCGATCGTATCGGGCTCGGCACCCTGCCCCAGATTCGCCGCGCGATGTAACCGAGCAACGCCTTCGTTCGAATCCGACCGAGGACCTCACTGTCCGGGCTTTCCGTCACCGCCGCCAGGCCCTCCGTCACCGCCACCGGAGGATCCTCTTTTTCAAGAAATCCGGAGAAGATGTGGTTACCGGGAAGATAGCGCGGCGACACAACACCCTTTGCCGCATTGATCCAATTCCGATTCAGGGTTGCCGTGACTGAAGAAACAAACATTATAGGCGCAGACACGATCTTGCATTCTGCCACGACCTCGTCGAAATCACTGATGAAAGTGGCATAGCTGTACTTGCCAGAAGCTATGACATCCTGATATGCCCGTTCCGTCATCTGGCCGACGTACTCATCATCCTGAACCTTTGCGAGCACTTCATCCACATTGCTGAAGTCCTTCTGCAGCGGAATGAAATGAAGATGCGGCTGCACGACGCCGGAATACGTTCCCTCGAAGAGTACCAATGCCGTTCGATGAGCAATGGCCTCGAACACCTTCGGCGAAATCTGATTCATCACCACTTTCCCCTCGTGCTTGGCGACAAAGCGGTGGTGCGCCTCTTCATAAGACAGGTCAGGCTTTTCCTGCAGCGCTTGCTCGATGCTCCGCCGTATGCAGCCGTCGTCATCGAACACGTTGGACCCGCTCTCGGTCCCCAGCATCGCGCGACAATTCACGACAAACTGGTACCAGTCCGGGCCGTAGATTCTGTCTTCCTCGCGCCACGCGATATTCGCTGGAATGTGCCTCGCCTGACATATCTCGTGCATCCTGTGCCCGATCTCGAGCTTTTCTCTTGCAAGGTCGCCGTACCAATAACCGAGCGGTCGACCGCGATAACCTATCACCCACTGTCGATTGGCGATCGGTACGGCTGTCGTGCTCCGAATAAGACTCTCGGAGACATAACCGGTCAGGTTCTGGATGAATCGAACTCCTGGCAGCTCCTCCGGCGGATATACCTGCCTGATGAACTCCATCGGCACACAGGTGTAGACGAGGTCTATCCTCAACTGCCTGATCCATCGACGCGCCGTCGCAGTGCATTCATACTCGTCCTGTATGAAAAGGACCTTTGGTCGCGAACATGCTGCCAATTCCTCGGCGTAATAAGGCGAGATGTGCTTTTCCAGGGACAACCGGATGCTGTAGTGGATAACAATTAAATCAAACTCTTCGAGTCGATAAGGGCACGGCGCTTCTATGCCTGTGACGTAGCTTTTGCTTGCCGTCGCATACCAGATGTGGTGGCGGGAGTGACGAGCGAAAGCCTCGAGGTGTTCCCGTACGGTCGTGATGTGCGTGGCGCTGTCGTCGTATAAGACCAGAATATTCTTCGGCTCGCGGCTACGCTCATCGCAGATCCTCGAAAGAACGCCGCATAACTCATCAAATCGTGCATCGTAACTCATCCCTCTCGCGTAATTATCACGGTCGCGCAAATGACTTGGATCGTATCTGGTCGATGCGGCGCTTTGGAGCGCGTCGGCGAACTGTCCCGGCGTATCGGCAAAACAGAAGATCGGAAATGGCTCCAGCGAGCGAATGCGAATGCTGACGACGGGCAGGCCGCAGGCCGCATATTCAAAGGCCTTGAGTGGCAGAGAGCTTTCCACGATGCCGGGCATGTGCCGAAACGGGATGATTCCAACAGTGGCTGTGCGGCATACTGCCCGAACGCCGTCGGGCGTTAATTCGCCCAAGTAGGTGACCTGTGGACGTTGTTTCAGCTTTTGCCACGCGCGAATCGAAGCATCTTCCCTTCCACAGAAATGGAACTCCCAATCTTTGAGCTCGGTAACGACTGCCTCCAGCAACTCAAAGTCGAGCCGCCAGTTGATTCCACCTTGATACAGCGCGATCTTCTTTCCTGCTGGCGAAGTCGCGGCTACGTTCTCGAGCGATAATCCTCTCGAGAAAAACTCGTAGTCGCAGCCATTGGGCAACATAACCGCCCGGCCTTCATACCCACCGATGCTTCGGTATGAATTCAGCACTCCTGGTGATACTGTCACCAGCAGGTCGACATGTGAAAGAAGGCCGCGCAGTCTCGTCCTAAGCAGTTCATCGAATGGAAAGATGTCTGTCGAGAAATAGTCTTCAGTTGCATGATACACCTTGAAGAACTGAGGCAGACTCTTGACGACCTCTTCGTAGTCAGCGTGGTAGATCCAGAGCAGCGGTCGTCGTAAACCTCGGGCGACCAGCGCGTTCAGCAGCATGCGCGCCTGTTGCGCCGCCGGTTTATTGACGAAACGCCGGCTGACGTGCCAGATCGTAAGGTTCTCTAGCTGGGATGGCTCTTCGGTAAGGGCATCTGATTCCGCGACTTGATCGACTTCCAACTGAACAAACAACACCGGGAGGTGCTTCGCGAAACGGCTGGCGTAGTGATAGCGGTTACTGCGCGGCTCGGTCTTCCAATCCGAACGGGTCAACATCAGGACGGAATCGAAGTAAGCCGTGATCTGTGAGGGTGTCAGCGAGAAGTACTGCGTCGAGGACCGACCCCGATCTCCGGAATCGATCGCCTGCTTTATATGAAGCTCAGTCATCGTAGAGAGCGACTCGATAGTCGTATGCGAATTGGCGGGTACGCTGACGAAACGCTTTTGTGCGTC
>QHWB01000023.1 GCA_003222395.1 Acidobacteriota bacterium
CGTTCATCGGTGGTCAGACCGGGTCGCTGGCCGGCGTCGCGCTCGGCTTGACGGACCCACCGCCGGAGCGCCTCGGTGCTACATCCGAGCTTCTCACCCACCGACCGAATCGCCGCCCATTGCGAGGAATGTTCGGCGGCGTGCTCCTGCACCATGCGAACCGCGCGCTCACGCAGCTCTGGGGAATACTTGGGTGGTCGTGCCATGGGCTCCATCCTCTCTCTGAATGGGCCCTCCGAGGATCCCGGTACGGTTCAGGGGCCGTCCGTGGGCGCACTGTGCCCGAGTGCGACCCGCCGTAAGGTCTCGTAACTGGTGACCAGCACCGGAGTCGCCATGGACGTCACGACGGACGGCGTGCTCAGCGTCGTTTTTTTTCCTCGCGCCGAACCGCGCGCTCGAGCGTGCGCCGATGGACGGCGAGTCCAAAGCGGCGCCGAATCTGATCGAGCACCGCCGGCGTGCTGAGCGTCGAGTCGTCGGTACGGAGGGCGCGCACAAAGGCCATCACCGCGTCGTCGAGCTTGTGCGCGCCGCGGGGACCGCGCTTGCGCGGGACCAAGCCCGGAATCCCCTGCGCCTTGAACGCGGTCTGCGCCTGATAGAAGGTGGGCCGGGAACAGCCGAACACGTCTGTCGTCTGCGCGACCGAGTGGCCGTCGACCTCGACGCGACGGACCATTTCGTATTTCACCTGGACGAGGTCGCGCGCATCGAAAAATTCGTGCGATCCAAACAGGGGGTCGCGGACGTCCTGCGGGTGGGGATGCAACGCGCCATGGGCGCGGAGCGCATCCGCTTTGGGATCGCGCCGCACTGAGCGAGCAGCCATCGTAAATATAATTATGCCTCATTATGCTGGGAATCGTCAAGGCGATTCCCGGCAACGACCGGTCAATTGCGCCTTCGACCGCGGTATACCGTCTCACTCCGCCTCTCGTGGTGCGCCGTTGATGTCCGAAGGTGCGGCAGAGTTTATCTGTCATATGCGGCACAATTCTCTTAACGCTCATGATGCCGCTGGGCTCGACGCCTGAGAAAGACGGGTCAGGAGATCGAGTAACCGAACGAGGTCGTCGTATCGGAAATGTGCCCGACCAGCGCCGACAACCACGACAGGATCCGCGGGACCACGATCCGTCCATTGCTGCGGCAGTCGTCGGAGCTGCCCTGACTCGTCGTGGAAGAACACGCGGGACTCGCCCCACGTCTGACGACACTCGATTAATGGGAAGACGCGGCCATGCAGCGGATGGAAGGGATGCGTGACACGAAAGGTTTGGGACGCACCGCTCGTCGGCGGTGCACTTGATAGTCTACGCCAACGCGTACACCGAGCGATTCGTTCGATCAATCAAAGAAGAATGCCTCAATCGGATCATCCCGTTGGGCGAGCGCCATTTTCGGCGAGCCGTGCACGAGTTTGTCGCGCACTACCATCTCGAACGGAATCATCGGGGCTTGGAAACGCGCTCATCGATGGCGTACCGGCCTGCACCGTCGGCGCGATTCGCCGCCGACCGCGCCTGGGCGGATTGCTGAACTACTACCAGCGCGCGGCATGACCATCGGGCCGGCCGAAGAAGGGGACACTACGGCAACCAATCACGCTGAACCGTCGAGACCGTCTCGGTGGACTCTTGCGCGAGTACGAGCGCGCGGCGTGACCAATCGAATAAACGCACCTTAGACCCTGACGTGGCTTAGCGGTCCGCCTTCCAGGCCGGTCCGCGTCGCACGCGCAGGCCGGTCTGTCGTTGCCTGAAGACTATCCAAACAGGACTGCGCCAACGAGTGATCAGCCCTCTGTCGCAGCCAACGGCACCACGGGAATGGCCATCGCCAACGACGTTTTGCGTGTGGAAAAAGACAGTGTCGCCACCATCCGACTCGATGAATCCGAATGTGCCCGCCCTGTACACGTTGATCACGCCCGTTTCCCGGACCGGCGGCAGGTAGCAGACCTCGTCGCAGCGTGCGGACAGCTGGTCGGCAGTCGGACGCCCCTCGGGCTCTCTCTCGAAGCACGACGTGATGATTTCCGCCAGCTCGCGCGACAGCCCCCCGAATTGCGGATGATTCGCTATTTCCGGCCGCAGCGACGGCGGCGTTTGCGACGAAAATAAAGCCTTCAGCGCCTGCAGGCCCGCGCCGAACGGGGGCGCGCCGGTGAGGGTTTCCCAGGTGATCGCCGCGATCGCCCAGACATCCGACGGCTTCGAGGCGGTCCGTGGCTTATCCACGACTTCTGGTGCGACATAGGCCAGGGCGTTCATCACCGTCTTCGAACTGCGGGTCGTTTCGTCGCCGCCCGAGACGGCTTCATCGATCTCGTGCTCGGCCATCTTCGCGATTCCGAAATCGGTGATTTTCAGCCCTGCGAAGTCGAGTCCGCCGGCCACCATGATGTTGCTCGGTTTCAGATCCCGGTGAACGACGCCGGCGCGGTGAGACGCCGCCAAGCCGCGCGCGAGATGGTGCATAACATGTGCGGCGGTGTGGGGATCGCAGCGCTTGAATTGCGCCAGGATGCGTTTCAGGTCGAGACCGTCTACGTATTCCTCGACCATGTAGAACCGGCCGCCTTCGTCTTCGAAGTAATCGAGCGTCTTGGCGACGTTCGGATGATTCACCCGCGCCGCGAGCACGGAGCTCTCGCGGAACTTGCGGGCGACGCGCGCATCCTGCGGTACCTTCAGCGCGACGATGCGCTGCAGCACGTCGTCATGGACGCGATAGACCTCCTGCATGCCGCCGCGCCCGATCTCGGCCTTCACCACGTAACGCTCGCCGACGGTTTCGCCGATCTGAAGAAGACTCACAGAACCACTTCCGGATGGGAGACATCCATTGTAATGAACGACCGGGACGACGCCGGAAGCTTCGTTCCGCCGAACGCGATCACGCAGCAGTGTGGGAGAGGCTGCCCGGGCGCTATCGTCATGTTGTTCACCCAGATTTCGCCCGCCACCCCGGAAGCTCGGAAATCCAGACCGTCATAGGCGACCGTCAGCGAGCCCAGAGTCGGATGCTGTAGTTTGACCCGCGGATTGCCCTGATGCAGCTCGAAGGTCTTTCCACCGATGACGAAAATCGCGCGATGCTTCCCGCGCAGCAGCAGCTGGCCGGCGCGGCGGCTGATCGCCGCCGCTGTCGGGCGCTGCGCGGGATTCTCACTCAGGCAGGCGTCGAGGAGAGCGATCAGCTCCGCATCGAGACCAGTCCCGGCCGCCGCGAACCCGCCGCCTTGGAAGAACCACTTGCCGAGACACGGCGGCCGCGCCGCCAGGGCGTCCGGCAGCGTCTCGCCGTGGAGCAGGGCCCACGCGCAGACGCCGAGCGCGTACACGTCGATCTTCTCGTCGAACGCCACATCGCCGTCGATGTACAACTCAGGGGCCGCGTACCCTCGCGTGCCGACAAAGCCGTGCGTCTTGGCCTCATCGACCGTTCTGGCGAGATTGAAATCGATGATCTTCAGGATCCCTTCATGATCGACGAGCAGGTTGGAGGGCTTGATGTCCCGGTGCACGATGCCGACTGCATGGATGTCGGCGACGCCCGTTGCCATCTGGTATAGGAGCCTGACGAATTCCTCTCCCGGCGGCACCTTCCCGAGCCGCGTTTTCAGCGTATCGCCGTTGACGAACTCCTCGACGATGCCCATCCGCGTGCCGTTTTCGATGTACATGACATCGAAGATCTCGACCACATGTTTTGACCGTATTTTCTGAAGCGCGGCGAGCTCGTCGAGCAGCCTGCGATGCTCTTCGCCCCTGTTCAGGAACTTGACGGCGACGCGGCGATCGAGATTCTCATCCCGGTAGAAAACCACCGTCCCGAATCCGCCCTTGTCGCGCGCGCCGGTAGGAATGTAGCGCGGCACAACTCAGTTCTCCGGTTTGTCCCCGCTGCCGGGCGGAATCGCGTCCGGCTTCGGCTGCTCGGCGGGGGCGCTGCGTTCCAGGTTGGGGTCATCGCCGGCATCTTCGAACGTGACGATCGGCAGTTGCCGGCCCGAACCGGCGGGAACAGCCTCGGACGTGGACACGGTTCCCTTTGCCTGCTTCCGTTCAGTGCGGCCCGTCCGCTTGCGGCTTTTCGATCGCCTCGAATCGGACGACCGCTTGGGCTTTGGCTCGGGGATGGGCGCCGGGGGGCTGACGACAGGCCCGGCCGCGGCAGCAGGGACACGGGGGGCTGGTGCCGCGAATGCCATGAGATGATCGCCGGGTACCCAGAACTCGGCCACGCCCTCCTGTTGTGGCGCGGGCCCGTTCTGAAAACTGATTGTCAGTACCGTCGCGTTGTCGTGCCCGCCGTTCCATTCGCTCGCGGTCACCAGGCGCTCCGCGAGCATCTGAAGATGGCCCGCCCCAACGGCGACCCATTCGAGGACCGGCGGCGGCAACGAATGCGCTCCGTCCGACGTGAGGATCAGGCCCCTTCCCTGACCGGGAACCGCCGCTACATGCGGCTCGAAATCCTTTCCCATCCCCACGAACTGCAGCAGCCGACGCTCAGACGCGGAGCCACGCTCGGCCGCTCTCCCCATGTCTTCGAGCTGAGCCTGCAAAGTGTCGTCAACGGTCAGGCGCGTGGGAGGACCGCTGCTATCCAGGTGATAGGCGCGCGCGTCGCCGGCATGAGCGACGAACCACGCTCCCGCGGACCACGCTGCCGCCACCACCGCGGCCCCGCCCTCGCCGCGCAGCGCCCGAAAGACCTGCTCGTTCGCGAGGCGGAAAGCGTCCTTTAGGACGGCCTCGACATTGCCGGCCGAAGAGCCCGCGCATCGCGCCGCCATTGTGGCTGTCGCGATGATCGCGGCCCGCGCGCCGTCGCGCATTCCCCCCATGCCGTCGGCGAGGATGGCCGCGATAAGACCCGAGGCGGACCTGGCGACAGCGACCCGGTCCTGATTCTCTTTCCGCACTAGCCCGCGAGTGGACGCCCAGGCCACGGGCGGACCTGCGGCGCGTCCGGCGCCTTTCGGTTCTCGCGTCAGGGAGCGTTCCAGAAGTTCCAGCAAACCGGGAGCATCGACTAAAGACAAGCTGTGCTCTTGGATAGCGCCAGTATACGTCGTGGCAACGGCGGCGGCGCACGGCCGCAGAATCGCTCGCACTGTCCGCGCGGATTCGTCTGCCTCTGCGTCCGTCGCCATCCTCCGCCAACCGATTTCGAGTCTCAACGCTGCCTACGCGCCCCCGTCAACGGGCGCAGGTGATTCTGCGCCGTGTCGACGTGGTCTCGCAGTTTAAACCTCTCGATCGCGTCGAGCGCGGCACGTGGCTCGCCGCGCGTGTAGGGTGTACAAATTCAACGTCGCTCACGCGGCGCGCTGATACTCATGCAGCAAGCCTCCGAGACGATCGCGGCGAATGACAGTCAGCTCTGTCAGCTGCGCGTCGGTCGTCGTCGTCGACCGACCGCCCGGCGGCGTCAGATTCAGGCTTCGATAACCACAGGGATCTCGACTTGCCGCGCGGCGACGAGCGCGAATTGGTCAGGTTGGCGGGGTCGGCTCCTGGCGGGGATCTTCGGCCGGCGGTTCGGCACCGGGCCCGCCGACGTGCTCGCGCGCTTGAAACGGGCTGCCGAAATCACGGGCGCGAAGCCTTTTGAGCGTCGATTGAAGGTAGTCACCCTCCGAACGAATCCATCGGCGGCGTCCAAATCACGAGCCCCGCGACTGGAATTAAAGTGCTACTTGTGACACAATCAGGCCATGCGAACCGCCGGCGTGCGAGAAGCGCGGCAGAACCTCACAGATCTGCTCGACGACGTGAAGAAGGGACGCGAGATCGTGATCACGGATCGCGGGCGACCGGTCGCGCGGCTGGCGCCGGTCGAACGGCGTCGTCCGTTCCCCAATCTCTCACGAGTCCGCCGCGCATTCCGCGGCCCTGATCCCGCCCTGTCCCAGGCCGTGCTCGAAGAACGAGAAGACCGGCTGTGAGCGCGCCAGATCTCCGACGTTGGGCCGAGCCGGTGTACGTGGACGCGAGCGCCCTCGTGAAGCTCTTCGTTCCTGAACCCGAGAGCGACGATTTGAACGAGGCGCTTGTCGGTCTGACGGACGTGATCGTCTCCGATCTGGCGTTGACGGAAATGGCGTCCGCGCTCGGGCGCCGCACGCGCGAACAGCGCCTCACACGCGCAGCAGCGCATCGCCTCTATCGCGAAGCGTCGAAGCTGCACGCGGCATCGCACCGTGTCGAATTGACACCGCCGATTCATCGGCGTGCCGAACAACTGATGTTGACGCTCGCGATGCCCCTGCGCGCTCTCGACGCGCTCCACCTGGCCACTGCACTCGATGCGAAAGCCGCAACCGTCGTAACGTTCGATCCGCGCTTGCGGGATGCCGCCAGCTCGCAAGGATTATTCGTGGCGCCGAACCTGTAGGGAAGTCGCGTCGCGCGAGAGCGCGCCAATCAAATACGTCTGGACAATCTCTGGACAATTCTTTGCCGAACAGCACGCAATACCAGGTTCTCACCCGAGCTACCGGCACGACGAACCCGCGAGTCCGAAGACCTGCGTTACGCTCTCTCCAGAAACCAATTCGAATTAGCAAGGCCGGCAGCGTCAGACGACCACCAGTCCGAGTTTCGCGGCCCGCTTTTTGAGCAGCCGGATCTGCTGCTCGCGGTGTCGTTCTTCGTAGTACTGCATCCCCTTGTCTACGTACTCGTGTCCCCATCGGAGCAGGCGATAGACCAAGACGGCGAGCTTGTGGGCCATCGCCGTGATCGCTTTGGGAGCGCCGAGCCTGCCGCGCAAGCGGCGGTATTGGGCGCCGAGGTAACTCTGGCTGCGGAGCAGCGTGGTGGCGCCGATCCGCAGGGCGGTCGCCGCGCGATTGATCACATGGCGGGTGCCTCGACGGATCACTTTGCCGCCCGTGATCCGATTATCGGGACACAGCCCCAGCCACGAGGCAAAGTGGTGCTCGTCCTGCCACCGCGACATGTCGAGCCCGACTTCGCTGATGAGTGTCTGCGCCACACCGACGTCGACGCCATCGATCCGCGTGAGGTCGACACCGCTGATGCGGTGCAGTTCCCGGCTCAAGTCAAACTGCGGCGCATGGCTGCCCGCCTTCCGGCGCCGTTTGGGGGTGGAGCGCGGCCGATGGCGAGAAGTCGCGGAAGGCGCGTCGCCCTCGGCGGGCGTGTCGGTGATCCGGTCGGCGAAGCCTTTCAGATGATCTTGAAGCGCTTGATCGCATTCAGCGATGCGTTGTTGGTACACATCGTACAGGGCGACTTCTTGGTGGAGCACGAATAAGAGGTCGGGCTGCCACGTCCCTTCGAGGCTCTTGGCGATCGCGTCGCGGGTGGCGCGAATCCCGGGATGACTCAGTGCGGCGAGCGCGTACGGATCCCGTTCGCCGGCGAGGATCGCGCGCACGATCCGCATCCCGGTCCAGCCGCGCAGGTCGCTGATGACATTCGCCAGCTGAATGTTCATCTGCGTCAACGTCTTCTGCATCCGCTGGATGGAGGTGCTGATGGCGCGCACGTGGTCGCCGCGTTGACGCCAGTAGGTCCGGATGACGCGAATCGCGGCGGCGGGATGAAACGAATTGCGCAGCAATCCGTAGGTGTGCAGCTTCAACAGCCACTGGCTCTCTTGCACGTCGCTCTTACGCCCCGGCAGATTCTTCGTGTGCCGGGCATTCACCAGGTACACCTCCATGCCGCGCGCGTCCAGGATCTCGTAGAGCGGGATCCAATAGACGCCGGTGGATTGCATCGCGACGGTCGTGACCCCGCATTGCTCGAGCCAATCGGCCAGGCGATGGAGATCGGCGGTAAAACAGTCAAACCGGCGTACCGGATTCGGATCCTGATCGGGCCGGACGACGTAGTGCGTGCTGTTGCCGACGTCAACGCCCGCGGCGTTGGGATGCATCACCTCGAGTCCAGGATCGGCGGACTGCAAACGACGGGCGAGCTCTGTGCGCTGCTTGCGGTTCAACGCGGAGGGACGGGTTGTGACCATACTGGGCTCCTCTCGTGAGTAAGACCAGGGCGGCCCGGTTGCGATGGGTGTCGAAGTCTCTCCAACGGGGTCACGATCGGCATCGACATCAACCGATCGGTCACCAAGTCAGCGATCGCCAGGACCGGAGCCATGCTGTTAAACGGGCAGGAACGCGCCAATGCGCCGAAGTCGGCCGTAGCTGCCGCCCGTGGTCCGGGCGAGCATCGCATCAGTGCCGACGCGTCACCAAGTTTCTGGGTTCAGCAACGCCGACGATCCGGCGTGCTTCGCTGTTAAGACGCCGCAGGTGCGCGCAATTCAGGATGATCAGCTGATCGAGGCACTCGCGACGAATGGACGCGATCAGCCGTTCGACAAACGGCGTTCTGCCAGGGACTTGCGGGAACTGGACACGATCTCGACGATCAGCATGCTCGCAACGGTTCGCTTCAACGCGGCGCTGTAAATGCTGTCTCTGCCGCGCACCAGCCACCGTGGTGCCGTGGCATTTGTCGCCGCGTCAAAAAAGGCGAGCCAGGTTGCTAGAGTGAAACTGTTCGGATAACGCGTTTGTTGGACGTCATGCAGCCTTCACCTCGACGTTGACACCGAGATCGCGGAGGCGCTGAAGGAGCCGTTTGGCGATCTGTTCTTTGTCACGTTGGGCGAAGTACTGCGGGCCGAGATCGTGATACTCGACGCCGTCGCGGAGCATGAAATACACGGCGGTGAGCATAGAAGCGGCGACGGCGAGGATCGCTTTCTTCGGTCCACGGCGGCTTTTGAGCCGAAGAAATTGGGCTTGAAGATAGCTGCGCTTTTTCCTCGTCGCGCCCCAGGCCGCTTGGACCAAGGTCGTCTTCAGCCAGGGGGCGCCGTGTCGCGTCCGGGTGGAGCGGCGCTTGCCGGCGCTTTCGTCAAGGCGCGGACAGAGTCCTGCCCAGGACACGAGATGGCCGGCGGTCGGAAAGCGGCCCATGTCGACGCCAATCTCGGCGACGATCACGCGCGCCGCCGTGTCGCTGAGCCCCGGCATCGTGGTCAGAAGGTTGATGGCGGCACGAAAGGGCTCGAACGCGGCTCCGAGATGCGTTTCGAGGTCGGTCACCGCGGCTTCAAGCGCTTCAATCTGGGTCAGATGCAGCTGGATGATATACCGGTGATGCGGCGTGACACGGCCGTGGAGCGCCTCGACCAATTGCCCCCGAGTTGCCTTCAGCCGGCCCTTGGTGAGGTCGGCCAAGCGCATCGGATCGGTTTCGCCCGCGATGAGGGCCTTGAGAATCGCTCGCCCACTGATCCCCAGGATGTCGCTGACCACCCGCGTCAATTTCAGGTTCGCATCCTCCAGCGTCTTCTGGATGCGCAACGTGTGACGCGCGATCTCCCGAACCAATTGCTTCCGCGTTCGCGTGAGATCGCGGAGCTCTTGGATCGGTGCAGCCGGCACGAAGCTACTGCGAATCAGTCCGTGTGCCAGGAGGTCCGCAATCCAGGTCGCATCGTTCATGTCGCTTTTGCGCCCCGGGACGTTGCGGATGTGCACCGCGTTGGCGAGCACGATCGTGAAGGCCGCCTCGAGTACGTGCCACACGGGTTTCCAGTACACGCCGGTCGCTTCCATCCCGACGTGTGTACACCCGGCAGCCGTCAGCCGATCGGCGAGCTCCAGCAGTCCCCGTGTCGTGGTTGGAACGGTGTGATGTTGATAGGCAACTTCACCGCCCGACGCGATTCGGATGCACGCCGTCACCGAATCCGCATGGACATCGAGTCCCGCGCAGCGAGGATACAGCACCTCCATCGTCGGCCTCCTTCTCTCGCGACGCCGGCGTGGAGTCCGCAGGGGCGAAATCTAGAGTGTGCGCTCACCGGTCAGGCCGGGGTCGCAATACGAGGTGCTCGCGGAACTCCGGGTCCAGCTAAACATCGGGCTCTCGGCACCATAGAACAATCGACCTCGGTACCAGCGTCGCCGCGCACTCTACCGCGTTTCATGCCTACGCGGGTGCGCCGGCAACACGTGGGGAGCTAAACACACAGAACTTAGGTCAGGTTGCCTAAGGCGAATGGAACACAACAATATTAGATGCCCAGCAACTCGATGCGGTGAAGCGAGCCGCTGGAGTAGTATATAGGACTTAGTGACTGAGTAACAGTCGTAAAACGACGGCAGCGCGGCAAGTGTGCAATAGAACGGCTCGTTCGATCGTCGCTGAGCGAGAATTCTACTCTGCCGGTTGTTGTGTCTTGGCGCGTGCGAGTCGCACGCTTCAGATCCTTAATCATTAGAACCTCCGGATTTCCAGTGGGTGAAAGCACGGCGACTGATCGCCCCCAGGTTCAGTCCTTCCCGACAGCATGGGTGAGGAAGTCGCAGCGAACGTGTTGCAGCTCAAGGAGTTTCCTCGACGTCGCCCGCCGAGGAGACCGCCCACCCCAACAGCGGTCCCCGCAGGCGGGCGCTCCGAATGGAGCTTCGGTCCCCTATTACCCACGGAGATCCCGGAACGACCAATCATTATAGGTTGTGTACTCGCCATTTAGCCATATCGCTGTTGAGACATCGCCGAACCCGTTGCCGTGTCCATCGTGATGTGTTCCAAAACGTGCGACCTCTGAGCGTCGAAACTTAGCTTGAGCCAGCAACTTTTGTGACCGTTCTTGCAGCTGTACATGTCTTGTTGTCGGTCTGAAGCACATGGTAACAGAGACAGCCGCATGTGAAGCGACGCAGTAGGGCAACAATAGCCGTCAGAAGTTCTTAGACGCGCAGAATGCGACCATTGCTCATTGGATCTCGGCGAAACGCGACGCCATCGCAGCGTCGCTCTGTTCACGCGAATCCGGGGCTAGAAGTTTTCACTTGTTGTCAACGAAACGATGGAGCGGCAATGTCCCGGGTGCTCGTGATCGACGACGACGCCTTTACGCTGCTCACTTACAAGGGCATCCTTCGGGCCGCCGGGCATGAAGTCGCGACCGCCGCACTCGGCGAAGACGGCGTATCAGCGGCCTCGCGAGACGATTTTGATGTGGTAGTGTGTGATCAGCGGTTGCCCGATTGGCCTGGTGTTGAGGTGGTTCGTCGCATTCGCGAGATCTCGTCGCGGACGGCCATTGTCCTTGTGACAGGCTGGGGGACACCTGATTTAATCATCGAAAGCAAACGTGCTGGTGCCACAAGTTACGCCGAGAAACCCCTCGTCGGCGACGAGCTGTTGAGCGTCATTGATCAAGCGATGCGGATCCACGCGTCAGCGCCAGCGGGACCAAACCCGGGTGGATACGCAGCGCGACGATGGGCCGATCTAGTAGTCCACGGTTTGTTTCTGGCCGATGATCCGAAAACCGTCCAAACGTGGGCTCAGGGAATTGCAATCGCCGTAGGAACACTTAAGAAGCGGTGTGAGGCCGTTCACGTGACACCGAAGGAATCGCTCGATCTAGTTCGACTCCTGCGTGTCGTCATTCACGATCGCAATGAAACGTGGGACCTCCAACGTACACTTGACATCATTGACGAGCGCACAGCACACGCGCTGCTAGCCCGCGCGGGCTTATTGTCGTTGTTCCCTCGCGTACCCGACCTCGAGTCTTTTCTTTCTTCGCAGCGTCTTGTCGTCGACCTTGAATTGCTGAATGCCCTTCGCATGCGTTTGGTACGTTTCGCGAATGCGAGACCAGGTGAGGCCTCGGTGGACAGCTGAAACTGGCCATTGATCGGTCTGAAGTTTCGTCCGCCAGCTGCGCGGCGCACATTTGAGGACGTGCGCGTGATGCAGCAGGCGATCGGTAACCGTTCGACGAAGACCGTACTTCCGTAACGCGTAGGTTGGGACGATTCTTGTGCCGGACGGTATCGCGTGCAGGCACAAGACGACGAATCCAGCGTTGCGCGATCTGCACGGCGACTTCGGCCTTCGCTTTGTCCCGCGGTTCGCCGGGCGGGCGGGCAAAATGGCGGTCTGATAGTGCGCGTCCCAGTCCTCGTACGCCCGTTGGAGAATCGGCTCGTAGCGACACGCGTCGCGTACGCCGGCGCTTCAGCTGGCCGGGGACGATCAGAGCGGGCACGCCGGCCAGATACTCGACGGTGCGACTGTGACTCTGAATGAAGACGGCGCTCCGCCGCGTCTCGGTAGCGTCGGCATAGGTGTAATTGGACGCGCCCAACACTGCGACAAATAATTCGACTGAATCGTACCCGAATCGTCGGAGAGCAGTTCATGTGAGTCAGGCCACCGCGGCCTGCTCGTAGTAGCGCGCCTCGTACTCGGCCGGCGGGACGTAGCCAATCGGCTCGAGCAACCGCCGGTGATTAAACCAATCCACCCATTCGAGCGTCGCGAATTCCACCGCTTCGAGATGGCGCCACGGTCCCTTGCGACGAATCACCTCGGTCTTAAACAGCCCGATCACTGATTCGGCGAGCGCGTTGACGCCCCTATATGTCAAGAATGCGAGTTAACGTCACGGCGGTCGCGAGTACTGCGAGCGCGAAAATCCGTCATGACACGGCGATAGATCTCGCGCGCTAGAAGCCTTCAGCGGGTGAATTCCGAGTACTTGAGTCAAGTTTGTCAGGCGACCGCTCGCGAGGCCAGCTCAATAGCTTCCCGTCCCTTCAATGCCAAACGCCTCGACCGGCCCGAAGCGCGTCGCCCACGCGATCAGCTGCTGGTAGCTGCCTGCATCAGTGGCAAATGAGTGATGGCCGAGTTGGACGCCCCACGTGCCCACGGCCACCGCCACATGCACGACTTGTGGGTATCGATCCCGATGACGATCCGTCGTGATTCGACGAGCGCACTGGTCTGATCTGTCACGCCATCCTCCTTCGACGAGACCCTGACGGGCGGGAGGGCAGGACTGTGACGAGTCGTGAAACAGCAGGCCCCTATTCGGTCACACCCGTCCCGCCAGCGTCGCATGCACGGAGCCGGCAGACGATGACCGACAGATCAACAGCTAGGACCAAAGGTCAGTCGTATGAGGGGTCAGGCCACCCCTGCCGGCACCCACCAGTCTGATCGGACCGAATCAGCGACGGAATGATTCTCACAGTCGTACGAATCACCGCAGCTGCCGACCGACGGCGCGATGCCGGCGTTCGCGAGCCGATCGGAGTACCGCATCGACAGGTACTGCGTACCGCGGTCACTGTGATGGACTAAACCATTGATCGTCTTGCCGCAGCGATCGTAGATGGCTTGTTCGAGGGCATCGAGGACGAAATCCGTCACCAGGGACGAGGAGACACGCCACCCGACGATACGCCGCGCAAAGACATCGATCACGAACGCGACATAGACGAAGCCGCGCCACGTCGCGACGTAGGTCAAATCTTATCCAGACATGGTTGAACGCCGATGTGCTGGAAGAGGGGCAGCGAACACGAGCGGAAGAAGGGACGCCCCAAGGCGGCAGCGCGTCGCCTTGGCTGGCTACCGGCGGCGCGTGTCTGCCATCCTTACCCGCTTCGCCGACTTGGCGTCATTCACCCAAGGTAAGAGCCGGATGCGGGCAAGCCGCACGTCCGGATCTGTGGAGGGGGTGCTCAGCGATGGGCATCCCTACTCCGACTCTCGGAATGGGCCCTCCGACAAACCCGGTACGGTTCAACCCGTGGAACGGGTGATCACGATGGCGTGGAATGAGTGATCACGATGGCGTGGAACGGGTGATCACGATGACGTGGCGCCTGCACTGGTCGCGACTGCGGCGCGTCGTGCCGCACTGACCACGCCTCGCGACTCGGCTCAACCGCGACGACTTTGGAGTCGTTTTTCGAGCCGTCCGTGTCTTGTTGCCGATCGAGCAACAGCGTAGGCTCACAGCCCTCCGACTGGGCGCACACACCCGCGAGTGAGCACGGCGCAGAGGTTCGTAAGTCGATCCGTGCTCACCGGGCTGTAACTGAGAGGGCGAAGCTTTATGCCGATCGCAGACAGCTTTTTCGCCGGACGACCGCACAATTCGTCGCATCTGCCTAAGCCGGTGGTGACGACGGTACTCCCGTTCGAAGTAAGCGTCCGACGAATCACGTCTTCCCTTAATTCGTAGCCCCGCCGATCCTTGTGCCGGAGGAGAACGGCATGCCGGCACTGGATGACCGACGCAACCAAAGGCTAGACCTCGCGCGACGCTGGCGCGACAGCGGCGTGAAGGCCCGAGTGTTTGCCCAGGAGCATGCCGTCACGCCGTGGACGCTGTATTACTGGCGACAGCGCCTGCCCGCGCCGGAGCGGCCGCGGCGTCGACGGAAGCCACCGCGGCGAATGAAGCTGGCGCCCGTCCACGTCGTGGGCAGCTCCGCAAAAGACGGTGGCGGCGGGCTCGAGATTGTGCTCGCCAGCGGCGATCGCGTCCGCGTCTTCGAAGAGATCTCTGCGGAAACGCTCCGCCGCGTCGTGCAGGTCTTGCGACCGTGACGCTGACGCTGTCGCCGGCGGTGCGGATTTACGTGGCGACCGGCGCGACCGATCTCCGTCCGTCGATTGATGGTCTCTCGGCAGTGGTGCGCGAGCGATTGGCCTTGGATCCACTCTCGGGCCATCTGTTTCTCTTTCGCAATCGGCGCGGGGATCGGCTCAAGGTCCTGGCGTGGGACCAGTCGGGATTTTGGGTCTTGTATAAACGGCTCGAGCGCGGGACCTTCGCCTGGCCGGTGGAGGACGCGTCGGGATCGGTCGCGATACGGAGCGCCGATCTTGCGCTCTTGTTTGCCGGCGTCGACGTCACACGCTTGGGTCACGCGCGACGCGGCGGTTGTACTCCCAACACAATTCGGGAAACGTTCCATCTGGCGCCTCGCGTACGACTGCGTGCAACACGTCCATGTCGGTCGGTGACTGCCAGCCGCCGCGTTTCGGATCCGGCGCCACCGAACTGGTCTCCCGTTCGCGCGCCACCCACCGGTGGAGCGTGCGCCAGCCAATTCGGAACAGCGGTGCGACCTGGTGGTATCCGCCTTCGCCGGCGTCGTACGCCGCCACCGCACGCTCTCGGAGCGTGACGTCGTAGGGTTCAGCCATGACGACATTGAAGTACAGTTTCGCCATCAACTCAAGCGCTTTCTGGATTAAGCCCTTGCGGATGGCGATGCAGCCGCCCGGAATTTTGCGCACGACTGGCAGGTCAAATCAGCTGAAGCACGCGTTGAAGCGCAACGTAGCAGACGGACAGAAGCACGACGCCTCCGGAATCAACAGCGCCTGCCGGCTATTCTACGCCGGTCGAATTTTTGCACCCGACAGGCACTTTAACGCCGTCTGAAAAAAGGCGCACACAGTTGAAAATGTTGCCTGAGGGCGCGCCGTCGAATGTTCGCCACACTAGCCGCTGACGAAGTCCAGGTGACGTTTCGGGAGACGGCTGCGCTGGATCAATCGGCCATCGGCGCCGCGGCGGATCTGTTGTCGGAGGAGGAGCGAACGCGATGCGCTCGTTTCATGTTCGCTCGCGATCGTCGCGATTTTGCTATCGCGCATGCGTTGCTGCGACAGACGTTGTCGCGTCATCATCCAATACCGCCCCGTGAGTGGACCTTCGTGCCGGAGCCTCACGGAAAACCGCGAATCAGCGCCGATCTCACGACGGCCGCGGACCTGCATTTCAATATCGCGCACACCCACGGCCTCGTCGCCTGCGCGGTCTCGCGCGGCGCGGACGTGGGCATCGATGTCGAGGAAATCGAGCGTCGCAGCGATCCGTTGGAGATCGCATCGCGCTATTTCTCGGTGATCGAAACCGAGGATCTCAAGCGCTGCGCGCCGGATGATCGGTTCGAACGGTTCACCGAGATCTGGACCTTGAAAGAAGCGTACATCAAGGCGATCGGGAAGGGGCTGTCGTTGCCGCTGGACGAGTTCGCGTTCCGGTTCGAGGACCCGTCGGCTCTGCGGTTCACGGCCGCAACCTGCGAAGCAACGGCGTGGTCGTTTGCGCTATTTGCACCAACGCATGGACACCGGATGGCCGTCGCGGCGAGACGCGTGGGCACGCAGGTCCGACCGAGGATCATCTTGCAGAGCGACGCAGTTGGACGGCTTGACGACGGCGCACCGCCCGTTCGACTGCTGCCATCGTCTGCAGTTCGTCACGCCGAAGCCTGATTCGTCCGAACGGCGACCTGTCAGCATATCGGATCGTCTAGGAGTGTGTCCGAGTAATCGCCGCTGACATCAATATTCTCAGGCTGCGCACCGAGCGACGGATGTACTTCTTCTATGAGAGGTCTCGGTGTCAACTCCGTCGGTGTGCTTCGAATCACCGTCTTGTTCTCTTTCATCGAGCGCACCTCCACCGAGGCCGCCGAGCAGACCCCCCGCCCAAGAGCGGGGTCCGCGCAGGCGGCCGGAGCCACGAACGATCACGCGTGGGTCGCGTGGCGCACGCCGATCACCGACGAGAGCTGGCGGCTTCGTGTTCGCGGAGCCGATGGCTCCCGCGCCACTTCTATCCGTGCCGGGGCGATGCCGCGGACACCAGAGACTTGTTCGTGAAGCCTGGCAGCGAGCGCCCCTTCTACACTACGGTTCAGAGGTGAACCCAGTACGACTTCACGGGCGCTCGCACCAGCTCGTTGGGCTGACGATCAGGCGTCGTGCCGTCAGACCTCCATTGGTTTCAGCTGCGCGCCATCAGGAACCGCGCCTGTTTCCAGATAGCGCCAGAGCGCGATTAACAGTTTGCGCGCCAGTGCGACAATCCCAATCTTCCGGAGGCGCTTCCCTCCGGCGCCAAACCGCTGCTGATACCAATGCGTCAGGGCGCTGTCAGGTTGATGGCGAATCCAGCCCCACGCCAGCTGCACGATGACGCGACGGACATGCGCATTCCCCGCGCGCGTAATACCTTGGTCGTAGTCGGTCTCGCCGCTCTGATACGGCGCCGGTACCAAGCCGACCAGTGCGCCGAGTTCTCGACGGTTCCGAATGCGACGCCAGCCGAAGATTTCTGTTGCCAATACCGACGCGCCGATCGGTCCGATGGCCCGCATCGTCAACAACTGCGCGAGGACACGACTCGTCGCTGGGGTCAGATTCTCCGGACGCGTGAGTCGCAGCGCTTTCAGGTCGCGGATTTGTCCATTCACGTCCCGCAGCTGAGTCCACGTGCGGGTCAGTCGCTCGTGCAGGCCGGGAGGCAGCGGGGTGCCGTCCCAGAGATGGGCCGCTTTCAGCTGCTTGAGAAACTGCCCATCGATCGGGAGCGACACGCCCTGCGTCGTCAGTAGAGATTTCAGTCGACTCATCAGCCGGCTGCGATCCTGCGTCAACGCTTCCAAGGTCCGCGGGAGGTGGCGCGCATCTTCTTCGGCCACCGTGGGAACGCGTACGACGCGCCACGCGCGCCGGTCACCGAGCACATATCGGGCCAGCAAACTTAAGAGGCCCGCGAGATCGAGACGGTCGGTCTTTGCCCGCCTGGCCCGTCGATTGACTTCGATGCTCGAGGAATCGACGACGTAATTGGTGATCCCGTACGCTACCAGGTATCGATGCAACCAGAAGCCATCGCGGCCAGCTTCGTAACAACTCGTCACTGGCGTGTCAGACGACAGGCCGAATCGCTTCTTCGCTCGCTCAATCTCCGTCACCAACGCGCTCACGGCGCCTGCCGGCATCTGTCGAATACGCGGACGCTGCCCCATACCTACGGTAAATCCCAGCTTCCAGGATCGCTGACCCAATTCGAACGCCAACAACAAGCCACCGGTCGGTGCAGTAGACTCACTCGTACGGGTCATGGTGATCATCGTTACGCTCCTCCTCTGAAAAAACCTCACTGGTGAGCGTAACCGCCATGGCCCGTGTGAACAACGCTCTGCATAGTATCTACACTGCCGGCGATGGCCAAGACCTATCGCCCCTACCTGCCCGAGCAGGATCTGTTGCTGCCGCCGAGCCTGCGCGATTGGTTGCCGGAAGATCATCTGGCGTTCTTCGTGAGCGACCTGATCGATCAATTGGATCTGTCGGCCATCACGACTGTATATGAAGACGAGGAGCGCGGTTATCCACCGTATCATCCCGTCATGCTGACGAAGGTGTTGGTGTATGCCTGCTGCGTCGGCGTCTTTTCGTCCCGGAAAATTCAGCGTCGGTTGGTCGAAGATGTGGCGTTCCGCGTGCTCGCCGCCGGCAATGAACCCGACTTTCGGACGATCGCCGATTTTCGCAACACACATTTGACCGCCTTGCGTGGCTTCTTCGAGCAAGTGCTGCACCTGGCGCGCGAACTGGGCGCGCCGCGGGTCGGCCGCGTGGCGCTCGACAGCAGCAAGATGAAAGCGAACGCGTCGAAGCACAAGGCGATGAGTTACGGACGAATGCACGACAAGCAACGGCAGTTGCGCGAGGAAGTGAACCACTTGCTCGACCAGGCGGAGGCGGTGGACGCGGCCGAAGACGCGGAGTACGGACGCGATCAACGTGGCGACGAGTTGCCGGCGGAGCTGCAACGGCGCGAGAGTCGATTGAAACGAATTCGAGAAGCGAAACGGGCGCTGGAGGCCCGCGCGAAAGACGAGGCCGCCGCGGCGGGCAAACCCGCCGACTCGGCGAAGCCGGATCCGAAAGCGCAATACAACTTCACCGATCCCGAGTCGCGCATCATGAAGGGATCCGACGGATTCGTCCAGGCGTACAACGTGCAGGTCGCCGTCGACGACCTCCAACTGATCGTCGGCCAAGCCGTGACGCAGGAGGCGAACGACAAGAAGCAGTTGATGCCAATGGTTACCACCATCGAGCAGCAGTCGGGCGACACGCCGACCGAGCTGCTCGCCGACGCGGGCTATTGCTCGGACGAGAGTCTGACCGCGATCGCCGCCACGACGATCGATGCGTACATCTCGACGCGGAAGCAGAAACATGGGGAGCGGCCGGGCCCGTGTCCTCGAGGACCACTGCCGCGACACGCCACGGTCGTCGACCGCATGGCCCGGAGGCTGCTCACCAAGGCCGGCGCGGCAGCCTACGCGGCGCGCAAAGGACTCGTCGAACCGGTCATCGGCGAGATCAAGCAGGCGCGTGGCTTCCGCAATTCCTGCTGCGCGGTTTGGAGAAGGTACAAGGTGAATGGTCGTTGGTGTGCACCACTCACAACATCCTTAAGTTGTATCGTCTCTGTGTTTGAGCGGGAATCCGACTTCGCACGCGATCGCGGCGTGGCACGCGACGCGGCCATCGCCGAGATCGACGACTGACCGAGTCGGCGCGCAGCACGAGGCAATGTGACTATCACGGCGATTACTCAGACGGACTCCTAGTTCGAACAGATGGCTTGAATGGGATTGCGGGGACTGGCACGGACCGCGGCCATCATCGTCGCCGAAAACGTCACGATGGCCACGACAACTTCAGCGCCGACGAGTAGTAATCCAAAAACACCTCAAGGATCCGCTCGAGGTGCTGCTGCTTCAAACATGAGGACGCAGTAGAGGCACGAAGCCTCCACCGTAGTCAGGCAGCACCTAGACATCTCCAAAGGAGATGATCGTAACGGTTGAAGCAAGAAACTATGTATTTGGTAAAGAGCAGGTCATGGTTGTTACGCTTCCCTGAGATTCCACTCAACAAGAAGGGCGTAACCATGACGACCACGACCTGCCTCCACGAGTTTACCGCCGCGGCGGCGCCAACCACGACGATGGCCCTGCTGCTCGCCTTCGAACTGGGTGACCGCAGTTGGAAGCTGGGGTTCACGACGGGCCTCGGCCAGCCGCCGCGGATTCGGCAGGTGCCGGCCGGCGCCATCGATCAAGTGGTCGAGGAGGTTGCGCGGGCGAAGCGACGGCTGAAGCTGCCGGCGAACACGTCGGTGATCAGCTGTTACGAAGCGGGCCGTGAGGGTTTCTGGTTGCATCGGTGGTTGGGCGCGCAGGGGATCACGAATCACGTGGTCGACTCCTCGAGCATCGAGGTGAATCGACGTGCGCGGCGCGCGAAGACGGATAAGTTGGACCTGACCGGGCTGCTGAACCTCCTGGCGAGGTATCTGCTCGGGGATCGGCGGGTGTGGCGCGTGGTACGCGTGCCGAATGTCGCCGAGGAAGATGCGCGCCAGCTGCATCGGAGCTGGGAAACGCTGCAGCAGGATCGCACGCGGCTGCTGTGTCGACTGCAGGGCCTGCTGATGACGCAAGGCGTGCGTCTCCACATCACGGCGGACTTTCTGGCGCAACTGGACGCGGTGCACCTGTGGGATGGTACGCCAGTGCCAGCGGGACTGAAGGCGCGACTCACCCGCGTGTGGGCGCAGCTCGAGGTGCTGGATGCGCAACTGAAAGACCTGGAGAGAACGCGTGCGGTGTTACCGGCCGACCCCGGCACCGCGACGGGCCGCTATGCGCGGCGACTGCCGACGCTGCGCGGCATTGGGCCGGTCGGCGCGTGGATGCTGGCGACGGAGATTTTCGGATGGCGGCAGATTCGGAATGCGCGACAACTGGGCGGGTTGGTCGGCTTGGTGCCGGCCCCGTATCAGAGCGGCGAGACCGCGCACGATCAGGGCATTACACACCGCGGGCGGTCGCCTCCTCCTCATTGGCCGCCGACGAGAAGCCGCGATCCGCGGTCGCCACATCGGGCGCGCGTCCAAAGATCGCGATGTGGTGATCGAGAGCTGGTGCCCACAGCGTCTTATCTCCGGGTCGGCGGACGTGCACCTAATATGCCGTGATGATCTGATGCTCGGCCTCCTGAATGGTCACGAGCTTGCCGAATTCGGTCGGCTTCACGTGTTTCCCTTTTCGGATCGCTTCGGTATGCGGTTCAAACACGCTGAGCACTTTGTCGACGACATGCGTGTCGCCCCCGAGGACGCGTGCGCTCGTTTGCTCAACACGCGTCGACAATCGGCCGAAGTTCGCGCAAACGACGCTGAACCCGTTGCAACCGCCTCTCGATCGGCGGGGGCGCCGTCCGCATACGCTGGCCGATGCGACGCACCATTGTGGCCGTGTCCCGCACCACGCCATAGGCGATGCTCATCAGGCGGCGATAACTGCGGACCAATGCGGGCTCAGTGAAGCGAATGCATCGTTCCTGATGGAGAAACCGCATGAGAGCGAGCCGATCATTATCAGGTCCGCCTGCCCGAAGGTTGTCTCGCGAAGAGCGAATTTTCGGCAAAAAACGGCCCACACTGAAAACTGATTCAACGCTCCGGGAGTCTGCTCGAGGCTATTCACTGTCATCGCTCGGTCGGACGAGTCGAACGCTTCACGCGACTTGGGCCACTACTACCCCATTTTGTTCCCAGAATCGGGTGCAGAAATTGCCAACGATTTCGGCAGACGATCGTGCGATGGTTTGGACACCAATTCTTATGCAAAATCTTTCAACGTCATCATCTTGCTGCCTCCCGAAGGGACGCCTATTGTCTGTCGCTGTCGCGCCCGTCCGCCGCTTTGAGATAGGCGGATCAGGTCGCTGTAAGCGAGAGGGCGAAGCTGTGATTGACAAATGGGCCGGTGCGCAAGCTTGAGCGATTGTGCACTGAATCGCCATACCGCGAAGCCATTGCTCGCGGTGTCCCTTGAGGAGCTGCAGAATAGCCGACGACCAAGCCGACGGTGACGCAGCTTGTGGTTCGATCACAGACAGCCACCTCACGTCCGGCGGCGCCAGAAACGACGACGAGGCGTCCGTCAGCAGAATGAAGGCCGTGCAGAGTCCGGGTACCAGGCGTACCTTGATTCCCGCCTTACTGGCTTCGTATTCGTTTCACAGAATTGGGAACCGGTGTTCGCACGTGACGAGAGTGTACGGCCGTTGCTGAGGGTGATGGTGCGTGGAAGTGAGGTTAAATATGAATGATTTGGTACAACGCTTGAGCGAGGGACAACATCCGATTGAACTCAGCACACGTCCGAAACCGACGGTTAAGGCGCTCAAGGAGAGCCTCGATCGAGGCTGCGTGCATATTAGGTTTACGGGTACAAGAGGCGGTACGGAGTTGGGTGTTCCAGTCGACAGAGAACAGACCGATCTTAGTAACGCCGACTTTGAAAAAGGTGTGGGCTCGCTGAAGCTCGTGGGCTCGCTCTCTCTCGACTATGTTCGCGTCCGCTGCGTCGCGGAGATCGATCTCGAATCGCTGATCGGTCACGGCCATTTGGAGCGACTGAGCGAGTGAACTGTGAGAAAAGCAGCCGTCGAGGCCGGCTCACGTGACTCTGTCAGCCGGCTGGTGGAACTGTTCCGGTTCGCCTTAATCTGATATGGAATGACCGGTTGTCAAACCCCAATTTCCGAGCGGAGCTCTGACAATGGTCGGCAAGCGCCAGCTTGCCGACGTAACTGCGTTGTTGCCGTCAGAAGATGAGCGCGGGGTCCAGGGGCGCCGAAGGCGCCGCCCGCAGGGCGCAAAGCCCTGGAGGCCGTGCTCATCTTCTGACATTCGTCTCGGTGTGGCGTCGGTTCACGGGCCGCGAAGACGACGGACGATTCAGGGCGCTTCGACGACGAGTCACTCTGATATCCGGTGGTTACCGCGATCGCTCGCAGCAGAGCACGCATGACAGTGTTTCGTCGGGAGGACATGCAGTCTTAGGACGCGAGTTGGGACAGTTGTCCGTATCGCATGATTAAGCCGCCGATCCTCGCAATCGTGCCTGTGGTCATCCGCCGTCTCCGCGGTCCGTGGAACCCCATCACCATGCCGCCGTCAGCCATGCATCCACATCGTCACGCTGCCGGCGCTTGCAAGGCCGCCCACAAGAAACCGGCGAGCTCGCGTGCGACGGCCACCGCAATCTTCGGAGCGGGCTTGTGCTGCTCCGCCAGCCGCCGAAACCGGCGACACAGTCGCTGCTGCGCTTTGTCGGCGATCGCAATCACTCGTCCTGGTTGCCCTTTGCGTCGCCGCATGAGCGCCGCCCCGACGCTCGGTCGATGTTGATAATGCCACGCCGTCTCGATCAGCAGTCGCCGAACCAGCGCGTTGCCGGTTCGCGTAATCCGACCGCGTCGATGCTTCTCCCCAGTCGAGTCCTCGCCCGGCACGAGACCGAGATAGGCCATCAGCGCGCGTGGCGATTTGAACCGGCGGAAATCGTGCAGCTCCGCCAGCACCAGCATCGCCGTCAAGGTGTCAATCCCGCGGAAGCAGCGCAACCAGCCGACTGGTTCCCGATAGGGTGCCGCCTCGGCGATCTCCACGAGCCGCCGATCCAACTCGATCAGCCGTGCCTCCACATGATCGATCGCCAGCTGATAGTCCTCCAGCAGCACCCGTTCTGCTGCGTGCGTCCACGCAAGACTGTCGATCCATTGCCGATGCGCCCGCGTCCAGTTCCGCCCGTTGTAGTGCAGGCCACGACGCAGGAGAAACTTCCCCAGACGATGCCGGCACCGTTGCAGATCCTCGCGGGCATCGTCGCGCGCGCGACACAGATCACGGACGGCTTCTTCTTCGGGTGTCGGCGGGCGCACCTCAGTCAAGACGTTCGCGCGCAGCAACTCCGCCAATTTTCGGGCATCGCGGCGATTGGTTTTGATCCGCTCGCCGGGCTTTCGCGGTACGAGCGCGGGCGCGATCACGTGGCAACTCACGCGGGGCGTCGTGATCTGGCGCTGCAGCACGTAGCCGCACGGCCCGGCTTCGTAGCACGCCCGCACGGGTCCTGGAGCGTCGCGCTCGAGCCGACGCACGAATCGTCGCACCGCGTTCGGCTCATTCGGCACCGTCCAAGTCACCGGCGTTGCCTCATGGCCAATCAGCATCGCGATGAAGAGATCTTTCTTGTGCGCATCGATTCCGACGTACGTGGTAACGTGTTTCATGACCGGCTCCTTTCGTCTGCGGCTCTGACGCCGCGAGGCGCTAACCCGCGATCACGGTGGCACAGACCACCTTGTCGAGTGCGAAGCACTACGACGTTACGATAGCGAGCCGGTCATTCCATATTGGAACGAGGAGCTGACGCGCTGAGCCAGCTCGCGAAAACCGATGAAAATCGCGCGCCTGGTTGCGAGAATGGTGGCGGCGCGAGCGGCGAGGTCGATCTAGACAATGGAGGAATTGAGGCCGTCATATTGGATGATCCGGAACGTGCGCGCTTGAGCGAATAAGTGGGCGTCGTCGTGTGACAGCCCGTGACCCTGAGTAAGACCATCACGGCACGTTCTCCGCTCCCGCCAGGAGAGCCGTATGCCATATCGGATCGCAGGAATCGACGTGCACAAGACAATGGTGGCGGTGGCGGTCGCGGACGTGGAAGTCGAGGGGGACTGGCAATTTGAACGCCGGCGATTCGGCGCGAGCCCTAGCCAACTCCTGCTGCTCACCGCGTGGTTGGTCGAGCGTCAGGTCGAGGAAGTGGTGATGGAATCGACCGCGCAGTACTGGCGCCCGGTGTGGGACGCGTTGGAACGGGACTGGCAGCCGACGCAGCGCACGCGGGTCGACGCTAAGCCTACCAGTGGTGCCCTGCATCTCGCGCAAGCGCAGTCAAATAGCGGACGGCACGGCCGGAAGCGAGACTTCCCGGATGCAGAGCGATTGGTAAAACGATTGTCGGCGCACGAGCTAACCCTCAGCTTTGTGCCCGATGTGACGCAGCACCTCTGGCGAACGGCGACGCGGCGCAAGTATCAGCTGACGCGTAACCGCGTGCAGCTGCAGAATCGCCTGGAGTGCCTCCTGGAGGAGGCGCACATCAAGCTCTCCAGTTTGGTGTCCGATCTGCTCGGGTCGAGTGCCAGGCGCATGCTCCGGGCGCTTGCCAGCGGTGAGACCGATCCCGCGACGATCGCCGCGCTAGGCAGTGCTCGGCTGCACGCCACGGCGGAGCAGTTGTGCGACGCGCTCGGGGCCGCGACGGATCTGCATCCCCTCTACCGCCGACTGCTCGCGATGACTCTTGCCGAATTGGAGGTCATTGAGACGCACATGCAACAACTTGATGAGGAGCTCGCGGCGCTGCTTCGCGCCCATCAGGATGCCCTGCAGCGACTCGCGGCGGTCCCTGGTCTCGGTGTCGATTCGGCGCAGCAGATCATCGCGGAAGTCGGCCCTACGGCGGGGACGTTTTCCACAGCCAAGCGGCTCGCCTCTTGGGTGGGCGCATGTCCGGGGCACGACGAGAGCGCCGGCATCAACCACAGTCACCGCTCGCCGAACGGCAACCGGCAAATGCGTCGATTGCTCAATCAAGCTGCGCATGCCGCGGTGAAGACCAAGGGTAGTATCTTCGAGCTACTGTACCGGCGGTTCGTCGTCCGTCTGGGCCATGCCCAGGCGATCGGGGCGATCGCGCATCGGCTGTGTCGGCTCGTGTGGAAGATCCTGCACGATGGCGTCACGTACGAAGAACGCGGCCCGTTTGTCACCAAAGCGCGTGCACAACGTCGAGCCGCCAAGATGATCCGAGAACTCCGCAGTCTCGGCTATCGCGTCGAACCCGTACTTGCTCCTTCGAGCAATCGGGCATGATCGCGGGGAGATTTTCGACCCT
>QHWB01000043.1 GCA_003222395.1 Acidobacteriota bacterium
GCACACCCATCAACGACGGGCTGGACGCTGTCACGGTGACGCCCGGCAGCACGGCGCCGCTGCTATCCGCAACTTTGCCGTTGATGGATCCCGTCGTGCTGGCACCGCCGCCTTGCGCAAACGCGGAAGACGACGCGAACAGACACGCCAGGACCACGGCGACGATGTGGATCCAACGCTTCATGGAACGCTCCTCCTGAACCCTGGCAAAAATGGCCTGAAACGGGGAGCTTAGCATCCGAAACCGGAGAACGACGCTATAGAAAGAGGTCGCAAAAGGGACGCTCGTCGGGCGCGAACAAACAATTGGATTGGAGACCGGCGGGATGGGCAGGAGGGGAGGAATCGGCAGGAGGGGCGGAAAAGGCAGGAGGGCGGAAACGAGGCTTTCCTGCCCTTCCCGCCCGTCGTGGCTCTCCTGCCCAGTCTTAGAACGGTTTCACGAAGAACAAGATCAGCGAGATCAGCAGCACGTAAATGACGAGCGACTCGATGAGCACGAGGCCGAGAATCAGGTTGCCGCGAATCTCGCCTGCCGCGCTCGGATTGCGCGCGATGCCTTCAACGGCCGCGCTGAGACCCTTGGCCTGCCCGAGCGCGCCGAACGCCGCCGCGAAGGCGAGCGCGAAGCCCGCGGTGATAATCGACCACTGAGCCACCGTCGACGTGTTCGCGCGGGCGGCCGCTTCCTGCGCGTGCAGCGGCGACACCAGTCCGAGCGCGATCACGAATACAGCCACAATGACAAAACAGCGTTTACTCACAGCGCCTCCGTTACTTACTTTGCGCGCGGAGCCCCCCGCGGCGTCAATCTGAAATCAAAAATCTGCAATCTGAAATTTCAAACTTCCCCCGCGATCATCTCCCCGTGCTCGTGATGCTCGTGCTCGGTGGCCACCGCTCCGCCCAGATAGATCGTCGTCAGCAGCACGAAGATGAACGCCTGCAGCGACGCCGTGACGAGGCCGAGGAACATCATCGGCAGCGGGACGAGGAACGGAATGATGCTGAAGAGGATGAGGATCACGAGATCTTCGCCGAAGATGTTGCCGAACAGCCGGAGCGACAGCGACAGCACGCGCGACAGGTGGCTGATGATTTCGATCGGCAGCATGATCGGCGCGAGGAAGATCGGGGCGCCGGGCGGCGCCGCGAAATGTTTCAGGTACGGACCGATGCCCTGCTCTTTCACGCCCTGCAGGTGATAGTAGACGGAGACCGTCAGCGCACAGCCGAGCGTCACGTTGATGTTCGCCGTCGGCGATTTCAGTCCGGGCACCAGCCCCATCAGGTTTCCCGTCAGGATGAAGACGAACATCGTCGCGACGATTGCGAGGTAGCGCGGCCCTTTGTGGCCGACGTAATCGTGCAGCACGCCGCGCGCCGCCGCGACGCCGTCCTCGATCAGCACCTGCAGCTTGCCGGGGTTGTCCACGCTGAGGCTGCGGCGCACGATGAGACAGATGACGGTCCAGAAGAGCACGATGACCGCCGCCATGACGAGGTAATCGGGAATGACGTTGCCTGGACCGGCGGGACGGCCCAGTGCGCGCAGGAGCGCGCGCGCCATCGGGCCGAACGCAGCATTGGCCGCCTGGACGATCCAGAGATCGTGCTCGAGTTTTTCCATTTCACTTCGTGCGTGGGGCCCGAGCTCCCACGACCTTCCGCTCAGTCAACGTTGTGCGGGGGTTTTTTCCGAAAGGCCTCGATCATGACTGCGACGACCAGCGAGGACGCGCCTCCGAAGACCGCCAACGGGGGCATGCGCAAACGCGCCATTATCACGTACGCAGCGACGGCGAGTATACCGTATCTTGTGAAAAACTTCACCAGCCCGACGGCGACGCGCACGCGGCTCGTCGTCCGGTCGCCCAGCGCATCGACGCCGCTCTTGATGCCGCGGTAGGAAATCCAGACGAGCGCGCCGCCGCCGAGCACGCCAAGCGGCGCGTCGACGCGGCCCCGCGCGATCGCCCAGGCGCCGAGCGCCATGATCGCGCACGACAGCATCGCGCGGCGTTCGATCCGCCGCAGCATCGGATCCGGTTCAATCACGAGCGGGACGAGGATCCGTCCTGACGCAGCGCACGCGACACCGTTCGATACACGTTCAGGACGCCCGCCGCGAAGCCGAACAGCGAGAAGATCCACGTCAGGAGCGGCGCGGTGCCGAGCCAGCCGTCCAGCGTGCGCCCGAACCACCATCCGATCGCAATCGCGACGATGAAGGAAAGCAGTCCGGCGCTCAGCTCCCAGGCGGTACGGAGCATGTTCGCGTCGGACGGGCGGAAGAATGCCATTCCGCCTCAAATGCAACCACGAAAACGCGAAGACACGAAGAAGAAAACCGGCAAAAAGCGGTTTAGCGAAGTGCAGTGGTGATGGGCACCATGCCGAGTGTCCGGGCCGACGCTTCGGCCACCTCGAACAGCAGGCGCGGATAGACGCCGAGGATCAGCGTCGCTGCGACGGCGATCGCCAGCGTGACCGCGAGCGCCGGCGTCGCTTTCGGCTCCGAGCCGATCGTTTCCTTCTTCAAGTACATGAAGACGACGACGCGCACGTAGTAGTAGAGGGAGACGGCGCTGTTGAGGACGCCGATCACCGCGAGCCAGTAGTAGCCGGCGTCGATCGCCGAGCTGAAGAGCCAGAACTTGCCCATGAAGCCGGCCGTCGGCGGGATACCGCCGAGCGACAGCATGAACAGCAGCATCGCGAAGGCGGCGAACGGATTCCGGACATGAAGCCCGCTGAAGTCCTTCAGCTCGTCGCCGACGACGTCCTCGCGGCGCAGCAGGACGATGACGGCAAAGGCGCCGAGCTGCATGAAGGAGTACACGAGCAGGTAGATCAGCGTCGCCGTGACCCCGCGCGCCGTGCCGGCGACGACGCCGATGAGGACGTAACCCGCGTGCGCGATCGACGAGTACGCCAGCATCCGCTTCAGATTCGACTGCGTGACCGCGGCGAAGTTGCCGACGGTCATCGTGACGATTGACAGCACGTAGAACAGCAGCCGCCAGTCGCCGCTCATCGCCGGCAGCCCCTCGACGAAGATGCGCAGCAGCATCGCGAACGACGCCGCCTTGGACCCGACCGAGAGGAACGCGGTAATCGGCGTCGGCGCCCCTTCGTACACATCGGGCGCCCACATGTGGAACGGCACCGCCGCGATCTTGAAGCCGACGCCGGCGACGACGAGGATGACGGCGAGCACGAGCAGCGGATTCTGCTCCTGACCGGCGAACCGCGTCGCCATCACGCGCAGGTTGGTCGTGCCCGAGAGCCCGTACATCAGCGACATGCCGTACAGCAGGATGCCGAGCGAGAAGGCGCCGAGCAGGAAGTACTTCACCGCCGCTTCGTTCGATCGCTGGCTCGGCTTGATGAAGCCCGCCAGGATGTAGAACGACACGGCCATCGTCTCGAGGCCGATGAAGATCGTGACGAGGTCGATGCCGCCCGCCATGATCATCATGCCGAGCGTGGCGCACAGGATGAGGAAGTAGTACTCGCCGGGGGACGCGCCCTCGACCTCGAGATAGCGGACCGACATCAGCACGGTGATCGCGGCGGCCACGAGGAAGAGGATCTTGAAGAAGAGCGCGAACCGATCGACGGCGATCAGACCGTGCGCGATCTCGACGCGCGTCGACGCGAACGGCGCGAGCGATGCGAGCGTTGCGCCGAGCGCGATCAGCGTGACCCACGACAGCGCCGCGCGCCGATCCTTCGGCAGCAGCACGTCGGCGATCAGGACGACGAGCGCGCCGGCGGTCAGCACCAGCTCCGGAAGGATGTAATAGAAATCGCTCGTCGAAATCCCGGCGGGCATCTACTTCTTCTCGGGCAACGGATTGCCATTCGCATCGCACGGCATCGACGCCATGAACTTCGCCGCAGGATTCGCCGCAATCTGCGCGGCCGTCGGCGCGCCGGCGCCGCAGTCGGCGTACGCCTGCGCGTACTGCGAGTCGACGCGCGTCATGATGTGCTGCACGGACGTCTCGAGGCGGCGCAGGAACGGCGCGGGGTACAAACCGATCCACACGGCGAGGACGATGAGCGGCGCGAACGTCGCGAACTCGCGGTTCGACAGATCCGTCAGCCGCTCGTTCTTCGGGTTCTCCACCTTGCCGAACATCGTCCTCTGATAGAGGTACAGCATATACGCCGCGCCGAGCACCACGCCGCTCGCCGCGAAGGCCGCCCACGCTTTGCTGGCGACGAACACGCCTTGCAGGATCAGGAACTCGCCGATGAAGCCATTCAGCGTCGGCAGCCCGATCGACGACATCGTCATGATGAGAAACACCGCGGCGTACACCGGCATCACCTTCGACAAGCCGCCGTATTCCGAGATCTCGCGCGTGTGCCGCCGCTCGTAGACGATGCCGACGATCAGGAAGAGCGCGCCGGTCGAGATGCCGTGATTCAGCTGCTGGACGATGCTGCCGGTGATGCCGACGGGATTGAGCGCGAACATCCCGAGCATCACCATCGCCATGTGGCTGACCGACGAGTACGCCACGAGCCGCTTCCAATCCTTCTGCGCGAGCGCGACGAGCGCCCCGTACACGATGCCGATGACCGACAGGACGACGATCATCGGGACGAAATGCCTCGATGCGTCAGGAAGGATCGGCAGCGAGAAGCGCAGGAATCCGTACGTCCCCATCTTCAGGAGCACAGCCGCCAGGATGACCGACCCGGCCGTTGGCGCGTCGGTATGCGCGTCGGGCAGCCACGTGTGGAACGGGAACATCGGCACCTTGATCGCGAAGCCGAGGAAGAAGGCAAGGAAGACCCACCATTGCAGGTTGAACGGCACCGCAAGCTTGTGGTACTGCGTGACGTCGAACGAGTACACGCCGGTGACCGTGTGATTGTGGAAGTAGAGCGCCAGGATACCGAGCAGCATCACCACGCTGCCGACCAGCGTATACAGGAAGAACTTGATGGCCGAGTACAGACGGCGATCGCTGCCCCAGATGCCGATGAGGAAGTACATCGGGACGAGCATCACTTCCCAGAACAGGAAGAACAGCAGGAAGTCGAGCGACATGAAGGCGCCGAGCATCCCCGTCTGCAGCACGAGCAGGAAGATGTAGAACTCCTTCACACGATCGGTAATCGCGGTCCAGGAGGAGAGCACGGCGATCGATCCCATCATCGTCGTCAGCAGAATCAGCAGGACGCTGAGGCCGTCGACGCCGAGGAAGTATTCCGCCCCGACCGAGGGAATCCACGGCGCGCGCTCGACGAGCTGAAAATCGGCGCTCGACGGGTTGTACCAGAACCAGAGCGGCATCGAGATGACGAACCCGACGAGCGCGGTGACGTTGGCGATCCACCGGATGGCGTCCTCGTTGCGCTTGTTGACGAGCAACAGCACGAGCGCGCCCACCAGCGGCTCGAAGAGAATCAGCGAGAGATAGTGATTCATAGACGTTTTCGGCGATATCTGCGTTCTATCCTCATCGAACGAACAAATAGATACTCACGAACGCGAAAATCCCGAACAGCATCAGCAGCGCGTAGTTCTGCACCAGACCCGTCTGGAACCGCCGGAACAACAGGCTGCCCTCCTGCACGATCCAGCCGATGAAGTTCACGAGGCCGTCGACCACCGTGCGGTCGGTCAGACCCGAGAACCACGAACTGATCACGGTCAACCAGCTCGTGCCGTTGACCGCGCCGTCGACGACGTTCCGATCGAACGTCCAGAGCTTGCGCCCGCCCGCCATCGTGCCCGCGATGATGGTTCCGTTGTACAACTCGTCGACGTAGTACTTGTTCAACAGGAGGCGGTGCGCGCCGGCCCACCGCTCGGCCAGCTGCTCCGAGATCTCCGGGCTCGTCACGTAGACCTTGTAGGCGAGCGAGATCCCGGCGAGCGCGACCAGGACCGAGAACGCCATCAGCCCGATTTCGACTGCGGCTGAAACGTGCGCGGTTTCGTGCTCTTCGGTGGCGTCCGTTCTCGGCCGCACCTCTGCCCCGGCGGTCTCGCTCGCCGCCGCAGCCGTGAAGCTCGGTTCGAGGAACTTTTCGATCGTGTTGCCGCCGCCGAGCGCGGCGGGGATGCCGACGAAGCCGGCGATGATCGCGCCGACGGCGAGCGCCTGCAGCGGATAGGTCATCGCTGCCGGCGACTCGTGGGGCCCGTGCCATGGGCCATGACCCTGTGCGTGGGCGTGATCATCCTTGCCGGTCTCGTCATGCGGCTCCGCCGGACCGTGAGTCACCTCGTGATCCGACCGCTGCGCCCTGCCGTGCGCGTGCGGATCGGCCGGATGCTTCACGCCGTGCGTCGCGGCAAGGGCTGCCGCGCCGTGACCCGTCGTCTCCCACGCCGGTCCGCGATAGTTGCCGAAGAACGTCATCGACATCAGACGGAACATGTAGAACGCGGTCATGAACGCGGTGAGGACCGCGATGACCCACACCGCCTTGTTCGCGAGAAACGCGCGAGAGAGGATCTCGTCTTTGCTGAAGAACCCTGCCAACGGAACGATGCCGGCGATCGACAGCGTCCCGATCATCATGGTCGCGAACGTCACCGGCTGATATTTCTTCAGGCCCCCCATGTGCCGCATGTCCTGTTCGCCGGCCACCGCGTGGATCACCGACCCGCTGCCGAGGAAGAGGAGCGCCTTGAAAAACGCGTGCGTCATCAGGTGGAATGCGCCGGCTGAAAACGCGCCGACGCCCATCGCGGTGAACATGTACCCGAGCTGCGAGACGGTCGAGTACGCCAGCACGCGCTTGATGTCGTACTGCACGAGGCCGATCGACGCGGCCATCAGCGCCGTCAGCACGCCGACGATCGCCACGATCTCCATCACCATCGGCGCGTGCGAGAAGAGCACGGCGTTGCGTCCCACCATGTACACGCCGGCCGTGACCATCGTCGCAGCGTGAATCAGCGCGGAGACCGGCGTCGGACCTTCCATCGCGTCCGGCAGCCATACGTACAAAGGAATCTGCGCGCTCTTGCCGATCGCGCCGACGAACAGCAGCAGGCAGATCGCCGACAGCACGCCGAAATGCGTCTCGATCGGCATCGCCGCCGCCGCGTTCTGTACCGCGCGGAAGTCGAAGGTGCCGAACGTGTAATAAACGAGGAATACGCCGAGGACGAAGCCCCAGTCGCCGATGCGGTTGGTGATGAACGCCTTCTTGCCTGCGTCGGCCGCGCTCTTCTTTTCGTACCAGTACCCGATCAGAAGGTAGGAGCAGAGGCCCACGCCTTCCCAGCCGACGAACATCACCAGGAAGTTGTTTCCCAGGACGAGCATGAGCATGAAGAAGCAAAACAGATTCAGGTAACAGAAGAAGCGCGCAACGCCGCCGCGCGGCTCGTCGGCCATGTATGCCGTCGAGTACACGTGAATCAGCAACCCGATGCCGGTGACGACGAGCAGCATCATTCCGGACAGCGGATCGAGCCGGAAGCCCCACGGCACCTCGAAGGCGGCGAATCCGTTGCGCGTCGCGAGGGGGATTTTCGGAATCCACTGCGCGATCACCACGTCGTACGCCCGCGCGCCGGTCGGCAGCGCGAGGAGCTGCCAGAACGCCGCCAGCGACAACCCGAGCGCAACCGTCATCGTCGCGCACGCGAGCAGCCCCGAGGCCTTACGCGAAAACGCGCGGATGCCGACGACGCCGTTGACGAGCGCGCCCAGCCCGGGCAGCAGAGGAATCAGCCAGATATACTTCATTTTCTTTCGGCGCCTCGCTCGAGCCGCGGGCGCTCACGATCTCATGAGGTTCATTTCGTCGATGTTGATCGTCTCTTTGTTTCGATAGAACGCCAGGATGATCCCGAGGCCGACGGCCGCCTCCGCGGCCGCGACGGCGATGACGAAAATCGCGAACACCTGTCCGATGCCGTTCTGCAGCTGCGCCGAGAACGCAACGAGGTTGATGTTCACCGCATTCAGAATCAGCTCGATCGACATGAAGATGATGATGATGTTCTTGCGGACCATCACGCCGACGACGCCGATGATGAAGAGCGCCGCGGAGAGCAGCATGTAATGAACCGGAGTAATCATGTCTTCCACATCGGGTAATTGGATAATCGGGTAATCGAGTGATTGATTGGTGGATTGACCGATTGATTGCTGGATTGACTGCAGTCCGGCAATCAACAATCAATGACCCGATTACCCAATTACCCGATTATCCAATTCATAATTCTCTCTTGGCCAACACGATTGCGCCGATCATGGCGACCAGCAGCAGCATCGACGCGATTTCGAACGGAATCAGGTAGCTCGTATACAACAGCCATCCGACCTGTTCGGTGTTGCCGGAGACGGGAATCGCGGGCGTCGCCGGCATCGGCGCGGCGGGATTGACGGAGCCGTAGACGGCAATGGCGCCAAGCTCCAGCAACACGGCGGCGGCAAGGCCGAATCCGAGCTTGGTGCGCCGATGCGGATCCTCGTGCGCCTCCGGCGGCCGCTTCAGATTCACGAGCATGACGACGAACAGATAGAGGACGACGATGCCGCCAGCGTAGACGAGCACCTGAATCGCCGCAAGGAATTGAGCGCCGAGGAGCACGTACAGCGCGGCGACGAACAGGAAATCGAGCACGAGGAACAGAACGCTGTGCACGGTGTCCCTCGTGGTGACCACCAGCACGGCGAACCCGAGGATGCACGCGGCGATGAAGTAAAACGCGATAGCCTGCGCCATAGGTGTCGGGGATTTGGGCTTCCGGATTTGGGATTCGCCGAATCCCTAATCCCGAATCCCGAATCACATGAGCATCACCTTCACGATTCCCGTGACCACCAGATTCAGAATTGCCAGCGGGATGAGCACCTTCCATCCGAGCCGCATCAGCTGGTCGTAGCGGTACCGCGGCAGCGTGGCGCGAATCCAGATGAAGAGATACAGGAACAGAAACGACTTGATCAGGAACCAGGTCCAGCTCGGTACGTAATAGAGCAAGTGCAGCGCGCCGACGTTCGGGAACGGCGGCAGCCACCCTCCAAGGAACAACGTCGTCACGACCGACGAGACGACGATCATGTTCGCGTATTCGGCGAGGAAGAACAGCGCGAAGCGCATGCCGCTGTATTCAGTGTGAAATCCGCCGGTCAGCTCCTGCTCCGCCTCGGGCAGATCGAACGGCGCGCGGTTGGTTTCCGCGAGCCCGCCGATCAGCACGAGGACGAACGCGAACGGTTGCGCGAAGACGAACCAGACGTGCTGGTTGTACTGCGCGTTGACGATTTCGACCATGCTGAGCGAGCCGGCCATCAGGATGACGCTGACGAGCGTCAGCGTGACGGCGACTTCGTACGAGATCAGCTGCGCCGACGCGCGCAGGCTCGCGAGCAGCGGGTACTTGCTGTTCGACGAATAGCCCGCCAGGATGATGCCGTACACGCCGACGGACGCCACCGACACGATATACAGCAGGCCGACGTTGATGTCGGTGATGTAGAGCGAAACCTTGCGTCCGAAGAGACTGACCGTCGGACCGAACGGAATGACCGCGTAGACGATCAGCGCCGGCACCATCGAGATGATCGGCGCGGCGGTGAACACCCACTTGTCGGCCCGCACCGGCGTGATGTCTTCCTTGATCATCAGCTTGATCGCATCGGCGATCGGCTGCAGGACGCCGTACGGACCGACGCGCATCGGTCCGAGCCGCGACTGCGCCCACGCGATGACCTTGCGCTCGAGCAGCACCATATACGTGACCGCGACGAGCGTCGCGTTCAGGACGATGACGATCTTGAGCAAAGGGATCAGTACCTGGTCAATCATTCTTTACTTTGTCGTGAGGCCCCACCCCCACGACGTGTGCCGCGCTCGCTCGTTCGCTCGCGCGGCATTATTTGCAGCAACTTTCCCTTTGACGGCATCTAGCGGTCGACCTCGCCCAGCACGATGTCGATCGAACCGATCAACGCCACGACGTCGGCGACCAGATGACCGCGCACGAGGCGGCGCAGCCCCTGCAGGTTGCAGAACGACGGCGGCCGCACGCGGAAGCGGTACGGGTTGGTCGACTTGCCGTCGCTGACGATGAAGTATCCGAGCTCGCCTTTCGGCGACTCGATCGCGTGGTAGGTCTCGCCGGCCGCCGGTTTGATCAGACGCGGCACTTTGCCGACGATCGGTCCTTCCGGAATCCCTTCCGTCGCCTGACGGATGATCCGCAGCGACTGGCGGAATTCTTCCATCCGAACCAGATATCGATCGTAAGTGTCGCCGTTGGTGCCGATCACCACGTCGAACTGCACCTCGTCGTACGCGGCATACGGCTCGTCCTTCCGCACGTCGCGCGCGACGCCCGATCCGCGCAGCGCGGGTCCGCAGAGGCCGAGTCCGGTCGCCTCCGGGCCCGAGATGATGCCGATGCCTTTGGTCCGCTCCAGCCAGATCCGGTTGTGCGTCAGCAGCTCTTCGTATTCGCCGACCTTCGCCTCCATGATCGTGCAGAACTCGAGCACCTTCTTGGCCCATCCCGGCGGGACGTCCAGCGGCAGACCGCCGATGCGCATCGAGTTGTACGTGAGCCGCGCGCCGCAGAACTCCTCGAACAGATCGAGAATCAACTCGCGCTCGCGGAATGCGTAGAGAAACACCGTCATCGCGCCGATGTCCATCGCGTGCGTGCCGACCCACAGGCAGTGGCTCGCGATCCGCTGCAGCTCGCAGAGAATCGTCCGCACGTATCGCGCGCGCCGCGGCACTTCGAGCTGCAGCAGCTTCTCCACCGTCTCGCAATACCCGACGTTGCTCGTCGCCGCCGCGACGTAGTCCATGCGATCGGTGAGCAGTACGATCTGCGTCCAGTTGCGGTTCTCGCTCAGTTTCTCGATGCCGCGGTGGAGATACCCGATGACCACGTCGCAGTCGACGACCTTCTCGCCGTCGAGTCGCAGCACCACGCGCAGGACGCCGTGCGTGCTCGGATGCTGCGGGCCCATGTTGATCACGAGCTCGTTGGTGTCGAACATCGCGCCGTGGTGGACGGTCTGTGTCTCCATCAAGAACTCAGTCGGTGAATGGCGACGTGATTCGGGATTTGGGATTTGGGATTTGCAAAATCCCGAATCCCAACGAATTCCCAAATCCCAGCGAATCCCAAATCCCCGCGAATCCCGAATCCCGAATCCCGAATCCCGACACGATCACTCGATCTCTGCTTCTTCCCTTGCCTGTCGGAGCTTCAGCCAGTCGAGCGGATTCTCCATCAGCAGCTCGCCCGGACCTTCGAGCGGATAGTCCTTGCGCTCGGGGAATCCCTGCCAGTCTTCGGGCATGAGGATGCGCCGGCGATCGGGATGGCCGGTGAAGTTCACCCCGAACATGTCGTACACCTCGCGCTCGAGCCAGTTGGCCGCAGCCCATACGCCGGTGACCGACGGAATCGGCTGATGCTCCGCGACCTTCACCTTCAACCGCACGCGGTGGCGATGCCGCGTCGAGTACAGCATGTACAGAACGTCGAATCGCCCTTCGGTTCGCGGCGGCCAGTCGGTCGCCGTGAGATCGGACAGGTAGTCGAACGCCGCGTCGGGCGCGTCGCGCAGACGCCGCGCGACGTCGAGCAGCTGCGCGACCGGCACGATGATCGTCCAGTCGCCGACCCAGAAGCTGAGCGCGGCAACTCCGCCGGGAACCGCAGTCTGCAGTGTCGTGATGAAGGCGGGCGGCGTTTTGTCGGCCGGCGGCGGCGGATCGGGCGGTCCCGTCGGGGGCGCCGCTTTGGGCACATGCGCTTCAGCGCCACCGGCCGGTGGTTTCGGAGGAGCCGGCTTCGCAGGAGGAGCCGCCTTCGCGGCCGCGGTCGGTGCGGCCGCTTCGGCGCCCGAGGCTTTTGGCGCCGGCGCCGCGGCACGGACGGCTGGATCGGCCGGCGCCGTCGGCTGCCCGGTCGCAGAGCTCGTCTCGCTGACCGTCGCTGTGACGGCGGCTTCGATGTTGGCGGGCTTCGGCGCCGGTGGCTCGGTGCGCGGCGCACCCGGCGGCGCGGCAGACGCGCCGGCGCCTGGCGCATCCGTGCGCGACACCTCTCCCTTCAACGGTTCCGCGGGCGCTTGACTCGATGGCTTGTCAGCCGCTGCAGTCGGGGGGGTCTCTGGCGGCTTGCGATCGTCTACACCCACTCGAGCGCGCCCTTTTGCCACGCGTAGTAGTAGCCGACGACCAGAATGAAGATGAAGACCATCATTTCGATCAGCCCGAACAGCGCCAGCTTGTTGAAGATTACTGCCCACGGAAACATGAACACGGTCTCGACGTCGAAAATCACGAACAGCATCGCGACCAGGTAGTAGCGGATGCTGTAGCGATCGCGCGCGTCGGTCGCCGGTTCGATGCCGCACTCGTACGGCTCCAGCTTCACCTTGTTGTATTTGTGCGGATGCAGCAGGTTCGAGAACACGATCGTGAAGATCGCAAAACCGGTCGCGACAGCGACGAACATGGCGATGGGAATGTAGGCTGAAAGCATGTGGGTAGCGACCGGCCGGCCGAGCGGTTTATATCACACGCAACCGCGCTCATGCAATTTCCTGCAACTCACACATTTCAAATAGTTTTTGCTCGTTCTCGGCTTGCGCCGTTCAAAGCCGGGACCTATACTCAATCGATGAACGATCGTCGCGTTTCGGCGGCGGCACTCGCGGTGGCGGCGCTCTGTTCGGCGTCGTGGTTCGGCGCCGCGTCTCTCTCCGCGCAGGCGATTCAGAAGCAGGTCTACGTCAGCGTCGTCGATCAGAACGGCGCGGCCGTTCCCGATCTCGGACCATCCGACATCGTCGTGCGCGAGGACAACGTCGCGCGCGAGGTGCTGCGCGTCGCGCCGGCCGACGACCCGATGCAGATCGCGGTGCTCGTCGACACCAGTCAGACCGCGCGAAACGACATCTCCCAGATCAGGCAGGCGCTGCCCCCCTTCGTCGAAGCGCTGACGAGGCCCAACGAGGCCGGCCGGAAGAACGAGGTCGCCATCATCTCATTCGGTGAGCGGCCGACAGTGATGGCCGATTACTCGACCAATCCCGGTGCGCTCAAGAAAGGCATCGATCGCCTGTGGCCGCTCGACGGTTCCGGCGCGTACTTCCTCGACGCGATCGTTGAAACGGTTCAGGGTTTCAGGAAACGCGAGGCGCAGCGTCCGGTGATCGTCGCGATCGTCGTCGAGGGACGGGAACTGAGCTACCGGATGTACGACCAGGTGCTCGAGCCGCTGCGCAACAGCTCGGCGGCGCTGTACGCGTTGATGATCGGGCAGCCTATGAGCGGCCTCAGCGAGGAAACGCGCAGCCGCAACATCGTCGTCGACAGGGGACCGACCGAGAGCGGCGGATCGCGTGAGCAGCTCCTGACGAGCATGGCGCTCGCCGGAAAGTTGAAGCAGCTCGCCGATCAGCTCACCCATCAATACCTGGTGACCTACGCGCGCCCGCAGACGCTCATTCCACCCGAGCGCGTCACGGTCGGCACGACGAAGCCCGGGCTCGTCGCGCGCGGCACGCCCGTCAAAGACCAGAAACCAGAGTCGAGACGGCCGTGAAGCCACTGATCTGCGCGGTCGCCGCGGCCGCCTTCGTATCCGCGCAAACGCCCACAAGGGATCAGCAGCCTCAGCGTCAGCAGCCCTCGTTCCGGGCGGGCGTCGAGCTGGTGTCGCTCAACGTGACGGTGACCGACGCCGGCAAGTACGTCACCGATCTCGCCGCGACCGACTTCGCCGTGTACGAGGATGGCGCGAAGCAGGACATCACGTTCTTCAACAAGTCGAACCTGCCCATCGCGCTGGCGTTTCTCGTCGACACCAGCGCGAGCATGGAGACGAAGCTGCAGACGGCGCAGGAAGCGGCGATTGGATTCGCGCGCAAGCTTCGCAAGCAGGATCTCGCCGAAGTCGTCGACTTCGACAGCCGCGTCGTCGTGCTCGCGAACTTCACCAACAACATCGGCGATCTCGAGGCGGCCATCAGGAAGACATCCGCGGGCGGATCCACATCGCTCTACAACGCCGTCTACATCGCGCTGAAGGATTTGAAGAAGGTCGTCGCGAAGAACGTGGACGAAATCCGCCGTGAGGCGATCATCGTGCTCTCGGACGGGGAGGACACGTCGAGCCTGCTGCCGTTCGAGGAAGTGCTGGATCTCGCGAAGCGATCCGAGACCGCGATTTACTCCATCGGCCTGCGCGCGGGCGAGGGCCCTTCGACGACGACGCGCGGCTTCAAGGAAGCCGAGTTCGTCCTCCGGCAGTTCTCCCAGGAGACCGGCGGCCGCGCGTTCTTTCCCAATCAGCTTTCGGATCTGAACAACGTGTACGGGCAGATCGCCGAGGAGCTGTCGAGTCAGTACACGGTGGGATACTCGTCGCGGAACCCCAAACGTGACGGCGCCTGGCGGCGGATCGTCGTCCGCGTGAACCGGCCCAATCTCGTGGCGCGCACCAAACAGGGATACTTCGCCCCAACCAACCACTGATGATGAACATCACGCCTCTCGTTATCTACGCCGCGGCGATGGTCGCGTACGGATGGCATTTCACCGAGCGCAACCCGATGGTCGGCCGCACGGCGACGACGCTGCTCATCTTCGCCGCGCTCGCGCACACCTTCGTCATCGGGATGCTGACGATGGACGTCGGCCACGTGCCGGTAGCGGGTGCGACCTCCGCGATCTCGACCTTCGTATGGCTCCTCGCGCTCGCGTACCTCTACATCGAGCTGACGACCGACGAGCGCGCGATGGGCGTGTTCATCCTTCCGCTGCTCGTGTCGCTGCAGGCCATTCCGGCGCTGCGGCCCGGCGTCGAAGATCTCGCGCCGGTATTGCAGGGACCGCTGTTCGGCGTCCACGTCTCGTCGCTCCTGTTCGCGTACGCGAGCTTCGCGCTCGCGTGCGTCATCGGCGTCACCTACGTGCTGCTGTTCAAGGAGATCAAGGCGAAGCATCTCGGCTTCTTCTACGCGCGGCTGCCGTCGCTGCAGGTGCTCGATCGGATGAATCACGTCGCCATCGTCGTCGGCTGGGTCTTCCTCACGATCGGCATCATCGTCGGCGCCATCTGGGCGGCGCAGGCCCAGGGCGGCTACGCGGGGGATCCGCGCGTGCAGGCGATGTCGCTGAAGGATCCGAAGATCATCGTCGCGCTGGTGTGCTGGCTCGTGTATTCCTTCGAGCTGTTCGCAGCGCGCCGGATCGGGTGGGGCGGACGCCGGGCCGCGTATCTCTCGACGCTCGGATTCGTGATCGTGCTGTTGAACTTCGTGCCGATCAGCTATTTCTTCACGCAAAGCCACAATTTCTGATGAAGCTGGTCGTCGTCGGAATCAGCCATCGGACCGCTCCGGTCGAACTGCGCGAGCGCGTCGACTTCAACGTGCGGGGCGTACGCGAGGCGCTCGTCGCGCTCGCCGAGCGCGGATCGACGCGCGAAGCGGTCATCGTCTCGACGTGCAACCGCGCCGAGATCTACGCCGCCTGCGACGACGCGAAGCGCACGCGTGACGACGTGGCCAGGTTCATCAGCGACTTCAACGAGGTGCCGCCGGCCGAAGTCGCGCCGCACGTGCAGGAGCTCGTCGATCTCGACGCCGCGCGGCACCTGTTCCGCGTCGCGGGCGGGCTCGACTCGCTCGTCGTCGGCGAGCCGCAGATCCTCGGACAGGTCAAGGAAGCGCACACGGCGGCGGCCGAGGCGCAGACAGTCGGTCCGATGCTGAACCGGCTGTTTCATTCGTGCTTCGCGGTCGGCAAGCGCGTGCGGACGGAAACGGGCCTCGGCTCGGGCGCCGTGTCCGTGAGCTACGCCGCCGTCGCGCTCGCGCGAAAGATTTTCGGCGACCTGAGAGGACGTAACGTCGTCGTCATCGGCGCCGGCGAGATGGGCAAGCTCACCGCGCTGCACATGAAGACGGAGGGCGTCCACAAGATGACGATCGTGAGCCGCACGATGGCGCATGCCGCCCAGACGGCCGAGGCGATCGGCGGCGCGAGCGCCGCGCCGTGGGACGAGCTCGACGCCGTCCTCGGCGCCGGCGACATCGTCATCACAGCGACCGGCGCGTCGGCGGCCATCCTCACGAAGGCGCACGTCGAGGCGATCATGCGCCCGCGGCGCAACCGGCCGCTCTTCATCATCGACATCGCACTGCCGCGCGACGTGGAACCGGCAGCCGGCGAGATCGAGCAGGTGTTCCTGTACAACATCGACGACCTCCAGGCGACCGTGCGCGAGAACCTCGCGCGCCGCGCCAGCGAAGTGGCGCGCGCCGAGACGATCGTCGCCGAGGAAGTCGACAAGTTCGCCGCCTGGCTCCGATCGCGCGGCGCCATTCCGACCGTGGTCGCGCTGCGGCAGCGCTTCGAGGCGATCCGCCGCGCCGAGCTCGAGCGCCTCGACTTCAAGCTGGCGACGCTTCCGCCCGAAGCGCGCATGCGCGTCGACGAGATCACGCATCTCATCATCGAAAAGCTGCTGCTGACCCCGACCGAGCAGCTCAAGGCCATCGGCGACGCCGAGACCGTCGGCGCGTACACCGAAGCGCTCACGCGCCTCTTCGGCCTGACAGACGATGCGGCGGCGGCCGCTCCACGGGCTCCAGCGACAGGCGCCGCGCAGCAGGACGCCAAGGTCGAGCCGTTCAACCGCAATCGGCCGCGGTCGGGCCGCTGATCCGTGTCGCGCGAGCTTCGCATCGGCACGCGCGGCAGCCAACTCGCTCTGTGGCAGGCGAACACGGTCAAGCGTCGCATCGAGGAAGCCGGCGGACCGGCCTGCCGCATCGTCGTCATCAAAACGTCCGGCGACCGGCTGCAGGAAGCGCCGTTGTCCGAGGTGGGCGGCAAGCGGCTCTTCGTGAAGGAAATCGAAGATGCGCTGCTGCGCAACGAGGTCGACCTCGCTGTCCACAGCAGCAAGGACATGCCGGCGGTTCTTCCCGAAGCGCTGACGATCGCGGCTGTGCTGCCGCGAGAAGATCCGCTGGATGCGGTGGTCCTCCCGCTGGGGAGCATCCGGCTGAGGCCGCCCTCGATTGCTTCAATCGACGACCTCGTCGCGGCGCTGGGGCGGTCTCCCGCAATCGGAACCGGAAGCGTACGGCGTATTGCTCAGCTGACGCGACTGTTTCCCGGCGCCCGCTTCACACCGATTCGCGGCAACCTCGACACGCGGTTGCGAAAGCTGGACGAAGGCGTTCATGATGCGCTGGTGCTCGCCGCGGCCGGATTGCGGCGCCTTGGCTTCGCGTCGCGCATCTCGCTGACGCTGCCTGCCGCCGCGTGCGTGCCCGCGCCGGGACAGGGGATCGTCGCGATCGAAGTCCGCGACGGCGACGACGACACGCGGCGTGCGGTAGTGCACATCGACGACCGAGCGGCCGGCGCGGCGTTGAAAGCCGAGCGCGCGGTCGTCAAGGCGCTCGGCGGTGGATGTCAGACGCCGATCGGCGCGCTCGCGACGCCCGAGGACGGCGACACTCTGCAGCTCGTCGCCGTGGTAGTCGCGCTCGACGGCAGCCGCGCCGTTCGCAGGCACGCGCGAGGGCCGCGGGAGCGCGCGGCGGCGCTCGGCGCGAGCGTCGGCGCGCAGCTGCTCGCCGACGGCGCCGGCGACATCCTCGCGGACGCGCATCGCGCGCAGGCGGCCGTCGAGGGGATACAACCGTAACGCGCACACGTGAGTCATCAGGTTGTCCATCGTTTACCTCATCGGCGCGGGGCCTGGCGATCCAGGCCTGATCACCGTCCGCGGCCTCCAGTGCCTCGCGGCGGCGGATGTGGTCCTGTACGACCACCTCGTGCCGGCGCGCCTGCTCCGGTACGCGCGGCCCGATGCCGAGAAGATCGACGTCGGCGTCGCCGCGCCGCAGCCGCTCGAACAGGAAGCGATCTGTTATCTGCTGGCCGAGAAAGCGCGCGAAGGACGCAACGTCGCGCGATTGAAGTGGGGCGATCCGTTCTTCTTCGATCGCGGCGGCAACGAGGCGCTGTTCCTGCACGAGCAGCGCGTGCAGTTCGAAGTCATTCCGGGCATCCCCGCCGGCGTCGCGGTGCCGAGTTACGCCGGCGTGCCGATCACGTATCCCGGCGGAGGCGACACGCTGACGTTCGTCCGCGGTCACGAAGACGAGGGCAAGGCGCGCGCGTCGATCGACTGGACGAGCCTCGCGCGCCTCGACGGAACGATCGTCTGCTACGCAGGACCTGATCAACTGCCGCAGATGCTCACATCGCTGCTGTCGCACGGCCGGAGAGCGGACGATTCGACGGCCGTCGTCTACGACGGCACGCTGCCGACGCAGCAAACGATGATCGGCACGCTCGACGAGATCTCTCGGGCGATGCGACAGTCGGAGGACCGCCGTCCGGCGGTTCTCGTGGTCGGCCGCGTCGCGGGGTTGCGCGAGCACCTGCGCTGGTTCGATGCGCGGCCGCTCTTCGGGAAGCGCGTCCTCGTCACGCGGCCGCGGGAGCAGGCCGCAGAGCTGGTCGAACAGCTGGAGGCGGTCGGCGCCGACACTATCGTCGCCCCCATGATCCGCATCGTGCCTCCCGACGACTACGCGCCGCTCGACGACGTGTGCGCGCGCGCGGCGGAGTTCGACTGGATCGTCTTCACGAGCACCAACGCCGTCGACGCGTTCATCGATCGCCTGCTTCTCAGCCCGCAGGATCTGCGCGCGCTCAAAGGCGTGAGGCTCTGCGTCGTCGGGCCCGCGACGGCGGAGCGGCTCGCGAAGTACGGGTTGAAGGTCGATCTGACGCCGGCCGAGTACCGCGCCGAAGCGGTCGTGCGCGCGATCACCGAGGCGGGCGACGTCCGCGGGCTCAGGATCCTGCTGCCGCACGCCGACATCGGACGCGAGGTGATCGCCGACGAGCTGCGCCGCCAGGGCGCCGACGTCACCGAGGTCGTCGCATATCGTACGGTGGTCGTCGAGCCGGAGCGTGAGGGCGAGCCCGATATCTACCGGATGCTGCTCGAGCGGCGCATCGACGTCGTGACGTTTACGAGCGCGTCCGCCGTCCGCAACTTCGTCCGCGTGCTCGGCCCCGAACCGGCAGCCGATCTGCTCCGAACGACGGTCGTCGCCTGCATCGGTCCGGTGACGGCCGAAGCGGCGGCGCAGTGCAACGTGGAAGCGACGATCATTCCGACGGGCTACACGATTCCGGGACTCGTCGAGGCCATCGTGAAGTACTTCGCGGACAGGAAGAAGGACACGGAGTGACGCATATTCACCTTCAAACCCACACGTCGCTCAATCTCACGAAGCGGCTCCGCCGCCTGCGTCAATCCGAGCCGATGCGGGCGCTGGTGCGCGAGACGCGGCTTTCGCCGGATATGTTCGTGCTGCCGCTGTTCGTGTGCGAGGGCGAGGCCGTCCGGCGCGAGATCGCGTCGATGCCCGGTGTCTTCAATCTGTCGGTCGACGAAGCCGTCAAGGAAGTGGCGGCCGCGAAGGGCGACGGCATCAACAGCGTCCTGCTCTTCGGTCTGCCCGATCACAAAGACGACATCGGATCGAGCGCGTACGACCCGGAGGCGCCGGTGCAGTGCGCGGTGCGCACGATCAAGCGCGCAGTGCCCGGCACGCTCGTGATGACCGACGTGTGCCTGTGCGAGTACACCGACCACGGCCACTGCGGCATCGTCATCGACAACGAGATCGCGAACGATCCGACCGTCGATCAACTCGTCCGCGCCGCCGTGTCTCATGCCGCGGCGGGCGCGGACATCGTCGCACCCTCCGACATGATGGACGGACGCGTCGGCGCGATTCGACGCGCGCTCGACGAGCGGGGCTTCGAGCACGTCGCGATCATGTCGTACGCCGCCAAGTACTGGTCGGCGTTCTACGGTCCGTTCCGCGAGGCCGCCAATTCGGCGCCGAGGTTCGGCGATCGCCGATCGCATCAGATGGATCCCGCCAACGCGGCCGAGGCGCTGCGCGAAGTCGAACAGGACCTCGCCGAAGGGGCCGACATCGTGATGGTCAAGCCGGCGCTGCTCTACCTGGATGTCATCACGCGCGTGAAGGAGTCGTTCGGCTATCCGACCGCCGCCTATCACGTGAGCGGCGAATACGCGATGCTGAAGGCGGCCGCGCGCAACGGCTGGATCGACGAGCCGCGCGCGATGGTCGAGACGCTCACCGCGATCCGGCGCGCCGGCGCGGACGTCATCGTCACGTACTACGCGCGCGACATCGCCCGCGCCATCGCGTGATCGGATCGTGTGACCTCGATATAATCCGCTCGTGAAGCACGCATTCATCGCTTTGGCCGCGTCCGGCCTGCTGGCGGCGCTGTCGGCGCAGCAGCCGCGGCCGTTCGATCTGCTCATCACCAACGCGCGCATCGTCGACGGCACCGGCGGACCTTCGGTCAACGGGTCGGTCGGAGTTCGCGACGGACGGATCGCCGGCGTCGGGCGCGTCACGGGCGCGGCGACGCGCACCATCGACGCGCACGGCTTCGTGCTCGCGCCGGGATTCATCGATCCGCACTCGCATTCCGACTACGCGCTCCTCACCGACGGCAACGCGGAAAGCAAAATCCGGCAGGGCGTCACGACCGAAGTCATCGGCGAGAGCGGATCGGCGGCGCCGCAGAAGCCGAGCGCGAGCCGGCCGTGGAGCGACTTCGCCGGCTATTTCGGCGCGATCGAGAAATCGAAAGTCTCGGTCAACCTCCTGTCGTACGTCGGACTCGGTCAGGTGCGCGAGCAGGTCATGGGCAACGACGACCGCGACCCGACCGCTGACGAGCTCGCGAAAATGACCGCGCTCGTCGCCGACGCGATGAGGCAGGGCGCGTACGGCGTCGCGACGGGACTGATCTATTCGCCTAACGCCTACGCGAAGCTGCCGGAGCTCGTCGCGCTCTCGAAGCCGGCCGCCGCCGCCGGCGGCATCTACGTGTCACACCTGCGTTATGACGGCGACAAGCTGCGCGAAGGGCTGGAAGAGGCCATCGCGATCGGTGAAGGCGCGCACATTCCGGTGCAGGTGCTCCACATCAAGGTGACCGGCGCGAAGAACTTCGGCCGCATGAAGGAAGTCATCGCGATCGTCGAAGCGGCGCAGAAGCGCGGCCTGGAAATCTCGGCGAATCAGTATCCGTACGTCGCGAGCAGCACCGGCCTGATCCAAACGATCCCGCCGTGGGCGCATGAAGGCGGCAACGCGAAGCTCGTCGAACGGCTGAAGGATCCGGCGACGCGCGCGAGGATCCGCAAAGAAATGGACGATCCGAATCCGACGTGGGAAAACCGTCTGCTCTCGGCCGGCACGTGGCACAACGTCCAGATCGCGTCGATCTCAAACCGCTCGATTGACTCGCGGCGCACCGGAATGGATACCGGCTATAAACGGTTCGAAGGGTGGCGCGTCGACGATGCCGCCAAGGAGATGGGAAAGGATCCGTACGACTTCGTGTTCGAGATGCTGATTGCCAGCGGCGGCAGCGTGGGCTGCGTCTGGTTCATCATCGACGAATCCGATTTGAAGCTCGCGCTCGAGCAGCCGTGGGTATCGATTGGATCGGACGGATCGGCGCTCGCGATCAGCGGTCCGCTGCGGATCGGCGTGCCGCATCCGCGCAATTTCGGCACGTTTCCGCGCGTCCTCGGCAAGTACGTCCGCGAGGAGCGCGTCATCCCGCTCGAACAGGCCGTCTACAAGATGAGCGGCCTGACCGCGAAGCAGCTCCACATCGCCGACCGCGGCACGATCAAGGAAGGACTCGCCGCCGATCTCGTCATCTTCGATCCGTCCACGGTCGCCGACCGCGCGACGTTCACCGATCCGTTCCAGTATCCGGTCGGCATCCCGACGGTCATCGTGAACGGCAAGGTCGTTCTCGACAACATGCGTCATACCGGCGAGCGGCCCGGCGTCGTCATTCGCGGCCACGGCTTCGCCGGCGCGAGCCATTGACGCTCGGCTGAAAGCCTCGCGCATGAAAACCACCCGGTCCTCGCGTCTCTTCACGCGTGCGCTCAACATTCTGCCCGGCGGCGTCGACAGCCCGGTTCGGGCGTTCAAGTCGGTCGGCGCCTCGCCGCTCTTCATCCGCCGCGCATCCGGCGCTTATATCGAAGACATCGACGGCAACCGCTTCATCGACTACGTGATGTCGTGGGGACCGCTGATTCACGGTCATGCGCCGCGCGGGGTGATCAAGGCGCTGGCGGCCGTGACGCGCGGCGGGACGAGCTTCGGCGCGCCCAGCCCGCTCGAAGTGGAGCTGGGCGAGCGCGTCCGCGCGCTGATGCCGTCGATCGAGCGCGTGCGATTCGTCAGCTCGGGCACCGAAGCGACGATGAGCGCCATTCGGGTTGCGCGCGCCGCGACCAGGCGCGACAAGATCGTGAAGTTCGAAGGCTGCTATCACGGCCACGCGGATCCGTTTCTCGTGAAGGCCGGATCGGGCGCGCTCACGCTCGGCACCCCGACGAGCCCGGGCGTCCCGGCGGCTTCGTCCAGCGACACGCTCGTCGCCAGCTACAACGATCTCGAATCGGTCGTCCGGCTCTTCGACGCGAACCGCGGGAAGATTGCGGCGGTGATCGTCGAACCGATCGCCGGCAACATCGGGGTCGTGCCGCCCGCCGACGGATTCCTTCAGCGGCTGCGCCAGCTGTGTACTGCCGATCGCACGCTGCTGATCTTCGACGAGGTGATTTCCGGGTTCCGCGCGAGCGCTGGCGGCGCGCAGGAAGTGCTGCGCGTGATACCCGATTTGACGTGCCTCGGAAAAATCATCGGCGGCGGGCTGCCGGTCGGCGCGTACGGCGGCCGCGCCAACCTGATGGACCTCGTGTCGCCGGCCGGTCCGGTGTACCAGGCGGGAACGCTTTCGGGAAACCCGCTCGCGATGACGGCGGGGCTGTGGTGTCTGAATCACCTGACGCCGAAGCTGTACGCGTACTTGGCGTCGCTCGGTGCGCGCCTCGCGGCGGGACTGGCCGATGCCGCGCGCGATGCCGAGGTCGCGCTGCAGGTCAACGCCTTCGGGTCGCTCGTCACGCCGTTCTTCACCGATCGTCCGGTGCGCGACTACGCATCGGCGACGAGCTCGGACACGGCGTTGTACGCGCGGTTCTTCCGCGGCCTGATCGCCCGCGGCGTCTATCCCCCGCCGTCGCAGTTCGAGGCATGGTTCCTGTCGGCCGCGCACACCCCTCGCGACGTCGACAAGACGATCGCCGCGGCGCGCGCGGCGATGAAAGAGCTCTCGCGCTGATCGATGTGCCGCGCGTCGGACGAATTACGATACCGGATTATACGAAACCGGACGTCGCCTTACACGATTTTGGGTTCGAAGTTCGGGGGCCGACCGCGGGTGGGGGCCGACGCCCAGGTCGGCCCCTGCCTGTGTCAGCGTTGAAGGTTCAACGGAGAATCGAGTCTGACGCGCAGCACTGTTCCCGACGGCAGCTCCACGTCCTTCCCTTCGGTCGCCGCCACGGTGCCGCCGGCGCCGATCAGAATGCCTGCGAGCGCGCCCTTGGCGCCGCCGAGAATTGCGCCGAGGATCGCGCCGGCCCCGGCGCCGATGCCGATCTTTTCCTTCTCGCCCGCGATCCCTTCGCTCTGCAGCGCCTGGGTGACCGTCGCGCGCATCGGATACGAGCGGCCGTCGATCGTCACCCGATCGAAGGCGACCGTCAGGCTGCCTTTCCGGTCGACGCGTCCCGCCTTGTTCACCGAGCTGACGATGCCGCGCATCACCGATCCGGCCGGCACCAGTACCCGGCCGCGCTCGTCGCGCAAATCGACCATCGTCGTCGCGTCGAAGCGATCTTCGACTTGCGCGGTCGCCGAGCTCAACGACTTCTGCAGACGGACGTCGAACTCCGTTCCGACCGGGATCTCGTTCGGGTTCTGCGAACGTCCCGTCGTCGGCGTCGGACGCGACTGCTCGGTGCGCGCCGGTTCGCTCGACGATCCTGCCGGAGGCGTGTAGCCGCCGCCCGAGTCGCCGCGCGCGCGCGACCGAATGTTCTCGATCCTGTCGCGCACGTCCGAATACTCACTGCGGGCGATCGGTTCGTTGCGCCGCAGCTTGACTTTGAGGTAGGCCGCCTCGTCGCGCGCGTCGTCGAGCTCCGCCTGGAGCTGCGAGGCCAGCGCCTGGTCGCGCGAGCGAACCTGCGAGATGTCGCGCGATGCGTCGTAGATGGTGTCCTGGAGACGTTGGATATCGGCGCTCGTCACGTTCGACTGCGCGGCGGCGGAACCGCTGATGCCGAGACAGAGCGCCAGGATCACAGCGAGCCCGGCAAATCTCGTGAGTTTCATGGAAGGAACCTCCGGACGGGCTGGCTGCAAGAAGTGGACCTTTGCTTGGCCGGCGACGAGCGTCAGCGCCAGGGCATCAGCCGTTCGATCCAGCTGATTCGCGTGAGGTCGTTATAGATGACCGTCACCATCAACATCAGGATGACCACGAAACCGGCCAGCAGCATCTTCTCTTTGACGCGCATGCTGAAGTCGCGGCGCGCGAGCCCCTCGAGCGCCATGATGAAGATGTGGCCGCCGTCGAGCACTGGAATCGGCAGGAGGTTCACCAGCCCGAGGTTGAGGCTGATCATCGCCATGAAGCTGAAGAGCGCGATCCAGCCGAGCGACGCCGATTCGCCCGACATCTGCGCGATCATCACCGGTCCCATCAGCTGACGCGGCGACGTTTCCCGCGTGACCAGACCCCAAAGCGTCTGGCCGATGAGGCCCGCGTACTCGACATTCTTCCTGACGCTCATCCGAACCGCTTCGAGCGCGCTCGGCTTGATGCTCTTGGTCGATTCGGAGATCGCGATGCCGATGCATCCGATGTTGCCGGCCACGCCCGAGCAGCCGCCGCGGGCGGTGACAATCGGAATATCGAGACGCTTGCCATCGCGCAGGACGGTGACGGTGATCGTTTCGCCGGGATGAGCAGCGATCGCCTTGATCAAATCCGGCCGGAACGTCATCGGTTGGTTGTTCAGCGCCAGAATGACATCGCCGGCCTTGATGCCGGCGCGATCGGCCGGCTCGCCCGGATTCACGCGCGGCACGAACGGATGGATGTCGGGCAGCACGCCGATCTCGCCGATTTCGAAGCGGCTCTGTTCCGGCGGCACCGTAGGCGTCACGGCACGCGTCAGCGTCTGACCGCCGCGCAGCAGTTCCACCGTGATTTCGCGGTTCGCCCGCGCGCCAACCGTGACGAAGAACTGCTCCCAGGTGTCGACGCGGTGATCGGCGACCGACATGATGCGGTCGCCGGGCCGGATGTCGGCTTTCGCCGCCGGCGAGTTCGGCACCACGACGCCGACGACCGGCGGCTGATCCTCGTACGCCGGGACTTCGGCGCCCTGATACAGCACGATCGTCGAGAGGACCAGCGCGAGCACGATGTTCATCGCCGGTCCCATGATGAGCACCTGGAACCGTTCCCACTTGCTCTTCGACAGGAACTCGTCCGATCGCCTCACGACCTGACCGTTCGCGTCGCGCTCGACATCCTCGGGCGTGTCGCCGGCCATCTTCACGTAGCCGCCGAGCGGGAGCGCGCCGATGCCGTATTCGGTATCGCCTCGCTTGAAGCTGAGGACTGTCGGATTGAAGCCGAGCTGAAACTTCGTCACGCGGATGCCGACGCGTTTCGCGGCCAGAAAGTGTCCGAGCTCGTGCACGAACACGAGCACCCCGAGCACGAATGCAAAAGCGAGCAGCGTCGTCACAGCTTCAATTCTACCGTGCCCGCCACATCCTGAGAAAATGCGCGGGCCCATGTATCCACGGCGCGTACCGCCGCCAGAGTCGTCACTTCTGCAGGCCGGTGCGCATCGAGGCTCCGTTCAATCACGACAGGAATGTCGTTGAACGAAATCCGGCCGTCGAGAAATCGCGCGACGGCGACCTCGTTCGCCGCGTTCAACACGACGGGCAGGCTGCGCTCCGCTTCGAGCGCGCGATAGGCGAGCCGCAGGCACGGAAAGGCGGCGGTGTCGGGCGCCTCGAACTCGAGACGGCCAGCCCGGGCGAGATCGATCGGCGGCAGCGGCCCGCCCCACCGCTCGGGATACGAGAACGCGTACTGAATCGGCAGCCGCATGTCGGTAACGCCGAGCTGCGCCACGATCGATCCGTCCACCAGCTCCACCATCGAGTGCACGACCGACTGCGGGTGGATGACGACGTCGATTTGATCCGCGCGGACGCCGAAGAGCCACCGCGCCTCGATCACCTCGAGACCTTTGTTCATCAGCGTCGCCGAGTCGACGGTGATCTTGCGACCCATGCGCCACGTTGGATGTTTCAGCGCGTCGGCCGCGGACACGGCGGCGAGCTCCGCGGCCGTGCGTCCGCGAAACGGTCCGCCCGACGCCGTCAGCACGAGGCGCCGGATTTCCGCGAGGCTGCGGCCGTGAAGACACTGGTGAATCGCGTTGTGCTCGCTGTCGACCGGCAGAATCGTCGCGCCTCTGCGGCTCGCCGCCTCCGTCACCAGCGCGCCCGCCATGACGAGCACTTCTTTGTTGGCGAGGGCGATCGTCTTCCCGCAGTCGATGGCCGCGAGCACCGCCTCGAGCGCTTCGGTGCCGCTCGACGCGCACAGCACGACGTCGGCGTCCACGTGCGTCGCAACCGACACGAGGCCGTCGCGTCCGGTGTCGGCGATCGTCACTCCGGCAGTCGACCCGTTCTGCCTCAGGCGATCGACGGCGGCGCCCGTGGCCATCGCCGCGATCCGGGGCTTGTACTGCGCGATCTGCGACGCGAGCAGCTCCGCGTTCTCGCCGGCCGCAAGGGCGACGACCTGCAGCCTGTCGGGATGCGCGTCGACGACCGCCAGCGCGCTCTGGCCGATGGAGCCGGTCGATCCGAGAATCGCGATCCGTTTCATTGCCGGTTTCATCGACAGCGTAGCGCGAGCCTTTTAGGCGAGCGTGATCGCCCCGCGAGGCGAGCGTGACCGCTCGTGAGGCGAGCGAGACCGCTCGGCTGAAAGCCTCGCGCTACTCTGCATATTTCAATACGAGGTAATAGAGCGGTGCGGCAAAGAGCAGCGCATCGATGCGGTCGAGCACCCCGCCGTGCCCCGGAATGAGCGCCGAGCTGTCTTTCACGCCGGCGCGGCGCTTCAGGAACGATTCGAACAAGTCGCCGCCAATGCCGAGCGCGACGATGGCGAGGCCGAGAACGACGCGCGTTGCGATCCGCAGCTGGGGCGCCCACCACGCGCCAATCACGACCAGCGCGACGGTGCCGAAGACGAATCCGCCGATCGCGCCTTCGATGGTTTTCTTCGGGCTGACGGCCGGCGCCAGCGGCCGCCGGCCGAACGCGCGCCCGGTGTAGAACTGCGCTGTGTCGCTGATCATGATGGTCAGCATCACCAGAAACACCGCCTCGGGTCCGGCAATCAGACGAATTTGCACGAGCGCCGCAAGCGGCAGCGCGATGTACACGAGCGCGATGAGAATGGCGGGCGCCACCCGCACGAGCCGGACCAACTCCCAGACCGCGAGCAGTCCAACCACGATCGCGAACGATTCGAACGCCAGCGGAGACGCGAACCAGACAAGGGCAACGGTAAGAGCAATGAGCACTGCGCCGCTGATGACGCGGGTCACGTGGTCATTTCACGCCGAGAGCAATTGGCGACGGCTTGATGCCGCCGTACCGCCGGTCGCGCTTCTGATAGGCGAGGACCGCTTCGAGCAGATGGCGGCGGCGAAAGTCGGGCCACAGCGTTTCGGTGACCCAGATCTCGGAATACGCGATCTGCCACAGCAGGAAATTGCTGACGCGCATCTCGCCGCTCGTCCGGATCAGCAGATCCGGATCGGGCTGTCCCGCGGTGTAGAGGAATTCGCCGAACTTCCGCTCGTCCAGATCGTCCGCGCAGACGCCGGCCGCGATGACGCGTCTGGCGGCGTCGACGATCTCCGCGCGGCCGCCGTAGTTCAGCGCGATGTTGAACAGCATCCCGGAGTTCGCTTCGGTCTGGCGAATGCCGATTTCGAGCTCGTGGCGCACGTCGGGCGACAGCTCGTCGCCGCGACCGATCACCTGGAACCGGATGTTGTTCTTGAGGAGCGTTCCGAGCTCGAGCCGCAGATAGCGCTTCAGCAGCGTCATCAGCGTGTTGATCTCGGTGCGAGGACGTTTCCAGTTCTCGACCGAGAAGGCGTACAGCGTGAGCACGTCGATCCCGAGACGCGCCGACGATTCGACGACGTCGCGCACCGAATCGATGCCGGCGCGATGCCCCTCGACGCGCGGTAAGTGGCGCTGCGCCGCCCACCGTCCGTTGCCGTCCATGATGATCGCGATGTGCGCGGGCAGCTGGTCGAAATTGACCCGTCGCGCCAGCGCTTCGTCCGGCGACCCCGGCGGGATCCACGCCAGGAGCTGCTCAAGGGACATGGGGCATCCTTCTGCGGTAAACCCTAATTGTAATCCACACGGACGAGAAACAGCCCTCGAGGCGGCGCCGTCGGGCCCGCTTTCGTCCGATCGCGCGACGCGAGCACGTCGTTCATCCACGCGCTCGGAAAGCGTCCGCGTCCGATCTCGACCAGCGTGCCGACGATCGTGCGGACCATGTGGCGGAGAAAGCCGGTGCCGCTGATCTCGTATTCGATCATTGCGGATTGCGGATGTGGGATCCGTCCCTCGACAAGCTCGGGACGCCCTGAGCTCGTCGAAGGGCGAAATCCGCAATCCGAAATTCGTGAAACAGTCACTTCCCGCACAGTCGAGTGGGTCTTGCTGTCGGTACCCTGGAACGCCCTGAAGTCGTGCCGGCCTTCGATCATCGCCGCCGCTTCGCGCATCGCCGCGACGTCGAGCGCGCCGATGATGTGCCACCCGTAGCGACGCTCGAAGGGACTGAGCACGTCGCCATTCCAGATGCGATAGCGGTACGTTTTTGCCGACGCGTCGAAGCGCGCGTGAAACGATGCTGGCACTGTTTCTGCCGCGATCACGCGGACGCTCGCCGGAAGGCGCACGTTCATCGCGCGCACCAGCGCGTCGGGCGCGATCGCGCGTTCGAGCGAGAAGCCCGCGACCTGGCCGAGCGCGTGAACGCCGGCGTCGGTTCGGCCGGCGCCCATGACGGCGACCTCGCGCCCGTCGAGCTCGCGCAGCGCCTCCTCGAGCAGACCTTGAACGGAGATGCCCGACGCCTGACGCTGCCAGCCGACGAAGTCGGTGCCGTCGTACGCCACCGTGATTTTGAAGGTCGGCATCAGCGTGGCCACGGAACGCACGAAAACACGAAACGCACGAAAAACATCTTGTACAAGCGTGTGCGTTGGCGATCACGTCGCAACGGGTCTTGAACCCGGTTTGATCACCGGCAGCCGCTGCGCGCAAAGCGGACACTTGTCGGGCTCATACGCTGGCAGATCGATGTCGAGGAGCGAAACGTACGGCACACCGAGGTCGCGGGCCGCCCGCCCTGAGCCTGTCGCCCCTCGACCGTGCTCGGGGCGATCCTGAGGCTCTCGAAGGATCGAAGGGCCCGACCGATCCACGATCGACGCCGCGCCGACGACCTGGCCGCCCGACGCCGCGGCGACCTGCATCGTCTCGCGTGTCGAGCCGCCCGTGGTCAGCACGTCTTCGACGACGAGGACGCGATCGCCTTCGCCGATGATGAACCCGCGCCGCAGCGTGAGCGCGCCGTCCTGCCGCTCGGCGAAGATCGCGCGGACGCCGAGCGCTCGTCCGACTTCCTGGCCGATGACGATGCCGCCCAGCGCGGGAGAGAGCACCAGCGTCGGCCGCAGGCCGCGCGTCCGTTCCCCGAGCGCGCGGCCGAGCGCCTCGGCGTGCTGCGGATGTTGCAGCACCAGCGCGCATTGAAGGTATCCCGAGCTGTGCAGGCCCGACGTCAGCCTGAAATGACCTTCGAGCAGCGCGCCCGAACGCTTGAAGACGTCAAGAAGCTCGTCGCGCGTCATGTGACTTCAGGTACTGCTCGAACAGTTGCAGGATGCGCTTGTACTCGTCGGCCCAGCTCGTCTCCTCCTCGAACCCGTGATTTTCGACCGGAAACATCGCAACCGACCAGTTCTCCTTTCGCAGCTCGATGAGACGCTGCGCGAGGCGCACCGTGTCCTGGAAGAGCACGTTCGTGTCGACCATGCCGTGATTGATCAGCAGCGCGCCCTTGAGTCCCTGCGCGAAATAGATCGGCGAGCTCTGGCGGTACGCCTCCGGATCGATCTGCGGCTCGTTGAGGATGTTCGACGTGTACCCGTGGTTGTAGTGCGACCAGTCGGTCACCGGCCGGTTGGCCGCGCCCGCCGCGAACGTGTCGGGCGCGGTGAACATCGCCATCAGCGTGATGAACCCGCCGTAGCTGCCGCCGTAGACGCCGATGTGCTTCGCGTTCACCTTCTGCGTCTCGACGAGATATTTCGCGCCGTCGACGACGTCGTCGAGATCCTTGCCGCCCATGTGCCGGTAGATGGCCGTCCGCCAGTCGCGTCCGTAGCCGGCGCTCGCGCGGTAATCGGGATCGAGCACGACGTATCCCTTCGACGCGAGGAGATTGTTGAACATGTACTCGCGGTAGTACCCGCCGGCCCAGTACTTGTGCGCGTTCTGCAGGTATCCGGCGCCATGGACGAAGATCACCGCCGGCGCGGACGGATCGCGCCGCGCGCCGACCATCTCCGGCGTGTACAGGCGCGCGTGGACGTCGACGCCGTCGCGGGTCCGGTACGTCACGATCTGCGGATCGATCCACTTGAACGATCGCCATTCGTCGCTCGTCGAGGTCGTCACCTGCTTCGCAGTCGCGTTCGGCGCGTTCGGCATCACATAGACCTCGGGCGGCTTGTTGCTGTACGAGTGCACCATCCCAATCGTGCGATCGTCGGGCGAGACCTCGCCGACATTCGATCCGGTCATCGCCGTCAGTTTCGTCCGCTCGCCGCCGTCGATCGGAAGAGCGTACAGATGCCGCTCGCCCGGATGCCGCTCGTTGCTGACGACGTAGAACCGGCGGCGATCGTGTGAGAGGTCGACCGATTCGATCTCCCACCTGCCTTGCGTCAGCTGTCGGGCCGCCGGATGGTCGTCGCTCGCGTCGATGACGTAGAGGTGCATCCAGCCATCGCGCTCGGAGAGGAACCAGACGCGCTTCGCGTCGAGCCAGCCGAACGACGGATCGTTCGGCCCGAATCCGCCGACTTCCCTCACCCATGCGTCGTCGTGCAGCGCGTCGAGCACCTGCGTCCTGCCCGTCTCGGCGTTCACCCTCACGAGCCAGCGATCCTTATTGTCGTGCGCGCGCACGTTGGCGACCGCGACCGTATCGTCCGGTGAAACCTGCGGCATACTCCAGCGCACGTCGCGCTGGCCCGCGAACGACGCGTCAGCGGCCTCGCTCTTGCAAGTTTCGAGATTCATCACCGCGAGCGTTCGTTTGTCCTGCGTGTCGCCGACGAACGCCCGCGCCGGAACGTCCTCGGTGTAGCTCGACCCGGTGACGTAGTTCGGCACGTTGGGACGCTTCGCCGCGTCGCTGCGCTCCGTCAGCAGGATGAACACGTGCTTCCCGTCCGGACTCAGCTGAAGGTCGGTCGCAGACTGCCGTTCCGCCAGCTCGTATTTCGGCAGCGCATTCGCCTTCTCCTTTTCGTCTCTTCTTTTTTTCTTCTCGGCCTCGACGCGCGTGTGATCGATCAGCTTCTCTTCTTCGTTCTTGACGAACTTCTGGCTGTCGGTCTCGCGTGCGTCCCGCTTCCGCGGACCGATATCGGTCAGCTGTTCGATCGACCCGCTATCGAGCGGGACGAGGAACAGGTTGTTGTCGCGAACGAATGTGACTGCAGTCTCGTGCTTCGCCCACCGTGGATTCGATTCGCCGCCGGTCATCCTCGTGATTTGACGCCGCGTGCCGGTCACCGAATCGACCAGCACGATATCGCCCTCATTGGCAAAGAGCGCGCGGCGATGCGCGGCGTCCCAGATGCCGGCGACGGGCGGCGCGCTCCGTCGCTCGGCATCCGTGAGGCGGCGCGGCTCGCCTCCGTCGCGCGCGACGACCCAGGTCGACGGCTCATCCTCTCCCGGCCGTCGCCATTCGAAGTAGAGCCGCGCGGAATCGCCGGACCATCGAAGGCCCGTCGGCGGATACCCGACCAGTTTCGGGCCGCGCATGATGCTGTCGACGCTCAGAGAAAACGGCGCGTCCGCCAGTCGAGCTGTCGGCTCTGCGAACGTCACCACAGCCGCGACGGCCAGCGCCGTCGTCACACGTGAAGAAATGTGCATGGAAGCCTCAAAAAAGGGCGGTCATTATACAATTTGCTCGAACCGAAGATTCCTGCCCTACGTCTACAGATCAGAATTGCGCCAGATTTTTCTTTTCCTGATGGAGCTGTCAGCAATGCGTGTCGATCACTTCCAACGTGACCTTCGAATCATCGTCCTGGCGTGTGCACTCGTGCTGCCGTCGGTGTCCGCTTTCGCGCAGAGCGGACAGTTGCGGTTCGACAGCACGACGCTCGCCGCGGCCGCGCAGAACGCGGCGCAGCAGTCGACCGAGATCGTCCGGCGCCTGACGATGGACGAAGCGGTGAAGCTGGCGCTGGAGCAGAACCTCGGCATCCGGATCCAGCGGATCGATCCGCAGATTCAGGATGTCGGCGTGATGCAAGCGAAGTCGTTCTGGGCGCCGAGCCTCATCTCCGGCGTCTCGAAGCAGTCACAGTCGCAGCAGGCGACCAGCGCGCTGTCGGGCGGCGCCACCTCGATCGAAAACAGCTCGTTTGGGACTCAGGCCGGCATCAATCAGCAGCTCCCCTGGGGCGCCAGTTACAGCGCGACCTGGAACAGCTCGCGCTTTTCGACGACGAACCTCTTCAACAACTTCTTCCCGCAGCTGAATTCGACGCTGAACCTGCAGGTCTCACAGCCGCTGCTGCGGAACTTCTCGGTCGATCAGATTCGCCAACAGGTGCAGAACAGCAAGAAGACGCGCGACCTGTCGGACATCCAGCTGCAGGCCGTCATCACGCAGACGATGCGCAACGTGCGCAACGCGTACTGGGATCTGGTGTACACCATCAACAACCTGAAGGCGCAGCAGCAGTCGCTGGCGCTTTCGCAGCAATTCCTCAGGGACAACCAGAAGCGCGTCGAGATCGGAACGCTGGCGCCGATCGACATCGTCCAGGCGCAGGCCGAAGTGGCGAGCAACGAGTCGGGCGTCATTGTGGCCGACGCCGCGATCAAGACGGCACAGGACAACTTGCGGAGCCTGATTCTCGACCCCGGCACGGCCGACTTCTGGAACATCGCGTTCGATCCGACCGATGCCGCGTCGTTCGCCGAGCAGGCGATTGACGTCGACGCCGCCGTCCGCAACGCCCTCGACAAGCGGTCGGATCTCCGGTCCGCGAAGAACAGCCTCGAACAGAGCGATGTGAACATTCGCTATTTCCGCAACCAGGTCCTGCCCGAGGTCAACGCCAACTTCAACTACATCACGACGGCGTCAGGCGGCGTGCAGTTGTCGCCGGTGAACATCGCGGCCGTATCGGCGGGGCTGCCCATCGGCGATCGATCGATCGTGTCGGACCGAGGATTCGGATCGGTACTCGGCGATGTGCTCGGTGCGGCGTATCCGAACTGGACTGTCGGCTTGCAAATCGCCTATCCGCTCGGCGCGAGCACCTCGCACGCCAACCTCGCCCGCGCGAAGCTGCAGTACGAGCAGGCGCAGACGCAGCTCAAGGCGCTCGAGATGGGGGTGGCCACGCAGGTGCGCGCCGTCGGGCGCAACGTGCAGACGAACCTGAAGCGGGTGCAGTCGGCGCGCGCCTCGCGCGAGCTGCAGGAAAAGAAGCTCGAAGCGGAAGAGAAGAAGCTTTCCGCAGGTATGTCGCAGAGCTTCTTCGTCTTCCAGGCGCAGCGCGATCTCGCGGTCGCGCGCGTCGTCGAAATTCAGGCAATCTCGGACTACAACAAGTCGCTCGTCGACTTCGAGGCGGTGCAGGAAGTGCCGATCGGCGGTGGCGGCGGCACGATCACGACCGCAGGGTCGGGCGCCATTCAGGCGGGTGGGTCGGCGATCATCAGACAGTAGTTGGGCAGGACGGGCGGGAAGGGCAGGAGGGGCGGGAAGGGCAGGAAGGGTAAGACGTAGGAACCATCCCGCCCATCTGCCTATCCCGCCCATCCCGCCCATCCTGCCCATCCAGCCCTCAGGTTACACTCCGAGAGTGCCGAAGCTCTCGGTCACCGTCATCACCAAGAACGAAGCGGCAGGCATCGACGACGCGCTGGCGTCCGTCGCGTTTGCCGACGAGATCGTCGTCGTCGACGCCTTCAGCACCGATGAGACCGTTCGGATCGCGAAGCGGCACACCGACCGCGTGATCGTCCGCGACTGGCCCGGCTACATCGATCAGAAAAACTACGCCGCGTCGATTGCGCGGTACGACTGGATCCTGTCGCTCGACGCTGACGAACGCGTGACGCAAGAGCTCGCGGGCGAGATCCGATCGCTGATGAGCGGCGCGCCGCGCGAGATGGCGTACCGGATCCCGCGTGTCACGTTTCATCTCGGACGCTGGATTCGTACGACCGACTGGTACCCCGACTACCAGCTGCGCCTTTACGATCGCCGCGCGGCGCAGTGGACCGGCAGGTACGTGCACGAAGCGGTCACCGTTCGGGGAGAGATAGGTCGCCTGCGCGGCGAGCTGCAGCACTACGCATACCGCGACATCAGCGATCATCTCGAAACCATCGATCGCTATACGACCTATGCTGCGCGGCAGATGCACGAGGTTGGACGGAAGACGAGTGTCTTACAGATTGCAGGACATCCGCCGCTCGCGTTCCTGCGCAACTACCTCGCGCACGGCGGAATCCGGGACGGAGTCCCGGGCCTCATCATCTCGGTGCTCAACAGCTATTACGTGTTCCTGAAATTCGCGAAATTGTGGGAGCTGCAGCGGACCGCGCCTCATTCCCGAGCAACCCGCTCCCAGCAACCAGTAACCAGCAACCAGCAACCAGCAACCAGCCCCCGCGATGTTCTCCCTTCACGTTGACACCGCACGCACCTGGCGCGGCGGTCAGAACCAGGTGCTGCTCACGGTCAACGGACTGCGGGCGATTGGACACCGCGCGGCGCTCGTCGCGCACCCTGACGGCGAGCTGCGGCGGCGCGCGGCACCCCTGAGCCCGAGCGAGCGCGACAGCGCGAGTGAGCGCGGCCGGAGGTGGGGCCCCGGTCGCATGAAAGCAGCCCTGAGCCCGAGCGAGCGCGACAGCGCGAGTGAGCGCGGCCGGGGGTGGGGCCCCGGCCGCATGAAAGAGGAACGGCTCGAGCTCGTCCCGCTGGCCCCGCGCACCGAAATGGACTTCGCGGCGGCGTGGCGGTTCGCGCGCGTCGTCAAACGGCTGCAGCCCGACGTCATCCACGCGCACGATCCGCACGCCATCGCGATGGCGGGCGTCGCGCTGTCGTTCGGCGCGGCGGCGGGCGGCCGCGCGCCGGCGCTCGTCGCGTCGCGCCGCGTCGACTTCCACCTGAAGGGCAATTCGTTCTCGCGGTGGAAACACCGGCAGGTCGACTGCTTCATCGCGGCGTCGGACGCGATCCGCCGCCTGCTCCTGGCGGATGGAGTGCCGGCGGATCGGACCGTCACCGTTCATGAAGGCATCGACGTCGAGCACGTCGCCGCCGCGCCGCCGGTGAACGTGCACGAGACGTTCTGGCTGCCGCATCGCGCGCCTGTGGTCGGCAACGTCGCCGCGCTCGTGCCGCACAAAGGGCAGCGCTACCTGATAGAAGCGGCCCACCTCGTCGTCCAGGAAATTCCCGACGCGCGCTTCATCGTGCTCGGCGAAGGCGAGCTGCGCGAGCACCTCGAGCATCTCGTGCGCGACCGCAATCTGGAGAAGCACGTGCTGCTGCCAGGATTCCGTACCGACGTCATCGGCTGCATCAAGGGCTTCGACCTCTTCGTCATGAGCTCGGTCACCGAAGGGCTCGGCACGTCGCTCCTCGACGCGATGGCGTGCGCACGCCCCATCATCGCGACCGCGGCAGGCGGCATTCCCGAAGTCATCGAACACGACGTGAACGGACTGCTCGTGCCGCCACGCGACCACACCGCGCTCGCGCGGGCGATCGTGCGCGCATTGAAGGACGAGGCGCTGCGTCGCCGGCTCGGCGAGTCAGGACTGGCGCGCGTCCGCGACCGCTTCACCGTCGAGCGGATGGTCGCCGCGACGGCCGCGGTGTACGCACGCGTGGCCGGCACAGGCCGCGAAGCGGACAATGAGCATCCGGGGGCCCCCCGCAGTTCGAATCAGCCTCCGCGCGATTGAAGCCGCATGCGTTCATCATGCCGATGTGGCAGAGCGCGAAATCGTACTTGACCGGATCGTCGGGATCGAGCCGGCGCAGCGACGCGGTGATGTCGACGGCCATCCGCCATCCGGGACTCGTGTAGCGCGTCAGCCGGAGGCAGCGGCCGACGCGGATCACGTGAGTATCGAGCGGGACGATCAGCTGCGACGGCGCCACGCGCGACCAGACGCCGAGATCGAGCGCGTCGCGGCGCACCATCCACCGGAGAAACAGGTTGAGCCGCTTGCAGCCCGATCCGGCCGACGGACGCGGAAAGAAGTAGCAGACACCCGGCCGCTTCGGCACGCGCCCGTACGCGGACTTCAGATCGAGCTTCAGTGCTCGCGTCGAGAAGCTGTCGAGCGCGCGCGCGACGTTCTCGCCCGACGCCTCGTGCCCCTCGAGAAAGAATCGTTCGATTGAACCGGCGCGATCGATCATCTGCCGCATGACCCAGAGGAGCGCGACGAGATCGGGGGCGCGCGTCCATCGGTGCACGACGCCGGCAAACGCGGCGGCGTCGCGCCTGGGTTCGAACGCGCGAACGTAGTCGGCGGGACGCGGACCCATGATCGCCAGCACGCGCTCGATCGATTGAAGGACGCTGGCGACGCGCCCGAACGCGAGCGAGGCCGCGACGAACGCGACCACCTCGCGATCCTCGGACGCGGCGTACCGCCGAACGGTATGAATCGGATCGGCAGCCGACTCGGGATAATTGAACTCGGCGTACAGCCGGTCGAGCACCGGCTTCAAATCGAAGATCTGCACCAATCAGCAATCAATCTGCAATCTGCAATCTGCAATCTGCAATCGCGGTCCCAATGAGTATGATTCTGCCATGCGAACGCTGCTGCTGAAAGCGTTGGCCGTGATCGTCGTGCTCGTCGCGATCACCGCGGCCGCGATCTACAACTACGCACGGCGCTCGCTTCCTGTCGTCGACGGCACCGTCACGGTCGCTGGCATCACGGCGCCGGTCGAGATTATCCGCGACGCCGACGCGATCCCTCACATCTTCGGCGCGACCAAACAAGACGCGTTCTTCGGGCTGGGCTACGCGCACGCGCAGGATCGCCTGTGGCAGATGGAGTTTCAGCGCCGCATCGGCCACGGACGGCTGTCGGAAATTTTCGGCCCCGCGACGATCCCGCAGGATCGGTTTCTCCGCACGGTCGGCTTCGGCCGCGCCGCGCGCGCGGCCTGGAACGCGACGCCCGACTGGGCGAAACAGCAGGTGAACGCCTACGTCGCCGGCGTCAACGCGTTCACTTCGACGCATCACGGCAGCCGGCTTCCACCCGAGTTCTCGCTCCTTCGCTTCGAGCCCGAACCATGGACGGGCCCCGACGTCGTCGCGTGGGTCAAGATGATGGCGTGGGATCTCAGCGCGAACTACTCGTTCGAGCTGCTCCGCAACGATCTCGTGCGGGCGGTCGGCGTCGATCGGATGAAGCAGCTCATGCCGCTGTACGCGAAGCACGGGCTCAGCATCCTGAGCGACGGTGCTGATGCGGGAGAGGCAGGACAGGCGGGAGGGGCGGGAGGGGCGGGAAAGGCAGGACAGGCGGGACAGGCAGGAGAGGCATTCGTGGCGCACCAGTCCTACCTGTCCTTCCTAGCGATCCCGCCCGTCCAGCCCTTCCTGCCCTTCCTGCCCTTCCTGCCCCAAGACGGTCTGGGCTCCAACAACTGGGTCGTCGACGGCACGATGACCGCGAGCGGCAAGCCGATGCTCGCCAACGATCCGCATCTCGGCTCACGCATTCCGTCGACGTGGTATCTCGCGCACGTGACGGCGGCCGATTTCGAGATCATCGGCGCGACGCTGCCCGGCGCGCCGGCCGTGGCGCTCGGGCGCAATCGTCGGATCGCATGGGGCGCGACGAACGTCGCGGCGGACGTCGAAGATCTCTATCGCGAACGGCTCGACGCCGGCGGACGCGCCGCCGAATTCCGCGGCGCGATGGAGCCGGTGACCGTGATTCCCGAAACGATCGCCGTCAAGGGCGCGGATCCCGTACACATCGACGTCCGCGTGACGCGACACGGACCGCTGGTCTCGGACGCGCTCAACGCGAACGCCGCGGAGTCGAAGCGGACGCCGAAGCCGCCGCCGATGGAGCCGCTCGCCTTCCGCTGGACCGCGCTCGATCCGGACGACTCGACGCTCGTGTCGATTCTGAAGATGAACGAGGCGCGAAACTGGAACGACTTCACGACCGCGCTGCGCGACTTCGTCGTGCCGTCGCAGAACTGGGTGTATGCAGACGTCGATGGGCACATCGGTTATTACGCGCCGGGGCGGATTCCCATTCGCAGGACCGGCGACGGTACGCTCCCGGCCGACGGGTGGAGCGGCAACGCTGAATGGATCGGATGGGTACCGTTCGATCAACTGCCGCATCTGTACGATCCGCCGTCGCATATCATCGTCACGGCCAACCATCGTCCGGCGCCGGCCAGTTATCCCTACAACCTCGGATTCGATTGGTACGAACCATATCGCGCGCAGCGGATCGTCGATCTCCTGAAAGGGCGAACGAAGCTGACGCCGGACGACTTCGCGCGCATGCAGGCCGACACGATCTCGCTTCACGCGAAGACGCTCGTCCCGCTGCTGCTCGCGCGCGCGCGTCCGGCTGCCGACGCCGATCGGAAAGCCGTCGAGACGCTCCGTGCATGGAATTTCGACGCGACGGCCGACAGCGCGGCGACCGCGATTTTCCAGGCGTGGTTCTGGCATCTCGTGCCCGCGATCGCGGCCGACGACCTCGGTCCGCTCATCACCGACCTGTATCAGGCGAAGTTCTCGTTCACCACGCGTTTCATCATCAACACGCTGACGACCAACGACACGTCGTGGTGCGACGACAAGACGACGAGCCACGTGGAATCGTGCGACGACGCGGTGACGACTGCGCTGCACGAGGCGGTGGTCGATCTGACGCGGCGCCTGGGCGGCGAGATGGACCGCTGGCGCTGGGACGCGGTGCACCACGCCGTGTTCCCCCATCAGGGACTCGACGCCGTCGCCGCGCTGCGTCCCCTGCTCAGTCGATCCGTTCCCGCCGCCGGCGACTGGAGCACCGTCAACATCGGAACCGTCGCTGCCGACCTGCGCTACGAACAGCATCTCGTGCCCGGCTACCGCGAAATCATCGATCTTTCACCCGCCAACGACAGCCGCTTCCTCGACGCGATCGGCGAGTCCGGCCACGCGCTGTCGCCGCACTACGACGATTTCCTCGCCGACTGGCGTCTCGTCCGTCACCGCAAGATGCGGATGATTCGTTCCGACATCGAAAACGGCGCGATCGGACGGCTGCGACTCGTGCCCTGAAAAGTGTGAAGTTGGAAGTACGAAGTTCGAAGTGCGAAGTTCGAAGCACGAGAGTACGAAGGGGAGACGAAGATCGAGTCCTGAAATCTCTCCAGACCTCGTACTTCGTACTTCAGACTTCGTACTTCAGACTTCGTACTTCAGACTTCGTACTTCTGAGATTTGAGCCTGTTGGGGCGCCCTTTGCGCATTCCCCGGTAGCGGCGCTCTCCCCGCCGCACGGAGGATTCGATGCGCAGTCATCTTCTTCGCTCGTCGCTCGTTACCGCCGTTCTCGTGTGCGGCGTCGCTACGGCGGCCAGTGCACAGATCTGCATCTCGATCGACCAGGCGCGCGACATGCTCTCGCCCGACGAACGGAGCGCGGCGCTCCTCCTCGTCGAGAAGCAGTTCGAGCTGGCGGGACACCGAATCGCGGCGGCCGGCTGCCCGGCGGCTTACGAGCTCTCGCACGTGCGGCTCGGCAACACGATCGTCGTGACGCTCGCCGGACCGCTCGGCCATCGCGAAACGACCGCAATCGGGCTCGACGATCTGCCGGCGGTATACAGTCAGATGGTGCGATCGCTCGTCACAGGCGACGCGTTGGGCAGCATGGCGATCGTGGATCGCACGAACGTGACGGCGTCGCAGGATCTGCCCGCACGGCGCGTGCAGTCCGACACGTACTGGCACGCGCGGCTCGGATACGGCGGCGTCTTCGGCAATCAAACGCACGGTGTCCCGGCGCTCGGCTTCGGCTATCGCGCCGAATTCGATCGATTCGGCGTCGACTTCTCGTTCTTCAACTATCACTTCGACCAGGGCGGCGGGTACGACGCGTCACGCGGCAGCGCCATCGCCGGATCGCTGCTGAAGCTCGAAGGGCTCTACTTCACCAGTCCAACCGCCAACCGCACGGCGTACTTCGGCGGTGGCCTCAGCTGGGGCGGGACGAATCTCGGCGAAGGACAGAAATCGTGGAACGGCCAGGGACTGCAGGGCGAGCTGACGACCGGCTACGAGCTGGCGCGCGCGACGAACGTGCGCCTGTTCGTCCAGGGCGACGCGACGCTTCCGTTTTACAACACCGTCTCGCAGACGTACTCATATCCGCAGCGATTGCCGAACGGCAGCTATCTCGTTCCGACGGTCAGCACCGAACGCCGGTATACACCGTCTGTGGTCGTCTCGATTGGTCTCGGATGGCAGCGGCACCGGCCGTGAATGTCGGGATGAGGTAACTCGGTCGGTAGTCAGATGTCAAATACCTTGAGCACCTCGTCGCCGTAGTGATTGATCACCTTGACGGCGATCTTGTCGGTCTCGGGCGGTGCGAATGGACGACTCACGGTACTGTAAAGCGTTGCCCAGGCGCCTTCGTCGATCTCGGCGCGCAGCGCGCGCTTCAGCTTCTCGTAGGGTTCGTCACCGCCGGTGAAGTAGGCGTGGCGGACGAAGAAGCTCTCGCCGTTGTAGTCGGTGTCGATGAACCAGCAGGCGATGTCGTCCGTCGAGCTGCTTCGGATTTGCCCCGTGGTCGGGTCGTAGACGTCAACGCCCTTGACTTCGACCGTCATCTGATGCTCGCCGTTCACATCGGCCGCACTGATCCGAATGTCCGGCTCGCCGAACACCATGAACAGATTGCCGGCGCTGGTTTTTTTCAGGAGCTCGTCGCCCATCGAGAGATCGGGATTCATCCGGGCAGCGAGGACGGTCAGATTGCCGTAGCGCTTCGCTTCCTCGGACACGTGCGGATCGAACGCGAAGCCGCACACGACGAGGACGTCGAAGCCAACGCCCTGAACGGCTTCTTTCGCCGCTTCCTTCACCTACTGAGGGCCGACCGTCCCGTGCTCGGGACCGATTGAGACGGCGACGCGGCGGGATTTGCCGTCCGCGTCGGCGTACTCGCCCGTCGCGTGGATCCACTTGCCCGCATGCAACTCGATGCGCGTGAAGACGAGGCGCTCGTTCTTGACCGTGTTCTGCACGCCGGCCTTCCGCAGGTTGTCGAGAATCATCTGCTCGAACTGAACCGCTGAATCGCGCTGGCCGTTCTTCTCCGCCACCGGACGATCGTCGTCCGTCTCCAGCACACGATGAGGTGAGAGACTCTCGACGGTGAAAGGTCCCGAGACGCGAATACGTTTGTTGTCTTCGTAAGGCTTGTCATAGAGGAGCTCCGTCTCGGCGTGACGCTGAATCGCCGCGTCGATCTCCTCGCGCGACATGCCCTCCTTGATGTCCGGGTTGTTCGCGATCGACTTCAGTGTGACGTGCGGGACGCGCTTGTAGACGAAACCTTTTCTGATGTCGTTGTCGGTCTTGTACTCGGGCGGAATCTTGCCGGTGATCTCGGCTTCCTTCTTCACGCCTTCAGGAGAGTCGGCGAGCAGATAGTACGGATAGCGCGCCGCCATGAGACGCGTGCGCGCGAGCGCGGGGGCGACGCGGCTCGTGTCGATGGTGATCCACCGTCTTCCCCACTGCTCGGCGACATAGGCGGTTGTTCCGGATCCACATGTTGGGTCTAGAACAAGATCACCGGGATCGGTGGTCATAAGCAAACAACGCTCCGCAGCAGTGCCGGAGGTCTGAACAACGTAAACTTTTGGATCGGATCGACTCTGGATGCCGCCAATATCCGACCATGTATTTGTCAACGAAAAGGCTGGAAAATCGTCGATGAACCTCACATAGTTCAAGGAATTTGAGCTCGGTTGAACGCGACCGGCAAGCAGGAGTCGTGACATACCCTCACGGTTCGTCTTCCACTCACCTTGTTGAGGCCAAAACGATCCGCCGTTAAACTTCACCTCGTAATAGCCGGTACGCGCTTCACGAATGCGAGGAGAGGTGAGGTTATCCAAGCGAAACGGTCGCCCACCCGCCGGCACACTGTCGACATGAGATCTCTCCTCAGTCGTCATAACTCTGCGTGTTCCGTTGGCGAGTTGAACTTGATCGTATTTCGAACTGCCAAACCCTCCGATGATTTTCTCGTAGAACAGAGGACGGTACTTTGCTCTACTGCGTTCCTTGGCATACCAAAGTAGATAGTCGTTTGTCGCCGGCAAGAACTCGCCAGTTGTTGTCGTCGTTTTCGAGTAAGAGATCAGCGCGACGAAGTTCTCGGCGCCAAACATCTCATCCAGCACGCAGCGCACAAGATGGACGTTCTCGTCGCCAATCTGCACGAAGATGCTTCCGCTCTCCGTCAGCAGCTGTCGCGCAATCATGAGTCGATCACGCAGATACGCGAGATATGAATGGATCCCGAGCTTCCACGTGTCGCGGAACGCGCGGATCTGTTCGGGCTGGCGCGTCGCGTCCTCCACCTTTCCATCTTTCACGTCGCGCTTCCTCGTCGACACCTGCCAGTTCGATCCGAACTTGATGCCGTACGGCGGATCGAAATAGATCGTCTGGACCTTGCCCTTCAGCCTTTCCTTCTCCGCGAGGCTCGTCATCACCAGCAGCGAGTCGCCGAGGATCATCCGGTTCGACCAGTGCTGATCGTGGTGGTAGAAATCCACCTTCTTGTCGAACGCCGCATCGTCGAGGCCGTTGAAATCGTCGAACAGCGTCAGCTCGGGCTCCTTCTCTCCGGCCTTCGCCGTGTGGCGCAGGTTCTCGACGAGCGCCTGCGGATGCACCTTCTCCTGGATGTAGATCGGAACGACGGGCACCTCGAGCGCGCTCGCATCCTGCTCGTCCTTCCCTTTCCACACGAGCTGCGGATCGAGCGACGCATCGCGCGGATAGCGCATCGCCTTCGGCGCCTGCTCGTCTTCCGCGACGAAGTCGCGCAGCTCCTCGGTCGGAATGTTGACGCGCGTATCTTTCTTGTGGCGAATCGACGTGATCTCGGTCGGCGATTTCGGTGAGCGTTTTGCCATCGTCTTGGCCTACCAGCTCAGTTCCCGATATTCGCCAGGCTGAATCGAAGCCAGTGCATCGGCGACATCTTCGGCATGCCGGCGAATCTGCGCCCACCGCGTCGTCGGCAACACGATCAAGGCAACCTGCCGGCCCGTCAGGTTCTGCTGACTGCGCAGATTCTGATCGGTGGTGACGAACACGTCGAACGAAGAGGCTTGTGCCGCCGTCAGCAGATCCCCGTTGCTCAACTTCGACCAGCCGCGTTCGTAGACCGTTTCGACGGTATGACCGGCAAGCAGGGTGCGCAACGGCACCGGCGTGCCTTGGTCGAAAAGGACTTTCATCGATGCGCGCGGAAGGCAGCCGTCAGACAGGCGTGAGACTTCGCTCCGCGTGGGCCAGCACCGCGATCGCCTGGTCGCGCGTGACGCCGGGGAACCACTTCAGAAAATCATCCACGCTCGCGCCCTCTTCGAGGTTTTCGAAAAGCGCACGCACCGGAATGCGCGTCCCCTTGAACACCCAGGCGCCGCTGACGCGATCGGCCGCTCGTTCAACCGCGGGACAACTCTGCCAATCCAGCATGGCGCAAGCTTAGACCCGTTCCAGGCGACCATCAAGCCTGACGAGGACGGTCACACTTCCTGCATCGCCTTCGACAAGGCGGCGCGGATCGTCCGCTGTGCATCCCACGGATCGGTCACTTCCACGAACGCCCACCGGCCGAAGCCGCCGTGGTTGTTCACCGCAGGCACCCACAGCGTCCGCGCCGTCGTCACTTTCGCGGCCTTGTCCTTCCGCGCCTCGCCGGAGACTTCGACAATCACGTTGAGAACATCCGGCTGAAGCCGGACGCCACTGGAGCCAATTCGAATCTGCGCGATGAAGTCTGGATAGTACTGCTTCTCCTCGCCGTTCAAGGTGTACGGAATGGTGAAACCGACGCTCTGGTTCTTCACGTAGCGCGCCACCTCGGGCATCTCTTCGAGCGCCTGCGCCATCTTCTGCTCCCACGATCCGGTGTCGGCCACGACATGCGAGACGTGGCACTTGTCTGGATCTGTCGGGTACACGGCCTTTGTTGTATCGAAGTCCACATACCGCGTCGATCCGACGACGTCGTACGGACGCAGGATGGGTCTGAGCGCTGGCGTTCCCGCGGCGCTCTCGACGATCGCCTTGTAGATCCGATCGGCGGCATCGTGCGCGAACTCGACCAGCAGCAGAAGCTGCGGGAATGTGTTGTCCTTGCAGGTGACACACTCGGACAGCCAACGCTTCGCGATGGCCAGCATCTGCGGAAACAGCCATCCCTTCACGTCGGCGTCGAAGCGATGCACAGCGGAGCGCTCGATCTTTTGTTCGTTGTCCTGCCGGAAGTATTTTTCGAGCGTCAGCTTCGCCAGGAGGAATGCCACCTCATTTTCCCTGTGTCGCTTCAGATCGTCCAGGGTGTGGATGCTGCGCTCGCCGACGATGGGCGCGTTCTCCGTACGCGTCGGAATGTCGCCGGTGGACAGCGCCAGCTTCGAGTCGTCCGTGAACGTCGCGGACAGCCGTTCGCTCGGCACGTCGTACCGGTAGCCGACCAGACGCGGGAACGTGATCTCGCAGGCGATGCGATCCTCGAGCGCCCGCACCCGGGTCGGCAACGGACCAGGTCGAGGTTCGCGCGTCGACCCCGAGCAGGGAATGAACGAGAACGGGACGCCGTACACCTCCGCGTATTCGGCGTCGAATTTTCCGTCGTCGTTGACGGCGTAGCTCATGCGGCGGAGCCCGCGGCCGACAACCTGTTCGCACAAGAGTTGCGTGCCGAAGGCTCGCATGCCGAGAATGTGCGTCACCGTGTTCGCGTCCCAGCCTTCGGTCAGCATTGACACCGACACGACGCAGCGTATGCGCTCGCCGAGCTTCCCGGCCTTGCCGACCGTGTTCATGACTTCGCGCAGCAGATCCTCGTCGCGCAGATCGTCCGCGCTGCGCCCGGGGAACCGCGCGCGGTATTCGGCCTTGAACTCCTCGATCTCTGCCTCGGCAATCTTCTTGAACTCGGGGCTCATACCTTCGCCCGATTCGAGCTGCTCGGAATCGACGAGAATCGTGTTTGGCCGCTCAGACCAGCGGCCGTCTTCTTCGTTGCTGAAGAGCGGCAGCGCGCCGGGCACGACCACCTCGGAGCCGTCGGCCAGCGGCTTGGTCCAGCCCGCGATGTAGTCGAACACCATCTTGGAGACGTTCGTGTTGTTGCAGACGACGACGAAGACCGGCGGCGTGAGGCCGCGGGCCTTTGCGTCCGTGTTGCCCTGCCATCGCTCGAACGACACGCGGTAGTTGTCGTACAGACTGTGAAGCGCGCCCTGAAGCTCCGCCGGCGGCTTCGGCTCGCCGCCGATTGCGTCCGTCTTGCGCCCCTTCTTCGGCAGACCGTCGCGGATGCGCAGCCACAAGTCGCGGTACGTCGGCTGTTCGCCGGTCATTGAATTGTCGGCCACGGGTACCCGCGGAACCTTGACGACGCCCGCTTCGATCGCGTCGACGAGGGAGAAGTCGGACACGACCCACGGGAAGAGCGTGCCTTCCGGGTACCCGGATCCCTGCAGAAAGAACGGCGTCGCTGAGAGATCGTAGATCGCCTTCACACCAATCTTGTTTTTTACCGCTTCAAGGCCCGACAGCCACACGCGAGCCTCCTCGTCGCGTTTCTCGGCTTCCCTTCGCTCCTCGCCAATCAGCGTCGCCGCCTCGGGATCGGGACGGTGCCGGTAGCAGTGATGCGCCTCGTCGTTGATGATGACGACGTTCTTCTTGGCGGCCAGATCGCGGCAGACGCGCCGCACGACCTGATCGGGCGTCTCGAGAAACGGGCTCGGCTCGCCCTTCGTCAGGATCGACTTCGTCAGGCGCGCCGCGTCTCCGCGCTCGTGAGCGAGAAAGGCGTGATAGTTCGTGATCACGATCTTCGCGCGCGCGAGCCGCTCCAGCAAGTCGCCCGGCAGGATGTCGCGCTGGCGATAGTAGTTATCCGGATCGGTCGGCAGGAGCACCCTCAAACGGTCGCGGATGGTGATGCCCGGCGTCACGATCAGAAACGCGTCCGAGAAACGGGCATCCTGTCGATAGTCGAGCTTGTTGAGCGCCTGCCACGCGATGAGCATCGCCATCACAACCGTCTTGCCCGAGCCGGTCGCCATCTTCACCGCCATGCGCGGAAGGCCGGGGTTCGAGGTGTCGTTGGCGGCGCGCAGATCGTTGTCGATCCACACATCTCCGTACTTGTGCGCAACCTCGGTGATGTAAATGGCGGTCTCGACGGCTTCGAGCTGACAGAAAAAAAGCGGCTTCTCGCGGCCCTCATGCGTCCAGTACGAAAGGAGCCGTGAAGTCGCGGCCGTGACGCCGACGTATCCTCCGGTCCGCCACGCGCCGACGCGCTCCCTGATCCGATCCACGACCGGGTTCGGCTCGATACGATCCCGCGTCCATTCGGTTTCGAACTGGAGCTGCTTCCCTCTTTTCTTTGCGCGGGCGATGGGAACGAAGTGGGAGCTGGGCCGACGGCCGTTGAGGATCTCGTTGGTGATGCCCTCGTCGTCGAACTTGAAGTGGCGGGTCGGCTCGCGGAACGGCGAGTTGAGAATCGGATTTTCGATCAGCGCCATGCGTTCTTCGCGTCCCTCAGGGCCGTTGTTGCGAGCCCGCAGCGTATCAGAACCGCGTAATCGGCGTGCCAGCTGCGCAAAGAGGGCATTCGCTGGACTTGTAATTTACCGGCGCTTTGTATTCCACGAGCGCGATATTCGGCACGCCGAGATCGGTGAGCACCTCGCAGCGATCGTAGATCTCGGCGGTCGCGACGATCGATCCGCCCGCCTCCTGCACGAGCGCGGCGCACCGTGCGAACGTCTCGCCGGTGTTCCGCACGTCGTCGGCCAGCAGAACGCGTCTGCCTTTGAGCTCGGCGCGGTAGAACGCGCGCAGGGCGAATCCGCGCGTCGGATCGGAGTTGAACGGCGCGAAGCTGCAGGGCGGATGCGTGAGGCTGCGGCGGCTGTCGAGGAGGCCCGCGATCGTGTGTGCGAGCAGCGCCCCGCCGGTCACGGGTCCGGCGACGACTTCGGTCTTCTGGATCAGATCGGCCGGCAGCAGGTCGATCAGGTCCTGCGCGAAGCGCCAGATCGTCGACGGATGCCGGAACAGCTGATGCGGGTTCACGTACACGCGGCCGTGATACCCGTTGCCGTAATCGAAGTGGCCGTCGAGCATCAGGATCTCGGACTGCTGCAGGTCGGCCAGCGCCTTCTCACGAATGTCCGCGCGTCTGTTCACGTCGCGTTCTCGCTCGCCTGAAAGGCTCGCGCTACAAGCGTAGGCGCGAGTCGCCGTTCACGAACACCACGCGGCCGCCGACGATGGTGGCGGCGACGCCGCCGCGCAGTTTCCAGCCGCCGAACGGCGTGTTCTTCGATTTCGATCGCATGCGCGCGACATCGACCGTGACGTTCATGTCCGGCGCGAGGATCGAGATGTCGGCCGGGGCGCCGTCGCTCAGCGCGCCGCCGGGGATCTTGAGAATTCGCGCGGGGTTCACCGACAGCAGCTCGATCATCCGCGCCAGCGAGACGCAGCCCGCGTGCACCAGCCGATCGAAGCAGAGCGATACGGCCGTCTCGAGACCGGTGATCCCGAATGGCGCGCGGTCGAATTCCACCTGCTTCTCGTCGTAATGGTGCGGCGCGTGATCGGTGGCGATGACGTCGACGCTGCCGTCGGCGATGCCGGCGACGATCGCGTCGCGATCCGCCGCGTCGCGCAGCGGCGGATTCATCTTCACGTTGGTGTCGTATGGCACCGGGGCGGCCAGCAGCGCGTCGGTGAGCACGAAGTGATGCGGCGTCACTTCGCAGGTGACGCGGACGCCGCGCGCCTTCCCGAACCGCACCGCATCGAGCGTCTGGCGCGCGCTCATGTGCGCGACGTGGACGCGGCCCCCCGTCAGCTCGGCCAGGGAGATGTCTCGCAGCGCCATGATCGACTCGGCCTCGCCCGGAATGCCGCGCAGGCCGAGCGCCGACGCGTGGTAGCCCTCGTGGGCGACGCCGTCGACCTTCAGCGTCTGTTCCTCGCAGTGCTCGATGACCGGTATGTCGAACATGCGCGTGTACTCGAGGGCGCGGCGCATCAGCATGGCCGTCGCGACCGGATGGCCGTCGTCGGTGATCGCCACGCAGCCGGCCTGCCGCAGCTCGGCGATGTCGGCGAGCTGCTCGCCCTGCTGTCCGCGCGACACCGCGCCGATCGGATACACGCGCGCGAGGTTCGCTTCCGACGCCTTCTTCAGGATGTATTCGGTGACGCCGGCGTTGTCGTTCACCGGGCTCGTGTTCGGCATGCACGCGACCGCCGTGAATCCGCCCGCGACCGCGGCGGCGGTTCCGGTGGCGACCGTCTCCTTGTGTTCCTGGCCCGGCTCGCGCAGATGCACGTGCATGTCGATCAGCCCGGGACAGACGACCAGGCCGCTCGGGATCTCGACGACGGTGGCGCCGTCGACCGCCAGATCGCGGCCGACGCGCGCGATGCGATCGCCGTCGATCAATACGTCGAACGAACCGTCGCGGCCGTTGACCGGATCCACGACGCGTCCGCCTTTCAGCAACATCATCGGCGTGCCATCGCTAATCTTCCTCGCTGCCACCGGCCAGCAAGTACAGCACCGCCATGCGGACGGCGACGCCGTTCGCGACCTGCTCGAGTATCACGGAGTAGGGACCGTCGGCGACTTCGGAGTCGATCTCGACGCCGCGGTTCATCGGCCCGGGATGCATGATGATGACGTCGGGCTTCGCGCGCGCGACGCGCGCCTTGGTCATGCCGAACGTGAAGAAGTACTCGCGCAGCGACGGGAAGAAGGCGCCGTGCATCCGCTCCTGCTGAATGCGGAGCATCATGACGACGTCGGCGTCGGCGACCGCTTCGTCGATGGAACTGGACACGTGGACGCCGTGCCGTTCGAGGCCGACCGGCACCAGCGTCGGCGGTCCGCTCACCCACACCTCCGCGCCAAGGCGCGTCAGCAGCAGCACGTTGGACCGCAGCACGCGGCTGTGCAGGAGGTCGCCGACGATCGTCACTTTCAGGCCGTCGATCTTCTTCTTGTGCTCACGAATCGTGAACGCGTCGAGCAGCGCCTGCGTCGGGTGCTCGTGCATCCCGTCGCCGGCGTTGATGATGCGCGAGCGGCAGATCCGCGACAGCAGGTGCGGCGCCCCGGACGAGGCGTGGCGGATGACGATCATGTCGGGCGCCATCGCCTCGATGTTGCGCGCAGTGTCGGCGAGCGTCTCGCCTTTCACGACGCTCGAGACGGCAACGGCGATGTTCAGCGTGTCTGCGCTGAGCCGCTTCTCGGCGATCTCGAACGACGTCCGCGTGCGCGTGCTCGGCTCGTAGAACAGATTGACGACCGTCTTGCCGCGCAGCGTCGGGACTTTCTTGATCGGCCGCTGCGCGATCTCGCGCATCGCTTCGGCGGTGTCGAGCACCAGGTGGATTTCGTCTTCCGTGAGGTCGCCGATGCCGAGGAGATCCTTCTTCATGACTCGGTGATCTCCACTTCGTCGCGGCCGTCCACCTCGGTCAGGTGCACCTGCACGCTCTGGGTCGGCGACGTCGGCACGTTCTTGCCGACGTAGTCGGCCTTGATCGGCAGCTCGCGGTGACCGCGGTCGACGAGCACGACGAGCTGAATCGCCTTCGGCCGGCCGAAATCGATCAGCGCATCGAGCGCCGCCCGAATCGTGCGCCCCGTGTACAGCACGTCGTCGACGAGCAGGATCTTCTTGTCGTCGATCGAGAAGGGGATCTCGGTCTTCCGGATGAGCGGCTGCGGTCCGACCGCGTGCCGCATCAGATCGTCGCGATACAGGGTGATGTCGAGGGCGCCGGTCGGGACGTCGTGCCGGTTGATGTCGCGGATCGCGCGCGCGAGCCGCTTCGCGATCGGCACGCCGCGGGTCCGGATGCCGACGAGCGCGAGCTCGTCGACGCCGCGGTTGCGTTCGAGAATCTCGTGGGCGATGCGCGTGAGGGTTCGACTGATGCGGTCGGCGTCGAGGACGACTGGCATGACACCTCTTCGCGCTCTCGCTGGAGCGCGTTAAAGAGTTCGCGTTCGATTATATCGCACGCATCAGTCCAGATCCTTGAAATCTATCGCCGCGCGCGCGAGCTCGGCGTCGCGCAACCGGACCGCCACGGTGTGTGTCGTCTGACCGATCGAGGCGCTGGTGAAGACGGCCTCGATGTCCGCGCCGATCAGCGTGCCGTCGAGCGCGTAGATCGGCGCGCGCCGCAGGTCGATCGCGCGCGGCGCGTCCGGATCCGCGAAGGCGAGGTCGATGTCGGGCACGCCGGCGACGTGCGGGCCGAACCTGAGGTGCGCGACAATCGAGAGCCGCCCGCGGTACGCCCGCAGCGCCTCCTCGGCTTCCTGAATCCGACCGCCGCGCGCGAACATGTCGTTCAGCCGCGCGTGCTCCTCCGCGATGATGACCATCCGGCGAAATTCGGTGATCGTCTCGATCGTGTCGACGGAGGTCTGGTGCAGGGGCGCGCTGCCGACGCGAACGACGTACCGCGCGTGGAAGCGCGCGCGATCCTGATCCGTGCGCGGCCACTGAGCCAGCTCCAACGCGCGTCTGGTGGCGCCACGGTCGAGCGATACCAGCAGCGCATCGGCCGAACCCGCCATCACGGCGAGCGCCGCGACCGCGAGAAGCGCCTTCTCAAAACCTCTTCTCATTCACATCCTGGATGAATTCGACCAGGCCGGCGAAGCAGGTCTTCTGATCGTCGTACATCGCCGGGTGGCTGCCGTTCGGGCAGAACAGATGCCGGCCGTGCTGCACGAGCCTCGACATCTTCTATGTGCGCCGGATCCATCGTCTCGTACTTCGCGCCGATGACGACCGTCGGCACCGAGATCTTCGACAGGTCGGCGACTGGTGCGCCGTCGACCGGCTGGCATCGCGTCACCGGTCGTACGTCGGGATGAAGGCGATTGGACGATCTTCGGTGAACGACGGTTGAAAGAGATCGGTCCGGACGTAGCCGTCCATGTCGCGCCCCGTCGGCAGGCCGAGGAAATACAGAATCGTCGGCACGACGTCGACGACCGAGGCGCGCGCCTGCAGACGGCCGCGCGCCACGGCGGCGCCGTACGCCATCAGGAACCCGTCCGGCGCGTTCTCATGCGTTCCGCTCAGCTCCGGATCGCCGATGACTCGCTCGAGCAGCCGTTTGCCGAGCCCGAGCGGCTCCATCCCGTAGCCCGAGACGACGAGCAGCAGATCGTCGGGCTCGAGGCTCGCGATCGCCCGGCCCACCGCTTCGTCGATCAACGCGTAGTGATGCTCGAGCACCGGACCGAGCCGCCGCCGCTCGTCGTCGGTCACATCGCCGAACTCCGACGGCGTCGCGTAGCGCAGGAAGTAATGACCGATCGGATCGAGGCTCTGATAGCGCGTCAACATGACCTGTGGAGGCCGCGAGCGCGCGAGCGCCCGTGCGATGCGTTCGTACGCGCGATCGATCCGTGCCGGCGTTTCGTACCGTTCCTCGAGACCCGCCGATGCCGTCACGATGCCCGCGCTCTCGGCGGACTTCACGTTTTCCATCGCGGCCACCGCCTCCGGCTGCAGTTCCGGCGGATAGATCGCCGACGGATCGTCGAGCCCCGACGGCATCGCCGCGGCGCGATGAAACGTGTCGCTCACCAGATAACCACGGACGATCGGCGCCGGCTGCGTGAGCGGCCAGCCGACGACAGCGACCGAGAAGCCGTGCGTGCTCAGAATCGTCCAGAGCGTGCGGGTGCGGAACGTCGACGACGAATGCGGCTGCTCGAGGAGGAATCCGAAGCGCACGAGACCGCGCGCGAAGCAGAAGCCAGGAAGGAGCTCGATCGATTCGTCGCTGCCGGCGATTTGATAGTTGCTGGCGGAGCGGACGCCGTTCTTCTGCGGCAGCTTTCCCGTCGCGACCGCCGCCCACACCGCTTCCGCCGATGTCGGATGCAACGTCGCCAGATGGCGCACCGCGCCTGCGTCGAGCAGCCTCCCGAAGTTCGGCAGCCGTCCTTCAGCCGTCGCGCTCGTGATGAAGTCGAGCGATCCGCCGTCGATCGCGATGACGACGACGCGGGCGGAACGCTCGGCTTCCGACGCGGTGAGCGGCGCGTCGATTGGCCTCGCTTCGAGCGGCGGAGGCGTGCCGCGGCCGCGCAGCGCCATCGGTGTCGCGACCGACGCCGCGGCAATCAACAGGAACATCGACACCCACGCCGCGCGCGCGCGTGGTCGGCCGCGGTGCAGCACGGCGACGATGAAGCAGCACGCCGCGGCCGCCGCGAGTGCGTACCCGCTGCGAACGATCGTCGACGCCGTCGCCGGGTCGAGCACGAGGCTCGACGCCGCAACGTTTCGCCACATCAGCAGCGCTCCCGCGGATGCTGAAATCGCCGTGAGCCAGGCGAGGACGTCGACGCTGATCCACGCCGGCGAGAAGAGCTCGCGCGCGAGGAGCTGCCGCAGCACGAGCAGGACGTAGAAGATGACGGTCAGGTGAAAGCCATAGAAGAGGCCGACGGTCGCCACGAGCGGGATCAGCCGCGACGGATGCAGCGGCAGCGCGGGATTGAGCTCCACCACCAGCGCGAGCACGTACGCCGTGGCGAGGACCGCCGCGGCCACACAGTTGCTCAGCATGCGGAGGTAGCGCACGGCGGGACCAAGTATACTGGCCGCCAGAATGCCGGTCGACGTTGCGGCCGAAGTCATTGTGAACCGCGCGCTCTCGGCGGACTACAACCTCGTCGCGCTCGCTGCGCCGGCGATCGCCGCTGCGGCGGCACCGGGGCAGTTCGTGATGCTCAAGGCGAACGCCGGGTTCGATCCGCTGCTGCGCCGTCCGTTTTCCATCTTCGAGATTCTGCGTGACGGCGGCGGGACGCCGAGCGCGCTGACGATCCTCAGCAAGCGCGTCGGCCCGTCGACGAATCTGCTGTACGACGCGCGGGCCGGACAGCGCATCGCGTGCCTCGGACCGATCGGCCGGCCGTTCACGATCGTCGACGCGCCGGTCGAGGGGTGGATGATCGCCGGCGGCGTCGGTCTCGCGCCGTTCGCGACGCTCGCCGAATCGCTCCGTGCGCGCCGCGTCGAGACGACGCTCTTTTACGGCGCGCGCCGCGCGGCGGAACTCTTCCATCTCGATTTCTTTCGTGCGCTCGGCGTCGCGCTCGTCCTGACGACCGAAGACGGCAGCGCGGGCGAGACCGGACGTGTCGTCGCGCCGCTCGATCGGAAGCTCGCCGCGCGCGATCGACAGGCGCCCGTGATGCTCTACGCCTGCGGTCCCGAGGCGATGCTGGCGGCGACGGCGCGGATCGCCGCACGGCACCAGCGGCCGTGCCAGGTATCGGTCGAGCGCGTCATGGGATGCGGCCTCGGCGGCTGCTACAGCTGCGTCGTTCCGATGCGCGGCGAGGACGGCGGCCGACACCACGTGCGATCGTGCATCGCGGGACCGGTGCTCGCGGCGGATCAGATAATCTGGGACTGATGGATCTCTCCGTCCGGATCGGCTCGCTCCTCCTCAAGAATCCGCTCATTGCTGCGAGCGGCTGCTTCGGCTACGGCGTCGAGTACGCCGACGTCGTCGATCTCTCGTCGCTCGGAGCGATTGCGGTCAAGGGACTTTTCCTGTCCGAGCGGGAAGGACACGCGGCGCCGCGCATCGTCGAGACACCTGCGGGGATGTTGAACGCCATCGGGTTGCAGGGCATCGGCGTCCGCCGATTCGTCAGCGAGAAATTGCCGGAGCTTCGCGCGCGCAACGCAACGGTCGTCGTGAACGTCTGCGGAACGACGCTCGACGAATACGTCGAGGTGTCGCGCATTCTGTCGGACGCCGAAGGCGTTGGCGCCATCGAGCTGAACATCTCGTGTCCCAACATCAAGGAGGGCGGCATCCAGTTCGGCTGCAGCCTGAACGGCACGTACGACGTCGTCAGCGCCGTCCGCAAGGTGACGCGCCTGCCGGTGATTCCGAAGCTGACGCCGAACGTCACCGACGTCCCTTCGTTCGCGCGCGCGGCCGAAGAGGGCGGCGCCGACGCCGTATCGCTCGTCAACACGTTCCTGGCGATGGTCATCGACATCGAGACGCGCCAGCCGAAGATCTCGAATGTCGTCGGCGGCCTCAGCGGTCCGGCCATCCGTCCCATCGCCGTGCGGATGGTGTACGAATGCCGGCAGACGGTCAGAATTCCGATCATCGGCATGGGCGGCATTGCCGACGCGCGAGACGCCCTGGAGTTCATGATCGCCGGCGCAACCGCCGTTCAGGTCGGCACCGCCAACTTCGTCGATCCGTTCATCTGGACGAAGCTCGTCGACGGCATCCGCGACTACCTGCAGCGGCATCGGATCGCGCGCGTGTCCGATCTCGTCGGCACGATCGACACGCATGCGTCCGCGACGGAGCGGAGCGGGGTATAAGTGGAGCAACTGCTGGTTGCGCTCGACGTCGACTCGATCGGCGAAGCGCGGTCGCTCGTGGATCGCCTTCGCGGCGGCGTGGTTGGCGGGTTCAAGATCGGCAGCCGACTCTTCACGCGTGAAGGACCGGCGTTGGTCGAAGAGCTCGCGTCGCGCGGCGACCGCGTGTTCCTCGATCTCAAGTTTCACGACATTCCCAACACCGTCGCCGGCGCTGTCGCGGCTGCCACGCGGCTGGGCGCCTGGATGATCAACGTCCATGCGTCCGGCGGCAGCACGATGATGCGCGCCGCGCACGACGCCGCCGCCGACGAGGCGGCAAAGCGATCGCGGCCGCGCCCGCTCGTGATTGCCGTGACGATGCTCACGAGTCTGAGTCAGGAGACGCTCGGCGAGATCGGCGTCTGCGATCCGATGCTCTCGCAGGTCGGGCGGCTGGCGGCGCTGACGCAGACCGCCGGACTCGACGGCGTCGTCGCATCGCCGCAGGAAATCGATCTCATTCGCCGCCGGTGCGGACGGCAGTTCGCGATCGTGACGCCGGGCATCCGCGCCGCCGCCGACGTCAAAGGCGATCAATCGAGGACGATGGCGGCCGCAGAGGCGCTGGCCGCCGGCGCCACGTATCTCGTCGTCGGCCGCCCGATCATCGCGGCCAAAGATCCGCGGGCCGCCGCGGATCGGATCGCCGCCGAATGCCGGACAGTGATAGGGTCGGACCCCTCCGGCGTCGGGCGACACGTTCGAGGGATCAGAGGGGTCTGATCCCATGACGTTGACGCTCTACTCTCGACCCGGCTGTCATCTCTGCGACGACATGAAAGCCGTCGTGCAACGCGTGAAAGAGTCGTCGCGTCAGCCCATCTCAGTCGAGGAAATCGATATCTCGACCGATCCGGACCTCGAGAGGCGTTATGGCGTCGAGATTCCCGTGCTGCTGGTGAACGGGACCAGGGCCGCGAAGTACCGCGTGACCGAGGAGCAACTGATGCGAATTCTGGCGGGGCGGATGGACGAGTCTTCCTGCCTTTCCCGCCCTTCCTGCCCTACTTCGCCGTGATCACAAAGTGTCCCCGCCGGTTCTGCTGCCAGCACGACTCGCTTTCTTCGCTGCAGAAGGGCTGTTCCTTGCCTTTGCTGACGACCGTGATCCGGCTCGCAGGGATGCCGATGTTCACCAGATATGCTTTCACGGCATCCGCGCGGCGCGATCCGAGTCCGAGGTTGTATTCGGAGCTGCCCCGCGAGTCGCAGTGGCCCTCGATCGTGACCGCGACGCTGTTCCACCGCTTCAGATAGTCGGCGTCCTTCTGCAGCGGGCCACGCGCGTCGTCGCGCATGTCTGATTTATCGAGATCGAAGAACACGTCGTCGAGCGGGCGCTCGGCGTTGAGCTGCTCCACCGATTTGCGCGCAAAAATTTCGTCTTCGGTCAGCGGGCGCGGTGCGGGAGCGGCCGTGGGAGGAGCGGGCGGCGGTGGCGGCGGCGGTGGCGCTGGTGTAGCCGCCGGGGGAGGCGGTGGAGGCGGCGGCGCCTGCGGGGGAACCTTCTTATGACATCCGGCGGCGAATGCCGCGATGGCCGTGCTCAGTAACAGCAGAGAAACGAGTCGACGAGCGCGAGTCATTGATCACTCCTCATTTTGCGTCGCAGCTTACCAAGAATAAGGGAAACGATACAATCTCCGTCACCCGAGACGATGGAACATCTTCTGCGCGCGACCGCGCGAGCTGAAGCGCGCCACTTCTGGTTCCGCGGTTTCCGTTCGTTCGTCACGCCCTTGATCGCGCAAGCAGCGGACGGCCGATCCGATCTCCGTCTGCTCGATGCCGGATGCGGCACCGGCGCAAACGTCGAACTGCTGCAGCGATTCGGGCGCGGCTTCGGCTTCGATCTCTCTGAAACGGGCGTCCGGCTCGGACGCGAGGCCGGGCGCACGCGGCTCGCGCGCGCAACGGTCACGGCCGCGCCGTTTCCGAGCGGCGCATTCGACGTCGTGACCTCGTTTGACGTGCTCTATTCACTTCAGGACGACGCGGAGCGCGCGGCGCTCCGCGAGATGTATCGGCTGTTGAGGCCGGGAGGTTACGCCGTCATCAGTGTCGCGGCGATGGAGATGCTGCGGGGCGACCACTCGGTGCTCGGGCGGGAAGTCCGCCGCTACAGCCGCGACGTTCTGCGGAACCACGTGACCGGCGCCGGCTTCACGGTGGTTCGTCTCACCTACGCGTTCGCGACGTTGTTCGTGCCGCTGGCGGTGTTGCGCGCGTGGCAGCGGCGCCGAGGACTGGTGCGCGAGGACGACGCGCGGGCGCAGAACGAGATTTCGGTTCCGTCGGCGCCGGTCAACGCGCTCCTCGCCGGCGCGCTTCGTCTCGAAGCGGCGTGGCTGCGGCGGTTCGACGTGCCGTTCGGCAGCTCGCTGCTGTGCGTCGCGCGAAAACCTACGGCTGCACGAACGTGACCGTGAAGGTCTCCCACGGCCCGCGGTTGGTGCTGTTCACGTTGACGTTCCGGCCGCCGCCGCTCTCCGCGATGACGTACCACGGGGTCGTGTTCGCCCGCAGCGACATCGAGTCGCCCCGCCACACCACGCCGCCGTCCTCCCGCTCGACCACGAACGTCTCCCACGGGCCGACGCTCGTGCCCGTCGCGCGCAACGTCGCGCCTCCGCCGTTGATCGCCTGCAGATAATGCGCGCCATCGGAGGTCGCGAACGCCACGCGATCGCCCGACACCATCGGTCCGCCTGCCGGGACGAGCACGCGGAACGTCTCCCACGCGCCTGCGGCCGGACGATCGGCGTGCACCTCGCCACCGCCGCCGGTCTCGGCGGTCAGGTAATTGACGCCGTTGCTGGCCCGGAGCACGACGCGCGGCAGCAGCCAGTCGACGAAGGTCCACTCGGGCTCGGGCAGCGCGCGCAGCCGGTCCTCGAGCAGCGCCGGACCCTCCCGGAAATCGATCGCGACGTCGGTGTGAAAGCACCACGCCGCGGCGCCGGCGAGCTTCGAGTTGGCGATCGCCTTCTCGAAGTACTCCGAGCGATCATGCGACGGATAGGCGAACCGCGAATCGCGCGTCGTCATCGGCTCCTGGAGATACACCGGCCGTCCGCTCGTCTTGAGCGTGCCCACCATCGACTGGATGACGTCGCGCTCGTACCAGAACCTGCCGCGCGGATCGTGGTACGCCACGACGTCGAGCCCGACGTCCCGGGCGAATGCGGCCGTGCTGGCGTCGGTTTCGATTGGACTGTTCGACGCCGTCACGATGCGGTCCGGATCGATCGCCTTGATGCCGGCCAGAATGCTCGCGACGTCGTTGGCCGCGAGGCCGCGGCCGCCCGGTCCGTAGATGTTGCGCTCGTTCTGGATGTCGATCAGCACGTTGCGGTACGGCTTCAGCGCCGCCGCCGTCGCCACGATTTCGTTGCGCGCTCCTGCCGCCGTCATGCCGCCAATATGTTCCGCCGTGAAGGTGACGTCGACGATGATGCGCTCGTCGCGCGCTCGATCGAGGATGAACAGGAGCCGCGACAGCACATCGGGCCTCAGCGACCCGTCGCCGTTCGGCAGTTGCGGCCCGGTGGACAAGTTCGGCCAGAGGCGGATGCCGTCGAACCCGCGGCTTCGCATGAAGCGGAAGTCGGCGGCGACATCGGGCGCACCCATTCCCCCGTAATAAGAAATGAACGTGAGAAACTTCGGTACGCCGTCGACGGCGAAGCGGTCGCCTTGAATCGACAGCGTCTGCGCGTCAGCGTGTGTGGCGGCAAGCGTGAAACAGGCAAGTAGGACGAAGCGTGTCAGGGTACCCATATGGATGAGGATAGCAAGACCTGAACGCCGGTCAGAAGGTCAATCGACAATTCCAAATTCGTAATCCAAGATGCCGGCGATCCAGCGTCCGCCGGCTCCGTTCGGCCGGTACGTGGATTTGATTGGTCTCCAATACGATCGTCTGGTCCCCCTGCGCCAACGGCACCGGCACGTCGAGCGCAAAGTCGGTGGCCATCTCTCGATCGAGCAGGATCCTGTCGCCGGCGCGCACGACGAGTCGCGACGCGCGCGGATAGTATTTTCGCGGCGATTCACCCTCGACGTGGAGCGTCGCCGGTGCGGCTGCGGGCGCGTGGACGCGCAGCTCGCCGTGCTCGGTGAGCCATCGCCACCGCTGACCGGTTTGCGGATTGTATTCCTGCTCGTTCCATCCGTCGCCGAACCCGAGCAGCGCACGCGTCATCGAGGCGTCGAACTGCTCGATGGCGACACGCGCCGGCGGCGTCGTGCGGACGGTCACCTTGACGAAATCGGGACCGGCGAAGGAGGGGAGCTTCAGCGCATGAAGAAAAAAGCCGGGTGCGACGGTCCATTCCGCGTACGGCCGGCCGTCGAGCTCGAGCGTCAGCCCGCGATTGGCGGACGGTTCGAAGTTGCGGCCGCCGATCATCAGAGTTCCGCCGCCGGTGAGGCGCGCGATCCACGCATCGATCGGCCCCGCGTTCAGGCCGCGGCGGTCGCGCTCCGACACACCGGCCGCCTCGGGCGTCAGCGCCCAGCCCTCGCCGACGTACCAATCAGGTGATGCGATCGGGTACGAATCCATTTCGTTCGGACGAACGCCGTCGATCAACACCGCGTACGGCAGGTTCCATCGGTACTGCGATGCGGGCGGATGCTGAACGAGATCGATGTCGGTCCGCTTTGGATCTGCGATGAACACGACCGGCCTTCTGCCGCCGCCGTTCCAGTACTGCACCAACGGCAGCCATTCGTGCTGCGGCGGCGCGGGCAGGCGATCCGCAAACTGCGGTAACGCCTCGCCCATCCACACGATCGGCCGTCGCAGATCGAGGTTCTCGCGCCGATCCATCGCGAGGATCGGCGCGGAGCTCGCGGCCGCGGCCTGCGTTCGAAGATCGTCGAGCAGGCGGAACGCGGGCGCCTTCTGCCGGGAAAACGCGGCAACCGACGTTCCACCGATGTGGGCGCTGAGTGCCGCGATCCCAATCGCGATCGCGAGGCCAGCGCCAACGGGCGCCGCGCGTGCGCCGGACGCGGCGAGGTACGCAAGCGGAATCGCGAGCGGCAGCGCGTAGCGGCTCGTGACGCTCTCCTGGAAGACGAGATCGAACAACAGATATGGTCCGAACGATATCGCGAGCCGCGCGAGTGCCCGACGATCGCGGAGCCACAACCTGACGAGGCCGACTATCGCGAGCGCCAGAACGGCTGTCGCAAGCCACCAGACGGCCCACGGCGCGACCAACGCGTAGTACAGCGCGTCGACGAGTTGACGCGCGGTCGGCGTCGTCCACAACATGCGGACGCCGCTGAAATCCTCCGAACCTTGAGTGAACAGGGCGCGCCAGTACGCGCGCGGTCCGCCGCTGACGACGACGAGCGGAACGAACCACGCGAGGGCGCCGACGACATAGAACAGGATGGGAACTAGGGGCTGGGGGCTGGGGGCTGGCCGTTTTTCCGGCGTCCGCTTTCCAGTCCCCAGCCCTGGATCCCCAGCCTCCAGCTCCCAGCCCCCAGTCCCCAGTCCCCAGCCCCCAGCCCCCAGCCCCCACATGCGAAACACCAACAACGGAAGCGTCAGCCATACGGCCTGCGATCGCAGACCGACGACGAACGCGGCCAGGAAGGCGGCGACGTACAGCTTCCGAGGCGTGTTCGCGCGGAGGATCACGACCTGCACGGCGACCGCTGCCGCAAGTCCTGCCGCGTCGCTCAACGGGCGCGCGGCCGTGAACCAGTACATCGGCGCGGTAATCGCCACTGCCGTCGCCACGAGCGGCCACCAATTCCGATCGCCGTTTGCGATGCCCGGCGGCTCGAGGCGTCGAAACAACGCGGCGATCGCCAGCACGCCGAGCGCTCCGCCGGCGATGCTTACCGCCGCGAGCGCGTGAGCTTCGGAAGGGATGAGCGCGTGCGCCGCTTTCGCCGCGACGATGAACAGCGGGTACCCGGGCGGATGGGGCTGATGTTCGGCGACGTCGAAGTGGCGGACGCCCAGCGCGAAGTTGATGGAATCGAGATCCTCGAGCGACGCTGGAAGATACGGCAGGTGAAACGCGAGGAAAACGAGCGCGAGGAGCACGGAGACCGCGACGCTTTCAACCGAGCGTCCGCCTTCAACCGAGCGTTTCGGGCTCGTCTGAAAGGCTCGCCCTCCGATCGTGTTCGTCACGCGGGCCGCAGCAACAACCCTTCGTTCAAGCTCCCGGTGCGGTAACCCTGCAGATCGAGGCTGACGTAGCGGTACCCGGCGGCCTTGAGCTCGCGGACAATCGCGGCGCCGATCTCGGGGTCGAGCGCGCGCGCCATTTCTTCGCGCGCCAGCTCGATCCGCGCGACCTCGTGGTGGTGCCTGACGCGGAACACGCGGAACCCGAGCGCGCGCAGCGCCTCTTCGGCGCGCTCGATGGTGCGCAGCTTCTCGTCGGTCACTTCGGAATGATACGGAATCCGCGACGACAAACACGCCGACGCCGGCTCGTTCCATGTCGGCAGTCCGGCTCGGTGTGACAGCTCGCGGATTTCGGACTTGGTCAGATCCACTTCGTCAAGGGGACTCCTGACGCCGAACTCGCGCGCCGCCTGGCGGCCCGGCCGGTAGTCGGCGCGATCGTCGGCGTTATTGCCGTCGACGACGACGGCATCGCGCGCGGACGCAAGGCGCGTGAGATGAGTGTAGAGCTCGTGCTTGCAGTAGTAGCAGCGGTTCGACGGGTTCGCGCGGTACTCGGGCCGTTCGAGCTCGCGGGTGTGGATGATTTCGTGGCGCAGCCCGAAGTCGCGCGCGATCTGGACGGCGAACTGCCGGTGCCGCTCAGGATAACTGGCGCTGTCGGCGGTCACCGCCAGCGCGCGATCGCCGAGCGTGCGGTCGGCGATATAGGCGAGGTAAGCGCTGTCGACGCCGCCGCTGTAGGCGACGACGACCGATCCAATCGAAGCGAGCGTCTCGCGAAGCGCAGTCTCCTTCTCGATCATTCCTCCCAGTCCTCGTCCTCCTCCGTGTCCTCCTCGTCGTCGTCGCCCTCTTCGTCGCCCTCTTCGTCGCCGAGATCGTCGTCGTCGACATCGTCGTCGTCTTCTTCATCCTCGTCTTCCGGCGCGAGATCGAGCTCGAGCGGCGCCAGGCTGACGACTTCGAGGTTCGAGCCGCACTCAGGGCAACTCAATTGGTCGCCCTTGTCGACATCGAACTCGTCGACCTCGATTTCGGCGTCGCATTCGGGGCACGTCGCCATAGATCTCCTTGACGATCTCGGTAAGACCTCGGATTATAGCGACACTCTGCGCGGATCTGTCAATTTCACGTTAACGCGCGATGCGTCCAGTTCCGATACGTTGTGACTATGCCGGACGACTCGGTGAGCATGAAGACGATCGTCATCGCCGACGACACCGCCTTCGTGCGTGATCGGTTCCGTTCGGCGGTCGAGAACGCGGGGCACAAAGCGGTCGCCGTCAAGAGCGCCGCCGAGCTGCTGGCGCGCGTGCGCGCCGACCTCGCTCGCATCGACCTCATCGTGCTCGATCTGCGTTTGCCGCACGCGCCGGGCGTCGACCTCGTACGCGGCATCCGCAAGCTCGATGACGGGCGGCTGCCGGTGCTGATCTTCAGCGGAACGATCGCGAGCGCGGAGGAGGTCAAGGAGCTCGCGGCGCTCGGCGTCGCCGGCTACATCAACGAGTACAGCGCCGTGCAGCACATCCTGCCGTCGCTGGCGCCGCATCTCTTCCCGGACAACTTCAACCGCCGCGGCAGCCCGCGCGTCGTCCTCGGCATCCCGATTCAGTATCGCTTCGGCAACACGATCGCCGCGGCGCTGACGCTCAACTTGAGCCACGGCGGCATCGCGATCCGCACGACGAGCCCGCTCGAGAACGGCGCGAAGATCAAAGTGCGCTTCCGCATGCCGGGCAGCAAGAAGGACATCGACGCCGAGGGACGCGTGGCGTGGAGCGATCGCCGCGTCGGCATGGGGATCCAGTTCGAGACGGTCGATCCGGCCAATCAATCGATCATCGACAACTTCGTCGACGCGCACTTCTTTTCGAACCGAAAAGCGTAACATCTCAGCCATGGACGTGTTGTGGCGGCTCGCCGGCCTCGCGGCCCTCGTGTGTGCGAACGGGTTCTTCGTCGCCGCCGAATTCTCGATTGTCACCGTCAGGAAGACGCGGATCGATCAGCTGATCGCCGAAGGGCACCGCGGCGCGCGCGCGGTCCGCCGCGCGGTCAGCGCGCCCGATCGGTACATCGCGGCGACGCAGCTCGGGATCACGATGGCGAGCCTCGGCCTCGGCTGGATCGGCGAGCCGGCGCTCGCGTCGATGATCGAGCGGCCGATCGAGTTCCTTCCGCCGTACGTCGCGGCGGCGACCGCGCACACCATCGCGGTCGCGATCGCGTTCACGACGATCACCGCTGTCGAGATCGTCTTCGGCGAGCTGACGCCGAAATGGATCGCGCTCGAGCGATCCGAGATGACGGCGATGTGGGTTGTCAGGCCGCTCGAGCTGTTCATGCGCTCGCTGTGGCCGTTCATCCGGCTGGTCCACGGCGCGGCCCATGCCGTGATCTCCGCGCTCGGATTCAAGCGCGCCGACAACCGCGCGATGGTGCACTCCGAAGAGGAGCTGAAGATGCTCGTGACCGCGAGCCAGGAAGCCGGCGTGCTCGAGGAGCACGAGGAGCAGATGCTCCACCGCGTGTTCGGGTTCGCGGACCTGACGGCGGGTCAGGTGATGGTGCCGCGCACCGAGCTCGTCGCCGCCGCCTCGGGCGCGCCGCTGCGCGACGTCGTCGCACAGATCGCGCGCGGCCGCCATACGCGTCTGCCGGTGTTCGGCGCCGATATGTACGACGTGATCGGCATGCTGCACGTCACCGACGTCCTGCGCGCGCTCGCGTCGCCGTCCGGTGGCGCCACGCTCACGGCCGGCACGCTCGCCCGCGAAGTGTTGACGGTGCCTGAAACGCTCGGCGCCAACGACCTGCTCGCCGAGATGCGCCGGCGCCGCGTGCGCGAGGCCATCGTCATCGACGAATACGGCGGCACGGCCGGTCTGGTCACCTTCGAAACGCTCATGGAGCGCATCATCGGCGAAGTGCCCGGCGAGCTCGGATCGCCGGCGACCGTGCGCATCACCGTCCGCGCCGACGGGTCGGCCGACGTCGACGGCCTGGCGCTCGTCACCGACGTCAACGCCCAGTTCGACCTTCACATCGACGAGGACACCTATACGACCATCGGCGGCTACGCGCTCGGCAGGCTCGGGCGGCGCCCGAAAATTGGCGACACGATAGAGGTGGAAGATCGGAAAATGCGCGTCGAGGCAGTGGACGGATTGCGCGTCGCCAAAGTGTGGCTGTCGAGGCCCGGCAGGCGCGCCACAGCGCATGGTGCGGAGGAGGCGTCACGATGAACAAGCAGGAACTGCTGGAGCGGCGCGACTATTTCAACATGGTGCACGGCGTCACGCGGCGGGCGATCGCCGCGCTCGCAGACCACGAGCTCGAATTCCGGCCGCAACCCGGCATGCGATCGCCTCGCGAGCTCGTCTTCCACATCTACACGCAGGAGCAATTCCTCGCCGAAGCGGCGCGCCAGGGACGGTTTACGCCGGAGATGGCCGGCGGATCGACTCCGGAAGATCTGTCGGCCGCTGCGGTGTTGAGTCGGCTCCTCACGGTCCGCGACGTGCTGGCGTACGTCGATGAGTGCCATCAGGCTGCCGAGCGCATTTTTCGATCGATGTCGGAGGCAGACGTCGCGCGTCCCGTGGAATCGGCCTTCGGAACATACCCGGCCTGGCAATACTTCAACTTCGCCTACGACGAACACTGGCACCATCGCGGCCAGCTGTACTCGTATTTGAGGCTGCTCGGGAAGGAGCCGCCGATGCTGTACGACTATCAACCGGCGGAAGTGTGATCTCAGCTATCAGCTATCAGCTATCAGCTATCAGCTATCAGCTGAAAGCCGCGGCTGAGAGCCGAGAGTTGAAAGCCGAGAGCTGATAGCCGAGAGCTGAGAGCTGATAGCTGATAGCTGATAGCTTTAATCAGCTCGCAACAGCCTGAGGGCGTTCGCGATCACGATCACCGACGCACCGGTGTCGGCCACAATGGCCATCCAGAGCGTGGCCACGCCGGCGACGGCCGCGACGACGAACGCCGCCTTCATCACGATCGAAATGGCGAGGTTCATCTTGATGTTGCGCACGGTCGCACGACTGAGGCGGAACGTGTAAGGAATCTTCAGGAGCTCGTCGGCCATCAGCGCGACGTCGGCGGTCTCGAGCGCGGCGTCGCTCCCTGCCGCGCCCATCGCGATCCCCACATCCGCCGATGCGAGCGCCGGCGCGTCGTTCACTCCGTCGCCGACCATCGCGACGCATCCGTATCGCCGGCGAAGCTCGTCGACGGCTGTCACCTTGTCCTCGGGCAGGAGCTCCGCGCGCACGTCGTCGACGCCGAGCTCGGCCGCGATCGCGCTCGCGGTGCTGCGATTGTCGCCGGTGAGCATGACGACCGACGTGATGCCGTGCTGTCGAAGCAGATCGACCGTGTCTTTCCCGGACTTGCGGGGACGGTCGGAGACGGCGATGATGCCAATCGGCTGATCGTCGTGCGCCACGAGCACCGCCGTTTGGCCGCTCGCGCTGAGCTCCTCGAGCCGATCGTGAATCGCCGGAGAACAGAGCCGCCGCTCCTCGAACAGCCGGTGGTTTCCCAGCAGCACGCGGCTGCCGCCGACGCGGCCTTCGGCGCCGCGACCGGCGAGCGACCGTACGTCGGTGGCCGGCGCGAGCACGTCGCGCGTCGATTCCGCGTGGCGGACGATGGCGTGCGCGATGGGATGCTCCGACCGCTGCTCGACGGCCGCGGCGAGACCGATCACCGACGATCGGCCGGCGCCGTTCAGCGGCACCACGTCGACGACTTCGGGCGCGCCGCGGGTGAGCGTCCCCGTCTTGTCGAAGGCAACGCAGCGCACGCGGCTCGTGCGCTCGAGATGCGCGCCGCCCTTGATCAGCACGCCTTTGCGCGCGGCGCCGGCCAGCGCCGCGACGATCGAGACCGGCGTCGAAATGACGAGCGCGCAGGGACACGACACGACGAGCAGCACGAGCGCGCGGTACAGCCAGGCGCGCCAGTCCTGATGGAAGACGAGCGGCGGGCCAACCGCAACGAGGGCGGCGAGCGCCATGACCACGGGCGTGTACACGCGCGCGAAGCGCTCGACGAGCATCTGTGACGGCGCACGCTGCGCCTGCGCGCGTTCCACCAGATGAATGATCCGCGCCAGCGTCGTATCGCGCCGGACGCGCGTGACGCGGATCTCGAGCGCGCCGCGGCCGTTGATCGTGCCGGCGAACACGTCGTCGCCGACGTCCTTGTCGATCGGCAGCGACTCGCCGGTGACCGGCGCCTGGTTGACGGCGCTGCCGCCAGCGACGACCGTGCCGTCCAGCGGAATCTTCTCGCCCGGCCGCACGATGACGATGGCGCCAGGCTCGACGCGATCGACGTCGATCCGTTGATCGCCGGCGGCGGTGCGCACGATCGCCTCGGTGGGCGCCAGATCCATCAGCGAGCGGATGGCGGTACGCGCGCGCTCCAGCGTGCGCGCCTCGAGCGCCTGAGCGACGGCGAACAGGAACACGACGGTCGCCGCTTCCGACCACTGCCCCAGCGCGATCGCGCCGGTCGCGGCGATCAGCATGAGCACGTTGATATCGAGCGCGCCGACGCGCATCGCGCTCAATGCCTTCCTCGTCGTCACCGCGACGCCGGCCGCGAGCGAAGCGCCAAAGAGCGCGATCGGAATGTAACGTCCGGCTTCAACCCAGCTTCCCTCAGACGGCGCACGGCTGAGAAATGCCTCGACGACGAACCCGACGCCGAGCGCGGCGCCCGCGATCGCGACCAGGATCTGCCGCGTGCGCGCCTGTCCCTCCGTCGTCGCGATCGGCTCCTCGTGCTCCAGCCACGCCCGCATGCCGGTGTCGGCGACGGCATCGGCGATCGCCGACGCCGACAGCTTCGCGGCGTCGTACTTCACGTGGAGCCGCTGGCCCATGAGGTCGGCGGAGAAATCTTCGAGGCCCGCGAGGTTCTTGAACCGCCGCTCGAGCATTGCGACTTCCTCGCGGCAGTCCATCCCCTCGATCTTGAAGGTCGACTCGGCGTGGAGCTCACAGACCGCGCAGGTCGTCATCGATGTGGCTCCGCCGTTTGAGAATGGCGGTGTGGCGCGGCCCTTTTAGGGCCGCGATCAGATTCGCGGGCCTGAAAGGCCCGCGCTACACCTGGAGCGTGAGCTCTCAGGCGAGCGGTTCCGGCAGCCGACTTTTCTTCGACGTGCTCCAGACCCTGCGCGAACAGCTTGACGATGTGGTCGTCGTCGAGGGCGTAGTAAACGAGGCGGCCGTCGCGGCGGGTGCGCACGAGGCGCATGGCGCGCAGCAGCCGCAGCTGATGCGACACGGCCGACTGCGTGAGGCCGAGGAGGTCGGCGAGGTCCTGCACACACAACTCGGCGCGCGACAGGGCGTCGAGCATCCGCACGCGGGTCGTGTCGCCCAGCGCGCGAAACGTCTCGGCGAGCGACGCGACCGACGCCTCCCCGAGCAGCCGCGGCCTGAGCGAAACATATGAGCGCATGCTCATATGTGCATTATAGCCGATTGACAGGATGGAGCCCTTACGACAGGGTCCCGAGCGTCATCCACACCTTGTCGTAGTCCGGCTCCTTGCGCGCGTCATCGAGCACCTCGCGGTGACGCACGACGCCGTCCTTGTCGATCACGAAGACCGCGCGCTTCGCGATCCCCTTCAGCCCGATCATCTCCTCGTTGAAGACGCCGTACTGCCGGATGACGTCCTTGTTGAAGTCGCTGAGCAGCGGATACGTGAGCTTCTGCTGATCCTGAAACGCCTTCAGCGTAAAGAACGTGTCAACGCTGATCCCGTACACCTGCGCTTTCGCCTGGTTCAGCTTCGCGAGCGCGTCTCGGAACGTGCACAGCTCCTTCGTGCACACCGAGCTGAACGCCGCCGGAAAAAAGGCGAGCACCACCGGCTTCCCGCGCTGCGCGCTCAGCGTGACCGGCTGGCGATCCTGATTCGTCAAGGTGAAGTCCGGAGCGGTCGAGCCGACGTCTACAGCCATTGATCCTCCATGCGTGGTTCGGTTAGCATTTTTGTTTGTCGTCAAACAATTAGGGGTGTCCTGTGATTGAGGTTCAACACCTCACGAAGCGCTATGGCCGTGTGACCGCCGTGGACGACGTGAGCTTCCGTGTCGAGCGCGGCGAAATCCTCGGATTTCTCGGCCCCAACGGCGCCGGCAAGACGACGACGATGCGCATCCTGACGGGGTACATACCCGCCACCGAAGGAAAGGCCATTGTCGCCGGCTTCGACGTGTTCGACCAGCCGATCGAGGCCAAGCGGCGCACGGGCTACCTGCCCGAAACGCCGCCCCTCTATCCCGACATGAGCGTCGCGGAGTATCTCAACTTCGTCGCCAGCATCAAAGGCGTCCCCGCCAACGAGAAGCGGCAGCGGATCCAGCAGGTGATGGTTAAGACGCGGATCGACGACGTGGCGAACCGGCTCTGCTCGAAGCTGTCGAAAGGCTACAGGCAGCGCGTCGGCCTCGCTCAGTCGATCATCCACAACCCCGACGTGCTCATCCTCGACGAGCCGACGGCGGGTCTCGATCCGAAGCAGATTATCGAAACGCGTCAGCTGATCAAACAGCTCGCCGGCGATCACACGATCATTCTGAGCACGCACATCCTTCCCGAAGTCTCGCAGACGTGCCAGCGCGTCGTCATCATCAACAAGGGGCGCGTCGTCGCGGTCGACACGCCGGACAACCTGACGGCGCGGCTGCGCGGCTCCGAGACGATGTACATCCAGGTCGACGCGAACGGACTCGACGCGAGCGGCGCGCTGCGCCGCGTGCCGGGCGTCTCGCGCGTCGTCGAATCCGATCGCCGCGAGCCCGCGGTCGGCTACGAAGTGGAGAGCGAGCGCGGACACGACGTCCGGCGCGAGCTGGCGCGGATCGTGGTCAGCAGCGGCTGGGGTCTGCTCGAGCTCCGGCCGATGCGTATGAGCCTCGAGGACATCTTCCTGTCGCTCACGACCGACGAGATGCCGACCCCGGCCGCCGAGCCGGCCGCAGGAGAAACCGTCCATGCGTAACATCCTCGCGATCGCTCACAAGGAGCTGAAGTCGTACTTCTCGTCGCCCATCGCGTACATCGTGATCGGATTCTGGGCGCTGCTGTACGGCTACTTCTTCATCGCCATCCTGCAGTTCTTCGTCCGGCAAAGCATGCAGATGAGTCAGTTCGGCGGCCCGCAGTCGATGAACGTGAACCAGCAGCTGATTCGGCCGCTGCTGCAGAACGTCACGATTCTCGATTTGTTCCTGCTGCCGATGGTCACGATGCGGACCTATGCGGAGGAAAAGCGATCGGGCACGATCGAGCTGCTGCTCACGTCGCCCGTGAGCGACTTCGAGATCATCATGGGCAAGTTCCTCGGGGCGATGGCGCTCTACACCGTGATGCTCGCCGTGACGCTGCTGCACATCGGGCTGCTCTTCTGGTACGGCCGTCCGGAGTGGAAGCCGATCGTCACGGCGTACCTCGGGCTCTGGCTGCTCGGCGGCTGCTTCGTCTCGCTGGGGCTCTTGATCTCGAGCATGACGAAGAATCAGATCGTGGCGGGCATGGTCACCTTCGCGATCTTCCTGATGTTCTCGGTGACAACGTGGATCGGCAGCTTTTCGGGACCGACGGTCGACAAGCTGACGCAGTACCTGTCGATCATCGACCACCTCGACGACTTCAACAAGGGCGTGCTCGATACGTCGCACCTCATTTATTACCTCAGTTTCATCACGTTCGGTCTGTTCCTGACGGCCAAGTCGGTCGACACCGAACGGTGGCGCGGTTGATATGCTCAAACGAATTCTCGACATCGTCGGCTGGATAGGCTTCGGCCTCGTCATCATCGCGGTGTTGGTGACGCTGGTGCCCGCTCTCGATCGATTTGCCGCGTACTCACGGCCGCTGGCGATCGGCGGTCTCGTCTGCGTTCTGCTCTACACGCTGGGGCAGTGGCGCGAGATCGCGAACATGTTCCAGGGACGGCAGGCGCGCTACGGGACGCTCGCGGGCCTCAGCGTGCTCGTCGTGCTCGGCATCCTGATCGCCATCAATTACATCGGCGCCAAGCAGAACAAGCGGTGGGACCTGACGGTGAACAAGCAGTTCAGCCTGTCCGATCAGAGCCGCACCGTCCTCTCGAAGCTCGACTCGCCGCTCCAGGTAATGGTGTTCGCGCGCGAGACCGACTTCCCGCAGTATCAGGACAAGGTCAAGGAATACGAGTACGCGTCGAAGAAGATCTCGACCGAGTACATCGATCCCGACAAGAAGCCGGCGATCGCCAAGCAGAATCAGGTTCAGCAGTACGGCACGATCGTCTTCAATTACAAAGGACGCACCGAGCGCGTCACCAATGATGCCGAGCAGGAGATCACCAACGGCATCATCAAGGTGGTGTCGGGACAACAGAGGAAGGTGTACTTCACCCAGGGGCACGGCGAGAAGGAAACCGCGTCGCAGTCCGATCGCGAGAGCTACAGCGCGATTGCGGCGGCGCTCGGCCGCGAAAACTACACCGTCGACAAGCTGGTGATCGCGCAGCAGGGCGCGGTGCCCGACGATGCCGCGGTGGTCGTCGTCGCCGGACCGAAGACCGATTTCTTCCCGAACGAGATCGACGCGCTGAAGAAATATCTCGACAAGGCGGGCAAGCTGCTGCTGATGCTCGATCCGCCGGACCGTGCCGACAGCCCGCAGGCGACCAATCTGATTGCGCTCGCGCACGACTGGGGCATCGAAGTGGGCAACAACGTCGTCGTCGACGTGAGCGGCATGGGACGCCTGATCGGCACCGATGCGTCCGTGCCGGTCGCGGCAAGCTACCCGTCGCATGCGATTACGAAGAACGGCGCGTTCAACTACATCACGGCGTTTCCGATGGCGCGCTCGGTGGCGCCGGTGACGGGCGGCGTCAACGGCCGCACGGCGACCTCGTTCATCGAGACGAGCCCGCGAAGCTGGGCGGAGACGGACATCAAAGGCCTGCTGACCAGCGGGCAGGTGTCGCTCGACGAGTCCAAGGGCGACAAGAAAGGACCGGTCGTCATCGGGTCGGCCGTCAACGCGCCGACGGCCGAGGCGTCGAAAACGCCCGCTCAGCCCGACGCGCCGAAGCCCGAAACGCGGATCGCCGTCGTCGGCGATTCCGATTTCGCGGCGAACTCCGGCCTCGGCATCCAGGGCAACCGAGACCTGTTCATGAACATCGTCGGCTGGCTGTCGCAGCAGGAAAACCTGATTTCGATCCGTCCGAGAGAAGCCGACGATCGCCGCATCACGATGACCGCCAAGGACCAGATCGGCATCAACTGGCTGTCGATCCTGATCATCCCGGGCTTCATCTTCGGAACGGGCGTCTATAACTGGTGGCGGAGGCGCTAGACTCCATGCGCGGTCTGAAATCGACGATAGCGCTGATCGTCGTGCTCGCTGGGCTCGGCGCGTACATCTACTTCGTCACGTGGAAGCAGGCCGACACCGCGAGCACCTCGAACAAGGAGAAGGTGTTCAGCTCCGTCGAAGCCGACAAGATCGAGGATCTGAAAGTGACGTCGTCGGCCGGCGACGCGACGTCGCTGAAAAAGAGCGGCGGCGAGTGGCAGATTGTCCAGCCGATCGCCGCCAAGGCGGACGCATCGGAGGTGAACGGCATCACCGCCGCTCTCAGCTCGATCGAGATCACCCGCGTCGTCGACGAAAATCCGTCGAGCCTCAACGACTACGGTTTGTCCAATCCGCGCGTCGAGATCGAGTTCAAGACCGGCGGCGCCAAGGATTACCGCAAGCTGCTGATCGGCGAGAAATCGCCGACCGGCTCGGATCTCTTCGCGAAGCGGAACGACGAGAAGAAGGTCTTCCTCATCCCGGCGTTCCAGGAATCGACGTTCGACAAGAAGACGTTCGACCTCCGGATGAAGCAGCTGATCGCGATCGACCGCGACAAGATCGATGCGTTGCACGTCGTGGCGAACGGCAAGACGGTCGATTTCGCGAAAGACGGCGGCGACTGGAAGATCGTGAAACCGGTTCAGACCAAGGCCGACTTCGGATCGGTCGAAGGCCTCATCGGACGCGTGCAGAGCGCGCAGATGAAATCGATCGTCGCGGACGAGGCCAACGCCGCCGATCTCAGGAAATACGGCCTCGACAAGCCGCAAGTCACCGTCGACCTGAACGCCGGCAGCTCGAAGGCGACGCTGCTCATCGGCGGAAAGGCCGACGACAACACGGTGTATGCGCGCGACGCGTCGCGGCCCGCCGTCGTCACGATCGAGAAATCGCTGGTCGACGATTTGAGCAAAGGCGCCGACGACTACCGCGTCAAGGATCTGTTCCAGTTCCGCGCCTACAACGCGAATCACGTCGAGATCACGCGGGGCGACCAGAAAGCGATTTTCGATCGCGTGAAAGGCCAGGGCGAGAACGCGCAGGACAAATGGCATCGCGCGAACCCGAGCCCGGCCGATCTCGACCGCGACAAGGTCGACGCCGTCCTCGCGAAGCTCGCCAACATGCGCGCGGCGTCGTTCGTGGAATCGACCGCGAAAACCGGTCTCGACAAGCCCGCGATGGCGGTCTACGTGAAGTTCGACGACGGCAGGAAGGAAGAGCGAATCACCTTCGGCAAAACGGGCGACGATGTGTTCGCCGCGCGGCCCGGCGAGGCCGGCGCGATGAAAACGGATGCGGCAGACTTCACGGAATTCAACAAATCGCTCGACGAAATCGTGAAATAGGCAGGGTTGTTGCTACCAACATCGGGTTTACCTCAATGTGGGTAGCGGCAGCCACACATGTCTGTTAAGCGCAGGTCCAGGTCTGACGCGCTGACGGTCCTGATCGTCGACGACGATGTCGATGCCAGGCGAATCTACGGCGAGTACCTCCGCGTCAAGGGGATGACCGCGTTCAGCGCGACGGACGGCCGCAGCGGTATCGAAAAAGCGAACGATCTCAAGCCGGACGTCATTGTGCTCGACCTCGCCATGCCGCGCGTCGACGGATGGACCGTGCTCAAGCATCTGCGCGAGTCGAGCTGGACCTCGCCGATTCCAATCATCGTCGTGACCGCCAACCACGCCGTGCGCGACGAAGCATTCCAGGCCGGATGCGACGCCTACCTGCTGAAGCCGTGTCCGCCCGAGACGCTGTGGCTGCAGGTTCGGGCCCTGCTGCGGATGAGGCCAGACGTCGTCGCCGGCAGTAGCTTCGATACGCGATTGTAGAAATTTCACTTCAGTTCGACCACTCTTCAGCGCTTAAGCAGTGCTTCCGTTTCGTACACCACTCCTCCTTTCATCACGTGTTTCACCCGTCGCAGCAGTTTGATGTCGCTCAGCGGATTTCCGTCGATGACGACGAGATCGGCGAGCTTTCCGGCCTCGATGCTGCCGAGATCGGCGCCGACACCCATCGCCTCCGCGGAAACGGTTGTGGCCGTACGCAGCACTTCGAACGGCGACAACCCGCCTGACGCGTAGTTTTCCAGCTCCATCAGCAGGCTGAGCCCGTACGGATTGATGGGAGCGTCGGTGCCGGCGGTCACGCGGCCGCCGCCTTTGACGACTTCGTACACCGTCTTCTCCTGCGGCTTCACGAGCCGCTCGGCGTCCTCGAGCATCGCGATCGGCGCCGTCCGCGTCTGCGCGCGCCAGCGCGCCGGTACGGAAGGCGGATAGAGCGTCTGGATTCGGCGATCGTCAATCCACGACGCGTCGCGCAGCGTCTCGAGGCGGAAGCCGCCCTGGATGCCAATCGTCGGCGTCAGCGTCATCTGCGACGCCGTGAGCAGATCGATGACGTCCCGGTACGAGCGAGAGAGCGCCGTGATCTTCGGTGAGTAGCCGCGCCGGCTCGTGCCCCGAATGTGCTCGACGCCGTCGGCGCCGGACGCCACGGCCGGATACAGCTCGTGCGACGTCACCGGCATGCCCATTCGGTGCGCTTCTTCGATGATCCGCTTCTGCATCAGATCCGGCAGGCGGACGTACGTTTTGATGAAATCGAATCCGAATGCGGCCGCGTGCTGAAGCTGCAGCGGCAACTGACCGGTGTCGTCGAGCGATGAGCCTCCCGGATAGTAGATGCGCGTGCCGTCGAAGGGCTCGCCGGTCGTGATCAACCGCGGTCCAATCCGCGCGCCCGATTCGAACGCCTCGCGATTCTCCATCGTCTCGAACGCGTTCGTCGCCGGATTCCGGACCGTCGTGATGCCCCACGACAGGAAGATGCGGCCCAGCGCCTCGCCATATTCCTTGTTGAGATGTGTGTGGATCTCGATGAGGCCCGGAATCACGGTGTCGTTCGATGCGTCGACGATCGGTCCGGCGTGCAGCGCTTCGCGATGCGGCTCGACGCTCTTGATGCGAGCGCCTTCGACGACGATGTCGACGCCTGTTCGGATCGTGTCGGTCGTGCCGTCCCAGAGGCGACCGGCATGGATCGTTGTCATCCGGCTGGCGCCGTCCCTCGACGAGCTCGTGACGCCCGGAGCCTGCCGAAGGGCGGATGCCATTGATGTCGCTGATGTCCACGTGAGATGCGGATCGATGTTCGTGACCACGCGGCGCGATGCGACGTCGACGAGCTTGAAGCCGGAGTCGGTCTGATACAGCAGCCGGTGCGAATCGGCGGTCCACGACGGCGAACCGGCGCGATCCGTCGACACCGGCCGCGGCGGTCCGAGCGGCGATCCATCGCGCGCGACCGGCCATACTGCCAGCAGTCCGTCGACGATCGCGGCCATCTGCGACCCATCGGGCGACCACGCGGGACCATAGTCTTCGCGCATTCCGATCGACTTGTGCGGCGCCGGTTCGAACCACCGATCGGGCGCGCCGTCGAGCGAAATGCGGAGCACCTGGTTGGTCCCTTCGCGGAACCGCGTCGAGTACACCTTCAGCGACGAAACGACCAGCGCCGTTCCTTCCGGCGACCAGTTCGGACGTCCCGGTTCGTTGAGGCGCTCGTGCGCCTTTCTCGTGGCGCCGCTCTTCGCCTCCGCAACGTACAGTTGACCCTCGGCGTCGATGAACGCGATCCGCGAGCCGTCGGGTGACCATGACGGCTCGGTCGGCGTGGCGCCGGTATGGGTCAGCTGGCGGGCGTCGCCACTCCGCGACTCCGCGATCCAGATCTCCATCGATCCGCCTCGATCGGAGGCGAACGCGATCGACCGACCGTCAGGCGACCACGCCGGATCGGTGTCGACCGCCGCGTCGTTCGTGAGCCGCCGCGGCGCGGCGGAGCCGTCGACCGACATCAGCCAGAGATCGCCGAGCGCCGTGAACACGACTTGAGTGCCGTCGGGCGAAATCGCTGGATGCGTGATGCCGGCGGCACGCTGCGGCCCGGCGACGTCGAACCGATGACGCTTCGGGGTGAACGCCGGTCGCGTGAACGACACGTCGGCGCTGAACTCGATCGTCCGTGCCGCGCCGCCGGCGGCCGGCCGCCGTTTGATCCTGCCGTCCGCCGTGTACAGCAATTCGTCGTTGGTGATCCATTGGGGCCTGAACGGAAACACGTCTTCGTCGGCGTCCGCGATGTTGCGGCCGTTGACGACGAGCCGGCTGCGGCTGCCCGCAATCGCGTTGAACGCGATCGCGCCGTCGGGACCGAACGATGGTCCGGCGAGCGCGCCGTCGGCGGCGGCGATCAACTGCTCGCTCGCATAGATTCCGGGCTTCTCTCGCCGATCGGACACGTAGGCGATCTCGGTCGCGCTGCGCCACGCCGGCATGAACTCGTTGGAGGGTGCGGTCGTGATCGCAGCGACCTCGCCCGTCGAAAGCGTTACCGTCCAGATGTCGTAGCTGCCGCTGCGATCCGACGAGAACGCGATGCGCAATCCGTCGGGCGACCACACCGGCTCGCGATCGTCGAACGGGCTCGACGTGATGGCGCGAAGGTCGCTGCCGTCGGCGTTGACGGTCCAGATCTGCCACGTGCTGCTGCGATACGCCTGGAAGGCGATCTTCCTTCCGTCAGGCGACCACGATGGCTGGCGCGCGTCCATGAAGATGTCGGTGATGGCTGTCGCGGCGCCGCCGTTCGCCGGCATCGTCCACAACGTGCCGAGCAGATCGATCGCGATGGTGCGACCGTCGGGCGAGAGCGCGGCCGCCATGTTCGTTCCTTCGCGCAGCGTGAGATGAACTGCTCGACCGACGCTCGGCTGAAAGCCTCGCGCTACGGCCTCATGTAGGGCGGGCGTTTCTACGGTCTCGTGTAGGGCAGGCCCTTCTACCGTCTCGTGTAGGGCGAGCGTTTCTACGGTCTCGTGTAGGGCGAGCCCTTCTACCGTCTCGTGTAGGCCGAGCCCTTCTACCGTCTCGTGTAGGGCGAGCCTTTCAGGCGAGCCGATGGCGAGAGCCAGTAGAATCGCGGCGGTGATGGCTGCAGCGCGCATGGCGCGTAGTCTACAAGCGTTTCTTCTCGCCGCAACGGTCGCGAGCTGTCACGCCGCGACTCGAGCACCCGCTGGTGGAATCGGCCTGAAGCCGGACGCCGCTGAAGGGATTGAGACCGCGTCAACCGCCGTCGCACAGCTGCGGCGTGACATCGACGCGCTGTTCGCCGATCCGGCGCTCGCGCGAGGCTTCTGGGGCGTCCTGATCAAATCGCTCAAGACCGACGAGACGCTCTACACGCTCAACGCGTGCAAGCTCATGATGCCGGCGTCGAACATGAAGATCGTCACGCTCGCCGCCGCTGTGGAAAAGCTCGGATGGGACTACACGTACGAAACGACGGTGCGCATCGCCGGCCGCATCGACAACGGAGTCCTCGAGGGCGATCTCGTCGTCGTCGGCTCGGGCGATCCAAGCCTCATGGCTGCCGATGGATCGGCCGATCGCCTTTTCTCGCGCTGGGCCGGGCAGCTCGAGGCGGCCGGCGTGCGATCCATTGCCGGCCGCATCGTTGGCGACGACAACACGTTCGACGACGAAACGCTCGGGTTCGGATGGTCGTGGGACGATCTGCCCGACGATTACGCAGCCGGCGTCGGCGCGCTGCAGCTGAACGAAGATGCGGTGCGCATCACCGTCGTACCGGGCGCCGCGGCAGGCGATGTCGCCGGCATCAGCGTCGTACCCGCCGCGAGCGGCCTCTCGGTCGACAACGACGTGACGACGTCCGCGGCCGGCCTGCCACCATCAATCGCGGCGCGGCGTCTGCCGGGCAGCCCGCGTCTCACGCTGCGCGGAACGATCGCGCTGGGCGCGGCGCCGATCGTCGAATCGGTCGCGGTCGACAACCCGACGCTCTTTTTCGTCAGCGCGTTCCGATCGGCGCTGATCGCGAACGGCATCGACGTGCGCGGACCTGCGGTCGACATCGACGACATCGGTGATGCGCCGGCGCGAAGCGACGGCCGAACGATCGTCGCCTACCGATCGCCGCCGCTGTCGGCGCTCGCCGATCGGCTCATGAAGGCGAGCCAGAATCAGTACGCCGAAACGCTGCTCAAGACGATCGGGCTGTCGGCGGGCGCCGCGACGGCGGTGAATGGACGGACGGCGGTGCAAGCGATCCTGCAACCGTGGGGCGTCGCGCCAAGCGAGGTGATTCAGCGGGACGGATCGGGCTTGTCGCGCTACGACTACGTGACGCCAGAGGCGCTCGTCACGATTCTCGCGTACGTCGATCGCGATCCGCGGCTGAGCGCGCCGTTCGTGGCCTCGCTGCCGATCGCCGGCCGCGACGGTACGCTCTCGAACCGGATGAAAGGGACGGCGGCCGAGAACAACGCGCGGGCGAAGACCGGATCGATGTCCAACGTACGCGCGCTTTCGGGTTTCGTGACGACTGCTGATGGCGAGCGCGTGGTCTTCTCGATCATCGCGAACAACTTCGACGCGCCGGCGGAAACGATCAACCGCACCGCGGACGCGGTCGTCGTGCGGCTGGCGACGCTCTCCCGCAGCAAGAGACCGTGATCGCGGCGGTCACGCGACACCGGCGAGCTCGGCAAATCATTGTCGTGTCGATGAGGTGAGCGCCTCACGGGCCGCGGCAAGAATAGTGTCCGGCTGCGCATCCAGGCCGCCTCCCTGCGCCAGCTCCGCTTTCCCGCCTCCACGCCCGCCGAACTGCGCAATCAATTTGGCAAGAACCTGATGGGAACTGACGGTCACATCCGACGAGCGAGCGACGACGACGACCGCCGGCCGAGTGGTCGAGGTGAGCACGGCGATGTACCCGTCCCTGGCCACGACCGCCATGGCGAGTGCCTTGAGCATGCCCGCATCCGCATCAATGGCCCGGACCACCAGTCGGGCAGGATGCTCATCAGCGAGGCCGGCCGACTGGTGAATGATCGCCGCAGCGGCGGCGAGCTCATCCGCGCGATAGGCCGCGAGTTCCAACTGCAGCGCCGAGCTCGATCGCCTCTGCTCTTTCGCTTCCAGCTGCAGTCGCTCGATCGAGCCCGGCAGCTCCTGCGGCAGAACAGAGAGAAGCCGGACGCTTGCCGCGACGGCGTCGCGCAGCGAACCGAATCGATCGAGCGCGCGGCCGCCGCAGAGGAACTCGACGCGCTCCCCTCCCTTGAATCGCTCCCATGCCGCGACGGCGATGATGCCGATGGCTCCGGTGCGCGCGACGTGAGTGCCGCCGCAGGCCGAGAGATCGAACCGCTCGACGTCGATCAACCGCAGCGTCCCTTCGCGTTTCGGCTCCTTGCGGAGCGGAAGGCTCGCCGCTTCCTCGGCGCTTGCGAATCGAATCGTCACCGGGCGGTCCTCCCACACGACGCGATTCGCTTCGCGCTCGGCGGCATCGATTTCCGCCGCCGTCGTCTCGCGCGCGAGATCGATCGTCGAGACGTCGGCGCCGAGATGAAAGCTGACGGTCCGCACGCGGAACAGATGCTCGAACGCCGCCGACAGGACGTGCTGCCCCGTGTGCTGCTGCATGTGGTCGAAGCGGCGCGGCCAGTCGATCTCGCCTCGTACCTGCTGCCCGGGCTGCGGCACGACGCCCTCGACCACGTGGGCGACCGAACCGTCGTCGCGATCGAAGACGTCGACGACGCGGAGCGCGCCGAGCGTGCCGGTGTCGTACGGCTGACCGCCGGAGGTCGGATAGAACGCCGTGCGATCGAGCGCCACGACGGTCCGATCGCCGACGCGATCGACCGCCGTGACGGTCGCATCAAAGGCTTGAAGATACGGATCGGTGTAGTAGAGGCGATTGGTCATCGCTGTGGCGATCCTGGGTCGCAGGGTCGGCGGCCGGCAGCTCGAAGTAGAACGTGGCGCCGCCCCACTCGTTACCGAGGTAGCCGATGGCGCCGCCGTACGACTCGATGATCCCGTAGCTCACCGACAGCCCGAGACCGGTGCCTTTGCCGACCGGTTTCGTCGTGAAGAACGGCTGGAACAGCTTCGGCTCGTCGGTCGGCGCCACGCCGGGGCCGTCATCCTGCACGTCGAGCCGTACTTTTTTTCCGGCATCGAACACGCGGACGAGAATCCGTCCGTTCCGCCGGGCGGCCGCTTCGATGGACTGCTGCGCGTTGATCACGAAGTTGAGCGTGACCTGCTCGATTTCGGTGAAGTTCGCGTACACCTTACGCGTCGTCATCGTCTCGACGTCGAGCGCGATGCCGGAGTCGTCGAGGCTCCGGCGCCGCAGCTGGACGACCTCGGCGATGACGTCGCGCAGATCGACGAGCGCGGGCGGACCGGACTGCTGCGTGCTGAAGCGCGAGAGGTTGCGGATGATCTCGCGCGCGCGGCCGCTCTGCGTCTTGATGAATCCGATTTCCTCGAGCGCGTCCTGCGGCAGCGGGCTCTGCCGCTCGAGCAGCTCCACCGTACCGAGGATCGCCTGCAGCGGATTGTTCAATTCGTGCGCGACGCCCGAGACGAGCACGCCGACGGCGGCGAGCCGCTCCTGGCGAACGACCTGGCGCTGCAGCGACTGCAGCACCTCGCGCATCTTCCGCTCCTGTTCAATCTGTCGATCGAGCGCGGCGTGCGCGTTGCGCAGGTTCGCGGCCATCGTGATGAACGCGTCCTGCAGCTGCCGCAGCTCGAGATTCGGAACGGGACCCTTGACCGGCGGCGAGAGATCGCCGTCGGCGATGCGCTGCACGCCCTGGCGCAGCCGGTTCAGGTCGCGGCTGAACAGATGCGCGAAGACCAGCGAGACGACGAGGAACGCCGTCAGACCGAGCGCCGCAATGCCGAAATCGCGCCGCCACAGCGGCGTGATGCGCGTCATCGCGACGCTCGTCGGAATGCCGACGCTGAGCAGCCACGGGCCGCGATCGATCGGCGCGTTGCCGTAGAACCGTTCGACGCCGTCGAGGCCCATGAGCCGCTGCGTGCGCGGCACGTCGCGCGGCGCAACGGGATGCGCGCCGCTGAACTTCCCGATGTACCGCTCGGAGTCGCGGCTGCGCGCCAGTACGCGCCCTTTCTCGTCGGTGAGCGTGATGACCGATCCTTCGGGAAGCGGCACGTCGTTGAAAACCGTCTGCAGGTGCGCGAGATCGAGACCGATGGCGATGACGCCGACCACGTCGTCGGCGCGACTTACGGGGTACGCCATGATGATCGTCGGCTTTCCCGAGACCACGCCGGTCATCAACTCGCTGACGATCGGCCTGCCCGTCGCGACGACGTCCATCACGTACGGATACACGACCGTCACGCTCTGGCTCGCGCGCACGGGAAGACCGCTGCCCCTGATCATCCCCTGGCGGTTGCTGAGGACGATGTTGAGCAGCAGCGGCTGATTACGCAGCACCGTCGCGAACAGCCGATCGGATGGTTCACGATCGAGATCGACGACGGAAGGGTGAAGCGCGAGTGCCGACGCGACCGAATCGACGCCGCCCAGGTACTGCGTCAGATAGGCGGCCGCCGTCGTCGCGATCGATCCCGCCTGATCGCGCAATTCGGCTTCCCGCTCCGTGCGCGTCCGGTTCGCCGACCAGGCGAGCCCAACTACTATCGGTGCGAGTATTGCGCACGTGAGGGCAATGACTTGCCGGCGGACGGGCTGATCTCGGAGGAAGCGCAACTTTTCGCGATTCTAGCGCAGGACCAATGGATCGCGGGCCCCGGCTTCGCGAAACCCCTTGGCGCGCAGCACGCAGCTGTCGCAGCGGCCGCACGGGCCGCCGCCAGGTGTCGGATCGTAACAACTGTGCGTCAGGCCGTAGTCGAGGCCGATCTCGAGACCGCGGCGGATGATGTCGCTCTTGCTCATGGCGATGAGCGGCGTGTGCACGTGGAACCGCGCGCCCTCGACGCCGGCGCGCGTCGCGAGGTTGGCGAGCGCCTCGAACGCCGAGATGAATTCCGGGCGGCAATCGGGATAGCCGGAGTAGTCGAGCGCGTTCACGCCGATGACGAGATCGCGCGCCTCGAGCACTTCCGCCCAGCCGAGCGCGAGCGAAAGGAAGATCGTGTTGCGCGCAGGTACGTAGGTCGCAGGAATGTCGGCGGCCGCGCATGGATCGCGATCGCGCGGGACCTCGATCGCTCCGGTCAGCGCCGATCCGCCTATGCCGCGCAGGTCGACGTTCAGCTCCAGGCGCCGCTCGACGGCGAGCGCGCGCGCGACGGACCGCGCGCTCTCGACCTCACGCGCGTGCCGCTGACCGTAGAAGATCGTCAGCGCACACAGCGCGAAGCCCTCGGACTTCGCAATTGCCGCGGCGGTGTACGAATCGAGGCCTCCGCTCAGGAGAACGACGGCCCTAGACGCCACGGGTCGTGGGAGACCAGATGTATTTGTGGAGCTGCAGCTGCAGGCGCGCGGGAAGCCGATCCGCGAGCATCCACTCGGACAGCGTCTTCGGATCGAGCACGCCGTGGACGGGAGACAACAGCAAGACGTTCGGCCTCGACCCGAGATGGTGGCGATCGATCACGTCGCGGGCGAAGTCATAGTCGGCGCGATCCTTGACGACGAACTTCACCTCGTCGTGCGGCGCGAGGCGATCGAGGTTCTGCCAGTCGTTCCTGTCCGCCTCGCCGCTGCCGGGGCACTTGACGTCGACGATCTTCCGCACGGCCGTCGGAACGCGGTCGATCGACCGGTGTCCTCCCGTCTCCAGCATGACCGTCCGGCCGGCGGCAAGCAGCCGATCCATCAGCGGATACACGTCCTCCTGCAGCAGCGGCTCGCCGCCCGTGATTTCGACGAGCCGACACCCGTGCTTCTCCACAGCGGTCATGATGTCGTCGATCGACATCTTGCGCCCCTCGTGAAACGCGTACGGCGTATCGCACCAGGAGCAGCGCAGATCGCACGCCGTCAGCCGCACGAACACGCACGGTTCCCCCGCGCGCGTCGATTCGCCCTGGATCGAGTAGAAGATCTCGTTGACCGTAAGCATAAAAACCGGGGGCTGGTTGCCGGGGGCCGGCAGCTGGATTTTTTCCAGCCCCAGCCCCTAGCTCCCAGCCCCGGCTTGCTTCTACCATTGTGCCATGGCGAAGCCGACTTTCTACTGGAAGCCCACCTGAACGACATGCAAGAACGCCAGAAGTTTTCTGGACAAGCAAGGCGTCGACGTGGTCGAGCTCGACATCAACAGAGAGCCGCCGTCGCGCGAGTTCCTCGAGAAGCACATCGGAGCGGACGACTTTCTCGATTACGTGAGCACGCGCAGCCCGGTGTGGAAGGAGCGCGCGCTGCCGAAGTCGAAGAAGGAAGCGATCGATCTGATGATGCAGAATCCGAATCTGATTCGCCGGCCGATCCTGATCAAGGGATCGAAAGTCGTCTTCGGATTCGACAAGGAGAAGTACGCCAAGCTCTGACTAGAAAAATGTCGAACCTCCGCGTGGGAACATCAGGCTGGAATTACCCGTCGGGCAAGGGGACATGGAACGGGGTCTTCTATCCGAAGCCGCGGCCGAAAGGCTTCGACGAGCTCGCGTTCTACGCCGAGCACTTCGACACAGTCGAAGTGAACTCGACGTTCTACGGCCAGCCGCGCGCGGAGATCACGCGCGGCTGGGCGGATCGCACACCTTCCGGCTTCGAGTTTTCCGTCAAGCTCTATCAGAGCTTTACGCATCCCCGGATGTTCGAAGAAAGACTGCGACGTTCTGTTCTAGATACGCGCTCGCGCCACGGCGCGAGCGCGTCAGCGCGCGACAGCCTTGAGCCGTCGCGAGGCGCGAAGGCGCCGAGCATGAAAAATGACGACCTCGTTCAGATGCTGGTTCGGCCGAACGAATCGGACCTCGATGAATTCCGCCGGGGGATCGATCCGCTGGCCTCGAGCGGCAAGCTCGGGGCGCTGCTCGCGCAGTTCCCCGCGAGCTTCAAGGACTCGCCGCAGTCGCGCGACTACCTCAATGGGCTTCTTCGCGCGTTCGGCGGAAACCGCGTCGCCGTGGAGCTGCGCCACAAGAGCTGGAGCGACAACATCGGCGGAACGCTCCAACTGCTGAACGCGTTCGATGCCGCATGGGTCCAGATCGACGAACCGAAGTTCCGGTTCTCGATTCGCCAGAACTACCTTCCGAACGTGGAAGGGTTCTACTACATGCGGCTGCACGGCCGGAATGCGAAGAATTGGTGGAAGCACGACAAATCCGAGGACCGGTACGACTATCTGTATTCCTCGGAAGAGCTGAGAGAGTTTTCAGAGACGGCCGATGCGGCGCGGCGGCTCGTGAAGAAGCTGTACCTCTATACGAACAATCACTTCTCGGCGAAATCGGTCGCAAACGCCGTGATGATCAAGGAGCAGCTCGGCGAGCCGATCGAGGGCGAATACCCGGCCGCGTTCGCCGTACGCTTCCCCGACCTCGCGAACACCGTCACTCCCGCACGTACATCCGGATTATTTGATCGCCCCGTTCCAGCCGCGCCGGCACGTCGTCGCCTTCGGTGACGTGGCCGAAGACAGTCTGTTGACCGTCGAGATCCCGCGATCGCGGATCGCCCCACTGCACCACGAACCGCGGCGCCACGCGGTGAATCCGCTGGCCGTCGTAGAAACCGTGCCGGACGAGATCGACGACGTGCGCGACCGTCTTCGGCGCCTCGGAGTCGTAGGTCTCGAAGGCAAAGGTGCCTTTCGTCGTTTCGACGACGATAATCAGCGCGAGGAGAAACGTAAACGCCTCCCCGTCGCGCAATCGCCGCGAATCACGCAGTCGCCGCAGCGCGGATACACCGGACGGCAGACGTTCTGTCCCCACGTGACGAGATACAGGTTGATGTACGGCCACCAGCGCCGGTCTGTCGCCTTGTACAGCGCCTGCTCCGTCTCTTCGGGTGTCCGCGTGCGCACCCAGCCAAGACGGTTCGAGATACGATGCACGTGCGTGTCGACGCAGATGTTCTTCAGGCTCTTGAACGAGAGGATCAAGACGAGGTTCGCGGTCTTGCGACCGACGCCGGGCAGTGCGAGCAGTTCTTCCATCGTGCCAGGCACGCGGCCATGATGCCGCGTGACGACCAGGCGACACGTCTCTTTCACGTGCTTCGCCTTGTGCCGATAGAAGCTGACCGGGTAGATGAGCCGCTCGATCCGCTTCACGCTGAGCTTCGCCATCGTTCGCGGCGTCCGCGCCGCGCGGAACAGCCGTTCGGACGCAGACGCGGTCACCGCATCGCGCGTCTGGGCCGAGAGCATCGTCGCAATCAGCACCTCGAACGGGTCTTCCTGACTCTCTTCCGAAATCTTCTCGACCGCCGGCAGATCCAGGTTGTCGATCGCGCGCGCGAGCGAGCGCATGACACGATGAACCGTCGCCGAGGGAACTTTTGACATCAGTTCAGTTAGTATAGTAGTCGGCCTTTTTTGCCAAGGGAGGATCAGATGAAACGCTTGTTAGTGATCGCTCTTTCGGTGTCCGCGCTGTGTCTCGCGCCCGCAGTGGGCGTTCAGGCGCAAGGCAAGGCCAAGTCGATGACCGCGAGCGGCACCGTCAAGGCCGTGTCGGGCAGTTCGCTGACCGTCACCGCAGCGGGCGGCAAGGACATGACCTTCACGGTCGACAACAGCACGAAGTTCGTCGGGAAGGGTCTGGGAACGAAGGCGAAGGCCGGCAACCTGACCGCCACCGACGCCGTCGCGATGGGCGACAGGGTCAGCGTGACTTATCACGACATGGGCGGCACGATGCACGCAGCGAGCGTGCGCGTCGTGTCGAAGGGCGCCGCGACCCCGAAGAAGTAGGGGCGGACCAACGTGTCCGCCCAGCGGCGGCTCGTCACGGACGCTCGGGGGCCGACACACGGGTCGGCCCCTACCAGATCTTCCTCATCGGACACGCCAGCCCCCTTCGCGATTGCCACCGGCTCCCGCCGATCGACGTAAATGGCGGTGGCTTCTCCTCTGCGAATCTCGAGCGCCGACGCGCGCCCGTTCGGCACGTAGGCGGGCTGCATGCCCGTGTCGATTTGAACGACCCGGCCGTCGAAGCGCGTGCCGATGCGTCCGGTCGTCGACACGGTGTGGCCGATCACAATCGCCCGCGCACCCATCTTCGACAGGATCTCCGTTACCTGGGGAGCGAACGCGTCGGGCTCCTGCGCGAGGCCGCGGTACCACAACGGACCGTCGACCCGTGCCGCCAGGCTGGCGAGCGGCGCCGTCCGCGTTTTGTCGAGATCCGACGTCAGCTCTCGGCGGACCTGATCGTTGATGGCGCTGCATCCGAGCGGCGCCACGGCAGGCGAGATGCCGCCGTGCACGAAGACGATCCCGTTGATCTTGACTGTGACCGGCAGCTGGCGCAGCCACTTCCCGTATTCGCCATCGCGACCGAACGCCTGTCGCATCTCGATTTGGCCGAGCGGCGTCTGCTTGAGCGCTTCGTCGCGCTCGGCCGGCTTGAGCGTCTGCAGAAACCGCTCGCGAAGCGCCTCTGATCCGCTCGCGGCAAACGCCTCGTATTCGGCGAGCGCCGTCAGCCGCAAATCGCCCAGCATCCGCGCCACCTCGTGGTTGCCGAGCAGCACGTGAACGCGGCCGCCGGCCGACTGGGCCTCGCGCTCGAGCCGCCTGAGAAAGTCGAGCGCCTTGCGCGAATCGGGGCCGCGATCGACGACGTCGCCGAGCTGGACGAAGTGCGTCGAGCCGCCGGCCCAGCGGCCGTTCGCGTCGATCACGCCCGCGACTGTGAGCATCTCGACATAACGATCGTACGCGCCGTGAACGTCGCCGACGGCGACGACGCGCTCGACGCCCTCCCATTCGCAGGAACTGGCCGCGCGCGCGACGGTCGCCGCTAACGCAAGCAGAAGGACGGCGACGACGCGGATCCAGAAACGAACCCATTGGCGGTTGGACGGATGCATCGGGTTCAGCGGTCCTTGCGTGTTCAGCGTTGGGACAGGACGACCGGCGTGAGAGCGGGACGGCCGGCCAGAACGGCCAGCACATTTTCCGCCGCGAGATCGGCCATCGCGGTTCGGGTTTCGGTGGTCGCGCTTGCGAGGTGCGGGACCAGGAGGACGTTGTCGAGCTTCAGCAATTCGGGATGAACCGCCGGCTCGTTCTCGTACACGTCGAGCGCCGCGCCGGCGAGCAGATGGTGCTGCAGCGCCCACGCGAGCGCCGCTTCGTCGACGACCGGCCCGCGCGCCGTGTTGATCAGATAGGCCGAGCGCTTCATCCGCGCCAGAGATTTCTTGTCGATCAGATGACGCGTCTCCGGCAGCAGGGGAACGTGCAGCGACACGATGTCGGACGTGTTCAGCAGGCGATCGAGGGAGACGTTTTCGGCGCCGGGCAGGTCGACGTCGCGCGGCTCCGTGTAGACGACGCGCATGCCGAAGACGGGCGCCCGCGCGGCAACGGCGCGTCCGATGCGACCGACGCCGACGAGCCCGAGCTGCTTCCCGTTCAGCTCGGTGCCGAGCATGAAATCGAGCGCCCAGCCTTTCCACGCGCCGCTGCGGACAACGCGCTCGCCTTCAGCAAGCCGGCGCGTGATTGCGAGAATCAACGCCCAGGTGAAGTCGGCAACCGACTCGGTCAGCACGTCGGGCGTGTGGGTGACGACGACGCCGCGCGACGTCGCGTAAGCGACGTCGATGTTGTTGAAGCCGACCGCAACATTGGCGATGACCTTCAGCTCCGGCGCGGCATCGATCACCGTGCGATCGATGGCGTCGGTCAGCAGCGACACGAGCGCATTCTTGTCAGCGACCCGGGCGCGGAGCTCGTCCGGTGCAATGGCCGCGTCGCCGCTATAGAGATCCACGCCGCCTGCCGCTTCGAGCTTCGCGAGGACCGACGAGGGAAGACGCCTCGTGACGAGGATCCTCGAGGCTTGTTGCACTGACGTCCGCTCAGTGTCCATAAGAGAGACAGTAACCGCAATGATTGCAGCGCACGGTCGGCTCGATCAGGCATGCACCGTCGCCATCAGCGCCGCGCGCGAGCGGCAGCAGGGCGTGGCTCGCGTGCGCGCGAAAGGCCGCAACAGGCGCCGGCGCCGCGTGCGGCGCTTCCGACGCAAGATGCCGGGCGATTGACTGCCGCACCAATTGGCGCAGCTCGTCATCATTCACTGACGTTCACCATATCGATGATGCCAATCACCGCGGCATCGACGGGCGCGCCCTTCTTGCCGAGCGCTTCGCCGGCGGCGCGTCCTTCCAGGACGATCAACACCTTCTCCTGCACGCCGGCGCCAACGCCGTCCACGGCGAGCAGCGCCGTCCCGCGCGGCGTGTCGTCGACGTTCAACGGCTGCACCAGCAGCAGCTTCGCGCCCTCGAACTTCTCGTGCTTCTGCGTCGAGACGACCGTTCCGACCACTCGGGCAATCTGCATTGGATAATCGGGTAACGTAATCGGGTAATCGGGTAATCGGGTAATCGGGTAATCGGGCAATTGGGCAATCAATTCCTCGCTTACCCGATTACCCAATTACCCAATTACCCAATTCTCATGTTCTCTCCAGGTCCCAATGATCGACGATGCCGACAATGCCAGCGTCCACGGGCGGCTCGACCGGATAAAACGGAAAACTTGCTTCCTTGCCGCGCACGAAGAACACCTCTTCGCCGACGCCGGCGCCGACGGCATCGACCGCAACCAGCGGTCGGCCTGCCGGTTGCCGGTCGGGCGTCAACGGTTGCACGACGAGCAGCTTGATACCGGTGAGGTTCTCGTCCTTGCGCGTGACGACGACGTCGCCGATGACTCGCGCGAGCTGCATCAGTCGCTGACCTCGATCGCGTCGATGATGCCGACGATGGCGGCGTCGACCGGACAGTCTTTCATGCCGGACGCCATGCGCGCCGAGCTGCCGCTGACAATGAGCACCGTCTCTCCGACTCCGGCATCGACCGTATCGACGGCGACGAGATCGTTGCCGTCCGCTTTGCCGCCGGGATCAATTGGCCGCGCCACCAGCAGCTTGTTGCTCACGAGCCGCGGATCCTTTCGTGTGGCGACGACCGTTCCGACAATTTTCGCGAGAAGCATTCCCTACGCTTTCACCGCCGTGGCCTTGCCGATCGGCAGCGCGTCCTCGAGGTTGGCGTGCGGGCGCGGGATGACGTGCACCGAGACGAGCTCACCGACGCGCCGCGCCGCCGCGGCGCCTGCGTCGGTCGCCGCCTTCACGGCTGCGACGTCGCCGCGCACGATCGCCGTCACGTAGCCGGCGCCGATCTTCTCCCAGCCGACGAGCGTGACCTTTGCCGCCTTCACCATCGCATCGGCGGCCTCGATCATCGCGACCAGCCCCTTGGTTTCGACCATCCCTAACGCCTCGCCCATTGTCGTCTCCTTCGTAACGGCTGTGTCAGTGGCGTCCGCCTTCAGGCGGATATCCGAAACATCAGCGACGCGATATCCGGCTCGAGCCGGACGCCACTGGCGGGATGGAGCATCAGCCAGTCGCCGTTTCAGCGCAAGTTCTTTATCGCGTCTTCAATCAGGGCCGAGAGTTCGCGGTATGTTAACCGAATTTCTCCATCGGTCTCCGCCGCAGCCTTCGGCGAAACGTCGGGCACGAGCCGCGAGCCGGGACTCGACGGCGCCTGCACGATCTGACAGGTTGCGGCATCCTCGACGACCGCGTCCTCGGCGCAGATCGGCGCCGGCGCTTTGATGCCGTACGTGTCGCGCAGCCCCTGCAGCCGAATCACTTCCTGGCGCGAGATCAGGTTCTCTCGGCCGAGCAGCCGCGCGACGAGGCTGATCTTCGCGAAGTGCTCGACCGTCTCCATCTTGTAGTACGCCGAGTACAGATCCGCGCCGACGGTGAGCGCGCCGTGATTGGCGAGCAGCATCCCGTCGTGCGCCTTGATGTACTTCCGCACCGCTTCCGGCAACTCGCTCGTCGACGGCGTCGCGTACTCCGCGATCGGAATGCTGCCGAGCGTCGTCAGCACCTCGGCGAGCACGGCGCGATCGAGCGGAATGCCGGCGACGGCGAACCCGGTGGCCGTCGGCGGATGCGCGTGGACGACCGCCTGCACGTCGGGCCGCTGGCGGTACACCTCGAGGTGCATCAGCATTTCGGACGATGGATCGCGATCGCCCTGCAGCTTGCGCCCGTCGAGGTCGGTGATGCACATCAGGTCGGGCGTCATGAATCCCTTGCACACGCCTTTGGGCGTCATGAGCAGCCGATCCGATCCGAGCCGGACGCTGATGTTGCCGTCGTTCGACGCGGTATAGCCGCGGGCGTACAGGCGGCGGCCGACCTCGACGATGTCGGCGCGCAGCGCGGATTCCGTGGTCATGCGGTACGAGCGCGGTATTTGTCGCGGCAGATCTCCGAGCAGAAGAACACGCGGCCGTGGCCGTCGGCGATCGACAGCGCGCGATCCGGCAGGACGAACGTTCCGCAGATGGGATCGCGCGCCATCTGCACGCGGCGCTGCGACGCGCCCGCGCCGCGCGGCTGTCCGCTGATCCCGTCGATGATGCCGCCAATCAGCCGTCCGGCGGCGCGGACGGCGAGCGTCAGCAGGATGGAGATGAGCAGGAAGCGCAGAATCATGATCCCGGCTTTTGCGTGCCGGCGGCGCCGGGATGCGCCGACTGCAGGCTGTCGAGCGCCCGCTTCGCCGCCTGCGCTTCGGGAGTGTCCGGCGCGATCTCGAGCACCTGCTGCCAGGCCTCGGTCGCGCCCTGCAGATCCTGCTTGCCGAACGCCTTGACGATGCCGACGTTCAACAGCGTCTTGGCGTGCTTCGGATCGAGTTTCAGCGATTTGTCGAACTGCTCGAGCGCCTTGTCCGGCTGGTTCGTGTAGTAGTAGCACACGCCGAGATCGGTGCTGACGTTCGCGTCGTTCGGATTCAGCTTCAGCGCGTCGGTGTACCACTTCACCGCCTCGTCGTATCGCTCGGCGTCGAAGTACAGGTTCGCGAGCTCGACGCGCGGCTTCGGATTCGAAGCCTCGCGATCGGCAACGGATTTCAGCGCGTTCACCTGCGTCTCGTCGAGTACGGCGGCGCGCGTCGTGCCCTGCGTGGAGCCAGCCGCGGTCGGCTGCTGAGGCGCAGCCGCCGGAAGCGGACGTCCGCCGGCTTGCTGCGAGCCGATGATCCAGCCCGCGATCAAGCCGAAGAGCACGCCGGCGATTCCGTACGCGATCGCATCTGATCTCATTCGGAGCCGTCGATCATAGCACTTGGAGATACTCGCGGACGACCGTCGCAAGGCCGACGAAGACCGCGCGCGAGATGATCGCGTGGCCGATCGAGACCTCATCGAGGAACGGCAGCTCGCGGAACAGAACGAGGTTCGACAAATCCAAATCGTGGCCGGCGTTCACGCCGACGCCGAGCGTATGCGCGAGCTGAGCGGCTTCCACGTACCGCGCGAACGAGCGGCGTCCTTCGTCGACTCCGCGCTCGAACGCGCGCGCGAACGGCTCGGTGTAGAGCTCGACGCGGTCCGCGCCGACCGATGCCGCCCACCGAATCGGATCCGGAACGGCGTCGACGAACAGACTCACGCGTACGCCGCGCGCGTGCAGCCGTTCGATCACGACAGGCATCCGTTCCGTCGTTGCCCCGGGCTGCCACCCGGCCTGGCTCGTAATCTCTCCAGGCACGACCGGAACGAGTGTGGACTGCGTGGGACGCACTTCCTCGACGAGCGCGAGCAGCTCCGGCCTGGGATCGCCTTCGATGTTGTACTCGACGCCGGGCGCCCGCTCGCGCAGCCGGCGCGCGATGTCGCGCACGTCATCCGGCGTGATGTGGCGCCGGTCGGCGCGCGGATGGACGGTGATGCCAGGCGCACCGGCCGCGACGCAGACATCGACCGCCTCGAGCACGCTCGGCGCGTGGCCGCCGCGCGAGTTGCGCAGCGTCGCGACCTTGTTGACGTTGACGGAGAGCCGGATCATCGAAGGGCAGAGGGCAGAGGGCAAAGGGCAGCAAGGCGAATCACCGTGCGCGGAGTGCCCTTTGCCCTCTGCCCTTTGCCCTTATCCAAGGTATTCTTTGACCACATCGACGATCTCCTGGGCCCAGGCGCGAATCTCGTCCTGCTGCTTTCCTTCCAGCATCACGCGCAGCAGCGGCTCGGTGCCCGAATAGCGGACGAGCAGGCGTCCCTGGCCCGCCACTCGCGATTCGACGCGCGAGATGACGCTCGCGATCGGCGGAACTGTCTTCAGATCCGCCTTTTCGCGCACGCGGACGTTGAGCAGCACCTGTGGATACGTGGTGAGATCCGACGCGAGATCCGAGAGCGCGCGTCCCGTCAGCGCGATGGTCCGAAGCACGTTCAGCGCGGTGCACAGGCCGTCGCCCGTGAACAGATAATCCGAAAAGATGATGTGGCCCGATTGTTCGCCGCCGAGCGACAAGCCGCCGTTCAGCATTTCCTCCATCACATACTTGTCGCCGACCGAGCAGCGCACGAGATCGATGCCGAGCGGCTTCAGCGCGAGCTCGAGGCCGATGTTGCTCATCACGGTCGCCACGATCGCGTTGCCCTTCAGCCGTCCTTCACGCTGGAGCTGACGGGCGCACATCAACAGCACCGCGTCGCCGTCGACGATGCGGCCGCGGTCGTCGACGAAGATGGCGCGGTCGCCGTCGCCGTCGAACGCGACGCCCATCCGGCATCCGTGCTCGACGACGGTCCGCCCGAGCGCCTCCGGGTGCGTCGACCCGCAATTCAGGTTGATGTTCCGGCCGTCGGGCTGGTTGCCGATGATGGTCAGGGCGAAGCCGAGACTGCGGAACAATTCCGGCGCCGCCGCAGCCGTCGCTCCGTTCGCGCAGTCGATCGCGAGCGCGAACCCCGCGAGCCGCGGCGCTTCGGGAAACACGGCGCGCAGATGATCGAGATAGGCGCCGACCAGATCGACGTGCGGCACCGATCCCGCGTCGCCGCCCTTCGCGTGCCACGACGAATCCGCGACGATGGCCTCGACCTCGCGCTCGACACCCTCGGTGAACTTCTCGCCTTTGCCCGAGAACACCTTGATGCCGTTGTCCTCGTACGGATTGTGCGACGCCGAGATGACTACTCCCGCGTCGTAGCCGTGCGCACGCGTGAGATACGCCACAGCCGGCGTGGGAACGACGCCGGCGCTCGTGACCGCCGCGCCTTCCCCGCGCGCGCCGTGCGCCAGCTCGCGCTCGATCCACGCGCCCGATTCGCGCGTGTCGCGGCCGACCAGCAGCCGGGGCCCTTTCGCGGCATCCGACCGCTCGCGGCCCGACGTCATCGCGCGCACGAGCGCTGCGCCCAGCCGCCGGACGGTCGGAGGATCGAGCGGGTAACGGCCGGCGACGCCGCGGACGCCGTCGGTGCCGAACAACTTCGGAACGGTGGCTTCGCTATTGGCCACGACTGATTCGCACCTGGACGACAGAAGGCTCGATGCGCGTCACGCCCGCTTCGCGTTTGACGTCCGCATACACGGTCAACGGGTACAGTCCGGTGCCGAGGCCCGCGACGTCGACGAACGCCCGCACATCGTCGCTCTGAAGACGCGCCAGCGCCTCGCGGCTGCCGCGCAGCGACACGTTCACCGTCGAGGGATCGGCTTGCGCCACCAGAGTCGCCCCAAGGTTGCTGAGATGCACCGGCTGGTTGTGCAGCGTCCGCTCGAGCGGCGCCGGCTGGATGTCGATGGTCACGATCGCCGAGCGCGCGCTCTTCAGCCGCAGGGCGGGATCGAGCACGCCGACGGTGACCGTTTCGCGCACGCGATCGCGCGCGCCCGCAATCGGCACCGGTTCGGCCAGCGCTTCGGTCGCGCGCTTCACGGCGCTCTCGGGTCCGACGATCTCGACGCGCGCCGGCTCCGACGTCATCGAGCCGACAATGTATCCGGGCGCAGGACGTCCTTCGACGGAGAGCTCGACCGGCACCGTGCGGGTCGCCGACGGCTCGAACGCGAACGCGATGGCGGACGGCGTCACCTGCACGATTTCGACGCCGAACGGCGCGCGCACCTGCTCGGGCGTCAGCGGGAACAATCGCTGACCTGCGCGCGCGCTGCGCAGATCGAGAACCGCGACGACTTCTCCGGCCGCCACTCGGCTCAACGCGCCTGACGCGCCGCGAACTCGAACATCCACCGCAGTGGGCACTTCGCCGGTCAGCTCGAGGCCGGCGGGCACCTGCTGCAGTTCGAGCGGCACACGCAATCCACGCTCGACGGTCTCTTCGCCCGCCACCGCCATCCACAAGAGGATCGCGAGGCCGAGCGACAGTACCTTCAACCCGAAATGGCGAAACGGCCAGAGGGCACTCAGCTTCATTATTTGCTTTGCGCGTGGGGACCCACGTTACTCACGGCGCCTGGGGAATCCACCCCCAGGCGCTCTCGCTCGCGCCTGCGCACTCGCTCGGGCTCAAGGCTGTCACGCGCCTGTCGCGGCTCGCCGCGGTGTGCCTGCAGATCATCACGTGTACTGCATCTCTTCACGCGCGGCGCCACTGGTTGGCTTCTGCAGGACGAGCGCGCGCAATCTGGCGCGAAGCTCGTCGGGGCTCAGACCGCGTTCGATTTGACCGTCTGCGACGATCGAGAGCTTGCCCGTTTCCTCCGACACCACAATCGCCACCGAATCGTTTTCTTCCGTCAGACCAATCGCCGCGCGATGGCGCGAGCCGAGCTCCTTACTGAGCTTCGGATTCACCGTCAGCGGCAGGAAGCACGCGGCGGCCGCCACGCGATCGTCCTGCACGATGACGGCGCCGTCGTGCAGCGGCGAATCCGAATGAAAAATGGCCAACAGCAGATCGTATGTCAGCACGGCGTCGAGGGGGATGCCGCCCTCGATGTAATTCCGCAACCCGATCTGCCGCTCGATCGCGACGATGGCGCCGATGCGCTGCGACGACAGCATATTCGCCGCGACGACGAGCTCTTCGATCGATTCCTCGGCCGACTCCGCCTTCGCGAAGTACCGGAAGAACGGCCCTCGGCCAAGATGGGCGAGCGCCCGGCGGATATCGGACTGGAACAGGACGATGACGGCAAAGACGATGTAGCCGACGAGGTTCCGCACGAGCCAGTTGACCGTTTCGAGATGGCTCCACCGCGAGCCGTAGAAGAGGAGAACGAGAAAGGCTGCGCCGAGCGCCATCTGGACCGCGCGCGTCCCGCGAATGAGCTTCAGGACTTCGTAAATGAGGATCGACACCACGAGGATGTCGACGATGTCCCACACGCCGAGGCGCGGACGGCGAAGGAGCGTGGTGAGCCAATTCACGTGGTGTCCTGTTGTCCTGCTCTGCGGATCTTTTCGGCGACGGCTACGACTTGCGTCATCTCTGCAACGGCGTGTACACGGACGATGTGGGCGCCGGCGAGAACCGCGGCGGCAACCGCGCCTGCGGTTCCCCAATCGCGTTCGGGCGCCGGCCGATCGCCGATCGCGGCTCGCATGAACGACTTGCGCGACGGACCGACGAGCAGAGGACGGTCCAGCGCCGACGCGAGCTCGGGCAGCCTGGCCAGCACACCATAGCTGTGCGCCGGGCGTTTGGCAAACCCGATCCCGGGATCGACGATGAGCCGCTCGACGGGAACGCCGGCGGCGGTGGCGACCGCGATGCTCTCGGTCAACTCCCGTCGCACATCGGCGATCACATCCTCATACACCGCTTCCGCGTACATCGTTTTTGGCATCCCTCGCGTGTGCATGAGGACGATCGCCGCGCCGCTGCGCGCCACGACGTCCGCGACCGGCGGATCGAAGCGGAGACCGCTCACATCGTTGATGATCGCGGCGCCGGCGTCGACGGCGGCGCGTGCGACGTCCGCCTTGGACGTGTCGATCGAGACCGGGATCGTCAGCCGACCTGCGAGCGCGCGGAGCACCGGCATGATCCTCGCGAGCTCTTCGGCGGCCGGAATGGGGTCGGCGCCGGGGCGCGTCGATTCGCCGCCGACGTCGACAAGATCGGCGCCGTCCTGCTGCATGCGCAGCGCCGCGTCGACGGCGGCTTCAGGATCGAGGAAGCGGGTTCGTTCGGCGAATGAATCCGGCGTGACGTTGAGAATACCCATGACGAGACAGCGCTCGCCGAGCGCCAGCGAGCGTCCGTCCGGCAATGGAACGTTGTAGCTCTTTCGGGAAATCACGCCGGTGTAGGGGCGGAGCTTGCTCCGCCCGGAGCATCATGTCAGCGCGGGCCGAGCAAGCTCGGCCCCTACTCCTGTGGCAGCGGCTTGTTGAGCGCGGGGACGATCGGAGCGCGCTCTTTCTGACGCGGACGGGCTTCGTCTTCGTCCGGCACGACCGTGCGCGCGGCGACGGTCTGCGGCTCCTCGAGCGGCAGGCCCGAAGCGAGACGCTTCACCTGCTCGGCGTCGAGCACCTCGCGCGCGAGCAGCGCGTCGGCAATCTTCACCAGCGTGTCCTTGTGCGCGGTGAGCAGCTGCGTCGCGCGCTGATAGTTGTCGGTGACGAACTTCTTCACTTCCTGATCGATCTTGATCGCGGTGTCTTCGCTGTAATCCTGGTGCTGCGCGATCTCGCGGCCGAGGAAGATCTGCTCTTCCTTCTTGCCGAAGGTGAGCGGCCCCATCGCGTCGCTCATGCCCCACTCGCACACCATCCTGCGCGCCAGCTCGGTCGAGCGCTCGAGATCGTTGCCGGCGCCGGTCGTGACGCTGTCCATCGTGATCTCTTCGGCGATACGGCCGCCGAGCAGGATCGCGATCTGGTCGCTGAGGTATTCGCGCGAGTAATTGTGCTTCTCGTCGGTCGGCAGCTGCTGCGTCAGGCCGAGCGCCATGCCGCGCGGGATGATCGTCACCTTGTGGATCGGATCCGCGTGCGGCAGCAGCACGGTGAGCAGCGCATGGCCGGCTTCGTGAAGCGCGGTGACGCGCTTCTCCGCGTCGCTGATGATCATCGAGCGGCGCTCCGACCCCATCAGCACCTTGTCCTTCGCGAACTCGAAGTCGTGCATGCGCACGACCTTCTGGTTGTAGCGCGCGGCGTTGAGCGCCGCCTCGTTCACCAGGTTCGCGAGATCCGCGCCCGAGAAGCCGGCCGTGCCGCGCGCCAGCACCGGCACTTCCACATCGTCGGCCATCGGAATCTTGCGCGTGTGGACGCCGAGGATGCCTTCCCGTCCCTTCACGTCCGGACGATTGACGACGATGCGCCGGTCGAAGCGGCCCGGACGCAGCAGCGCCGGATCGAGGACGTCAGGGCGATTCGTCGCCGCGACGAGGATGACGCCTTCGTTCGATTCGAAGCCGTCCATCTCGACGAGCAGCTGATTGAGCGTCTGCTCGCGCTCGTCGTGGCCGCCGCCGAGGCCGGCGCCGCGATGTCGGCCGACGGCGTCGATCTCGTCGATGAAGACGATGCACGGCGCGTTCTTCTTGCCCTGCTCGAACAGATCGCGGACGCGCGACGCGCCGACGCCCACGAACATTTCGACGAAATCAGACCCGCTGATCGAGAAGAACGGGACGTTGGCTTCGCCGGCCACCGCGCGCGCGAGCAGCGTCTTGCCGGTTCCCGGAGGGCCCATCAGCAGGACGCCCTTCGGAATGCGTCCGCCGAGCTTCTGGAATTTCTGCGGTTCCTTGAGGAACTCGATGATCTCCTGCAGTTCTTCCTTCGCTTCGTCGACGCCGGCGACGTCCTTGAACGTCACTTTCTTCTGGGAGCTCGAGGAGAGCTTCGCCTTGCTCTTGCCGAACGACAGCGCCTTGTTGCCGCCACTCTGCATCTGGCGCATGAAGAAGATCCAGAACCCGATCATCAACAGCACCGGCGCCCACGAATAGAGAAGCGATGCCCACGGGCTGGCGGTCGGTTCCTTCGAATCGACCTGCACGCCGCGATCGATCAGCTTGTTGACGAGGCCTTCGTACTGGCTCGGCGCGTAGGTATGGAAGCGTTCGCCGACTTTCGTGAATCCGGTGATGTCCTGACCAGTGACCGTCACGCTCGCCACGCTGCCCGAGTCGGCCCACTGCAGGAACTCGCTGAACTTCACCAACCGATCGGCGTGCTGGAATTTGGTCGAGAAGTTCCAGATGAGCACGCCGATGACGACGAGCACCACCCAGAACAACAGACTCTTCAGGGTCGAGTTCAAGCAGAGCCTCCGAGCAGAACGGACCAATGCGGGCTTACGCCCGCGTAAGTTTCAAGATTAGCACGGCTTGCGCGGTGTCGGTCACGCGAAACGCCTCGTCAATTCCGTATCCTGCGACCCACACGATTCGATCATGGTGATCCACCACGATCGGTACCGCGTCGCGGGTATGGCGCGTCACTTTTCGGTCCACGAAGAAATCCTGCAGCTTCTTGTGGCCGTTCAGTCCGACCGGTCGAAATCTGTCGCCGGGACGACGATTTCGTACGCCCAAAATCTCACGACACAGGTCGCCACGAACGGCAGCGACCGGTCCGTTTCCCACGACTGCACTGCGGCTGGCGGGAAAGGAATCGGCACGCCCCAGGTCGGCCGAGACCACGCAGCCGATGCCGGGTAGGACGACTTCTCCTGGGATAGACAGCGGATACCGGAAAAGGTTCGCCGAGCTCGCCGCGTTCTCCACAGTTCCCCGTCCGCGTGTACTCCTTAAGACGAGCCGCGGACCGATTCGTTGCGCGCGCTGGCCGGGGAGATCGACGGAAGAATCGCGATCGCCTCGCGCGAGCTCGAGCGCCGCGGACGCGTGCTCGAACGTGATCGGCCGCCCTGCCGCAAGATCGTTCATCGCGCGCCAGAGAACCGTCCGTGCGACAAAGGGCGGCGCGGTTTGCAGCGGCTCCACCTGATACGCACGCCCGGAGTCCGGCTGCCCGCGAGGCGACGGCAGCGTTTCGACGAGGTCCGCCCGAGCGAGCGATTCGAGATCGTCGGCGGCCGCATCGAGCCACGTCCAGAGCTCGCGCGCAAGATCGGCCTCGCCGGCGAGGATGTCGACGATGTCGCGGTTGAGACCTTCGAGCAGCGGAATCACCTGCGTCCTCACGCGATTGCGCGGGATCGTCAGGTCGCGGTTGCTTTCGTCCTCGACGAATGCGGCGAACCGGTCGCCGTCCGCGCGCCGGACGGCAAGCCAGTCGCGCAGCTCCCGACGACGACAGCTCAACAGCGGCCGGACGATGGATCCGTTGCGCGGGTACATTCCGGCGAGACCGCGCGGGCCGGCGCCGCGGACGAGCCGCAGCAGGAAGGTTTCGGCCTGATCGTCGCGCGTGTGACCGACCGCCACGACGTCGGCGTTCAGCGAGGTCCGCGCGCGATCGAACGACTCGTACCGTGCGGCGTGCGCGGCAGCTTCAATCGATCGCCGTTCATGCCGCGCGCGCGCCCGAACGTCCGCGCGCTCGACGACGATCGGCTTGCGGAGCGCGTCGGCCAGCTCGCGGCAGAACCGTTCATCGTCGGCGGCCGCGACGCGCAGCTGATGATTCAGGTGCACGAAGCCGGTGAGTCGAAGCTCGCCCGTCGAGTCCAGCTCGTCGAGAATGTGCGCGAGTGCCACCGAATCCGATCCGCCGGATAGCGCCCCGACGACGCGCGTGTCGGACCGAATCAGATCGTGTCGGCGCACGAAATCGCGGACCTTGTCGATCATTTTGCCTGGCTGGATCGGCGGAAGGGGCTGGAACGGCTGGTCCTGCCGATCCGCCCAGAATCGTGGTGCCGGAGGGCGGACTCGAACCGCCGACCTAGCGCTTATGAGACGCTCGCTCTAACCGCCTGAGCTACTCCGGCTGAATGTTCGATCTTACTATGGGCTCCCCGCCTTCACCGCTGCCGCCAGCAGCGGAATCATGATTTCGTGATGGCCGATCAATGCGTATCCGCGGCCGCTCGCGGCGGTCGGACGGGCGACGACGTTGGTCTGCGGACGATAGTGCCTGACGAAATCGAGATTCACCGTCGTCAACCCGGCGAGCGCGATGCGGGCGTTGCGGGCGAGAGCGACGGCTTTCAGAAACACTTCCGGCAATACGACGGCGGATCCGCAGTTCAGGTACACGCCGCGCTCGAGGCGCGCGACGTTCGAAACGAAATATCGGAAGTCGCGCAGGCTGCCTTCGCCGAGCGCCGCGCCCGACGCGGCCGGGTGCATGTGAATGATGTCGGTGCCGATCGCGACGTGGACGGTGACGGGAATGTCGAGGCGCGCGGCGGCGGCCAGCACGCTCGCGCGCGCGAACTGCGGCTGCTTGTCGTGCACGTATCGCGAAACGGCTTGACCGATGCCGAGGCCCTTCGCGACGCCGTCGCAGATTGCCGCGTTGAGGAGGCGGCCCGTTTCATCCGCCATGCCGAAGCGTCCGGGTCCGAGCGCTTCGTCGACGTCTTCGGACGTCGCGCCGACCAGCGCGACCTCGAAGTCGTGAATGATCGCGGCGCCGTTGACCGCGATCGCCGACACGAACCCACGCTCCATCAGGTCGATGAGAACCGGACCGAGACCGGTCTTGATGACGTGCGCGCCGAGCCCCCACACGATGCCGCCGTCGGCCCGCTTCGCGTCGACGATCGCGTGGACGACGGCTTTGAAATCGGCGCCTGCGAGGATGTCGGGCAGCGAGTCGACGAACGCGCCGACAGCGGCGTGCGGATCGATTGGACGTCCGAAGTCGGTGGCGCGCGCCTTGCTCGCGCGCGACTTGAGCGGATACGTCTCCACGCCGGACAGATCGAATTCCCGGTACGGGAATCTCATAGGATCAGCATCGCGTCGCCGTAGCTGTAGAAGCGATAGCGTTCGGCGATTGCCGCATCATACGCGGTCCGGATGCGATCGCGGCCGGCGAACGCCGACACGAGCATCAGCAGCGACGACTTCGGCAGGTGAAAGTTCGTCAGCAGCCCGCCGATCGTTCGGAACTCGAATCCAGGATAGATGAAGAGGTCGGTCGCGCCGCTGCCGGCGGCGATGCGCCCGTCGCAGGCGCGCGCCACGGCTTCGAGCGTCCGCGTCGTCGTCGTGCCGACGGCGATGATCCGCCGGCGCTCGTCGAGGGCGCAGTTGATCATCCCCGCCGCCGCGGCGCTGATGTCGTACGACTCCGGCTCGAGCCGGTGATCCTCGACGCGGTCGACGCGGACCGGCTGAAACGTCCCGTAGCCGACATGAAGCGTGATCTCGGCGAGCTCGACGCCGCGGCTCCGGAGGCACGCAATCAGGTCGGGGGTGAAATGGAGTCCTGCGGTGGGCGCCGCCACCGACCCTCGGCTCCGCGCGAACATCGTCTGATACCGTTCGCGATCGGCGTCACGATCGCCGCGCTTGATGTACGGCGGCAGCGGCACGTGCCCAATCGCGTCGATCGCCGCCTCGAGCGCCGAGCCATCCTCGGTCCAGAGACGAACGACTCGGCGTCCGTAGAACTTTTGCTCGAGCACCTCGCCGTAGATCGTGTGAATTCCTTCAAACGCGACCCGCGCTCCCTGGTGCAATTTCTGCCCCGGATGCACCAAAGCTTCCCAGAGTTCGGAAAGCGCGTACCCAGAATTTCCGGCTCCCAGTCGTCTCACCAGGAGGCACTCCACGGCGCCGCCCGACGGCACGCGGTGTCCGAGCAGGCGCGCGGGAAACACGCGCGTGTCGTTGACGACGACGAGGTCGCCCGCGCGCAGGAGGTCGGGCAGCGCACTGACTGTGGAATGCGAGATGGATCCGGTGTCGCGGCGAAGGTGCAGCAGCCGCGCAGCCGCGCGATCGGCGGATGGTTCCTGTGCGATTAAGTCAGCGGGGAGATAGAAGTCGAACTCGCGGACGTCCATCCGTGAGTTCTCATGGTAGCCGGTCAGGCGACCAGCCGGACCTTACTGGAGCCAGTCCGGCGACCAGCCGGACCTTAGTGGACAACGACGCGAGGTCCCCAGACCGCCTTCGCGCGCCATTCGTCGGCGATGATGCTCCAGAGCGCCTGATCGAGATATTCGCCGTTCCGTAAGAACGATCGGCGCAGCACACCTTCCTGTACTGCGCCGATCTTGCGGAGGGCGCCGTTGCCACGGCCATTTTTCAGGGCCGCGCGGGCTTCGAGCCGATGAACACCAACCACGTCGAACGCGAATTCCGCGGTCATCCGCGCGCCTTCGACGAACATCCCGGTGCCCCAGTATTCCGACGACATTGCAAACCCCCACTCAGCAGTTGCAAATCCGGGCCCGAGGGACCGTACCTGAAACAAACCAGCCGCCGTATCCATCCCGCGCGGAACGATCACGAAGCAGATGTACTGTCCCGCCGCGCGCTGACGATGCGCCCACAGGATGAACCGTTCGAATCCTTCCACCGTCGTCGGCGGCGGCGAGATGAAGCGCGAGACCTCTTCGGTGGTCAGCGCGAAAAACAGCGACGCCGCGTCGCTGACGCGCATCTCGCGCAGCGTCATCGTCGATCCGGTGAGCACCGGCAGACCGTTGCGCCAGTCCGTCGGCTGCTTCGTCGTGTTCGTCTGCGACAGCGTCGACACGACCGTGTCGAGCTGCGGCTGATAGGGCATCTTCTCCATGTCTGTCTCGCCGCCGCCTAAAAAACGGATCCTGACGTGCTCAACGCGCCGGTGCCCCACACAACATTGGCATCCTCGGCGAACGACGTGCCCCACAGGATGTTCTGATCTTCAGTGGACGTGCCCCACAGGATGTTGCCGCCCGTCACGGTGCCCCAGAGGATGTTGTTGCCCTTGACCCTCGTCCCCCACACGACGTTCGCTTCGCTCAGCGTGGTCCACACGATGTTCTGCGCGTCCGCCGTGCCCCAGAGGATGTTTCCGTCCTCCGTCATCTGGCCGATCAGCCGGTCGCTCCAGACGACGTTCGTGCCCCACACGGCGTTGCTGCTCCACACGATGTTGTTCGCGCGAATCGTGGCGCTGGTGCCCCAGAGAATGTTCGGGTCTTCAGCCGTGCCCCAGAGGATGTTCGTCCCCCACAGGATGTTGTTCACGTAGAGCACGTCGCCGGTGACCACCGTGCTGTTCCACACGATGTTCTGACCCCAGAAGTACGTCTGGACTCCGATCGTCGACGAAGGCGTCACGCCCTTGGCAAGCCACCACTTTCCCTCGCGGACGTCGGTGTCGATCGCGCCGGCGATGACGATCGCGCCAGCCGCGTTGATTTCGCCGGCGCCCTGCGTCAGGTAGTCGAAGCCGGCAATCGGGATCGCGCTGAACTGCAGGATGCCTTTCGCGAGGTTCGCCGTCAGCGGCTTCTTCGAGTGCAGGCCCGACTGGTTGTGCGCCTGCAGCATGAGCGCGACGACGCCGCTCGTCACGCCGGTGGCCATGCTCGATCCGCTCATGGCGAGGAGCGACTGGCCGCTCTTTGCACTGACCTGGCTCGTCTTGAGCAAGTTGTACAGATACGACGAGACGCTTGCCGCGGACGTGAGGTTGTGGCCGGGCGCGACGACGTCCGGTTTGGCGAACGCGTCGAACCACGCCGGCCCGCGCGAGCTGTACGGCGCGACCACGTCGTCGTCGCGCGTCGTCGTGTTCCGGGTCATCGCCGCGCCGACCGTTATCGCGGACGGCGCGTTGCCGGGCGACGTGATACCGGTGTAGCCGGGATCGCCCGTCTTCTGGTTCTGACCGAAGTTGCCGGCCGATGCGACGACGATCAATCCCGCAGCCGTCGCTTTCTCGACCGCCTGCACCAGCGGATCCTGCTGCGCCGGCGCATAGATGGGATGACCGAGCGACAGGTTCACGATCTGGACGTTCAGCTTGTCCTTGTTCGCGATGATGTACTCGATCGCCTTGATGACGTCGCTCGTCTTCCCCTGACCGACGCGGTCGAGCACTTTGAAGCCGACGAGACGCACGTCGGGCGCAACCCCCTGATATTCGTAGTTCGACAGCTTGCCGCTGCTGCCGATAAGGCCTGCGATGTGCGTGCCGTGACCATAGTCGTCGTACGGCGCCGTCGGCACGCCGCCCTGCGTGAAGTCGTAGAAGCCGGTGATTCGTCCCGCAAAGTCGTCGCTCGGCGCGATGCCCGAGTCGACGATCGCAACGGCGATTCCAGCGGCGCCCGTCGGCGTCCCCGTCGTGGCGACGTGCGGGAGCCCCAACGTGTCGCGCAGAGTGCTCGCCGACGTCTGAAGGAGCTTCGACGCCTGGCCGTCGACCTGATTGATCTGCGTGAACGTCTTGCTTGGATCGACGCCGAGCGTCGTCGACGTGACCGGTCCGTCGGACGCGATCGTTTTGATCCAGGGCTGCTTGGACAGTTCGACGATGTCTTCGCTGTGAATGTCGACGGCGACCGCGTCGATGATGGGATGTTCGGCCCTGATTCGATCGCCGTGCCGCTGGAGCGCGGCGCGCAGGGTCGGGCGATATCCGGTTTCGACGGTAATGATGACGGACTGCGTCGGAGCGCCTGCGCCGAGAGTCTCGCGCACGCGGCGATCGATCTTTGGATCGCGTCCCTGCGCGAATGCCGGGATCGCGAACAGCAGCGTGAGGAGGGCGCCGAAGGCAGCCAGTGGGAGTCTGCGAGAGGACATAGCGATGCCTTCCACAGCAAGGCGACGGCCAAAGCTCAGCTGGGAAAGGTATGGGCACGCAAGTTGTTGATATTTAGCGACTTGCATGTAAACACAGGACTATAACGTACTTTACATGACTGTAATAAGATGATTTGGAACGTGACACAACATTTTGTGAAATCGCGCGAAATCGACCAAAAATGGAATGAAATCACCAGATCGTAATTTCTGTTCAATTACTAAACATATGTCGCTCAATCGCACATAGAGTTCTTCTCGTATTCTCGAGCGTTGTGGTGATGGTCTTGCACCCGCCCGGGCTCGATGTTCGACGTCGTCGTCATCGGCGGCGGTCCGGCAGGCCTGAGCGCGGCGCTGATGCTGGGTCGCTGCCGCCGCCGCGTGCTGCTGTGCGATCTCGGCGAGCCACGCAATCGCCGCTCGCGGGCGCTGCACGGCTTCCTCACGCGCGACGGGATCGCTCCCCGCGAGTTGAACGATCTCGGACGCCGTGAGCTCGCCGCCTACGGCGTCGAATTCAGATGTGTCGGCGTGACCGACGCTCGTCCGATTGGAAACAGCTACCGCGTCATGCTCGCCACTGGAGGCGAGGAAGATGCGCGTTATCTGTTGATCGCCACGGGCGTCGTCGACGATCTGCCGGGCGTCTCCGGCTTCGACGCCTGCTACGGCCGGACGGTGTTTCACTGCCCGTACTGCGATGGATGGGAGTGGCGCGACCGGCGGCTCGCCGCGTTCGGCGCCGGCGCAGAAGCGGTCGCGCTCGCGCTCGGACTGAAGACCTGGAGCGCCGACGTCGTCGTGCTCACCAACGGAGCGCCGCTCGACCGCCGCCTTCGCACGCGTCTCTCGCGCAATCAGATCGACCTGCGCATCGAGCGAACCGAGCGCCTCGATCACGACGATGGAGAACTGCATGCGATCGTGTTCGAGGATGGAACGACCCTGGAGCGCGACGCGCTGTTCTTCGAGACAGGACAGCATCCGCAGTCGCAACTGGCCGTGCGGCTCGGGTGCGAGCTCACCGGACGCGGCACGGTGAAGACCGGATCGCTGTCCGACACGAACGTCCGCCGCCTGTTCGTCGCGGGCGATGCGTCGCGCGACGCGCAGTTCGCCGTCGTGGCTGCCTCGGAGGGCGTGAAGGCGGCGGTCGCCATCAACAAGGCGCTCCAGGCCGAGGAGCTGGCGAGATGAAGCTCGTCACCAACCAGCCGGCGCCCAATGCTCAGCGCGCGCCATCCGATCAACCGGCGCCGGCGGCCGTGACGCGGCCCATCGACATCCGAAGCGCCGCGCTCACGCTCCTGGCGGGCCTCGCCGTCGTGCTGATGCTGCAGTACGCGCAGGCGATGATCATCCCGATCGTGCTCGGCGTGTTGATCAGCTACGCGCTCGATCCCGTGGTTTCTGCGTTCGCGAGGTGGCGTGTGCCGCGGCCGATTGGCGCGGCAATCGTGCTGGTCGCGGTCACCGCCGCCGGAGGACGATTGATCTACGGTCTGCGCGCCGAGGGCGCCGCGATCGTGCAGCAGCTGCCCGACGCGGCGCGGCGCGTGCGGAAGGTGTTCGAGAGCGATCGACCGGCGACGGCAAACGCGATTCAGCAGGTGCAGAAAGCGGCCAACGAGCTCGAGAAAGCGGCCGACGCCGCCGCGGCGCCGGCGCCGCCCGGCTCCGGCGTCACGCGCGTGCAGGTCGAATCGCCTCCGTTCAATGTGTCCGACTACTTCCTGTGGGGATCGATCGGCATCGCGACGGCCGTCGGACAGCTCGTGCTGATTCTGTTTCTCGTGTACTTCCTGCTCGCGTCGGGCGATTTGTACCGGCGCAAGCTGGTGAAGATCGCTGGACCGTCGCTGACCGAGAAGAAGATCACGCTGCAGATTCTCTCGGAGATCGATCGGCAGATCGAAAGATTCCTTCTCGTCCAGGTATTCACGAGCGTCATCGTCGCCGTGGCGACGTGGCTGGCGTTCCGCTGGCTCGGCGTTCAGCAGCCGGCCGTATGGGGCATCGTCGCCGGCGTCTTCAACTCGATTCCGTACTTTGGTCCGGTGCTCGTGAGCGGCGGCACGGCCGCCGTCGCCTTTCTGCAGTTCGGGAACGTTCGGATGGCGCTGATCGTCTCGGGCGTCGCGCTCGCCATCACGAGCCTCGAAGGGCTGCTGCTCACGCCCTGGCTGACGAGCCGCGCCGCGCGGATGAACGCCGTTGCGGTGTTCATCGGACTGCTCTTCTGGGGCTGGGTGTGGAACGTGTGGGGGATGCTGCTCGCCGTGCCGATGCTGATGGTGATCAAATCCATCTGCGATCACGTGGAGGATTTCCACGGCGTCGGCGAGCTGCTCGGCGAGTAGTCGGGACCGGTCTCGAGACCGGTCCACAGTCCCGTTCTACACAAATTTCCGCAGATCGAAGCGGCCGCGCGCCTGCAGCAGCGGCTTCCATAAATCTCCCAGCCGCTTGACGCGCGCGGGAACGTTCCTGATCGTGAAATCCTCCAGCCGGACCCCGCGTTCGACTTCCTCCCACGTTATCGGCGTCGACACCGTCGCCTCGGGCCGCGGGCGCGGCGAGTACACGGACGCGAGGGTGCTGCCCCAGCGGTTCTGGTTGTAGTCGACGAGCACCCGGCCGTGCGGACGCTTTGCGACCCGATACTCGGCGGTCATGAGCGCCGGATGACGCGCGGCGAGCTCCTGGGCCAGCGCCTTCGCGAACAGCCACACCTGCTTCTGCTCCGGGCCGCGCACGATCGGCACGTAGACGTGCATCCCCTTCGATCCGGTCGTCTTCGCGAGCGGCCGCATCTTCAGCAATTCGAGCGCCTCGCGCACGATCAACGCGCTCTCGATGACGCGCGGGAACGTCGCGCCGGCGCCGGGATCGAGATCGAAGTGCAGATAGTCCGGTCGATCCACGTCGTCACACGTGGCGTACCACTGATTCAGATCGATGCAGCCGAGATTGATGACCCACAGGAGTGCGGCTTCGTCCTGGATCATTGGAAAGTCGATCACGTTCCCGCTGCCGTGATCGATCCGGCAGATCTCGATCCACGGAGGGCGTGGCGTCGGAGCGCGCTTCATGAAGAAGAACGCGCCGGCGGCGCCGTGCGGATACCGCTTCATCACCATCGCGCGGTTGCGGATGTGCGGCAGGAGCGCGCCGGCGACGTCGGCGTAGTACTGGAGAAGATCGCCTTTCGTGATACGGAGATCGGGCCAGAAAATCTTTCTCAGGTTGGTGAGGCGAACTTCCCTGCCCTTGACGATCAGGACGACGTTGTCCTGATCGCGCGCGATCTTCATTGGGGCGGGCCTTTCCGCCTTCGCCGAAGGCTTCGCCGGACCGCCATGGCTTTGGCGACGGCGGTCAGGCCCGCCATCGCGGGGCTGACAGCCCCGCGCCACCTCGCAACGGTGGGAGTTTGGGTGGACGGGCGCCGTGAAGCACCGCGCCGATGACCGGTACGTACGGCAGCTCCACACCCTCGCGCGCCTGTCGCAGGAGCAGTCCGCCGCGGGACATGTCTCCCCGGCCGACGAAGTCGATCGGGAACTTCAGCCGCTCGCCGAAGATCGCCGTCAGCACGTCGACGTACTTCGGCGACGCCACGCTGCCGAGCAGCACCACGTCACAGTCGGGGCCGATCTCGTCGAGCAGGGCGCGCGCGCTCTTCTCGAGCGGCCGTCGGTAATCGGCGTTGTGGTGATGAATGTCGCCATCGGCAAAGGTGCGAAGCGCCTTGTGGGTGATGTAGGTGTCGGGCCTGCGCAGCCCCGCGTTCGGCGTGATGACGTGAACGCCGTCGAAGCCGGCAAAGCGCACCGCGTACGTCAGCTTGCCGCGGAAGTAAAGTCCGCTGACGAACGCGAACACGTCGCCCAGCATGGCGCCGCGCCGCGAGCGCAGCTCCACCGCCAGCGAGAATTGCGCCTTCGGAGAAAGAATCTGCTTCGCTCTCGTGCCGTTGCAGTTAGCCGGCGAGAGCAGGAAGATGCGCGGCGGCGACATTCAGCAACCAGTACAACACGGCGGGCGCCGCGAGCGCCAGCTCGACGACCGCCGGCCGTCGTGATCAGAAACCCCAACGGAGCAGAACGGCGCCGACTGTGAACCCCGCGCCGACCGATGCGAGCAGCACGAGGTCGCCCTTCTTCAATCGCCCCGCGCACAGCGCATCGTCGAGCGCCAGCGGGATCGTCGCAGCCGTCGTGTTGCCGAACCGATCGATGTTGATGATGACTTTGGTTTCGTCGAGTCCCAGCTTCTCGGCCGCCGACTCGATGATGCGCCGGTTCGCCTGATGCGAGACGAAGAGATCGACGTCCGATGGCTGCAGGTCGTTGCGCTCGAGGAGGCGGCGCGAAATCTCTTCGGTCTTGCGGACGGCGAACTTGAACACCGCCGCGCCGTCCTGTTTCACGTAATGCATCCGCCGATCGACCGTTTCGTGCGAAGCGGGTTGCAGGCTGCCGCCCGCCGGCATGCACAGCGAGGCGCCGCCCGAGCCGTCGATCTCGTGCTCGAAGTCGAGGATGGCGCCGTCCTTCGCGCCGTCGGCCGCCGCCGATACGACGACCGCGCCGGCGCCGTCGCCGAACAGCACGCACGTCGCCCGATCGGTGTAGTCGATGATGCTCGACATCACGTCGGCGCCGACGACCAGCGCATGGTCGTGCGCGCCGGTGGCGACGAGCTGGCTGCCGGTGGTGAGCGCGTAGGTGAAGGCCGAACAGGCGGCGCTCAGGTCGAAACCCCACGCGTGATGCGCGCCGATCTTGTTCTGCAGCAGGCACGCGGTGCTCGGAAACATCATGTCGGGCGTCACCGTCCCGACGACGATGACACCCACCTCGTCGGCGGTGATTCCCGCCTTGCCGAGGGCCCTCATCGCGGCTTCCTTTGCCAAATCCGACGACCCGACGCCCGGGTCGGCGATGTGCCGCTCGCGGATGCCGACGCGGCGCAGGATCCACTCGTCATCGGTGTCGACCATTTTCTCGAGATCGGCGTTGGTCAGCAGGCGCGGCGGCACGTAGGTCGCCAGCGACGTGATCATCGTCGGCCGGCCGCCCGCGCGCGGGGTTCGTCGCACTACCAAAGTCGTGAGTCCCTTCTCTCGTCGGCGGGCGCGGTGAGCCCGAAATAGCCGTAGGCGCGCGGCGTCGCGACGCGGCCGCGCGGCGTCCGATCCAGAAAGCCGATCTGGATGAGGAACGGCTCGTAGATGTCTTCGATCGCGTCCTTCTCTTCACTGATCGCCGCGGCGATCGTATTCAAGCCGACAGGACCGCCGGAGAACTTGTCGATGATCGTCCGCAGCAGCTTGCGATCGATCTCGTCGAACCCGTGCTCGTCGACCTCGAGGAGCTTCAGCGCCGCATGCGCCACGTCGAGCGTGATCGTGCCGTCGGCGCGCACCTGTGCGTAGTCGCGGACCCTGCGCAGCAGCCGGTTCGCGATGCGCGGCGTGCCGCGGGCGCGGCGCGCGATCTCGGCGGCCGCGGCCGCGTCGATCGGAACCGCGAGAATCCTGGCCGAGCGGCGCACGATCTCTTCGAGATCGACCGCTGTGTAGAACTCCAGCCGATGCGAGATGCCGAAGCGCGATCGCAGCGGGGAGGTCAGCAGTCCGGTGCGCGTCGTCGCGCCGATGAGCGTGAAGCGCTCGAGCCGCATCTTCACCGTCCGCGCGCTCGGCCCCTGGCCGATGATGATGTCGACTTCGTAATCCTCGAGCGCCGGATACAGGATCTCCTCGACCGCCGGCGACATGCGGTGGATCTCGTCGATGAACAGCACTTCGCGCGCCGCGAGGTTCGTGACGATGCCGACGAGATCGCCGGGCTTCTCGATCGCGGGGCCCGAGGTCGCGCGCACCTGCACGCCGAGCTCGTTCGCGATCACGTAGGCGAGCGTCGTCTTGCCGAGGCCCGGCGGTCCGTGCAGCAGCACGTGGTCGAGCGGTTCGCCGCGATGTGTCGCGGCGGCGATCGCCACCTGGAGGTTCTCGCGGATCCGGTCCTGGCCGATGTACTCGTCGAGCCGGCGCGGACGAAGGCCCGCTTCGTACTGCGCGTCTTCGTCGACGCGCGCGGCGGTGACGATGCGATCGTTGGTCATTCTCTTTATGCTCGGACCCGCTCGGCTGAAAGCCTCGCGCTACGGTGACGCCGTACCGACCGCTACGATGACGCTGTCGCGCGAGCCTTTCAGGCGAGCGACTCCCGCGCATCATTTCGCCAGCTCTCGTAAGGCCTGCTTCAACGTGCGTTCGAAGCTGCCCTCGGGGATCATCGTGATGGCCGATGCGACCGCTTTTTCGGCGAGCGGCCGATGATACCCCAGGTTCAAGAGCGCGGAGAGCAGATCGTCGCGCAACTCGGGCGCGCCGGATGGTGAATCGCCGCCCGACGCGACCGCCGCGACCTGAGGACGCGGCAACCGATCCTTCAACTCGAGCACGATCCGCTCGGACGTTTTCTTTCCAACGCCGGGAATCGCCGTCAGGCGCGCGATGTCGCCGCGCTCGATCGCGCGAATCAGCTCGACCGGTTCGATGCCCGACAACACCGCGAGCGCGACCCGCGGTCCGATGCCGCTGACGCCGATCAGCCGCTCGAACAGCTGCTGTTCGACGAGCGTTGCGAATCCATAAAGCGCGAGCGCGTCCTCGCGCACGTGCGTGTGCGTCCGCAGCGTCATCTCGGTTCCCGCGTCGCCGAGCACGTAGAAGGTCGAGAGCGGCACGAAGACGTCGTAGCCGACGCCGTTGACGTCGACGATCACGCGGTTCGGATGTTTTTCGAGAATGCGTCCGCGGATCTGCGCGATCACGACCGTGCGGGGCGGTAGTGGCGTCCGCCCGTAGGCGGACGACGCTCAGGATCGCCGTCGCAAGTATCCGGCCGACGCCGCCCCTCGACAGAACTCGGGGCGGCACCCACCCCGCGCCGTTGCGAATGCGCGTGGCAGATGGCGACGGCCAGCGCGTCGGCCGCATCGTGCGGCGCCGGCGCCGAGGTGAGGCCGAGGAGCAGCTTCACCATCTGCTGCACCTGCGGCTTCTCGGCGCGGCCGTAGCCGACGACGGCGCGCTTGATTTCCGCCGGCGTGTATTCGACCACAGGAACGGCGGCTTCCACGGCGGCGAGCATCGCGACACCGCGCGCGTGACCGAGCGTCAGCGCGCTGCGCACGTTCATCGCGTGGAAGAGGCTCTCGATCGCCACGCAGTCGGGATGACAGTCTCTGATGAGCTCCGTGAGACGGCTGTGGATTCGGAGCAGCTTGTCGGGAAAGGTGGAAAGGGGCGGCGCGCTGATGGCGCCGCACGTGACGATGCAGTGGCGCGAGCCGTCGGTCTCCACGCAGCCGTAGCCGGTGCGGTCGGAGCCGGGATCGATGCCGAAGATTCTCACGCGAGCGAGGCCTCGATCTCCTTTTCGGAAATGTCGAAGTTCGACGACACGTTCTGCACGTCGTCGTGATCCTCGAGCGCTTCCATCAGCTTCAGCATCTGTTGTGCGGGCTTGCCCTCGAGCTTCACGTAGTTCTGCGGAATCATCGAGACCTTCGCCGTCGCCGGCTCGATGCCGAGCCGCTTCACCGCCTCGTTCACCGCCGGAAACGCGTCGGGCGTCGTGAAGACCTCCCAGTTGTCCTCGTCGTCCTGGAGATCGTCGGCGCCGGCATCGAGCACCGCCGACATCAGCTTCTCCTCGTCGGCTTTGATCTTCTCGATGACGATGTAGCCCTTCTTGTGGAACATCCAGGAGACGGCGTTGGTCGCCGCGAGGTTGCCGCCGTGCTTTTCGAGGATATGACGGATTTCTCCAACCGCGCGGTTCTTGTTGTCGGTCAGCGCGTCGATGATGAGCGCCGCGCCGCCAGGCCCGTAGGCTTCGTACTGGACTTCTTCGAACGAAACGCCCGGCTCCTGTCCCGTACCGCGGCGAATCGCGCGCTCGATGTTCTCCCGCGGCATGTTGTTCGCCTTCGCCTCGGCGATGATCGTCCGGAGCCGCGGGTTCATGTCGGGATCGCCGCCGCCGGCGCGCGCGGCGACGGACAATTCCTTGATGAGGCGCGTGAAGATCTTGCCGCGCTTCGCGTCGGCCGCGCCCTTCTTGTGCTTGATCGAATGCCACTTGGAATGGCCGGACATGTTCAGAGCTCCACAGAAATCGGCGAAAACGTGGGCGAAATTCTACCCTTTTTTCAGCGTCCCTTCCAGACTGCGGGCCGCTTCGTCAGAAAGGCATCCATTCCTTCGGCCGCGTCTTCGAGCGCGACGTTCCGTACCATCGTCTCGCCGGCGGTCGTGTATGCGTGCTCGAGCGCCCGTTCGATCTGATCGTAGAACGCCCGCTTGCCGAGCCGGATGGCCGCCGCACTGCGCGACACGATCTGATCGGTGAATCGACGGACTTCGGCGTCGAGCGCATCGGCCGTGACGACGCGATTGACGAGGCCCCATGCCAGCGCGGTTCGTGCGTCGATCGTATCGCCCGTCAGCAGCATCTCCATCGCGCGCTTGCGCCCCACGTTCCGCGCGACGCCGACCGCCGGCGTCGAGCAGAAGACGCCGATGTTGACGCCGGGCAGCGCAAACGTCGCCGTGTCGACCGCCACTGCGAGATCGCACATCGACACGAGCTGGCAGCCGGCGGCGGTCGCGATGCCATGGACGCGCGCGACGACCGGCTGCGGCAACCGCGTCAGGCTCATCATCATGTCGCCGCAGCGATCGAACAGCTCGCGCTGCCAGGCGGTGTCGGACGCGTGCGCGCGCATCTCCTTCAGATCGTGGCCGGCGCAGAAGCCTTTGCCTTCGGCGGCGAGGACGACCGCGCGCACCGACGCGTCGGTCCGGGCGGCGTCGATCTCGGCCTGCAGCGCCTGAATCATCGAGAGGGACAGGGGGTTGAACCGTTCGCCGCGGTTCAAGGTCAGCGTCAGCACGCCGCCGTCGCGCGTGCCGAGCACCAGCGGCCGATCGTCGAGCGGAGCACGTGCGGGCGCAGCCATGGGCGTTCTCCTGCCGGAACACGCGGACGCGGATTATCTTACCGCCGCCGCGTCGCCAGGATGATCCAGACGTCGGCGCCGGCATCCCACGGCTGTCCCCGGTAATCGCCCAGAATCCGCTCGACGACGAAGCCGGCGCGTTCGAGCCGCGCGGTCATCTGCGGCACGGTCAGCGTACGGAACGTCAGCTCGAAGCGATGTTCCGTCGTCGCTCCCTTGCGACGCTCGAGGTACCGCTGCGCGAAGGTCGTCAGGCGACGGCGGCGATCCTGGCGGACCGATTCGATGAGCGTCAGATGGCGGCCGCCGGCGCGGCCGCGCAGCTGCACGCGGTTCTCGTACTCGCGCCACTTCGGCACGTCGGGCACGAGATCGATGCCGAACGTGCCGCCGCGATCGATGACCCGACCGACCGAGTCGAGCGTGGCGGCGAGATCCGCCTCACGTACGAGCGACTGGAGAACCCCGTACGGCGCAATCACCATCGCGAAGGTGCGGTCCGCGAAGGGAAGAGAACGGATGTCGCCGCGAACGACCGCGATTCGGCATTCGGGATTCGGGATTCGTCGGAGCGGCACTCGCCCGAGCGGGATCCGCCGAAGCATCTCGGCCGATCGATCGATGCCGACGAGATCGACGCCGGCCTTGACGAGCGGCTTCGAAACGCGCCCGGTTCCGCATCCGAGTTCCAGAACCGGGCCGCGCACCGTCAGCGCAAGACGGCGCCAGAACGGCACGTCGCGGCGGCCGAGCGTCTGCGCATTTTCCCAGTCATAGAACGGCGCGTACTCGTCCCAGCCCTGCCAGCCGTCGGGATTCGGACTTCGGGATCTGTGATTCGTCGGCAGAACGCGACTCCGTCGATGCGCGGAGGATCAGATCTAGTCAGAGACCGCGAGCTCGCCCGGGACGATTGGCCGCGTCCGTGGGAGGCGGCCGAGGCGCGCGAGGTTGCCCACGAGGGCGAGGATCGCCAGAAACACCGCGAGCTTGAATACGTCGCCCGTCCGCGTCTGCGGCAGCACTTTCCACATCACCCACAGCGCCGGCTGCGCCCAGCACACGGCCCACACGGTTCCGTAGAAGTACCGCCGCTCGTGACCCTCGCCTTTCGTCGACGGCTTCACGCGCGGCAGGCGGCCGAGCGCGCCGAGAACCCAGACCGTCGCAGCGATCGGAAAGTATGCGTAGCGATAGATCTGTTTCAGATACCACTGCCCGCTCGCGATCGCGACGACGAGGCCGGCGATGTTCAGCACGGCAAAGGCGACCGCTTCGCTCCACGCGAACGTGTAGCAAATCCGGCGATACGGCGGATTCGGGCGATCTTCGGTGAAGCGGATGATGTACGGCTTCGGCTCGACGCCCGGCAGCCGGCCGCGCAGGCCGGCGATGCCGGTACCGACGAGCACGCCGCCGAGCCAGATCGCCATGCGCCAGTCGAAGCCGCGATCGAAGAGATCGACGGTGAGCGGACCCGGCGCGATGAAGAACACGAAGATCCAGATCGGCCAGTGGTTGAATCGATAATAGAGTTTGTTGCGCTCGCGGATCTTTCGCTGCGACGCGTACTCGACGGGAATAGCCATCCTTTAACCGTGCGGGGGCCCACCTTTTTCAATCGCGGCGGGGACCCCACCCCCGCCGCTGTTGCTCGGCGCATGCGCGCCTCGCAACGGCTCAAGGCTGCCACGCGCTGACGCTCTCGTGCCGTAGCACCGTTTTCTTTTTCGGCATCGATTTCTTGTGGCCAGCTCGTGGACGACTCGTCGCGCGGGCGCGCGAAGTATAACTCGTGGCCGGGATCTGCGGCGTCGCGCCCCACATGCCGCGCCGGAACGATTGAGCTTCCGATTCGGCGCGCTTCAGCTCGTCGAGACGCGACAACGGCACGCGCGCCGATACGCGCGCCAGCCCCTCGCGCACCATCGCGGCGTTCACGAAGACGCCGTCCTCGCGCACCACGTACGCCAGCTGCCGGTTGTAGGCGTCGCGCCGCTGGCCTTCCTGCTCGAGCCGCACCCATCGGTGCAGGACGAGCGCGGCCAGCCGATCGCGCGCCTCACGACCGAACGGCGCCGGCGTGTCGTACCCGCGCCCGATCTCCGGCGCGTCGATGCCGAGGAGCCGCACGCGGCCGTACGTCGCCACGTCGATCGTGTCGCCGTCGAACACCGACCGGACGACTACTGACTCGGATCTCGTGACGCGCGTGGTCGGCGCCGCGAGTTGAAAAAGTGCAACGCCGGCCGCGAGTACGCTGGGCAGAATCTGCATTCGCACCTCCGTCTGTCATCGAGTTACAGAGAGTGCGACCGACGTCTGCAATGTTTTGACCGACCTTCGTGGGGCTGTCGGACGAACACACGAAAACTGGCCAGGATGCCTCTAGCCGGTGAACTTGTACCCCAGGCCGTGGATGGTGAGGATGTATTCAGGCACCTTTGGGTTGGCCTCGATCTTCTGTCGCAGGCCCGCGACGTGGACGTCGACGGTCCGTGTCAGCGGCATCTCGTCGTAGCCCCACACTTCCGTCAACAGCTCGTCGCGCGACAGCGTCGCGCCGCGATGTTCGATGAAATGCCGCAGCAGCTTGAGCTCGCGTGCGGACAGATCGACCGCCGCAGCTCGCGGCAGACGTCGAAGCCGTTCATCCGCGGCAGCATCACGTCGAGCACGACGAGGTCGTATCCGCCGCGCGCCGCCCGCTCGAAACCGCTTTGACCGTCGCTCGCGGTCTCGACGGCGTAGCCCTCGCTCGCGAGCCGATCGCTGAGCGTCAGCCGCAGACCGGCCTCGTCCTCGACGAGCAGAAGCTTCGGCATCATCAGTGGGCCACGTCGAGCAGGACGTCGACCGTCGTTCCTTCGCCCGGCCGGCTCGCGATCAGCAGCTCGCCGCCGTGATCGTCGACGACGCTGCGGACGACGCTGAGGCCGATGCCGGTGCCGCGGATCTGCGCGTCGACGGCGCGGCGCCCGCGATAGAACGGTTTGACCACGTGCGGCAGATCGGCGGCATCGATGCCGAGTCCCCGATCGACGACGCGGATCCGGGCGCGACCGTTCTCACTGCCGACCGAAACGTCGACGACCGATCCGCCGGGGCTGTACTTGACCGCGTTGCCGACGATGTTCTCGACCGCCGACCGCAGCGCGTCGGCGTCGCCGACGACCGGCGGCACGGCGCCGTGCTGGCGCATGTTGACGGTGATGCCGCGCTCGCGCGCATCGGCGCCCGTCGCGGTGACGACGTCGGCGACGAGCGCGCGGATGTCGACCGGCGCACGCGGCTGCGCGCGCGCGCCCGACGCGATACCGGCGAATTGCATGACGCGCTCGACCATGTCGGTCAGTCGCCGTCCTTCGGCCCGAATCAGCGCGCCGTACCGCTTCACCTGCTCGCCGTCTTCGACGACGCCGTCGGCGAGGTTTTCGCCGGCCGAGCGAATGACGGCGAGCGGCGTCCGCAGCTCGTGCGATACCGCGGCGACGAACTCCATCTGCTGCCGCGCGAGCCGCTGCTGCCGCTGCGCCGAGACGATGACGAGGACGAAGCTCGCGCCGAGCAGTCCGAGCACGCCGAGGCCGATCGCGAGATTGCGACGCCGCGACCGCGCCACGATCGCGTCGAGCGATCCGCTGCGGTAGCGCGCGCGCAGCTGCCACGCGCCCTGGCTGTCGCCGGCCGCCATGAGAATGCGTTTGGCGTCGACGCCGTTCGCGCGGCGCACGATCGTGATCGCCATCCGTTCGTGCAGCGCCGCGGCCCCTCTCCCGGGCCCCGGCGCGGCGAGCCGGTTCAGCTCGTTCAGCCGCACATCGAACAGGCCGGTCGTGACGTCGGCGCTGCGAGCGTCGACGACTGCCGGCGCGCCAGGCGCGCCCGGCGCGTTCCCACCCGACGCGAACACGATCTCGGCGGGATCATCGCGTCGCACGATGCTCACGACGTACTCCGACGAGCGCGCGTCGCCGAAATATCTCGCCACGAGAGGCTCGACGAGCTGCGTGCGGAGCGCGTCGCGGTCGAGCACGATGACGATCGCACGCGAGATCGCCGAAGGGTCGGTGATGATCGTGAACCGATGGCCGTCCTGAATCCGCGTGACGCGGGGAGCAGGAACCACGAGCGCCGGCACCCGCGCATCGATCGCCTCGAACACCTCCGTCCCGGGCGACGCCGTTCGGAGGTTTGCGGGCCGCTCGGATGCGACGAGCGTGCGGTGCTCGGCGTCGAGGCGCTGCGTGTGCCCGGGGCCGTCCCCGGCGCCATCGAACAGATAGATCGCCTTCACGATGGCAGGCGCCGACGTCGACGCCTGCCAGCGCGCGAACGCGTCGGCGATCGCTCCCGCGGCATCCGCGTCCAGCCGGTCGGCATCGACGTGGAAGGCGACGTAGGTCCGCGTCAGCTCCGCGTCGAACGACTCGGCGAAATCGGAGGCGCGCGCGCGGAGGCTCGTGCGCATCCGCTCGCGCTCCGCTTCGCTCACGTCGCCGAGCCAGCGGTACTGAAGCGTCGCCAGCGTCGCGAGGAGGGCGAGGAGCACGGCGGCCGTCACGATCGGCCAGGAAATTCGTCGCACGAACTTCACTGTACGCGAAAACATCCGCGAACCGCGGCGGTTTACAACTCTTACAAAACGATTGCTCAGAGATAACAACTCGCGCCGCGCATCGTCGTCATACTCGTTGACGCACGACGCTCGGCAACACGAGACGCTCGGCTGAAAGCCTCGCGCTACCGCGCGGTGTAATGCGAGCCTTTCAGGCGAGCGTAACAAAACGAGGAGATCGCATGCAGCGCCTGATCGTTTCCATCCTCTCGCTCGCGCTGACGTTCGCGAGCTTCATCGCGCGCGCCTCGGGCGACGCGCGGACGACCGAGCTGCTCGCGCAGGCGCGCGCCGCGCTCGGCGGCGAGCCGAGGCTCGCGAAAGTCCAGGGTCTTTCGGCGGCAGGCACATTTCAACGGCAGGCGGGCGAGCGCCAGCTTCAGGGCGAGCTGACCGTCGACGTGCAGCTGCCCGACAAGATGGTCCGCACCGAGAGCATGAACCCGATTGGCGGCGCGACGATCGTCGTGCTGGAGGGCGTCAACGGCGATCAGGTGCTGCGCGACACGCGCACCATCAACGGCGGCCCGAACATGATGATTCGCATGGCGCCGCGCGGCGGCGCGGATGCCGAGGCGCAGGCGCTGCGCAATCAGCGCGCCGAGCTCGCTCGCTTCGCAATCGCGATGCTGCTGACGTCGCCGCCGTCGATGCCGCTCGAGTACGCATATGCCGGCGAGGCCGAATCCGACGAAGGCCAAGCCGACGTCGTCGACGCGAAAGGACCCGGCAGCTTCGCCGTGAAGCTGTTCCTCGACAAGAAGTCGCATCGTCCGCTGATGCTGCAGTACCGGGGCGCGGCGCCGCGTCTCGTCATGCAGACGCAGCAGGTCCAGCGCGGCGCCGTCCATGGCGCGCAGCCGGGATCGGAACAGCCGGCGCCGCAGTTGCCGTTCGATGCTCCACAGATCGTCGACATCACGATGTTCCTCGACGACTACCGCTCCGTCGATGGTGTCCTGCTGCCGCACCACCTCTCGCGGTCCATCGACGGCAGGCCGAACGAAGAATGGACGTTCAAGACGATCAAGCTGAATCCGGCGTTCAGAGCCGACACGTTCTCGGGGAATAGGGCAGGAGGGCCGGGATGGGCAGGACAGGCGGGACGGGCGGGATCTTCTTCTTTCTTCTTCGTGTCTTCGTGTCTTCGTGGTTCTTGACATCAACAGTTGCATCGGGTCAGTCGCTCGGCACGCTGCGCGTGACGGTCCTCGACCCGAGCGGCGCGGTCATCGTCGGCGCGCACGTGACCGTAGCGGACGTGACGAGCGATACCGGCGGCCGCGGCGAGGCGGCGTTCGGACCGCTCGATCCGGGCCGCTACACAGTTCGCGTCGAATCGGCGGGGTTCGAGACGGCCACAGTCAGAGACGTCCGCGTGCGCGGCGGCGACAACCGCCGCGAGGTGAAGCTTGCAATCGCGAAGCTTGCGGAGACGGTGCAGGTCGGCCGCGACGCGCGCGCGGGCGCCAGCGACCCGCGCGGTGACGCGTTTGCGACGGTGCTCGGCCAGGCCGAGATCGACGAGCTGCCCGACGATCCCGACGAGATGGAGCAGGTGCTGCGCGACATGGCGGGCCCCGGCGCCGTGATGAGGGTCAACGGATTCAGAGGCGGCAAGCTGCCGAAGAAAGACCAAATCCAGCAGATTCGCTTCCGCCGAAACATGTTCGCCGCCGACACGCACGAGCTCGGCTTCGTGTTCATCGACATCACGACCAGGCCGGGCCTCGACGGCTGGCGCGGATCGACCAACGTCGGGTTTCGCGACTCGACGCTGAACGCGCGCAACGTCTTCGCTCCGGTGAAAGGCGACGAACGGAACGAGCGCTACGGCGTCACGCTGACCGGCCCGCTCCGGAAAGAGCACACGTCGATATCGCTCTCGGTCGAGGGCGTCGACGCGTTCGATACGAAGACGATCGTGGCCGCGCTGCCGTCCGGCTTCTTCGCCGACTCGGTGCGCAAGCCGAACGACGCGCTGAACACCTCGCTGCGCGTCGAGCACATGCTCACGCACACGCAGATGCTCCGCTCCGAATTCCAGCGCAGCCACACCACGGCGGACAATCTCGGCGTCGGCGATTTCGATCTGGCCGAGCGCGCCTACAGCCAGACGCGCGACGAGAACGTGTTCCGCGCCTCGCTCTCCGGCTCGATGCGCAAGTCGCTCTTCAACGATCTGCGCGTGCAGTGGCGCACCGACGACTTCGCGTTCGCGCCGTCGAGCACGACGCCGGCCGTGCTCGTCCTGAACGCGTTCGACAGCGGCGGCGCCCAGGTTGCGGGAAGCCGCGGCTTCGATCTCTTCGAGCTGAACGACGACCTCGACATCGCGGCCGGCAGACACGCCGTACGCGCGGGGCTGCAGCTCGAGGCCGGCCGCTATCGAACGAGCGAGCTGCGGAACGCGTCCGGCACCTTCACGTTCGCCAGCCTCGACGCGTACGCGCTCGGCGAGCCGACGACGTTCACGCGCAACCTTGGCGATCCGCGCGTCGCGATCGCGCAGTCCGAGCTCGGGCTCTATGTGCAGGACGACATCCGTGTGCGGAAGGAGCTGACGATCAGCGCGGGCCTGCGGCAGGAAGTGCAATCGCACATCGGCGGGCTGCAGCTGGCGCCGCGCGGCGGTGTCACCTGGTCGCCGTTCAGGAGCGGCAAGACGACGGTGCGCGCGGGGGCGGGGATCTTCTTCGACTGGCTGGACGCGCAGGCGTACGAACAGGCCATGCAGCTCGACGGCACGCATCAGCAGATTGAAACGATCGTGCAGCCCGGCTATCCCGATCCCACGCGCGGCGGCCGGTCGATCGTGCTGCCTCCGGGGCGCATCCAGTTCGCATCGGCCCTCGACCAGCCGGAGCTGCGCCAGGCCGTTGTCGGCATCGAGCAGTCGATTGCCGCATACGTCCGCGTGAACACGATGCTGATTCACCGCACCGGCTCGCATCTTCTCCGCGGCGTGAATATCAACGCGCCGGTGAACGGCGTCCGCCCCGTCGCCGCCGACGGAACCGTCACCGAAATCAGATCGATTGCGGGATCTCGATTCGACGCGCTCAGCGTGAACCTCAACGTCGCCGTGCCGCAGAAGCGCGTGTTCGTCGCCGCGAACTACACGCTCGCAGGGTCACTCGACGAGACCGACAGCCCGTTCGGCCTGCCGGCCGACAACGTCAACCTCGCCGCCGAGCGCGGGCCGGCGCTCGGCGATGCGCGCCACCGCTTCATGAGCATGGCGCACGTTCCGCTCGGCGCCGGATTCAAGATGGCCACGTCGATCCGCGCGCAGTCGGCCCTTCCGTACAACATCACGACCGGCCGCGACGAGAACGGCGACACGGTCAGCAACGACCGTCCGTCCGGCATCGGCAGGAACAGCGGGCGCGGCCGAAAACAGATTGACTTCGGCGCTCGTGTCAGCTGGACCGCCGGCTTCGGCGTCCGCGCGACGCCGCCGCAGGGACCGCAGGTCCGCATCGTGCGCGGCGACAACGCGGATCCGCTCGCGAACATGAGCGGACTCGACGGCCAGAACACACGGTTTGCCGTCGAGCTCTACGCGCAGGCCTACAACCTGCTGAATCGCATGAACGCGATCAATTTCAGCGGGGTGATCACGTCGCCGTTCTTCGGTCAGCCGACATCGGCCGCGCCGCCGCGGCGCGTCGAGATCGGGACGCGGTTGACGTTCTAAGAGTGTCCTCTCCTTGGCAGGTCGGCCATTTCGTCCCGCGCCGGGTCGCGTCGCGCGGAAGACGCGCCGCGTCAGCGGACGATGACGTCGGTGCGCATCCACGGGTGAATGCAGCACTGATAGTGATGCACGCCCGGTTTTTCCACTTTAGGATCCGAGACGCCACCCGGAGGAACGAAATTGATTTCCGGATTCGCCGCCGGATCGCACTCGGGCGCCGGCTCCGGATTTCCTGAAAGGAGGTTCAGCAGCGGGACGAAGCCGCCGCCGAATTCATCGACTTCCGTGAAAGTGTGGAACTCGCCGCCCGTGTTGCGGCCCTGGAACGCTTCATCATCGAGCACCTGCACGACGCCCGGCGCGAAATGCCAGGCGCCCGCGTGCTCGGTCCGCGACAGTTCGGCGATGAACGTGTCGAACGACACGCCGCCGTTGTTTCCGATGCACGTGCCGGGACCAATGGCCGCGTTGAAGGTTGCCGGATCGCACTGGTCGTTCATATCGACCGTCCGGATGCTCGCGGCGAATCCAACCGTTCCAGCGACGGCGAGTCCCACCGATAGACACCCAGCCACTGCCAATTTGAGGAGAATACGTCGAGACATCGTCACCCTCCTTGCTTGTCGACCGTTGGGGGCGCGCACCTTGCGCGTGGGGACAGGAAACCGCAGGAGTATACGCGCGGCGGAGGCACCTCGGCATAAAGCCGGCATCTTGAGGCAATCCTCCCGTTTTTCGCGCATTCCTGCGTGGAGGGAGAATCGTGAACGTCGCTCGATCGACCTGCCTGCTGCTCGTCGTCATACTTCGTCCCACGCGCAGCACCGCGCCCATCGACGTGCGTTCTCGGATCCGTCGAACCCGAAATGCGCTCGAGACTCATCGCGCTCCTTGACGTACGGACGCCGACGATGCCATCGTCGTCCCTGGAATGACTGCGGACGAGTATCTCTACGACACCAAAGAAATCAACCGCGTTCGCGAGCTCGCGATGGGCGTTTTGCGCGAGCCGCCGGCGCCATTCTTCGCCCACCAGAAGGCAGTGCTCCGAATCGCATGGCTGTTGTGCGAGCACGTCGAGGCGCGCCGCCTCGGAGAAGTTGCGGTCGCGCCCGTCGATGTCGTGCTCGATCATGCCAAGGCGCTCATCGTTCAGCCTGACGTCATCTTCGTGTCGGCGGAACGCGCCGCGATCATCCGCGATCAAGTGTGGGGCGCACCGGATCTCGTCGTGGAGGTTCTTTCCGCCGGATCGGCTCACTACGATCGCACGGAAAAACTCGGTTGGTACCGCCAGTACGGCGTGCGCGAGTGCTGGCTCGTCGACACCGAAGCGGCTCAGGTCACGCGGATCGACTTGACGGGGCCGCAGCCTGACGTGCAGGTCGCGCGCGGCGTCTCTTTGATCCGTTCCATGGTGCTGCCCGAGCTCAGAATGCGGGCGCTCGCCATCTTTTAGGAAGACAGTTCATTTCTTCACCAGCTCCACGCGCCGGTTCTGCGCGCGTCCCGCTTCGCTCATGTTGTCGGCGACCGGCTTCGTGTCGCCCAACCCCGCGGTCGTCAGCCGAGCGGCGGCGATGCCGAAGTTCGAGACGAGATACGTCTTGACCGACGCCGCGCGATCCTGCGACAACTTGAGGTTCGCTGCGGGCTGACCGACGTTGTCGGTGTGCCCCTGGATTTCGAGCTTCAACGCGGTATCGTTGCGCAGCAGCTCGCCGACCGGCGCGAGCGCGGCCGCTGATTCCGGCCTGATCGTCGCCTTGCCCGTGTCGAACAGGATGTTGTGGAGCGCGACGGAACCGGTCGTGCTCAGCGCCTTCGCGAGCTCCATCGCGCTGAATTCCACCTTCTGTTCCATGCCCGCTTCTTCGACGACGGTGAGCGTGTAGTAGTCGCCGCTGTTACCGGCCTGCACCTGCACCCAGATGTTTTTTCCACCCGCGGGAAGTACCGCGACAGTAGTGCCGCCGCTCGTGTCGACGTCCTCGACGATTTTCCGTCCGCCGCGCTTGACTATCGGATCGGTATGATTGCGCGCGATCTGGACCGGACCGAATTTCTTCGCGTCCTCCTTCACCCAGTACTCGATCTGCCAATAGCGTCCTTCGACTTTCTTCGGCGGTTCGGTCTCCAGATCGACGGTCGCGAAGTCCTGCGCGTCGTACCGGTTGATGTAGTAACCGGGCATCCGCGAGAACATCGGATGATCTTTGCCCTCCTGGTCCTCTTGTGCCCGAACAGGCGCCGCCACCGCACACAGGACCGCCACAGCCAGCATCAGACGCATATACGGTTCACCTTGTCTCACTATTTCGGCTCGAGTCAACGCTTCCAGCAGTGCCTCCGTCTAACCGGCACGCTCGCCTATGATTAGTACTTTCGAAACGTGAGATTGAATCGCCCGGTCATCACGAGCTCCTGCGGCGCGGTGTTCGGCGCGATGCGCGACACGCCGTGATAGCGCAGGCGCGCCGGCCCGCCGAACACGAACGCGTCGCCTGATTCGAGGAGCATCGCCTCCACCGGATCGTGGCGCTTCAGCCCGCCGAAGAGGAATCGCGCCGTGTCGCCGATTGAAATCGAGACGACCGGCAGCCCCGCGGCGATCGATTCCTCGCTCTCGTCCTTGTCCTGGTGCAGCCCCA
>QHWB01000044.1 GCA_003222395.1 Acidobacteriota bacterium
CGTGTCGATCAGGTTCAGGACGTACTGCTGGCCGTCGTGCGCCGTGTAGTTGAGACGGACCGGATGAGCCTTGATCGTGATGCCGCGCTCGCGCTCCAGGTCCATCGCGTCGAGCACCTGCGCTTCCATCTCGCGCGCCTGCAGCGCGCCGGTGAGCTCGAGAAAGCGGTCGGCGAGCGTCGACTTGCCGTGGTCGATGTGCGCGATGACCGAGAAGTTCCGAATCCGTTGCGGGTCCACAGGCAGATGACTTCTACAATTCTAGCGAAACCCATAGCGCGTCCAGCGAAACCCGTAGCGCGAGGCTTTCAGCCGAGCGAGGCCATCGCGTGGTGGCGGGCCGCGACGGCTGGCGCGGCTCAACGCTGTTCGAGCGGAACGTAACGCTGCGGGTACTCCGGGCCGACGTAGTCGGCGCGCGGACGGATCAGGCGGTTGTTCGCGTACTGCTCGAGCACGTGAGCCGTCCAGCCCGAAATCCGGCTGACCGCGAAGATTGGCGTGAACAAATCGATCGGGATGCCGAGCGCGTGGTAGGTCGACGCAGAGTAGAAATCGACGTTGGGATTCAACTGCTTCTCGCGCTTGACGAGCGCCTCGATCCGCTGCGACATCTCGAACCAGATCGGCATTCCGGCGCGCTGGCCGAGATCGCGCGACATCTGGCGCAGATGCGTCGCGCGCGGATCCTCGGTGTGATACACGCGATGGCCGAAACCGGGAATTTTTTCCTTGCGTGCGAGCTTCGCGCGAACGACATCTTCCGCCTTTTCGAGCGGCGCGTCGGCGCCGATCTCGAGCAGCAGGCGCATGACATCGGCGTTCGCTCCGCCGTGCAGCGGCCCCTTGAGCGTTCCGATCGCGGCGACGATGGCGGAGTGGATGTCGGTGAGCGTGGCGGCGGCGACGCGCGCCGCGAACGTGGAGGCGTTGAGCTCGTGATCGGCGTGGAGGATCAGCGCGACGTCGAACGCGCGCGTCGCGAGCCCGCTCGGCCGCTCGCCTGTGAGCATGTACAGGAAGTTCGCCGCGTGGCCGAGCACGGGGTCCGGATCGATCGGTCCGCCGCCGGCGCTCATTCGACCGATCGTCGCGACGATCGAGCCGATCTGCGCGGTGAGGCGGACCGCTTTCCTGTCGTTCGCCTGCGCGGAATTGTCCCCCGCGTCGGCGTCGTAGTGACCCGACGCCGACGTCACCGTCCGCAGCAGGTCCATCGCGCCGGACATCACTTGCCCGCGTCCTGCCGACGCGACCGGCAACGTGCGCATGAGGCGCTGCACCGGCTCCGGCAGCGGCCGCGCGGCCGCAAGCTGCGACTGGAGATCGCCGAGCTCCGCGCGCGTCGGCAGCCGCCGGTGCCACAGCAGATAGCAGACTTCCTCGAACGTCGCGTGACGCGCGAGATCGTGGATGTCGTATCCGCAGTACGCGAGCACGCCGCGATCGCCGTCGAGATAACAGATCGCCGACGATGTCGCGACGGTGTCTTCAAGCCCCGCTTTGGGCTTCGCGGCCGTAGTCATGACGTTTCATCATACCGCGGCGGTGCGCCGCGTCGGCGCTGCCGCCGGCTTGTAGACCAACCCGATGGTGGCGCCGATGAGCGTCCACTCGATGAATCCCGCAACGGCGACGTACAACGCCAGCCGACGTCCGATGTTCAGAACCGCGTAGTTGACCCCGGCGAACGCCGCAACGACGAACACGCCGAGCAGCACTCCGAAACGAATCCCTTCACCGAGCCCGTTGCCGCCTTCGTAACCTTTCGCATAGATCACCGCGGCGACCGCGATCGCGATCAACAGCCCGCCGAACATCAGCGGGAGATACGCCTGCCCCGCTTCGTTCGAGCGATAGACGCCGGGATACCGGCCAAACTCTCCGGCCAGCAGCGTGCCGTACACGGCGAACCCGTACACGGCGTCGAGGATGGTCGCGGCAACGACAGCGGCAGCAAGACGACCGTAATTCATGACGCCTTCCTTTCAGGAAGCGCCGAGTGTAGCGGATCTACCGGATGCGGGTAGAGGGGAAAGTTGTGCGTGCTAATGAATCCGCGACGACATCGGCGCTGTCGGCCGACGCGGAGATGCCATGGCGTCCGGCGGCCGACCCTGCGGCCCCATCTGGGCGTACCGCAGGAACATCTGACCCCACTCGGTGGTTTCGCACCACCGCTCGAACACGCGGCGGTCGATCAGCGGCCATCTGTAGAAGTCGTGATAGACGTCGCTCGCAAGGATGAAGCCGTTGACGAGCGGCGTGTGGAAGAACAGCTTCTGCAATCGCTTCAGCGGACCGAACCAGATCAGGTCGCCCCCGCCGATGCGCACCAGGTTCTTCCCGACGTGAAAGTGCCAGTTCTCGGCGGCCGCGTCGGTGTCGCCGACGATCTCGATCTGCCGCGGGTCGCCGACGCCGAGGCCGTCCTCGTGCGCGAGGCGAATGTAGTCGATCGACAGCGGATCGAACCCCATCATCTTCGCCGACACGGCGTCGATCGCCACCTGATCGGCCGACGCGAGCATCACGTTCTTGACGACGGGATACATCGTCCGTGGACCGGGACCGTTGCCCGCCGTCGTGCCGTCCATGATCGCGAACAGGCCGGAATGAATCTCCTTCTGGATCGCGAGCAGATCGACGAGCGTCTCGTGGATCCACGAGTGGGTGTAGTGGCGGCGCGTGTTGAGCAGGCCGCCGAACGCATTCTTCATCGCGCCGGTCGTCGTCGTGTAGATGTGGCACTTGGTCGTCGGCAGATGGACGATGTTCTTGCCGAAGAAGAAATCGGGAATGTGGATGCCTTCGGGGTAGATGCGCTTCAGCACGCGCATCGGCGCCTTCGGCTCGTAGGGCACCCACGTCATGTCTTTTTCGACGAAGTTGTAGAGGACCGGGATGCCGTAGCGTTTGACGATCGGCACGTAGTGATTCAGATCCTCGCCCTTGAAGGCGTTGGTGACGACTGTCTTGTTCTGAACGCAGACCTGATCGGCGAACCCGCGCCGCGCCAGCGCCTGAATCGTCCCTTCGAGCTGCCACGGCGTCGTGTTCGCCGCCGGGAACGGAAAGTGCCACGAGATGTTGTCCTTGAGAATCGTCGTCTTGCTGGAATCGAGGGCGACGGAGACGCCCGCGAGATCGACGAGGCGATCGACGTCGGAAAGGATGGTCTCGGGCGTGACGCGGAGAATCGCAACCCGCGACGTCATTTACCGCTGGCGACCTGTGTGTTCAGCACGACCGGATCGGCGGCGTATTGCTGAACGATCGACAGCAGCCCCGTGTACAGGAACCCGACCTGGAAGAGGACGAGGAACGGCAGGGTGCCGTAGATCTGATTGGCGAGGGCGTAGAAAACGGTCCACGTGAAGTAGAGCCCGAGCAGCAGCTCGACGAGCGGCTGAATCGCGACCGACTGCCGGTACTTCTTCCCGACCCATTCGTCGACGTCGGCTTCGATCCGGTACTTCGGCGTGCGCGCGAACTCCGAATCCCTGCGGAACAGCGCCTCGAAGACGGCGCGCGTGTTGTTGATCGACAGCCCGATGCCGACCGACATGAGGAACGGGACGTACTTGATGCGGGCGCGCCAGTCCTTGTGGATCTCGCGCTGGCACACCGTATAGAAGTTGCAGAACGAGAACGTCGCCGCGAAGAACAGCGGGATGTCGATGAGCAGCATCTCGTACCACCCCATGTTGTAGCGGATGACCATCGCGGGGAACATGAGGATCGAGAGGACGCACATCAGGATGTAGTTGAAGTTCGCGGTGAGGTGGAAGAACGCTTCGGCCTTCACGCCGAAGGGGAGGTCGGATCGAAGAATCGACGGGAGCAGCTTGCGGCACGTCTGAATCGAGCCCTTCGCCCACCGATGCTGCTGCGACTTGAATCCGTTCATCTCGACCGGCACTTCGGCCGGCGCGATCACTTCCGACACGAACACGAAGCGCCAGCCGCGCAGCTGCGCGCGATAGCTGAGATCGAGATCTTCGGTGAGGGTGTCGTGCTGCCAACCGCCCGCGTCGTCGATGGCGACGCGCCGCCAGATGCCGGCGGTGCCGTTGAAGTTGAAGAAGCGGCCGCTGCGGTTGCGTCCGCCGTGCTCGAGGACGAAATGGCCGTCGAGGAGAATCGACTGGATCTTCGTCAGCAGCGAATAGTCCTGGTTGATGTGGCCCCAGCGCGCCTGCACCATGCCGACCGCCGGGTCGGCGAAGTGCGGCATCAGCCGCGCCAGGAAATCGCGGCTCGGCAGGAAGTCGGCGTCGAAGATCGCGATGAACTCGCCGCGCGCGACCCTCATCCCTTCTTCGAGCGCGCCGGCTTTGTAGCCGCGCCGGTTCGTCCGGTGGAAATACTTGATGTCGACGCCTTCGGCGGCGAAGCGCCGAACGGCGAGGTCGGCGACGCTGCGCGTCTCGTCGATCGAGTCGTCGAGCACCTGGATCTCGAGCAGCTCGCGTGGGTAATCGATGGCACACACCGACGCGATGAGGCGATCGGCGACGTACATTTCGTTGTAGAGCGGGAGCTGGATCGTGACGACCGGCATCGGATGGAGCGGCGGTCCCGCCTTCGGCTGATTGCTGCGATGCCGGATGTACAGCCAGACCAGATAGTAGCGATGCCAGCCGTAAACCGCGAGGATGATGAGGACGAAGAAGTACAGGGCGAGGGTGACCGTCTCAACAGGCGTCATGTTCTAGCAACGCAATCATTTATATTACTGTTGGGTTCGGATGACGTCAAACAAACAGCTCCAGGATCTGCTCGAGCAAGTCGCGCGCGGCGACGTCGACGTCGTGACGGCGCGTGAGCGTCTCGTCGAAGCGCTGAGAGCGCGGCCGTTCGAAGATCTCGGATTCGCTCGCGTCGATCATCATCGCGCCGTTCGCCAGGGCTTTCCCGAAGTCGTTCTCGGCTTAGGCAAAACGCCTGCCCAGATCGCCGCCATCGCAAGAGAAATCGTTCGCCGCGGTTCGACGCTGCTCGTGACGCGCGCCACCGAAGCGGCGTACGAGGCCGTGCGCGTGGTGGTTCCCGAGGCGACATATTACGCCGATGCGGCGATGATCGCGTTTCGTCAGGAAGACGTAACCCCGGGTCGCGGAACGATCGTTGTCGCCGCCGCTGGCACCTCGGATTTGTTCGTCGCGGAAGAAGCGGCGCGGACCGCGGAGCTGATGGGCAATCACGTGTGCCGCCTGTATGACGTCGGCGTCGCCGGAATCCACCGTCTGCTCGGCGAGCGCGAGCGCCTCGCGTCGGCTCGCGCGATCATCGTCGTCGCCGGCATGGAAGGCGCGCTGCCGAGCGTCGTCGCCGGCCTCGTCAGCGTACCGGTGATCGCCGTCCCGACCAGCGTCGGCTACGGCGCGAGCTTCGGCGGCATCGCCGCGCTGCTCGGGATGCTGAACAGCTGCGCGGCGGGCGTGTCGGTCGTCAACATCGACAACGGTTTTGGCGCAGCGATGGTGGCGTCGATGATTAATCATCTCTAGAGGTACGGTCGAGGTCCCTCTAACCTCTGGCCTCGCATCCCGACGCACGATAGTATTAGGGGTTTTCCCATCTATGCAGTCCGGTGCCCTGCGGGCTCTCGAGTTCGATCGTGTCGTCGAGACGGTGACGAGCTTCGCGATGACGCCGATGGGCGCCGAGCGTCTGTCGCGGCTCGCGCCCTCGACCGATCCGAACAAAGTCGCGCAACTGCTGGCCGCCACGACCGAGACGGCGAAGTTCCTGTCGGCGAACGGATTGTTTCCGCTGCGCGGCTCGTCCGATCTGCCGCAGATTCTCGGCGCGCTCGCCGTCGAAGGACGGGCGCTCGAAGGGCCGCGGCTGCTGACGCTCGTCGCCTTCCTCGGATCGATTGACGAATCGCGCGCCGCGATCCGCCGCGCCGCGTCGTCATTTCCGCTGCTCGATCAGGCGAGCGGCGCCGCCGCCTCGTTCAAGGGCGAGGCGGCGACGGTGCGCGACAAACTCGACGCCGCCGGCGACGTCGTCGACGGCGCGAGCCCGGAGCTGAAGCTGATTCGCGATCGCCTCCGCAAGCAGCGGTCGCGCCTGCGCACGACGCTCGAGTCGTATCTGCGCGGCAAGGACACGGCGAAGTACCTGCAGGATCAGGTCGTCACCGAGCGAAACGGCCGTTACGTGCTCGTCGTGAAGACCGAGCATCGCAGCGGCATCCCCGGCATCGTGCACGGATCATCGACGAGCGGCGCGAGTGTGTTCCTCGAGCCGCTCAGCACCGTTGAAATCAACAACGACATCGTCGCGCTCGAGGAGCAGGAAGCGGAGGAAGTCCGAAAGATCCTGCTGGCGTTGACCGACACGTTTCGCGCCCGCGCCGCCGATCTCGCTCGGACGATCGACGTCGCCACCGAACTCGACGTGCTCCAGTCGCGGGCGAGGTATTCCGAATCGATCGACGGCATCGAGCCGGCGCTGTCGACCGACGGCGCCTTCGAGCTCCAGGCCGCGCGGCACCCGCTGATGATTCCGGGGGGCGGGGCGCCGGGAGCGAGCAAGCCGCCGGTGCCGGTGACCATCAAGGTCATTCCGCCGGCAACGGTGCTGCTGATCACCGGTCCGAACACCGGCGGGAAGACCGTAGCGCTCAAAACGGCGGGGCTGCTCGCGCTGATGGCGCAGTCCGGTCTGCGGATTCCAGCCGCGGACGGATCGCGGCTGCCGGTCTTCCGATCGCTCTTCGCCGATATCGGCGACGAGCAGTCGATCGAAGCGAGCCTCAGCACGTTCTCGGCGCACATCACCAACATTGCCGCGATGGACCGCGGCCTCGCGACGCCGGCGCTCGTCCTCCTCGACGAGATCGGCTCGGGCACAGATCCGATCGAAGGAGGCGCGCTGGGCGTCGCCGTCGTCGATCACTTCAAGACGCGCGGCGCGACGGTCATCGCGACGAGCCATTACGACGCGTTGAAGACCTACGCGTCGACGACCGATGGTGTAGCGAGCGCCGCGTTCGGATTCGACGCCGAGACGTTCGCGCCGACCTACCAATTGATGTACGGCACGCCGGGCCGCAGCCTCGCCCTCGAGATCGCGGCGCGGCTCGGCCTCAACCCGTCGGTCGTCGCGGCCGCGCGCGAGAACCTGACCGCTCGCGAAGCGCAACTCGCCGAGCACCTCGCGAAGATCGACCGCGACATGCGCGCGCTCGAGCACGAGCAGCGGCTTCTGTCGCGCGAGCGGGAAACGCTCGAGGCAGCCGAGGCGCGGATGCGGCAGCGTGAGGACGCGCTGCGCCAGCGTGAAGAGACGTACCGCGCGCGCCTCAACGAGCAGCTCGAATCGCAGGTCCGCCAGGCGCGCAAGGAGATCGACGACGTGATCGTCGAGCTGAAGGCGAAAGCGGCGGCGATCGCGAACGCCCCGCGTCTGGTGTCGACGGGAGAGACAGGCACGGCGCGTGCCGACGCGCGCGCTGCGGTGGAAAACGTCGCGAAGCGGATTCTCACCGGCGAGCCGACCGATCAAGCGGCGACCTTCCAGCAAGCAGCCGCTCATCACCCGTCTGGCGGCACGGTCTCCGTCGGCGACCGCGTCGTCGTCGGCGGACTGGGACTCGAAGCCGTGGTCACCGCCGTTCACGACGATACGGCGGAACTCGACGTGCGCGGCAAACGCATGCGCGCGAGCGTCCGCGATCTGAAGATCGTCGGCACCACAACCGGCACACCCGCGAAAGTGAACGTCAACGTCGAGCTGCAGCCGCGCGAAGGGACGGCGTCGGACCTGAATGTGATCGGCTGCACGGTCGACGAAGCGATCGCGCGCGCGGAACGCTTCCTCGACGACCTGCTGCTCACCGATCAGCGAGTCGTGCGGCTGATTCACGGCTACGGCACCGGTCAGCTGAAGCGCGCGCTGACGGGATTTCTGCAGCAGCATCCCCTCGTCGCCCGGTTCGCGACCGCTCCGCCGGAGCAGGGCGGCGGCGGCGTCACGGTCGTGGAACTGAAAGACTGATGGGTCTGTTCCCGCAGCAGTTCATCGACGATCTGCGCTTGCAGGCGAATATCGTCCAGGTCGTGCAGGAGTACGTGCCGCTGAAGCGTGTCGGCAACACCTACAAAGGCCTCTGTCCGTTTCACTCGGAGAAAACGCCCTCGTTCCACGTCAATCCCGAGAAAGGGTTTTTCCACTGCTTCGGCTGCGGCGTCGGCGGCGACGTGTTCAAGTTCCTCGAGATGCACGAGAAGCTGGCATTTCCAGACGCCGTCCGCACGCTGGCGCAGAAGTTCGGCCTTTCGTTGCCCGAGCGAAGCGAAGGCAACGATGACGATGCCCGGCGAGACAGCGCCCTGCGCGAGGCATTGCTGAAGGCGCACGAGGTCGCGGCTTCGTACTTCCGTGAGCAGCTCGCCAGTCCGGCGGGCGCCCGCGCGCGACAGCAGCTTGCCGAGCGGGATGTCGCGCCCGCCACCGTCGAAGCGCTCGGACTCGGGTTCGCGCCCCCGGCGCGGGAGGGGTTGAAGGCCAGGCTCCTCGACCACGGCTTCGCGCAGGGACTGCTGTTAGAAAGCGGCCTGATCGTTCAGCGCGACAACGGCGACGTCGTCGATCGGTTTCGAAACCGGCTGATGGTTCCGATTTGCCGCGATATGGGATCGGTCATCGCGTTCGGCGGCCGGGCGATGGACGCCGATCAGGCACCCAAATATCTGAATTCCCCGGAAACGCCGATTTATTCGAAGAGCCGAACCCTCTATGGCCTGAACCTCACGAAAGGTCAGATTCGCAAGGTCGGTTTCGCGGTGCTCGTCGAAGGATATTTCGATTTCGCGCAGCTCTTCCAGTCGCAGGCGGTCCCGGTCGTCGCGTCGTGCGGCACCGCGCTCACACCTCAACAGGCGCAGCTCCTTCGGCGGTATAGCTCGAAGGTGGTGCTCAGTTTCGACCCCGATGCCGCTGGCCAGGGCGCCGCGGCCAGATCGTGTGAAATGCTCGTGTCCGAAGGGTTCGACGTGAACGTGGTCGTACTGGACAAAGGCGAAGATCCCGATACATTCATTCGGAGGCACGGAGCCGAGCGTTATCGTGAAAGATTGCGCGGCTCGCGGCCGTATTTAGAGTATCTGCTCGATCAGGCGGCGACGGGGCTCGATCTCAGCCATGACGACAGCCGACGCCAGTTTCTCGGCCGAATGCTGGCGGTTGCCGCGCGGCTCCCGGACGCCGCGGCGCGTGACCAGTTCGCCGATCGGATCGCCCACAAGGCGCGCATTACAGAAGACGTCGTCCGAGCGGAAATCCGTAAGGCTGCCGTCAATCGCCGGACCACGCTGACGACCCGCGAGCTGCCGTCGTTCGGACAGCTGAAACAGGCGGAAAAGGCACTGATTTGGGCATTGATTCACGATACGGCCGACGCGTTGGGGGCGCTCGGCGAGCTGGACGACGCCGACCTGGAGACGCTCGCGGGGCGCGAAATCTTCGAAATGGCCCGGAGCCTGCAAAACAATGCGGCAGACGTCTTACCTTCGGCGCTGCTGCAGCGTCTAAGTACAGTGAACGCCCAGCTCGTCACCAGCATAGCCGCTTCTCCGACCCCTCCAGCTCCGGCTGTCGAATGCGCGCGCGCGCTCAAGCGGCTCAGGTGGGAACGCGAACGGGCGGACATTCAGCGCGAAATCGACCGGCTTCAGCAGCTTGGTGCACAACAACACGGCAGTGAGATAAATGATTTATGGCAGCGGAAAAAAGATCTGATGCACCGCATCGAGGACCTGACGTAGGAGGCGACTTGTCGATCGAGGAAAAGTACGACGAAGTCAGGCAACTCATCAGCATCGGCAAGGAAAAAGGCTACCTCCTCTACGACGAAGTCAACGAGCTCCTCCCGTCGGAAATCACCTCCTCCGACGAGCTCGACGACCTGTTCAACACGTTCGGCAGCGCGGGTATCGAGGTCATCGATTCGGATCAGAAGTACCTGCGCGACGACAAGCCGATCGATCGGACCGGCGAAGGCGCCGAGGAGCTCGAGCTCGATCTCACGCCTGGGGCGCTCGACAAGACCAACGACCCGGTGCGGATGTACCTGCGCGAGATGGGCACCGTGCCGCTGCTCACGCGCGAGGGCGAAGTCGAAATCGCGCGCCGCATCGAGCGCGGCAAGCTCGCCGTCATCAAGTCGATCTCGCGGACGCCGCTCATCGCGAAGAAGGTCATCGAGCTCGGCGATCAGCTGCACACGGGCGAACGGACGATCCGCGAACTGGTGATCTTCAACGACGAGGAGATCACCGACGAGCGCATCGAGGAGCGCCGCAAGCAGGTACAGAAACAGATTGAAGCGGTGCGCAAGGCGCGCGGTGCGTACGAGAAGCTGGAAGAGAAGCTCGTCGCGACGCCGCGCGGCACGACGACGCGCGGCAAGCGCAAGTACCGCCGCGCGAAATGGGCGGCGATGCGCGCGCAGGTCGACGTGTCGAACGCGATCCGGGTCATCGAGTTCACCGAGGCGGTGAAGCGGCGCCTCATCGACGAGATGAAGGAGGCGGTCGAGAGCGTCCGCGCGGTGCAGCGCGAGATCGACGGGTGGGAGCGCACCCTCAACCCGAAAGGGCGCAAGACCAAGCTGAAGGACGAGGAAAAGAAGAACATCCAGAAGACGATCAAGGACCTCAAGGCCAAGGTCAAATCGATGACCGACACGCTCGAGCAGTCACCGGATGAACTCAAGCAGACGCTCGACACGATCATCAAAGGCGAGTACCAGGCCGAGCAGGCGAAGAAGGAGCTCGTCGAAGCGAACCTGCGGCTCGTCGTATCGATCGCGAAGAAGTACACGAACCGCGGATTGCAGTTCCTCGATCTGATTCAGGAAGGGAACATCGGTTTGATGAAGGCGGTCGACAAGTTCGAGTACCGCCGCGGCTACAAGTTCTCGACCTACGCGACGTGGTGGATTCGCCAGGCGATCACCCGTGCGATCGCGGACCAGGCGCGCACGATCCGCATCCCGGTCCACATGATCGAAACGATCAACAAGCTGATTCGCACGTCGCGCGCGCTCGTGCAGGAGCTCGGGCGCGAGCCGACGTCGGAAGAAATCGCCAAGCGGATGGACATCCCGGTATCGAAGGTCCGCAAGGTGCTCAAGATCGCGCAGGAGCCGATCTCGCTCGAGACGCCCATCGGCGAAGAGGAAGACTCGCATCTGGGCGATTTCATCGAGGACCGTCAGGTCGTGTCGCCGGCCGAAGCCGTCATCAACCTGAACCTGAAGGAACAGACCGAATCGGTGCTGAAGACCCTGACGCCGCGCGAGGAGAAGGTCATCAAGATGCGGTTCGGCGTCGGCGACGGCAGCGAGCACACACTCGAAGAAGTCGGACAGAGCTTCGCGGTCACGCGCGAGCGCATCCGCCAGATCGAGGCCAAGGCGCTGCGCAAGCTGCGGCATCCTTCGCGGAGCCGGAAGCTGCGTGCGTTTTTGGAGGGAAGGACGTCGTAATCAGTCGACAGTCATCAGTCGACAGTCATCAGTCGACGGTCTTCAGTCGACTCGGCACGAAGAACGACTGATGACTCCGACTGAGCACTGACGCTGCCAACTGTTTGCGGGCCCATAGCTCAACGGTTAGAGCAGCCGGCTCATAATCGGCGGGTTCCAGGTTCAAATCCTGGTGGGCCCATCCTTCGCTCGCCCTTCGGGGGAGCGACGGATGGCAAGCCAGTGTCGCTGTAATGCGACTTGTCCGGCGAAGCGCGTAGGCGGAAGGTGGACCGCAACGCGAGCGAGCTTCGGGTGGCAAGCCGAGATCCGAACGATCATGAGATTGCACATGCCCAATTGCAGAATGCAGGTTGACCGATCAGCCCCGGTGCGCCAAGCGCCGGGGCTTTTTTTTTAATGAACAAAGACCTCGAGGGACTGATCGCGCTCCAGAAGCTCGACACCGCAGTGCACGACGCGCGTCATCGTCTGGCGGAAGAACCCGAGCGCGCGAAGGCGCTCGACGCGCGGTTCGAAGCGGCGAAGCAGCGGGTTGCCGACGCGAAAGCGCGCCTGAGCGAGAACCAGAACGCGCGCCGTGGAATCGAGAAGGACGTCGCCGTCCACCAGGGCCGCCTGTCGAAGTTCCGCGAACAGGCGATGGCGGTGAAGACGAACCAGGAGTACCACGCCGTCCAGAAGGAAATCGGCTTCGCGCAGGGCGAGATCAAGACGCTCGAGGACAAGATCCTCGAGCTGATGGTCGAGGCCGACGAGCTGAACGCGGCGGCGAAGCGCGCCGAAAAGGCGCTGGCAGACGAGCAGAAAGCCGTGGAAGCCGACCGCAAAGCGCTGCAGAACGAAACGACCGAGCTGAACGTGTCGCTCGAGCGCATGGGCCGCGAACGGGAGACGCTCGCGAAGGGGCTCGACCCGGCCGCGCTCGCCACCTTCGATCTCGTGGCGAAGAAGCGCAACGGCATCGCCGTCGCCGAGGCGCGCGACGCCATCTGCACGATCTGCCACGTCCGCATGCGGCCGCAGGTGTTCAACAACGTGCGCCGCAACGACAGCATCATCCAGTGCGACAGCTGTCAGCGCATTCTCTATTTCGCCGCAGCCGTTGCGCAGCCGGCCCGTTGATTCTTCGACTCCGCTCGGGGCAGGCCTTTTGAGTGCAGGCCGCTTGGTCGCGTACATCGACGGCGGTGCGCGGGGCAATCCAGGTCCCGCGGGCTTCGGCGTCCGCATCGAGCGGCCCGACGGCACGCTCGTCGAAGAATTCTCCGAACCGATCGGCACCGCCACCAACAACGTCGCCGAGTACCGTGGCCTCGTCGCGGCGCTCGAATGGACGCGCGCGCACGGCTACGGAGAGCTTCACGTCCGTTCCGATTCGCTTCTGCTCGTGCAGCAGATGCTCGGCGCCTACAAGGTGAAGAATCCAGGACTGCAGCCGCTGCATGCGAAGGCGCGCGCGCTCGCGGCGGCGATCGGCCGCGTCACCTTCGAGCACATCGGCCGATCGCTGAACGCGCCCGCCGATCGCCTTGCCAACGTCGCCATGGACCGCGCGGAGGGCAAAGCCGCGAACGCGTCGCCTGCAGACGTGAAGCGAAACGATCTGTTCACTGCGCTCGAGCGCGACGTGCGGCTTCACGTCTACCGGCACTTCGTCGAGACGGCGCGTGCGCCGGATCTGAAGGGGATTGCCGCCGCGGTTGGCGCGGGCGAAAAAGAGGTCGCACCGGCGCTGCAGCGCCTCGCCGACATGCACGCGATCGTGCTCGCGCCCGCAACCCTGAACATCTGGATGGCGCATCCGTTTTCCGCCGTTCCAACGCCTTACCCTGTCGTCTCCGGATCGCGAACGTACTGGGCAAACTGCGCGTGGGATGCAGCCGGCGTGCTGTCGATCGTCGGCGCGGGCTCGTCGCGAACGCGCTGTGCCGACTGCGGTTTGGAGCTGACGATGACCGTCCGCGACGGCCGGATCGATGGTGACGCGGTCGTCCACTACGCGGTGCCGCCGCGGCGGTTCTGGGACAACGTCGCCTTCACATGAGCGACCCTGTTGCTCTTCAGGTCGGAGGAGCACGTCGATCGATGGTGCGCAGAGCGTCAGATGAGCAAGGGTGCGGTCGTGCCGCTCGAGCAGGTGTGGCGACTCGCGGGTCCCTGGTACGCGGATCGGCTGGACGAGCACTGGTCGCCTCGAACACCGGAGACGATGGAAAGAATTCTGCGCGAAGCCGGCCTCACCGGCGAGTTCTGGCGCCTGCGCTGAAGCTCACCTCCGCCGCGACGCGTCATCCGCGAAGCCACGTGAGGCACGGCTCGAAGCTTCATGCCCCTCCTCGCGGGCGCGAATCACGGCGGCCATTCTGCCGGCGTCTTTCCAGTCACGGCGGTACGAGCACAGAACGTCTGGGTGGCTTGCCGTGCAAAGCTCCGCGTTGAAAATCCGATCCGCCGGCACGCCGGCCGATTCCAGCTGATCGCGCGCCGCCTGCCACCCATCGAACTGCCAGTGATCGGGCCGCGTGCCCTCGACGAACCAGCGCGCGAGCTGCTCGTTCGAGAAGTCCGCCTGTTCGAACCGTTCGCGCACATCGCGATCGACTTCGTACCGCGCCGCGCTGATTGACGGGCCGATGGCGGCGACGAGCTCCGACGGGCGGCTGTCGAACGCGTGCCCCAGCATCTCGATCGTCTCCTGCGGCGCCCGCGCGGCCAGGCCCCGCCATCCGGCATGCGCGGCGGCCACGACGCCGGTGCGGCGATCGGCGACGAGCAGCGGCACGCAATCGGCGATCTGGATGGCGAGCGCGAGCGAGGGATCGTTGGACAGCACGATGTCGGCGTCCGGAAGATGGTTGACGTCGCGCAGCTCTCCGGTGCGCCGAATCACAGCGGACGCGCCGTGGACCTGATGAAGACGGACGAGTTTGGCGCGGCCGACGCCGATGGTTCGCGACACCTCGTCCCACGCGGCCGTGTCACCCGGCAGCGCCGATCCAAGGGTCCATGGCCGCGTCGTGAAGAGATGGCGCGCGAACGGTTCGAGCGCCGTGCAGACGAGGGCGGGTCCCGCGTCCGTGTCCGTCCAGCGAAAGCTCTCGTGAGGCTGCGGCAGAACCATCATTATTCAATATGCGGCGGGGCCCCACCCCCGCCGCCTGTCGCACCTCGCCTTCGGCTCGGTGCGGATAATCGATGCGGCTAGGCCGACAGTCAATCGAGGCATCATGTCAAACATCATTGGACTCGGCCTCGACGCGACCGACATCGGTCGCATTTCGGACACGATCGAGCGGTACGGCGAGCGGTTTCTGAAGCGAATCTTCACCGAAGGCGAAATCGCATACTGCCTGCGCCGGCGCGTGCCCGCTATTCACTTTGCGGGGCGCTTCGCGGCGAAGGAAGCGACGATGAAGGCGCTTGGCACCGGCCACTCGCAGGGCGTCCTGTGGCGCGACGTCGAGGTCGTCCGCCGCGGCGGACCGCCGCAACTGGTGTTGCACGGCGGCGCCGGCCGCCGCTTCGAGGCCATCGGCGGCCGTTCCTCGCTGCTCACCATCACGCATTCCGACGAGCTCGCGATGGCGCAGGTCATGATCCTCGGCGCCTGACGCAACCCGCGTTGTCATTTCCCGCCGCTCGTATCGACGCCGGCGCGAACGCAGGCGATCGGCGTCGCTAACACCCGGCGCGCCTGCGAGTTGCTGCGACGCCACTGCCGCAGCGTTCGCGGCATCGCCCTTGATCACCCAGCCATCCATACAAGGAGCGCTGACGTGACCATCAAGATTACGCCGAACGACAAAGGGAACCCGCCGGGCAAGCTCGCCGAGGCCGAACTGCACTTCGCTGACGGCGATGGACCGCTGGCCGGCTTGAAGCTGATTGGTTTCGCAGTGTGGGAACGGCGCGGCGCCGGCGGCGGTCGCAACGTCACGTTCCCGTCGCGACAGTACGCCGTCAACGGCGAGCGGCGCAGCTTTTCGCTGCTGCGGCCGATCGTCGACCTCACCTCGCAGGACAAGCTGCGCGAGCTGATTCTCGAGGCGTTTCAGGATTACGAGGAGCGCGCCGCCATAGCCAGCTGAGGTGGACTACTGAATCACCGGCAGAAGCCGCGCGTTCTCCTGCGCGCGCTTGGGCGGCAGCGTCCACTCCTCACGGAGCGCCTTGTCGTACTCCGCGTGGAAGAACGCCGCCTTCATGCCGCCGTCGATGATGTCCCACGGCAGCATCGCGTCGGCGGTGCGGTCCCGGAAGATGTAGAAGTCGCCGTCGATGCCGGCCTCGGTGACGGCGGCGCGCCAGTTCTGCCCGTTGCGCTCGGCCGCCTCGATGGCCGGCGCGATCCGGCGATCGCCAAGCGAGAGCAGCGCCTGGTAATAGGAGTGGCGCTCCGACTTGATGTTGAAGTAGACGTTGTCGATGCCGGAGGTCAGGCTGCGCAGCCGTTTGATCTTCTTGTCGACGAGCACATCCTGCTCCATGGGCAGCCATTGATATGCGGTGCCGGGTTTCGGAACGAGCGGGTTCACGCTGCCCACGATGCGGCCGATTTGGCCTCTGGCGCGCGCGTGCTTCACCATCCGCTCGCGCAGCTGCAGCGTCAGATCGCGAATCGCCACGAGATCGTCGTCTGTTTCCGTCGGGAGGCCGATCATGTAATAGAGCTTCAGGTTCTCGATGCCGCTGGCAAAGATCAGATCAGCGCGATCGAGGATCTCGTCGTTCGTAACCGTCTTGTTGATGACGCGGCGGAGACGGTCCGACCCGGTCTCGGGCGCAATCGTGATCGTCCGTTCGCCGCTCTCGCGGAGCACGCGGACGATCGGCTCGGTGAGATCGTCCAGGCGCAGAGAAGCTGGACTGATCGCGTAGCCCATTTCGTGGAGCCGTGCGAGGATGCGCTCGATGTCGGGATGGTCGCAGAGTGCAATCGAGACGAGCCCGACGCGATTGGCTGACGCGCGCGCGGCGCCCGCGAGCTCGAGGATGCGATCGGCCGGGAACGCGCGCACCGGAAGATAGTTGTACCCGGCCCAGCAGAAGCGGCACAGGTTCGCGCAGCCGCGGACGACTTCGACGAGGAACCGCGAACCGAATTCGGTGTCAGGGGTGAAGATGCTCGTCGCCGGTGGATCGACCGCTTCAGTGGTTTTGAGCGCGGCCTTGCGGACCGGCAGCGGCGCGTCGACGCCCGGCCGAACGGTGTAGCCGGCGAGCGTGCCGTCGCCGGCGTAATGCGGCTCGTAGAAGGAGGGCACGTACACGCCGCGCTCCTTCGCGAGAAGGCGCAGCAGGTCGGTTCGATCCGAGGCGGCACCGAACGCCTTCCCGATGGCCGGAACGAGCATCTCGCCTTCGCCCGCGGCAATGACGTCCGCAAACGGCGCCAGCGGCTCCGGGTTCACGAACGTCACGGCGCCGCCGACGACGACGAGCGGATGGCGCTCCGTCCGTTCCGCCGCGTATCGCGGCACGCCGGCGAGCCGCAGCAGCGTGAGGACGTTGACGTAGTCCCATTCGAACGACACCGAAAACGCGATGACGTCGAATTCGCCGACCGACGTCTGCGACTCGAGCGTGACGAGCGGGGTGCGGTTGGCGATCGCGTGAGCGAGCTCCTGCTTCGGCGGGAGGAAGAACCGTTCGCACACGATGTCGGGCTCGGCGTTGAAAAGGCGATACACGGTCTGGAAGCCGAGGTTCGACATCCCGACCCAGTACGTGTTCGGAAACGCGAGGGCGACGCGCAGACGATCGCCGTGCGGTTTGACGACGTAACCGACTTCTTTGGCGAGGGTTTGTCGTGCGCGTTCGCGCTCAGCCCAGGAATTCATGGACGGGGTCGATCGAGCGGCAACTGCTGCTCGGACGTCGGCGTTCTCGTGTGCCGTGGATCTACCTACTCTACCATCGAGCACGCGTCCCGCCCACCGACCCGCTCTAGCGCGGCCGCGGCGCTTCCCGTCTACGCCCAACGCCCCGCATCGACACCGTACGGTCTTGCGGAGGTGGCCATCCGAGGCGTTACCCCTCCTGCCGGCGCAGGAACGCGGGCACATCGAACGACGGTCCGAGGTCGACGTCGGAATCGCTCGGTTCGATGTTGAGCTTGAGGTCGAGGTCTGCAGGCGCTGCAGCACTGGGCGGCGCGACCGGAAGGTTGGAGGCGGCGGCAGACGCCTCGAGCGGAGATCGTCTCGCGATACTCAATCGGCCGGAGGCAGCGACTGCCGCCGGCGCCGCGACTTCGCCACGCAGCCGCACGTGGTCGGCATACGGCGCCAGATCCACGGGCGTTTGCGCGCCCGTTCCCGCAGGCCGGGCTGCCGTCGGCGGTCCGAACCCGGTCGCAATCACGGTGATCTTCACTCTTCCCTTCAGCGCGGGATCCACGACCGCGCCGAAGATGATGTTCGCCTCTTCATCAGCCGCCTGCTGCACGATCGACGCGGCCTCGCTGACCTCGACGAGCGAGAGATCCTGTCCGCCCGTCACGTTGATGATGACGGCTCGTGCGCCGGTCACCGCCGCGCCTTCGAGCAGCGGGCTCGAGATGGCGCGCCGCGCCGCCTCGATCGCTCGATCCTGTCCTTCGGCGACGCCCGTGCCCATCATCGCGAGCCCCATGCCCGCCATGATCGTCTTCACGTCCGCGAAGTCGAGGTTGATCAAGCCCGGCACGAGAATCAGATCGGAAATCCCCTGTATCGCCTGGCGCAGCACTTCGTCCGCCGTGGCGAACGCGTCGGTCAGCGGCGTCGCGCGATCGATGATCGTCAGCAGTCGTTCGTTCGGGATCGTGATGATCGTGTCGACGCACTCCCGCAGCGCGTCGAGGCCGCGGTCCGCCTGCGCCTGCCGCTTCCGGCCTTCGAACTTGAACGGCTTGGTGACGACGGCAACAGTCAGCGCGCCGAGCTCGCTCGCAAGGCTGGCGATGACCGGCGCCGCGCCGGTGCCGGTGCCGCCGCCAAGTCCGGTCGTGACGAAGATCATGTCGGCGCCGTCGAGCGACTGGATGATCTTGTCCGTGTCCTCCAGCGCCGCCTGCCGTCCGACGTTCGGGTCGGCGCCGGCGCCGAGTCCCTTCGTCAGCTTGCTGCCGATCTGCAGCTTGATCGTCGCGGGACTGGTCCGGAGCGCCTGCAGATCGGTGTTGGCGACGATGAACTCGACGCCGTCGAGGCCGACCTGCACCATGCGGTTGACGGCGTTGCTGCCGCCGCCGCCGACGCCGATGACTTTGATGCGGGCTCCGGCGGTTCCCTCTTCGTCGAGACGCAGTCTCAAGCGCTTGGACTCTTTCGTCTCTTCGTTCATCGACAGCACTCCTTGAAGCGGGCCATGAGACCCGCGCCTAAAAGAACTCCTTGAACAGTCCGCGCAGCCGTCCGGCCACGCGCACGAACGCGCCCGCGCCGACCGGCGCGCGCGACGATTCGCCCGACGCGTTGCGATAGCCGTACAACGTCAGCCCGACGCCGGTCGCGAAGGTCGGGCTGTTCACGTGATCGGCAAGCCCGCCGACGCCCGTCGGGCAGCCGCGCCTGATCGGTAGATCGAAAATCTGCTCGGCGATCTCGGGCATGCCGTCGAGAATCGCGCCGCCGCCGGTGAGCACGATTCCGGAGTTCAGCGCCTTCTCGTAGCCGGCCCGGCGGATCTCGTCCCACACGAGATGGAAGATCTCCTCGGCGCGCGGCTGGAGGACTTCGGACAGGATGCGCCGCGCCATGATGCGCGGCTTCCTCCCGCCAACGCTCGCCACCTCCATCGTCTCGTCCTCGTCGACCATGCCCGACAGCGCGCAGCCGCACTTCCGCTTGATCTTTTCCGCATCGGGCACCGGCGTCCGCAGTCCGACGGCGATGTCGTTCGTGAAGTGATCGCCGCCGACGCCGATGACCGCCGTGTGCCAGAGGCTGCCGCGCTCGTAGATGGCGATGTCGGTCGTCCCGCCGCCGATGTCGACGAGCGCCACACCGAGCTCCTTTTCGTCCTCGGTCAGCACCGATTCACTGGCGGCGAGCTGTTCGACGACCGTCTCGGCGACGTTGACTCCGGCGCGGTTCACGCACGCGACGATGTTCTGGGTCGAGCTCTGGCTGCCGGTGACGATGTGGACGTTCACCTCGAGGCGGGCGCCGGTCATGCCGACCGGAGCGCCGATGCCGTCCTGTTCGTCGACGACGAAATCCTGCGGCAGCACGTGCAGGATCTCGCGGCCGGTCGGCAGCGACACGGCCTTGGCTGCGTCGATGGCGCGGCGAACGTCCTCGCGCGTGATCTCGCGGTTCTTGCCGGCGACCGCGATGACGCCGCGGCTGTTGAACCCTTTGATGTGCGGTCCCGACAGCGCGAGGTGCACCGAATCGATTTCAACGCCCGCCATCAGCTCGGCTTCGTCAATCGCCTTCTTGATCGAATCGACCGCGGCCTCGAGGTTCACGACGACGCCGCGGCGGATGCCGCGCGATTCGGCGACGCCGAGCCCCACGATATCGAGGCCGTCGCCGTCGAGGATCTCGGCGACGACGGCCGTAACCTTCGACGTGCCGACGTCGAGCCCGACCAGGTAGCGTTCTTTTCGCCCCACTTGGATCCCCCAGGGCAGGCTTCGCCTGCGCTACTTCCGTTCCGGCTTCGCGCCGGGCCTGCCGCGCCGAAGCGCCGACTTGTCGCGCCGCAGCGCGGACGGCGCGACGGCGGAATGCGCGGAAGCGGGCTTCACGTAGATTCGATCCTCGAACCGCAGGTCGACGTAATCGATCTCCGCGACGCGCTCGCGCAGCGCCGCCGCCAGACCGAGATACGACTCCAGGCGCGGCAGGAACTGCTCTTCGCCGAGCTCGATCACCGCCGGGTCGCCGTTGAGAATCACCGTGGCGTTGTGCGGATCGCTGACGTCGACCTGCGACAACCGGCGGGCGACGGCGGCGTTCGATTTGAGCGCCGCGATGACGCGCGCGGCCAGATCGGCGCGCGTCTCGTCGGTCATCGTCGCGGGCGCCGCATGCGGCTCCGCCGACGGTGTCGCGGCCGCGAGCCCGTCGATCATCGGCAGATCGAGATCGGCGTACTGCGGCCCGAACTGATCGATGACGACGCCGCGTTCGTCCACGAGGTAGAGCTCGCCGTTGATGCGTCCCACGCCCATCGGCTGGCGCTCCAGCACCACGACTTCCACTGTCGACGGCAGCGAGCGGCGAAGCGCCGCTTCGCGCACCCATGACGACGCCATCAGCCGTCGTCGCCACGCGTCGAGATCGGTGAACAGGAGGCTCTGGCCGCGCAACCCGCTCAGCACCGCGATCACGTCGACGCGCGACAACCGTTCGTTGCCGCTCACGAGAATGCGATCGACCTTCAGAACGCGCGCGTGCGACGCGACCGCGGCGCCGCGATACATGCCGTACGCCACGACGATCGCGACGAACACGGCGCGAACGGCCGGCTTCGCGAGCCCGCGCCACCCCTGACGCTTGCGCGACGGCTTGACGTGCGCGCGCCGGAACCGCCGGTCCGCCGCGACCGCGGCAACCGGGCTCACGGCTGTCCCCCGGCCACCGGCGTCGACCCGGCGCGTCCCAGCGCGTCGATCAGACGATCGGGCACGGTGCCGATCGATCCCGCGCCGAGCGTGATCACCACGTCGCCGGGTCGGGCGGCCCGGACGACCGCGGCGACGACGTCGTCGAGCCGCGGCGCCACATCGAGCGGCGCGCGCGCGCCCGCGCGAATCGCGGCGGCAAGCGCCTCGAGCGTCACGCCCGGAATCGGGTCCTCGCTCGCCGCGTAGATGTCGGTCAGCACGATGTGATCGGCGTCGGCGAGCGAAGGGCCGAAGTCGTTCATCAGCGCCGCGGTGCGCGTGTAGCGATGCGGCTGAAAGGCGACGACGATGCGGCGGTTGAGCGTTTTCGCCGCGGCGAGCACCGCGGCGATCTCCGTCGGGTGGTGCCCGTAGTCGTCGACGATCAGGATGCCGTTCGGCTCGCCGCGCACGTCGAACCGGCGCTCGGCGCCGCGAAAATCGCGCAGGCCGCCAGCGGCGCGGTCGAACGGCACACCGAGCTCCATCGCTACGGCGATCGCGGCAAGCGCGTTCTGCAGGTTGTGCCGGCCCGGCACCGACAGCTCGAGGCGCCCGAGGACGACGGACGTCTTCGCCGCATGTCCCGTGCGCTGGGTGCGGCGCTCGACCGTCGCGGTGACGGTGAGCGGCCCGAGCGCGACGTCCCTCGCCGTGAGATCCGCGTCGGGCGCATCGAGCCCGTACGTCGTCACCCGCCGCGTCATTCGCGGCAGCACTGCCGTAAGGTTCGCGTCGTCGGCGCAGGCGACGACCGCGCCGTAGAACGGCACTTTGTTCGCGAAGTCGACGAACGCCTGCTGCAGATCGTCGAACCCGCCGTAGTTTTCGAGATGCTCGTGGTCGATGTTCGTAATCACCGCAATCGTCGGAAACAGCTTCAGGAACGACCGGTCGCTTTCGTCCGCCTCGGCCACCATCAGCTCGCCGCGGCCCAGCCGCGCGTTGCTGCCGAACGCGCTCAGCCGCCCGCCGATCACCGCCGTCGGATCGAGTCCGGCGCGCTCGAGCACCAGCGCGATCATCGACGTCGTCGTCGTTTTGCCGTGCGCGCCTGCGACGGCGATCGCGTAGCGCAGACGCATCAGCTCCGCGAGCATCTCGGCGCGCGGGATCACCGGAATCTGCCGTCGCGCGGCTTCCCGCACTTCCGGATTCGCGGAGCGCACGGCCGACGAGACCACGACCACGTCCGCTTCGCCGACGTTGGCTGCGGCGTGGCCGTACGCGATCCGAATGCCGAGCGTCGCCAGTCGATCGGTGACGGAAGACTTCTTCTCATCTGACCCGCTGACGGCGTATCCGAGATTGGCGAGCAGCTCGGCGATCCCGCTCATCCCGATGCCGCCGATCCCGACGAAGTGCACGTGGCGCGTTTTGCCTAGCACCTCACCGTCCCACCAATTCCAACGCTCGATCGACAATCACCCTCGCCGCGTCGGGCCGCGCGAGCGATCGGGCGGCCGCCGACATCCGCATTCGCCGCTCGCGATCGGCGGCGAGCGCGAGCAATCGTTCCGCGAGCACGGCGCCGGTCATTTCCTGCTGCAGCAGCACTTCGGCTGCGCCCTTCGCCGCCAGCGCTTCGGCGTTCTTCCGCTGGTGATCGTCGGTCGCCGTCGGCAGCGGCACGAGAATCGCCGCCTTGCCGCCGGCGGTGATCTCGGCCAGCGTCGTCGCGCCGGCGCGGCAGACGATTACGTCCGCCTGTCCGAGTTGCCGTCCCATGTCGAAGAGGAACGGTTCGACGACGGCCTGAAGCCCCGCCGCTCCGTAGGCGGCGCGCACCATCTCCACATCTCGCTCTCCCGTCTGATGTGTGAGACGAAGATGCGGACGACCGGCCGCCAGCTGCGCCGCTGCCTCCACCATGGCCACGTTGATCGCGTGCGCGCCCTGAGAGCCGCCAAAAACTAGGACCCGTATGCCGGAAGCCTGGTCATCGATCGCCGACTCCTGTGAAGATCCGGCCGTCGCGAGAAACTCCGGCCGGACCGGGTTGCCGCTGACGAACGCTTTCGATCCGAAGAACGCCGCCGTCGAATCGAACGTCACGGCCGCCGATCGCACGACGCGCGCGAGCAATCGATTGGTCAATCCCGGCACCGCGTTCTGTTCCAGGAGCATCGTCGGCACGCCGCGCAGCGAAGCCACGAGGACGACCGGTCCCGAGCTGTAGCCGCCGACGCCGATCACGACGTCGGGCCGCCGGGCCGACACGATCCGCCATGCGTCGATCAGCCCCAGCGGCAGCAGCGACGCGCCGCGCGCGCGATCGGCGAGCGATTTCCCTTTGAGGCCGCCGCTGCGAATCAGATCGAGCGGGAGACCTTCGCGCGGCACGACGCGCGACTCGATGCCGCGGGCGGTCCCGGCGAACGAGACCTGCGCGTCGGACCGGCGCGCCAGCAGCTCGCGCGCGACCGCAATCCCTGGGTACAGGTGACCGCCCGTGCCGCCGCCCGCGATGACCACACGTATGCCCACGCACCCTCATGCTTTCGACGGCAACGCGTGCTGCGACACGTTCAGGAGAATCCCCATGCCGACGAGGTTGATGACCAGCGAGGATCCGCCGTTGCTCACGAACGGCAACGGAATCCCTTTCGTCGGCATCAACCCGAGCACGACGCTGATGTTGATGAACGCCTGCACCGCCACCATCGTCGTGAGCCCGAGCGCGAGAAAGGCGCCAAACGAGTCGGGCGCGCGCAGCGCGATGCGCAACCCGCGCCACGTCACGACACAGAAACACAGCAGGACCGCCGTGGCGCCGATCAGGCCGAGCTCCTCGGCGATGACCGAGTAGATGAAGTCGGTGTGGGGCTCGGGGAGATAGAACAGCTTCTGCACGCCGTTCATGATTCCGCGGCCCCAGATGCCGCCGGTTCCGACGGCAATCAGCGATTGAATGATCTGGAACCCGGCGCCGAGCGGATCGCGCCACGGATCGAGAAACGACAGCACCCGCTGCCGCCGGTACGACGTGCGCATGACGAGCAGGTAAATCGCCGGAAGCGCCGCGAGCAACGCGCCCGCGACGTACCGGTAGTCGAGCCCCGCCGCGAAGACCATCACGGCGGCGATGAGGACCAGCGACATCGACGTGCCGAAATCGGGCTCGAGGAGAATCAACGCGACGAAACCCGCGACGACGATGCCGATCGGGACCACCGCGTAGCCGACGTCGTTGATCCGCTGCATGCGCCGCTCGAGCAGCGCCGCGATGAAAAAGATCGCGGCCAGCTTGGCCAGCTCCGACGGCTGCACGCCGATACCGGCGATGCCGAACCAGCGCCGCGCGTTGTTCACCGGCGGCATGAAGAGCACGGCGACGAGCGATGCGCCGACAACCGCCAGGCAGGTCCAGATGAACACCGGCTCGCGATAGGTGCGGTAGTCGATCCGCATGACGATCGCGAGCATGCCCAGCCCGAGCATTGACCACAGCGTCTGGCGGACGAGAAAGATCGAGGCCTTCCCGTAGCGTTCGAGCGCCATCGGCGCCGAAGCGCTGTACACCATCACGACGCTCAGGCCGACGAGCAGGATCGTCGTGATGAACAGCACTTTGTCGGATTTCAGCTTTCTAGCCAAAGGTTCTCCCCGCTCTGCAGCCTCATGACGTTTGTTCCGAAACGATCCACGGACTCGAACTAGGATTGCCGTGAGCGGTCAGCAGTCATCAGTCGGTCGGGATTGAGGCACCAGCTTCCCAAACCGGGGCAGCTTGGGTTCCCAGCAGCCAGTCCTCCACCGCGCAAACCGACCGATGACTGCTCACGGCTCACAGCGTCAGCTTCTTCACCTCCTCCTTGAACTGACGTCCGCGCTCCGCGTAATCCCGAAACATGTCGAAGCTCGCGCACGCCGGCGCGAGGAGCACGACGCCTGACGGCTTCGCCAGGGCGTACGCGCGGGCGATGGCGTCGGCAAGCGTCTGCGCCTCGTGGACGTCAATCGCGCCGGCCAGCGCCTCGCGCACGAGCGGCCGCGCTTCGCCGATGGCGACCACGGCCTTCGCGCGCTGCTTCAACGGCTCGCGCAGGACGCGCAAATCGCCGCCTTTGAACCGGCCGCCGACGATGGGAACCAGATCGCGATCGAAGCTCTCGATCGATCGCAGCGCCGACTCGACGTTGGTCGCCTTCGAATCGTTGACGAATCGCACGCCGCCGACGTCCGCGACGAGCTCCATCGCGTGCTCGAGCCCGCTGAAGGTCTCGACGGCGCGCGTCATATCGTCCGGGTTCGCGCGAACGATGCTGCCGACGCTCGTCGCCGCCATGACGTCGTAGACGAAGTGCGGTCCCAGCAGATGGATGGCGTCGACCGGCACGAGCCCGTACTCGCCGAAATCGCTCGTGCGCACGATCCACGATCTGCCCTCGACGCTTTTCACCGTCGTTCCGCTGTCAATCGCCTTCTCGCGCCCGAACGGCAGTTTCGTCGCTCGGACCTGCCGCGCCAGGTCGAGCACCGACGGATCGTCGGCGTTGATCACCGCGAAGTCGCCTTCGTCCTGGTTTTCGAAAATCCGGGCCTTTGCCGCCGCGTACGCGTCGACGGTCGGATGGCGATCGAGATGGTCGGGCGAGAAGTTCAGCATCACGGCGATCCACGGATGGAACGTGTCGATCTGCTCCAGCTGAAAGCTGCTCGTCTCGACGACGTGGAACGTGTCGGGCGTCGAGTCCGAGACCTGCGCGCTGAGCGGCACGCCGATGTTGCCGCCGACCGTCACCTTGAACCCCGCCGTCTCCAGAATCCGTCCCGTCAACACCGTCGTCGTCGATTTGCCTTTCGTTCCGGTGATGGCGATGACGCGGCCACGCAGCCACCGGTACGCGAGCTCGATTTCGGCGATGACCGGAACGCCGCGCGCCCGCGCGGCCTGGATGACCGGCTGCTCGGGCGGAACGCCCGGACTCATCACGATCAGGTCGGCCCTGGTGAACGTCTCCAGACGATGACCTCCGAGCTCCAGCGCGACGCCAAGCGGCCCGAGCGGCGCCGCTTCGGGGACGTCGGCGCGCGTGTCGGACAGCGTCACCCGCGCGCCGCGCCGCGCGAGCAGCTCCGCGGCGGCGATGCCGCTCCGTGCTGCACCTGCGACCGTCACGCGCCTGTTCTTCACGTCAAACGCCAATCCCAGCCCCCAGCCCCGGCAACGAGCAACCAGCAACCAACAACGAGCCCCCAGCAACCAGCCTCAGCGAAGCTTCAACGTCGCGAGGCTGAGAAGCGCGAAGATGATTCCGAGGATCACGAATCGCGCGATGACCTTCGGCTCGCTCCAGCCGATCAGCTCGAAGTGGTGATGCAGCGGCGACATGCGAAAGAGCCGCTTGCCGCCGGTCGACTTGAAGTACGCCACCTGCAGAATCACCGACACCGCTTCGAGGACGAAGATGCCGCCGACGATCGGCAGCAGCAGTTCCTGTTTGATCAGAATCGCGATCGTCGCGAGCGCCGCGCCGAGCGCCAGCGATCCGACATCGCCCATGAAAATTTCGGCGGGGTACGAGTTGTACCAGAGGAATCCGAGCGATGCGCCGACCAGAGAGCCGCCGAACACCGTCAATTCCGCAGCGGGCGGAAACCGGACCAGGAGGAGGTAATCGGCGAACACTCGGTGGCCGGTCACATAGGCGAGCGCGGTGTACGCCGCGGCGGCAATCGCAAAGGTGCTGATCGCGAGACCGTCGAGGCCGTCGGTCAGGTTCACCGCGTTCGACGCCGCGACGAGCACGAACGCTGCAAACGGCAGGTACCACCAGCCGAGATCCGGAATCAGCCGCTTGAAGAACGGGAAGATCAGCCTCGTGCTGTACAGATTGTTGTGCGCGAGCACGAGCAGCGACGCGCCGACGGCAAGGCCGAACAGCACCTGAAAGCCCATCTTGTAGCGCGGCCGCAGGCCGTGGTGCGATCGGCGGACGATCTTCAGGTAGTCGTCCGCGAATCCGATCGCGCCGTATCCGCTCGTCGTCAGCACCGCAATCCACACGTAGATGTTCGCGAGATCGGCCCACAGCAACGTCGGAACGAGCGCCGCCGCGAGAATGAGCAGGCCGCCCATCGTCGGCGTGCCGGCTTTCGGTTTGTGCGTCTGCGGGCCTTCGGTCCGAATCACCTGGCCGATCTGGAATTCGCGCAGCTTGCGAATCAGCCACGGACCGAGAATCAGGCTGATCGCGAGCGCCGACAGGCTCGCGGCAGCGGTGCGGAACGTGATGTACCGCGTCACGTTCAGCACCGACAGCTGCGTGTGGAACCGATACAGGACGTTGAAGAGCATCAGCCACGCTCCTTCAACCGCTCCACGACGCGATCCGTCCTGATGCCGCGCGAACCTTTGACGAGCACGAGGTCGCCGCGGCGCACGAACGACATGAGCTCGGCGGCCGCTTCGTCGCTGGTGGCGAAATGCCGGACATCACTCCGCGCCAGGCCGGCGACAATCGCGGCATCGGCGAGCGCCGCGGCCGGCGCGCCGCCGACCGTCAGCAGCAGATCGATCCGGGCGACCGCCGCCGCCCGGCCGACCCCTTCATGCAGCGCCGCGGCCTGGTGGCCGAGCTCCAGCATCTCGCCCAGCACCGCGACGCGTCGATTCGCTTCCGACTGCGCCAGCACGTCGAGCGCGCGTCTGGTCGCCGTCGGATTCGCGTTGTAGCTGTCGTCGATCACGGTGATGCCGCTCGGCAGCCGCACGATCTCGCCGCGGTGCGCCGACGGCCGCAGCGACGCCGCGCGTGCGGCGACGTCGGCAAGCGGCACGTTGAACTCCAGCGCGACCGCGGCCGCCGCCAGGATGTTCGCCAGGTTGGCGCGGCCGAGCAGAGGCGTCGTCATGTCGGCGCGCCCTTCAGGCGTCGTGATGCGCGCCTGCATCCCGTCCACGCCGCGGTCGACGACGTCGGTCGCACGCACGTCCGCGTCGCGATCGATCCCGAACGTGACCACGCGTCCCGCGAACCGCGGCAGGCGCGCGACGATGCGCGCATCGTCGGCGTTGGCGATGAGCAGCGTCGCGCGCGACGCGCGCTCGAAAATCTCCGCCTTTGCGTCGGCGATCGCGTCGACCGAGGCGAAGAAGCCGACGTGCGCCTCGCCGACGTTCGTCCACACGCGTACGTCGGGCTCGGCGACGCCGACGAGCGTGCTGACTTCCCCGGCGTGATTCATCCCCAGCTCGACGACGGCAATCTCCGGCCGCCGGCGCAGCGCGATGAGCGACAGCGGCAGCCCGATGTGGTTGTTCAAGTTCCCCTGGTTCCGGATCACGCGGTACCACGCCGACAGGAACGTGCTCGCGACTTCCTTCGTGGTCGTCTTCCCCGCGCTGCCGGTAATCGCCACGACTTTGGCGCCCGACTCGCGTCGGATCGCCCGCGCGAGCGCCTGGAGGGCGATCGTCGTGTCATCGACTTCGATGACCGTGAGGCGCTCGCCTGAAAGGCTCGCGCTACCAGCTTCTCGCCCCTGCGTCACACGCGTCCCACGCGGGACGACGACGCCGGCCGCCCCCGCCGCCATCGCGGCGTCGACGAACGCCGCGCCGTCGAACCGTTCGCCGCGGATCGCGATGAACAGCTCGCCCGCCTCGAGCGTCCGCGTGTCGATCGAGACGCCGCTGAACTCGCGCGCGCCATCGCCGGTCAGCGTTCCGCCCATCGCTTCCGCGACCCACGATGCGACCAACCTGAAGTCGTCCATTTCCAGCCGTCACACCACTCCCGTCCGCCGGCGCTCCAACGCTTCGCGCGCGACCGCCACGTCGTCGAACGGCAGCGTCCGATCGCCGATGACCTGGTACTTCTCGTGACCTTTGCCGGCGATGAGCACAAGATCGCCGGCACGCGCCAGCTCGATCGCGTTGGCGATCGCGCCACGCCGATCGACGTTGGTGAGCACTCGCTGATCGCTGTCCTTGCGGGTGTCGGCGGTGATGCCGCGCTGAATTTCCTCGATGATGCGGTTCGGATCTTCGCTGCGCGGATTGTCCGACGTGATCACGATCAGATCGCTCAGCCGTCCGGCGACTGCGCCCATCAGCGGGCGCTTGGTCCGATCGCGATCGCCTCCGCAGCCGAACACGGTGATCAGGCGTCCGCCGGTCAGCGGCCGCGCCGTCTCGAGCAGGTTCCGCAACGCATCGTCGGTGTGCGCGTAGTCGACGACCACCGTGACCTCGTCCTTCTTCGTCGAGACGATCTCGAATCGGCCAGGCACGCCGTCGAGGTCTCGGATGCCGCGCTCGATGGCATCGAACGGCACGTCGAGCGCCGACGCGGCGGCGACCGCAGCGAGGATGTTGTAGACGTTCGGCCGGCCGACGAGCGCCGAACGCACGCTCAGCGGCCCTCGCGGCGTCCGCACGTCGAACGACAGGCCCTCGAGCGAGAACGACAGCGGTCCGGTCGTGATGTCGGCGGACTGGTTGATCGCATAGGTCACCGGCTTTCCACCCGCGTCGGCCAGCAGAGCGCCGCGCGGATCGTCGACGTTCAGCAGGCTCGGCGCCGTCCGGGGCAGCATCTCGAACAACCGCCGCTTTGCCTGGAAGTACGACTCCATGTCCGCATGGAAATCGAGGTGGTCGCGCGTCAGGTTCGTAAACACGGCCGCAGCGAACGTCATCCCGTCGACGCGCCGCAGCGACAGCGCGTGCGACGACACCTCCATCGCGCAGGCGCCGCAGCCGTGATCCACCATTTCACGGAGCAGCGCCTGCACGTCCGGCGCTTCCGGCGTCGTGCGCGCCGCCTCGCGTTTGTCGTCCTCTCCCGGTCCGACGCGGTAGGCGACCGTTCCGAGGATGCCGCTTCGGACGCCGGCTGCTTCGAAAATCGACGCGATCAGGTACGCGGTCGTCGTCTTGCCGTTGGTGCCGGTGATGCCGACGACCTGCATGTCGCGGCTCGGATGGCGATAGAACTCCGCGGCGAGCAGCGCGAGGGCGAGCCGCGCATCCTCGACCATTGCCCACGGGACGCGGACTCCGCCGGGCGCAGGCTGCTCCGACACGATCACCGCCGCGCCTCGATCGATGGCGTCGCGCGCGAACGCGGTGCCGTCGGTGTGCAGACCCTTCAACGCGACGAACACCTGGCCCTTGGTCACGGCGCGCGAGTCGTACGCCACGCCGGCGATCGCTCCGACCGCAGCTTCTGCACCGAGCGCGTCGTCGGCCCGTATGAGGCCGCGCCCGCGGAGCACGCCGTGCAGCTCGGCCCATGTCATGGATGCTCCGCGCTCTGCGCCCGCCGCGCCGGCGCGCGGTCGAGGAGGAGCCGACAGGTGCCGCCGGCTCCGAGCGGCGACCCGGGCGCGGGATCCTGCGACACGACGAAGCCGTCGCCCGACGCGCGCGCGTTCATGCCGATCTTCACCAGCTTGCGGATCGCTTCGCGCGCGCTCAGACCGCGCAGGTCGGGGACCGTTCCGGCCGGGCCGTCGGCGACAAGACTCACGAGCGGCGGCGGATCCTCGGCGACGCTCGCAGGCGCCGTTGGCGAATCGTCACGGCTGGCGACCAGCACCGGCGGCGCCGGGCTGACCGACGGCGGCACGCCGAGGTACTGAAGCGTCGGCTCCGCAATCCGTTTGAAAATCGGAGCGGACACCGTGCCGCCGAAGTACCGGTTGGGGCCATGCGGTGCGTCGATGACGACGACGATCGCGACTGCCGGATCGCGCGACGGGACGAATCCGACGAACGAGGCGTTGTACTCGGAGTGCGAGTAATGGCCGTTGACCAGCTTCGCGGCCGTTCCGGTTTTTCCTGCGATGGTGTATCCGTCGATGCGTGCGGCTCGCGCCGTACCGTGCTTGTCGGAGACGACGCCTTCCATGATCGACGTGAGCGCCGCTGCGGTGTCGGGGCTGATGGTACGGCGCAGCGCCTTCGGGCGCACGGCGTAGCGGCGGCCGTCGCGATACACCGCCCGGATGACGCGCGGCTCGACGAGGACGCCGCCATTGGCGACCGAGCTGACCGCCGCGATCATCTGGAGCGGCGTGACGCCGACCTGATACCCCATCGACACCGATGCGAGTGCGCTCTCGGTCCACTTCTCGGGACTCCATACGATGCCGGCGCTTTCGCCGGGAAAGTCGGGCGACACCGGACGGCCGAATCCGAACAGGTTGACGTACCGGCTGAGACGCTCGGTGCCGACCTTGAATCCAATCTTGATCGCGCCGACGTTGCTCGACATCACGATCACCTGGCCGAGCGACAACACGCCGTAGTTGTGCCCCGCGTTCTCGCGCACGACGCGCGATCCGATTTGAACGCGTCCCGGGCTCGTGTTGATCAGCGAAGTGGGCGACATCACTTTTTCTTCGAGCGCGGCCGACACGGTCACGACCTTGAACGTCGACCCCGGCTCGTACAGGTCCTGCACGGCACGGTTGCGGCGGTCGTCCTCGTCCGATTCGCGGTACGCGTTGGGATTGAACGTCGGCTCGTTCGCCATCGCGAGAATCTCGCCGGTATGCGGATTCATGATGACGGCGGTGCCGCCGGCCGCGCGGTTCTCGACGACACCGACGTGCAGCTCCCGCTCCGCGATGTGCTGCAGGTACTCGTCGACGGTGAGCTCGACGGTCGCGCCGCTCGTCGGCGGACGTTCGAACCGGCTGAAGGCATGACGCCGCGCGTCGGTCTGAATGAGGATCGTCCCCTTCCTGCCGCGGATTTGCGGATCGTAGGTGTACTCGAGCCCGCTCAACCCGCTGTTGTCGATCCCGACGTACCCGAGCAGGTGCGCCGCAAGCTCCTTGTTCGGATAGAAGCGCCGGCTCTCCTTGATGAAGCCGACCCCGTCGAGGTTGAGCGCGGCGACGCGACGCGCCTGATCCGGCGCAACCTGGCGGCGCACGTACGCGAACGCCTTCTGCTGGCCGAGGCGATCGACGAGGAGTTGCCGGTCTTTGTCGGTGCAATCGCCCAGCGCGGCGCACAGCTGCGCGACGGCGCCGCGCGCGTCGACGATTTCGGAAGGGACCGCGTAGATCGTGTCGGCGTCTACGCTCGTCGCGAGCACGCGGCCGCGCCGATCGACGATGTCGCCGCGCACGCCCGGCGCATCGATGGTCCGCATGTGCTGCTTTTCAGCGCGCGCCGCGAGGTCGGCGTGCCGCACGACCTGGAGATACACGAGGCGCGCCTCGATTGCGGTGACCCACAGCGCGAGAAACGCCGCGACGGCGGCGATACGTCCTCTCAGCGTCGCGCGCCAGACCTTCGAACCTGGCGCGCCGGTTCCGATCAGTGGTGCCGCCATCAGCGCCGCGCGATGATCGATTTGGCCGGCGGATCGGCCGGCTGCACGCGTTCGATCACGATAGCCTCGTCGCGCGAGGGCGCGACGAGGTGGAGCCGTTCGGTCGCCAGCCGCTCGATGCGCTTCGGCGACCGGAGCGTCTCGATCTCCAGCTTCAGCCGCCGCGTCGTTTCCTCCTCCGCCGCGCGCTCGCGCTGCATCTGTTCCGCCTGGTAGCCGTGCCGCAGCAGCTCGAAGTGCTGCCACGCCGAGAACAGCAGCGCGAGCACGAGAAACGCCGCGACGCCGACCGACTTCCACAGCTCGCGCTGGCGAGCTTCGTCCACCTCACGGACGATCGGATTGTTCCGTACGTCCTTCTTGATGGCGTATTCGAAGGAGTCCATCTTTAAACAGTTCTTTCTTGCTCGAGCCCGGGCATCGTCGCAGGCTCGGGTGTCACACTCTTTCGGCCGCGCGCAGCTTCGCGCTGCGCGCGCGGGAATTGCGCTCGACTTCCTCGTCGCCGGGGGTCATCGGCTTCTTCGTCAGCACCCGCAGGCGTGGCGGCGCCGCGTGCTCCAGCGCCCGAAACGTATGCTTGACGATGCGATCCTCGATCGAGTGGAACGTGATGACGACGAGCCGCGCGCCCGCGCGCAGGCGCAGCGCCGCCGTCTCCAGGAACCGGTCGAGCCCCTCGAGCTCCCGGTTGACCCAGATCCGCAGCGCCTGGAACGTCCGCGTCGCCGGATCGATCCGCATGTGGCCGCGGCGCGGAATCACGCGGCGAACGATCGCGGCGAGCCGGCCGGTCGTGTCGATCGGCGCCTCGCGGCGCGCGTCGACGATCGCGCGCGCGATGCGGCGCGAGAAACGCTCTTCGCCGTACTTGAAGATCGCGTCCGCAAGATCGCGTTCGGTCGACTGCGCGACGAGGTCCGCTGCCGTCTCGCCGCCCGTGCGATCCATGCGCATGTCGAGCGGCTCGTCGCGCTGGAAGCTGAAGCCGCGGCCCGGCGCGTCGAACTGCATCGACGACACGCCGAGGTCGGCCAGCGCGCCGTCGACACGCTCGATGCGCCTCGCGTCGAGCACTTCGGCTATCGTGCGATAGTCGGCGTGCACGAGCTCTACGCGATCGCTCCACGGCGCGAGCGTGTCGCGCGCGCGCGCGAGCGCGTCGGGATCGCGGTCGAGGCCGATCAGCCGCGTAGCCCCCGCTTCGAGCAGCGCGCGCGCGTGTCCGCCGAGACCGACCGTGCAGTCGACGAACAGTCCGCCCTGCTCCGGGCGGAGGTGATCCAGCGCTTCAGCGGTCATGACCGGAACGTGCAGCATCAGATCCCGAACTCCGACAGTGCTCGCGCATCGTCGTCCGTGTATGGCTCGCGTTGCAGCTTCGTCAGGAACCGATCGTGGTTCCAGACGTTGAGGTAGTCGTACTGGCCGAGCACGTCGACGTCGCCGTTCATCGTCGCCGTTTCGCGGAGCCGCGCCGGAATGAGCACACGCCCCTGTGCGTCGAGCTCCGCCGCCTGACCGTAGTAATTCACGCGGTCGAGAAATCGCAGGCGGGATGGATGCGTCGAGGGCATCTTTCCGAGCTTCTCTTCGATGTTGGTCCACACCGGCATCGGATAGATCCGGACGTCCTCGCCCGAAAGGCTCGTCAGAAACACATCGCGGCCGTATTTGCCCTCCAGGAACGAACGGAATACGTTCGGCACCTTGAGCCGCCCTTTGTCATCGATGCGGGTGATCTCATGCCCTCGAAACAGGAGACACCATCCCCTTCAGCCCACTTTTGTCCACAAAATTCCACCGAAAATACTAGGGGACCCTCAAGGGGATGTCAACCGCAAAATCCAGCCGGTCAGTAAGTTATGTCGAATTTTCTCGCTTCTGCACACGCTCGCGAGTGGATACGAAGTACTGGGGTCCGACACCGGTCCGACACGTGTCGGACCCCCGTGGTACCATCCGCGGCTCGACGCATGCTGCGCGCGGCTCTCATCGGATTTGGATCCAGCGGCAAGACCACGCTTTTTCAGCTCATGACCAGCGCACGCGAGACAGCGCGCGCTGCACACGGCAAGGGCGAGACGACGGTCGGCATCTCGAAAGTGCCAGACGCGCGGCTCGATCGACTGACCGCGATGTACAACCCGCGCAAGCGGGTGCCGGCGACAGTGGAGTTCACCGACATCGCCGCCGCCGGCGCGGCCGGCGGCGCGAAAGCGCTCGTCGATGTGGCGGCCTACAAGAACGCGGACGCGCTGGTCCACGTCGTGCGCGCGTTTCAGGATCCGGCGGTGCCGCACCCGTCAGGATCGGTCAACCCGGCGCGAGATGCGCAGGCGATGGAAGACGAGCTGATCCTTGCGGACCTCGGCGTCGCCGAACGACGCCTCGAACGTCTCGACAAGGATCTGAAGAAAATGCGGTCGCCGGATCTGGAGCGCGAGCGCGACGTCATCCAGATCTGCAAGGCCGCGCTCGAACAAGCGAAGCCTCTGCGCACGCTCGATCTGAGAGGCGAGGATCTGAAGCGGCTGCGTGGATTCCAGTTCCTTTCCGCCAAGCCGCTGCTGATCGTGATCAACCTCGACGAGTCGCAGCTATCGGGCGGGGACGCGGCGGTCCAAATCGATCGCGCCGCGCAGGCGGCGGGCCTCGAAGGCTTCCTGTCGCATGCTGCGACGGCCGCGGTCGCCGTCTGCGCGAAGATCGAGCTCGAGATCGCGCAGCTCGAGCCGGCTGACGCCGCCGCCTTCCTCGCGGATCTCGGGCTGACCGAATCGGGCCTCGATCGCGTCATCCGCGCCAGCTACGATCTCCTCGGCTACATCTCCTTCTTCACGGTCGGCGAGGACGAGTGCCGCGCGTGGTCGATTCCCCGCGGCACCGCGGCGCAGCTGGCGGCCGGCGAAATCCACAGCGACATCGCGCGCGGCTTCATCCGGGCCGAGGTCGTCGGCTACGACCATCTGATCGCGCGAGGATCGATGGCCGCATGCCGCGACCACGGCGAGGTGCGCCTCGAAGGGAAAGAGTACGTGGTGCTCGACGGCGACATCATCAACTTCCGCTTCGCGACCTGACGAATGGTTGAATCGACGTCGGTCGTCATCCCCGCCTTCAACGAAGCGGCGTCGATCGGATCGCTCGTCACGAACCTCCGCGCCGCCGGCCACTGGCACGAAGTCCTGGTCATCGACGACGGGTCCACCGACGAGACGGCCACGCGCGCCGCAGCGGCCGGCGCGCGCGTGGTTCACCATCCGTACAACAAGGGCAACGGCGCGGCGGTCAAGTCCGGCATTCGGAGGGCGACGGGCACGTTCGTCTTGATCGTCGACGCCGACGGACAGCATCCGGCGGCCGACGCCACGCGGCTCGTCGCGCATCTCGACGCGTACGATCTCGTGGTCGGCGCGCGTATGAGCCACACGCAGGCGGGCGCCGCGCGCCGAGCGGGCAACGCATTCCTCAACTGGATCGCCAGCTACCTGACCGAACAGCCGATTCCCGATCTGACGTCGGGTTTTCGCGCCGCGCGGCGCGAATGTCTCCTAGAATTCCTGCACCTGCTGCCCAACGGCTTCTCGACGCCGACGACGACGACGCTCGCGTTCATGAAGGCGGGGTACAGCGTGCGGTTCGTGCCGATCGAGGCGGGGCGGCGGCAGGGCGAATCGAAGATCAGGCTCGGCGCCGACGGCGTCGGCTTCCTGCTGATTCTGCTGAAGCTGATCACCATTTTCAGTCCGCTGCGCATCTTCCTGCCGATCAGCGCGGCGTCGTTCCTGGTCGGCGCCGGCTACGCGCTGTGGACGATCGTGACGCAGTCCCACGTCACCAACTCCTCGGTGCTGCTCATTCTGTTCAGCGTGGTCGTTCTCCTCGTCGGGCTCATCTCGGAGCAGATCTCGTCGCTGCGCTTCGAGGGGCGCTCGTGACGAACGCGCTCGTGATCATTCCCACTTACAACGAACGCGAGAACATTCCGCCGCTCGTCGAGGCCTTGCTGAAGCACGACGGCGTCCGCGTGCTCGTGGTGGACGATCAGTCACCAGACGGCACCGGGGAGGTGGCGGACGCGGCGGCGGCGCAGCACCGAGGACGGGTCGACGTGCTTCATCGCGCGAGCCTCCGCGGGTTCGGACGTTCGTACATCGACGGGATCAAGCGCGCCATTCGCGAGCCGATCGATCTCGTTTGTCAGATGGACGCCGACTTCTCCCACGACCCCGCGCGGCTGCCGGATCTCATCGCCGCGGCTCGGCGCGCCGACGTCGTGATCGGCTCGCGATACGTGCGCGGCGGCGCCATCGTCAACTGGCCGAGGCGGCGCCGTCTTCTCAGCCGCTTCGCGAACGTCTACGTCCGCGCGTTGACGGGCCTCAGCGCGCGCGACTGCACCAGCGGCTATCGCTGCTGGCGGCGCGACGCGCTCGCGACGCTGCCGCTGGATCGGTTCGTCTCGGACGGCTACTCGTTCCTCGTGGAGATGTTGTTCCTCGCCGCGCGCCAGGGGCGCCGCATCGCGGAGGTGCCGATCACCTACGTCGAACGGCGCGAGGGACAATCGAAGATGTCGCGGGCCGTGATTCTCGAATCGGCGGTCACGCCGTGGCGGCTCGTCGCGACCGAGGGCCGCGTCCGCTGAGCGTGTTTCGTGCTATGGTTAAGGGCTTTTTCACATGTCAGCTGATCCCGCCAGCATGCCCGCGGGTCTGAGTGTCTTCTTCCCGGCGTACAACGACAGCGGCACCATCGCGAGCATGGTGATTCGCACGGTCAAGGCCGCCGCGGAGCTGACGCCCGACTTCGAAATCATCATCGTCGACGACGGCAGCGGCGACGGCACGGCCGACATCGCCGACGAGCTCGCGCACACCTATCCGCAGGTGCGCGCCGTGCATCATCCGCGCAACCGCGACTACGGCGCCGCGCTGCGCACGGGCTTTCGCGCGGCGACGAAAGATCTGATCTTCTACACCGACGGCGACGCGCAGTACGACCCGGCGGAATTGAAGACGCTGTGGGAGAGCTTCCGGCCCGACACGGATCTCGTGAACGGCTACAAGATCAGCCGCGCCGATCCGCTGCATCGAATCGTCATCGGCCGCCTGTACCACTACATCGTGAGCCTGCTGTTCGGGCTGAAGCTGCGCGACGTCGACTGCGATTTCCGCTTGATGCGCCGCTCGATTTTCCAGCGCATCAACCTCGAGAAAACGAGCGGCATCATCTGCGTCGAGATGATGAAGAAGATTCAGGACGCGGGCTTCCGCATCGTCGAAGTGCCGGTCCACCACTACCACCGCGCCTACGGCAAGTCGCAGTTCTTCAACTATCGCCGCCTGTTCCGCACGGCGCGCGACCTGATGCTGTTGTGGGTCGCGCTCGTCGTGCGCCGCGACCACCGGCGTCCGGGCGGCACGCCGCTCGCCGACACTGCTGCCGATCCCACCAATCGCGTTTACCCGAGCCCGCCACGTCCGTGACCGCCGAGTACCGGCAGTTCTACCGCGGCCGGCGCGTCATGATCACCGGCGGCCTCGGCTTCATCGGGAGCAACCTCGCGCGCCAGCTGGTCGAGGCCGGCGCCGACGTGCTGCTCGTCGATTCGTTGATTCCCGATTACGGCGGCAATCTGTTCAACATCGACGGCATCGCCGATCGCCTGCGCGTCAACGTCGCGGACGTCCGGCAGCAGACGACCATGAATTATCTGGTCCGCGACCGCGACGTGATCTTCAACCTCGCGGGACAGGTGAGCCACATCGACAGCATGCGCGACCCGTACACGGATCTCGAGATCAACTGTCGCAGTCAACTGACGATTCTCGAGGCGTGTCGCTACAACAACCCGAAAACGAAGCTCGTGTTCGCCGGCACGCGCCAGGTGTACGGCCGGCCCGAATCGCTGCCCGTCACCGAGGTGCACCTCGTCAGGCCAACGGACGTCAACGGCATCAACAAAGCCGCAGGCGAGTACTACCACCTGCTGTACAACAACGTCTTCGGCGTGCGCGCGTGCTCGCTTCGCCTGACGAACGTCTACGGCCCGAGGCAGCTGATCAAACACAGTCGCCAGGGGTTCATCGCATGGTTCATCCGGCTCGCGATCGAGAACAAACCGATCCAGATCTACGGCGACGGCTCCCAGTTGCGCGACTTCGTGTACGTAGACGACGTCGCCGACGCGTTTCTTCGCGCCGGGGCGAGCGATGCGTGCAACGGCGAAGTGTTCAACGTCGGCGGCGATCGCGCGATCAGCCACCGGGAGCTCGTCGGGATCCTGCTCGGCATCACCGGCGCGGGGTCCGTCGAGTACGTCGACTGGCCACCCGACAAGAAGGCGATCGACATCGGCAGCTTCTACGCCGACTCGAGCAAGTTCAAGGGCGCGACGGGATGGCGCGCGGCAGTGCCGCTCGCAGACGGACTGCGCTGCACCGTCGACTTCTATCGGCGCCACCTGAATCGGTACATCGGAGAAGAGGAACGCACGGAGCCGATGTGACCGCGAGGCGCATTCCGTTCCTCCGCCTCGCGCCGGGAGAAGACGCCGACGCGGTCCGCGCGGCGATCGATCGCGTCATCGCGCGCGGCTGGTTCGTGCTTGGACCGGAGGTCGAGGCGTTCGAAGCGGAGTTCGCGCGCGCCTGCGGCGCGGCACACGCGGTCGGCGTCGGCACCGGCACGGACGCGCTCGCGCTCATCCTGCGAGCGCTCGGCATCGGCAGCGGCGACGAGGTCATCACGACGCCGCTCTCCGCCGCGTACTCGGCGCTCGCGGTCATGATGGCAGGCGCGCGCCCGGTCTTCGCCGATGTCGACCCGGCGCGGCTGACCATCGATCCGGCCCGCATCGAACGCGCGATCGGTCCCCGCACCCGCGCCGTCATGCCGGTTCATCTCTACGGGCAGGCAGCCGACATGGCCGCGATCGAGGACGTCGCCGCGCGACATCATCTCGCCATTGTCGAGGACTGCTGTCACGCGCATCTCGCCACCGCCGGCGGACGGCCGGTCGGCACCATCGGCGCGGCCGGCGCCTTCAGTTTTTATCCGACGAAGAACCTTGGCGCACTCGGCGACGCCGGCGCGGTCGTCACCAACGATCGCGCGCTCGCCGAACGGATCGCGCGCCTGCGCAACGGCGGGCAAACCGACCGCTACCACCATGCGGAATTCGGCGTGAACACGCGCCTCGATGAGATGCAGGCGGCGATTCTGCGTGCGCGACTGCCGTGGCTGAATCGCTGGACCGAGCGGCGGCGGGCGTTGGCGCGGCAGTACCGCGAACGCCTGGCGCGCGGACCGGTCGACGTGCCGCAACAGCTCGATCCCGGCCATGTGTATCACTTGTTCGTCGTACGGAGCAGCGCACGAGACGCGCTGCAGGCGCACCTGGCAGCGCAAGGGATCGAAACGCTGATCCACTATCCGCTGTCGATCGCCGATCAACCGGCGATGGCAGCGGCCGCGCCCGCGCCGTGCCCCGAGGCGGCACGCGCGTGCGGCGAGGTGATATCGTTGCCGCTTTACCCGGCGCTCGATGACGCGGACGTCGAGCTCGTCGCCGCGGCAGTATCAGCGTTTACGAAAGGACAATACGAGTGCGCGCGTTGATTACGGGAGGGGCCGGCTTCATCGGCTCGCATCTTTCTGAAACGATGCTGGCGCAGGGTCACGACGTGCTCATCCTCGACAACCTGTCGACCGGGTCGATCGACAACATCGCTCACCTGAAAGGACGGCCCGGCTTCGAGTACTTCGTCGATTCGGTGAACAACGAGCCGCTCCTGGCGGAGCTGATCGATCGGAGCGACGTCGTGTTTCACTTCGCCGCGGCGGTCGGGGTCAAACTCATCGTCGAGCAGCCAGTCCATACGATTGAGACGAACGTCCATGGCACGGAAGTGGTGTTGAAGCATGCGAACAAGAAGAAGAAGCTCGTCGTGATCGCCTCGACCTCAGAGGTGTACGGCAAGAGCGACGATGTGCCGTTCCGCGAGGACTCCGACCTCGTCCTGGGCCCGACGCCGAAACACCGGTGGGCTTACGCGTGCAGCAAAGCAATCGACGAGTTCCTTGCGCTCGCATACTGGAAGGAGCGCAAGCTGCCGGTGATCATCGTGCGGTTCTTCAATACGGTCGGGCCGCGGCAGACCGGACAGTACGGGATGGTGATTCCAAATTTCGTGCGTCAGGCGCTGGCGGGTGAGCCGATTACAGTTTTTGGAGATGGGAAACAGTCGCGGTCGTTCACGCACGTCAGCGATGTGGTCGGCGCCCTGTTGAGGCTCGTTTGCGAGCCGCGAGCGATCGGTCAGGTCATCAATATCGGCAATACGCAGGAGGTCACGATTATGGCGCTGGCCGAGCGGGTTCGGGACCTGAGCGGCTCGAAATCGACCATCAAAATCATCCCGTACGACGTGGCCTACGAGTCGGGATTCGAGGATATGCCTCGCCGTGTGCCGGATTTGACCCGGGTCAAGTCGCTGATTGGATACGAGCCGAAACACACGCTCGACGACATCCTGACGCAGGTCATCGATTACTTTCGGCGCAAGTAACGCTCGGCTTGGTACGTTCGCGGGGGGCGCGTATACTGACTGGTGAAACCATCATGAAAGCCCTAAAAATCGCCGCAATCGTCGCGTTCGTGTCGGCAACCGCTGGATCGGCGGCATTCGCCGAGGTGCAGTTGACGCTTCAGAACGGACGCGTGTCGATCGTCGCGAAGGATGCGACGGTCCGCCAGATTCTCACCGAGTGGGCGCGCGTCGGGAAGACGCAAATCCTCAACGTGGACAAAATTCCGGGTGCGCCGTTGACGCTCGAGCTGACCAACGTGCCGGAAGCCGAAGCGTTAGATGTGTTGCTGCGGTCGATCAGCGGATACATGGCTGCTCCTCGCGCAGTAACGGCTGCGAACGTTTCTCAGTTCGATCGAATCGTCGTCATGCCGACGACTGCCGCGCCGCGGGCGCCGGTCAGCGCATCGGCGGCGCCACCGCAGGCGATGCCGCAGCAACCGCAGTTTCAGCAGCAGTTCCCGCAGCAGGCGGTCGATGACGATGCCGAGGATGAGCGCCCCGCGCCGAATGTAGTCGTGCCGCAGCGCGGTCCGGTGTTCAACCAGTTCCCGCAGCCTCAGATCGTGAGCCCGCAGGGCGCGCCGACGGTCGTTGGCGGGACGATTCCGTCCGGCGTCTTCAATCCGCAGCAGCCGCAGATGGCTCAACCGCAGTTCGGTCAGCATCCACCGGGCTTGGAAATCGCGCCGCAGCCGTCGACCGGCGCCATGCCGATCTATCAGGTTCCTCCGAACGGCCAACCGCCCGCCGGTGCGGCGCCGATCGGTGTCGCGATTCCGGGCATGATCGTTCCGGCGCCGCAGCAGCCGGGAACGATCGCAGCGCCTCAACCGCCAAGACGTCCGGGTGGCCAAGACGAAGATCGCTGATCGCTCGTGGAAGATCGCTGATCGCTCGTGATAGTTGACGACGTGAACGCTGCCATCGCCGACGCGATGCGCAAGCAGGAACCGTTGCGGCTCGGCGCGCTGCGCATGTTGAAGGCGGCGTTCATGAACCGCGAAGTCGAGCGCGGCCACGCGCTCGACGACAGCGACGCGCGACAGGTCGTCGCCTCGCTCGTCAAGCAGCGCAAAGATTCCATCGAACAGTTCACCAAAGGCGGACGACAGGATCTCGCGGACAAGGAAGCCGCGGAGATTCGCGTGCTCGAGTCCTATCTGCCGCCGGCCGCCGACCCCGCGGTGATCGACCGCGCCGTCGCCGAAGCGATCGCCGAAACGGGCGCGACGTCGTCGAAGGACATGGGCCGCGTGATGAAGGCGGCGATGGCGAAGCTTGCCGGCCAGACCGTCGACGGCAAAGCTGTGAACGAACTCGTTCGCAGGAAATTGTCGGCCGTCTAAACTTTTTTTCCGGACCGGCCGTCTAACCTGGGCGAGACGGCACTAACCACGCCCTCTCATCCATCCTCCTTAGACCCTCGCCGTGCAAACAGCGAGGGTCCTTTTTTGTCCGGGTACAGAAGTTGCGTGGTACGATTCGGACTTTCGCATGCGCCGCTATTCTTCGCCATACGCTTCGTCGTTTTCGTTCGGACCCGGACCGATCTCGACGGCACTGAAGGTACTGATTGGCGTGACCGTCGCGATATTTATCGCGCAGCTCGTCTTCCCGATCCTGACCGACGTGCTCGGGCTTCATCCGGTGCTCGTGCTTCGGTACCTCTGGATCTGGCAGCTCGGGTCTTACATGTTTCTCCACGGCGGGCTGTTCCACATTCTGTTCAACATGCTGGCGCTGTGGATGTTCGGCACGGAGCTGGAACGCATCTGGGGCACTCGCTACTTCCTGAAGTTCTATCTCGTCACCGGCATCGGCGCCGGCGCGTTGACCGTGCTCTTCTCGCTGCTGCCGTTCGGTTTCGCACAGCAGGTCCATTATTCGAACGTGATCGGCGCGTCGGGAGCGATCTACGGGCTCCTTCTGGCATACGCCATCTATTTTCCCGATCGCCCCATCTACATGTATTTCGTGTTTCCGATCCCGGCGAAGATCTTCGTCGCGATCATGGGCGCGATTGCCTTTCTTTCCTCGCTGGGCGATTCGGGCGGGGTCGCGAACGCGACTCACCTCGGCGGGCTCATCGTCGCGTATCTGTTTCTCAAGAGCGGGCGCATGCACCCGCTCTCCGAGCTGAAGTACCGCTACTGGAAGTGGCAGATCAACCGCACGCGCCGGAAGTTCGACGTGTACTCCGGCGGACGCGCGGACGACGTGGACCGCCGCGTCCACTGAACGTCGACCCCGCCTCGCTGAACAGCGACGTCAGCCCGTCCGTCGTGGAGTAGCGGCGCTTTTCGTCTTCCGCGAGCCGCCGGCGAAGGTCAGCGCCAGCGCGCCACCGAGCACCGGCAGGCCGTACCCGCTCGTGAGAAAGCTGTACTCGAACAAAGCGCCGCTCGCGATCTGAAAGTTCAGCGCCATGAAGAAGGCGAGGAACGCGAACAGCGGCGTCCAGAATCCGGCGATCAGCGCGGCGCCCGACACCAGCTCGCCGAGCGGCACGAGGCGCGCGAAATAGAAGACGCCGGGCTGGGCGATCCGATTCAGGTACCAGTGGCTCATCGACCCGGTCGGCGCCTGCGCCCAGCTCGCCAATTGAGCGGAAAGGACGGAGCTGTCGGCGAGCCACCGGAGCTTGCCAATCCCTTCGAAGACGAAGAACACACCGAGACACACGCGCAGAATCGTGATCCCCGCGCGCGTGCGATCTATGGCCATGGATCCCGCTCTTCACCGTCCCAGATCACGAACAGGATGCTGCGCGTGGAACCGCGGGGACGTGCGCCGTTTCGTATGGAGAACCAGGCGGCGTCAATTCTCATCGGTGAAAATAATCGTCCGTATGATCGAGCCAGTCGTTGCGAATCGGACTGAACACGTCGAGCTCGAACGTGTCTTCGAGCGCTTCGGCCTGATGCTCCATCCAAGACGGAATGTGCAGCAGCTCGCCCTCGCGAACGGTGATCTCTTCGCCGGCGATCAGGAACTTCAACGCACCTTGCAGGATGTAGGTCATCTGCTCGCTCTCGTGCGAGTGCATCGGCACGAGGCATCCGCGCTTGAGATAGATCTGCGCGATCATCTCGCGCTCGCCGGTGACGATCTTTCGCGACAGCATCTCGGTCACTTTTTCCAGCGCGATTTCATCCCACCGGTGCAATCGCACCGCCTGCGTGCTCATGCGAGGCAGCATATACCAACGAGGGCGGATGCTATAATTCGCGACGGATGAAAGCGACCGTTCTGAACGGGCGCGACGCGGCGGGGACGACGACCGGCGCCGCGAGTCCGTCGATCGCGTTGGACAACGCGCAGCTGCTGACCGCCTACCGCGTGATGCTCCTCTCGCGGAAACTCGACGACAAGGAAATTCAGCTCAAGAACCAGAGCCAAATCTTCTTTCAAATCAGCGGCGCCGGCCACGAGGCGATCGGCGTTGCCGCCGGCTTCGCGTTGAAGGCGGGCTACGACTGGTTCTGTCCGTATTATCGCGATCGCGCGCTATGCCTGATGCTCGGCATGACGCCGCTCGACATGCTGCTCGCCGCGGTCGGATCGAAAGACGATCCGAGCTCGGGCGGCCGCCAGATGCCGTCGCACTGGAGCAGCACGGCGCTCAACATCGTTTCAGGGTCGAGTCCGACCGGCACGCAGGTGCTGCACGCGGTGGGGGTCGCCGAAGCCGCCGTCATCTACAACCGCGTGCGCGAGATTCCCGATCGCGACGCGCGTGCGCACGCCGACGAGGTCACGTACGTGTCGCTCGGCGACGGGGCGACGAGCGAGGGCGAGTTCTGGGAATCGCTCAACACGGCCTGCACCAGGCAACTGCCGCTCCTGTTCCTCGTCGAGGACAATGGCTACGCGATTTCGGTCCCGGTCGAGGCGCAGACGCCCGGCGGCGACATCTCACGCCTCGTCCGATCGTTTCCCGGGTTGCACGTCGATTCGATCGACGGAACCGATTTCTTCGCGAGCTTCCATTCGATGCGCGACGCCGTCGCGTATGTGCGCGCGCGCAAGGGGCCCGCGTTCGTGCACGCGCGCGTGACGCGTCCCTACTCGCACTCGCTCTCGGACGACGAAAAGCTGTACAAGCCGCCCGCGGAGCGCGAAGCCGAAGCGCGGCGCGACCCGATCAAACGGCTCGGCGCGTTCCTCGAACAGAATCACGTCGCGACGGCCGAGGATCTCGCCGCTCTCGCGGCCGACGTCGAGCGCGATGTCAACGAAGCCGCAACGCAGGCGCTGGCTGCGCCGAAGCCGGCGAAAGACACGTGCGAGCTGTGGTTGTATTCACCTGATGTCGACCCGACGGCCGCGTCGTTCGACACGCCGCCCCGTCCGGAAGGCAAACCCGACACGATGGTCGCCGCGATCAACCGCACGCTCAAGGACGAGATGGCGCGCGATCCGCGTATCGTCGTCTTTGGCGAGGACGTCGCCGACGCCAGCAAGAAGGAAGCACTGCCGCTCGTTCCGGGCAAAGGCGGCGTTTTCAAGTTGACCCATGGACTGCAGCGCCTCTACGGCGACGATCGCGTCTTCAACTCGCCGCTCGCCGAAGCGAACATCGTCGGGCGCGCGGTCGGCATGGCGGCGCGCGGCCTGAAGCCGGTCGTCGAGATCCAGTTCTTCGACTACATCTGGCCGGCGATGATGCAGATCCGCGACGAGCTGACGATGATGCGGTATCGATCGGCGAACACGTGGAAGTGCCCGGTCGTCATCCGCACGCCGATCGGCGGATACCTTCGCGGCGGCGGCCCGTATCACAGCCAGTCGGGCGAGAGCATCTTCGCGCACTGCCCCGGCATCCGCATCGTGTTTCCGTCGACGGCCGTCGACGCCGCCGGCCTGCTGCGGACGTCGATCCGCTGCGACGATCCGGTGCTCTTTCTCGAGCACAAGCATCTGTATCGCCAGACGTACAACAAAGGCGAATACCCCGGCAAAGACTTCATGATCCCCTTCGGCCGCGCCAACCTGCGCCGCGAAGGGGACCACGTAATCGTCGTGACGTGGGGCGCGCTCGTGCAGCGGACGCTCGTCGCCGCGCACCAGGCGGAAAAGGACCACATCAGCGTCGCGGTGCTCGATCTGCGCACGATCGTGCCGTACGACTGGGAGGCGATTCGGGCGCACGTCATGCGCACGAGCCGGGTTGTCGTCGCCCACGAAGATCAGCTGATGTGCGGCTTCGGCGCCGAAATCGCCGCGCGCGTGTCGAGCGAGCTGTTCGAGCACCTCGATGCCCCGGTGCGCCGCGTCGGCGCCAGAAACGTTCCGGTCGCGTACTGCCCCGACCTCGAGGAAGCGATCCTGCCGCAGTCGCACGACATCCTGAAGGCGATCCGCGAAACCGCCCGCTACTGAACGGGGATTTCGGCGTGCTCCGCGCCCTCCGCGGTTTGGTTCTTCTGTTCGCCGCGCTGCAGGTCGACGTACTCCGTCCGATCGATGCGATCCCGGCGCACATCGCCGGACGTTTCCGCGATCCAACTGGTTTTCAGCAGGCGTCTTCCGGACAGTACTTCGTGTTCGATCGGCGGTCGCACGTCGTCTTCGGCGTGGACGCGGCGCGGACGAGCGCGTGGGAAATCGTGCACATCGGCGGCGAGGAAGGAAGAATCATCGATCCCACGGCGTTTGCGGTCGCGCCCGATGGATCGTTCGCCGTCGCCGACGCCCCCGGCGGCCGCGAGCGGATTCAGGTTTTCACGCCGGCCGGCTTCCGCACGTCCGGCTTCACGCTGCCGGCGCGGCACACGCCGCGGCTCGTATTCGACGGCTTCGTGCTGAACGGCATCGGCTCGCTGCAGTTCACCGGCACGCGAATTCTGATCTCACAGCCTGAAACAGGTTCGCTCGTGACGGAATACGCGCTCGACGGCCGCGTCGTCGGAACCGTCGGTCATCTGCGAAAGACCGGTCACGAGAATGATCCCAACCTGCACGTCGCGCTCAACGGCGGGATGCCGCTCGTGACGCCCGACGGCGGACTCTTCTTCGTGTTCCAGACGGGTGAGCCGATCGTTCAGAAGTACGATCGCGAGGGAAGGCTCCTGTTCGAACGTCATGTGGAAGGACGCGAGATCGACGAGGTCGTCGCGAAGCTGCCGACGACATGGCCGACGCGGCGCGACGCGGATGGCGAAGTCGCGATAGTGACGCCGACGGTCCGCACGGCTGCGGTCGATCGCGACGGCAGCCTGTGGATCGCGTTCGTCGTGCCCTACACGTTCGTGTACGACCGCGAAGGCGACAAATTTCGGACCGTGCAGTTTCGCGCGACCGGCGTCATGGCGCCCAACAGCTTGTTCTTCGGCCGCAGCGGGCGCGTGCTCGTCACGCCGGGACTGTACGAGTTCTCCGTGGCGGGACCGGCAGGGCGGGCGCCGCTCCCGCCCATCCAGCCCGTCCTGTTCGTCCCGTACCAGTGATCGTCGCCTCCGGCCTCACGCGGCAGTTCGGCACGCGGACGGCTGTCGATGACGTGACGTTCGACGTCCGCCGCGGCGAGATCGTCGCGCTGCTCGGTCCGAACGGCGCCGGCAAGACCACTACCCTCCGCATGCTGGCGGGCCTCATCGCGCCGACTCGCGGAACGGTGACGATCGATGGCGTGCAGCTGACGCGCGCGACCGGCGGCAAGCTTCGCGGCCGGATCGGCTTTCTCACCGAGTCTCCTGGCCTGTGGGATCGGCTCAGCGTTCGCCAGAACCTGAGAGTCTATGCGCGGATCTATGGGCTCGCCGATCCCGAACGGCCGATCGACACGGCGCTCGACACGTTCGACCTCACGCCGCACGCCGACGCGCGCGCCGCGGAGCTCTCGCGAGGGATGCGGCAGAAGGTTGCGCTCGCGCGCGCGCTCCTTCATCAGCCCGCCATCCTCCTGCTCGACGAGCCGACGTCCGGACTCGATCCCGAAATCACGCGCGGCGTGCGGCGGCTGCTCGAGGAGCGGCGCGCCGCCGGCGCTTCCATCCTGCTGTCGACGCACAACCTCGACGAAGCGGAACGGCTGGCGGATCGCGTGGCCGTGCTGCAGGGTGGTTTGCTCGCGCTCGATCGTCCGGCGGCGCTGCGGCAGCGCCTCACGACCGGCCGGCTGCTCGTGCGCGTGGCCGGCGATCCGGCGGCGCATCTGGATGCGGTGCGAAGAATCGCCGCCGCCGCCGCGGTCGACGGACCACATCTGGTGATTCCTCTCGAACGGCTCGAGCAGCAGACGCCGGCGATCGTGACCGCGCTCGTCGCGTCCGGGGCCGAGGTGCTCGAGGTGCGTCCCGAGATCCCCGCGCTCGAGGAAGTCTATCTGCGGCTCGTGAACGAGCCATGAGGCTGCGCGCGCTGCTCGCGAAAGAGCTTCTCGATCTGGCACGCAACCGCGTGGCGCTCGTGCCGGTGGCGCTCGTCACGGCAGTGTCGATCGTCGTGCCGCTGATTGTGATCGTGACGGTTCCGGCAATGACCGGCCGGTCGCTCGCGGAGGGCAGCGGCCTCGCCGATGCGGCCAGGCTCCTGGGCATCGCGACCACGCTGTCGGACGAGGCGCTGACGCAGCTGTTTCTGTTTCAGCAATTCCTGCTGCTGTTCCTGGTGACGCCGATTACGGGCGCGATGTCGCTCGCGGCGCACGCGGTGGTTGGAGAGAAACAGGCGCGGACGCTCGAACCGCTCCTTGCGACGCCGATCACCACCTTGGAGCTGCTCGTCGCGAAGGTCCTCGGCGCGCTCATCCCGACGCTCGCGATTTCGGTCGGCGGGCTGGCGCTCTATCTCGCCGGGATAGCCGCGTTCGGCGAACCAGGTGTGTTCGCCCAGATGTTCAGCGCGCGCACCATCCTGCTGATCGTCGTGCTCGGTCCGGCCGCCGCTCTCGTCTCGCTGCAGGCGGCCATCGTCATCTCGTCGCGCGTCAATGATCCGCGGACGGCGCAGCAGTTCGGCGTCCTGATCATCCTGCCGCTGACCGCCGTCTTCGTCGCCCAGTTCACGGGCTCGTGGTGGCTGTCGACGTCATGGCTCCTCGTCACCGGCCTCGGCCTCGTTCTCGCATGGGTGTTCCTCGTCCTGTTCAGCGTCGCGCTGTTCGAGCGAGAAACGATTCTCACGCGGTGGCGATGATGCCGCTTGACATCCGCCGTGAGATGAATGACCATTCATTCAGTCGTGTCGCTCCAGGCAGTCTCGCGTAAATCCAAAGCCGAGCCGGGCGCGCCTGGCCCCAAGCGCGACGCGATTCTCCGCGCGGCGATCGACGTGTTCGCCGACCGCGGGTACTTCAACGCGCAGGTCGCCGACGTGGCGCGCGCCGCGGGCGTGGCGGCCGGCACCGTGTACCTCTATTTCCGCAGCAAGGACGACCTGCTCATCTCGATCTTCGAGCGCGGCATGCGCGCGGCGCTCGAGGAAGGGCGCGCCGCGGGCGCCAAGCTCCGCGACCCGCGCGAGCGGCTCCGCAGCTTTGCGCGCCTGCACCTGCGACGTCTGGGCCGCGATCGCAATCTCGCGATCGTCTTTCAGGTGGAGCTCCGGCAGTCGACGAAGTTCATGGAGCGCTTCTCCTCGACGCTGCTGCGCGACTACCTCGGCCTGATTCGAGAGGCGATCGAAGACGGCCAGCGCGACGGCGTCTTCCGCAGCGACATCAAGCCGACCGTCGCCGCGAAGATCCTCTTCGGCGCGCTCGACGAGATGGCGACGAACTGGATTCTCAGCCGCCGCCGCTATTCGCTCGAAGCCGAAGCCGACGTCGTCGTCGACCTGTTCCTCAACGGCGCGAAAGGCGCTCGCGGTCGATGACGCCGATTCGGTCGGTCGCCGTCCTCGGCGCGGGGACGATGGGCGCGCAGATCGCCGCGCATTTCGCCAACGCGGGCGTGCCGGCGCTGCTGCTCGATCTCACCGCGGAGATCGCGCGCGACGGCCTCAAGCGCGCACGCGCCCTGAAGCCGGACCCGTTTTTCACATCCGATGCTGCGGCGCTGATCGCCGTCGGCGGCTTCGACGGCGATCTGAAGCGAATCGCCGAGGTCGACTGGATCATGGAAGCGGTCGTCGAGCAGCTCGACGTCAAGCGCGCGCTGCTCGAGCGCGTGGATGGCGCGCGGCGCGCAGGCACGATCGTCAGCTCGAACACGTCCGGCATTCCGATCGGCGTCTTGGCCGCCGGACGCACCGACGATTTCCGGCGTCACTGGCTCGGCACGCACTTCTTCAATCCGCCGCGGTATCTCCACCTGCTCGAAGTCATCCCGGCGGCGGACACCGATCCGGCGGTCGTCGAGCGCGTGTCGCACTTCGCCGATCGCCGTCTCGGCAAAGGCGTCGTAATCGCGAAGGACTCGCCGAACTTCATCGCGAACCATCTCGGCGTGTACGGCGTCGCGCAGGTGCTGCGCGCGCTCGAATCCGGCGAATACACGATCGAGGAGATCGACGCCATCACCGGTCCCGCGCTCGGCCGCCCGAAGAGCGCCACCTTCCGCACGATGGACATCGCCGGCATCGACATCCTCGTCCACGTCGCGAAGAACCTGAACCTCGAGCTGCCGCCGTTCGTGACGGCGATGGTCGAGCGCGGCTGGATCGGAGACAAGTCGGGCCAGGGGTTCTACAAGAAGGTCAAGAGCAACTCGGCGGGAGGCGGTCGGTCGGAAATCCTCACGCTCGATCCGAAGACGATGACGTACCGCGAGCGGCAGCCGCCGCGCCTCGCGTCTCTGGAAGCGGCGCGCTCGATCGACGACGTCGGCGAGCGGATTCGAACGCTCTCCAACGCGAACGACAAGGTTGGCGCGTTTCTGCACGCGACCCTCGGGCCGACAATCGAGTACGCGCAGCGTGTTGCGCCCGACATCGCGTACTCGACCGACGATGTGGACCGCGCGATGAAGTGGGGCTTCGGGTGGGAGCTCGGTCCGTTCGAAATCGCGAAGGCGATTGGGGCTTCGGATGTGGCGCGGCCCTTTCAGGGCCGCGTTCAAACCAGCGATCCAGATCTGCAGCTGCTCAAGTCGGCAAAGGACCGCCAGAAGGTCGTCCGCAAGAATGCCGGCGCGAGCCTCGTCGACCTCGGCGACGGCGTGCTGTCGGTCGAGTTCCACTCGAAGATGAACTCGATCGGCGCCGATACGGGCCAGATGCTGCTCGCGGGCGTCAAGGAAGCCGCGGCGAACTTCGCGGCGCTCGTGGTCGGCAACGACGCGCCGAACTTTTCGGTCGGCGCGAACCTGATGCTTCTGCTGCTCGAGGCGCAGGAAGGCAACTGGGACGAGATCGATCTGATGATTCGCGGCTTCCAGGGCACGACGCAGGCGCTTCGCTTCGCCGACGTGCCTGTGGTCGTCGCGCCGGCGGGCATGACGCTCGGCGGCGGCTGCGAGATCGCGATTCACGGCGACCGCATTCAGGCGGCAGCCGAGACGTACATGGGCCAGGTGGAAGTCGGCGTCGGTCTCATTCCCGCCGGCGGCGGCACCAAGGAGATGCTTGCGCGCGCGGTCGAGAACTTGCCGCCCAATCATCCCGATCTGCTGCCGTACGTGCAGCGGGTCTTCGAGCTGCTCGGCTTCGGCACCGTGTCGGCGAGCGCGGCACACGCGCGTCAGCTCGGATTCCTCGACGAGGCGGACGGCATCACGATGAATCGCGATCGGTTGATCGCCGACGCGAAAGCCTTCGCGCTCGAGCGCGTGCGCGAAGGGTATCGGCGGCCGGTGCCGAGGACCGCCATTCCGGTGGGCGGCGAGAACATCCTCGCCGCGCTGAAGCTAGGCGTCCACCTCGCGCGCCGCGCCGGTCGTATCAGCGATCACGACGCCGTCGTCGGACGCGCGCTCGCGAACATCCTCGCCGGCGGCGCACTGCCGCATCAGACGACGGTGAGCGAGCAGTATCTGCTCGATCTCGAACGTGAAGCCTTCCTGAAGTTGTGCGGAGAACGAAAAACATTGGAGCGCATTCAGCACACGCTCAAAACGGGTAAGCCGCTGAGGAACTGAGATGCCGCACCGAATAGGAAAAAGTTGATGGCGACACCCAAAGTTGATGGCCACACTCTCTGATCGCCCGCCGCTCGTCCTGATCCCCGGGATCCAGGGTCGCTGGGAATACATGCGCCGTGCTGTCGACGCGCTGTCAAAGCATTTCCACGTCCTGACGTTCTCGCTGTGCAACGCGAGGACAATGGACGCGTACATCGATCAGGTCGTGCGGACGCTCGATGAGAACCACGTCCGCCGCGCGGTCGTCCTGGGCGTCTCGTTCGGCGGCGTCGTCGCACTGCGGTTCGCGGCCGCGCATCCCGAGCGGACCGGCGCGCTCGTCCTCGCCTCGACGCCCGGTCCCGGCTGGCATCTGCGCCCGCGTCACCGCGCGTACTCCCGTGTCCCCTGGATCTTCGGTCCGCTGTTCCTCCTCGAAACGCCGTGGCGCCTGCGCACCGAATTCAAGGCGACGTTTCCCGATGCGCGGACCCGACGCGCGTTCAAGCGTGAGGCGCTCCGAACCATCCTGACCGCGCCGATTTCGCTTTCGCGCATGGCGGCGCGCGCGCGGTTGCTGAGCGCGCTCGATCTCGGCGCCGACTGCGCCCGCATCAGCGCACCGACGCTCGTCGTTACCGGTGAGCGCGCGCTCGATCACGTCGTACCCGCCGACGGATCGTCGCAGTACGCGCGGCTCATTACAGATGCGCGCGCGGTGACGCTCGAACGCACGGGACATCTCGGCACGATCACGCGGCCCGACGCCTTTGCCGAAATCGTGCACGAGTTCGTACGCGCCGACACGTCGGTCGGCGGCGGGGCGGCCTGATGCCGCTGTGTGAAATAGCCGGACCGGCCGGCCGACTCGAAGCGCTGATCGACGAGCCGGCGCCGCGAGGCGTCAGTGCCGAGGGATTGATGACGCCGGGACACGGCAAGGGGCTGCGCGCCGCGGTCGTGTTCGCGCATCCCCACACCGAGCACGGCGGCACGATGCACACGAAGGTCGTGTATCAGGCGTCGAAGGCGCTGAGCCGCATCGGCTGCGCCGTGCTGCGGTTCAACTTCCGCGGCGCCGGCGCGAGCCCGGGGAGCTTCACGAACGGACCCGGCGAGATGGACGACTTCCGCGCCGCGCTCGACTTCCTGCACGACCGCTACGCGGAAGCGCCGATGTGGGCCGGCGGCATGTCGTTCGGGTCGTACGTCGCGCTGACCGTCGGCGCCGAAGATCCGCGCGTGTCGACGCTCATCGGCATCGCGCTCCCGGTCGCGCGATACGACTTCGAGCCGGTCGCACGCAGCTCGAAGCCGAAGTTCTTCATCCACGGAGAACGCGACGAGCTGTGTCCGCTGAAGGAGATGCGCGAGTTCTACGCGCGCTGCGCCGAACCGAAGGAGCTCGTCGTCATCGACGCCGCGGATCACCTGTTCGACGGCAGAGTCGGCGAGGTCGCCGACGCCGTAGAGGATCTCTTGGGGGATTGGTCATGAACGACGCTGTCATCGTGTCCGCCGCGAGAACCGCGGTCGGCAGGGCGCCGGCCGGTGCGTTGCGCGGCACGCGACCCGACGAGCTCGCCGCCGCCGCAATCCAGGAGGCTTTGCGCCGTGCGCCAGGAGTCGATTCCGGTGAAGTTGACGATGTGATTCTGGGGTGTGCGATGCCGGAGGCGGAACAGGGGATGAACGTGGCGCGCATCGCAAGCCTGCGCGCCGGCATCCCCGTGCAGGCCTCGGCGGTCACCGTGAACCGGTTCTGCTCGTCGGGCCTGCAGGCGATCGCGTACGCGGCCGAGCGCGTCATGTGCGGCTTCGCGACGACGATCGTCGCCGGCGGCACCGAGTCGATGAGCCTCGTGCCGATGGGCGGACACAAGCTTTCGCCGAACCCGACGCTGATGGACGTGTATCCCGACGTATATCTCAGCACCGGGCTCGTCGCAGAGAATCACGCGCGCGAATCGAATATCTCGCGCGACGAGCAGGACGCGTTCGCGCTGCGCAGCCATCAGCGCGCGATTGCAGCGATCGACAGCGGCCGGTTCGCGGACGAGATCGTGCCGGTCGCGGCGGCGTTCGTTGATGGAGCGAACCGAGACGCATCGAGCCGGCTGAAGACGGATGCCACTGGTTCGCCGAACGCTCCGCGAATCCTCAAGATCGCCTTCAGCGTAGACGAGGGACCGCGGCGTGACACGTCGGCCGAGGCGCTCGCGAAGCTGCGGCCCGCCTTTCACGCCAACGGCACCGTGACCGCCGGCAACTCGTCGCAGATCAGCGACGGCGCGGCGGCGGTCATCGTGACGTCGGCGGCGCGCGCGAAAGAGCGCGGGTTGACGCCACTGGGCCGATTCGTCGCGTTCGCGACCGCCGGCGTCGAGCCGGAACGATTTGGCGTCGGACCCGTGCCGGCAATCCAGAAAGCGCTCAGGCTCGCCGGCCTGACGCTCGATCAGATCGATCTGATCGAATTGAACGAAGCCTTCGCCGCGCAGGTGCTGGCGTGCCTCAAGGCGCTGCCCATCGATCCCGCTCGGCTGAACGTGAACGGCGGCGCGATCGCGCTCGGCCATCCGCTCGGCTGCACGGGCGCAAAACTGACCACAACGCTCCTGTACGAAATGAAACGCCGTACCAGCCGCTATGGCATGGTGACCATGTGCGTGGGTGGAGGAATGGGAGCGGCGGGAATCTTTGAACGGATGTAAAGACAAATGCAATGACGAAGAGGCAAAGACACGAAGAACCCAGTAGATTTCTCCGGTGTCTTCGTGGCCGGATTCCCAGAGGATGAACATGCCAACAACGACTGAAACGATCGCGCGCGGCGGCGAGTGGCTTCTGCAATCGGGCGAGCCCGACGACGTCTTCACGCCGGAGAGGCTCACCGACGAGCATCGCCTCATCGCGCGCACGGCCGAAGAATTCGTCGCGAACGAAATCCTGCCGGTGCTCGACAAGCTGGAGGAGAAGGACTGGTCGCTCGCGCGACAACTGGTCAAGCGTGCCGCGGACCTCGGGCTGATGGGCGTCGACGTGCCCGAGGAGTACGGCGGCCTCGGCCTCGACAAGGTGACGTCGCTGATCGTCAGCGATCGCATGTCGCGGTCGGCGTCGTTCGGCGCCACGTTCGGCGCGCAGGCGAACCTGACGGTCATCCCGCTGTATCTGTTCGGAACCGAGGAGCAGAAGCGGAAATATCTGCCGAAGCTGCTGTCCGGCGAGTCGATCGGCGCGTACGGCCTCAGCGAAACGGGATCGGGTTCCGACGCCCTCGGCGCGCGCACGCGCGCGACGAAGCAGCCCGACGGCAGCTTCGTCCTCAACGGCGAGAAGATGTGGATCACCAACGGCGGCTTCGCCGACCTGTTCGTCGTGTTCGCGAAAGTGATAAGTGACGACCGGGGGGCAGGGGCCCCCGGATTAGACAATGGCCAGTTCACGGCGTTCCTCGTCGAGCGCGGCTTCGGCGTGAAGAGCGGCAAGGAAGAACACAAGATGGGGCTGCACGGATCGTCGACGACGGCGCTCATCTTCCAGGACGTCAGGGTTCCCGCGGAGAACGTCCTGGGCGAGGTCGGCAAAGGGCACAAGGTCGCGTTCAACGTCCTGAACTTCGCGCGCTTCAAGCTCGGCGCCGCGTGCGGCGGCGGCGCGGCCAACGTGATCGGCGAATCGGCGAAGTACGCCGCGACGCGCCGTCAGTTCAACCAGCCGATTGCGAACTTCGGCGCCATCAAGCACAAGATCGGCGAGATGGTCGTGAAGGCGTACGGCGTCGAGAGCCTTCTCTATCGCACCGCCGGCCTCGTCGACGCACGAATCGCCGCGACGCCCCACCATCCCAACGACGGCTCTGCGGCGCTGGCCGCATTCGAGGAGTACGCCGTCGAGGCCTCGATCGCGAAGGTCGCCGGCAGCGAGGTGCTGAACTTCGTCCTCGACGAGAACATTCAGATCCACGGCGGCAACGGCTACGTGAAAGACTACCCGGCGGAGCGCCACTTCCGCGACGCGCGCGTGAACCGGATATTCGAGGGCACCAACGAGATCAACCGGCTGCTGATTCCGGGGATGCTGATTCGGCGCGCGGTGAAAGGTGAGCTGCCGCTCATTCCGGCCGCGAAGGCGCTGCAGGACGAGCTGCTCGGACCGCCGTCGATGCCGACGATGGACGATGCGCCGCTGGCCGAGGAGCGGCGGGCAGTGGAAGCATTCAAGAAAACCGCGCTGCTGGTGTTCGGCCTGGCGATGCAGACCTACGGGATGAAGCTCACCGAAGAGCAGGAAGTTCTGATGCTGCTCGCCGACATCGCGATCGACGTCTACACCGCCGAGAGCGCGCTGCTGCGTGCGCAGGCGGCCGCCGCCGGACGAGTGCCGCGCGCCGAGCTTCAGGTGGACGCCGCCCGCGTCATCGTCAACGATGCGGCGATGCGAATCGAGGCCTCGGCCCGCCAGGCGCTCGCCGCGACGGTCGACGGCGATACACTGCGGACAATGCTCGCCGCGCTCCGCCGGCTCATCAAGGTGACGCCGATCAACACCGTCGCGATCCGTCGCAGGCTCGCGGATGAAGCGGTTGCTAAAGGCGGGTATATATTCGCCTGAGGAGACAAGTGTCGGTGACGTTCTGTTCTAAATACGCGCGCGGGCTGCGGCCCGCGCGCGTCAGCGCGTGGGGGTGGGGCCCCACGCGAAGTAAATAATGTCGACTGGACGCTCGGCTAAAGCCTTCGCGCTCCATGTGGCGGCGGTTACGCTGACCGCGGCTGCATGCACCAGCAAGCCGCCCGGGAACACGCAGGACTACGTCGCAAAGGTGACGGCGGAGCGCGCCGTCAAGGACAACTATCTCCGAACCGACAAGGAGTCGCCGGTTCCACCCGAGCGCCGCGACGAGCTGCTGCCGCTCGCCTACTTCCCGATCGATCCGGAGTACGACGTGCCGGCGGCCCTGAAGCCGTCGAACGATCCGACGGTCATCGACATGCCGACCTCCACCGGCACGCAGCGCAAGATGCGGCGCGTCGGCTCGCTCGAGTTCTCGCTGAAAGGACAGCCGCTGAAGCTGACGGCGTTCGTGGAGGCCGGCGCGCCGAACCTGGACAAGCTGTTCGTGCCGTTCAACGATCTGTCGAGCACGACGGAGACGTATCCGGGCGGCCGCTACATCGATCTCGATCGCACGAAAACCGGCGTCTACGAGATCGATTTCAACCGAGCGTACCATCCGTACTGCTACTACAACCCGACCTGGGAATGTCCGTACCCGCCGCCGGAGAACCGCCTCAAGGTTCCGATTCGCGCCGGCGAAAAGATGAAAAAGTCAGAAGTCGGAAGTACGAAGTAAGAAGTAAGAAGTAACGTACTTCCTACTTCCTACTTCGAACTTTCAGATGCCACTTCGAGCCATCGTCTTCGACTTCGACGGCGTCCTGGCGAACAGCGAGCCGCTGCATCTGCGCGCCTTTCAGGACGTGCTCGCCGAAGAACACGTCGAACTGCGCGAGGCGGATTACTACGCGCGGTACCTGGGGTACGACGACGTCGGCGTGTTTCAGATGATCGGGGACGAGCGCGGCGCGGGATGGCAGACGCGCGAGATTGCGGATCTCGTCGCGCGCAAGGCGCTGCGTATGGAAGCGCTCGAGCGCGACCGATCGGTCCTCTTTCCGGGCGCGGCGGATGCCGTGCGGCGCGCGGCGTCGGTGCTGCCGGTTGCCATCGCATCGGGCGCGCTCGGCGCTGAAATCCGCCGCGTGCTCGACCGCGAGCGCCTCAGCGGCTGCTTCACCGCGATCGTCGCCGCCGAAGATACACCGCGGAGCAAGCCGGCGCCCGACCCGTACGTGCTCGCGGTGGCGCTGCTGCGCGCGTCAGTCGGCGGCGACCTGGACGCCCGCGACTGCGTCGCGATCGAAGACTCGCGATGGGGACTCGAATCGGCGCGCGCCGCGGGACTGCGTACGGTCGCCGTCGCGCAAACCTACGAGCCGGATGCCCTTCCGGCTGACCTCGTGATCGCGTCGATAGCCGCGTTCGATCTGCACCTTTTGGCCCGTCTCTGCCCCGCGTAATCCAACCACTTGGATAGAACGGACCGGCCAGTTTCTTTTCACAGACAAAGCGGCTTTACAACCTGATCCGGCGCCCGCGATACTCGATTGGTTGTGATCTGTTTTTTGTTGGAGGTAGGAGGAAGGATGAGAGTTCGACCAATCGTCGTGGCGATCGCCGCGTTCCTTGCGGCCACCGCGATCGCGAGTGCGCAACAGCCGACGGGCGAGATCTTTGGAAAAGCGACCGACCAGTCAGGCGCGGTCCTGCCGGGCGTCACGGTCACGTTGACGAGCCCGATTCTGCTGGAGCCGCTGACCGCCGTGACGAGCGAAACCGGAACGTATCAGTTCCCGCGCCTCGAGGTCGCCGACTACACCGTCAAGTTCGAGCTGACCGGGTTCAAGACCGTGATCAACGAAGGCATTCACATCACGGCTGGATCCGCCGCGCAGATCAACGCGCAGCTGGGCGTCTCGACCGTCCAGGAGACGATTACGGTCACCGGCGCCAGCCCGGTCGTCGACACGAAACAGACGGGCACGAAGCAGACGTTCACCAACGAGCTGCTGCAGAGCATCCCGTCGGCGCGCGATCCGTGGGTCATCCTTCAGCAGACCGCCGGCGTCGCGATGGACCGCGAGAACATCGGCGGCAACATGTCGGGGCAGCAGTCCAACTACGTGTCGCGCGGCGGCGTCCCGACGAACAACAAGTGGACGCTCGACGGCGTCGACATCACCGACCTCTCGGCCACGGGGTCGTCGCCCACCTATTACGACTTCGACATGTTCGAGGAGATGACGATCAACACCGGCGGCGTCGACGTGACGCAGCAGACCGGTGGCGTCGGCATCAACCTGATCACGAAGAGCGGCAGCGACCGGTTCCGCGGATCCGGGCGCTTCTACGACACGAACAAGAAGGCCGAATCGAACAACATCACAGACGCGCTCCGCAGCCAGGGCGCTTCGTCGGGCAACCCGATTCAGGACATCAAGGACTATGGCACCGAGATCGGCGGGCCGATCAAGAAGGGGCGCGCGTGGGTCTGGGGCGCCTTCGGGAAGCAGCTGATCGACGTCGGCGTGATCAACTTCTATCAGCCGACCTCGGCGTGTCAGGCGCTGAAGACGACGTCGGTTGCGCTGGCGACGCCAATCAATCAGGTCAACGACTGCCTGAACACCGACGAGACGCTGCTGCAGACCGAGAATTTCAAGGGCGAGGTCCAGCTGTTCAAAGGGAACAAGCTCACCGCCTACACCCTGTACTCGAAGAAGGTGCGCAACGCGCGCAACGCCAGCGACCTGACGCCGATTGAATCGACGGTGCGCCAGGCGGCCGTTTCGAGCATCTACGGAAAGACCGGCTGGATCACCGGGCCGACGCCGACCTACAAGTTCGGCGATCAGTACGTCGTCAGCGATCGGTTGCTCGTCGACGTGCAGTACGCGCACGTCGGCAACAACTTCATCCTCGACTTCCACGAGGACGGTCTGAGAGACGTGCAACCGACCTTCATCATCTCGACGAGCCTCAACGGCCGGTCGACGCCGGATGGCAACCAGTCGGTCAACATCCGACCGGTCAACAGCGTCACGGCGAACGCCAACTACTTCCTGCCGGGCATCGCGGGCGGCGACCACTCGTTCAAGATCGGCGGCTACTGGCGCGACAACGACGGCAAGAACTTGACGCACACCGGCGGCAACGCGGTGGCGCGCTTCCCGACATCGGCCGAGCTCGTGAACCCGAACGACTGCGCGACGCAGGCGGTCGGCTGCCAGATGCAGCTGACGCGCGACGGCGGAACCGAGTACAGGCTGACGAACGTGTCGTTGTACGGTCAGGACACGGTGACGCACGGGCGCGCGACACTGCAGCTCGGCGTGCGGTACGACTACAACCACGATCAGGCGCTCGCCTCGTCGGTCTCGGCCAACCCGCTTCGCCCGGACATCCTCCCGGCGGTCGCTTTCGCGGGCGCCGATCCTGGCGTGAAGTTCCAGAACTTCTCGCCGCGACTCGGGTTCACCTACGACCTTCAAGGCGACGGCAAGACGCTCGTGCGCGGCAACTACGCGTCGTACTGGGGGCAGGTCGGCACCGGCTCGATCGCGCAGTACGTCAATCCGGTCACGCGCGTCAGCATCCGGTATCCATGGGTGGACACCAACCACGATACGGTCGTGCAGTCGGGCGAGATCATCATCCCGAACAACAACATCGCCAACTTCCTCGCGCTCACCGGCAACTGGAATCCGGCGGCACCCGGTTCGCCCACGGTGTCGAACACGGTCGATCCGAACCTGAAGAACGATCGGACCGACGAGATCATCGCGGGCGTCGATCGTGAAGTCGGCCTCGGCTTCGCAGTCGGTGCGAGCTACATCTGGCGCCGCTACGCGAATTTCCTCTACACGCAGACCATCGGGCTGACGCCGGCCGACTACGCCGCGGTGTCGTTCGCGCCGCCCGCGTCGGCCTGTCCGAGCGCCGACGGTCAGCGGATCAGCGCCGGAAACTGTCCGACGGTCACCTACTATCAGCCGTTGTTCCAGGTAAGCTCGCTGACGAACCTGACGAACTTCACCAACGATCAGTACAACCGCTCGTACAACGGTTTCGAGGTCACTGCGCGCAAGCGGATGTCGAACCACTGGCTGATGAATACGAGCGTCGCGTACAACAGCACCATCGTGCACATGGACGGCTGGGCGGGCGATTCCGCGACCGGGCTGCCGACGTCGAACCTGACCGGTTTCCCGGAAGACCCGACCAACCGCGACACGCGCAACGGATTCCAGTACGACTACCTCACCAGCGGCAGCGGCCTCGGCAACGTCTACATCAACGCCAAGTGGCTGTTCAAGCTGAGTGGTCTGTACAACCTGCCCGCCGACGTGAACGTCTCGGCGTTCTTCAACGCGCGCCAGGGCTATCCGGAAGAGTTCGGGATTCAGGGGCCGTCGCGTATCAACGGCGGCGGCATCCCGACGATTCTCCTCAACGGCGTCGGCGACACGCGGCTGCCGAACTACTACAACCTCGACTTCCACATCGATCGTCCGATCAAGGTGGGAACGGTGCGGTTCGTGCCGCAGATGGATGTTTTCAATCTCGGGAACAACAACACGATTCAGGCGGTGCGCGTCACGCAGAACGCCGCCAACGCGAATCAGATTCAGGCGATCACGGCGCCGCGCGTCGCGCGGTTCGGCGTCCGCGTGAACTGGTAGTCGGCAATTTACAATTCACAATTTCACAAATTGACAATTGCTCGTTGTCAATTTGTGAATTGACCGGGCGGGGCATGGGCCCCGCCCTTTTTTTTGGTACCATAACGACAGTGATCAAAGATCACCTGATCAAAGCCTTTGGTCACGCCGCCCTCAGTCCGGATCCCGATCTCGCGATTGCGGCGCTGATGATTGCGCGCGTCGAGTACCCGAAGCTCGACGCCGGCCCGTACCTCGATCAACTCGATGCGCTCGGCAACGAAGCGAAGCTGCGCGTTGCGGCCGCGACGGTCGTTCGCGGCAGCGCGCCGCCGCGCGTCGATCCCGATCACTACGCGCAGGTGATGGCGATCAACGAATATCTGTTCGACGAGCTGCGGTTCGTCGGCAACGAGCAGCAGTACGAGGATCCGCGCAACAGCTTCCTGAACGAGGTGCTCGATCGGCGAACCGGCATCCCGATCTCGCTGGCGCTCCTCTACATGGAGGTCGCGCGGCGCGCCGGCCTCCACGTGGTCGGCATCAACTTTCCGGGACACTTCCTGCTGCGCTGCCCGGCGCGACGCGGGCTCCAGTATTCGGAAGATCTCATCATCGACGCGTATCATCGCGGCGCGCTGCTGTCGGAAGACGCGTGCAAGGCGCTGCTCCGGCAGCACGCCGGCGAGGACGCGGTGTTCGACGCGCAGCTGCTGGTGCGCGCGACGAAGCCTCAGATCCTGGCGCGGATGCTCGTCAACCTGAAGCGCGTCTACGTCCACATGCATTCGTTCCCGCAGGCCCGCGACGTCACGGAGCTGCTGCTCGCGGTCGACCCGTCGGCCACCAACGAGCTGCGCGATCGAGGGCTGCTCGCGTATCACCTCAACGACTACGCGGCGGCGCTCCGCGATCTCCAGCGGTACCTGCAACTGTCGGCGAAAGCCGAGCTCGACGAGGACGATCGCAAGGACTACGAGCAGATCTGGGAGCACGTGAAGACGCTCCGGCGTCGTGTGGCGTCGCTGAACTAGACCCGCTTCTTTCCTTCAGGACAATCCGGCAGCAGCGGGCAGACAGGGCAGTGAGGATCCGCCTCGGTGCACGTCGCCGCGCCGTGATGTGACAGATAGAGGAACGCGCGGCGGTACGCGTCGATCGACTCGGGCAGCTCGCTCGCGACGGCCGCGCGGACCGAGCGGGCGGTTTTCGTGAAGTCCTTGTGCGATTCGCCGTATCCAAAGCGCCGCGCGACGCGGCTGACGCGCGCGTCGACGGGCAGCACGAGATGATCGGCCGCGAACAACAGCATCCGGTAGGCGCCGCCCTCGCCCATCTGAGGCAGACCGTCGAGCGCCTTCCGCGCCGGTGGGAGCGGTCCGCGGATGATGGACGGCAGCTTCGGCTGGCGGCGGAAGACCTCGACGCCGGTGCGAAGCGCGCGCAGCCGGTTCTCGACGTACGGCCCCGCGAGCTTCACGCTCTCCTCGAGCCGCTTCTGCGGCGCCTTCCACATCGCGTCGGGTGTCAGCGCGCGATGCCGCTTCAGCGCGGCGAGCGCCGCGTCGCGCTTCTGCGGCGTCGAGTGCACCGACAGGACTTCCCACACGAACAGCGTGAACGGATCGCGCGGCGGCGCCGGCAGCGTGCCGTAGAACTGATGCAGCGCGTCGACGGCGCGTTCGAGTCGCGACACGGCGGCCACTCTACGTGTCCTTTGTGTCGATTCAGCGCGTCCGCGAGAGCTCGTCGTACAGCATCGCTGACGCGATGATGCCGTTGTGAAAGTTGCCGACGTCGAGCTTTTCGTTCGGCGCGTGCGCGTTCTCGTCTGGGAGACCGACGCCGAACAGCACCGAGGGCAGTCCGAGCTCCTCCTGGAACGTCGACACCACCGGAATCGAACCGCCTTCGCGCGTGAACACCGGCTTCTGACCGAATCCCTTCTCGATGGCGCGTCCGGCGGCCTGGATGAACGGGTTGTCGTACGATGCCATCCACGGTTTGCCGCCGTGCATGCGCGTCACCTTCACTTCGACCGTCTTCGGCGCGACCTCGCGCACGTATTCTTCGAACAGCTTCGCGATCTTGTCGGGATCCTGATTCGGCACGAGGCGCATGCTGACCTTCGCCATCGCAACCGCCGGCAGCACCGTCTTCGCCCCTTCGCCGGTGAACCCGGAGAGCAGGCCGTTGATCTCGAACGTCGGGCGGGCCCACGTGCGCTCCAGCGTCGTGTAGCCCGATTCGCCGAACACCTTCGGGATGCCGAAGTCCTTCTTGTACTTCCGCTCGTTGAACGGCAGCGACGCCCAGGCCTTCCGCTCTTCGTCCTGCAGCGGCACCACATCGTCGTAGAAGCCCGGAATCCTGATGCGGCCTCCGCGGTCCTTCATCTGCGCGAGCATCTGCGAGAGCACCATCGCGGGGTTCGCCACGGCGCCGCCGAACGATCCCGAGTGGAGGTCGGTGCTGCTGCCGCGAAGATCGATCTGGAAGTACACGAGACCGCGCAGGCCGTAGCACATCGACGGAACGCCGCGCGCGAACATCGGCGAGTCGGAAATGACCACCACGTCCGCGCCGAGCTCGCCCCTGTGGGCGCGGACGAAGTCGTCGAGGTGCGCGCTGCCGACTTCCTCCTCGCCCTCGAGGATGAACTTGATGTTGACCGGCAGCCGGCCGGTCTGCTTCATGTACGCTTCGACGGCCTTGAAGTGCATGAAGACCTGCCCCTTGTCGTCGGCGGAGCCGCGCGCGTAGATCTCGCCGTCGCGGATCGTCGCGTCGAACGGCGGCGATTCCCACAAGTCGATCGGATCGACCGGCTGCACGTCGTAATGGCCGTAGAAGAGGATCGTCGGCGCGCCCGCCGCGCCCAGCCAGTCGCCGTAGACGACCGGATTGCCGGGAGTGTCGATCAACCTGACGTTCTGCAGGCCGATGCGGCGCATCTCGTCGGCGCACCATTCGGCGCAGCGCTTCACGTCGGCGGCATGCTCGGGGAGCGCGCTGATGCTGGGAATCGCGAGCAGCGCCTTCAGCTCGTCGAGGTAGCGGTCGCGGTTGACGTTGATGAAATCGATCACCTTGTCCATGTGGCTACAGTCTCCAACGATCGCCTTCGACGATCGCGCGTCCTTCGGCCAGCAGCTTGTCGAGATGCGCGCGTACGTTCTCGCGCGCAGCCGCCATCAGCGCCGGATCGAGCCCATCATAGATGGATTCGGCAATCGCCTGCACCGTCCCATGTCCCGCGTTCAGCGCCTCGATCACCTGACGTTCCCGTATCCTGCGGTGCTCGAGGTACTCCTTGATGATGCGCCGGGGATCGTCGATGCGCGGGCCGTGGGCAGGCAGGAGCACACGTGGATTCAGCGTCAGCAGGCGCTCCAGCGAGGCGAGATACTGCGCGAGGTTGCCGCCTCGGCTGGTGTGAATCATCACGCTGCTGCCAGCCGTCACGAGATCGCCGGTGAAGATCGTGCCGCTCGGTTCGTGCCGGAACGCGAAATGATCCGGCGAATGACCCGGCGTGCGCAGCGCGACGAGCCGATCGTCGCCGGCTGTCAGCACGTCTTCTTCTTCGATGGATTGCCAGGCAACTCCGTACTGCGCATCTTCGGACGGCCAGGGGTGCTTGAGAAATGTCGCCCGCGGGTGCGCCGCCGCCAGGGCGGGCGCGCCGGCGGCGTGATCGCGATGGCCGTGCGTGACGACAACGCGATCGAGGCGCGCGCCGTGGTCGCGAAGCGCGGCGTCGAGATCCGCGAGATGCCGCGGGTCGCCGACGCCCGCGTCGACGAGCGTCGCGGATCCCGATCGGCTGACCAGCAGATAGGTATTGTTCCCGCCGCCGGTCATCGGGCTGGGATTATGGGCGCTGAGGAGAATCGGGGAGAACATAGTTCGCTCGGCTGAAAGCCTCGCGCTACAGCCATTCGCTCGGCTGAAAGCCTCGCGCGACGGCGGGTAGCGCGAGCCTTTCAGGCGAGCGTAGTCAACTCGAGTCTTTCAGGCGAGCGTCCTAAAAACTATATCGAACGGTCGCCGTGAAATGAGAATTGCGGTGGTACTGCCCGAGAAAGTCGTCGGCGTGGCCGCCGATGCCGACGGCCGTCAACGTCGCCCGCCAGTGCTGACCGCGAGCCTGTGAGTACTCGAGCTTCGCGTACTCTCCGTCGCCGTTCTGCCGCAACGCACCTTCGAACGCAATCGATCGGTTGACGTCGAGCGTGTACGAGGCGCGGCCCACCAGGGAGCGCGTCAGCCCGCGGTCCGGCGCGAACGTCAACGAACCGCGTGGCTCGGTGACCGCCTCGCCCGCGTACCCGCCGACCAGCAGCCACTCGCCGGTCTGCCGCTCGATCTGCACGACGTAGAGGATGTACTCATCGGCGGCGATCGACGACGACGTGAAATAGGCAGCCTCCGCTTTGATCGTGAACCATCGCGTCGGCGCCGCAACGTCTCCGCCGTACATGCGAATCGGCGGGTATATCAGACCGCCGTCGATCGTCGGCAGATGATTGAATCCGTCGAAGAACGATGCGGCGTACTCGAACCCCGCGCCCACGTGGCTCCATCGAACGCCGCTTTCCGATCCGCCGGGCAGCGTCGCAGGAATCTGCACGATCGGCAGCATCGCGACGTCGGCCGGCACGACCGCCCATCGCTGGTTCAGCAGCGGCACCCGGCTCGGCGTGAAGCGCGGAACCCACACCGCCTCGAACGTTTCGCTGCGAAGCTGCGCCACGGCGCGTACACCGGTGACCGCGAGGAGCTCGTTGTCGACGACGTTCAGGAAGTCGCGCGGCGCGAACCGATCGGTCGGCGTGATGATGTCGGTCTTGCCCCACCGGATGAACTGCTTGCCGGCATCGACGGTCAGCGGACCGCGTGCGATCGCGGCCGACGCGCGCCGCACTGAAAGGCGCGGCCGCTCGGCGCCGCGATCGGCGATGTCCACCCGCCAGCGATCCTCCACCTGGGCGTGCGAATCGGCGCGCAGATCGATGCCGCCTGCAAACTGGATCCACGGCGCCGGCTTGAAGAACGCTTCTTCGCGCGCGAGGAGACCGCCAACGAGCCGCGTCCGATCGTTCGGCGCCTCCTGCGGAAAGCCGAACGCGACGGCCTCGACGAAGCCGCGCTGTGTAAGGATTTGCGCAACGACCGGTGTCGGGCGCAGCGCAGCCACGACAGCCACGAAAAACACGAACCAAAATGTTTTTCGTCTAAGGCCTGCGAATGGCCTGCAGCGTGAAGTCCTCATCCTTGAACGGAACGTTGTAGGCGAGCTTGTCGAGCGTCAGACGCGTGCGGCTTCCTCTTCGCAGGTCGGCCATTTCCATCTGCCGCGCCGTCCAGATGCCCTGCACGTTCTCGATATCGGAGTAATTCAGCCGCCGGACGACCTGATCCTTCACGTAGTTCTCGAACCTGGCGAACGCGTAGTCGTCCTTGCGAATCCATACGACCGACTTCGTGTACTGCGACGACTTCGACTCCTTCGGCCGCGACTCGATCCTCCAGCACGCCGACCCGTCGACCGCATCGTCGCCGGCGAGCGTGTAGTCGAACTGGTCGACGTCGCGCTCCTCCAGATCCTCGAAGCTGAAATCGGTGCCGAAGAAACGCGTGGACCGATCCTGCAGCGCGATTCGCCGATCGCGCTCGATGGCCGGAGTCCACATCCATTGATCCGACGCGCGGTCGGGATGATTGACGACGAGCAGCGCCACGCCTTTGACTTCCGCCGGCGCGGTGAAGCGCAGCACCGCCTTGCTGTTCCCGTGAGATCCGAGACGCTCGAACGACCATCGTTTGTCGCTGATTTTTCCTTTCGCGTCGAACACCTGCAGCAGTCCTTCGTATCGCTGCGACTTCGCGTCGGTCCGCTTCTGCGCTTCCTCCACAATCTGTCGCGCGTTCTGAGCCAACGCCGAGTGCGCATGGATCGCCAGCGCCATCGCAAGCAACACGATGCGCCCCGCTCGTCCCACTCGACCTGCCCGGCCCATCCGCCTACTCATACTCCAGGGCCTCTACGAGCGAACCGCGCACCGCTGACTCCGCAGGCCAGATCGCCGCAACGAACGCCGCGCCGAGAATCGCAGGAATCAACGCGACCACCGTGGCCACCGGGAATTCGTAGTCGAGCCGCAGCCCCGCGATGTCGTGATGCACGATCTGGAGGATGTAATAGAGGTTGACCGCACCGAGCGCGTATCCGAGCGCAAGGCCGAGCACGCCGATGCTGAGCGCCTCGATCCAGATTGTCCGGCGAATCTGCGCGTGCAGTCCGCCGACCGCCTGCAGCACGCCGAGCTCGCGCCGCCGATCCGTGATGGAGACGGTCAGCGTGTTGACGATCCCGAGAATCGCGACGAGAACCGCGACCGCGATCTGCACCGACGTGAGGCCGAACCACTGATCGGTGATCTTCAGAATGTACGCCTTCAGCTCGCCGTTGGTCAGCACGAATACCTGTCGTTGTCCCGCGAACGTCTCCAGGATCCGCTGGCGGACATCGGAAACGTGTGCGCCCGGCGTCACGTAGACGCGGAAGATGTTGACGGTATCGTCGTTCCAGTACCGGACGAACAGCGATCGGTCCATGAGAATCGTGCCCTGCTGATCGGAGTAGTCGACGACGATGCCGACGAGCGGCAGACGGAGGACGCCGTTCGGAGCCGGCACCTCGAGGGTGTCGCCGACGCGCAGATGCTGCAGCTCGGCGAGGTTGTCCGATACGATCAGCCCTTCGGCGGCGGCCGCGCGCCGATACATCTCGTCCGGATCGCCCTCGACCGGCATCCGCGTCACCGTTTCCGCGACGCTCTTCATCTCGACCGCGACCACCATCACCGGCGTCCGGCGGAACACGACGCGCGCATCGCGGACCATCTGCACGCGCCGGATCCCCGGAATGGCGGCCAGCTGCCCCGCCATCGCCGGCGGAAATCGAATCGTCCGCACGACGATGTTCGGCGACGGCAGGACGAACAGGTCCGGATTGAGCGTCGCGTTCATCCAGTCGATGATCGAGTCGTAGCTGGCGCGCGCCATGCCGGCGAATGCGACGACGAGCGCGAGAGACAGCATCAGCGCGGCGACGCTCGCCGACGTCCGGCGCGGCGACTGAATCAGGCTGTCTGCCGCCAGCGCACCTTCCACAGGGCGCACCCACTTGAGCATCGGCCGCAGCGCGCGCGCGAGCGTCAGCGCGAGCAGCGGGCTGAGAAGGAGCGCCACGACGATCGCGAGGAAGTACCCGACGTAGAACACAGGCCGCGATCCAGCGGTCGTGAGGCACACGACGGAGACCAATCCGAGCACGAGCGCGAGGATCGCGCGCAGGCGGCTCTCGCCGGCCGACAGCACCTGATACTTCCCCTTCTGCAGCGCCTGAACCGGATCGACGCGGGCGGCGTTCATCGCGGGAATCGCGGCGGCGACCATGCTCGTCGTGACGCCGATCGCAACTGCAATCGCCAGCAGGCCAGGCGTCCTGGCGATTTCATCCGTCCGCTGAGCCACGCCGTACACGTCAGCGATCAGCGTCCCGATCGACGCCGCGATGGCGTGCGCGATCAGAACGCCGAATGCCACGCCGCCAATCGACCCGATGAGCCCGGTAACGGCGCTCTCGCCGAGGAACAGCCACCGGATCTGCCGCCGCGTCGCCCCCAGCGCGCGCAGGATGCCGATTTCCGATCGCCGCTGTATAACCGCAATTGAAAACGAGTTGTAGATGATGAACATGCCGATGAAGAGCGCGAAGGCGCTCGAGATGTTCACCCCCATCGAGTACGCCGTGAGCATCGCCTCGAACTGTTGTCCGCGTCCCGAAGGCGGATCGATCTGGAATCCAGGTCCGACGAGCGCCGTGAGCTCGCGCTGCGCCTCGCCGATCGAACGTCCCGGCTTGACCGCGAGATCGATCCGATCGAACGAGCGTCCGCGCCCGAACATCTTCTGCGCCGCGTAGACGTCCATGATCGCCAGGTTGCCGCCGAACGCGCTGGTCAGGCCCGACGCCTTCATCACGCCGCGGATCGTGAACGGCTTCTCGCCTTCGACCGTGCCGAGCGTGAGCCGCTGCCCGACAGACAGGCGGTTCCTCCCGGCGAACTCGTTCGACACAATGATCGAGTCGGGCTGTGCCAGAAACACGAGCGGATCGTCGACGACGGCATCGTCGCCGCTCTCGAGATCGTAGTCGCGCAGGCTGCGGTCGCCCGTCATGTCGATACCGAGCACGAGCAGGCTGCCCTGTCCTTTGAGATTCGTGTCGACGACGGCCTCGATCACCGGTACCGCGACGCGTACCGACCCGGCGGTCTGCACCTTGTCGAGCACTTCTTCGGGAAATCCCGTTTCTGCCGCGGTGACCTGCAGCTCCGTCTTGCCGGCGATGCGATCGACGGTGCGGCTGAAGGCGAACAGCACGCTTTGATTCGCGGCGTGCATGCCGACGAAGACGGCGACGCCGAGCACGATGCCTGCGGTGGTGAGCAATGTCCGCAGCACGTGCCTGCGGAAGTACGGCCAGCTAATCAGCCTGAAGAGCGACATGTTCACCACGCGTGGGATTCGGCGCCGCCCGGCGCACGTCGTCGACGATGCGGCCGTCGCGGAGAGCGATCGTCCGCTCGCAGCTTCCTGCGACGCTCATGTCGTGGGTGACGATGACGACCGTCGACTTCAGGCGGCTGTGAAGATCGCGGACGAGCGCGAGGATCTCCTGGCCCGTGCGCGTGTCGAGATTGCCGGTCGGTTCGTCGGCGAGGAGGATCGGCGGATAGACCGACAGCGCGCGGGCAATCGCGACGCGCTGACGTTCGCCGCCCGAGAGCTCGTCGGGAAGATGGTCCATGCGCGCCTCGAGCTGAACGAGCGTGAGCAGCTCGCGGGCGCGCTCTTCGACTCTCTTGCGCGGCCATCCGCGCAGGTGCAGCGGGAGGCCGACGTTTTCGAGAGACGTCAGCGTCGGCAGCAGGTTGAAGAACTGGAAGATGAATCCGATCTTGTCGCGGCGCACCCGCGTCAGGTTGTCGTCGGTGAGGCCGGCGAGCGCCTCGCCGTCGACGCGCACACTGCCGGCGGTCGGACGGTCGAGTCCGCCGACGAGATTGAGGAGCGTCGACTTGCCCGATCCGGAGGGTCCGATGATCGCGACCATCTCGCCGCGCGGGATCGCGACGCTCACATCGTCGAGGGCGGTGACGCGGCGCTTGCCGGCGAACTGCTTGGTGACGTGCTCGAGCGCGATCATGTGCGCCGCGGCGACGCTCATGCCAAATTATGTGAACACTTTCACAAAGCAGTCAAATTGACTAGAAATTCGGCCGATTCGATCGTCGACCGCCCTCAGCGGGACGGTTGTACAACGTGTGTGTCACCTGAGTGGCCGCGCACGGCGGCCGTCAGACGCCTCAGGTGCCGCCGAATCCGATCGTCACGGCGCCGCCCTCGTCGACGATCACCGGAACAGAGCGGCGCCCCTTGCTGTAACCGAGCATCCGCTGCAGCTCCGCCGCATTTTTCTTGACGTCGATGTACTCGAACGCCACGCGCCGCCGCTCATGGTCCTCCCGGGCGGCCTGCGTGTACGGTCACGTGTCCTTGCCGAAGATATAGACCATAGACATATTGTACCGCTCGGCTATCGCCTCGCACTCCTCGAAGCCGCGCGCTCCTCGAGACGTTGTAGGGCGAGCCTTTCAGGCGAGCCATTCGCTCGGCTGCGAGCCACCCGCTCGGCTGAAAGCCTCGCGCTACAAAGTGCGCGGTACAATAACCCGACCGTGGCCTTCCCCGCGTCGATCGCAGAAACATTCACACCGGAAGAAACGCGCGCGCTCGATCCGTACTTCACGAACACCGATCGCGCGGTGTTCGTGCTTCGCAATCTTCCGGAGACGGTGAAGGGCGCGCTCTTCGCGCGCTATTCGCGTTCGAACAAATCGGTGCGTCGACTGTTCCTGGACGAGTTCCTCGGTCAGCTTCAGGCCGATACGCCGCCGCGCACGAGTACCGTCGGCACCGAGCGCGCGGACAGGTTGTATGCGCGCGTACTCAGTGAGTACGGAGACGACTCGGTCGCGCAGCTCGGCGGCGCGCACATCGCGTGCGAAGGTGTCTCGAACATTCTGACGAAGGTGCTGGAGCGGGGACGCCTGATGGCGTACCTCGAGCAGTCGACGCGCTACGTCGCGTATACCGATCGGCCGAACGGCCAGTGGAAGTACCACGTGCCTGCGGAGCTCGAGGGCTCCAGTCTGCGCGTGACGTATGTCCGCACGCTCGACGCGGCGTTCGAAGCCTACGCGCGCTGGATCCCCCGGATGGAACAGCATTTCCGCGAGAGATACCCGAAGGCGCCCGATGATTCCGACGCCGTGTACCGCTCGGTGATTCGCGCGAAAGCGCTGGACACCTTGCGGGGACTGTTACCCGCGGCAACGACATCGAACGTCGGTCTTTTCGGAACGGGACAGGCGTTCGAAGCGCTGCTGCTTCGGATGTTCGCGCATCCGCTCGAGGAAGTGCGCGCGTGCGCGCAGGAGATGCTGACCGAGCTCCGCCATGTCATCCCCGCGTTCCTCGCGCGGCTCGATCAACCGAACCGCGGCGGCCGTTGGATCGAGTATCTGGCCGCGACGCGGCAGGCGTTCGCCGCGGCCGCGGACGGGTACGTCACCGACGCCGAGGCCGAGCCTCGCGGCGAGGTGACGCTGACCGATTTCGATCGGGACGGCGAAACGAAGGTCGTCGCCGCTGCGCTCTACGCCGCGAGCGCGCTCCCCGACGATCAGCTGCAGCGGATCGCGCGACGGATGTCGGCTGGCGATCGCGCCGCGCTGCTGGCCGCGTACATCGGCGACAGAGCGAATCGCCGTCACAAGCCCGGGCGCGCGTTCGAGCGCACCAGCTACCGTTTCGATATCCTGGCCGACTACGGCGCGTTTCGCGACCTGCAGCGTCATCGCCTGCTGACGATCGAGTGGCAGCCGCTCACCACTCGTCATGGATACGTTGAACCAGTCGCGATCGAAGAGGCCGGAGCGCTGTCGGATTGGCGGCGTGTGATGGACCAGTCGGCCGAGTTGTTCGAACAACTCGCCGCGGGCGGCCTCGAACCGATCGCGCCGTACGCCGTGGTGATGGCGTACCGCGTGCGCTTTTACATGGAGATGAACGCGCGCGAGGCGATGCACGTCATCGAGCTTCGGACATCACCGCAGGGTCACCCGTCCTACCGGCGCATCTGTCAGCTGATGCACAACGCGATCGCAGAAGTCGCGGGTCACCGCGCGATTGCCGCGGCGATGCGCTTCGCCGATCACTCGGAAGTCGAATTGGAACGTTTGCAAGCCGAGCGCGCGATGGAGCAGAAGCGCCAATCGCGGCATTGAACCGCCTTCGCGCCAGCCCTCAGCACACCAGCAACCAGCAGAATCAGTCTTTCACCCAGTACCGCGAATACTCGTCGAGGAAGGTCAGCGAGTCGAGACTCGCCATCCGGTCGAAGAACAGCAGGCCGTCGAGGTGATCGGCTTCGTGCTGGATGACGCGCGCGGGAAAATCGTGGGCTTTCAGCTCGAGCCGATCGCCGCGCCGATCGTAGGCGCGGACTCTGATCTCCTTTGCGCGCGGCACGCGGCCCCGGACGTCGGGGATGCTCAGGCAGCCTTCCCAGTCCTCGACCGTTTCGTCGCCGATCACCGTGATTTCCGGGTTGATGAGCGCGAGCGGCTCGGCTTCGGCGGCGCCTTCTTCGGCCGCGTCGAGCGCCGCGACGAAGATGCGGAGGCTCTCGTGGATTTGCGGCGCCGCGAGGCCGACGCCGTGGTACTCGACCATCGTCTCGATCATGTCGTCGATCAGCTTCTGCACGATCGCGCCCTTCATCTCGGCCTTCTCGAGCGCCCGCGCCTTTCGGCGGAGCACCGGATGCCCCATGCGCGCGACCTTCAGAATCGACATAATCTTCGAATTATATGGTTTCGCATCTGCACCCGCATGACGAGTCGCACGCGTACCGCTTCTGCCCGCGCTGCGGCGGCGCGCTCGAACGCCGCGTGCTGAAGACGACCGAGCCCGAGCGTCCGGTGTGCGCCGACTGCGGCTTCGTGTTCTACATCGATCCGAAAATCGCGGTGGGCACCGTCATCCGCAACGCCGACGATCGTCTCGTGCTCGTGCGCCGCGCAATCGAGCCGGGCTACGGCAAATGGGTGTTCCCCGGCGGATACGTCGATCGCGGCGAAGCGCTGACGGCCGCTGCCGTTCGCGAAGCGCGAGAAGAGTGCGGGCTCGACGTCCGGCTCGACGGCCTCGTCAACGTCTACTCGTATCCGGGACGCGCGCCGATCATCGTCGTCTACGCGGCGACCGCCATCGGCGGCGAGCTCTGCAGCGACGAGGAATGTCTCGAAACGGCTGTGTTCGACAACACAAGCATTCCATGGGAAGATCTTGCGTTCCGCAGCACACGTGACGGTCTCCGCGACTATCTGGAAGGCGTGCGCCATCCAATACGTCTCTGACATGGTTCTGCTCGGTATTGCGCGGCCTCCCGGCTGCCGATAAGTCAGTCCGAGTCAGAGTTGGCCGACGTTCTGCAGCGGTTCAGTTCGGCTCCCTCGCACACACGATAAATACGGCAACCCGTGAGATCGAGCGCGTCAGATTCGTGCGCCTCGATACAGGTTTGTAACCATGAAAAGGTCCCTTTCGCTCAGCGTGGCTCTCGTCGCAACTCTGGCGTTCGCGGCGTGCGGGTTCGAGCACGCGACGAGCGTGCTGGCGCCGACTTCGTCCCCGAGCGGCGGCGGCTCGTCGCCGACTCCGAATCCAACATCACCCAACTCGGGAGCGTCATCGATCGTCGGCGTGTGGACGTCGCGCGACATCGTCTCGTCGCTGCCGAGTCCCAATTCATGCGGCAACTTTCAGTACCAAATCGCATCGCAGACGGCGAGCTCCATCACCGGAACGTTCACCGCGACGTGCGGCAACGGCATGGTCCTCTCGGCGATGGCCAGCGGTCAGGTGAACGGCAACAACGTCACGATCACGCTCGACGGCAGCGGCAGCATGCAGGGCCTTCCGCTGTGCACGTTCAAGATCACGGGCAACGGCACGATCGAGGACAACGGCAACACGCTGAACCTGCCGTACTCGGGCACGACGTGCCTCGGTCCGGTGCACGGAACGGAAGTGCTCCGCCGGCCGCAGCCGCAAGCGCCGCCGGCGCCCGACCCGACGCCGCCGCCGCCTCCGCCGCCGCCGGCCCCGTCAGGTCCGTCTGACGGTCTCGATCTGCACTCGGCGGTGATCACGGGCGGCTCGGCAGCCGACGTCGCGAACTGGCCGATCGCGGCGCAGATCACGGGATTGGATTTCACGGGCAACGGTCTCCGCATCGACTTCACGAAGAAGGACGGCGGCAACCGCTGGCCCGACGTCGTGCCGCCCGGTTGGGACGGCCCGCTGCAGTACACGGTGTGGATGGTCGTCAACATCGGCGGCCGTTGGTATACGTCCGGCGGCGTCGAGTACTGGTACGGCCTGCAGTACAGCGGCGGTCCGGTGTCGCAGTTCGCGTACAACTGGTACTACAACCCGCAGGTGTGGGGACCGCTCGCGAACCACCAGCCGGCCAACGGCGAGCAGGTCGGCTTCTTCGTCACCGCAGGAGACGAACGCGTGAAGGACGTTACGCGCGTCCGTGAGCGCTCGCAGGTGGTCGTCCTCCCGTTCCCGAGCGGAGGCGGATACTTCTCGTTCTAAGCCTCTGCCCTTTTCTTTTTGCGCTTTGTTCAACTCCCCGGCGCCTTCTATAGTGACCGGATGAAACGCCGAGCCTTCATAGCGCGGTCGAAAGCGGCCAAGGCGTGGGCGAATGCAGATCCAAATCTGCCGCAGATGCAGCGGCTCACGACGAGCGCTCAGCGGTAGCGCGAGGCTTTCAGCCGAGCGTCGGTCGTTCGCCTAAAAGGCTCGCGCTCCCAGAATCGTGTCGATGAGATCGCCGAGCTGTTTCGGCGTGAACTCCTTGCCTTCCACCGTCGCCGCAAGACGGCCGTCACGATCGATGACGGCCGTCTGCAGCGAATGCGTGATCAATCCCTCCTCCGCGAAGTACTGAATCCCGAACGCGTCGCAGACGATCGCGCGCGCTTCACCGCGAGGCGGAAGCGGACAGGTCGCCCGGCGTCAGCGCGACGCGCCGCGCGCCGCCTTCGAGGCCGAACCGTCACCATCGCGTCCATGAAACCGGGAAAGGCATTGTGCGAGATGGTGACCGTCGACGAGGGCCGGTCGACTTTCAGCACCAGGCCGGGTAGTCGTGTAGTGCCGCGCGCACCCAGCCGTCGCCGCCGCGAACGCGATCGCGGCGGCTATTTCGACAATCTGCAATCTGCAATCTGCAATCTGCAATCAATCAGCAATCAGCAATCAGCAATCAGCAATCAGCAATCAGCAATCAGCAATCAATAATTTCGGACTAATCCGCAAGCCCTTCGGCCTTCTTTTCGGCTGCGGTGATCTTGCCGCCCGCGGCGACGATCTCGGCATCTCTGTCGGGTGGCAGCTGGGGCGCCTTCACGAATTTCGCCACCACCCCCGCCGTATCGTTGACGCGAAGCTGCTTCATGAGGAACGCGAACCGTTCCTCGAGCGTCTGGCCGACGGCGCGCCGCACGTCGTCCGGCAGGCTCCACAGCCGCTTCTTGAACGGGCCGAGCGCCTTCTTCCGCGCTTTGTAGACGAACTGCTCTTCCGTGTCCTTCGGCTTGCGCTCTTCAGCGGCGTGCTCGGCGAGCCACGCGTACATCTCGGATTTCAGGTCGGCCGGGAGCCTGGGATGGTCGTACACCATATTCTGAAAATCGGTCGCCAGATGAATCTCGCAGGCGCCAACGCGGGGGAACGCGTCGAACGCATCGGGCGGCAGCGTCGACGCGCCGTGCTGCACGGCGCCGGCGAGGTGGTAGTCCTGCCGCGCGACGCGCGACAGCTCCTCGAGCGTCTTGAGATCGATCTTCACGTCGGTGCGCACGGTGCCGTCCGGGTTGATGAAGCCGCCGTGCGCCGTGCCGGTCTGCACGCTGATCTTGCTGATGCCGGTCGCGTTCGCGCGCCGTTTTTTCAGCTCGGCGTTGTAGCCTTTCATGAACGCGTGCAGCTCGTGCACGTCCGAGTTCTTGCCGCCGACCTCCCCGATCTCTCCACCAACCGACGTTGTCACGCCGTGCGGCTCGTGATCGCGGATGAACGCCGTGAATTCGGCGGCGAGCGACGTGTTCGTCTGCTGCTGCTCGTCGAGCGTCGCCTTCGAGAGGTCGACGAGCGTCGACGTGTCGATGTCGATGTTGTAGAAGCCGGCGGCGAGCTCCTCGTTGATCAGCGTGCGCACGGCGTCGACTTCCTTGTCACGGTCCGGGCTGTTGTACTTCTTGGCGTTCGTCTGCACGTGATCGCCCTGGATGAACACCGGTCCGGTAAAGCCTTCGCGCAGCGCGGCGCCGAGAACGACCGCCGCGTACTCGTGCGGCCGCTGTTCCGTGTAGCCGATCTCGGATCGCGCGATCTCGAAGATGAGCGCACCCGCATTCAGCTTCTTCGCCGCGCGGACGACGGCGCGCGCGGTGTCGTACGCCATCGCCCTCACGTTCATCGCCGGCACGGTGAACCCGCCGGCTTCGCCGCGTCCCATGGCCATGTAGAGATCGTGAATCGATGCGGGACGAATGCCCGCGGCCGCGGCGGCGGTCCTGATGTTGAATCGCGCCGTTCCGCGAAGCTCCGCGGTCTCGCCGAACACGGCCGTCCACACGAGTCGATCGACGGTCTCGCCGTTGATCGTCCCTACGTGCTTCATTTCTTCAAGTGACTGGAACATTGCTTACACCTCGCGGGGGTCTTTTACCATCGCTCGCGGGGCCCCACCCCGCTTGGCTCAAGGCTGCCCCCGCTCGCCCGCACTCTCGCGCCGTAGCGCTCGGATGTATCCAACACGGAACGTCGCCTCACGGTCCGTGGCCAGCCGGCAATTCTAGCACTGGGAATTTGAACTGCTCCACAACGGTCGAGGCGATCGCTGAGGTGACCATCTCCTCGATCGGCAGCGCTTCCTCGGCGGCCGACGCGTCGGTGACGCGCGCGCGCGTGGCGGGATGGCGCGGCGTGAACAGCGTGCAACAGTCCTGATCCGGAACGATCGAGATCGGGAAGGTGCCGATGCGCTGCGCTTCCGCGGCAATCTCGTCCTTGTCCATGCCGACGAGCGGACGCAGCACCTCGAGCTCGGTCGCGGTGGCAATCGTCGTCATGTTCTCGAGCGTCTGCGACGCGACCTGGCCGATGACCTCGCCGGTGACGAGCGCCTTCGCGTGCCATTTGCGCGCGAGCCGCTCCGCGATGCGCAGCATCAGGCGTCGATAGATCACAACGCGCAGGTCCGGCGGCACCGCGAGCACGATCTTCTGCTGCAGATCGCCGAACGGCACGAGCGCGAGACGCGAGCGCTGCTGATAACGCGTCAGGACCGACGCGATCTCGCGCACCTTCTCCTGAGACGCGAGCGACAGAATCGGATAGCTGTGGAAGTGGATGAACAGGACGAAGCATCCGCGCCGCATCAACCGGTACGCGGCGACCGGCGAATCGATCCCGCCCGACAGCAGACACGCCACGCGGCCGCCCGTCCCGGTCGGCAGGCCGCCGGCGCCCGGTTCCTTTCCGAAGAAATAAAACGCGCGCTCCGGCAGCATCTCGATGTGAATCGTGAGCGCCGGCCGATCGAGATCGACGTGCCACCCCTTCGCGTCCTTGATTCGCCCGCCCACCTCCCGCTCGACCTGCGGCGACGTGAACGGCAGCCGCTTGTCGGCGCGCGTGGCGGCCACGCGAAACGACGGCGTCTGCCGATCGCCGAGATCGTCGAGGATGGCCGCCGCGAGCGCGTCGAAATCGTGCGGTCCCTGGCCGGCACAGGAGAAGTTCGCGATGCCGAACACGCGCGTCAGCCGCTCGCGCACGTCGATCCACGGAGTGTCCCGCCCGAGCTCGATCTCGATGCGGCCCATGAGCGAGCGAACCGCCGGCACGTGAAGGCCGGCGAGCGCGCTCTTCAGGTTCCTGACGAGCAGCTGAATGAACCACGGACGATTGCGTCCCTTCAGCGCGAGCTCTTTGTAGTGAACGACGATCGTGTTCATGAATCGGGTAATCGGGTAATCGGGTAATCGGGTAATCGAGCAATCAATTACCCGATTACCCGATTATCCAATTATCCAATGCATGCGGCAGCAGCCATGTGTCCGGACCGGACGGCCGACTCGATCGTCGCGGGCAGCCCCGTATCAATCCAGTCGCCGGCGAGGAGGAATCGCTTCAGGCGGGTCTCGGTGTGGGGCCGTGCGGGCTGACCTGGCGCGAGCGAGAAGGTGGCGCGCGGCTCGCGCACGACGGTCGATCGCCGCAGCTTCGCGGTCCGCGACTCAGGAATCGCCTCCATCAGCTCCTGATGCGCGATCGCGACCAATTCCTCGTTCGTCTTGCCGACGATCGCCGATGCGCCGCTCGACACGAGCGACAGGTGCGAGGCATCGTCGCCGACCGTGAGCCGCTTGTCGAATACCCACTGCATGGTGCGGCCGGGCAGGCCGATGAAGGGTTCGTCGAGCAGCGGTCGATCGAACCAGAGGTTCACGGTGACGATCGGGCACGAAGCGAGCGCGCGCGCCCGCGCGACGAGGTCGGCCAGCGGCGTCGGAATCGCGTCGAAGAGATCGGCAAGGGCGAACCAGGGGACGGCTGAAATGACGCGGCCTGCGCTGTACGAGCGCAGAGAACGCGGCGCAATCTTCTTCTCGTCGGTCTCGGCGTTTATCGTGGTCTCGACGATCACGTCTTCACCACGGATCCGAATCTTCGCCGCCGCGCCTGTCAGCACCGTTCCGCCGCGGCGTTCGATGTACTCGCGAGCCGGTTCCGCGTACATCTGATGGAGCGGCCTGGTCGGGAGCGCGATGGCGGCTGCCTGCGAATCGCTCCCGAACATTTCCGCGAGCACGCGCGCGAACGACGGCGCCGCGGCCTGATGCGGCGGCTGGTTCAGCGCCGCGAGCGCCAGCGGATCCCACAGCATCTCGCGGAGCCGCGCGCTCTGGCCGTTCCGGATCAACCAGTTCTCGACCGTCTCGCCGTCGGACGCCGCCTTGCGCGTCGATCCCGTCGAGAGCGCGCGCCGCGCGTTCTTCAGCGGCGTCGCCATGCCGAGAACCGATACCCGATCGCGCCACGCGAGCGCGTCCCATTCCAGCACCCCCGCGACCAGGTGAAGCGGCGGCGGCAGCGCCGGGCACACGAGCCGCGACCGCGTCCCCTGCCGATCGATCATCGTGACCGCCAGCTGCGGCTGCAGCCGCACGTTGTCCGCCGCGCCAATCTCGCGCAGAAACGCGAACGTGTCGCTGTAGCAGCCGAGAAGGATGTGCTGTCCGTTGTCGACCAGCTCGCCGGTGTCGCGATCGGCAAAGGCCGTGGCCCGTCCGCCGAGGCGCGCCTTCGCTTCGACGACGAGCACGCGTGCGCCGTCGCGGACCGAGCGCGCCGCCGCGCTCAACCCGGCGAAGCCGCCGCCGATGACGACGACGTCTACGTCCACAGCCATTGCCTCAGCGCGATGAGCGCCTGCTGCGGCCGCGCCACGCGCGCGCGCGCGGTGAAGACGTCGTAACCGCTCCGCTCGATGCGGCGCAGCGTCTCGAAATAGACGGCGCGCATGATCTCGGCGGCCATCAGTCGCTTTCGATCCTCGGGCGCGAGCGCCGCCCGCGCGCGCTCGTAGAACTCGCGCGCCCGCCGGCATTCGAAGGCGATCAGCTGGCGCACCGGTTCGGACGCGACGCCTCCGGCGAGATCGGCGACGGTGCACCCGGCCTTGGCGAGATCTTCCTGCGGCAGGTAGACGCGGCCGCGTTCGAGATCGGTCTTGATATCGCGCAGGATGTTGGTCAGCTGCAGCGCCACGCCGAGATTCAACGCATAGTCGGCCGCGCGCGGGCCGGTGCAGCCGAAGATCCTGATGCAGATGAGGCCGACGGCCGATGCGACGCGGCGGCAGTACTCGAACAGCTCGTCGAAGGTCGCGTAGGCCGTGCGTTCGAGATCCATCGCCACGCCGTCAACCACATCGTCGAACGCGGCCCGCGGCAGGTCGAAGCGGCTGATGAACGGTTGAAGGCTCCGGCCCTGTTCGGTCGACGGCGGCACGCCGTTAAAGCAGCGCGCGAGCTCACCGCGCCAGAACGTCACGCCCGCGGATCCGGACGGGCTCGCGCTCGACGGCGAGGGCGCCTCGTCGACCGCATCGTCGACGGCGCGGCAGAAGTCCCAGACGGCGACGATCGCGCGGCGCTGTTCGGCGGGGAGAACGAGAAACGAGTAGTAGAAGCTGGTCTTTCGCGACATCCCGTCAGTCGTCAGTCATCAGTCGCGAGTCTCCATCGCGCGGCGCGCCAGAGCAGCGCCGGCACGTCGGCCACGCCAAGCGTCGGGCGTTGGGTCATGAGATTGTGCCGCAATCGGTCGACGCGCTCCAGAATGCGGTGGCCGCCCAGCCAGGTGAGCCGCAATTCGTACCGAAGCCGTCCGGCGACTCCATCGCAGACGGCGCGGCCGCGATCGAACCGCTCGCTCGTCACGGCGACGCACTCCGCGAGCGCGCGCGACCACGCATCGGTCAGTCGTCCGTCGAGAAGATCGGTCTCTGTCGCGCCGCACGCGCCAGCGACCTCGCGCGGGACGTACAGCCGCCCCGCTCGCCAGTCGCGCCCGAAGTCCTGCCAGAAATTGGTCAGCTGCAGCGCGGTGCACAGCGCGTCGGACGATCGATCGAGACCTTCATTCCGAAAGCCGGCGATTCGCAGCATCAGACGGCCGATCGGATTCGCCGATCTCCGGCAGTAGTCGAAGACGTCGCGCCACGAGGCGTAGCGAGTCGTCATGGTATCCTGACCGAACGCGCTCAGCAGATCGTCGAACAACGCGAGCGGCAGATCGAGCGTCCGAATCGAGTGCGCGAGCGCAACCACGACCAGGTCCTCATGATCATGCGGTGGTGCGGAAGCGGCCTCGACCGCCACTGCCGCGTGCAGCCGGCGCTGCCAGCGTCCCAGGAGCTTCAGCCGCTCGTCCGGCGGCTGCGATCCCTCATCCGCGATGTCGTCGGCGACCCGGGCGTAAGCGTACACCGCGGCGACGTGCGGCCGCATCGCGGCCGGCAGCAGGCGCGACGCGACCGGAAAGTTCTCGTAATGCGACCGCGCCAGCGACTCGCACGCCGCGTACGCGCGCGCGAGCGGCTCGGGCAGCGAGGACACGAGGCATTCTAATGCGTGACGTCTTCGCGGGCGTCGCCGCGATCCTGCTGACGCTCGTTGCGCTCAGCCTTGCGACGACGCTGCAGCGGTACCGGAAGCGGCGCGCGCGCGCGCGCGACTCCGAACGCGCGCTCGGCCGCACGATCGTCGCGGAAATTCCGGCGCCGGACGATCTCGTCCTGTTCAGCGAAGACGACGTCCGCTTTCATTACGGCGAGCGTTCCATCGACAAGGATCTGATCGTCGCGGTCCGCGTGCTGGTCAACGGCGCGCCGATTGCGGCGTACGTCTCGACGCGGCACACAGCCGCCGCGCGGCAGCCGACGAGCTTCGAGGATCATCCGGAAGGGATCGCGCGCGACCGCTGGGACGTCGCCATCGAGACCGCAACGGGCACCGTGCTGGTCGAGTGCGGCGCGATTCGCGAGCGGGTATCGCAGGAGCTGGCGCGAACGGTGTTCGATGCGGTCAAGCGCGATCTGGAGCGACGCGACACAGAGGAGACGGGAGAACACAGAGGTCGTTAGCCACAGAGACACAGAGACACGGAGATGCTTTTAAGACTGGCTTGCAGGATCAGACTCTCGACCACGGCGCAGGCGGAGGACACAGAATATGATCGACCGAAGCATTCAAACGCAGGCGCTGAGCCCGCAGAGTGAACGCCGATCCGTTCGGCGGCGTCGCTACGCGACGCACAGGCCGAACGGAGGCGCGCTGGGTCTCTGTGTCTCAGTGGCTGATCTAACTCTGTGGTCTCCGACAACTCTGTGTCGTCATCACCATTGGCTTTCCGGCGCCCCCGCCCGATGATTCGCGGCGCGCGCCATCACGAACAGCAGATCGGAGAGGCGGTTCACATAGCGAACGAGCACCGGATCGACGGGCGGATCGAGCGAGACGATGCGGCGCTCGGCGCGGCGGCAGACGGCGCGGGCGAGGTGAAGGGTGGCGCCGGCCGGCGTGCCGCCGGCGAGAATGAAGCGCCGCAGCGGCGGCAGCTCTTGGTCGAACCGATCGATCAGCCGCTCGAGGCGGTCGACGTCCGCGTCGCTCAGCGCGGCCTTCATCACGCGCGCGGCGATCCGGTCGGCTGGATCGGCGAGCTGCGCGCCGAGCGCGAAGAGATCCCGCTGAACCTGCATCACGTCGCTGTCGATCGCCGGATCGAGGCGCGACGCGCGCGCGAGGCCGAGCCAGGCATTCAGCTCGTCGACCTCGCCATACGCGTCGACGCGGGGGTCGTTCTTCCGGACGCGCGTGCCGTCGAACAGAGACGTCTCGCCGGCGTCGCCAGTCCGCGTGTAGATTTTCACTGACCCGAGTATATGGCGAAGCTCACCATCCCGCCGCCGCCCGACCGGCGGCGCTTCCGACAGCGTCTGCTGACGTGGTACCAGCGGCACGGCCGCGATCTGCCGTGGCGCAAGACCGACGACCCGTATCACATCCTCGTCTCCGAAATCATGCTGCAGCAGACGCAGGTCGATCGGGTCGTGCCGAAGTACGTCGAGTGGCTCGAGAAGTATCCGACGATGACCGCGCTCGCCGGCGCGCCCGATGCCGAAGTGAGGGCGACATGGTATCCGCTCGGCTACAACATCCGGCCGAAGCGGCTGCAGTCGATCGCGCGCGAGGCGGTCGCGAAGTACGGCGGCGAGCTGCCATCGGATGAGCGCACGCTGCGGTCGTTCAAGGGCATCGGCGCGTACACTGCGGGCGCGATCCGCAGCTTCGCGTTCCGCGAGCGCGCGGCGATTCTCGACACGAACGTCGCGCGCGTCCTCTTTCGGGTGTTCGTCGCCGCCGGCGACCCGAAGAGCCATGCGATGAAGCGCCATCTCTGGGACGTAGCGGAAGCCCTCGTGCCGTCGCGACACGGCTACGACTTCAACCAGGCGCTGATGGACCTGGGCGCCACCGTGTGCGTCGCGCGCAACCCGAAATGTCTCGTCTGCCCGATGGCGAACGGTTGCGCGTGGCGCACGGCGCCGGCCCCCGAACCATGATCGTCGTCGTGGCCGCCGCCGTCATCGAGCGCGACGGACGGTTTCTCGTGACGAGACGGCAGAAAGGCGTCCACCTCGAAGGGTGCTGGGAATTTCCGGGCGGCAAATGCGACGACGGCGAATCGCTGACCGCATGCATTCGGCGCGAGCTGCGCGAAGAGCTGGCCGTCGACGCGGAAGTCGGCAAAGATTTTTTCACGGTCACGCATAACTATGCAGACCGCTCGGTGGAGCTGCACTTCTTCCATTGCGAGGTCACGGGCGAGCCTGCGCCGCAGATCGGTCAGGAGATGCGGTGGGTCCGGCGCGAGGAGCTGACGACGCTGGAGTTTCCGCCGGCGGATGAAGAGTTGATCCGAGTACTGACGCTCGGCTGAAAGCCTCGCGCTACCTGTAGCGCCGAGCCTTTGAGGCGAGCGTTGGTCGTCGCGCGAGCCTTTGAGGCGAGCGTTGGTCGTCGCGCGAGCCTTTGAGGCGAGCGTTGGTCGTCGCGCGAGCCTTTGAGGCGAGCGTTGGTCGTCGCGCGAGCCTTTGAGGCGAGCGTTGGTCGTAGCGCGAGCCTTTTAGGCGAGCGGAACAAAAGGCAATGCCGTCACCGTGGCGTTCGTTCCGTCGATCGTGACGATGGTGCCGGGCGCCAGAAAATCGCGGTGAAGATACGCGAGCGCGATCGGCTGATTCAACGCCGGCGACACCGTCGCGCTCGTCACCTGACCGATCTCGCGCGCGCCGGATCGGACGACCGCGCCGGGACGCGGCACCTTGTCGCCCTCGACGCGCACGCCGACCAACTTCCGCGCGACGCGGCCGTGGCCGCGATGCAGGACGCGGACGATCACCTCCTGGCCGACGTAGCATCCCTTCGTGAAGCTGATCGCGCGCTGTTCGATGCCGGCTTCGAGCGGAATCGTCTCCTCGTCCATGTCGCGGTGGAACAGCGGCACCCCCGTTTCGATCCGGATGGCGTCGGCCGTGTCGGCGTCGAGCGACGCGACACCCCCGCGGTTCAGCGCCAGAATCAACGCTTCGCGCTGATCGACGTCCACGTAGACGTCGAATCCGGGTTCGCCGGCGTCGCTGGTACGAGTGACGATCGCCGCCGTGCCGGCGAATTGACCGCGGATGTTGCCGTGCTCGGGCAGCGCGCGCAGCGCGCCGACGGGAACTTCCGACAGCAGGCTCGACACGACCGCGGCCGCGTCGGGTCCGATGACGGCGAACTGCGCGAACGTCGACGTCACGTCGCCGAGCTGCACGTCCTCGCTGAAGAGAAACTGATCGAACTTCGCGAGAACCGCATCCTTGACGTCGCCGTGGGACGTGAGCAGCATCACGTCGCCGAGCTCGTACACGTTGAGATCGGCAATCAGTCGTCCCTGCGGCGTCAGGTACGCGGCATAGCAGCCCTGGCCCGGCTTCAGCGCGGCGATATCGTTCGTGAGCAGCCCCTGCAGATACGACGCGCGGTCCGCACCCGACACGACGATGCGGCCGCGATCCGATCGGTCGAGGAAGGCCGCGCGCTCGCGCGCGGCGGTGTATGCTTCCCTCATGCCCTCATTTCATTTTATGCGGGCGGCGTGTGCCGCGCTGGCGGTCGCGCTGCCGGCTGCCGCGGACGCGCAGGAGAGCTTCAGCGTCTACATCCGCGGCGTCGCGGCCGGCGCCGAACAGATCGGCGTCGCGCGAACCGCTGAGGGGTGGACGATCAGCGGCTCCGGCCGCCTCGCCGCGTCAGTCGATCTCGTCACGCGGCGGCTGCAGATCCGGTACGACGCCGAGTGGAAGCCGATCGATCTCACGATCGACGCCACGATGCGCGCGCAGCCGCTGTCGCTGAGGACGACGGTCAGCGGCACGACGGCGACCTCGCACGTCGTGAACGCCGGACAGGTCGCCGACAAAGTCGACGCGATTGCCGCGGACGCGGTGCTGCTGCCGAGCCCGTTCTGGGCGCCGTTCGCGGCGCTCGCGCAGCGTACGAGAGACGCCGCCTCGGGCGCGATGATCCCCGCGTATATTCCGGGCCAGGCGAGCTTCAACATCCGCATCGGTGAATCGTCACCCGAACAGATTCAGACGGTGTCGGGACTCGTCGTCGCGCGCCGGACCGCCATCACCCTCGCAATCCCGAACGCGCCGCTCGACGGCGAGATCTGGAGCGACGCGACCGGCCGCCTGCTGCGCCTGACGATTCCCGGCCAGGGCCTCGACGTCGTGCGCGAGGACATCGCGGCGGTCTCGTCGCGGCGCGTGACGATTTCGCGCGCCAACGACGAGCAGGTGAAGATCGGCGGCAGCGGCTTCACGCTCGTGGGCACGCTGTCGAGGCCCGAACGCGTGGGCGGGCGGCTGCCGGCCGTCGTGCTGGTCGGCGGCAGCGGTCCGCGGGATCGCGACGAGCTCGTCTCCGGCGTCCCGATTCTCGGCCAGCTCGCCGGCGCCATCGCGAACGCGGGGTTCGCGGTTCTCAGGTACGACAAGCGCGGCATCGGTCAATCGGGCGGCCGTACCGAATCGGCGTCGCTCGCCGACTTCGCGGAAGACGTGCGCGCGGCGGTGAAGATGCTGTCGGATCGGAAGGACATCGATCCGAAGCGCATCGCCGTCATCGGCCACAGCGAGGGTGGCGCAATCGCGCTGCTCGCGGCCTCGAAGGAGAAGCGGATTGCCGCCGTCGGCCTCCTCGAGGCGCACGGCACGAGCGGCGCCGATCTGATCCTCGCGCAGCAGAAGCGCGCGCTCGATCGCATGACCCTCACGCCTGAAGAGAAACAGGCGAAGATCGACCTGCAGAAGCGCGTCAACGAAGCGGTCGTCAGCGGCAAAGGGCTCGATCAGCTTCCACCCGAAATCCGGCGGCAGGCGGACAACATGGAGTTCCAGAGCCTCCTCTCGAACGATCCGGCGAAGGTGATGCCCGACGTCAAGCAGCCGCTGCTGATCGTGCAGGGGTCGCTCGATACGCAAGTGGAACCGTACAACGCCGATCGGCTCGAAGCGCTCGCGCGCAAGCGCAAGAACTCGCCCCCGGTGGAGGTCGTGCGCGTTGCTGGTGTGAACCATCTGCTCGTGCCGGCGAAGACGGGAGAGGCCGAAGAGTACGCGTCGCTGAAAGACAAGAACATCAGCCCTGACGTCATCCAGCCCATCATCGCGTGGCTGCAAAAGACGCTCGTTCCAGCGAAGTGATGGCGCGCGCGGAAAGCGCGCTCGGGCGTGTGTTCGAGCTCGCGCGCGATTACATCGCGACCCATCGCGATCGTCCCGTCTGGCCGCTTACGAGCCTCGAGGCGCTCCGTCGAGCGCTGAACGGTCCGCTGCCGGCAGAACCTGCCTCCGACTTCGATGTCGTCGAGCAGCTCGCACGCGCCGCCGAGCCGGGCCTCGTCGCGACCGCCGGACCGAGGTACTTCGGCTTCGTGACCGGCGGCGCGCTGCCGGCGACCGTCGCCGCCGACTGGCTCGCGTCGGCGTGGGATCAGAACGCCGGGCTCTTCGTGATGTCTCCGGCTGCAGCCGTCGTCGAGGAAGTGGCGGGAGCGTGGCTGCTCGAGCTGCTCGGGCTCCCGGCCACAGCGAGCGTCGCGTTCGTCACCGGTTGTCACATGGCGAACTTCACCGCGCTCGCCGCCGCGCGGCACGAGCTGCTCCGCCGCGCCGGCTGGGACGTCGAGGCCGACGGGCTGCAGGCTGCGCCGGGGCTGCGCGTCATCGTCGGCGACGAAGTGCACGTGTCAGTCGTCGGCGCGCTGCGCATGCTCGGCATCGGATCGCGTCAGCTGGTTCGCGTGGCAGCCGACGATCAGGGACGGATGCGGACCAGCGCGCTGGCGGCCGCGCTCGCCGAGAGCGACGGACCGACGATCGTCTGCGCGCAGGCCGGCAACGTGAATACCGGCGCGTTCGATCCGTTCGTCGCGATTGCCGATCTGTGTGCGGAGCGCCGCGCATGGCTTCACGTCGACGGCGCCTTTGGATTGTGGGCCGCGGCGAGCGACGCGTTGCGCCATCACGTGCGCGGCGTCGAACGCGCCGACTCGTGGGCGACCGATGCGCACAAGTGGCTGAACGTGCCGTACGACTCCGGCCTCGTGTTCGTGGCGCATCCGGCGGCGCACCACGCGGCGATGAGCATGGACGCCGCGTATCTGGAACGATCGGCGGACCAGGCGCGCGAGCCGATGGACTGGACTCCCGAGTCGTCTCGCCGGGCCCGAGGCTTTGCCGTGTATGCGGCGCTTCAATCGCTCGGACGCCGCGGCGTCGCCGACCTCGTCGACCGCTGCTGCCGCCTCGCGCGGCGGTTCGCGGATCGCCTGAGCGCCGACGATCGCGTGCAGATTCTGAACGAGGTCGCGCTGAATCAGGTGCTCGTGCGCGTCGCGCCGTCGGGCGGCGATCCGGATGTCGCGACGGATTGCGCGCTCGGTGCGGTTCAGGAAGAGCGCATCTGCTGGCTCGGCGGTACCACGTGGCACGGGATGCGCGCGATGCGAATCTCCGTCTCCAACTGGTCGACGACCGAAGAGGACGTCGACAGGTCCGCGGAATCGATCCTCGGCGCGGTCCGCCGGCAATCCTGATCCAACGACCGCCCCCACGCGAGACGGGAAATCGTGTAAGGTTTTGTCCGTTTTCGAATAGTACCTAATCGTAATAATAAGCCGTTCGGCTTCGACAGCCGCGGCCTTTCAGTTCCGCGATCATTCGTACCGAAGCGCCTCAATCGGGTCCAGCCTGGACGCTTTGATCGCCGGCAGCAGACCCGCGACGAGGCCGACGAACATCAGAATGCCCGTCGTGACCGCCACGAGCGGTACGGACATGATGAGGTGGATGTCCGACACGCGGCTCGCATCGTCGAGCAGCTCCGCGAGGAACGGCCGCGGGCTGAGCAGCCACACGAGCGCCGAGGAAACGGCGATGCCGAGCGCTCCGCCCACGAACGTCGTCGCGAGACCTTCGAGCAGAAACTGCAGCAGGATGTCGCGCCGGCGCGCGCCGAGCGCCTTGCGGACGCCGACTTCGCGCGTACGCTCCTGCACGTTGACGAACATGATGTTCATGATTCCGACGCCGCCGATCGCAAGCGTCAGCACGCCGATGAACGTCAGCACGATCTTCAATCCGCCGACGATGCCGGCGGTGATCTCCTGCGTTTTCTCCGAGCCGAACATGTTCAGCGCGCGCTCGTCGGCCGGATTGTAGCGATATCGTCTCGCGACGTATTCGCGTACCTGGCGCGTCGCCTTCGGTTCCAGCATCGGCGAGATGGCCTGCCACACGAACGTGTTCGTGTACCGCGTGTCCGTGAGCCCTCCCATCGTCGTCCACGGGATGAACACGCAGTACCTGTCCGGGCGCTGATAGTTCGACAGCTGCACCTTGTCTTCCATCACGCCGACGATCTCGAACGGCTGCCCCTTGACGTGAATCGTCGCGCCGACCGGTGGAATGCCGCCAAACAGCTTCCGCTGGACTTCACTGCCGATGAACGCGACGCGACGCCTCAGCCGGACGTCTTCTTCATCGAGGAAGCGGCCGCCGGGCTGCGGTGTCTCGCTGCGCATCTGGCCGTAGCTGGCCGCGACTCCACGGAGAAGATGGCTCGATTGCCTGTTGCCGTACACGATCGGCGCGTCGAGGAAGAACTCGGGGCTGACGTTCTTCACGAGGGGCAGCTCGCCAATGGCGAGTACATCGTCCGGCGTCACTCGCACACGCTTTCCAGCGCGTTCGCCGCCCGCCTGCATGCTGGTCTGCCCCGGCCAGACGACGACCGTACCGTCCGAGAACGCGCCACGGAAGCCGGCATCCAGTGCGCCGCGAAAGCCATCGCCGTACGCGAGCAGCACGACGACCGACACGATTCCCCAGGAGATGCCGAGCATCGACAGCGCCGCGCGGAAGCGATGGTGGTACAGGCCGTAGCACGCTTCGCGCACGACTTCGCGCAGCAGCGTGAGGCGCGGCCTTGCGACGAACGCCGGAGTGTGGGGAATCGCAATTGGATATGCCATCGACGTTACATCTCGAAGCGCAGCGCCTCGACCGGCGGCAGGTCGGCGGCCTTGCGAGCGGGATAGGTGGATGTCACGATGCCGATGGTCACGAGCGTCGCGAGCGCTGCCACGGCCGACTGCCACGACAGAATCATTCCTGAAAAGCGATCGGGCATCGGCGCGAGGTTCACGAGCTGACACAGGCCGAGCGCGAGCACCATCCCCGCGCCACCGCTGAGCAGCGTGAGAAACAGACCTTCGAGGAAGAACTGACGCTGGATGACGCGCGTGGTCGCGCCGAGCGCCTTTCGGACGCCGATCTCGCGCGTGCGCTCCTTCACCGCAATCAGCATGATGTTCATGACGCCGATGCCGCCGAGCGCGAGCGTCACGATGCCCACGACCGTGAAGAACTGCTTCATGTGGCCGATCATGCGCGCGAACATCAGCGTCTCGAGCGACGTGTCCCACATCGCGATCGCCTGCTTGTCGTCTGGATCGAAGCCGTGGCGGCGCGCCAGAATCGCGCGGACGTTCTGTTCGAGCGGCCAGTCGATGTCCTCGATGCGGCCGGTCCGCTCGTCGAGCGCGCGCGGGAGGCCGGCGACCACCCAGTCTTTCGGCGCCACGATGATGTCCGACAGCACGCCGGCTGCCGCGTCGCGCCGCGGCATGTCGCGCGACATCGCGGCGAACGGCACGAAGATCTTGTTGTTGTCGGGACCGCTGTAATTGCTGTCCTGATTCTTCTTCCTGATCTTGCCCACCACTGTGTAGGGCACGCCGTTGAGCGTCATCGTCTCGCCGAGCACGTGGCGCTTGCCGAACAGCTGCTCCGCCATGTCGAAGCCGACGATGGCGACGCGTGTGACATTCTCTTCGTCCGTCCACGTGAAGTTGCGGCCGTATTCGAGCTCGATCGTGCGGACGTCCTGATACTGCGGCTCGATGCCGGTGACCTGCGCGTTCGCGGCGTTGTAGGAGGACTTCACCCTGACGCCGCCGCGCTGCAGCTCGGGGCTGACGACGGCAATCATCGACGAGTCGGCGGCAATCGCGCGGGCGTCGTCGAGCGTCAGCCGAATCTCGCGTCCCGCGCGCTCGCCGCCCGCCTGCAGGCTGGTGCGGCCGCCCCAGACGATGCCGATGTTCTTCCCCAGCTCGCGCAGCACCTTGTCGTTGCCGCGGCGGAAGCCTTCGCCGGTCGCCGACAACACGACGACCGAGATCATTCCCCACAGGATCCCGAACATCGTCAGAAAGCTGCGAAGCTTGTTGGCGCGCAGATTCTGGAAGGATTGAATGATGGCTTCGCGCATTGTCGCGGCGGCTCGCCTAAAAGGCTCGCCCTACTCGTTCGTGGTCGCCCTACTCGTTCGTGGTCGCCCTACTCGTTCGTGGTCGCCCTACTCGTTCGTGGTCGCCGTACTCGTTCGTGGTCGCCGTACTCGTCGTAGTCGCCGTACTCGTTCGTGATCGCCGCACTCGTTCGTGGTAGCGCGAGGCTTTCAGCCGAGCGTCAACTCTGGACGATGACCTTGTCGCCGGCCTTCAGTCCATCGAGCACTTCGATCTTCGTGCCGTTGCCGACGCCGACCTTCACCTGAACCTTCTTCCGTCCGCTTTTCGCGCCGGGCGACACGACGCTGACGAACGCGTTTTTCTGCGCGTCGTACGTGACCGCGGATTCGGGCACGATGAGCGCGTTGGCATGCTCCTCGAGCACGATCTCGGCGTTCGCCGTCATGTTGGCCTTGAGCTCCTTGCCGGGGTTGTCGATGGAGACCCGCACCTCGAAGCTCGTGACGTTGTCCTTCTCGACGCCCATCGGCGAAATCTGCGTGACGCGGCCGTTGAACGTCTTCTCCTTGAACGTCTCCACGCGGATGCGCGCCGGCTGACCGAGGCGGACGCGGCCGATGTCGGCCTCGTCCACCTTGCCGCGGACGAACACCTGGTCGATGTCGCCGATCGTCATGACGAGCGTCGCGTTCGCGCCGAGGTTCAGGATCGACGAGACCGGGCTGCCGACCTCCACGTCGCGCGTCAACACCGTGCCGGCAATGGGCGCGCGAATCGTCGCGTTCGCCAGGTCCTCGGCCGCGCGATCCGTCGCCGCCTTCGCCTGCGCGACCTGCGCGCGCGCCTCGGCGACCTTGGCCTGGCTGACCGCGAGCTGCGACTGCGCGGCGCGTTTCCGGTTTTCGGCCACGTCGACGACGCTGTGAGCATCATCGAGCGTCGACTGCGAGATCAGGTTCTGCGCGAACAGCGATTTGGCGCGCTCGAACGCGCGGCGGGCGAACTCGGCGTCCGGCCCTTCGGCCTCGACGAGATTTTTCTTCAGCTGCGCTTCTGAGGCTTCGAGCGAGGCACGCGCGGCCAACAGGTTCGCTTCGGCGCCGCGAAGCGCGGCGGCGAGCTGCTCTTTGTCGAGCTCCACGAGCACATCACCGGCTCTCACCGACCGATCGATGTCGACGTTCAGGGCCTTGATGATCCCGTTCGCCTTCGACTTGATCTCGACCTTCGTGGTCGGCTCGACTTTGCCCGTCGCGACGACCGATTTCACCATCGTCCCGACTTCGACGGCTGCAACCTTCGAGGGGTCGACATCGGGCGCCGCGCCTTTGAGCGTCGCGATGCCGGCCGCGCCGCCCAGGGCGATCAGCGCGACGGCGATGCCGACGTACAAACCTGTTTTCGACTTCTTGAATCGCGAACTCATGAAGGGCTGTGACGAGATCGGGACGCCCGAAGTTCGATATTTGGCTTTCAGCTATCAGCTATCAGCTATCAGCTATCAGGTATCAGGTATCAGCTATCAGTCAGCCGAGAGCCGAGAGCTTAAGATAAGCGTCCATGTGGACTCTGCAGAGTTCCGAAACGACGTTCCGCCTCCCGGCGGGCGCGGTCAAGACCGTCGGCCGCGCGCCGCGAGCCGATTTCATCCTCGACGTCGCGCTCGTTTCCCGCCTGCACTGCCGGATTACGGCGGGCGACGATACCCTCGAAGTCGTCGACCTCTCGAGCACGAACGGGACTTACGTCAACGACAAACGAATTCGGAAGGCGACCGTCGCCGCCGGCGATCGGCTCCGCGTCGGACGCGTCGAGATGAAAGTGGACCGGGCCTGAAACTGTGTAGCGCGAGGCTTTCAGCGGAGCGGTCGCAAGAGGCTTTCAGCCGAGCGGTCGCAAGAGGCCTCAGCCGAGCGTTGCCACGAGGAACGGATTGCTCTTTCGCTCGCGGCCGATGGTTGTCGCTGGTCCATGGCCCGGATGGACGACCGCATCGTCGCCAAACGCGAACAGCACGTCGCGTATCGAGGAAATCAGCGTGTGGTAGTCGCCGCCAGGCAGGTCGGTCCGTCCGATCGATCCCGCGAACAGCGTATCTCCGACGAATAAGTCCTTCCCGGGCTGACCGCGCGTGCCAATTTGCAGGCACACGCCGCCGGGACAGTGTCCGGGCGTGTGGTGCGGCCGCGCTTCGCACGAACCGAACGCAATCACCTGCCCCGGACTATAGAAGACGTCAATCGGCGGCGGCGTTTCGACGTGCAGCCCGAACATCGCACCCGATTCGACCGCTCGATCGTAGAGAAACAGATCGTCGCGATGCAGGTAGATCGGCACGTTCAGCGCCCGCTTCGCGGCGCCGACGCCGGTGACGTGATCGACATGCGCGTGGGTCAGGAGAATGTGGCGAATCGCCAGGCTGTTTCGTTCGGCAAAGGCGAGCAGGTCGCGCACGCCGTCGCCGGGATCGATGATCACCGCCTCGCGTGATTCGTCGCACGCGACGATGAACCCATTCTGCATGAAGGGACCGGCGGCCTGCGTCTCGATGACCATGGCCGGTATGATAGCCGTGTGATTCTTGCGATTCTCGACGACCTGATGTTCACCTCGAAGATCAAAACGGCGGCGAGCCAGCTCGGCGTTCCCGTCACCTTCGCGCGCTCGGCCGACGCCGCGCGCGGCGAAATGCAGAAGGGCGCGCCGTCCCTGGTCATTCTCGATCTCAACAGCGCGCGGACCGATCCGCTCGGCATCGTGCGGGCGATGAAGGCCAACGCTGAATTGGCCTCGATTCCGACGGTCGGCTTCGTGTCTCATGTGCAGATCGACGTGATCAACGCGGCGCGCCAGGCTGGCGTCGACGAAGTGCTCGCGCGTTCGGCGTTTACCGCTCAACTCGCCGACATTCTCCGCAGGACCGAACGCGGCCCCTGATGCTCGCCTGTCCTTCAGAACCGGGACAGTCCATGACTCTCATCGACGTCTTTCGCGCCCGCAGGCGGATTGCGTCCTTCGTGCGCCGGACGCCGCTCGTCGAATCGCCCTGGCTGTCGGATGCGAGCGGCGCACGCGTGTGGATGAAGCTCGAATCGCTGCAGACGGCGAGCTCGTTCAAATCGCGCGGCGCGTTCAATGCCGTGATCGCCCGCCTCGAACGTGGCCTGAATGCGGCGACCGAGCTCGTCACCGCGTCGGCTGGAAACCACGGGCGCGCGCTGGCGGCAGCGGCTGAAGCATTCAAGCTGCCGCTGGTGGTGTTCACGCCAGTCGACGCACCGCAGGCCAAGCTCGGAGCGATTCGACGCCACGGCGCGGACCTGCGCGCGGTCGGACGCGACTACGACGATGCGGAGCGGCGCGCGCTGGCGTATGCGGGCGAGACCGGCGCCGAGTTCATCTCGCCGTACAACGACCTCGACGTCGTCGCCGGCGCAGCGACGATCGCGCTTGAAATCTTCGAGGACGCACCGGACGTCGACCTGTTCGTCGTTCCGATTGGCGGCGGCGGACTGATCAGCGGAATCGCGTCGGTCGCCAAGGCAATCGATCCCTCGTGCCGCGTGATCGGCGTCGAGGTCGAAGCCTCGTGCGCGTTTCAAACCAGCCTGAGAGCCGGTCGCCTCGTCGAGATCGTTCCAGGTCCGACGCTCGCGGACGGCCTCGGCGGCAATCCGGATCCGAACACCATCACCTGGCCCTTCGTTCAGCAGCTCGTCGATCGCATCGTCACTGTCAGCGAAAGCGATCTGCAGTCGGCGCTGGTCGGCCTCGTCGAGTCGGAGCATCTGGTCGCCGAAGGCGCCGGCGCCGCGGCGATCGCTTCGCTGATTGGCGGCGCCGACGAGGTTCGTGGACGCCGCGTCGCGGCAATCGTCACGGGATCGAACATCGATCGCGCGCGATTGGCGACCTTATTGGCGTCGGGCTGAAGCCGTGGCGTCCGGCTGAAACCGGACGCTACGGTAGTCCGGCGAGTGCGGTCTTTGCGATCTCGCGCTCGCGCGCGTACGCCGCGTCGAGCGCCTCCTGCCCGCTCCTGATTGCCGGGTCGCCGGCGATGTTCGTCCACGGATAGAACCTGCCCTGCAACATCATGCGTCCCGTGAAGAAGATCCCCACATCGAGCGCCCAGTATCGAAGCCATCGTTCATTCGATGCGATCCGCGCGAGCAACGCGCTCGCTTGCCGACCGTCATTCATCGCCGCCGCGGCGGCGACGGCGCACCGTAGGTCGCCGGGCGCCGGCGAATCAGCCCGGCCGGCGCGCAGCAGCGGATCGGCGAGACGGTGAGCCGCGTCCGACTGGCGCCGGTCGAGCGTCAGGCCCGCGAGCACCGCACGAGCGTCACAGACAGACGGGAAGCGATCGATCAACTGCGACGCTTCTCGAAAGGCGTCGTCGCTGCGACCACCGGCGCGAAGCCCGATGACATACGCGAGCCACGGCACCGCCGTCTGACGGATCGTCGGGATGGCGCGGAGACTCTCCAGCGCAGGTTCTGGCCGATTCTCGATTATCCGGAACAGCGCCCTCATCAACGGACCGCGCGGCGAAGTTTTGACTGCGGCGAGCGCTCGGTCGGCTTCCTCCCACCGCTGCAGTAGCGCGAGCGCCACGGCGGTGTCGCCGCGGCTCGAGTCGTACTCCGGATCGATTTGGAGCGATCGCCGGTAGAAGCGAAGGGCAACGTCGGGATCGAAATCCAGAACCTGGTCGCCGACTTGATGGTACGCCTCGGTGTAGGAAGGATCGAGCTCGATCGCCCGTCGCAGATACTTGAGCGTGTCGGCGAGCGATTCGCTCGCGAGGCCCATGGCTACGTTCGCGGCCGCAAGGTCGGGATCGAGCTGGAAAGCGCGGTCGGCCGCCGAACGAAGCTGGTCCCGGCGTCGCGGATCGGGATCGCCCAGGAAGGTCGCTTCGAGATGAAACGTCTCGGCCAGACCGGCAAACGCCTCGGCGAGCCCGGCATCGGCGGCGATCGCCTGCGTATAGAAATCAGCCGCGTCGGACAAGCGGCGTTCAGCCGCCGCCTGCCGCCCTCGCAAGTACAGCTCGTATGCGCGACGATCGACGAGCCTCGAGGCCGCACGGGCGCTGGACGCCGTCGGCCGCAGCGTCACTCGCAGCGCCTGCGCGACCTGCTCGGCGACGTCGGCCTGGACGGCGAACACATCCTTCACGTCGCGCGTGAACTGCCCGGTCCAGACGTCGGTGCCGTCGTCGGGATCGATCAATTCGAGCGAGATCTTCACCGTGTCGCCCGCCGGCCGCACTGATCCCGTCAGCACGACGCCGGCGCCGAGCTCCTGCGCGACATCGCGCGGCGCCCGGCCCCGGTAATCGCGCGTCGCCGAACGACCGAGGACTTTCAGCCCCGGCGTCTGCCCGAGCCTGGTGATCAAGTCCTCCGTGAGTCCATCGGCAAAGTACGTCTGCGACCTATCGGCGCCGGCGAGCTCCAGCGGGATCACGGCAATGACAGGTGCGGGCGGCGGGCCGAGCGTGCGTCGCCACAACTTCCGAATCGGGTCCCGCTCCAGCCATATCCCACCCGCAGCAATGGCGCCGAGAAGAAGTACGACGGCAACCGGACTCCAATGGCGTCGCGGACGCAGGTGGCCCGCTCGCGCACCACGCGCCGACGAAGACGATGCGGCGCGGGGAAGACCTACGGCGAGATCGGCGGGCTCGCTCGTGCCGCTGCGAACGTCCAGGACCGCGGCCAACGCTCGGAGCTCCGCCGCCATCACCGCCGCCGATTCGTATCGCTGATTCAGGCTCTTGGCCAGGGCCTTGAGCACGATCCCGTCGAACTCCTTCGGCAGGCTTTTATTGATCGACGAGGGCGCGGGCGCCGGCGCCTGAACGATTTGCAGCGACAGCGCGGTGGCCGTCGCGCCCGAGAAGGGCGGCTTTCCGGTCAGCATCTCGAACATCACGATGCCAAGCGAAAAGATGTCCGTTCGCTGATCGACCGCTTCGCCAAGCGCCTGTTCGGGCGACATGTAGGCGACGGTGCCGATCGTCATCCCGGGGCTGGTCGCCATCATCGTCGCGGCCTCGGCGGCATGCGCGCGCTCCGCGCCGCCGGCCGTCCACGTCGCGAGACCGAAGTCGAGAATCTTCGCGTTCCCCTTCGGCGTCACGATGATGTTGTCGGGCTTGATGTCGCGGTGGACGATCCCCTCGGCATGCGCGTCGGCGAGCGCGTCGGCGATCTGGACGCCGAGATCGATCGCGCGGCGCGGGTTCAGCGGGCGGCCGCCGATGAGCGCCCGGAGCGTCTCGCCCGGCACGTACTCGAACGCGAGAAACAGCTCGCCGGCGTCCTCGCCGATTTCGTAGAGCGCTGCGATGTTCGGATGCGAGAGCGCGGCCGCCGCGCGCGCTTCGCGCATGAAGCGCTCGCGCCGCGCCGCGTCGTCGGCGACAGCGGCGGACAGCACTTTGATCGCGACGGTGCGGCCGAGGCGCGTGTCGCGCGCGCGGTACACGTCGCCCATGCCGCCCGCGCCGATGCGGTCCAGAATCTTGTACTGCCCGAGCTGTTCGACCATAGGCGGGCGGCAGCCGACGATTATACTGACGCGTTCACATGAAGTCCGGTCGACCGCCTTCGCCAAGGCGGCGGCGGTCCGCCGAAGCGTTTCGCGAGGGCGGAAGCCGGACGCCGCACGATCGTGAATCCATACATCGCGCTGCTCCGGCAAAACCGTAACTTCCGCCTGCTGTACATCGGTCAGACGATCTCGCAGCTGGGCGACTGGTTCAACGCGGTCGCCGTGTACGCGCTGCTCCTCGATCTCACGGGATCGGCGACAGCCGTCGCATGGATGATGATCGTGCAGTTCCTTCCCGTCGCGATCGTCGGCCCAATCGCCGGCGTCGTCGTCGACCGCGTCGATCGTCGGCGCCTGATGATCGCGTCGGACGTCCTGCGCGGATGCCTCATCCTCGGCCTGCTTCTCGTACGCCGCGCCGAACACGTCTGGATCGCGTACGTCGTCATGGCGCTCACCGTCGCGGCGTCCGCGTTCTTCGAGCCGGCGCGAACGGCGACGATTCCGAACATCACGTCGGACGAAGAGCTGTTGCCGGCCAACGCGCTGGCCGCGGCGACCTGGTCCGCGATGCTGGCGCTCGGCGCATCGCTGGGCGGCGTCGTGACGGCGGTTGCGGGTCGAAACGTCGCATTCCTGATCAACGCCGCCTCGTTCTTCTGGTCGGCGAGCTTCATCGTGCGCACGCGCTACCACTCGACGCCGGCCGATCGCCCGCCACCGTCGGGCATCGCCGAACTGACCGGCCTCACCGATCTGATTGAAGGGGTGCGATACGTGCGGCAGCGGTCGCACGTCGCGGCGTTGATGTGTGTGAAAGCGGGATGGGGATTGGCCGGCGGCGTGCTGCTGCTGCTGACGGTATTCGGCCAGCGCGTGTTTCCGGTCGGGAGCGGATCGGCGGCGGGCATCGGCGTGCTCTACGGCGCGCGCGGCGTCGGCGCCGGGCTCGGGCCGATCGCCCTGCGGTGGATTCTCGGCCAGCAGCCGAAGACGCTCCGCCGCACGATCGGTCCCGCGTTCTTCACGGTCGGCGCGTTCTACATGGCGCTCGCCGGCGCGCCTGCGCTGGCGGTTGCGGCGATGTGCGTGCTGTGCGCGCACATCGGCGGATCCATCTTGTGGGTGTTCAGCACGGTGCTGCTGCAGCTCGAGGTGCCCGACCGGTTTCGCGGACGCGTGTTCGCGGCGGAGCTCGCGATGGTGACGCTCGTCACGTCGGCGTCGAGCTACTGGACGGCGTACGAGCTCGATCGCGTCGGGCGGTCTCCGCGCGCGCTTTCATTCGCGCTCGGCGCGCTGTTCTGCATTCCCGGGGTGTTGTGGCTGATCATCCAGTCGCGATGGAAAGAGCCCGCAGCCGTGTCTCCGCCTGCAACGACGACGTCCGCCGGGGAAGAAGTTCTCGAAGGGAGAATCGGATAGCAGGAGCTTCAGCCCTGCTTCATTTCTTCCATCGCGCTCTGCACCAACTGCTTCGCGTCGTCGAGCTGCTCGAGCACCAGCGCGATGTCCAGCTTCGGCTTGCCGGGAAATCGCTCGCTGCGGCAGTAGACGCCGTGCTGCCCCACGAGCGCGAGCGAGTCGGTGAGCAGGTCGAGCGCGACTGCCAGGCGTCCGCGTGCCGTGCCCATCATCGTCTCGTGCACTTCGAGTGCGTCGCGGTGTTTGTCGAATACAGACATTGCTATCAGCTTTCAGCTATCAGCTTTCAGCTATCAGCTTTCAGTTTTCAGCTATCAGCTTTCGGCCTTCAGCTGATCGGGCGCCGGCGTTTGGCTGCGCTGACAGCCGATAGCTGGCAGCTGATCGCTATTTTCTCGGCTTCGACGGCCTGAGCTCGACGCGGCTGGGGAGGCTGCGCGGGTTGTGGCGCAGCAGGTTGACGACGACTTCGGCGACTTCTTCGGGCGCGATTTTCCAATCGGCTCCTTTGTTTTCATCGCCGCTCGAGAATGCGGTGGCGACCGACCCGGGCATCACGTAGCTGACGCGGATGTTGTCGTAGCGGACCTCCTGCATCAGCGCTTCGCTGAACGCGTTCAGCCCCGATTTCGACGCGCAGTAGGCGGCGCCGTCGGCGAACGGATTCTTGCCCGCGAGGCTGCTGATGTTGATGATGAAGCCGCCGCCGCGGCGCCGCATGTGCGGGATCGCGACCCGGCACGTGTGGAAGACGCCCGTCAGGTTCGTGTCGACCACTTCGGCCCACTGCTCGGGCGTCATCGTGGCGACGTCGGTGAAGATGCCGACGCCGGCGTTGTTGATCAGGATATCGAGGCCGCCGAAGCGCGCGACCGTGGCGTCAATGGCGCGCTGCACTTCGTCGTAGCGCCGCACATCGGCCTGCAGCGTTTCGACCGCGCCCGGTCCCGAACCCTCGATCTTCGGACGCGCGGCGGACAGATGCGACGCGCTGCGTCCGGTGACGGCGACCTGCACCGCGTCGGCGACGAGCGCGCGGGCAATGGCGAGTCCGATGCCGCGCGATCCTCCGGTGACGACTGCGACTTTTCCGTGGAGCGATTGCATCATCAAGCTCTCAGCTGTCAGCTATCAGCTATCAGCTATCAGCCGTCGGCTCTGAGCTGAGAGCTGAAAGCTGACAGCTGAAAGCCAATAGAATATCGCACCGATGCAGTCAGTCGCGATCTTCGGCGCGGGCGAGCTGGGCGGCCAGGTTGCGCACCTCCTCGCGCGGCGCGACGTCGCCCGCGCGATCGTTCTCCTCGACGACGCAGGAACCGTCGCGGCAGGAAAGGCGCTCGACATCGCTCAGGCCGCGCCGATCGAAGGGTTCGCGACACAGCTGTCGGGATCGACCGACGTCGCCGCCGCGTTCGGATGCGCGGTCATCGTGCTCGCGGAGACGGCGAAGAGCGGCGAATGGCAGGACGACGCGGCGCAGCAGCTGCTGCGGCAGATCGCGGCCGGCGCGCCGAGCGCGACCGTCATCTGCGCCGGGGCATCGCATCGCGACGTCGTGCAGCGCGGCATACGCGATCTGAAGATGTCGCCGGACCGTCTCGTCGGCACGGCGCCCGAAGCGCTCGCCGGCGCCGCGCGCGCGATTGTGGCGCTGGCGGCCAACGGATCGCCGAAGGACGTCGCGCTGTCGGTGCTCGGCGTGCCGCCCACCCACATCGTCGTGCCGTGGGAAGATGCGACGATTGCCGGCTTCGCGCTGACGCGATCGCTCGACGGCCCGACCCGGCGCCGCATCGGCGCGACGATAGCGGCGTTGTGGCCGCCGGGCCCTCACGCCCTCGCTGCCGCCGCCGTCAAAGCCATCGAGTCGATCGCCGGCCGCGGACGTCAGGTGGTGAGCTGTTTCGTCGGTCCGGATACGAAGGCGGGAACGCGTACGCGCACCGCGGCGCTTCCGGTGCGGCTCGGCGCGGGCGGCGTGGTGGACGTTCTGACGCCATCACTGAGCGTCGTCGAGCGCGTGGCGTTGGAGAATGCGATGCAGTTGTGAGGCAGGCCTGGTCTTAACCTCTAGGTACCGTAGATCGGCCGATGGAGCGTCAGACCGCCGGCGAAATCGGCGAGCTGCTTTCGCAGAATGAGCCGGCCGCGGTGCAGTCGCGATTTCAGCGTTTGATCCTTCACGCGCAGCACGGCGCTGGCTTCTTCGGTCGACATGCCCTGAATGTCGCGCATGATCACCGGCGCGCGGTAGATGGCCGGCAGCGCGAGGATGGCGCGCAGCACCCGGCGGCGAAGCTGCGTACGGAACACGTGCTCGTCGGCCATGTCGCTCCAGTCGGCGAGCTCGGGCCGTGCCGGCGCCACCGGCTGATCGCTTTCACCCGATGACGCCTGCCGCTGCTCGTCCTGCAGCCGCTGATACTTCGCCGTGCGAAGCCGCGACATCGCCGCGTTGAACGTAATCCGGTAAATCCACGACGACAGCGCCGCGTCGCCGCGGAACGCCCCGACTTTTCGATGCACCTTGAACAGCACGTCCTGCGTCACTTCCTCGGCGTCTTCCTTGTTCCGCAGGTATCGAAACGCCAGCTGATAAATTTTCGACCCGTAGGTCTCGGCCACGTCGGCAAGGGCGCGGTCGTCGCCGGCCTTGAGCCGCTCCAACAGATTGTCTTCTCTCGGATCCCGCATGAGTTTTCCTCGTCTGCGGGATCAAAACACCAGGAGCGGCTCGAATATTCCAGACCTTGGGGGTCGGCGATTATCTCAGTGACAGGCCGAGAATTAGGGCTGGAGCGACGATGCCGACGATGAGGATGACGCCCATCAGGGCGACGGCCACGGGACGTCCGAAATTCAACGTCCAGCGGTCGCCGGCGCGGGTCGGGACGAAGAGGGCGGGGTCATCGGCGTTCTTGTACAACTGGCCGAAGCGCCAGTGTTCGGGAACGAACGGTCGCGGCGCCGGCGCACGCAGCTGCGCGTAGGCTCGCGCGGCGACGACACCGGTCAAGATGACGCCTGCAAGCTCGACCGCGTTGTAGGCATACAGCCCGGCGTGCTCGCGCTGCCACATCGCGATCAGCGCGAAGGTCGCATACGCCTGAAACGCAATCCAGATGAATGTGAGCAGCGCCACGGCTTCTGCGGCCGCCGCCGCCACCTTCACGTCCGGCGCGTCGCGATCGTGCTCGCCCTGCGAACGCGAGAGCAGCAGCGCCGCAATCGATCCGAGTGTGAGCGCGAGCGCCAGCTGCACGAAGACAGGCATCAACACGCGCGCGTAGGTCTTGTACTGCCACCCGTTCGGCACTCCGCCGCGCATGAAATGGACGACGAGGACATCCGGAAGACCGCGATACCGCGTCAGCGCGAATGCGGCGCTGATGACGATCGCCAGCGCGCTGCCGGTGGCGGCCGCCCTGGTCAGGCGAGTCGGGCGAATGTAGCGGCCGGTCCTCACGATTTCAATTCTACAGGCCCGATCGACGACGCGGTGCGATCGAAAACGCCGCAAAAGTGTGCAGCGATGCGATCTTCGACGTCGCGCCATCCGACAGCTCGACCGAGCAGCCGCTCGAGCGAGGTGACGCCGCGGTCGGCAATGCCGCACGGCACGATCAGGTTGAAGTAGTCGAGATCGGTCGTGACGTTGAACGCGAACCCGTGGCTCGTGATCCACCGCGAAATGCGAACGCCAATGGCTGCGAGCTTGTCGCGTCCCACCCACACGCCGGTCAGACCCTCGACGCGGCCGGCGTCGACGCCGTAGTCGGCCGCCGTTCGAATGAGTACCTCTTCGAGATCGCGCACGTAACGGTGCACGTCGCAGCGGTCGGGCTTCAAATCGACGATCGGATAGCCGACGACCTGCCCGGGACCGTGATAGGTGATGTCGCCGCCGCGTCCCGCTTCGAACACTTCGATGCGCCGGGCGGCCAGCGTCTCGTCGGACGCGAGGATGTGCGAGCGGCCGCCGTCGCCGCGCACCCCGAGCGTCAGCACGTGTGGATGCTCGACGAGCAGAAGAAGATCATTTTTTACTCCGGGGGCCCCTACGGTCCGCTCCGCCTCTGCGCGAGAATGCACACGCTCCTCGACGAGCGCGCGCTGCAGCGCGAGCGCCTCCCCGTACGGCACGCGCCCGAGCCGCCGGATCTCTAGCTGACGCCTGGGTCCCAATTCTCCAGCGATCGCTTGACGAGCGACATGAACTGATCGGCGACGGCGCCGTCGATGACGCGGTGATCGTACCCGAGCGTGAGGTAGGCCATCGGTCTGATCGCAATCGCATCGTCGACGACGACCGGACGCTTTTCGACGTTTCCGACGCCGAGAATGGCCACCTGTGGCTGATTGATGATGGGTGTGCCGAGCAGCGCACCGAACACGCCGGGGTTGGTGATCGTGAACGTGCCGCCCTGCACGTCGTCCGGCTTGAGCTGCTTCGAGCGTGCGCGGCTCGCCAGATCGGCGACGGCGCGCGTGACGCCGAGAAGATTCTTCTCGTCCGCGTGTTTGATGACCGGAACGATGAGCCCCCAATCGAGCGCCACCGCGATGCCGACGTTGATGTCCTTGTGATAGATGATCGAGTCGCCGTCCACCGAGGAGTTGACGATCGGCATCGAGCGCAGCGCATCGACTGCGGCTTTGATGATGAAGGAGAGATAGGTGAGCTTCGCGCCTGCGCGCTCGAACTCCGCCTTCTTCGCATCCCGAATCTGCGCGACGCGCGCGAAGTTCACTTCGAATACGGAATGGACGTGAGCGGAAGTGTGGCGGCTCAGCACCATGTGCTCGGCGATCCGCTTGCGCATCACCGACATCTTCTCGACGACGTCGTGCTCGCCGTGCTCGAGGCCGGGCGCCGCCGGAAGCGACGAGGCTTGTGCTCCTTGTCGCGCCGTAGCCGCGCCCGTCTTCGACGCGGCGGAGGCAGACCCTGCCCACCCCTGCTGCTCCTCCCGCCCGATGAACTGCAGGATGTCCGCCTTCGTCACGCGGCCGGCGATTCCGCTGCCGTGCAGCTGCGAGATGTCGACGTGGTGCTCTTTCGCGATCTTGCGAACGAGCGGAGAGGACCGCTGCCGGATGGCGTCTTCTGTCTGTTGCGGGCGGCTCTGGAGACCCAGCTCTACCCGAGATGGTGTGGGCTGACCCGCCCCTCTTACGCCACTCGCGCCATCGCCCTGCGCCGTCGGCTCTGGCGGCTCCACCGGTTTGACTGCAGGCGCGGTGGGTGTTTGCGCTGCAGGGGCAGCCTTGGCTTCTCCAGCCGCGCCGATCACGGCGACGATGCTGTTGACCGGAACCGTCTCGCCTTCCTTCGCGCGGATCTCAGCGAGGACACCGGCGGCCGGCGACGGGATTTCGGCGTCGACCTTGTCGGTCGAAATTTCGAACAGCGGTTCGTCGCGATCGACTTTGTCGCCAACCTTCTTGATCCAGCGGACGATCGTGCCCTCGGCAATCGACTCGCCCATCTGGGGCATCACGACGTCAGTAGCCATGTCAATTCACAATTCACAATTCACAATTCACAATTTACAATTCACAATTTACAAAGGGCCAAAGGACAAGATCGACCGCCAGGACTTTGTCGATTCACAATTGTAAATTCACAAGTGGATGGCCGCACCGTGCACCGCATGCGCGGCTTCGCCAACCGCCTCGGCCATCGTCGGATGCGCATGGATTGTGCGGATCAGTTCCTCGACGGTCGACTCGAGGCGCAGCGCGACGACCGCTTCGGCGACGAGCTCGGTGGCGCGCAGACCGATCATGTGGATGCCGAGCACTTCGTCGTACTTCTTGTCGGCGACGATCTTGACGAAGCCGTCGGTCTCGCCTGCGATCTTCGCCCGTCCGAGCACGCCGAACGGAAAGGTGCCGGTGCGCACGTCGTATCCGCGCCGCGCCGCTTCGCGTTCGGTCAGGCCGACGCTGCCGATTTCAGGATCGCAGTACGTGCAACCCGGCACATGATCGTAGTTGAGCGGACGAACGGTCCGGCCGGCGATCCGCTCGGCGGCGATGACGCCTTCAGCCGACGACACGTGCGCGAGCTGCGGGTGCGGGCCGCCCATCGTGATGACGTCGCCGATCGCCGAGATGCCCTGAACGCTGGTGCGATATCCGGCGTCGACGCGCACGTATCCCGTCTCAAGATCGATCCCGATGCGTTCGGCGTCCAGTCCGGCCGTCACCGGCCCGCGCCCGGTCGCGACGAGCAGGTAATCGGCGCGCAATTTTTCCGCCGCGCCGTCCGACTTCTGAAACTGAAGATCGACGCCGTCTGCCGTCGCTCTCGCCGACGTGACCTTCGCGTTCGTGTGGCTCGTGATCCCCTGCCTGCGAAACGCCTTCTCCAATTCTTCAGACACCGCCTGGTCTTCGACCGGCACGAGCCGCGGGAGCAGCTCGAGAATCGTCACGTCGCTGCCGAACCGCCGGAAAATCGACGCGAACTCGACGCCGACCGCGCCGCTGCCCATGATCGCGATCGATTTCGGCACCTCACGCAGGGCGACCGCTTCGTCGCTCGTAATGATGCGTCTGCGATCGATCTCGACGCCGGGAACGCTCCGAGGCGTCGAGCCGGTCGCGACGATGATCTCCCTGCGCGCGCGCAGCGTCTGCCTGTCGCCTTCGAAGACGTCGACGCCGCCGTTGCCGGTCAGCCGCGCCGTGCCTTTGATCCAGTCGATCCGGTTCTTCTTGAACAGGAACTCGACGCCTTTGGTCAGGCCGGTGACGACGCGATCTTTCCGCGTCTGCACCTGCGCCATGTCGATCGAGACGCGCGGCGCGCCGGAGCCCGCCGAAGCGTCGCCGATCGCGACGCCCCAGTCTTTCGCGTGCTGCACGACCTTCAGCGCATGCGCATGCTCGAGCAGCGCCTTGGTCGGAATGCAGCCCACCAGCAGGCACGTGCCGCCGAGCGCTTTCTGTTTTTCGACGACGGCCGTTTTCAGACCGAGCTGCGCGGCGCGAATGGCGGCGACGTAGCCGCCCGTCCCCGCACCGATGACGACGACGTCGTAGTCGGTCATCGCTTGAGCGACGAGAGTGGAACGAACGCAGTCGTCCCCGCCGGACGCGACGCCTCGGACGGCGTCACCGGTTCGGGATCGATTCGGTTGAGACGCGCGCGCAGCTGCCCGTGCTCGTAGCGAAGTTCCCAGTACGACTCAGCGAGTCGTTCGAGACGCTTTGCCAGACGTCGCGCTTTGATGAGTGCGGCCGCCGCTACGACGAGCGCTGCGCCGGTGAGCAGCCACTGGAACGTCAACAAAACTCGTACCTTACCGAACGGCTTGCAACAGTGTCAACCGCCTGACAAAATACGCCGATTTCGCTCGCATGACCCACAAGCCGAAGACCGTTCTCATCGTCGATGACGACGAGGGCATGCGGGATACGCTCACCGCGATCCTCAAACGCGAGTACCGCATCCTCCGCGTCTCGAGCGGCGAAGGCGCGCTCCCGATTCTCAATCGCGAGGACGTCGACCTGATCCTCCTCGACGTCCGCCTGCCCGGCATCAGCGGCTTCGAGGTGCTGCGGATCGTCAAGGAGAATTACAGCCTGATCGAGGTGATCGTCATCTCGGCGATGAACGACGTGGAGACCGCGGTCACGGCGATGAAGTTCGGCGCGTATCACTACGTCACGAAGGACTTCGATTACGACCAGCTGCGCGCCATCGTGCGCAACGCCGGCGAACGGCAGGATTTGAACCGGCAGGTGCTGACGCTCTCGGCGCAGGTCGCCGAGCAGACCGAGCGCGAGTTCGTCGTCGGGCCGAGCAAGATGACGCGCGACATCATCGATCTCGTGAACAAGATCGCCAAACTGTCGGCGACGGTCCTCATCCTCGGCGAGAGCGGCACCGGCAAGGAGCTGCTGGCGCGGCTGATCCACCGCGAAGCCGGCGATCCCGAAGCGCCGTTCATCGCCGTCAACCTTGCCGCAATCCCGCGCGAGCTGGTCGAGAGCACGCTGTTCGGCCACGAGAAGGGGGCGTTCACCGGCGCGCACCGGCAGCAGCTGGGGAAATTCGAGCTCGCGTCGAACGGCACCTTGTTTCTCGACGAAGTCGGCGACCTGCGGCTCGATCTCCAGGCCAAGCTGCTGCGGGCGATCCAGGAAGGCGAAATCGAGCGCGTCGGCGGCACCAAACCGGTCAAAACCGAGTTCCGGCTGATTGCCGCAACCAACATCGATCTCGAAAAAGCCGTCAAGGACGGACGCTTCCGCGAAGACTTGTTCTACCGGCTCAACGTCATCCCGATCAAGCTGCCGCCGCTCCGCGACCGCCTCGAAGACATCCCGCAGCTCGTCGACTTCTTCCTCCGGCGCTACAACGCCCGCTTCCGCAAGCGAATCCAGGGCATCACCGACCCGACGATGTCGGTCCTGAAGAAGTACTGGTGGCCGGGCAACATCCGCGAGCTGGAGAATCTGATCGAACGCCTCGTCGCGGTCAGCGACAAGGACTACATCTCGGAAGAAGATCTGCCGCTCGAGTTCCACTTCGCGCAGCTGGAGCCCGAAGGAACAGTGCGATCGGCGAATCTCTTCGAAGATGCGACGAACACGTTCGAGCGAAACTTCATTCTTCGAGCGCTCGAAAAAAATGGTTGGAACGTCACTGCCTCCGCGGAATATCTCGGAGTACCGCTGAGCACTTTGAAATACAAGATGGATAAACTGGAAGTGCGACAGCTCGCGAAAAGATTACGCGGTGGATAAACATTACGCGAAGGGAATTACGGAGGCCAATAATTTGGCCTGACCGGACAACCGCTTGTCTTCTCCCGTATAATTCGCTGATTTTGCGCCAGTAATCGCGACCCGCGCGCGGCCTCTCAAACCTCACCCGGGTAATCCTTTACCTGAGCCGCCAAGTTCCGGACCTGAACCGTTTCGGACCTTTAATGGCGACGCAAGAAATCGTTAGGAAAACCCGCGATTCGTGCGGCCATTCGTCATGGAACATCGGTTGCTATTCCATGGCACTACGGTCCTCATCATTTATAAACACGATTCGGTTCTCATCTCGGCCAAGCAACATCGTTTCGGGATGTAGTTGGGAGCGTGATGCAGTCGTCGATGTTCAACCTCCGTGTGACGCTCGATGAGCGGGGCGAAATCTTCCTGATGAATACGCTCACCGACGCCCAGCTCGTCGTGTCGAGCGACGTCGCCGCCCTGCTCGATCGGTCGAGCGACGCGATGGTCGGGAACGACGAGGACGAGCTCGAAGCGCTTGCGCTCCTGCACGAGAACGGATTCCTGGTCGAGAGCCGCGACGCCGACCGGCGCGCGCTCGATCAGTATCTGTCCGAGGTGAAGAGCGACGCGACGGAGCTGAACGTCACGATTCTGACGACGCTGCAGTGCAACTTCGCCTGCGACTACTGCTTCCAGGGCGATCACGCCGACTACAACCAGCGCGCCGATCGGATGTCGCTCGAAACGGCGAGCCGCGTCGGCGATTGGATCGAGCGCGAGCTCGATCGTGTGCGCCCTGAGAAGCTGGTGCTCACGTTCTTCGGCGGCGAACCGCTCCTCAATCTGCCGGTGATGTACGCGATCGCCGAGCGGCTGTGGAAGGCAACGCGGGAACGGGGCGTCGCGCACTACGTCAACATCATCACCAACGGGCTGCTGCTGACTCCGGACGTTGTCGATCGCATGTCGCCGCTGGGGCTGAACGGCGTGAAGATCACGCTCGACGGCGATCGGAACACGCACGACCGGATGCGCCCGCTCCGCGGCGGACAGGGAACGTTCGATCGCATCATCGACAACATCCGGAAGGTCGCGGGCCGCTGCCGGATCGCGGTCGGCGGAAACTTCGACGAGAGCTCGGTCGACAGCTTTCCGGCGCTGCTCGACTTCCTGCACGAGCAGGATTTCGCCGACAAGCTGTCGAAGGTCTTCTTCAAACCGATCGTCCGGACCGAGCCCGTGTCGGCGAAGGGCATCATCCCGTTGACGCCGATCGCGGCGAAGGACAGCTTCAACGGCACGTGCATGACATCGGTCGGCTCGGGGGCCGGCCGCGCGTGCGATTCGTGCAACGTGCTCGACGACAAGCTGTCGATGGTGCGCGAGCACACCAAGCGCCTCGGCTTCCCGACGCACGACGGCGTGCACAACGGTCCGTGCCACGTGCACAAACAGCACGCGCACACGATCGGCCCGGACGGCTCGCTCTACGCGTGCCCCGGCTTCACCGGCCAGCTCGCGCTGTCGACCGGCCACATCGACGACCGCAAGGACTCGTGGCGCGAGACGGCGCTCGAGCGGTTCAACCGACTGCATCCATGGAAAGAGTGCGGTGACTGCGCGTTCATCCCGGTCTGCGCCGGTGGGTGCGTCGCAGCTTCGTACTCTCAGCTTGGCGACATGAACCTGCCGACATGTCACAAGCCAAGTTTTGAATCGGCACTCGTGTCCCTGGCGCATGAAATCGCCAGAAACGAAGCGACCCCCCAGGTCGCATAAGGAGAAATAGCCATGAAAATCAAAGTGATCAACAAGGCGACGAACCGTAAGCCGACCGGTTTCTGCGTCCAGATGGTCGACGATCCGCCGATGAACAAGAAGTAAACATGCCGCATCACCGCGGCAAGTGCCGCGAGGGTAGGATCTGCCTAGCGATCGTTACAGCCGCCCTATCGACCGTAGCGATCGCTATCGGATCGTGCCGAAAGCTCCCAGCATCACGCGCCGATACGGCGTCGGGCATTTTGCGCGTCGGAACGGCTCAACTCTCGGCGAGCAATCCAATCGCCGGCCTTCGTCAGTTGAGTCAACTCCTTACCGTGGAAGGTCTGGTCCGTGTCGGAGAAGACGGTCGCCTCGAACCCGTCCTAGCCGAAAAATGGTCTTTCGCAAACGGCGGACGGTCGCTCTTGCTCACCCTCCGATCGGGTGTGCAGTTTCACGATGGCACCATCCTGGACTCGAATGCGCTCGTACGCGCGCTTCCGGAAGGCCTGAAATCCTTTTGGGGCTCACTCGCGCAGAACGTTGAACAAATCAAGGCAATCGACGACCGCACGATCGAGATCACATTCAGAAGCCCATCGCCGCTCTGGCAGGAAATGCTTGAAGTGACGATTCGAAAGCCTGGTGGCTCGATCGTTGGTACCGGGCCCTTCATCGCGGCGCAAAACGCTGCCACGTTACGAGCGAATGCTAATTATTACCTCGGGTCCCCACGAATTAATGAAGTTGAAGTCACGAGCTTTCCTGCTGTTCGCACGGCGTGGGCTGAACTGCTGCGAAACCGAATCGACATGCTGTGGGAAGTCGGAACCGACGCGTTAGATTCTCTCCAGAGCTCCACGACGGTTGCCGTTTTCGCCTACACTCGACATTATCAATACGTGCTTGCCTTCAACCCGAGGACACCTGCTCTTCGATCGAGTGATGTCCGTCGGGCGCTGAACATGGCCATCAATCGGGCCGAAATCGTCCGGCAGGCGCTGAACGGTCATGGCGTTCCATCGTCGGGGCCGGTTTGGCCGCGATACTGGGCGCTCCCGCCCCCCGTCGCGACATTCGAATTCGACCCCGCGCGCGCCGCCGAGCTGCTTGCAGGTCGTGCCCAGCCGAAGATTCCTGTTCGGTTTACGTGCCTCATCCCTGCCGATGCGATGTACGAGCGCCTTGCTCTGGAGGTGCGGCGGCAACTTCAGGCCGTCGGTGTCGAGATGGACGTACAAGGAATGCCAACGGACCGGCTGTTTGAAGCAGAACGAACGGGAAAGTTCGACGCCGTGCTTATTGACTTCGTTAGTGGACCGACGATGCTGCGCGTGTGGTCCCTGCGGGACTCGCGTACCGAGAATAACCTTGGCGGGTTTGGAAACGGCACGATAGATTCGGGATTCGACCGAATTGGTCAGGCCGCAGACGAGGACAATTACCGACAGGGCGTCGGCAGCCTCCAGCAGGCCTTCCTTGATGATCCGCCGGCGATTTTCCTCGCCTGGAGTGAACGCGCACGCGCCATCAGCAAGCGTTTCGCTGTTCCTCCGCCTGAAAACGGACGTGATGTAATTAGTACGATCCGACTCTGGTCTCCGCGTAATAATGACGCGAGGTTCGCTAGCCGAAATTAGATCCGGATGGCTTTGAGAATCCGGCACATCGCGCATCGCTTCGCGCTGTTGCTCGCGCTTGCCGCAGTAGTGCCGCTCGTCGCATACGGCGTCATCTCGATCTGGTCGCTTCAACGCGGCACGCGCGCATCGATCACCACCGGAAACGAGAACGTCGCCACGCGTGCCGCCGAGGAAATCCGCCGCTACGTCGTCGGCAACGCGGACCTGCTCAAGGCGCTCGCCGCCGATCTGCAGAACACCGGCCTCGAGGCGTGGCAGCAGGACCGCATCCTCAAGAACTACGTCCTCGAGTTCCGCGAATTCCGGGAGATCACGCTCTTCGACGAGGGCGGCGCGATCATCGCGTCGAGCCGCGTGGGCAAGCCGCGCGTCACGATTCCAAAGGACGCGGAGCTGTCGGTCGACGGCGTGCTGATGTCGCCGATGCGCGTTGACGAAGATCTCCTCCCCACGTCGGCGTTCGGCATCCATCTCACGCGCCTGAACCGGCCCGCGGGCTGGCTCGCCGGCGAGCTCAACCTCGAGGAGATGTGGCGCATGGTCGACCGCATCCGCCTCGGCGAGCACGGCTACGCGATGGTCATCGCCCCGGACGGCGCGCTGATCGCGCACGGCGACCCGGACAAGAAGGCGCTCGTCGCGCAGACGCGCAACATGTCGTCGTCCAACCCGATGCTCGCCGCGGCTCGAGAGCAACGAGAGGACGCGCCGGTGGCGCGCGAGTACGTGGACGAGGACGGCCGCCGCGACCTCGGAGTGGCGGCGAAGATTACGGCGCTCGGCTGGACCGTCGTGGTCGAGCAGCCGACCAACGAAGCATTCGCCAGCGCCCAGGAGCTGCAGAAGCAGCTCATCGTCGCGATCTCGCTGGCGCTGTTCGCGATGATTGCCGTCGGCTACGCGTTCGGCCGCTCGTTCATCGATCCGATCCTCGAGCTCAAGCGCGCCACGCACGACGTCGCCGCGAGAGGCCATCTGGACACGCGCGTCGACATCACGACCGGCGACGAGTTCGCGGATCTGGGTGAGTCGTTCAACGTCATGGCGGATCGCCTCGTCGAGCTGCAGGAAGACCTGAAGCGGCAGGAGCGGCAGGCGATATTCGGGCGCATGGCGGCGGGTCTCGTGCACGACCTCTCGCACCCGATTCAGAACATCGGCAACAGCACGCGGCTGCTGCTGCGCGACGACGTCGACGCCGAGTCGCGCGACATGTTCCGGCGCACGATCGACCGCGAGCTGCAGACGCTGAAGCGCTTCATGGAAGATCTGCGCAACATCGTGAAGCCGAAGCCGATCGAACGCTTCGCGATGGACGTGAATGCGTCCGTGGCGGAAATAGTCGAATCGATGCGCGCCGAGGGCGAGCGCCACGGCATCGCCATCGAGACGCAGTACGCGTCGGGACCGTTGTTCATCGAGGGCGACCGCTTCGCCCTCGGCCGTGTGTACCGCAATCTCATTACGAATGCGATTCAGGCCACCGAAGCAGGCGGGCGGATCCTCATCGGCACGGCGCGCGCCGGCGACCACGTCGAGATTACCGTTGCCGACACCGGTTCGGGCATTCCGGCCGATCGACTCTCGAAAATCTTCGACGACTTCGTCACGACCAAGCGGCGCGGCCTCGGCCTCGGTCTCGCGATCTCGAAGCGGATCGTCGAACAGCTTGACGGCACGATCGCCGTCAACAGCGAAGTGGGACGCGGCACGGCATTTACGCTGCGCTTTCCGGCGCGCGACGACCGCGCGCAGGCGGCTGCCAGTTAGCGCCTGCGAGCCGGCGCCAGCGGCCGGGGGGCGCACAGCCTGAGCCGATCGAGGGGTGGGTTGCGCGTAAGAGGTGGGGAATGGGAGGGGAAGCGAGAACCATGTTTCGGACACTCGTCAAGACAGACGCCATAGCCGTCGACGATCACACCGTCGCGGTACGGTACTTCGAGCTGCGCACGCTGCGCGGCGGCCGGCGTTACAGCGCCGAAATCCTGCTGGGACCGGGCGACCGGATCATCCTCGATGACGATTCGGTGACGAATTTGGAAGCGCGCGCGGAGATGCTCGTGCCGGCGACGCTGTACAGCCGCGTGCTCGCCGCGCGTCCGACCGCCGCCTAGACCAGGAACCGCCGACCGCGAGGTGGCGCGGCAGCCGTCGCCGCGCCGCTCTCGCATCAAGCGTCAAGCAGGTTGGGGAGAGTTACTTTCGGGGCAGAACCGCGTCTTTCAGCTGTTTGGCAATCCTCGCCTTCACGACCGTTTTCGCTGGAATCTTGATCGCCTCACCTGTCGCCGGGTTGCGGCCCATTCGCGCTTTGCGCTTCTGAACGACGAGCTTCACCATGCCGGGCAGCACGAACTCGCCCGATCGCTTCAGCTCCTTCTCCGAGAGCGCCGTCAGCTCGTCGAAGAACTCCCGAGCCTGCGTCCGCTTCATCTCGAAGCGTTCGGCGAAATGGGAAAAGAGTTCGGATTTGCCCATCCTGCGGGCGTCGGCCATCGGCGTTCTCCCCTGCTCACGCGCGTGATGTTCACCGCAGCACGTCGCGCGCGCAGCGACAGCGCAGTTTTTGTTCGAAAAAACGCCGTATCCTAGCGCGCGCCTCTCGCCAGTGTCAATTGGCGCACGCTAGAATTCGCCTCGTATGTCAAGCTCGACGATCGAGACCTTTCCCAACCCGCGACCCGAACGGGATTATGAAATTGCCATTCACTGTCGGGAGTTCACGTCGGTGTGTCCCAAGACCGGGCTGCCCGATTTCGGTGAGATTCGAATCACCTACGTGCCCGACGCGAGCTGTATCGAGCTGAAATCGCTGAAGTACTACATGATCGAGTTCCGCAACCGCGGAATCTTCTACGAGCACGTCACGAACCAGATCCTCGACGACCTTGTCGCCGCCATCCATCCGCGCCGCATGACCGTCGTCGGCGATTTCTCCGTTCGCGGAGGCATCAAGACCGTCGTCACCGCCGAATACCTGTCGAAGGGCAGTCGCTGATGGCCGATCGCGTCGTGCGCATTCCGATCGAGGCGGAGCTCGATCTCCACGCGTTCGCGCCGGCGGAGATCAGATCTGTCGTCGAGGAATACGTGGAAGCTGCCGCCGCGGCAGGATTGCGAGAGGTGCGGCTCGTTCACGGACGCGGCCGCGGCGTGCAGCGCGGCATCGTGCAGGCGGCGCTGGAACGCCACGCGCGCGTCGTCGAGTTCTGGGACGATACGGAGTCACATCTCGGCGCGACGATCGCGATCCTGTCGCTCGGCTAGAAGCCTCGCGCTACAACGCGTCCGCTATACGACGATCGCCCGGAACCTTTCAGTCGACTTCAAATTGCTTCGGGCGAGCGTTTCAGGCGAGGCCAGACTCACTGTAGCGCGAGCCTTTCAGGCGAGCGCACATCTTCGGGCGAGCGCACATCTTCAGGCGAGCGACACTTCCATCGATTCCGCCGGAACGTGTTCAGATCCGATGTAGAGACGGTCGCCGACGCGAACGTCGCGCGTGCCGGCAACCGCGCCGGCCGCAAGCTCGATGACCGTGTGCGCGCCCCACGCCGCCGCAATGCGCCACGGACCCATCTGACGCACCACCTTGAGGACGATGCCGTTTCGATCGACGAAGACGACATCGATAGGAAATTGCATGAACGCGGTATGTACCGAAAAGCACGGAGTGAGCACGAGCGCAGCCGCCGGATCGAGATGATCGCGGCCCAGCAGCCCCTTGCGACGGGTCGCGCGGTCGTCCGCAACCTCCACGGCGCTGGCGACGACCGTTCGCGTGTGAGCGTTCATCAACCGCATGCCCTGACCCCTGTCCTCTGATCCCAACCCCAACAAGCAGCCCCCAGCCCCCAGTCCCCAGCCCGCAGCCCCCAGCCCCAGACTCAGAACAGTCCCGGCACCAGATGCCAGGCGACACGGGTGCAATACGCCTGATAGGAGCTGTCGCTCGCCAGCACCCGTTCCTCGAGGAGCGCCCGAACGATCAGCGCCGAATCGGCGACGAGCACGACGGCCGCGTTCCACACCGTCGGGTGCGCCATGACGAACGCGAAGTGGGTAATCACGTAGCCGGTGTAAATCGGGTGCCGGACGATGTTGTACGGTCCGCGCGCCACGACGCCGCGATTGGCCGGCACGATGCCGAAGCTCCGGCCCAGCGTCAGCTTGGCGGCTATGACGACGATGAGGCCGGCCGCCGACATCGCGGCGGTCATCGCGTCGCCGGCCAATGGCGCCGCGGCGGATGGGCGCAGCAACGGCGGCCCCGCAACCGACAGCATCGTCATCGCGGCGGCGGCAAAGGATCGATCCACCACCTGCGCGCGGCGGCGCGCGATCGTCAGCACGACGATCAGCGACTCACTCGTCAGCAGAAGCATTCCGGTGATGTGACCGGTCCGCAGGAATTCGGCGAGCAGGTTCATCGACAACAGCGTGAACAGGACTGCGCAGGCCGCTCGCGCCGCCAGGTCGCGGGCGTGCTCAGACGACATAGCTGTTGCGGCTGCTGGATTGCCCCGCTTTCGGTGCGGGTGCGACCGGATGCGCAGGCGGGTCGTCGTCGACGAAATACGACTGGCACGCCCGGTCGAGCAGCTCGCGCGTGATTTTGGGCTGGATTCCTCGGTAGCGGCAGAGCGAGATCACCTGATCGAGCAGGTCTCGCGGGTGGCAGGCGCGCAGCGGCCGTCCGAGCGGCTCGTAATAGCGGCGCAGCAAGTACGCCACCATCAGCTGGTGATACCGCAGGTGACGGCGGCGGCAGTTCAGCTCGAAGATTTCGGTGAACTCGTCGACCGTCGGATCGACGACCGGCACCTTGTACGGAATGCGGCGCAGGAACGCTTCGTCCGCCAGCGATTTCGGATCCAGGTTGGTCGCGAAGACGATCAGAACGTCGAACGGCACCTGGAATTTCTTGCCGGTGTGCAGCGTCAGGTAATCGAAGCGGCTTTCGAGCGGCACGATCCAGCGGTTCAACAGCTCCTGCGGACGGATGCGCTGCCGTCCGAAGTCGTCGACGAGAAACACGCCGCCGTTGGCCTTCAGCTGAATCGGCGCTTCGTAGAACTTCGACAGCGGGTTGAACGTGAGATCGAGCTGTTCGAGCGTCAGCTCGCCGCCGACCATCACGACCGGGCGGCGAATGCGCACCCACCGGCGGTCGCGCGGCGCCGACGCGATGATGCTCGATGGTTCGTCGTCGTCGGCCTCGAGCGACTCGTGGTTGATCGGATCGAACATCGTGATGATCTGTCCGTCGACGTCGATGGCGTGCGGCATGTACATGTCGCCGCCGAGCGAGTGGCCCATGCCTTCGGCCAGCACCGTCTTGCCGTTTCCGGGCGGCCCGTACAAGAACAGCGCGTTGCCGGCGTTGACGGCCGGCCCGATCTGCTCGAGCACGTGATCGCCGACGATCAGGTGTGAGAATGCCTGGCGCAGCCGCTCGCGATCGATGTAGCCGCGCTTGGTCGCCAGCGCGCGCACTTCGGCGACGTAGGCGGCGAGCGGAACCGGCGTCGGTCCGATGTACGAATTGATCTCGAGGTATTGGCGCGTCCGATCGCGTCCGAGATCGGTCAGCGCGTATCGGTACGACGCGGATCCGGATCCGGTCGCGCCGCGCACTTCCATCAGCCGCTCGGCGCGCGCGCGCTCGATGAGCGGCTCGAGGATGCCGAACGTCAGCCGCATGCGATCGGCGACGGCCGTGCCGATGGCCTCGCCCTGATACAGCGTCTTGATCAGCAGCTGCTCGATCTGATCGACCGCGATGCCGGTCGCCTCGATCGTCCGCGGCATCTCGGGCGTGTCGGCGATCTTCGGCGTGTCGAGGAGTGACGCGGCGGCGGCTTGTGATGTCATCTTCTTATTAGTTCTGCGCCATCGGGAACAGGACCTGGACGAACTTGATCGCCGCCGGTCCGATGGTCACCACCCAGATCGCGGGGAAGATGCAGAACACCAGCGGGAACACCATCTTCACGCCGGTCTTCGCCGCCGCTTCCTCGGCGCGCTGACGCCGTTTCGTCCGCATCACGTCGGAGTGCACGCGCAGCGACTGCGCGACGCTCGTGCCGAACTTGTCGGTCTGCACCAGCATCGTCACAAGCGACGAGATGTCGTCGACGCCGGTGCGATCGGCGAAGTTGCGGAGCGCTTCCGCGCGCGCCTTGCCGGCCCGCAGCTCGAGGTTGATGAGGCGCATCTCGCTCGAGAGATCCGGATGGGCGAAGGCGAGCTCCTCGGACACGCGCAGAATCGCCTGGTCGAGGCCGAGCCCCGCTTCCACGCTGACGACGAGGAGATCGAGCGTGTCGGGCAGTCCGAGACGAATGCGGTGCTGCCGGCGCGCGGCCATGCGCTTCAACGCCATCGTCGGGAGCAGGTATCCGATGCCGCACGCGCCGAGCGCCATGATGAAGTTCGGCCGGTTGAAGATGATTGGCGTCGCGAACATCGCGAACGCGGCCACCGCGAGCGCGACGCGAATGCCGAAGAACACGATCAACGCTTCGGTGCCGCGGTAGCCGGCGGTGACCAGCTTCATCCGCAGCTTGCCCATCTCGGACGGCGATTTCGGCACGAGGTTGCCGAGGCGCTTCAGCCCGTCGATGACGGCCTTTTCATAGCTCGAATCGGCCACCCTCGGCGTCGTCCCGGTCACCTCGCCGAGCCGCTGCTCGATGGTCAACGCGCCGCTCGACGTGAACATCATGGCCGCCGCCGCCACCAGCAGCGACACGAAGACGAAAGCGAGCAGCGGGATGAGAAGCGTCACGGCTTATACCTCGATTTTGATGACCTGGCGAATCCAGAAGTAGCCGATCGTCTGCATGACGATCGCGCCGATCACCATCATCTGTCCCATGTGCTCGTGGAACAGCAGGTTGATGTGATCGGGGTTGATGAACATGAGCGCGACCGCGAGCGCCGCGGGCAGCGCCATCAGCACGTAGCCGGTGAAGCGCCCGTGCGCGGTGTGCACGCGCACCTGCCGCAGAATCTTGAACCGCTCGCGCACCACGTGCGCCAGGTTGTCGAGAATCTCGGCGAGGTTGCCGCCGGTGTCGCGCTGGATCAGCACGGCGGTCACGAAGAACCGGACGTCGAGCAGCGGCACGCGCTCGGCGAGGCCGTTCAGCGAGTCTTTCAGCGGCAGACCGAAGTTCTGCTGGTCGAACGTCGTCTTGAATTCGGGTCCGACCGGCTCCGGCATCTCGTCGGCCACCATCCCCATCGCGGACTGGAACGCGTGGCCGGCACGGATGGCCCGTCCCAGCAGATCGAGCGCCTCGGGGAATTTCTCCTCGAATCGCCGGATTCTCGCAGACCGGCGGTTCAGCAGGTAGCCGAAGGGGACCATCAGACCGGACAGGGCCGCCACGATCGGGGCATACGGCACGCGCACGAACGTCGCGGTGACGAACGCCGCCAAACCGCCGAGCGCGAGGCTGAACACGACGACGGCGCTCGGCGTGGTCTTCACACCCGAACGCTCGATGAGGCGCGCGAGCCACGAACCTGCCGACGTCTGTGCGACCAGGCGATCGACTGCGGGCAGCGGCCCCTGATCGCGCTGCTTGAGCACCGACTCGTCTTCGGTCGAAGGCACGCCGGGCGAGGCGACGTCGCGGAGACGCTCGTTCAGCTTGCGATTGGCAAGCATGCCCGGGAGATACATGACGGCGGCGTACCCGCCGACGATCGCTCCGGCGAAGAGCACGAAAGCGAAGAGTGCGAGGCCCATCACCGCACCTCCGTGACGCCTTCGAACATGTCGGCCGGCAGATTGATGCCAGACGCCTTCAGGCGCTCGCAGCACTTCGGCCGGACGCCGGTTGCGCGGAAGCGCCCGATGACCTTACCGTCCTGCGTGACCCCCATCTTCTCGAAGACGAAGATGTCCTGCATGGTGATGATGTCGCCTTCCATGCCGGTGATCTCGGAGACGGCGGTCACCTTGCGCGTGCCGTCGCTCAACCGCGTCTGCTGGACGACGAGCTGAATGGCCGACGAGATCTGCTGGCGCATCGCGCGCTCCGGCAGGTTCGTCGCGCCCATCGCGATCATCGTCTCGATACGGCTCAGCGCGTCGCGCGGCGTGTTCGCGTGCACCGTCGTCAGCGATCCGTCGTGGCCGGTGTTCATGGCCTGCAGCATGTCCAGCGCTTCCTCGCCGCGGACCTCGCCGACGATGATGCGGTCCGGGCGCATGCGCAGCGAGTTGCGCACCAGGTCGCGGATGGTGATCTCGCCCTTGCCCTCGACGTTGGCCGGACGGGCCTCGAGCTCGACCACGTGCGGCTGCTGCAGCCGCAGCTCGGCCGCGTCCTCGATCGTGGCCACGCGCTCGTCGAGCGGGATGTAGCACGACAGGGCGTTCAGCAGCGTTGTCTTGCCCGAGCCGGTTCCGCCCGAGACGACCATGTTGACCCGGGCCTTGATGCAGGCCGACAGGAACTGGACCATGTCCGCGGTGATGGCCTTCTTGGCCATCAGGTCGGCCATCAGGAACGGGCGCGCGCCGAAACGGCGGATCGAGAGCGAGCTGTCATCGACGCGCCGGCCGACGCCGCTCACGATGCGATCGATGACGCGGAGCAGATGCCGATCGTCCTGGAACGACGTTGGGATCCGCTCGAGTTGGCCGCCGCGCTCGACGTACACGTGCTTGCAGGTGTTCACGAGAATGTCGCTGATCGACGGGTCGCGCAGCAGCGGCTCCAGCGGGCCGAGCCCGAACACGTCGTCGACGATCTCGCCGAACAGCGTCTCGCGCTCGCTGAGGCTGATCGGCGCGCCTTCTTCGGCGAGGAGCTCGGTCAGCAACGAGCGAATCTCGCTTTCGGCGCGCGAGCGATCGGCCTGCGCCAGCGCTTCGAGGTTCAGCCGGTTCAGCAGCTTTCGATGCACGCTCGCGCGCAGATCGAGGTACTGCTGCCTCGGCGCGGCGTTGAGTGCGGCGGCTCTCTTGGGGTCGCCGCTGCCTTCGCGGCCCTGAAGGGGCCGCGCCACGGAACTGGTTCCTGCCACTGAGCTCATATCCGTTTACCAGAGCGATGCAAGCCGCTCGATCCCGAGCGCGTTTTTTTTGCCGGCGGCCACCGGAGCGATCTGCGCGTTCGGATCGAGGATGAGCCGCGTGAAGCGATCGAACTGCGACGCGATGTCCGAGTTGCCGGTCAGCGCGAGCGGCACGCCGGAATTCAGCGCCGCCGACACGGTCTTGTAGTCGCTCGGAAACATGTGGTGAATCGGGTGGCCGAGCGCGCTCTCGATCTGCTTCGGCGGAATCGGAAACGGCTCGGCCGCGCGGTTCATGACGATGCGCACGCGCTCGCCGCACGCGCCGAGCTGCCGCACGCGATCGAGCAGCCGCTGCGCGTTCCGCACCGACGGAACGTCGGGGTTGCCGATCAGGAACATCTGATCCGCCGTATACAACGCCGCGACGGTGCACGAATTGATCTGGCTGCCGGCGTCGATGAGGATGTAGTCGTACTGGCGGCCGAGCAGGCGGAACAGCTCCTCGAGCGCGCCGGCGTCGCCGGCGCCCGGACGATCGAAGTGATCGGCGCCCGCGAGGATCTCCAGCCCCGATTTGTGCTTCACCACCAGCTCGCGCAGGAACTCGCGATCGAGCCGGTGCAGGTTGTCGATGGCGTCGATGAGCGTATACCGCGGACGGACGCCGAGGAACAGCGAGACCTCGCCGAGCCCCGCCTTGAGGTCGACGATGACGGTCGATCGCTTGCTCAGGCGCGCGAGCTCGACGCCGCAGTTCACGGCGACCGTCGTCGTGCCGGCGCCGCCCTTGGCGCCGAAGAACACGAGCGTCGTCGCCGGCGGCTTCGAGCCGATGGCCGTCTCGCGACGCCCCGCCAGGCGGCGGATCGCGTTGTGAAACGTCTCCTCGGGCGGCGGCCACGTGAAGAATTCGTTCGCGCCCGCGCGCATCGACTGCAGGATCAGGTCCGGATCGGCGGCGAGCGCCACGGCGAAGATGCCGGCGCCGGCGGCCGTCGCCCGCATCCGCTCGATCGTGCTCATCGCAGACGAGGCGTCGCCGCGCGCATCGACGACGATGACGTCGGGCGCAGCGCCGTCGCGGGCCAGGCGCTCGTCGAGCACGCTGAGCGGGATCGGTCCCGTCCTCAGCATGCGGCCGACATGCTTCTTGAAACCGTCGTCTTCCGAAACGATGAGACCTGCAAGTTGCGCCATAGGGAGCCTCTGGCCTGACGCCGTTATTGAACGAGACGAATCGCATGCGCGAACATCGTCGAGGGAACGTTGGTCGCGGTCTTGTCGACGAGGCCCATGATGTTCGTGATGATTCCGTAAATCTTGCCGTTATTGTCGATGTGATCCGCGTAGAACCCGAGGAAGTTCGTGAGCTTGAAATCGGCCACGCGGCCGTTCAACTTGCCCTCGGTGTAGTACTGCGGGTCGAACAGCGGGATCGGGAACACGCGCGGGCTCTGCCCCGAGAACTTGCTCCCCTTCACGCACGCGCAGCCGGGGGCCGGCTGCCAGTACGTGTTTGGGTCTTGATCCATGAGATCCTGGATGCCCTGCAGCGTCGGGCCTTGTTTGTCGCCCGGCTCCTGGGTCATGTAGTACGGGTTGTCCGGGTCGTACGCAATCACGCTCGGATTGCAGCCGTCGATGTTGTCGCGATAGAAGTTGCCGCCGATGTCGCCCGGCATCTTCCACGAGAAATAGAAGCTCGGATTCAGCTGGTCGCCCTGGCCCGCGCGAAGGACGAGCGTCGTTCCGACGTCTTTCGCAACCGTGTAGCCGGTGTAGTTGACCTGGTCGGTGGGCGGCACGTAGATGTCTGGTTTGGGGACCGGGTTCCCTTTGTTGTCGAACTCGTTGAACTCGCTGGCCGGCGCCGTGTGCTCTTCCCACTTATCGGGAATCATGAACGGCTTCACGCAGGTCATCGCATTCGCCGGCGACGCTTCAGCCGTTGCCGTCGCCGTGATGTTGACCGTCTTGACGCCGAAGATGCCACCGATCAACGTCGGCACGGGGTTGTTCCGATCTGCAGCGTCCGTGCGGTACACGTCGACTTTGACGCGCGTCGGATTGCCGGCCGGATCGTTTGGAAACGTCACGTCTGCGGTCTTCACTGACACGTCGCTGCCGATGACCTGGTTGGCCAGCGCAGTGTTGATGGCGCTCTGAACAGCCGGACCAGTCGGCGTCCGATCCGTGAAGCTGTTGAACACGAGCGCGGTCGCGCCGGCCAGGGCGCCGGCGTCGGCCGAGTTCTGCGCCTGCGAGCGGGCGGTCATGAACATGCCGACGTCAATCGCGAGCGTCGTGCAGGCGAGAAACGCAAAGAACCCTACTCCGACGAAGATGAACGACATCCCGCGCTCGTCGTGCCGAAGACGTTGAAGTGGAGAAGGCATAATCCCCCCGTCAAATCCGATCCGACTCCTGGAGTCGAGCCGTCTCGACTCCTACTGGTCCTTCTTCTTCGCCTTGGCGAGCTCGGCTTCGTACGCCGCCTGCGCGGCCTTCAGCTTCGCTTCGGCCTCGGCGATGTCCTTCTGCTTCTTCTTGTCGATCTCCGCCTGCTTCCTCGCCAGTTCGGCGCTCCGCCTGGCGGCGGCGGCCTGCGCCACCTTGTCGACCTCGGCCTGTTTGCGCGCGGCGGCGACGGCCTGGCTGGACGCCTCGGCGTCTCTTCTCGCCTGGTCCTCGGCCACCTTGTCGCGCAGCTTCTTCGCCGCGCCGTTCTGCGACTTCCGCGCTTCCATCTCCTGCTGGCGCGCGCGCGCGATCATCTTCTGCTCCTGCGGCGTCAGCGGACGCGAGACGGCGCTCGCGGGCGTCTCGGCCGGATTCGACGGCGAGTCGCCGTTCACCACCGGGCGCGTATTCGGCGTCAGCGCCTGCATCTTCGCGGCGGCAGCTGCGGCGTCCTGCGACGTGGCCGTGGGCACCGGCATCGGCGTCGCGTTCGCGGCGCCGCTTCGCGGCGGCACCGGCGGGAACGCCGGCGGCGGCATTTCCCGCGTGCGCTTCGGATCGAGGGGCGGCAGGAACGTCTCGGGCGGGCGCGGCAGCTCGTTGGTCACGCCCGGCGAGTTGTTGCGCAGAATCTGCGGCGTGATCATGACGACCAGCTCGGTGCGATCCTTCTGCGCCGCCTCGCTGCGGAAGAGCAGCCCGAGAATCGGGATGTCGCCGATACCCGGGACCTTCTGCATCGACTTGTTCATCGTGTTGTTCATCAGGCCGGCGATCGCGAACGTCTGCCCGTTCTGCAGCTCCAGCTCCGTTTCAGTACGGCGCGTCGACAGCGCCGGGATGCGGAATCCCTGCAGCGTGATCGCGTTGGTGAAGTCGAGCGTGCTCACTTCCGGCCGCACCTTCAGGTGCACGCGGTCGCCGTTTACTTGCGGCGTGAAGTTCAGGCGGATGCCGAACTCCTTCCACATGATCGTCACCGCCACGCCTGCGCCGCCCGGCTGCGCCACGGGGATCGGGATCTCGCCGCCCGCGAGGAAGCTCGCTTCCTTGCCGCTCTCGGCGACGAGGTTCGGCTCGGCGAGGCTCTGGAACAGACCGCGCGTCTGCAGCGCCTTGACGACCGCGCCCAGATCGTTCTTGAAATCCCAGATGAAGAAGTTCAGGAAGTCGCTGAAGATCAGCTTGTTCCCGCCGCTCTGGCTGTCAAAGGTCGGCGCGGGATATTGCCCTGTCGTGACCCGGCCGATGACGTTGTGGAACTGGCCGTCCGGGCTGGTGAAGAAACTCACGCCGAGCTCGGTCAGCGCGCTGCGCGACACCTCGGCGAACCGCACGCGGAGCAGCACCTGATTCGACGGCGCGCCCTCGGCGAGCTGCAGCAGCGTGATGACGTCGTCCTTCTTGTCCACGTAGCCGCCGGCCAGGCTGACCGCGCGGTCGATGACGTCCTTGTTGCTCACCGCTCCCGAGAGGACGATGCTGCGCCCGTTGGCGCGGGCTTCGATCTTCTCGTTCGGGAACAGCTCCTTGATCTGCGACGTGAGGCGCGCCAGATCGCGCTGGACGTTGATCTCGTAGCGCTTGATCCCGCCCGCGCGGTTCCAGACGAACATCGAGATCGTGCCCGGCGTCTTGCCGTTGATCAGCAGTTCGCTCGGCGAGGTGACGAGCGCGTCGGCGATGTCGGCGCTGGTCAGCGACACGCGCGCGATCTGCATGCCGGTATCGACGATGGTGGATCGCCCGACCGTCAGGCTCACGCTCTCGCCATCGGCGCCCGCGCCCGCGTAGACGATCGAACCGCTGGCGATGGCGATCAGCAGGATGAACAACTTCAGACGCCGGCTCATGGCTACTCCTCGCGCACGACTTCGCGTGCCCGCTTGTCCCCACGGATGATTTCAACAGTCGCTTCCGGCAAAGCAGAGAGCGGCATCGGTTCCGCCTTCGTCGTCGTGTGCGCCGCCGCCGTGCGCATCCGCGCCACGGCCGGCGCCGCGGCCGACGCGCCGATGAGCCCCGCAGGCCGGATGCCGCGCGTCACCGGCGTGTCCTTGTCCAGCGGATTCCGCAGCGCGAGCTGAATTCTTCCTTCGCTGCTCGCCAGCGTCAGCCGCTCGGCCTCGTCGGGATTCACCAGCAGGGTCACGACGCTGACCGGGATCGGCTTGTTCTTGTCGGTTTCACGATCGATCTTCGTGCCTGCCGCCAGCACCTGCACGTTGGTCAGGATCACCTTCGAGGTGATGGTCTCGTGCTTGTCGCTCGGGTTCAGCGTCACGACGACGTCCACGTGGGTGCCCGGCAGGACGTAGCCGGCGACGCCGATGACCTCGTTGACCTTCACCGACACGGCGCGGAGGCCCGCGGGAATCGCCGGCGGCAGACCCGCGCCCGCGTCCTTCGAGGCGAGCTTCATCGGCAGAATCGGCTCGTTCTGAATGACAGGCAGAATCAGGCCGCGGCCCATCACGTCCTTCGGATCGGTGAACGCGCCGGCGGGTACGGCGTTGGCCGGCCAGTCGATGATCCGGATGTCGTCGCGCCCGAGCTCGGCGCCGACGTCGAGATCGGCGGCGGCCACGACGACCTGTTTGGTGGGAATGGTGACCGTCTTCGCCGGAATCCTGTTCACGTAGTTATACGTGGCGAAGGCGAACACGCCGCCCACCGTGACGGCGAGCACCAAGACGATAAAGACGCGAATGCGGGCCATGATGGTCCTCGGTTCTCCGATCCTCTGTTTGCTGCTTCGAACTTCCTACTTCGTGCTTCCTACTTCGTGCTTCCTACTTCTAACTTCGTACTTCTGACTTCCAGAGTTACTGAGATTCGTTGCGCATTTCAGCCGACGTGCTCATCGTGATGTCGTTTCCCATCGTGGTGCTCTGCGAGAACAGCTGCGCGATGGGATGGAGCACGATGAACTTGAACGGGTAGTTCACCGTGACGAGCGACGCCGTCGCCGTCTTGCCGCCGCCGAGGTCGATCGTCTTGGCCATGTCGACCGTGACGCTCGTGGCATCGATCCTGTCCTTCGGCAACTGCCCCGACGTCATGTACGCCGACACACGTGTCTGGGCGTCCGAGACGGTCGCGTTCGGCAGCACCGCGACGCGCGCCCCTTCGCGGGCGGCGTTGGTCAGCACCTGCCACGTCTGATAGGCGCGGCCGAACTCGAAGATCGACACCGACACCAGCAGGAGCAGCGGCAGCGTCATCGCCGCTTCGAGAAGCGCCTGGCCCCGTTCGTTTTTCACCATATGCATGGCTACGACCCCATCGCGGCGGCGAGCGCCCCGAGCGCGATCGCCGGCGCGTACGCGAACCGGTTGTTCTCCGACGACCGTTCGATTTCCACCGCGACGGCGCCGCGCGTCGCCACGAGCGCCGCCGTGTTCGCCATCGTCGTCCGCAGGCGGCGGCGCCAAAGGGCGACCAGCACCGCGAGCGCGCCGCCGGCGATCGCAGAATAGAAAAACGCCATGACGACCGCGGACGGACCGAGCAGCGTTCCGAGCGCCGCGAGCAGCTTCACGTCGCCGCCGCCCGTCGCTCCAATCACGTAGCCGGGCAGCATCAGCAGGAGTCCGACGCCAAGTCCTGCGAGCGCGCCGCCGATGCCAGTCCCCGTTCCGTGCGTCGCTGCGAGCACGAGCCCGAGGGCGACGATCCCGAGCGTGAGCGGGTTTGGAACCCGCCGCACCCAGAGATCGATCGCGGCGCCCGAGGTGCCGCAGCCGGCGACAGCCGACACGAGGATGGGATCAAAAGTTCTGGGCAATGCCATTCCAAAACACCGTGGTGATTTGCTGGCCGACCGTGGTGACGGCCACCATCGCGACGACCGCTATCAACACGGCAAGAAGCCCGTATTCGAGCAAGTCCTGGCCGTCGTCCTGATCCGCGAAACGTGCGACGGCCGCAATCACGTTCTGCATTGGCGTTCTCCCTTGCTTCGGTCGTCGGTCGTCGGCCGCCACGCGAGTGGCGGCCGACGGACCGACGGACTGTCGACCATTAGATAGCGGCCGCGATCTGCGTGAAGATCGTGCTGACCTTCTGTCCCGCCGTGGTGACCGCGAGGACCGCCACGAGGGCGATCAACGCCACGAGCAGCGCGTACTCGAGCAGGTCCTGCCCCGAGTCATCGCGAACGAGCGAGCGCAGCCGATTGATGATCAAATTCATTTCCGTCCTCCGCGCGTTCCCTTGACGCGCAATACCGTGTGTGCGAAATGCGATCACGCGTTGTGCACGATCGCGCGACGGAGATGACAAAGGGCAACTGGTGTGCCACGCACTCGGAGTCATGCGCCGCAAAGGACTCTAAACGCCGTGACGGTGCAGCAGTTAGCGACCGCCGCGGGCTGCGCGACCGGCGGGGAGCCGGTAACGGGGCGCGCGCGCCTTCGCGGCACATTCGTAACGACGCCGGCGAAATTGGTGCGGATGGGCCGGTCGCGAAACAGAACACGCACTGGAAGACCCATATTGATCTGAGGAAATGGAGCGCACGCGAACCGGAACGCGAATTGCCCTCTAGGCGGTGTTCATGTGTCCGTGGAGGGAAGTGACAAATGGTGGCCCGGGCCCGGCGCACATTCGGCGAGGCGCTCATTTCGACCGGAGCGGTGGTGCTGCTCCTCCTGACGCTCGTCGCCATCGACGATCGCGTTCGCGAGCAGCTGTCGCTCAGATTCAGAACGACGCCCACCGCGGATCTGGTGAATGCAGGCACGCGGGTCCAGGACCTCGCGACCGTCGTGTTCTCGGCCGTGCGCGATCAATCGATCGCGCACGCGCCGCTGGTGATCTTCGTCGTCGCTGCGACGCTGCTCACGGTCTTCATGCTGCGGACGTAAACCATGGCACTGATTCTTGCGATTGAACCGGACCGCCGTCAGGCGAACCAGCTGAACTCGATGGTGCGCGGCCGCCTCAGGGCCGAGCTCGTACTCGGCGACTCCGCCGAACGCGCGCTCGCCGCTCTGGGCGATCGCGTTCCCGATCTGATTCTGACGACAGCGCTGCTGTCGCCTAAGGACGAAACGGCGCTCGCCGAGCGGCTGCGGAAACTCGACGGCACCGCCGCCCACGTGCAGACGCTGACGATTCCGATGCTCGCATCGCCGCGCTCGCACGCGTCGAGCGGCAGTCGCGGCGGCGTCCTGTCGGCGCTGATCGGCGACCGTCCTCAGAGCGCCATGATCGAAGGGTGCGACCCTGCGGTGTTCGCCGAGCAGTGCGCCGCGTATCTCGAACGCGCCGCTGCCGAGCGCGCATCGCACGCGCACCTGATCGACGAGCATTTCGAAGAACCGGCGCCTGCCGTCGAACGGCCGCAGGTCGTCCGGGAACCTGAGTTCGTCGAGGACTTCGTCTCGGTACAAGCCGAGACGCCGGTCGCCGCTGAGTCTCCGACGTGGCAGCCCTTCGCGGATGTCGAGACATCTCCGGCAGCGCAGCTCTTCAGCGCTGCAGAAACATACGCGGAAGCCGAGCCCTTCAGGGCCGCTGAAGCAGCCTATCCGGTGCCGCAGCCCTTCAGGACTACCGAGACGTTCGCGGAACCGTTCGCCGCCCCGTCCGATGCGATGACGGATCTCGACGCAGCGCTCGACCTCGTGCTCGTCGGCGACGACGCGGAGCAGGACCAGGCGATCGAGGAGCTCGAACAGAACGTGATCGAGCTCGACCTCTCGACCCTCGTCGAAGACGAGGACGCGATCGTCAAGGACTTCAGCATGCCCAACGATCCGACGGCAACCATCGCGTCGGCGGTGCTCGCGGTCGTCGAAGCCGAGGAACAGGCCGCGCGCGCGGCCCAGGCGCAGCCGGTCGCCGCGGTCCGTGTGGTCGAGCCGAAGAACCCAGTGGTTCAGCCGAAGAAGAAGATCGAGCGCGACGCGTCGATTCCCACCCGTCTCGGCGTCACGCAGCTCTGGCCGGCCATGGACAGCTACGTCGCCGAGCGACGGCCGGCGGCCGTGAGCCTCGACTCCGATGATTCGCTGGCGGCCACCGAAGCGGCTGCAGCGCCGCCGTCGTCCATGCCTGCGCCGGCACGCCGCCGACCCAAAGTCAAGCCGATCGAGGACGAATGGGGCTTCTTCGATCCCGATCAATGCGGCTTCGCCGCGCTCCTCGCCAAGCTCGAAGAGATCGCCGACGGCGACGACACGCCTGTCACCAGACGCCCGGCGTAACAGCCCCACCTAACCTGCTGATGTGAGTGAGGCGTCCGTGCCGACTGGGAGGGCGCCTACCCGCGCCACTTGAAAACTGAAAGGAGGTTCGAAAAATCGTCGGTCCAGATCGGACGACCCGCACGTGGCAGAACGTGCTCCCAGCGCGTATCGTTCGCCAGTTCTTTCATCTGCTCACCGCCGCGAACCATGACGAGCCATCGCGAGGCGAACTTCCCGTTTGCGATATCGCCTTCGGTTAGCTTGAGATCGTCTCGCTCGAAGCAGACGAGCCCGTGAGTCATGCCTGCGTCAGCCAGGACCTGCTTCAACTCCACATATCGGCTTGAGATGTGGAACATCAATACCCCTGTCTCCGAAAGCTTCCGGGCGTACAAATCGAGCGCCTCACCAGTGAGCAGGTGCATCGGTATCGCATCCGAACTGAACGCGTCGAGCACGAGGAAGTCAAATCGGCGATCGGACGTGTCTGCAAGCTTCAATCGTGCGTCCCCGAGAACGACGTCTACATGCGCGGGAGAATCACTGAGATATGTAAAGTAATGGGGATCGCGTGCAATCTCCACGACGCCGGGATCGATTTCAAAGAACGTCCAGTCCTCACCCGCGCGGCTGTATGCCGCCAACGTTCCAATTCCAAGGCCGACGATGCCGACCCGGAGTTGCGGTTTGCGCTGAACACTCGCGAAGATCTGCCCGGCAGGTCCACTTCGGTGGAAGTACGCGGTCGGTTCCCGCCTTAAGGCCGGGTTTGTGCTCTGCATTCCATGAACGATGCCCCCGTGCACGAATCTACGTTGGCCGATCTTGGAATCAACCGTCACTCGGTGAACACTGAAGAAGCTGCGACTCCGGAAGACGACGTGCTCGTTCGCGCTCATGAAGGTGCTGCTCGCAATCATTAGCGCCGCGACGGCCGCGGCGAATCGTAACGGGCGCCTCCGGAATCCGAATAGGACAACACCGGGTGCGACAAAAACCATGAGCACTCCGGCCACGGTCTTTGAATCGGCACCATGAAATGCGAACATCATCGCCGCCGCCCCGGCGCCGAGCAACACAGGCAGCAACAGATCCATAAAGCGCGTCCATCGGCTCACGCTCGAAGATGCCGCCGGACGGAACAGGCAGGCGATGACCACGGCCAGCGGATACTCCAGTACGGTTTTGAATGCGACAGGTGCGATGACGGCGTTAAACAGTCCCCCGAGGCTTCCGCCAGTGGCAAGGCAGACATAAAACGTGGTCAAGTACGCGGGCTGCGGTTTGTTCCGGGCGAGCTCGCCGTGACACACCATGGTCGCCACGAAAAACGTCGCCACGTGAAGAACGATCTGCAGCGCCGGGGGCATTCGACTGTCAAAAATGATCAGACTGACGATCGGCACCACCAGAATCGGCAGCAGCCGGTCCATCAGAGCATGGGGCAGTATCGAGCGCTCCATGAAGACCAGCACGAGCGTGAGCAGGTACAACCCAAGTGGCAGGATCCAGAGGAGCGGAATCGCGGCGATATCCGTCGTCAGAAATGTCGTGACGCCTAGCATCAGGCTCGAGGGCACGGCGGCGAGTACGATCCAGCGTACGAGCGTCGCCGTGGGAGGCGGGGCTTCAGCCACCGCGGTTTCGTCCACCGGGTACAACTGACCCTTACCGAAGCCCCAACTCAACCAGGCCCACGCAGCACACGCAAGGCTCAGGAGGCCGAAGCCGACGTACGCCGTGGTCCATGTGGCGCTTTGCTGATGAAGCGTCAGGAATGGCTCGAGCAGCGCCGGGTACGCCACGAGCGCGAGCATGCTGCCAGCGTTACTCGCCGCGTAGAGCGCATACGGGTTCGTTCTCCCTCCCGAAGCGATCCAGCGTTGCAGGAGCGGTGACGTCGACGAAACGACGAACAACGGCACGGCGGCCGTCCGCGCCAGTACCAAGAGCAGCCACGGAATAGGCGACCGATCGGCAGGCGGCGTCATCCCGGACGGCAGGATGACCGGCAGCGCGGCGATCGACAATCCCACGAGGGCCGTATGGATAATCACCTGCCGCCGTTTGGTGAAAATGCGTGACAGCATGTGCGCGTATACGTATGCAGCCAGCAGTACGAGTTGATAGAACACCATGCAGGTGTTCCAGACGGCGGGACTGCCGCCTAGAAGGGGCAGCATCATCTTGGCGATCATCGGCTCGACGATGAACAGCAATGCCGCACTTGTGAAGACCGTCATCGCAAACAGCGTAACCATCCGAACGCTCCTGGCGCATCGTTGTCTTTGGATAGAGCGCCCGCCCGGGAGCGCTGTGCGAGGCCGAGGCAACTGGAATGCCAAGGTGCTTACGGCCGCCCGTGACCTCGCGGAGAACAGCGCATCAGATTTGAGTGCGTAAGGTTCATCGTGACTGTGCTCTCTCGTGAACGCGTGCGAAGCCTTACGCATGCGATTCTGAGACGGAGTGATCAGAGACCCTGAGGCCGGCGAACCGCACGAATACGTTTTCGAGGGTCGCTGATCACAATTGTGTCCACGCCTGCGGCCCCCTCTTGGTTCGACCGTCGGTGTATGTCTCGTTACTCCTGCGGCAGCACGAGCGGTGTGAGCCGAAACGTCGATGGCTCCAGCACGTACGGCTTGCGATCGGGCGCGAGAGCCAGCAGGCGCTTGTCGTCCGCGCCGCGATCGTAGACGACCCACGCGCGCGCCGACGCCAGGTCGGCCTCATTTCGCGTCACAGCCAGGTGCGGATTGTCAGACGGCGCGTAGCGAACGAAGACAATGGAATTGGAAGGCGCCGCGCGGATGACTTCCTCGGCGCGGCGATGGAACGCGTTCCGAACGTCGATCGCAGCGCGCGCGCGCCAAAGATCCGTCAGGCAGAGCGGCAGGAGCAGGGCGGCGGCAAGAGCCGACGAGCGCGCGACTGCTGCGGACACCGGCGCGGCCGCGCTCGGTGCGCTCTCGCCCGTTATGCGGCTCGAAACGGGAACTCTGCACTCGTTTTCAGGAGCCGCATAACGGGCTAGGCGCGCCACAGGCGCGCCCGCCGGAGCGGAGCGGGGCAAGGAGCCCCCGCGAGCGACGGCGTGGGGGGCCCGCGGGGGCGAAGCCCCCCCGATCTGACTGGATTGGCCGAGCAGTCGCATCAGGCCGATGGCCGCGAGGAAGTGTAGTGCCGGCAGGAGCTCGAGATAGTACACGACCCAACCCGGCGGGTGCGCGAAAGCGAGATACGCGATGAAGAGGCTGGCGCTCACCACGAGCGCCAAGCGCGCCGCTCCTCGCGCACGGATCAGCGATCCGACCAGCAGTGCCCCGATCGCGAAACGCCACCCGAAGGAGTACGTAGCGAGCAGCGCGAGAACGCGTTGCGCGAACGCCACAGGAACTGCCGACGGCACGTACACTTCGTGCACCTCTCGCGACCACGCGTCCATCGGCAACAGCTCCGGCGGAAGCGGCCGGAGCGGCGGCGTCGGATCGATACCGAAACCTGGCTTGTCGAACGGAAAATACGTTCGTGAGTACAGAGAATACGGATCGGTTCTCCAGTCTCCGAGCGTCTGTTGGTTCCAGATGAGCCCCACACCCAACAGCGCGATTCCCGCCAGGAGAGGCACCGCCGCAGGTCGAAACGTACCGATCTCGATCAACCTGCGCAGGATGACGAACCCGAGCGGTGCGGCGAGCGCAACCATCGTCAATGGCCTCGCCTCGAAGCCCCATGCGAGGGCCGCGGCGACACCGAGCAGATAGATCTGTTTTCCCGATTCCAGCCAGAGGACGGTTGCGGCAGCAGCGGCAAGCCACATGACCGTGGTCGTGCTTTCCGAGAGATAGGACGTCGCCCATACGAGCGTCAGCGGCGCGGTCGTCCACAACATCCACGTGAGGAGCGCGGTCCACGCATTCGAGAGCCGCCGCGCCAGCCAGAAGGTCAGCGCCCCTGCAATGCCCGCGAGCAGCGCCGGCATCAGTCCGGGCATCCCGAGCCAGATTCCCGGGACGAGCATCATCGCGTGAGCAGGCGGGTACTTGGCGAACACCGCCGGCTCCACGAACACATGCATCTGCTCGAAGAACGCGGCGATCGGCGGCGGCGACGCCGTCCAGCGGCCTCGCGCGAAGATTTCCGCCTGAAGCAGGTACGCACGCTCGTCATGAATGACGCCGGGCTCACCAAACGATCGCCAGACGAAGCGCACGATGATGATCGTGACAAGTCCGAGCGCGGCGGGCGCCCACGGACTCCGCAGAAAGGCGGCTATTCGCGCGGGGCGCCACGTCCACGATCGAGCGGTGCGGCCGACAATCGAAAGTCCGAAAAGGATCGCGACGGCGAGGCACGCGTTGAGAAGAACACTCACGGGACGGTCAGGCGCGCTTGCGGCAGAGCACCATGTACTGGGCGCCGGCTGGTACACGCGTCAGGGCCGGCTCGAGCGGCCGGAGCAGCGCGAGCGGACGTGGAAAGACAAAAAGAAAATCGGTCGTCATGATGTCGAATCCCGCGCTGTCCAGCAGCTTTCGGGCGTGGCGGGCCGACAACGTCTTCGCGTCACGGTCGAACGGAATCCGCCGCATGACCAATCGTGTGCCGGGATTCCACGGATTGTTCTCCCAGAGCGCGAAGTACCCCCGCGACGCCAGCGCGCGGCTGATGTACGCGAGCGCGTCGCCGCGAAGATCGGGTTCGATGTGATGAAACACGCCGTTGCAATAGACGAGATCGAACTCTCCGGCAGACTGTCCTTCGTCGATCGTGCTGAACTGCACGTTGGCGTCGGCGTAGTGGCGGCGCGCAAGATCGATGCTGTCGGCCGACACGTCCACACCTGTGACGGACGCGGCCGGCAGGTGCATCAGGAGCTCCCGTGCCGTCGCTCCAGTCCCGCAGCCGTAATCAAGAACGTGCATCGGCCGGCAGCCGTGCTGCCGAAGCCTTGAAGACAGCCATTCGATCCGACGGTGCGCGAAGTATTCCTTCGATTCACCCGACAGCGACAGGCCGCGGTTCAACGCCGCGTCGTACGCAGCGGCGCAGGCATCGAACGCTGCCGGCTCGCTCATCGCCTTCGCATCGTCAGCAGGCTCATGAAGAAGCAGCCGAGGATCACCTGATAACCGAGCACGACGAGCGTGACGCCCGGCACGACGACACGCATCGTCTCCGCGTAGTCCAACCGGCCGAAGCCGTGGATGCGCCACACGTTGACCGCGGCCAGCAGCATGAGGCCGCCGACGAGCCCTGCGGCGATGCCGAGAAACAGCCCACGCTCCAGCGTCACGAGCCTGGAGAACCGCTGGACGCGCGGATCGTGCGGCAGGATGCCTTCGGTCATCGCGAACGTCTTGGCAATGGCGGCGAAGAACATGCTCTGGGAGCCGCAGATGACCGCAAGGCTCGCAAACAGCAATGTATGCGCATCGAATGTGATTCCGCCGATCTTCATACCCGGCATCGCCACCGTGTAGCCGCCGATGCCCAGCACGATCAACATCAGACCAGGCAGGAGAAACAGCCGGCGCGGAGAGCACATCAGGAAGAATCGCAGCGTTCGCCAGCCGTCGCGAAACGTCTTGAGGTGCGGCGGATGGCTCTTCCGGCCGTCGGGATGCAACGTAATCGGGACTTCGCCGATCTTCGCGCCGGCGAGACTTGCCTTGATGATCATCTCGGTGGCGAACTCCATGCCCGTGCACCGCTGATCCAGACGTTGGTACAGCGCCTTCGTGAAGCCGCGGAGACCGCAGTAGACGTCGTGGACCGGCGCGCGGAACCATCGACGCGCGACGCGCGAGAACAGCGGGTTGCCAAGCCAGCGATGCAGCCGCGGCATCGCGCCCGGCAGCACGCGTCCTCCGCCGGACCCGAGCCTGCACCCCTGCACGAGCTCGTCGCCGGCGCGCAGCCGCTGGACGAACTTCGGCAGCTCGCCGAAGTCGTAGCTGTCGTCGGCATCTCCCATGATCACGAACCGGCCGCGTGCCGCCGTGATGCCGCCCATGAGGGCGGCGCCGTAACCCTTGTCGGCCACGAGCACCACTCTCGCGCCGGCGTCGCGCGCGATGGCGACGGAGTCGTCCGAACTGCCGTTGTCGGCGACGACGACCTCGCCGACGATGCCGGCGTTCGCCATGGCGGCATGCGCCCGGTGAATGCACGTCGCCACCGTGTCGGCCTCGTTGAGACAAGGCATGACCACGGTCAATTCGATGCCATCGCGCGCAGTCTCGTGTGGGAACGATGGAGTCGTGAGTGACTCTTCGTCGGCGTTCAAAAGGGCCGTGAAAGCTTGGCTGGTGTGCATCATGGCTCGATCCCGCCGTGACGCTGCAACTAAAACGCCAGTGTTTTCGCGTGGGAGCGAGGCGGGCCACGGTTATGGATGTCTCACGTTTTTGCCGTGCCCATTACGGATCTGTGCTGGAACGCGCGCGGTAGCCGAGCGTGATCTGCGGTGGATCGATGCATGCGCATCCGCCGCGCTGCGCATGCCTGTGTCGAAGCAGTCGGATCGTTGTTTGCCGTACGCCACATGCAGTGACCGAAACGGCCCTGAGGGTCAACGCAGTCGCGCTCCGCGTGCTGACGCCGCGCCGGCTTCGCTTGTACCCGCTGGCGATGTTCGGGGGGGCCGCGATCGGATTCCTGGTGTTCCTTGCAGGAAGCAGTGGCCTGCGCGGGCTGGGCGGCGGACGCGTCGGCGGCGACTTCCCGGCGTTTTACGGCGCCGCACGGATCATCCGGAGCGGTGACTGGAAAGGGATGTACGAGCCCGCGACGCTGCAGCGCGCGCAGGCGGAGTTCTTCCCCGATCAACCAGGCGGCTGGCTGACATTTCCCTATCCGCCATTCGTCGCGGCAGCCTACGTTCCGCTGACGCTGTTCTCCTTCAAAACGGCGTACGCGCTGCACTCGTTGATCATGGCGGCGTGCTGCGTTGCGGCGCTTGCACTGCTCCTTCCTGCGCTACCGCGACTCCGCGGATCGTTTCTGCCGTGCGCGGCAGCGACACTCACCTTTTATCCAATGGTCCGTGCCGTGATGGGCGGGCAAAACACCGCCCTCAGCCTGCTGTGCGCCTCGGGCGCGGCTGCGGCGCTGGCGCGCAGGAAAGATGTTCTCGCCGGCGTCTGGCTTGGTGCATGGATGTTCAAGCCGCAGCTTGCGCTGCCGGTCACAGTCGTTGTCGCGATCGCGGGACATCCGAAGGTTGTCGCGGGGGCAACGATCAGTGCCGCGACGCTGTACCTGGCCGGAGCGGCGATCAGCGAGCCGACGTGGCCGATCTGGTGGGTGCGCGACATCCTTCTTCCGTACGCTGCGGCCGGCCTGCCGCCCGACCTCCACAGTGGCGCCTCCTTCACAGAAGTCGCGCGCGAGCTCGGCATGCCGGCGCTCGGCTGGATTGCCATTGGCGTCGTCGTAGCGGTCACGCTTCGGACGGTGTGGCGGACTCAACCCGCCCCCGTCGTGCTCGTCGGCATCGCATCGCCGTTCGCCGTCCTCGTCGCGCCGCATGCACTCTTCTACGATGCCGGTCTTGCGATGATGGCGTTCGCCGCCGCTGCCGCCGTATCCGGCCGCACTGTTGTTCCGCTGTTGCTCGTCCTGTGGGCGCTCGCGGCGCTGGAGCCGATGCGGATGTACCTGCCGCTGCCGCCGAGCACCGTCGTGCTTCTCGGCTCGCTTCTGATATCGATCCGGATTGCTCGACGCGCCGCCGATGAAAGACCTCCTTTGGATGATTCCACATCATGCGCACTCGCTTGACGCCTCGGCTGATCGTCCGGCTGTCGTTCGCGTTCGTCGTCGCTGCGGTTCTGATTCCCGCCGTCCCCGACGTGGACTTATGGGGCCACACGTTGTTCGGCGGCGACATCGTGCACAGCCGCGCGATCCCGGCCGCCGACTCGTACGCCTTCACGAGCGACCTGCCGTGGGTGAATCACGAGTGGCTCAGCGAAGTCTGCATGTATGCCGCGTACGCGCTGGGCCCGGCGAGTCGGCGCTGGTCATCGCGATGGTGCTGGCGCTCGTTACTTATCCCAGAACTCAGCACGTTCGGCCGCAATTGTTCTCGCTGACCATGTTCGCCGTCCTGCTCTCGACGCTGATGGATTTCGATCGGACGCGCGCGGTCACCCGGTTGATTTCGATTCCCCTCCTGATGTTCCTCTGGGCCAACCTTCACGGCGGCTTCATCCTCGGGTTCGTGCCTGTCGGCATCTGGGCCGTTCTGTACGCGCTGGATCAGGACGCGCCCGTGGAAGTGCGGCTTGCGCCGGCCATTGCTCTCGTCGCCGCAGTCGTTGCCACGCTGATCAACCCGTACGGCGTCGGTCTGTGGAAGTTTCTCTGGCGCACGGTCAGCATGAATCGGCGCGATATCGACGAGTGGTGGTCCATCCTGAGCGCCGAGCGCGCGCTGCTCGTCTTGTGGTCGACGACCGCGCTGATTGCCATCGCGGGCGTCAGGTGGCACGGACGGCCGCTTCGATGGCCGCGCACCGGCCTCGTGGCCGTTCTTGCGCTGGCGTCGTTCCGAGTGAATCGTCTCGACGCGTTTTTCGCGATCGCGACCATCATGTTGTTCGGACAACCGCTGTCGAGATTCCTGACGAGGCGCGAGCGCACCAGCCCGCCGAAAGAGCTGTCGCGCGCGTTCGTCACGGCAACCGTCGCCGCGGCGATGTGTACGGCCGCAGCCGTTCTCCTTCGCGCGCAGCCGGAGTCGAACGGCTGCGTCGATCGCGCGAGCTGGCTGCCCGAGCAGGACGCCACCGATTTCGTCGCGCGCAATCATCTGCACGGGCGGATGGTCGTGTTCTTCAACTGGGGCGAATACGTGCTGTGGCAGTTCCGTCACGATTTGACGGTATCGACCGACGGCCGCCGCGAAACGGTGTACTCGGACCGCCAGATCAACGGCCATCTCGAGCTGTATCGCGGCACCGATTCAGGGCTGACGTACTTTCATCAGCTGAACGCGGATTACGCGTGGCTTCCGACTGAATCCCCCGCCGTCGACAAGCTGCGCGCTGAAGGGTGGGTGGAGATTTACGCGCGCGATCGTTCGGCGATTCTCGCGCGACCGTCACTCGTTCCGGCGGGCGGTTACATCGTCCCCGCCGCACGATGCTATCCGGGGCCGGGCGCGCGGACGTCTCCACTGAGTGCCGGTTTTTGGCGCGTGACTTATTAGGGACCCGGAAACGTACGCGACACCGACGTCGGCTGGGATGTGCTGGTGGTTGCGCACGCCGGTCGCCTCGACAACAGCACCGAGCGGGGCCCGCTGAAGATCGGGCACCATCCGGACGCTTCGAGGCGGTCCACAACGCGCAACGTGGCAGGGAGCCACACGTAATCGGGATCCAACCGCGCCACTTCATCCAACGCCTCTGGTGCGTTCGTGTAAACGCGCCAGTGCCGTTCGCGCAGCTCCTCTGAGTACACGGTCTCGCGCCGACCATCCATCGACACGCGGATCGCGGGAGAGAAGTGCCAAATCGCGAGCTCGCCGTAGTCGAACCACGTGAGCATCCTGCCGCGGATGTCGTGGGCCTTGATGAAAGCCGTCGCCTCGCGCTCGGGAAGCCACTCTCCATCCATTGCGAGCGTACGGCCGAACGCAGTGACCGCAACGGCGATGAGCGCGCCACATGTCACGATCGGCCGCCACCACGTGGCTGCCATGTTCAATCGCGTCGTTTCCTCGTTTCCGGTTGATCGCTGAATCCACGGCGGCATCAGGAACGCAACGGCAAGCGCGTAGAAACCGACCAGGCGAATGACACGGAACGACCCGACCGCGAACAACAGCACCACGAGAAGCGACGAGAGTGCCGGCGTGCGACGGCGCCTCCACGCGCCGCAGGCTGCAACGGCAGTTGGTATCGTCCACAACAGAAGGCCGACGAGCGGCACACGCATCGCAGGCTGCCACTCGATGATATCGGCGCGAGCCGGACGAACGGTCTCCGTCAGGAAACTGAGCATCGATGCGCCGTACGGGTTGCACAGCGTCGCAAGTGCGGATGCGCACGCTGACGCGAGCAGCAGCACGCGGCTTCGCGTGGACCACGCCGGGTCGCGCCATGAGCACGCCACGAAGACGGCCAGCGTGCCGGCTCCGACGATCCACCCGCCATGAACGTTGACCCAGACCGCAAAAACGATCGGCGGCGCGAGCAGCCACCGTGTGCGCCCTTCGCGGGCACGATGAAGAACGAACAGCAGCACCGCGAAGAGAAACATCGAGAATGCCTGCGGCCGAATGGTGGCGACGAGCGGCCACGTGCCGAGCGCAGTGAGGAACAGCGTGCCGTCCCGCACCGCCGGGCGCAGCGGCTGGAGGCGCCACGTCGCCAGAAGCGCTAATCCGGCGGCGCACGCCAGAGTCAATTTCAGCGCGGTGAGGCCCGCCGCGCCGGCGACTGAGTATGCGACCCACATCACCGCTTCGGCGAGCCACTCGTGGTTTATCCACGGGCGATCGCTCGTGAACGAATACGGATCGGCGCTGTGAACGCGCCCGGCGTGGACGATGTCTCGCCCGAACGTCAAGTGACCCCACAGGTCAGCGTCGGCGCCCGTTCTTGCCAGGAAGCACACGATGACCAGAAGCGTGATGAAGGACAAGGCGCGCATCGCGAAATCGTTGCGAGGCGAGCTCGAAGTACGCACGGGAGATTCGGAAGCAATCATGTGGTGGTTTGCTGCTGGGCGTCGGCGTCGTCCCGTTGTGCAAGCCGTGGGCCAGACGGATACCGTTCTCGGTCGCTGAAGGCGACGACTGGAACCGCGTTGCGTGGGACCGCGCGAGATTTCACGATCGCTCGTGCGGGCACGACGTTTGCCGCTTCCTCGCGCGGCCCGCGCGGCCCACTCACTTAAATCGTTGATTCCACTGTCCGCGCGCGAGCGCGCGCGGCAGTTTCTGCCAGCGCGTGGCCGATGCTGGTGGAGAAAATCACCACCGATCCGGCTGAAGCCCCACCCGTCACGCGTGGCGCGATCGTGCGAATGCGACGCGCGCAATGGCGCGTCGTCGACATCCGCCCGTTCGACGGATGCGCGATCGTCACGCTTGCCGGGCTCGCGCCGCCTCACGCCGGTCTCGAGCGGCGCGTCCTCACTCCGTTCGACACAATCGAGCCAATCGAAAGGACGCGACGCGCTCGCATTGTCAAGGCCGGCGCCTGGACGCGCGCGTGCCGCGCGCTCGTCGCGGGCGACACGCCGCCGGCGTCGCTGCGATCGGCGGCTCGCGCGCGGATCGATCTCCTCGCCCATCAGCTCGAGCCGGCGCTCGCCATCGTTCGCGGCCTCGGGTGCCGCGTGCTGCTCGCCGACGAAGTCGGCCTCGGCAAGACGATTCAGGCCGGCCTCATCGCGTCCGAGCTGCGCGAGCGCGGCGCGATCGATCGACTTCTCGTGCTCGCGCCCGCGGGGCTGCGCGAGCAGTGGGTCGCCGAGCTCCACGGCCGCTTCGCGATCGAGGCGACGCTCGTCGACGCGCATTCGCTGCGCCGCATCGCCTCCACGCTGCCGATTGACCTGAATCCCTGGACGACGCTGTCGGCCGCGGTTGCGTCGATCGACTACGTCAAGCGGCCGGAGGTCCTGCCCCTTGCCGCCCGGTGCCTGTGGGACCTCATCGTCGTCGACGAGGCGCACGCGTCGGCTGCCGATTCGGATCGCCGTGCCGCCGTGCACGCCCTGTGCGCACGCGCGTCGTACGTGCTCCTTCTGACCGCGACGCCGCACAACGGCGACGAGCGCGCGTTCGAGTCGCTGTGCGCGATCGGATCGATCGGCGACGAGCGCGACGATCCGCTGCTCGTGTTTCGACGGACGCGGCACGATGCCGGCCTTGCGGCGCGGCGCCGCGTGCACGCGCTTCGCGTGCGGTCCTCCCCGGATGAACAGCGCGTTCATCGCGCGCTCGCGCGCTACAGCCAGGCGGTCCGCGCCGAACGCGGCGACGCGTGCCTCGCGCTGGCCGTGCTGCACAAGCGCGCGCTGTCGAGCGCGTGGGCGCTGGCCGAGTCGATCGATCGCCGCCTCGCGATGCTGGCGGCTCCCGCCGGGGCCGACGCCGGCGAGCAGCTGACGCTGCCGATGTTCGACGTGAACGGTGATTTCACGCCGGAAGACGATGCGCCGGCGTGGCCCGAGGGCGTCGGCCTGGCTGACGCCGATCGCGAGCGGCGGTTGCTCGGGCCTATCGCCGGCGCCGCCCGCGCAGCCGCCGCGCGCGAATCGAAAGTTGCCGCGCTCAATCGTCTGCTTCGCCGCATCGGTGAGTCGGTCGTCGTCTTCACCGAATATCGCGACACGCTGCAGCACCTTCGCGCGCTGCTGCAACGGCCGTCCATCGCGCTGCACGGCGGCCTGACGCGCGAAGAACGTGCGTGCGCGCTGAACGCGTTCATCCATCGACCGGGATCGGTGCTGCTCGCGACAGACGCCGCGGGCGAGGGCTTGAACCTGCACCACAGCTGCCGGACGGTGATCAACCTCGAGCTGCCGTGGAATCCGATGCGGCTCGAGCAGCGCATCGGCCGCGTCGATCGCATCGGCCAGGCACATACCGTTCACGCATTTCACCTGATCGCCGACGGCGCCGGCGAGCTGCGGATCCTTCGCCGCCTCCGAGAGCGGATCGACGCCGCGAAAGCTGCCATCGGCGCGCCGGATCCGCTTGGCATCGTCGAGGTCGCGATCGATGAACTCTGATCTGGGCGCCGCAGCCGTGGCCGAAGTCGAGCGGCTGACGGCCGCACGGACCCTGATGCGCGACGGCGACACGCTCGCGCTGACGCGCCTCGAGACCGAGGGGCCTTGGATCGGCATCGCTCGATCGAAGCTGAAGAGACGTCTGGGCGGGCGCCGATTGGAGATCTGGCGCGTCGGCTACGAAGACGCGTCTGGAGGGCTCGTCGAGTCGCGATTGGTCGTGCTCGCGATTCACGAACGCGAGCGCTCGCCTGAAAGGCTCGCGCTACGCGAAAGCCTCGCGCTATCGGAAAGGCTCGCCGAACCCGTCGCCGAATCTATCGCCACACCTGTAGCGCGAGCCTTTCAGGCGAGCGAAATCCGAGCCTTTCAGGCGAGCGAACTCCGAGCCTTTCAGGCGAGCGAAATCCAAGCCGTCATCGACTCCGCGATGGTCGAATGGCGCGACGCGGTCGCACGCGCTGTCGCGTCGTTCGCGTCCGCGCGGCTCGCACGCGAAACGGCGATCGCCGCGTCGGCGGCGCCGGTGCGCTCAGCGCCGATTCAGACGGGACTCTTCGATCGGCGCGAAGAGCACGCGCATGCGGCCCTCGAAGAGGGACGTCGTAGCGTCTCGGAGGCACTCGCCGAACGCAAGGCGTCGGCGCAGCGCGCGGCCGCCCTCGTCGCAACCGCGCCCAAGCTCCTGCTGGTGATTGCCGGTGCTGGCCGGACTTGACGGCTATCTCGTCTCGCACGCCTTTCTCGAACGGCGCGTCGCGATGCCGGCCGATGGACTGGCGGCGGACGCGCGGCGTCGGAACCTCGCGCAGTGGCGCGCATGGTCGGCCGCGCTCGGTCCGGCCTCGACGACGCGAGCGCTGCTTCAGAACGGAGCCGCGCCGCTCGCCGCCGCGCTCGGGTTCGATCCGCCCGCCGACATCCGCGAGCTGACTGCGGCGACGAGCGCCACGCTTCGACCGATCGGCAGCGCCGGGAGCGTCGGGTTGATCGTCGCGCCGTTCGGCGAGCGCCTCGATCCGCTCTGGCGCCCGGCGGTGAGCGAAGCGCTGCGGCGCGGCGCGAGCTGGTGCGTGCTCTTCAACGGCACACATCTCCGCATCGTCGACGCGAGCCGCCTCTATGCTCGCCGATATCTCGAGTTCGACCTCGATCTCGCCGTCGACGGTTCGCACACGCTGGCGGCGCTGTGGCTGGCCGCCAGTGCCGGCGCATTGTGCGGCGCCGCGGACGCCGGCGAATCGCTGCGCGCCTTGATCGCCGATTCCGACCATCACGCGGCGGCTGTGTGCCGCTCGCTGCGCGACGGCGTCCTCGCCGCCTCGTCAGGCATTCTCGGAGCGCTGACCGGCGGCGGGCGATCGCGACCCGTCCGGTCGCTCCACGACGGCTTCGAGCAGTCGCTGACGATCGTGTACCGCATCCTCTTCTTGTTGTTCGCCGAGGCGCGGTCGCTCGTTCCGCTGTGGCACCCGGTGTACCGCGAGAGCTACAGCGTCGACGCGCTGCGCACAGCGGCCGCTGCCTCTCCTCACAGCGCCGGATGGTGGGACGCGCTGCGCGCGATGGCGCGCCTCGCTCACGCCGGCTGCCGCGCCGGAGAACTGCGCGTCACGCCGTTCAACGGCCGGCTCTTCGCGCCCGCACGCACGCCGCTCGCCGAACGGCGCGACCTCGACGACGAGGCGGCACGTGGCGCAGTACTGGCGCTGTCGACGCGCCGCGCGCCGGACGGCGCCGGCCGCGAACGCATCTCGTATCGCGACCTCGGCGTCGAGCAGCTCGGCGCCGTGTACGAAACGCTGCTCGACTATCAGCCGTGCGCCGGACCGTCCGGCGTGACGCTGCAGCGGGGATCCGGCGTCCGCAAGGCGACCGGAACGTTTTATACGCCGCAGCCGATCGCGGAGTACGTCGTGCGCCGCGCGATCGGACCGCTCGTCCGCGATGCGACGCCCGAACGGATTCTCGGTTTGCGGATCGTCGATCCAGCAATGGGCAGCGGCGCATTTCTCGTGGCGGCGTGCCGCTACCTCGCATCTGCGTACGAGCAGGCGCTCATCGGCGCGGGACGCTGCCACGCGGCCGATCTCGGCGAGCGCGAGCGCGTCGCGATCCGGCGGCAAATCGCGGAGCGATGTCTGTACGGCGTCGATCTCAATCCAATGGCAGTGCAGCTCGCGCGCCTGTCCATGTGGCTCGCGACGCTCGCCGCCGACCGTCCGCTGAGCTTTCTCGATCACCGCCTGCAGACGGGCGACAGCCTGCTCGGCGCATCGCTCGTACACCTCGCGCGCGCGCCGCACCGGCGCAAACGGTCGGGGAAATCCGATGCGCTCCCGCTGTTCGACGGCGAAACCGTGGCCGAGGCGCTGCGCGCGGCGCTGCCGGTGCGCTTCTCTCTGGAGGCGACGCCGAACGACACCATCGAGCAGGTGCGCGAGAAGGAGCGCGCGTACGCGGCGATCACCGCACGCGACGGCTTGCTGTCGCGCTGGAAGCGAATCGCGAACGTGTGGGCCGCCGCGTGGTTTTCGTCGCCCAATCGACCGGTGCCGGCCGCCGCGTTCGGCGCGCTGGGGGACGTCGTGCTCTCCGGCCGCGGCGCGCTGCCGCCGCGAACGGCGGAGGCTTATCTCAGCGCGGCGGAAGCGATCGCGTGCGCGCGGCGGTTCTTTCACTGGGAGCTGGAATTCCCGGAAGCCTTCTTCGCCGTGGACGGCCGTCCGCTGTCCAACGCCGGGTTCGATGCGGTCATCGGTAATCCACCGTGGGACATGATTCGCGCCGATACCGGCGCAGCCGACGCCCGCGACCGCGCGCGTGTCGACATCGCGCCGCTTTTGCGGTTCACGCGCGACGCCGGGCTCTACTCGGCGCAATCCGACGGGCACGCGAACCGGTACCAGCTCTTCGTCGAACGCGCGATCGCGCTCACGCGCGCCGGCGGCCGCATCGGCCTGGTGCTGCCGTCGGGTCTTGCGATCGACCATGGCAGCGCGCCACTGCGCAGAATGCTTCTGAATCGATGCGACGTCGACGCGATCGTCGGCTTCGACAACCATCGCGGCGTGTTTCCGATCCACCGCAGTGTCCGCTTCCTGCTCCTCACCGCGACCGGCGGCGCGCCGACGCGGGCGATCGGCTGTCGTCTCGGCCTCGACGATCCGGCCGATCTCGAATCGGCTGGCGACGAGCCGGCCGAGCAGTCGCCGTGGTATCCCGTGCAGGTGACGCCGGAGATGCTCGCGCGCCTGTCCGGACCGGCGCTGACCATTCCGAATCTGCGGAGCCCGGTGGACGTCGCCATCGCCGAGCGGGCGGCCGCGCTGTTCCCGCCGCTCGGCGATGCGGCCGGATGGAACGCCCGGTTCGGCCGCGAGCTGAACGCCACCGACGATCGCGCGTTCTTCCATCCCGCGGACCCACACCGCGCCGATCGGCTGCCCGTTGTCGAGGGAAAACATCTCGATCCGTTTCGCGCGGCCGTCGGCCGGACCGAGCACGCGATCGCCGCATCGGACGCGCGCCGCCTGCTCGCGTCCGATCGCCACGAGCGCCCGCGCCTCGCGTATCGAGACGTCGCGAGCGCCACGAATCGCGTGACGCTCATCGCAGCCGTGCTGCCGGCACGGTGCGTGTCGACGCACACGGTCTTCTGTCTGCGCACGCCGCTGCCGGCAGGCGTGCAGCACTTCCTGTGCGGCCTCTTCAACAGCCTCGTCGTCAACTATCTCGTGCGGCTGCGCGTCACCACGCACGTGACGACCGCGACCGTCGAGCGACTGCCGATTCCAACGTCGGAGATGGCGCCGGCGCGGATCCGGCAGGTCGCCGCGCTCGCGCGCCTGCTGGCCCGCCGCGACGATCCCGCGGCGTTCGCGCGCCTGAACGCGCTCGTCGCGGCGCTCTATCAGCTGTCGGCATCAGAGTTCGAGCACGTTCTGGACACGTTTCCGCTGATTTCCACAGAGCTGCGACGGCAGGCGTTGCAGCTTTTCCAACAAGGCTCGGATTAGAGCACCGGAACAAGCATGGACAAACCACAGAGACTCGGAGGCTCAGAGCTACGGGATATCAATTCGATGACGGACGAGATCATCGGCGCCGCAATCGAAGTCCATCGCGCTCTCGGGCCAGGATTGCTCGAGTCAATCTACGAGACCGCGCTCTGCATTGAATTGCAGGACCGAGGATTGAAGTACGCGCGTCAGGTCTGTGTGTCCGCTCGCTACAAAGGACAAACCGTTGGAGAGTACCGAGTCGACTTGATCGTCGAGGATCGCGTCGTGGTCGAAGTGAAATGCGTGGCAAACATTACTCCAGTATTCGAGGCTCAGTTAATGGCGTACCTTCGACTGACCGGAAAGCGTGTCGGTCTGCTCATCAACTTCAACGCGCGACTAATCAAGGACGATTTGCGGAGAAAAATCATTTGAGCACAAGGCGTCGCACGACGCCGCGAAGCGGCGGGCAGTGAGAAAGAAGGCCGCGGAAACATGAAACACACGGATCAGAGTTTCATGTTTCCGCGGCCTTCTTTCTCACTGCGCCCGACCGGCTACGCCGGTCGGTCGTGCGACGCCTCGGACCCTGTCAATGTCTCTGTGTTCTCCGTGTCTCTGTGGTTCTAAATCTTGCGGTGAAACACGAGCGCGGCGACTGCTCCGATCACGAGCTCCAGCAGCACGATCGAGGTGAGCACGGCGAACGGCCAGTCGCGCTCGAGGATGTACTCGATCGTCGACAGGACGACGCGCGCCGCGGGCGTCGCGATCAGGAAGAGGATGCCGATGTTCAACAGCCTCGCGCCCGCGCCGGGCTCCGGCCACGCGAGCGACAGCGGCAGCCCGATCGCCAGGCATACGATGCTCGTCACGACGCCGGTGCGCAACACGCGGCCGATGAGGATCTCGAATCTCGTGTCGCTGGATTTCACCGTCCACCTCGCGTCAGCATCAGCAACGAGATGCTTCCGAGCACAGCCGCGAGCAGCAGCTTGAGAACCCGTACCGGGATGTTCGGCGACGCGCGCAGGCCGAGCCACGATCCCGCCTGCACGCCGAGGATCGCGGCGGCCGCCGCGACCGGCTGCAGTTGTCCGTTGCCGTAATAGATGATGGCGCCGCCCGTCGCCGTGACGCCGATCATGAACGCGCTCGTCGCCGCCGCGGCGCGAAGCGGCATGCCGCACCACGCGTTCAGCACCGGCACCTTCATGAAGCCGCCGCCGATGCCGAGCAGCGACGACACGTTCCCCGCGATGAACGAAACGACGACGGCGAGCGGCAGCCGCCTGATCCGGTAGACGACCGTCGCGCCCGTTTCGGCGTCGAAGAAACGACCGCCGAGCCGTCCCGGATCGACGCGTGGGTCGGTGATCACGTTGCGCTGCGTCGACCGCGCGATCGTGACGACCGCCACCGCGCCCGTCACGAACGCGAACAGGCGCTGCAGCGTCGTCTGCGCGACGAGCTGTGCGGTGATGCCTCCGAGCACGCTGCCGGCGGCCGTCGCGACCTCGAGCAGCATGCCGAAGCGGAAGTTCATCAGGTTCATGCCCGCTCTGCCGGCGGTGACGCTGCTCGACGTGGCGATGACGGTGGTGAGGCTGATCGCCGCCGCCATCGCGATCGGAAATCCAAGGCCGAGATTGAGGAACGGGACGAGAAAGATGCCGCCGCCGAGCCCGAGCAGCGCGCCCGTGCTCCCGGCGACGGCGCCGGCGGCGAAGATGATCAGCGCAAGGGTTGGAGTAACGGCCGGCATCGAAAAGTTCGAAGTCAGAAGTTCGAAGTCAGAAGTACGAAGTACGAAGTACTGCAGTACTTCGGTACTTCGTACTTCAAACTTCAAACTTCGAACTTGCGCGTCTGTGCAAGGTGACGCGTCGCCTTCTCGATGGCGACCCGCTCTGCTTCTTCGCGCGTCGGACCGTCGGCGCGCGCAAAGCGGGCGCCGGGGTCGACGTTCGCGATTATGCAGTGGTAGACGTCGCCGAGCTTGTAGGTCTCGATCGTCACCTGCCATCCGCCGAGTTCCTGCTGCCGCCGCGAATAGTCTTCTGGCTTCATGAGATCACATCGAACGCAGAGCGCCCGGAGGACGCAGAGAAAAAAACATCTCTCCGCGATCCCTGCGGTGCCTGCGGTGCCTGCGGTGCCTGCGTTGGATCCTCGTCATTTCTCAACAGGCGCACCGACAAGGTTTCCCCATTCCGTCCACGATCCATCGTAGTTCTTCACCTTCTGGAACCCGAGCAGGTGCTTCAGCGCGAACCACGTGAGGCTCGATCGTTCGCCGATGCGGCAGTACGCAATCACCGGCTGATCGCCCGAAATGCCCTGCGCCGAGTACAGCGCGCGCAGCTCGTCGAAGCTCTTGAACGTCCCGTCGTCGTTGCAGTTCTTGCCCCACGGGATGCTCTTCGCGCCTGGAATGTGTCCGCCGCGCTGACAGGTCTCCGGCAGACCGGGCGGCGAGAGAATCTCTCCCGTGAACTCCTGCGGGCTGCGCACGTCGACGAGCGCCGCCGCCTTCTTCTTCATGGCCTCCTGCACTTCCGGCAGGAACGCGCGGAGCGACGTGTCGGGACTCTTCGCCTTGTAGGTCTTGGAGGGGAACGACGTCTTGTCGGTGCTGAGATCGCGCCCTTCGGCGAGCCATTTCTTCCGGCCGCCGTCCATGATCCGCACGTCGTCATGGCCGTAGATCTTCAGCTGCCAGAACGCCCACGCGGCGAACCAGTTGTTGTTGTCGCCGTAGAGCACGATCGTCGTATCGTTGTCGATGCCGGTCTTCCCGAGCAGCTGTTCGAGCTTGTTCGGCGGCACGATATCGCGCACCACCGTATCGCACAGCTCAGTGGTCCAGTTCCACCCGGCGGCGCCGGGCACGTGGCCCTGATCGTACGCAGTCGTATCGACGTCCACCTCGACGACGCGGACGCCGGCATCGGTCGCGTGTTGCGCGACCCATTCGGTCGTCACGAGCACTGACGGCAACGTTGCAGGCATATATCCCTCCCGTGAGCTGAGAATCATACGACACGAAGGTTACGGAGGACACGTCTCTACTATTTCGGTGCCGACTGCACAACCCCGACGCTCGCAATCGTGTCCCCCTTTCTCAGCGACGGCAGCGCGCGTACGAACATGACGATGCCGGCCTCGGGTGAGACGATGTCCTGAAGCGGACGATTGAGGTAATCGGTCACCGATCCCAGCTTCGCGCCCTTTGCGACGTGCGAATCGCGATCGACGGCGGGATGAAACATGCCGTCGCGATCGGCCGACACCGAGACGACCTCGACCCAGACGGGACTCCGCACCGGCGCCGCCACCTGCCTGGTCATCTTCAGATGGCCCATGACGCGCATCACGCCATCGGCGAGCGTCTTCACTTCGTTCGGATCGACCGGACCGGAACGCCCCGCTTCAGCGGTGAACGACGGCTTGCCGCGCGTCGACGCGGTGTTCTCGAGGAAGCGCGACGCGTTCGGGTCCTTCGGCCGATCGCGCGAGATGATGATGTGGTCGAGACCGAAGGCGAGCACCATGCCGCGCGAGATCTCGTCCTGCCGCTGATTGCCGGTCACCGTCCAGTAGCTGTACGGCCGGAGGTTCTCGTCCAGATCGCCGCCGTGGAGATCGATCAGGTGATCGCACTTCTCGACGACCTCCTTGGTGACCGCGAACGACGCGCGATCGGTCTGCGTCCCGCGGGCATTCCCCGGATAGAACCGGTTCATGCTCTTGTTGTCGACGGGGTTGACGTGCGGCGTGATCTTCTCGAACGACGCGATGTTGACGATGGGGACGAGCACGAGCGTGCCCGACAGCTCCACCGGGTTGACGCGCGCGATCAGATCCTCGACCGCCATGATCGACGCGTACTCCGATCCGTGTGAGCCGGCGACGACGGCGAGCACCGGCCCGGGGCGCGCGCCGTGAACGAGCGCCACCGGGATGTCGTATCCGGCGTCGGATCCCGCCGGTACTTTGATGGCGCCGTAGACTTTCTGTCCGCGCGACGCTGTCGCCGTGCCCACCGTGAACGTCTGCCGTGTGTCCGCCTGCGCCGCGAAGACGAACGAGGCCAGTGCGCAAATGATTTGTTTCATGTTTCTCTCGCCTGCCGAGTCGCTCGGCTGAAGGCCTCGCGCTACGACGCGGTCACGCCACTGCGTGGCAACGCCACCGCCAATTGGTAGCGCGAGCCGCCGATTGGTAGCGCGAGCCGCCGATTGGTAGCGCGAGCCGCCGGTTGGTAGCGCGAGCCGCCGATTGGTAGCGCGAGCCTTTCAGGCGAGCGCGGCCGCACGCGCCGCGTAACTTTACAACCGTTTGCCGCAGTCAATATAGTTGGCGGCCTTGGGCGCCGAAGCGCCGGAGGCGCGAAGGCGGCTTGGACGGCGTGAAAACCTACACGCACCACATCAACGGCGAATTCGTTCCCGCCGGCACGTCGACGACGCTCGACGTGATCGATCCCGCAGCGGAGAGCGTCATCGCGCGCGTGCCCGACGGGAGCCGCGACGACGTCGATCGCGCCGCGGCGGCGGCGCGCGAGGCGTTCGACGCGGGACCGTGGAAGGACACGACTGCGCAGGATCGCGGGCGCATCCTCTTCGCGCTCGCGCGGATCGTGCGCGAGCGCGCGGCCGAGCTCGCCGAGCTCGAGACGCGCAACACCGGCAAGCCGATCGTCGAAGCCGAATTCGACGTCGTCGACGTCGCGACGTGCTTCGAGTACTACGGCGGTCTCGCGACGAAGATCCACGGCGACGTCATCCCGGTCCCCGACAACGCGATGAGCCTGGCACTGCGCGAGCCGATCGGCGTCGCGGGTCAGATCATTCCGTGGAACTACCCGCTGCTGATGGCGGCGTGGAAGCTCGCGCCGGCGATCTGCGCCGGCTGCACGATGGTGCTGAAGCCGGCCGAGCAGACGCCGCTGACGGTCCTCGAGCTCGCCTCGAGCTTCGCCGATGCCGGCCTGCCGCCGGGAGTCGTCAACATCGTCACGGGCGCGGGCGAAACAGGCGCGGCCATCGTCGCGCATCCCGGCGTCGACAAGATCGCGTTCACGGGCAGCGCCGAAGTCGGCAAGTCGATCATGCGCGGCGCCGCCGACACGCTGAAGAAGATCTCGCTCGAGCTCGGCGGCAAGTCGCCGAATATTTTTTTCGCCGACGCCGACTTCGAGGCCGCCGTCGAAGGCGCCCTGTTCGGCGTGTTCTTCAACCAGGGCGAAGTCTGCTCCGCCGGCAGCCGCATCCTCGTCGAGCGGCCGATTTACGGCCGGTTCGTCGACGCGATCGCCGAGAAGGCGCGCGCGATCAAAGTGGGTCCGCCGCTCGATCGCGAGACGAAGATGGGCGCGCTCGTCAGCCGCGAGCAGTTCGATCGCGTGCGTCGATACCAGGAGATCGGGAAGCGCGAGGCGAAGCTGGCCGTCGGCGGCGGCGCGGCGCGCGGCGCGGCGATCGACCGCGGCTACTTCGTCGAGCCGACGATCTTCTACGACGTCGACAATTCGACGCGCATCGCGCGCGAAGAGATATTCGGTCCCGTCGCGTGCGTCATCCCGTTCGACGGCGAGGAAGAAGCCGTGAGAATCGCGAACGATACCTACTACGGCCTCGCCGCCGCCGTGTGGACCCGCGACATCTTCCGCGCGATGCGGACGGTAAAAAACCTTCGCGCCGGCATCGTGTGGGTGAATCATATGCAGCCGACCTACGTCGAAGCGCCATGGGGCGGCTACAAACAGAGCGGCATCGGCCGCGAGCTCGGCAAGTGGGGCGTGGAGGAGTACCTGAACGTCAAACAGGTGTATATCAATCTGTCGGAGCAGCCGATCGGATGGTATTAGCTGGTTGCTGGGGCTGGGGCTGGGGGCCGGTTGCTGGGGGCTGGCCCCACGTGACTTAAATAACGGAGGGGATATGAATTACTACGGCAGCAAAGAACTGGCGGCATCGTTTCGCACCGTTCGGAACAACACGATCAAAATCGCGGAGGACATTCCCGAGAGCAAGTACGAGTTCCGTCCGGCGCCCGACACGCGCACGGTCGCGCAGTCGCTGACGCACATCGCACTGTCGACGCGCTTTCAGCAGCGCCTCCAGACCAGCGGAGTCTCGGACCTGGCGACGGTGAATTTCCCAGACTTCTTCAAGGACATGGTGACCGAGGAAGCGAAGCCGCGGACGAAGAGCGACATCATCGCGCTGCTGAAGAGCGAAGGCGACTCGTACGCCGCCTTCCTCGAAGGACTGTCCGAGGCGTTCCTGGCGGAGTCGGTCAAGATGTCGCCGCAGGGCGGAGGCGGCACGAAGACGCGCTTCGAGATGCTGCTCGGACCGAAAGAACACGAGATGCATCACCGCGCGCAGCTCATGACGATTCAGCGGTTGATCGGCCAGGTGCCGCATCTCACGCGTCAGATGCAGGACCGGATGGCTCAGGCGAACGCCGGCCAGCAGGCGCAGCGGTGATTCGTGTTGTCGCTGCGGCGATCGTCGCGGCGGTGATGACGGCCGGCATGGCGGCGCACCCTTCGGCAGGCTCAGAGTGGCCCGAGCCTGTCGAAGGCCAGGTGCCGGCGGTTTCTCACGAGTACGCCGACGTCAACGGCGTGCGCCTCCACTACGCGCGCGCCGGGCGCGGACCGCTCATCGTCTTCCTCCACGGCTTCCCCGAATTCTGGTACGAGTGGCGCGACCAGCTCGCCGAGTTCGGCCGCGACCACACGGCGGTCGCGCCCGACATGCGCGGCTACAACCTGTCGTCGAAGCCGCGCGAGCTGTCCGAGTATCGGATGCCGTACCTCGTGTCCGATGTCCACGCGCTCGCCACCGATCTGCTGAAGGCGTCCGGCGGATCGACGTTCACCCTCGTCGCCCACGACTGGGGCGGCGTCGTCGCCTGGGTCTTCGCGGCGCAGCATCCCGAGCTGCTCGACAGGCTCGTGATCATCAACGCGCCGCATCCGACGATCTTCGGCCGCGAGCTGCGCGACAACGCGGCGCAGCAGCAGGCGAGCCAGTACATGCTGATGTTCCGCGGCGAGCAGGCCGAAGCGACGCTCTCGGCGGACAGCTACGCGGGGCTCGTCAACGCCATCCTCGGCGAAGGGCTGAAGAACGGCACCGTCACCGAAGAGGACAAGAAGGCGTACATCGAGGCGTGGTCGCAGCCTGGCGCGCTCACGGGCGGCCTCAACTACTACCGCGCCGCCGCAGCCGGTCCGCCGCGACCGGGCGAGACGGCGTCGCCGCTGACGGCGCAGCCGCTGATGGTGCGCGTGCCGACGCTCGTCATCTGGGGCGAGAAGGACACGGCGCTGCTCACCGGCAACTTGAACGGTCTCGACCAATACGTGACGAAGCTGACGGTTCGCCGCATCCCGGACGCGACGCACTGGGTCGTGCGCGAGAAATCGGCCGAGGTGAACCGCGCGATCCGCGAGTTCCTGTCGCAGTGAGCGCGCCGCGATTCAAGCCGCAGGCGCTGAAATTCCTGCGCGCGCTCAAGCGCAACAACCGGCGCGACTGGTTCAACGCGCACAAGGACGACTACGAGACGCACGTGCGCGAGCCGATGATTGCGATCATCGAGCAGCTCGCGCGCGACTTCCGCGAATTCGCGCCGGAGCTCGTCGCGACGCCGAAGGCGTCGCTGTACCGCATCTACCGCGATACGCGGTTCTCGCCGAACAAGGCGCCGTACAAGACGCACGCGGCCGCGGTGTTCCCGCCGCGCGGGCTGCCGAAGCACGAAGGCGCCGGCGTCTATTTCCATATCTCCCCGGACGGCGTCTGGGTCGGCGGCGGCATGTACTCGCCGCAGACGGCGCAGCTCGTGGCGGTGCGCGAGCACATCGCCGGGAACGTGCGGCGTCTGCGCGCCATCGTCGAGTCGCCGGCCTTCCGGCGTCACGTCGGCGCGCTCGAAGGCGAGCGGCTGCAGCGCGTGCCGCGCGGCTATCCGAAGGACCACGCCGCGGCGGAATATCTGAAGTTCCGGCAGTTCCTCGCGGGGCGCGAGCTGCCGGCGTCGTTCGCCATCAGCCCGCGGTTCTACGACACGCTGCTGACGATCTTCCGGCAGGTCGTCCCGCTCACGCGGTTTCTCAACGCACCGCTCCTCGGCGACCGCTGACGGCGCCAGAGCATGAGTGGCGCGGGCTCCCGCGAGCATTCGATTAAGCGCCCGCGGCCCGAGCGAGGCGCCGGGGTCCCCAACGCGGCAGCCGCGTTGGGGTGGCCCGCCGGAGGGAAGCCCGGCGAAGCCGGGCCGCCGAGTGAGAGCGAGCGGGGGTGGGGCCCCGCGAGCATTCGATTAAGCGCCCGCGGCCCGAGCGAGGCGCCGGAGGGAAGCCCGGCGAAGCCGGGCCGCCGAGTGAGAGCGAGCGGGGGTGGGGCCCCGCGAGCATTGAAAAATGACACGGAGAATCTGGACGCGCTCGTCAAGGAACTGAACGCAGGCGTCCGCCGCGCTCCGCGGGAGGACGAGCATACGGCGCGCCTCCGCTCGTGGCTCGAGCAGGTCGTCGAGCGCAACGCGAGCGATCTGCTTCTCGTCGCGGGGGCGCCGCCCTCGGTGCGCATCGACGGGCTCGTGACGGCGCTCCACGAAGGTCCGTTGAGCAGCGAAGAGATCGACGACGCGATCGAGCCGGCGCTCCCGTCGCACGCGCGTCGCGCATACCGCGAGGCCGGCATCGCCGACGCCTCGTTTCGCGCGCCGACGCTGGGCCGGTTCCGCATCAACCTCCATCACGAGCGCGGACGCGCCGCCGCCGCCATTCGCCGGCTGCCGCCGACGCCGCCGAGACTCGCCTCGCTTGGACTGCCGGCAGCGGTCGAGATTCTTTCGCGACTGCCGCGCGGTCTCGTGCTGGTCGGCGGTCCCACCGGCTCCGGCAAGACGACGACGCTCGCGGCGCTCGTCAACGAGATCAATCATCGCGAGGCGAAGCACGTCATCACGATCGAAGATCCGATCGAGTACGAGCACCCGCACGGCCGGTGCCTGATCGAGCAGGTCGAGATCGGCGTCGACGCGCCAGACTTTCCGACCGCGCTGCGCGCCGCCCTCCGCCAGGCGCCCGACATCATCGTCGTCGGCGAGATGCGCGATCCCGAGACGATGCAGATTGCGGTGACGGCGGGCGAAACGGGACATCTCGTGTTCTCCAGCCTGCACACGACCGACGTGGCGACCACGGTCGCCCGCATCGCCGATTCGTTTCCGCTCGAGCGGCAGAACACGATTCGGCAGGAGCTCGCGATGGCGCTCGCGGCCGTCATGACGCAGACGCTGATGCCGAGAGTCGGCGGCGGCATCGTGCCGGCGGCGGAGATGCTGATCGTCGGCTACGGCGCGCGGCAGCACCTCCGCAAGAACGCGCTGCAGCATCTGCATCAGGAGATCACGATCACGCGAAAACAGGGATCTTTCACGTTCGAGGAGTCGCTCGCCGAGCTCGTGCGCCATGGGCTCGTCGATCGCAAGGACGCGCTCACGCGCGCGGGCCATCCCGAGGAGCTCGAGCGGCTGCTCGGGTGACGTCGATGCGCGTCAACGCAGAGAACGCAAAGAACGCAGACCGGGAGATTTCGATCACGCGACCGGACATCGAGCGCGTCCATCGTCTGATAGCGCCGTACATCCGCCGCACGCCGGTCGTCGACGTCGACGGACGCGATCTCGGGATCGCGCACGCCCGCGTCACGCTGAAGCTGGAGCAGCTGCAGCGCGCCGGGTCGTTCAAGACCCGCGGCGCCTTCACGCATCTGTTGACGCGGCCCGTTCCTCCGGCGGGCGTCGTCGCGGCGTCGGGCGGCAATCATGGCGCTGCGGTGGCGTTCGCAGCGATGACGATGAAGGTGCCGGCGAAAATCTTCGTGCCGGTCGTAGGTATCGTGGTCAGCGGTGGAAATACGGCCGCCGTGCGTTTCGATTGAGGGCCACTTTGCGCACGACGAAGAGCGTCGCTCCTCCCGTAAGCGCAATCAGCCCGCCGAGTAATTGCTCGCGCGTGGCGCCGAACGCGACCGCGATCGAAACGATCATCGCGACGATCGGCACGACCGGCCCGAGCGGTATGACGAAGGTCGCAGGCCGCAGCCCGTCGGGACGCCGTCGCACCTTCAGCACAGCAGCGGCGCATCCCGCGTACATGATCAGCCGCGCGACTGCGGCCACCACCGCGAGCTTGGCGAACGACCCGCTGAGGGCGAGCGCAAGGGCGACCGCCGAGGTGAAGAGCACGGCGTTCGCCGGCGTCCGATATCTCGGATGAACCCGTCCGAACCAGACCGGCAGCTGACCGTGTTCGGCGAGCGCGAAGATCATCCGCGCACCCGTCAGCACCTGCCCGGCGTTGTTGCCGGTCATCGACACGATCGACCCGGCTCCGACCAGCAGTGCGCCGCCGGCGCCGAGGAACACGGCGGCGGCATCCGCAACCGGCGTGCTGTGCCGCGAGAGATCGGGCAGCACGCCCTGCGCCACGGCCTGCGCCAGCGTCATGACCGCGGTGACCGACAGGATCGTCGCGACGAGCGCGAACGGGACGTCGCGGCGTGGATCGATCGTCTCGCCGCCAGGCACCGGGACCACTTCGTATCCGCCGTACATGAAGATCAGCAGCAGCGCGCCGCCGAGCGCCTGCCGGACGGTAAGCGGCGGCAGCCTCGTGAGACGCGCCGGCTCGACATACCACACGCCGACAATGATGAAGATGGCGAGCGGCATCAGCTTGGCGATCGTCAGCGCGTTGATCACCCACGCGCCCTGACGAATGCCGCGAATGTTGATCCAGGTGTGGGCCGCTGACAGCGCCACGATCAGCAGCGCGCGACGCCAGCCCGCGTCGATCGCCGGCCAGTAGTAGCCGAGGGCGACCGCCGTGCCGGCCATCACGGCCGACTGGCTTGCGGCACGCGTGAACCACTGCATCCACCCGACTTCGAATCCGAAGAAGTCGCCGAACGCATGGCGCGTGTAGAGATACGGTCCGCCGGTCCCTTCGAATCGGCTCGCGAGCTCGGCGAAGCATAGCGCGACAGACAGGGAAGTCAACCCGACGACGGCGACGCCGATCGGACCCCATGCTCCGATGACGCCGGCGATTTGCGACGGCAGCAGGAATATCGACACGCCGATGACCTGATTGACGCCGATCGCCGTCAGGTCCCAGCGTCCGAGCGCGCGCCGGAGCGTCGGGCTATGATCGATTTCCTGGAGCGCGAGCCTTTCAGGCGAGCGAGAGACCTCGGGCGAACGAATCCTATGCACACGACGCTCCCGCGCCGATTCTATGCGGATCCTGATTTCTACCGGAGCGAGCTGGAACGCTTTTATTTCAATCGGTGGATTTGCGCCGGCCGCGCCGATCAGCTCCCGAACAGCGGCGATTACTTTACACGCTCGCTCGCGGACGAAAGCATCATCGTCACGCGCGATTCAGCGGGCGCGATTCACGCGCTGTTCAACGTGTGCCGCCACCGCGGCACGCGCCTCTGCGAGCAGGCCGAAGGCCGCTTCGTCGAGCGCATTCAATGTCCGTATCACGCGTGGACGTACGATTTGTCAGGACGATTGCTGGCCGCGCCTCACATGGCCGCAGGATTCTGCAAGGACGAGTACCCGCTGCATCGCGCGGGATGCGATGTCTGGGACGGCCACGTGTTCGTGCTCCTCCGTCCCGCCAATCCCGCCCATCCTCCCCTTCCCGCCCATCCTCCCCTTCCCGCCCTTCGAGATCAGCTGGGTGATCTGCCAGAGCGATTCGCGGCATACCGGATGGCCGACCTCCGTCTGGGCCGGCGCATCGTGTACGAGGTCAAGGCGAACTGGAAGCTGATCGTTCTCAACTACAACGAGTGCCTGCACTGTCCGACGCTGCATCCGGCGCTCAACAAACTCCATCATTACCTCGGCGCCGACAACGTGACGCCGACGGCGTGCTACTGCGGCGGCGCGATGGGATTCAGAGACGGCGTCGAGACGATGAGCATGGACGGAAAGCGCCGGCGCGAATATCTGCCCGGGCTGAGCGAATCGCAGCGGCAACAGGTCGCGTACTACTCGATTTATCCAAACTTCCTGCTCAGCCTTCATCCCGATTACATCATGACGCACACGCTCTGGCCTCGCGCGCACGATCGAACCGAGATCGTCTGCGAGTGGCATTTCCATCCCGACCAGATGGCGAAGCCCGACTTTCACATCGACGACGCCATCGAGTTCTGGGATCTCACGAACCGCCAGGACTGGTGGATCGCGGAGCAGTCGCAGGCCGGAATCAACTCGCGTGTATACCAGCCGGGGCCGTACTCGGAGCGCGAGGAGCTGCTCTGGTCGTTCGACGAGATCGTGAGACGAGAGGCAGAGCGGCTCGCCTGAAAGGCTCGCCCTACGCACGTCGCGCGAGGCTTTCAGCCGAGCGTGCTGTAGCGCGAGGCTTTCAGCCGAGCGTGCCGTAGCGCGAGGCTTTCAACCGAGCGTGCTGTCGCGCGAGGCTTTCAGCCGAGCGTGCTGTCGCGCGAGGCTTTCAACCGAGCGTGCTGTCGCGCGAGGCTTTCAGCCGAGCGTGCTGTCGCGCGAGGCTTTCAACCGAGCGCGCTGTCGCGCGAGGCTTTCAGCCGAGCGTGCTGTAGCGCGAGGCTTTCAGCCGAGCGTGCTGTAGCGCGAGGCTTTCAGCCGAGCGGCGGCGCGGTTTTTCGCGGTGGGTTGAAGAATGGCGTCTTCACGACCGTCGCAGGCACGCGATGGCGTACCGCTTCGACCGTCACCTCGAATTCGAGCAAAGCGCCTTCGGCGTCGTGCGGCGCCGACACGGTCGCGAGGGCGATCAACTTCTTCAGCACCGGCGACCACGTCGTGGTGGTCGCCTTCCCGATCTGCCGTCCGTTCTTGTACACCGGCACGTGCACCCGCGAGGCGGCCGCCGCGAGCTGCGGCGCCAGCCCGAGATCGTCGTACAGCTTCTCCACCGCCGGCCAGCTGATCTCGAGGCCGACGATGCGGCGCGCGGGGCCGCGGCGCTGTTCGTCGGCGAGCGGCGCGCGGCCGACGAACGGACGTTTGTCGAGCTGCACGAGGCGGCCGAGCCCCATCTCGTAGGGCGAGTATTTCTGCGCCTCGATCAGCGCCTTCTTGCTGCTGTTGAAGTCGACGTCGATGAGCAGCAGACCAGCCTCGACGCGCGCGACGTCGAGCGCGAGCATGCCGGCCGGATGAATGTCGAACGGCCGGCCGCCTTTCATGAGCGCATCCCACACGTCGAGCGCGCGGGACCACGGCATCCAGATTTCGTATCCGAGATCGCCGGTGTAGCCGGTGCGCGAAATCTCGACGGCGACGCCGCCAATCGAGCCGCGCGTCATGCGGAAGTACTTCAGCGATCGGATGGGCGCGTCGGCGACGGCATCGAGCAGCCGGCCGGAGGTCGGCCCCTGCAGCGCGAGCGCGGCAACGTGTTCCGAGATGTCTTCGATCGCGACGTCGAGCCCGATCGCGTTCTGCGTGAACCATCGAAGGCTGGGATCCGCCGCGGTCCAGCGAAATGTGTCCTCCGCTACGCGCGTCACAGTCCCGTCGTCGATGACCTTGCCGTGCTCGTCGCACCACGGCGTGTAATACACCTGACCAACGGCGAGCTTGTACGCGTCGCGCGTGATCACGCGGTCGACCAGCCTGACTGCGTCGCGGCCACGAACGAGATACTTGAACAGCGGCGAGACATCGATGAGCGCCGACGCGTTGCGGATCGCGTTGTACTCGTGCTCGTGATGCGCTTCGTACGCGCTGACGGCGTAGTAGCCGGACCACTCGCGATAGTTCAAGCTCTCGGCGAGCGCGAACGTGCGCTCGTGCACGGCGGTCCCGATGGGCATTCGCGAATTATATGGGGCGGGAGGGGCGGTTCCCGCGCATCCTGCCTGTCCTGCCCATCCTGCCGTTCCCGCCCGTCCTGCCTCGGTGTCGCCGACATAGAATCTCCGCATATGAAACAAGTGATCGTTGCCGGCGCGGCGGTGATCGTCTTCTGCGCTCAGATTGCGGCGCCGCCCGTGATTGCCGTTCGCGCGGCGCGGCTGATCGACGGGCGCGGCGGTCAGCCGATTGCGCCGGCGGTCGTAGTGATTCGCGGCGATCGGATCGAGGCCGCTGGAAGCGGCGTGACGATTCCGAGCGGCGCGCGCGTGATCGATCTCGGATCCGCGACGCTGCTGCCGGGCCTCATCGATCTCCACACGCATCTGACGAGCACCGGCATTCACTGGGAAGAGGAGTTGTTGAAGACGACACCCGGCCAGGCGGCGCTGCATGGCGCACACAACGCGTCGATCACGCTGATGGCAGGGTTCACGAGCTGCCGCGACATGGGACCGACGTGGCCGTACACCGATATCGATCTGCGAAAGGCGATCGACGAAGGGATCGTGCCCGGTCCGCGGCTCATGGTGTCGGGCAACTACGTGTCGCCGACCGGCGGCGCCGGCGATGCGCGCCAGTTCTCGATCTACGTCGACGTACCGATCGTCAGGAACCTCGCCGATGGTCCCGACGAGATCCGCAGAGCGGTGCGAACGAACCTGAAGCAGGGCGCCGATTTCATCAAGATTCTCGGCACCGGCGCGGTGCTGTCGAAAGGCATTCCGCCGGGCGCGCAGTCCTACACCGAAGAAGAGATGCGCGTTGCCGTCGAAGAAGCGGCGAGATGGGGGAAGCACGTCGCGGCGCATCTGCACGGCACCGACGGCATCAAGGCCGGCATCCGCGCTGGCGTGCGCACGGTCGATCACGGCAGCATCATGGACGACGAGGCGGTCGCGCTGCTCAAAACACATCGTGCGTACTTCGTGCCGACGCTCTACACGAGCGAATCGATTTCGGGCAACGGGAACGTACCGGAGTCCGAAAAGGCGCGGTCGCGCGAGATCAAGGCGTTGAAGGACCGGTCGTTCCGGATGGTGCTCGCGGCCGGCCTGCCCATCGGCTTCGCGACCGATGCCGCCGTCGTTCCGCACGGCGAGAACGCGCGCGAGTTCGCCTATCGCGTACGGCTCGGACAGACGCCGATGGCCGCGATTCTGTCGGCGACGAAGACCGCCGCGGAGATCATGGAATGGAGCGACCGCGTCGGGACGATTGAAGCAGGCAAGCTGGCCGATCTGATTGCCGTGGCCGGGGATCCGCTGCGCGACATCACGGAGCTCGAACGCGTCACGTTCGTGATGAAGGGCGGCACCATATACAAACGTTGAGATTGCAGATTGCAGATTTCTGATTTCAGATTGCAGATTTCAGATTGCAGATTTAATTTCAGATTGTTGTCGCTAATCAGCAATCTGCAATCTGCAATCTGCAATCTGCAATCTGAAATCTGAAATCTGAATTGTCACATGAAATATGACGCGGTGGTCATTGGCGGCGGCCACAACGGCCTGACCGCTGCGGCGTACCTGGCGCGCGCCGGCAGGAAGACGCTCGTTCTCGAGCGCCGCCACGTGCTCGGCGGCGCGGCCGTCACCGAAGAAGTGTTTCCCGGATTCCGGTTCTCGGTCTGTTCCTATGTCGTGTCGCTGCTGCGCCCGGAAATCATCCGCGACCTCGATCTGCCGCGGCATGGCCTGGAGATTCTGCCGCTCGACGGCACGTTCACGCCGATGCCGAACGGCGACTACCTGTGGCGCGTGAACGACCACGCGAAGACTCGGCGCGAGATCGCGCGGCACTCGAGGCTCGACGCCGAGGCCTACGACGAGTACGGCAAGGCGATGGTCGAGATGGCGAGGTTCGTCAAGCCGATCCTCAACATGACGCCGCCCGACCCGATGTCGCTCGATCCGCGCGAGCTGATGAAGCTGCTCTTCATGGGACGGCGCTTCCGTGCCCTCAACGACGTCGATCGCTACAACCAGGTGCAGCTGATGACGATGAGCGCGGTCGATTTTCTCGATCAGTGGTTCGAGACCGACGTGCTCAAGGCGACGATGTCGGCGTCGGGGATCATCGGCACGTTTCTCGGCGTCCGATCGCCGGGCACCGCGTACGTGCTGCTGCATCACTACATGGGCGAGATCGACGGCGCGTTCCGATCGTGGGGGTTCGCGCGCGGCGGCACCGGCGCGATCTCGGACGCCATCGCGTCGGCGGCGCGCGAGGCCGGCGTCGAGATCCGCGTCCGGTCGCCGGTGGCGCGCATCCGGGTGAAGGACGGCCACACGACGGGTGTGGTGCTCGCCAACGGGGACGAGATCGCCGCGGACCTCGTGCTGTCGAGCGTCGATCCGAACCTCACGTTCCTGAAGTTCATCGACGCGAAAGAGCTGCCCGGCGAGTTCCTCGACGAGGTGCGGCGCTACAAGTTCCGCGGCTCGTCCGGCAAGGTGAACCTGGCGCTCGACGCGCTGCCCGCCTTCCGGTGCCTGCCCGGCGACGGCCCGCATCTGCGCGGCGCGCTCTCGATTTCGCCGAGCGTCGACTACCTGGAGCGGGCGTACGACCAGGCGAAGTACGGCGAATTCTCGCGCCGGCCGTACATCGACATGGTGATTCCGACGCTGACCGATCCGTCGGTCGCACCGCCCGGCAAGCACATCCTGTCGTGCTTCGTGCAATACGCGCCGTACAAGCTCGCATCGGGAACCTGGGACGACGAGCGCGAGGCGTTCGGCGACACGGTGATCGACACGATCGCGGAGTACGCGCCGAACATTCGCGACATCATCCTTCACAGACAGGTGTTGACGCCGCTCGATCTCGAGCGCGAGTTCGGGCTCACCGAAGGAAACATCTTCCAGGGCGAGCTGACGCTCGAGCAGTTGTTCTTCGCGCGGCCGGTGCCCGGATGGGCGCAGTACAACACTCCGGTTCGGAACCTGTGGATGTGCGGCAGCGCGACGCATCCGGGCGGCGGCATCATGGGCGCGCCGGGGCGCAATGCTGCCCTCCGCATCCTGGGGCACCGGTCGTGAGCCACGAAAAACGCGAAGACTCGAAACACACGAAAAGACCTCGTTTCGTGAGTCGACCGTGATGGGCCGTTCCCACGACGCCATCGTGATCGGCGCCGGTCACAACGGCCTCATCGCGGCGACGTTCCTCGCGAAGGCGGGGCTGAAGACGCTCGTCCTCGAGCGATCGGATCGAGTCGGGGGCTGCGCGTGGCTGTCGCATACCGCGTCGATCGATCCCGGCGTCATCCGCGCGCTCGATCTTGCGCGTCACGGCCTCGAGATCGTGCGACCCGATGTGAGCGCGTGTGCGCCGGACGTCGACGGCCGGCCGCCGCTGATGCTGTGGCGCGATCCCGCGAGAGCCGCTCAAAGCATCCGCGCGTTCTCGTCCAAAGACGCGGACCAGTATCCGAAGTTCCTCGCGAGCTTCGCCCGCATCAGCGGGGTGCTGCGGGCGCTGTCGTCGGCGGCGCCGCCGTCGGTCGACGAACCGTCGCGCGCCGATCTGTTCGAGGCGCTCAAGGCCGGCCGCAGATTCCGCGCGTTGGGCAGGGCCGATGCGTACCGTCTGCTTCGCTGGATGCCGATGGCCGTCGCCGATCTCGCCGGCGAGTGGTTCGAGAGCGAACCGCTGCGCGCCGCCGTCGCCGCCGGCGGCATCCTCGGATCGTTTCTCGGGCCATGGTCGGCGGGAAGCGCCGCCGTGCTGCTGCTGCTCGGCGCGACCGAAGCGGACCCGATCGCGACCGGCTGGTTTGCGAAAGGCGGCGCCGCGGCGCTCGTCGACGCGCTGGCGGCGGCGGCGCGCGCGGCCGGGGTCCAAATCAGAACGTCTGCTGACGTCGCCCAGGTCGCAGTCGCCGGCGGCGGCGCCACCGGCGTCGTCCTCACGGGCGGTGAAGAGATCCAGGCGCGGGCGATCGTCTCGAGCGCAGATCCGAAGCGCACGTTCGGGCTCGTCGACCCGATTCATCTCGCGCCGGAATTCGTGCGGCGCGTGCAGAACATCCGCGGGCACGGCACGCTTGCGGCGGTCACGTACACCGTTTCAGCGCCGCCGCGGTTCACGAGCCTCGCCGCGCTCGATCCGCGCGAGCAGGCCGCAGCGCTCGCGAGCCGCGTTCGGCTCGGGCGCAACATCGATGCAATCGAGCGCGCGTTCGACGCCGCCAAGTACGGCAGCTTCTCGGACGAGCCGTGGGTCGAGCTCACCGCGTTCGACTCGACCGTGGCGGCGTACGTCCAATACGCGCCGTATCATCTCCGCGGCACGACCTGGGAGATGGAACGCGAGCGGCTGGCCAAGGTGACGACCCAGGTCATCGCACGATACGCTCCCGGTTTCGAGGCGTCGGTGCTCGGGCATCAGGTGACAACGCCGCTCGATCTCGAAGGCAGCTATGGGCTGACCGGCGGCCACATCTTCCACGGCGACCTCGCGCTCGATCAGCTGTTCGTCACGCGGCCGCTGCTCGGGTTTGCGCGCTACGGGACCCCGGTCCGCAACCTTTATATATGTGGGTCGGGGACCCACCCCGGGACGGGCCTCAACGGTCTGTCGGGGACACTGGCGGCGAGGGAGATCGTGAGGGCAATGAAGCGATGAAAAGGTGTGCGCTTCGTGGTGGAGCGTTTTGTGGTGTCGCGCTGTGTGGTGGAGGACTATGGGCCGCGGCGAGCGCATCCCCGCCGCCCGCAATTTACGGCTTCACTTCCCGCTCCTCCGCCGCCGAGCGTTCCATCGAACGCCGCTTCGTCACCATGCCGTCGCCGGCCAGGGCGCGCGAGGCGCATGCGTTTCTGACCGCCGAGCCGCACGTCGCCGGCACGCCGCGCGATCGCCTGCTTGCCGAATGGGTGCGCGACCGCTGGAAGGAGTACGGCCTCGAGCGCGTCGAAATTTCCGAACACGAGGTGCTGCTCCCCTACGCGGACGACGTACGCGTCGAGATGATGCAGGGCGAGCGCGTGTGGCGCGCGACGCTGAAAGAAGATCCGGTCCCCGGCGATCCCTTTTCCGCAAAGGACGTCGGCGTCGCGTATCACGCGTACTCGGCTTCAGGCGACGTCACGGCTCCCGTGGTGTACGCGGCGAGCGGCAATCCCGCCGACTACGACTGGCTGCGCGACCACGGCATCGACATCAAAGGGAAGATCGCGCTCGTCCGCTATGCCGTTCCCTACAGTTACCGTGGATTCAAGGCGCTCACCGCGGAGCAGCGCGGCGCCGCCGGCCTCCTCATCTACTCCGATCCTGCCGAGGACGGGTTCCGGAAAGGCAGAACGTATCCGGATGGCCCCTGGGGAAACGAAAGCCACATCCAGCGCGGTGGAACGGTGTACGACTTCCGCGTACCGGGCGATCCGCTCACGCCGGGATGGGCGTCGCTGCCGGGTGCGAAACGGATTGCGGCGCGCGACGCCATCTCGCTGCCGAAGATCATCAGCGCGCCGCTGTCGTGGCGCGACGCGCGCGTCGTCCTCGAGACGATGCAGGGGCCGGCGGCGCCCGAGGCGTGGCAGGGCGGCATCCCGTCGCTGACGTATCGCGTCGGCCCTGGCGCCATGGTGCGGCTGCGCGTGCACAACGACGACAAGGTGCGGCCGATCTGGACCGTCACCGGCCGCATCACCGGCGCAGCGAACCCGGACGACCTCGTCATCGTCGGGAACCACCGCGATGCGTGGGTGTACGGCGGCGTCGATCCCTCCAGCGGCACGGCGGCGCTGATGGAGCTCGCGCGATCGCTGGGCGCGCTCGCCAGACGCGGCGCGCGCCCGAAGCGCACGATCGTGTTCGGCAACTGGGATGCGGAGGAATTCACCCTCACCTCGTCTACGGAATGGGGCGAAGAGCACGCGCGCGAACTGACCGATCACGCAGTGGCGTATCTGAACGTCGACATGGGCGTCCAGGGCACGACGTTCGACGCCACGGCGGTGCCGTCGCTCAACAGGGTGATCGGCGAATCGGCGGCGACGGCGCTCGGCGCGCGCGGGGCGTCGGTCGAGGTGAAGAATCGACTCGGAAGCGGATCGGATTACACCGTGTTCCTGAATTTTCTCGGCGTCCCGGTGGCCGACCTGATGTTTACCGGACCATATGGCGTCTACCACTCGATTTACGACAACCATCTGTGGATGGAAAAGGTCGGCGACCCGCAGTTCGCCCAGCACGCCACGATGACGCGTCTCTGGGGCATCATCGCGCTGCGGCTCGCGAACGCCGACGTGCTTCCGCTCGATTACGCGGCGTATGCGTCGCGCCTGCGCGAGTTCGTCAAGGAAATTACCGATCGGATGCCGGGGCCCGACCGCGCGGCGGTAACGCCGCTCGCGCAGGCGGTCGATCGTTTCAGCGCCGCCGCAGGCGAGATGTCGCGCCGCATCGATCGCGCGTTGAGCGATCCGGCTGAGCAACCGGCGACCAGTCGCGCCCTCATCGCCGTCGAGCGCGCGTTTCTCGATGCCGACGGCATCCCCGGCCGCCCATGGTATCGTCATCTGATTTATGCGCCGAAGCCGACGTACGCGCCGGAGGTCCTGCCCGGTGTCGCCGAAGCGCTCGACGCCGGCGACCGCGCGCGGCTCGCATCACAGGTCGCGCGTCTGGCTGCCGCGCTGGACAGAGCTGCGGATGTATTGAGACGTTGAAATGGGATCACCAATGGAAACAGATACGAAGACGGCGCAAACCAAGATCACCTACGCGACGATGACCGCGGATCGCATGGAGGATCTCCACCGCGAGCTCGACACCGCCATCGAGCGCGTCAAGTCGACGTTCGGCAGGAGCTATCCGCTGATGATCGGCGGACGCGAAGTCCGCGCCGCGAGCGAGTTCGACGATCGCAGCCCGATCGACACGCGCATCCTGCTCGGCAAGTTTCAGAGCGCCGGGGGCGAGCAGGTGCGCGATGCGATTGCCGCCGCGAAGGCGGCATTCCCGGCGTGGAGCGCGCGTCCGTGGCGCGATCGCGTGGCGCTGCTGAAGAAGGTCGCCGACGCGATCCGCAGCCACCGCTGGGAGCTCTCGGCGCTGATGGGATATGAAGCCGGCAAGAGCCGCCTCGAATGCGTCGGCGACGTCGAAGAGTCGGCTGATTTGATCGAGTACTACTGCCACCAGATCGAACAGCACGACGGCTTCCAGGTGAAGCTCGGCGCGCTCGGGCCGGGCGAAGAGAACGCCAGCGTGCTGCGGCCGTACGGCGTGTGGGCGGTCATCTCGCCCTTCAACTTCCCGCTCGCGCTCGCGGCGGGACCGTCAGGCGGCGCGCTCGTCGCAGGGAACACGGTCGTGTTCAAGCCGGCGTCGGTGACGCCGCTCCTCGGGTACAAGCTGTACGAAATGATGATGGAAGCCGGCGTGCCGGCGGGCGTCTTCAACTTCGTCACCGGAGGCGGCAGCACCGCCGGCCAGGAGCTCATCGACAACAAAGACATCGACGGCATCGTCTTCACCGGATCGAAGGACGTCGGCATGCACCTCATTCGCGACAACGCGTCGCGGCCGTTCCCGCGTCCGCTGATCATCGAGATGGGAGGGAAGAACCCCGCGCTCATCATGCGGTCGGCGGACCTCGACAAAGCGACCGACGGCGTCATGCGATCGGCCTTCGGCGCGCAGGGGCAGAAGTGCTCGGCATGTTCGCGTGTCTACGTGGCCAAACCGGTCCGCGACGAGTTCGTGAAGCTGCTCGTCGACAAGACGAAGAAGATCAAGATCGGCAACCCGCTCAATCGCGACGTGTACCTCGGCCCCGTCATCAACGAAGACGCGGTGAAGACCTACGAGCGCACGGTGGCGCGGGCCAGAGCGGAGGGCGGAACAATCCTCACCGGCGGCCGCCGGTTGACCGACGGCGAGCTCGCGCACGGATACTTCGTCGAGCCGACGATCATCGACGGTCTGCCGACGAGGCACCCGCTGTTCTCGGAAGAGCTGTTCGTCCCGATCACTGTTCTCGGTGACGTGACGACCTTGGACGAGGCCATCGATCTCGCCAACGGTACCGAGTACGGCCTGACGGCGGGCATCTTCTCGGAGGACGACCGCGAGATTCAGCAGTTCTTCGATCGGATCCAGGCCGGCGTGACGTACGCGAACCGGCGCGCCGGCGCGACGACGGGCGCGTGGCCCGGCATCAATTCGTTCGGCGGCTGGAAAGCCAGCGGATCGACGGGCCGCGGGACCGGCGGTCCGTACTACGTCCAGCAGTTCATGCGGGAGCAGTCGCGGGTCAGGATCCGCTGACGTGGCGGGCGTGCCGTGGCACGAGCTGCTCGCACCGCTGCCGGCCGATGCGCTGCCGCGGCGTCAGCCGATCGCGGCGCCGGAAGTGCTCGCGCGGCCCGAAGCGGCGGCGATCGCGGACTGGCAGCAACTGATCGTCGAGCTGTCGGCCGGTTCCGCCGGCCTCCGCATCCTGCTCGTCGTCCTCGACGGAAGCGGCCGGCCGATCAGCGCGTCGGATGCGGTGCTGCGAACCGAAACCATCAGCGATATCGGCGACGACGCGGCGGTGGCGGTCAGGCACGTGCACGAGAACATCGGCGGACGGTTCGAGGAGGATGGAAGCTTCCGCGGCACACGGTGGCGCACCGTGAGCGTCGACACCAACGGCGGCAAGCGCGAGATCCAGCAGTCGACGCCGTCGGAGCCGAGCGCCGCCGACGCGGAACGGCTGAAAGCGCTGGTCGACGACATCGTGCGGCGAGGCCAGCCGGAGACGCGATAAGGTTATGTCCGGTTTCGGATAGTACGTAATCGTCATCACGCGGGCGGCCGCGAGATCTCGTAATCCAGATGCACGACGCCGTCCGGAAATTTCCTGACACCCTTCAGCTTCAGCGGCACGCGCCGGTGCCGCGGCGCGAGCAGCGGAATCCCCTCGCCGATGAGCGTCGGCACGATGTGGATGCTGAACGCGTCGATCTCGCCGGCGTCGAGAAACGACGCGATCAGCCCGCCGCCGCCCATCATCCAGATGTCCTTGCCGCGTACGGCGCGCAGCCGGCGCGCGAACGGCTTCACGTCCTCTGAAACGAACTCGACGCCGGGCGGCGGCGCGGCCGGCGGATTCCGCGAGAAGACGTAGTTCTTCACTTTCGGGTCGAACGCAGCCCCCTTCACGCCCTGCCGCTGGAAGTCGAGCGCGACGTCGTAGGTCTTGCGGCCCCAGAGAATCGTGTCGATCGATCGGTAGAATTCGCCCATGCCGTAGCTGCCCTTCGGCCGCGGGCGCTCGTTGAGGAAGTCGACGCTGCCGTCCCAGCGCGCGATGAAGCCGTCGGCGCTGGTGGCGATGCGGGCGATGATGCGGCGGCTCATGTGCGGACTACCTGCAAAATGCCCTCGGCGGCGATTATAAATGAACGGACATTTACTAATCAAGAACAAAGTAAACGCGCGTTCAGGAATCCGCGCCTTTCCGATTCGCGCGCGCTGCCGTCGACCCATGACGCCGGTCTGATTACGCTTCTGCACTTTTTTTTCGGAATCGTCTTCGAGCCCCTCCTTCACAGACGCTTACACGTTTTCCCGCCGTTGCACACGACCGCGTCAGCTCAACCGGCTTTCCTGACCGACTGGGACGATGGTCGCAGTGAGTTTGGGACGAAAGTTGGAGGGACACGAGCGGATTCTTACGATATTGTTGGTGCACCGTCAATTTCAGGAGGCAGGAATGCGTGCACTTGCGGTAACCGCAGCTCTCATAGGGGCCGTCTGGGCCACGGTCTCGGCGCAGGGCGCTGGGGACCGCGATCAGTTCTTCAAGGGCCAGGGGCGATGGATGCACCATTCCCTCAAGGGGATCCGTGGCCGCCATCCGAAGTCGAACAGCGGCTCAATCGATACCCTGGCCACATGGTCTTCATTCTTCGTGGCGGACGGAGTGGACTCGGTCGGAGTGCCGAAGTCGAACTGGCCGTTCACGATGGTCGGCCAGTCGCCGATCAGGCAGCGCGACGATCGACGCGGCCATGACGACGACGATCGCGGCGGCCGTACGACGTGGATTCCGGCGCCGATCATTCCCGTCAACCTCGAACTACATGAAGAGGATGGGTCAGTGCTGTTCATCGATGGCACGACTCACTTGCGTGACATGTTGAAGTCGCCGCTCTTCAGCTTGTCCGACTTCAGCTCGAGCCGCCGGCCGACGCAGTACGCCGACGCGATACAGCGTGCGCAGTTCTTCAGCCTACCGAACGTTGCGGAAGGTAATTGGCACACCATGCTGCTGCCGCGTATCGAACAGCCGCGCACCGTAGTCGTGGGACCGAGCGATCACATGATCACAGCGAACGACGACGGCACCTGCTGTCGCGCTGTAATAGTGAATATCGACGCCTTCCTGAAAGCGATGTTTCCGCCGACGCCGACCGACACAACGACGCTCATGGGCGCCGCCGAGAATGCGCGTCAGATCACGACACGCGACCTGTCGATATTTCTACTCAACAACGTGTTGTTCAATTCCAACAGCGATCCAACGTTTTTCGGGACCGGATTCCACAATTACGATTCCGAGCCGGGCAACGCGGCGAATGGTTGGCGCGAGAAACGGTACGTCATGGCAGCTTCGAGCTGGATCTCGCCGGACCTCTTCGGCACCGTCGAATTCGCCGACATCGCTGCCCTCAGCCACGAAATCGCCGAGACGGTTAACGACCCGTTCGCTGAAAACGAGACACCGTGGTGGTCGTCCCCAATCAACTTCGTGTGCAATAACCTTCTGGAGGGCGCCGATGTGATCGAGACTGCGCCGATCGGCGAAACCTTCCCGATAGCGATGCCGAATGGAACGACGTATCACCCGGTCAACGTCGCGCTTCTTCCGTGGTTCGCCGGGATGAGCCCTTCGCCGGCGATTGACCACGCGTACAGCTATCCCAACATCGGAGTCCTCACGTCGCCCAACATGTCTCAAGCTCCCGGCTGCGGCATGTAAGCTGATCTGTGATCACGGGCAGAGCGGCCTCAACGATCGAGACTGCTCTGCCCGGCAGTCTGCCGCCCGCCTTCACGACGAATCCAGTCGAAACTGAACGACCGTTTATAATCGCGGGACCTATGTGCCCGCGGCCGCGCGCGACGTCCGACGCCGACATCCTCGGCGCCGCCCTGCGCGTCGTGTCGCGCATCGGACCTGGACTGACGCTGGCCCATGTCGCGAAGGAAGCGGGCGTCTCGCCGGCCACGCTGGTCCAGCGGTTCGGTTCGAAGCGGGGACTGCTGCTCGCCCTCACCGCCGGCAACAGCAGCGGCGTTGGCGCCGAGTTCGCGCGCATCCGGACCGCGCACCGATCGCCGATCGCCGCCGTATACGCGGTCGCCGACTGTATGGCGGCGATGGCCGGAACGCCGGAGATGATGTCGAACAGCCTCGCCTTCCTGCAGATGGACCTCACCGATCCCGATTTCCACAAGCACGCGCACGCGCACTCGCGCGCCATGCAGGGGGAGCTGAAATCGCTGCTCGACGAAGCGGTCCACGCCGGCGAGCTGCAGCGGTGCGATACGATGCGCCTCGCGCGCGCCGTCCAGGCGCTCATCGGCGGCTCGCTGCTGCAGTGGGCGATCGATCGCGACACGAAGGTCGTCGAGCGGCTGCGCCAGGATCTGGATACACTGCTCAAGCCGCGGCACTGTCCGCCGCGCGAGCGGCGCCGGCGGCCGCGCGGCACGATCGCGAGAGGATGAGATCATGACGCGGAAAGAATTTCTGAAGCTGACGTCGATGGCCGCCGCCGCTCCGGTTTCAGGCGCGAGCGGCGTCCGCGACTCTGGTGGCGTCCGCCTGCAGCCGGACTCCGCACAGCCCAGGCACGCGTTCCCGACCGGCGTCACCGCTGCGGTCGTCGAGTTCATCCAAAGCGCATCGTTCGATCGCATGCCGCAGAAAGCCACCGCCGAAGCGAAACGCTGCCTGATCGACGGCTTCGGCGTCGTGCTCGCCGGATCGACCGTTCGCGGAAGCGAGATCGTGCGCGAGCACGTCACGACCCGCGCCTGCGGCTCGCGCGAGGAGAGCGAGTCAGCGCCCGCGGCCAATCAAGCCGATGTTCGGCGCAGCGCAGTTGCGGGTGGCGATGGGGCCCCACGAGCCGTAAAAAATGTTGATGGTTTCGGCGACTCGACGATCCTCGGCCCGCGGAAAGCGTCCGCTTCTGCCGCGCAGGCCGCGCTCGCCAACGCGGCGAGCGGCCATGCGATGGACTACGACGACACGCAGCTCTCCTCCACTCCGGATCGCGTGTTCGGATTGCTGACGCATCCGACCGTGCCGGTGCTCGCCGCCTCGCTGGCCGTCGGCGAACGGCTCGGTGTGTCGGGCCGTGCCTTCCTCGAGGCCTTCCTCACCGGATTCGAGGTCGAATGCAAAATCGCCGAGGCGATCAACCCGCGCCACTATGTCGGCGGCTTCCACAGCACCGGCACGATCGGCACCTTCGGCGCGGCGGCGTCGGCGGCGAAGCTGTTGAAGCTGACGCGGCCGCAGAGCGCCCATGCGCTCGGCATCGCGGCGAGCATGAGCAGCGGCCTCCGCGTGAACTTCGGATCGATGACCAAGCCGCTGCACGCCGGTCGCGCCGCGGAGAACGGCGTCACCGCCGCGGAGCTCGCGTCGCGCGGCTTCACGGCCGGAGACGATGGCCTCGACGGGGAGTGGGGCTTCTTCCAGGTGATGGGCGGCGGCGCCGATCTGTCGCGCATCGTGCCGGCGCTCGGCAAGCCGTTCTCAATCGTCGATCCCGGCGTGTCGTTCAAGCCGTACCCCTGCGGCTCGCTCGGACACCCGACGATGGACGCGATGCTGAAGCTGGTGACGGATCACGACGTCAAGCCCGATCGGATCGCGCGCGTGCGCGTGCGGGCGGGCTCGAACATCCTGAACCCGCTGCGCTACAAAACGGCGAAGAGCGAGCTCGAAGCCAAGTTCTGTCTGCCGTTCATGATGGCGAGCATCGCGCTGAGGCGCCGCGCCGGCATCCGCGAGTTCACCGACGAGTTCGTATCGTCGCCGGCGGTGCAGGCGATGATGAGCCGCGTCGACACGGTGTTCGATCAGGCGATCGAAGCGCGCGGCTTCGACAAGATGCGCAGCATCGTGGAAATCGATCTCGCCGATGGACGAAAGCTGTCGCAGCCCTCGGACGAGCGCTATCGCGGAGGACCGGAGCGTCCGTTCACGCGCGAGGAGCTGCACGAGAAATTCACCGACTGCGCGAGCCTGATTCTGTCGAGCGATCGGATCAAGCGCGCGCTCGATGCGATCGAGTCGGTCGATCAGCTGAAGAGCATCCGCGACCTCACCGCTGCGCTCGTCCAGGCGTAACCGAAATGTCCGTACGTGCAGACGCCGCCCTCCGACGGAACTTCCCTACCCGGCTGCAGCTTCACCAAGCAGCTTTTCCACGATCACCACGTCGCGCCATTGGCCGTGGAGCTTGCCGTGGCGGCAGTAGGTGCCGACGACGCGGAAGCCGACGCGCTCGTGCAGGCGGATGCTGGCTGTGTTCTCGCTGAAAATCCGCGAACAGAGTTTCCAGAAGCCGCGGCGCTCGTATTCCTCGATCAGCGCTTCGAGCGCCGCGCGGCCGGCGCCGAGCCCGCGCGACGCGCGCTCGACATAGACCGAATGCTCGGCGATGCCGGCGTAGGCCCTCCGCGCGCGATACGTGCCCGCTCCGGCCCAGGCGACGATGCGTCCCTCGCGTTCGACAACGACGGTCGGATACTTCTCGCCCTTCTCGCGCAGCAGCTCCGCCATCTGCTCGGCCGATCGCGCGTCGGTTTCGAAGGTCGCGACGGCGTCCTCGATTCCCTCGTTGTAGATCCGCACGATATCGGCCGCATCGCCGGCGCGCGCGAGCCGCACGATCACGAGTTGCGGAGTTCCTGCATCCGGCGGACGATGCCCGGCATGACGCGCCGCGGCGTCACGCGGGGCGCGAATGCGGTCAGCTTGTTCAGCAACCCGGGAATGGCGATCGGCGTGCCGGCCATCATCGCGCGGTACCCCGCTTCGGCAACCTCGCGCGACGTCGGCAGCTTTCGTCCGGCGACGAGCTTCGACTCCTCGATGTGTGCGCGCGCTTGAAAGCCCGATGCGGTCGGACCCGGACACAGCGCGGTCACGCTCACCCCGGTTCCCTTCAGCTCCTCGCCGATCGCTTCGCTGAATGACAGCACGTACGCCTTCGTCGCGTAATAGACCGCCATCAGCGGGCCGGGAACGAAGGCGGCCGTCGAGGCGAGGTTGAGAATGCGGCCGCGCCCGCGCGCGATCATCGGCGGCAGCAGCCGCTTGGTCAGCTCCGTCAGCGCGACGATGTTCACCTGGATCATCGCGAGCTCGCCGTCGAGCGGCGTTTCCGCGAAGCGGCCGAACGTGCCGTAGCCGGCGTTGTTGACGAGGATGTCGACCTCCAGGCCGAGCTGCCGGACCCGTTCGGCGAGCGCCGCCACGGCGCCCGGCGCGGCGAGGTCGCTGGCGATGGCGTGCGCGCGGACGCCGGCGCCCTCCAGCTCGCGCGCGAGCGCCTGCAGCGCGTCGGCTCGGCGTGCCACGAGGACGACGTCGTGCTTGTGCGCTGCGCATATTCGAGCCAGCTCGAGTCCGATTCCGCTCGATGCGCCAGTGATCAAGGCAGGCATAATGGCTAAGATTATGCGATTCCGCACGCCGATATGCAGGTGAGGTTTCAATGAAGAAGACCATCGCGCTGGCGTTCGTCGTTGCCGCGTCGTCATCTCTCGTCGCGCAGCAGACGTTCGTCCGCGATCCGAAGGTTCCGATCGATCAGCAGTACACCGCGAAGATCAAGGAGTACACCACCGAGCCGTTCTTCACGTCGCCGCTCGTCGACTACCTGCCCGCGTCGAAGACGGTTCCGACGCCGAAGGCGGTGCTCGGCGACATCGCCGGCGCGCCCGGCAGGCTGCCGTACGCCGAAGAGGTCTATCAGTACATGCGCATGCTGGAGAAAGCGGCGCCGCAGCGCGTGAAGGTGTACTCGATCGGCAGGACCGAAGAAGGGCGCGAGATGATCGCCGTGGCGATTGCGTCCGACCAGATCATGGCGAAGCTCGAGGAGAACCGCGAGCGCCTGGCGAAACTCGGCGACCCGCGCACGATCAACATGGACGACGCGCAGGCGGAGACGCTCGTGCAGCAGTCGACGCCCATCTACTACATCACCGGCACGATTCACTCGCCGGAAACGGGCGCGCCCACGGCGCTGATGGAGCTCGCCTATCGCCTCGTCGTCGACGATCACGAGTACATCAAGTCGATCCGGAACAACCTGATCACGCTCATCACGCCGGTGATCGAGGTCGACGGCCGCGACAAGATGGTGGACGTGTACAAGTGGCACCTCGCTCACCCGGGTCAGAACTGGCCGGGCCTCGTCTATTGGGGAAAGTACGTCGCGCACGACAACAACCGCGATGCGATGGGCGTCACGCTGAAGCTCACCGAAAACGTGCTGAACGTACACAACCACTGGCATCCGCAGGTGCTGCACGATCTCCACGAGTCGGTGCCGTATCTCTACGACAACACCGTGGGCGACGGACCGTACAACGCGTGGATCGATCCGATCCTCGCCGACGAGTGGCAGATGATCGGCTGGAACAACGTGTCGGAGATGACGAAGTTCGGCATGCCGGGCGTGTTCACGCACGGCAACTTCGACACCTGGTCGCCGGGCTACCTGATGTTCATCGCCGCGCTCCACAACGGCATCAGCCGTCTGTATGAAACGTTCGGCAACGGCGGCGCCGACACAGTCACCCGCGAGCTGCGTCCCGACGAGTACGCGCGCACCTGGTACAAACAGAATCCCCCGCTGCCCAAGACGACATGGTCGCAGCGCAACAACAACAACTACGAGCAGACCGGCGTGTTGACGGCGCTGCACTACTTCGCGGCGAACAAGCAGCTGTTCCTCCGGAACTTCTACACGAAGAGCAAGCGATCGATCCTGAAAGCGAAGACTGAAGGTCCCGCTGCGTACGTGCTGCCGGGCGACGACCCGCACCCGGGCCTGCAGGCGGACCTGTTGCGCGTGCTGCAGAAGCAAGGCGTCGAGATTTCGCGCGCGACCTCGTCGTTCACCGTCACCGTGCCTGGAAAGCGCTCGAACGCCCGACCGGCGACGACGACAGACGGGCAGGAGGGGCGGGACGGACAGGACGCGAGCGCGCGCGGTCCGAACGGCCAGGACAGGCGAGAAGGGCAGGACAGGCGGGAAGGGCAGGACAGGCGGGAAGGGCAGGAAGGGCGGGAGAGGCGGGATCAACCGACGACGCGCACGTTCCCGGCCGGTTCGTACATCGTCCGCATGGATCAGCCGTACAGCCGCATTGCCGATGCGCTGCTCGACTATCAGTACTGGAGCCCCAACGATCCGCAGCGCACGCCGTACGACGACACCGGCTGGACGTTCCCCGAACTCTTCAACACGCAGGCCGTTCGCGTCGTCGACATCAAAGTCCTCGACGCGCGGATGGAAAAGGTGACGGACGTTCGCGTGAAAGGCGGAGTGACCGCCTCCGGATCGATCTTCCTCGTCAACCACAACGCGGACCTTGGACTGGTCGCTCTGCGCTACAAGTTCAGGGACGCGTCGTTCGAAGCCGCCGAAGAACCGTTCGACGCCGCCGGCCGGAAGTTCAACCGGGGATCGTTCATCGTGAAAAACGTGTCGTCCTCGGACATGCAGAAGGCCGCAGCCGATCTCGGACTGCAAGTGGACGCGGTCGGCGCCGCGCCGTCGGTGAAGACGCATCCGCTGCGCGCGCCGCGCGTCGCGATTCTCCACACGTGGCTCAGCACGCAGACCGAAGGGTGGTGGCGCCACGCCTTCGACGACGCGCAGGTGCCGTTCACGTACATCAACACGCAGCAGGCTGCGAAGGACGACAACCTGAACGCGAAGTACGACGTCATCGTCTTCGCCCCGGTCGGCCGCGGGCCTGAAGCGATCGTCAACGGCATGCCGATGTGGAGCAACCCGCTGCCGTGGAAGAAAACGGCGGAGACGCCGAACCTCGGATCCGAAGATCAGACCGACGACATGCGGCCGGGACTCGGATGGAGCGGCGTCGCGCACCTGCAGGACTTCGTGCGGAAGGGCGGACTGCTGCTCACATCGATGGACACCTCGGAGCTCGCCGTCTCGGCGGGTTTCACGCCCGGTCTTTCGGTCGCCGCGCGCCAGCGGCTGCGCATCGTCGGCAGCGTCGTGCGATCGAAGATGGTCGACAACACGAGTCCGCTCGCGTACGGCTACACCGACAACCTCGCCGTCTGGTGCGACAACGGGCCGATTTTCAACGTGTCGAACATCTTCGGCGCGCGCGCCGGGCGTCGGCTCGGTCCCGACGACGGCGGCAATCGTCCGACGGGACGCGGCACCGCCGAAGACATCGACGTGCCGCAGGGGCGCCTGGCGATTGACGTGCCGCAGGAGCCTCGGCCCGAAACGTGGCAGGCCGTGCCGGTCACCGAGGAACAGCTGCGCAACGGCATCAACGTGATTCCGCCGGCGCTGCGCCCGCGCGTCGTGCTGCGATACGCCGACACGCGCGATCTGCTCGTCTCCGGTCTCGTCGAAAACGGCGGCGAGATCGCGCAGCACCCCGCGGTCGTCGACGTGCCGCTCGACAAAGGGCACGTCGTCGTGTACTCGAACAACCCCATCTGGCGCGGCGAAACCGAAGGAAGCTACTTCCTCGTCTTCAACGCGCTGCTGAACTTCGACCAGCTGAACGCGGGACGGAAGCTGGACCCGAAATGATGCTGAGATTGCTGATTTATGATTGCTGATTGCTGATTGATTGCTGATTGATTGCTGATTGATTGCTGATTGCTGATCGATTCCAGACTCGAAGCTGCCGACGAGCGTCTAAATTGCCAATCAATCAGCAATCGACAATCAGCAATCAGAAATCTGCAATCTGCAATTTCGAATTGGAGAACCCGATGGTGCGAGTGGCTTCATTCGTTGTGGCCGTTCTTCTCGCTGCCGGGTCGGCGGCGTCTCAGCAAGTCGTCTTCCAAACCATGCCCGGGGTTCCGCAGGGACCGGCGCGCGACACGTCGCAGCAGAAGCCGGGGACGGCGATCGTGCGCGGCCGCGTCTTTGCCGCCGACAACGGTCAGCCGCTGCGCAAGGCGCAGGTCCGCATCACCGCGCCCGAGCTTCGTGAGAACCGTCTCACGACGACGGATGCCGAAGGACGATACGAGTTCAAGGAGCTGCTTGCGGGCCGCTACACGGTGACGGCGAGCAAAGGCAGTTACGTCACGTTGTCGTACGGTCAGACGCGTCCGCTCGAGCCGGGCAAGCCGCTCGAGATCCTCGACAAGCAGACCGTCGAAAAAGTCGATCTGATGCTGCCGCGCGGCGGCGTCATCACGGGACGCGTCGTCGACGAGTTCGGCGATCCGGTCTCCGACGTGATGGTGTCGGTGCAGCGGTATCAGTTCATGCAGGGACGGCGGCGGTTGATGCCCGCGGGGCGCAACGGCATGACGAACGATGTCGGCGAGTTCCGGCTGTTCGCCATCCCGCCGGGTCAGTACTACCTGTCGGCAACGCTGCGAAACATGATGGGCTTCGGCGCCGAGAGCGACGATCGCTCCGGCTACTCGCCGACGTATTTCCCGGGGACGCCGAACGTAGCGGAAGCGCAGCGCGTGACGATTCGCGTCGGTCAGATATTGAGCGATATCAACATGGCGCTCGTGCCGACGCGAACGGCAAGGATCTCGGGCACTGCTGTCGACTCGCAGGGACGGCCGATGTCGGGGATGGTGATGGCGGTGCCGAAGGGCGAGTTCATGGGCATGTTCGGTCCGCCCGCGCAAATCCGTCCCGATGGATCGTTCTCGATCGGCGGCCTCTCGCCAAACACGTACACGGTGCAGGTGATGGGGCCGTCAGGACCCGACAACGAGTACGCCTCCGCGGAAGTCACGGTCAGCGGCGACGACGTCACGGCGGTTCAGCTCGTCGCAACGAAACCGATCCTCGTCGCCGGGCGCGTAATCGTCGATCCCGCGGCCGCTTCGTCGTTGCGGCCGTCGTCGGTGCGGCTGATGGCGCAGCCGGCCGTGATGGACGGCATGATGATCAACATGCTGCCGCCGTCGACCGTCAGCGACGATTTCGGCTTCGAGGTCAAGACGCGTCCCGGCAAGATGCGCCTCGCATTCGGCGGACCGCCGCTGCCCGGGTGGTCGATCCGCGCCGTGCGCTATCACGGCGAAGACGTCACCGACAGCGGCATCGATTTCAGGCCGGGGGAGAACGTTTCCGACGTCGAGGTCGAGCTGACGAATCGCATGAGCGACGTCTCGGGGCTCGTCACCAACGGCCGCGGCGACGCGGTGAAGGACTACACGGTGATTGCGTTCGCGCAGGATCGCGACCGCTGGACGATCGCCAACCGCTACGTCCGCAACGCGCGGCCCGATCAGGACGGGCGCTTCAAGCTGACCGGGCTGCCGCCAGGCGATTACTTCGTCGTCGCGCTCGATTCGGTCGATGGCACCGAGTGGATGGACCCGGAATTCCTCGATTCAATCAAGACGAAGGCGTCGTCTTTTTCTCTCGGAGACGGGGAGACGAAGACGCTCGATCTGAAACTCAACACGACGTCGTCATGATCGTGCGCGCGCTCGTCGCTGGCACGCTGCTGCTGCTCCCGTCGGCCGTTCCGGCGCAGCCGCCCGCGCGGGACAATCCTCCTCCGACCGGCACGGCGATCGTTCGCGGCCGCGTTGTCGCCGCTGCCACCGCGCATGGGCTCGCAAAGGTGACCGTGCGCGCCATGTCGCCACCGCTTCGACTGAACAAAGCGGTCCTCACGGATGCGAGCGGACGCTATGACATCGGCGAGCTGCCTGCCGGGCGCTATTCGATCACGACGACGAAGACCAACTACGTGCCGGCCGTGCACGGTCAGCTCCGTCCGCTTGGTCCCGGCAAACCGATCGACGTCGCGAACGGCGCGGTCGTCGATCATGTCGATTTCGCGCTGCAGCGAACCGGCGTCATTTCGGGAACGATCGTCGACGAATTCGGCGATCCCGCCGCGGTCGTGCAAGTCGCGCCGATGCGGTACATGTTCTTCAACGGAGAACGGCGACTGCAGATCGCCGGACCATCGAGCATGACGAATGATCTCGGAGAGTATCGGCTCTTCGGGCTCTTCCCCGGGCAGTACTACGTCTCCGCGACGCTGCGCAACAACAATTTCGGAAGCGAGAGCACCGAGCCGACGACATACGCGCCGACGTTCTTCCCGGGCACCGGCAGTTCGGCCGACGCGCAGAGGCTGATCGTCGCCGCCGGTCAGACTCTCAGCGGCATCAACATCACGCTGATACCCGTCATCGCCGCGCGCGTCAGCGGGACGGTGCTCGACACGCAAGGGCGGCCGCTCGCCAACGCAGGCGTCGACCTGATGCCGCGGGTCGGTTTTGCGCCGTCGGCCGGTGGCGCGTCGACGCGTTCCGACGGCACGTTCGTCATCAGCGGCGTCCCGCCCGGAGAGTACGCGTTGCGCGCGTCCGTGCAGGGACAGCAGGAGGAGTACGCGCTCGCCGACGTAACGGTCGCCGGCGGCGACGTGAGCGGCGTGCAGCTCGTCGCGACGAAGTCAACACCGATTCGCGGCCGGATCGTCTTCGAGCCGGGAAAGGGGAAGCCGCCTGTCGGGCCCGCGGTCCGGGTCACGGCCGTGCGCCCGTTTCCGATGGTTGGCGTCCCGGGCACGACCACCGGCAGGGAGGACGGCAGCTTCGAGCTGAAGACCGCATCGGGCCACGCGCACATCCGCGCCGCAGTGTTGGGCAGCGGCGACTGGCGGCTGAGCCATGTGCTCGTGAACGGCGTCGACGTGATCGACACCGGCCTCGACATTCCCGGTGGTGGCGGCTCCGTCGACAACGTGCTCGTCGAGCTGACGTCGCGTCACACGGAGATTTCAGGATCGGTCGTGGATGCGGCCGGCGATCGCGTTCGCGACTGCGTCGTCGTCGTGTTCGCGCAGGATTCGCAGCGATGGACGGGACCGACGCGCTATGTCGCTGCGACGCGGCCCGATCAGGAAAGCGTATTCCACGCGCGCCTTCCTGCGGGCGACTACTTCGCGGCTGCGTTCGAGCATCCCGAGCCGCAGGTGCCGACCGATCCGGAAGTCCTCGCGCAGCTGCGCGATCGCGCGATTCCGTTGTCGATTGCCGACGGAGAGACGAAGAAAGTGGAGCTGAAGCTCAGTCAGCCTCCGGTGTACTGATTCCCGGGCAGGCCTGAAGGGCTGCGCTACCGATGATTGCTATTGCTGCAGCGACATTAACGCTGCTCGCAGCGCAGCCCTTCAGGGCTGCTGCCGACCAGGCGTCGCCACGAACCGCGACGGCGACGATTCGCGGTCACGTCACGGCCGCCGACACGGGACAGCCGATTCGCAGAGCGCAGGTGCGCCTCACACAGATATATCCACCGTTCACTCCGTTAAGCATCGTTGGTCGAGCGGTCATGACGGATGCCGACGGCGCTTACGAATTCACGGCGCTGCCGGCCGGCCGCTACAACCTGTTCATCTCGAAGGCCGGTTATGTCGGCGCGCCGTGGGGACAGCAGCGTACCGGCGAAGGCGGAGAGCCGATCGACGCCGCCGCCGGCCAGACGATCGATCACGTCGACTTCGCGCTGCAGCGCGGCGGCGTTATCACCGGCCGCATCTTCGACGAGTTCGGCGAGCCGTTGTCCGGGATTCAAGTGTCGGTCATGCGCAATCAGCCGATGAACGGTCAGCGTCAGCTGATGGCGATGTCGAGCGAGCAGACCAACGATCTCGGCGAGTTCCGGATCTACGGCCTCGCGCCCGGTCAGTACTACGTGCAGGCGGCGTGGAGGAGGTTCGGGCCGGGCGATCCGACATCGCCGGACCGCACCGGCTATCCGCCGACGTTGTTTCCTGGAACGACCGACGCGGGCGCCGCTCAGCGATTCACGATCGGTGCGGGGCAGACGATCGGCGATCTCGTGATGGCGCTGTCACCGATCAAGGCCGTGCGAGTCGAAGGCACCGCGATCGATTCGAACGGACGGCCGCTCGCCAACGCGCTTCTGACGATCTCGCAGGAAACGAGCACGTCCGGCTACTCGTCGGGACAGAGCGTCAGCCCCGAGGGCAAATTCACGCTGACGAACGTCACGCCCGGCGAGTACACCCTGCGTGTCCAGACGAACGACGATCGAAAACAGGTCGCGACGATGAAGCTGGCCGTCGGGGCGGAAGACATCAGGGACGTTCGGCTCGTTGCCTCGCCGCCGTCGACGATCTCCGGACGCATCGTGATCGATCCGGCGCAGGCAGCGTCGATGCCGGTCACCACGTTTTCGGTGAGCACATACTCCGTCGACCCACCGGTGACGGTCTATATCAGCGCGCCGCCCGTGAGGGTCGCCGAGGATCTGACGTTCGAGCTGACGCCTCCTTCAATCGGACGACACGCCATCAGTGTCATCAACCTCCCGACCGGCTGGTCGGTCCGCAGCCTGCGCGTCAACAACATCGATGTCACCGACGAGGGCATCGAGCTGAAGCCGAACGAGCGCATCTCCGGCGTCGAAGTCGAGCTGACAAATAAAGCGACGACGATCTCCGGAATCGTGAAGGACGGCAGAGGCGGACCGGCGAAAGAGTGCTGGACGCTCGTCTTTCCGGTAGACAGCAAACGCTGGAAGCCGAACTCACGATACATGAGAGCCTGGCGTGCGGCTGAGGACGGCCGATTCAGAGCCGCTGGGCTGCCGCCGAGCGATTACTACATCATCGCGCTCGACAAAATGGAGCCTGGTCAGAACAACGATCCGGAGTTCCTCGAGCGCATCCGCCCGAGAGCGACGAGCTTCTCGCTGGTCGAGGGCGAGACGAAGACGCTGGAGTTGAAGGTGAACATGGTCTTCTGAGATTGCTGATTTCAGATTGCTGATTGCTGATTGATTGCTGATTGATTGCTGATTGATTGCTGATTGATTTATTGCCGCGGGTGACGCCGGGCATGTGGATCCGGATCGCCGCGTTTTAGTGCTTCGCTCGCTGTGATGCTGGATGCGGCGAGTATCGCGCATAACTGGTCGGCTTCGTCCAACAGCTCCGCGCACCGGGGACTTTTCGACAGGGCGCCCTCACCGATAATCTCGAGCCAAAACGCTGACTCGTCCGCTTCCTCGAGTGCGATGTTGATTCGTGCGATGAATTCCGCGCGCGACCGAGATCTGCGCGTCGCACGGTAATTGGCCCCCACACCGGTTCCAGAGCGCCGTAATTGATCGCCGATGTCGCGACATTCATCGGTATTCGCCAACGTCCTCACGAATCCCAGAAAATCGAGAGCGAACTTCTTCGTTCGCGCCTTCAGCACCTCTTTGTCGAATTCCATGGAATGGCGCATTTGCAGAATGCGCGCCGCGTCGATATCGCGCGCGCAAGTCGGTTCAACCGCCATTGAATCCAATCAACAATCAATCAGGAATCTGAAATCTGCAATCAGCAATCTCAGAACCCTGTCAAAAGAGATCTCCATACCAATAGAACACGTCTGCCGCCGACAGTGGTGTCGCGCGCGTGCCGCGCGCGGTGAGCGGCCGGATCATCATCACTGCCTTGGATGGCCGCTCGCCGACGATCTCGATCTGCGGCGGGCGGAATCCGGCCGGCAGCCACGCCCTGATCGACGGGCGCCGCTCTGCGGGATCGCGAGCGAGCAGCCCTTGCAGGATCGCGCCGGCTCGCGCGCCCGCCGGATCGCGGTCGTCGGCTTCGTCGAGCGTCCATTCCGATCCGCGCACGCGGACGACGACGTAGGCGCACGCGCTGCCGCCCTCCTCGGCGACGAAGAACTGCACGGCGCGCGCACCCGGAGCGTCGAGACCCGCCATCATCCGCTTCTTCGCGATCGCGTAATGAATGAGATCGCGATCGCGAGCGAGGTGGAAGCGATACCGGAACGCGCGCACTTCGTTCATCGCGGCGAGATCGGTCAGGTCGCGATCCTCACCGGTCCGCACGAGCACGGCCGGCGCGCCGTGCCGACTCGATTCGACGACCCGCAGGGCGAGGTCGCAGGTGGGAATCGGGGTGAAGCCCAGCCGCGCGTAGTACCCGGGATCGATTTCCGAGAACAGCAGCGCGAGATCGCAGCCGTCCGCGGCGGCACGTTCGATGAGCCGTTCGATCAGCGCGCGTGCATGACCGCGGCCGCGATGGCGCGGTTGGGTAAACACCGCGCCGATCCCGCAGGCTCGAATCGCGCGGCCGTCGAGCGTCGCGTCGAAGAGATATTCCTTTGCGCTGGCGAGCATCTGTCCGCCGTCGACGAGCGCCCAGTGGCGAAGATGCGCGCGGCCCCACGGCGTCGTGCGTTGCGCGGCGTTGTATTTCGCGTACGCTCTGCGGCTGAGCCCTTCGCTCCAGATTTCGAACGTCGACGCGAGAATTTCGTCGAGGAGCGGCCCTTCGGCCGCCACCAGCGCGATCATCGCGCCGGCGAGCCGGGAGGCGCCGGCGATCCGCCGCGGCGGAGCGCGCGGCCGGGCCGCGCGGACGTCATCCTGCCGTTGTCGAGCACGATCTCGCCGTTGACGATGACGTGCGAGATGCCGATCGGCGACTGCGCGGCGTTTCCAGGCACGCCGCGATCCTGGATCGCCGCGGGGTCGAAGATCGTAAGGTCCGCCTTCTTTCCGACCGCGACAACGCCGCGATCGGGCATCCCGAGCTGCGCAGCCGAGCGCCCCGTCATCTTCGCGACCGCGTCCGGCAGCGCGATCGCCTCGAGATCGCGGACGTAGCGCGCGAGCACGCGCGGAAACGTGCCGTAGCCGCGCGGGTGACGGCCGGTGAGCGAGCCGTCGGAGCAGACCAACACGAGCGGGCTCTTCACGAACGTCGTCAGATCGTCCTCCGACATCGAGGTCGCGATGACGCCGGTGCCGGGCCCCGCTTCCCGCATCATCTCGATCGCCGTCGTCACCGCATCTTTGCCGCGCGCCTCGGCGATCTCGGCGAGCGTCTTCCCGTTCAGCGACGCGTCGGGCCGGTAGCTCGTGATCAGCACGTTTCCGGCGCCGCCGATGTCGTTCAGCCCTCTCTCCCACGCGGCGCGGCTCTCGAAGTCGCGCGTCTCGATCAGCACGTACATCGACGACTGCCAATACGTGTACGGATACCAGTCGGCCATCACCTTCACGCCTTCGCGGCGCGCGTCCTCGAGAATCTTCAGCCCCTCCGCGGCACGTCCCCAGACCGGCTTCACGCCAAGCTTGATGTGCGAGATCTCGACCGGAATATGGTTACGACGGCCGATCTCGATCGCTTCGCGCCACGCCGCGAACGCCCCCTCGTTCTCGTTGCGGACGTGGCTCATGTAGTAGCCGCCGTACTTCGCGACGACCGCGCCGAGCGCAACGAGCTCGTCGGTCTTCGAGTAGAAGCCCGGGTCGTACTCGAGGCCGCTCGACAAGCCGATCGCGCCGTCCTGCATCCCGCGATCGACGAGCGCCTTCATCGTCTCGATTTCGGCGGCCGTCGCCGCGCGCTTGTAGTCACCGCCCATGACCGCCTTGCGGACCGTGCCGTGACCGACAGCGGTCGCGTAGTTGATCGCCGGACGCAGGCGCGCGAGCCGCTCGAAGAAGTCGGCGATCGGAAGCTCGCTGCCGCCGTCCTGTCCGACCACTGCCGTGGTGATCCCCTGCAACACCTGCGTCGATGCATCGGGCATCTCGTCGAGGCCGCGATCGGCGTGGCTGTGCATGTCGATGAACCCGGGAGCGACGACTTTGCCCGCGGCATCGATGACGCGCTCGCCGGATTGCGGCGAAAGCGAGTCGGCGACCGCGACGATCGCGTCGCCTGCGACCCGCACGTCGGCTCGCCGCGCGGGGATGCCGGTTCCATCGATGAGCTGTGCGTGCTGAATCAGAATGCCCGGCGGACGTGGGTTCCCCTGTGCAAACACGAGCAACAGGCCCAAAAAAATGACACGGATTGTCATGTTGCGCCGATTGTATGGCAGTTCAAGTCGATCAGTTCGCAATCCGCGCCGGCCGGTCGAGCGACAGGGTGTCGGCGCTGTTCGAGCGCGCGTACGGCATGTCGCCCGACAGCGTGCTGAACGGCACGGGGCGCGAAACCTTCGACGCGATCCGGTTGCTCAAGATCGCCGATCCCGCGCAGTACGAACCCGAGCATGGCGCCGATTATCCCCGCAGCCCGTTCGGCCAGGCTCTGCGGCAGATCGCGCAGCTCACGAAAGCGAACGTGGGACTCGAAGTCGCGTTCGCCGACGTCGGCGGCTGGGACACGCACGTGAATCAGGGCGCCGCGCAGGGGCAGCTCGCGTCGCGTCTCGACGATTTCGCGCGGTCGATCGCGGCGCTCGTCTCCGACCTGGGCGATCGCATGGCCGACACGGTCGTGCTGACGATGTCGGAGTTCGGGCGTGCGGTCAAGGAGAACGGAAACCGCGGCACCGATCACGGCCACGGCAACGCGATGCTCGTCATCGGCGGGGGCGTCGGCGGCGGCCGTGTATACGGCGCGTGGCCAACTCTCGACGTCGATCGGCGCTACGATGGACGCGACCTCGCGGTGACGACCGACTTCCGCGACGTGTTCGCCGAAATCGTCGTCAGGCATCTCGGCGTCGGCGACGCGCGCGCCATCTTTCCCGGCTATCGCGTGTCGGCGGCGCGGTTCGCCGGCCTTTTCGCGTAGCGGTACAATCATCGGCGTGCGGCTCGAAGATCTCCCGACACCACAGGTCGTGATCGATCGCCGGCGTCTCGTCGCCAACATGGATCGCGTCCAGCAGCTGGCGTCCGCGGCGGGGATGCAGCTGCGCCCCCACGCGAAAACGCACAAGTCGCCGATCGTCGCGAAGTGGCAGCTCGATCGGGGCGCGTCCGGCATCTGCTGCGCCAAGGTCGGCGAGGCCGAGGTGTTCGTCGGCGCCGGCTTCGACAGCGTCCGGCTGCCGTATCCTGTCCACCCGTCGAATGCGCCGCGTCTGCTCGCCCTGATGGACTACGCGGCCCTTTCGATCATCGTCGATCACCTCGAGGTCGCCCACGGCTGGTCAGAGGCGATGCGGGCCGCGGGCCGGACGCTCGACGTGCTCGTCAAGGTCGACGTCGGCTTTCACCGCTGCGGAATCGATCCGAAGGGCGACCCGATTGGCTTCATTCGGGCGATTGCGTCGATGCCCGGGCTGCGATTGCGCGGATTGCTCAGCCACGCCGGGCACGGGTATCAGGCATCGTCGGAGGAGCAGCTGTGCGCCGTCGCCCGGCAGGAAGTCGAAACGCTGATCGACATTCGCGATCGCGCCGCGGCGTCGGGCATCGCGCTCGATGAAATCTCGGTCGGCGCCACGCCCACGCTCCGCTTCAGCGTGCGCCAGCTCGGCATCACCGAGCTGCGTCCCGGCAACTACGTGTACTTCGATCGCACGCAGGTGGCGCTCGGCGCCGCGACATTCGACGACTGCGCGCTGACGGTGCTCGCGACGGTCGTCTCGAAGCCGGCGAAGGATCGAATGGTGCTCGACTCCGGCAGCAAGACGCTGACCAACGATCAGGCGCGCGGCATCACCAGGATGCCGGGGTTCGGCGCGGTGCTGGACGCGAACGGCCGCGTCGACGAGACGCTGACGATCGAACGCCTCTCCGAGGAGCACGCGACGGTCCGCGTCGACGGCCTCACGACGCTCGAGCCCGGCGATCGCGTGCGCATCGTGCCGAATCACGCGTGCGTCGTCTCGAACCTCGTCGACGTGGTGCGGCTGGTCGAGGGCGATCACGTCGTCGACACGCTTCCGATTACGGCTCGTGGACGGATTACCTAGAACGTTCTTGAGATATAGTCACTCAGCGTCAGCGCGAACGAAATCAACTATCCACCTCTTTCGTTGACGGTGTGACGATTCGATGGCGGACAACAAGGAAAAACGGCAACTCGGAGACGCGCTCGGCCTGGTCGAAACGCGCGGGCTCGTCGGCATGATCGAGGCGGCGGATGCGATGGTGAAGGCGGCGAACGTCGTCTTCGTCGGGTGGCAGAAAGTCGATGCCGGCCTCGTCACCGCGATCGTGCGCGGCGACGTCGGATCGGTGAAGGCGGCAACCGATGCGGGCGCCGCCGCCGCGCGGCGCGTGGGCGAGCTGGTCGGCGTCCACGTGATCCCGCACCCCGCGGACGACCTCGAGAAAATCTTTCCTATCTCCTGAAATTGCTGATTGCAGATTGCAGATTGCTGATTGATTGCTGATTGATTGCTGATTGATTGCTGTTGATTGCTGATTGAATTGAATGAACGACTCAATCAATGACTCAATCAATGAAGCAATCAATCTGCAATCAGCAATCAGAAATCTGCAATCTCTTCTTTCTCCTTCTTCGCCTCGGCCTGATCCACGCGCTGAGATCCTTCAGCAGACCTTCGTTGCCGATCACGAGCAGCGGCTGGCGCGGCGCCTTCAGCAGGTTGAAGAACCCGCCGTCGGCGCCGCGAGCGTAAATCTCCCGGCCGTCGGTAAGCACCTGCACCGACCCGCCGCCGCCGGTCGCGTCGAACAACCGCTCGCCGAACTCCTCCTTCAGAATGCGGACGACCTGATGCAACTGGTGGACGCTGAAGCCGCGCCGTCTGAGATCCGCGAGCACGAGGAGCTCGAACAGCTCGATCGGCGTGTACCGCCGCTCGGTGTAGCCCCCCGCCGCGGTACGCCGTGGACGCATGGTCGGAATGAGAAGGCCGCCCGCGTCCCACACCTGGAGCTGCCGCGCCGTGAGTCCCGTCAACGCCGCGACCTCGCGCGACGAGTAAGTCTTCTTGAGCCTCATGCGAGGCGATCGGCGGCTGCAGCGCCCGCGAAGTCCTTCTCGGTGAGGCCGCCTTCGCTGTGGGTCGAGTACGTCAGCGTCACCCGCTTGTAGTTGATCAGGATGTCGGGATGGTGATCCGCCCTCTCCGCCTCCGGCGCGAGTCGGTTCACGAACGCGACCGCTTCCGGGAATCCGGCGAAGGTGTACTGCTTCTTGATCGCGTCCCCTTCGAGGGTCCAGCCGCGGAGCTTCTTCACCCGTTCTTCGATTTCGGCGCGAGACAGTTTGGGCATGATTAATTCTCCGGCCGGCGCGCGCGAACCTCGTCGAGCCTGGCGCGCGCGGCTTCGACCGCTTCGAGCGATTCCTTCTGCAGCTCGATCGCCGACGGCCCTTCGGTGGGACTGATGAAGGCGCTGCCGGCGATCGTGCGATGGTACGCCCGCTCGGCCAGCTGGAGCGCCTCGAGCGCGGCGGCGTGTTCGCGCTGCCATTCGAGCCAGCGCGTCAGGCGATCGACCGCGTCCTCCCGCGTCGCCCCGGCGCATTCGACGCCGAACCGATCGCCGTTGTCCTCGCGCTCCGCGTGCGCGATCCAATCGCCCTCGCGCTCGACGCACACGATGCGGAGAGACGGGTCGTTTGTCATTACAAATCCCCGAAACGCGACGGCTTCACGCGCTCGAGCAGCGGATCGATCCTGCCGTCCAGCATCGCGTCGGCGACGAGCTGAGCGGTGAGAGGCGCGAGCAGAACGCCGTTGCGGAAATGACCGGTTGCGTACATCACCTCGGGGACGGCGCGCGAGGCGCCGATGACCGGCAGCGCGTCGGCGGTTGCGGGACGCAGGCCGACGCGCACATCGCGGAACGACGCGGTCCAGGCGTGCGGCGTCAGATCGCATGCGGCGCCGAGCAGATCGTGCACGCCGCTCACCGTTGCGCGCTCGTCGAATCCCGCCTCTTCCGCCGTCGCGCCGACCAGCACGGTGCCATCGTCCCACGGCACCATGTAACAACGCCGGCTCCATGTCACGCGGCGCAGCGGCGGCTCGCTCCATCCCAGATGCAGCAGCTGGCCTCGGACGGGACGAACGGGTACGCGCGTCATCACGCCGTCGATGTCGATTGCGCCCGACCACGTGCCCGCCGCCAGGACGACGGCGCCGCTCGTCAGCGATCCGCGGTCGGTGTCGACGAGCACCTCGGCGCCGCTGCGCCGAATGCGCCGGACGCGGCTTTGCTCGACCAGCTGTGCGCCGTGGCGGCGCGCCGCCGCGACGAGCGCGTGCGTCAGCTGTGCCGCGGCGACGAACCCGTGATTCTCGATCAGCAGACCGCCCGCGACGCCGTCCGCGAGCAGCGGCTCCTCGGCTCGCGCCGATGCGGCGTCGAGGAGAAGTGACGGAACGGCGCGCCGGCGCAACACGCTGGCGATCGTCCTCAGCGCGGCAAGCTCGCTCTCGTCCGTCGCCACGTCGAGCGTGCCGGTGCGGCGATACGGTACGGCGATGCCGCTGTCGTCGGCAACGCGCGCGATGAAGTCATCGTACAGATTCAGGCTGCGGACGGCGAGATCGAGCAGCGGGCTGTCTTCGCGCGCCTCGATGTAGGGCGCAAGGACGCCGGCCGACGCCTGCGTCGCTCCCATTGCAACGGGCCGCTCGTCGACCACCTCGACCGACGCGCCGCGGCGCGCCAGTTCGTACGCGACGGCGCATCCGACGATGCCCGCGCCGACGACGAGGATGTCGGAGGGACGCGACGCCATCCATGATCAGCTTATCTCCAACGCCAACGACAACGAACCCTTCACGGATTCCGCATCGTCGATCGCGCGCTCGACCTGTCGGGCGGCTTCGGCATGTTCAAGAAGAGCGAGCTCGAACGGCTGTTCCGCGATTGCCGCGCCGGCCGCTTCCATCCGGCGAACTCGGCGTTTGCGCACGAGCTCGTGGCCAAGCTGACGCTTGGGATCAATCCGGACGAGCAACCGAGGTGGGGATAGGGCTGGGCGCTGGGGACTGGAACCGCACACGCTCGCCTGAAAGGCTCGCGCTACCGATCGTGATTATCAAGCACCGGCAACGTGACGAATGACGGCAGCGTCGCCGAGCGGAAAACCCTGTGGGTCGCCTTGCGATAATCCGAATCCTTCGCATGGTAGATGTCGACGAAGGTCTGCGGATTGCGATCGAACATCGGGAACCACGAGCTCTGGACTTGAACCATCAGCCGGTGGCCTTTGAGGAACGTGTGGTACTTGTCGCCGAGCGTGAAGGCGAGCTTCGCCGGCTGATTCGGGACCATCGGTTCGGGCCTGCTCATGCTGTTCCGGAATTTCGCGCGCAGGATGTCGCCGGCGAGCAGCATCTGAAAATGTCCCATCGGCGCCGGCAGATTTCCAGGATACACGTCGATCACCTTGACGACCCAGTCGCCGTCGGTTCCAGTGGTCGAGACGTTGAGGCTGACGTCGATCGGTCCGGCGATCGTCAGATCCTCGGCGAGCGGCGGCGTCTGATAGACGAGCACGTCCGGACGGCCCCAGACGAACCGCTGATCCTCGACCATGAACAGGTGACCTTCCGTCGTCGTGATCTCCGCCGTGTAGGGCACCGGCTTCGCCGGATCGCTGACGTAGTCGTCGAACGCGTCATCCGATCGCACTGACGGCGCGTCGAACGACAGGCCGCCGTTCGCCTGTAAATAGACGTTGCGGGCGCGCGTGCCCTTCGGCGGCCACGCTGGATACGTGTGCCACCTGTTGCCGCCGGTCTCGAACACGATCGCCTCACCGAGGTTCAGGCGGCCCTTGTCCTTCAGATAGAAGTTGAAGAACGGCAGCTCGATCGTGGTGCGAAAGTGCTCCGCCGTCTTCGATCCGAACTCGATCCTGCCGAGCGAGCTGCCGTCGCCGCGCGCCCATCCGCCGTGCAGCCACGGTCCGACGACGAGCGACGTCTTGTTCGCGGGGTTCTTCTCCTTCATCGCGCGGTACATGCGGAACGGGCCGTAGAAATCCTGCGCGTCGAACCAGGCGGCGACGATGAGCACCGGGTGGTTGATGTTCTCGAGATCCTTCGGCACGTTGCGCGCCTGCCAGTACTCGTCGTACGTGCCGTGCGCCAGGTGATCCTTGTAGGTCGGCACATCGTCTGCAAAATATCTCAGCGCGTTGGCGGCCGATCCCATCTCGAGGAAGAAGCGGTAGCCGTCGGGGGTGCCGTAGTCGAACCGCTCGGTGTCGCGCTCGTTCGGCGCCACGCGCGCGCGGGCGTTGGTCGACATCCAGTTGAAGCCGTACATCAGCTGATATGCGCCGCCGGAGTGATAGTCGTCGCCCAGGAACTGATCCTGCGGCGGCGCCTGCGGAGACGAGGCCTTCAGCGCGGGATGCGCGCCGATCATCCCCATCGACACTTCCCACCCGTCCCACGAGATGCCCCACTGCCCGACGCGGCCGTTGTTGTTCGCCACGTTCTTCACGAGCCAGTCGATCGTGTCCCACGTATCGGTGCTCTCGTTCGGCTTCGTGGCCCCGCGAGTATAGGGAAGCGCCTGCGGCTCGCGCGAGGAGAGCGAGTCGGCGCCCGCGGCCGACGGCGATGCCCGCCGCAGCGCGGGCTCGAGCGGGGGTGGGGCTCCGCGAACATAGGGGACGTGATGGATGAACTCGCCTTCGGACTTGAACTTTCCGCGCGTGTCCTGGTAGACGAAGACGTAGCTCTCTCTCGCGAAGTCGTTGTTCGGGCCGAGAACGGTGCGGTAATTGTCTGCGCCGTACGGTCCGATGCCGTATGCGGTGCGCGTCATCAGGATCGGATAGCGCGCCGTCGTCTCCTTCGGCGAGTACACGATCGTGAAGAGCTTCACGCCGTCGCGCATCGGGATGTAGACCTCGCGCTTGACGTAGTGCGCCTTCACGTCGTACGGCGTCTGCGCCGGCGTCTGCGCGATGAGCGCTGCAGCCGCGAGCAGCACGCCCGCGACGACAGTCGTTGTCACGCGTCGTTTGTCCATATTGAGCCTGCGGTCATACTATGGTAGTACCCAGGTATGAAAATCGCGTTGTCGGTTCCGGACGAACTGTTTGAATCCGCCGAACGACTCGGCAAACGCCTCGGAATATCGCGCAGCCGCCTGTATGCAACGGCCCTCGCCGATTATGTTGCGAAACATCAGAGCCGGAAGGTGACCGCGCGACTCAATGCTGTATATACGAACGAAGACAGCGGGCTCGACAAACGGATCCGTCGCGCCCAGCGCCGCTCTCTTTCACGGAACGCATGGTAATCGAACGAGGCGACGTCTGGTGGGCTGATTTGGGAGAACCGGGCGGATCGGAACCGGGGGATCGCCGTCCGATCCTTGTCGTGCAGAGCGATTCATTCAATCGAAGCCGATTGCGTACGGTCGTGGCCCTGGTCTTGACCTCTCTTTCGATGAGCGATCCGGACGCATTCATGGTTCGCTGCTGAAGGACGTCGAGAACGGCTTGCGGCTCGTGCTCGATCTCTGATGGCACCGGTCATCGCGAGTTGGCGGTCAGTCCCAGCAGACGCGCCGGATTTTGTCTGGACATCTGATCGATCTCGCGCTCGCTGAATCCTTTCGCGGCCATCGCCGTCAGGAACTCGCCGTAGCCGTCGGGCGGCAGCGGGTTTCCCTTCTGACCGAGATCCGACGACAGGATGCACGACTGCGCGCCGACCTGGCGGATCGCGTCGGCGATGCGATCCATCCGTTGCTGAGCGTCGGCGCTGTGGAGCGTGCTGCCGACGAATTCGACGAACGCGCCGAGCGACGCCGCTTCGCGCATCTGCGCGACGTTCATCTCGATCGGCGCATTTGAGGCGTGCGTCACGACCAGGTGCTGCACGCCCTGCTGCCGCGCTTCGCGAAGCAGCATCAACCCTTCCTGCGACGACACGTGCCCGGTCGCCAGCACGAGCTGATGCTTCGCGATCGCCGAAATGACCGCTTTCGTCTCGGGCAACAGCGCGCCGCCGCTCGATACGCGCACGAACGGACGATTCTCCTTCGAGTAGCGCACCTGATTTTCAGCGTCGAACGTCGACATCCAGACGACGCGGCCCCATCCGCCGGCGACTTGGGTGAGGTGTTCGACCGCCGCGGGGTTCATGCCGCCGACCGAGAGATTCAGATCGATGCCGCCGAACACTTCCAGACCCGGCGCCTCTTTGCGCGCGAGGTACGCGAGCCCCGCGGTCGGATCGTAGTGATTCTTCAGAACGAGGCCGCGCATGCCTTTCGTGCGCGCCAGCTTCGCGACGTCGATGCCGTCGATGGAACGCGGCACGTTGTCGGGATCGGAGTGAACGTGGATGTCGATCGTTCCGCGGAGCAGTTGCGCGGAGTCGCGCCCGGCGCCTTGCGGACCGGTGCGCGCCGCGGTGCGTCCCAGCGCGGCCAACAGCGACAGCATGACGGCGACGAAGGCGATGCGACTGCCGGTGCTCACGCCACCTCGCAGATTCGATCTGGAATCGTAATCGCAATCGTGAAGTCAGCGATCCTAAATAATCAGCGGACGCGGCGGCGGCCCGGGCTCAGTTGAATCGGCGCCGGGCAGTCGTTGACGAACGTCGATCGCGTGCCGACGAATCGGCTCGCCGGCGTCACCGGCGCGGTGCAGAGGCCGCGATCGCGGGCGACGTCGCGATGCGACGTGAAGGGAGCGGAGTAGAACGGCGTGTACGCGGCGCCGTACGGAACGGCATACGGCAGAAACGGCGGCGCACCGTGATAGTACCCGGGATAGTCGTCGTACCCGTAGTGCGTGGTATTCGGCGTCTCGGGGCCGTGTCCGACGATCAGGACTTCGGGCGCCGTCGACAGCGACGCGAGAATGCGCGCAGCGTTGGAGGCCGCCTCGGCGCGCGCCGCGGCTTCGCCTTCTTCGCGGCCGCTCTTCAGCATCGCCATGATGATGGCGTCGCTGAGCCCCTGCTGCTTGAGCGTCGGCAACTGCTCGGGCTCGATCGGAAAAATCGTCTTGTCGCGATCGATCAGCGCGAGAATCACCGGCTCGGACACGCCGGCTCTCGACAGCGCGACGATTTGATCGACGGTCGCGGCGTCCGCGCGCTCCGGCACGAGCGCGGCCGCGCCAACACACAACACGAACGCCAGAATCGCGCGCATGCCCGCGAAGAGTGCAACCCGCTCGCCAGCGTAGAGGCCCCGGAACATGCGGTCATTCTAGCAACGGACTGCTCTCGCTCAAGGACACATTCACGTGAAATGGACAGTCGGACGGCGGGAGCTGATCTGATAAGCTGCATATTTACGCGGACTTACGTTGATTTGCGTCCCTGCCGGCCGGGTACGCCGCTTGCCTCAGGGGGACGCGAGGAGTTTCCGTCATGCTTTCGAATCGACTCGCGTTCGCTGCGTTGGCCGTCGCCTGCGTCGCCGCTGCGGCGGGAGGCGGATATCTCGCCTCGCGGCAGAATGCGGTTCCGGCGCCCGCTGCCGCGCAGACGCAGCCCGTGGCCGCGACCACACCTGCGCCCGCAGCGCCTGCGGCTGTAGCCGAACGTCCCGTCCAGGAAACCGAAGCGGTCGTCGCTGAGCCGAAGACACCGGTGAAGAGCGAGGCGCCGAAGATCGCGGCGGCGAAGCGAGCGGAGAAGGCTCCCGCCCGCGCCGCGGCGACTCGGCAACAGCCTCCGCCGCTCGCGAGCACGTGGCCGTCGAGCGCGGCGGGATCGCAGCCGTCTCCTGCGACGGCGCCTGCGCCGACGACACCGGTCGAGCCGCCCGCCGCGCCAAGGCCCGACGAGCACGCGGCACAGACGCCGCCGCCGGCGCCCGAGCCGCCGCAGAAGCAGTTCGAGGAGCTCGTCGTCTCGCGTGATTCGGTGATCGGTCTGCAAACCGAGAATCGGATCTCGAGCGACACCGCGCGCGTCGAGGATCGCGTCGAAGCGCGCGTGACGCGCGACGTCAAGGTGGGCGACCGCGTGGCGATTCCGTCGGGCGCGCGCGCGATCGGCGCGGTGACGCTCGTCGAGCGCGGCGGCAAGTTCAAGGAGCGCGCGCGACTCGGCATCCGCTTCCACACACTCGTGCTCGCCGATGGCACGCGCATCCCGATGAACACCGAAACGATCTTCCGTGAAGGCGACGCGCCCGGAAACAGCAGCGCCGCGAAGATCGGCGGCGGCGCCGTGGGCGGCGCGATCATCGGCGCCATCCTCGGCGGCGCGAAAGGCGCGGCCATCGGCGCGACGACCGGCGCCGGCGCGGGAACGGCCGCCGTCGCCGCCGGCGATCGCAGCTCGGTCGTGCTCCAGCCCGGCACGCCGCTCACCGTCCGCGTCCAGCAGCCGGTGACCGTGACCGTCGAAAAAGAGTAAGCGCAAACCCGGGCCCTTTCGTAGGATGATGAGGCGCTTCTCAGAAGGAGTTCCCTCATGCGTTTACATGTGCCCGTCCTGATCGCTCTTCTTGCGACCGCCGTTCCGCTCCTGGCGCAGCAGGTGACGAAGCAATCGGTTCCCGGCGTCACGAACTTCGCGCGGCTGGAAACGACGGTGGCGTGCGGCGGCGCGACGACGGCGGCGGCGGTGCCGGAAATCAAGAAGATGGGGTTCGCGTCGATCATCAACGTGCGGCAGCCGACCGAGAACGGCGCGAACATCGACGGCGAAGCGGCGGCGGCGAAAGAAGCCGGCATCAGGTTCTACAACATCCCGCTCAACGGGCAGGCCCCCGATCCGAAGGTCGCCGACACATTCATCGAGACGATCACGACACCGGGCAACGAGCCGGCGTACATTCACTGCGCCGCCGGCAATCGCGCCGCGGCGATGTGGATGATCAAGCGCCTCGTCGTCGATCACTGGGAGACCGATCGCGCGTTCACCGAAGCGACGGCGCTCGGACTCACGAGCCCGGCGCTGAAGCAGTTCGCGATCGACTACGCGGACACACACAAGCGCTGATCGATGGACGAGGTCACGCACCTCGCCCGCGATTCGGTCGCGACGGCGAGCGGCGCTGACTGGGGGCGCTTCGCGCCCGGCACCCTTCTCGCCGGGCGCTTTCGCATCGTCGCTCCCTTCGGCCGCGGCGGAAAGGCGCTCGTCGATTGAACCCCGACGATTTCCGTAAACACGGCTACGCGCTCGTCGACTGGATCGCGGACTACCTGGAACACTCCGACAAGTACCCGGTCCTCTCGCGCGTGAGGCCGCGCGACATCGTCAATGCGCTCCCGCCGGAGGCGCCGGAAGATCCCGAGCCGTTCGAGCAGATCATGCGCGACTTCGAACGCGTGCTCGTGCCCGGCCTCACGCACTGGAATCATCCGGGCTTCATGGCGTACTTCGCGATCACCGGCAGCGCTCCCGGCGTGCTCGCCGATTTCCTGTCCGCCGCGCTCAATCAGCAGGCGATGCTGTGGCGCACGTCGCCCGCCGCGACCGAGCTCGAAGAGGTGACGCTCGGCTGGCTGCGCAAGCTGATCGGGCTGCCCGGGACATTCGAAGGCGTCGTCTACGACACGGCGTCGATCGCGACGATGCATGCGCTCGTGGCGGCGCGCGAGGCGGCGGTCGCGGACGTGCGCGCGAAAGGGCTCGCCGGACGCAGCGACGTGCCCGCCGTCGCGGTGTACTGCTCCGATCAGACGCATTCATCGATCGACAAGGCGGTGATCGCGATCGGCCTCGGGCATCAGTCGCTGCGCAAGATTCCGACCGACCGCGACTTCCGCATGCGCGTCGACGCCCTCGAGGCGCAGATCGCGCGCGACCGCGCCGACGGCGTGCTGCCGATCGCGGTCGTGCCGACCGTCGGCACGACGTCGACGACCAGCATCGACCCCGTGCCGGCGGTGGCAGACGTGTGCGCGCGCGAGAGGCTGTGGATGCACGTGGATGCGGCCTACGGTGGCGTCGCCGCGATGCTGCCGTCGCACGCGCACGTGCTCGCGGGCGCCGATCGCGCCGACTCCATCGTCGTGAACCCTCACAAGTGGCTGTTCACGCCGTTCGACCTGAGCGCGTTCTACTGCCGCCGGATGGCCGTCGTCCGCGCGGCGTTCTCGCTGACGCCGGAATACCTCCGGACGCCCGAGGCGGCGGATGTAAAGAATCTGATGGACACCGGCGTTCAGCTCGGCCGCCGATTCCGCTCGCTGAAGTTGTGGATGATCCTCCGCTCCTTCGGCGCGCGCGCGCTGAGGGCGCGGCTCGCGGAGCACATCCGGCTCGCGCAAGAGCTCGCGTCGTGGATCGACGCGCATCCCGATTTCGAGCGGCTCGCGCCGGTGCCTTTCAGTGTCGTCTGCTTCCGTTGGAAGCCGGCGGGCATGTCGTGGTCGGACGCGGAGGTCGACGCCGCCAACGAGCGGCTGCTCGACCTGGTGAACGCGAGCGGCGACATCTTCCTGTCGCACACGCGGCTGCGCGGCCGGCTTGCGATTCGCGTGGCGATCGGGCATCTCCGGACCACGGACGAGCACGTCCGCCGCGCGTGGGATCTCCTGCTCAGCTCTCGCGAGCTCATCTCAACTCCTTGAAGGCACTCGCCTTGCACGTCTTCGGTTCGGACAACTGCCGGGGCCGATAACTCGCTCCGGCGATTCGATAAAGGAGTGGGAAAGTCATGCGAGGTGTACTCAAGGTTCTTGTGGTGGCAGGCGCGCTCGCTCTCGTCCTCGCGCCCGCGGCAGCGGATGCCGAGGGCTACTTCAGTCCCTGGGCCTCGACTCAGGCTGGCAGCAGCTTCAACAACGGACGCGCCGGCCTCGGCTTCGATGCCGGCGGCATGGGCGCGGGAATCATCGGCGGCGAGGTCGACTTCGGCTGGAGCCCGAGCTTCTTCGGGACGCAGAACGACTTCGGCAACAACAGCGTCATCAACCTGATGGGCAACCTGATCGTCGGCGTCCCGATCGGCGGCACGCGCGGCGCGGGGGTGCGTCCGTTCGCGACGGCCGGTCTTGGTTTGCTGCGGACGCAGATTGACGGCGGCACGATCGCCAACGTGCGATCTTCGAACAACGAGCTGGGCTGGAACGTCGGCGCGGGTGTGATGGGCTACTTCAGCGATCACTTCGGGCTGCGCGGCGACATCAAGTACCTCCGGGGCTTCGAGGATCTGAACACCGGCAACACCGTGATCGACTTGAACGGTAAGAACCAGCTGCATTTCTGGCGAGCCGACATCGGCGTGGTTATTCGGTGACGGTGTTGGGATTCGGGATTCGGGATTAGGGATTCGCAGCGAATCCCAAATCCCGAATCGAAAGTTTGAAGTCTGAAGTACGAAGCACGAAGTGAAAAGCTTGCGTGCTTCTGACTTCGTACTTCCGACTTCTGACTTTTTCACGCGGCATCGAATCCCGAATCACGAGAGTCGCCACAACTCTCTCCACGTCACTCCTTCGTCCTCGGTGACGAGAGCGACGACGCCGTGCGCCGGGAAGTCGTCTTCACTCCCGCCGACCAGCAGTGCGCGCAGCCGGGGCAGATGCGGAAAATGTCCCGCGAGCAGGATGTCGCGCGTCTCACCATAGAGCCGATCGCGCAGCCACTGCGGCGGATCGGCTGGCTGCAGATCGCGAGTCGCCGAAAGTTCCGCGAGCGCATTGCACGCGGTCCAGAACGCCTGCGCCGTCTGCTTCGCTCGCAATTTCCCGCTGTGCCACACGACGACCGGGCGCGCGCCGCGCGCCGCGGTTTCCTTCGCCAACCGATCGACGCTCGCGCGCCCCGCCGGCGACAGCGGCCGCTGCGCGTCGATCGCTTCATCGACCGCTTCGCCGTGGTGGACCAGGAAGAGGTGCACGAGAAGGACCAAGTATATTGGCAAGGTTTCGTGTGCTTCACGTTTCGTGGTGGATCTCCGATGGAACGGATAGCCCTCGGTGGTTGGTTGCTCCTGCTCTGCGTGCTGTTCGTCGTGTGGCAGCCACTGACCCTGGGGCTGTCGGCGTCGAGCGTGATCGATGCGCTGCCGGTTCGCGGGCTGCCGCTGGCAATTGTGCTCGTCGTCCGCGTACTGGCCGCCGCGCTCGGCATTGGCGCCGGCCTCGCCCTGATCGGCCGGCGTCCCGGCGCGGTCGCGCTGGCGAAAGTCTCGCTCGTCGTTTCGGGTGCGACCGACCTCTTCGTCTACCTCACGCCGTACTTTCCAAGCAATCGCGCACCGGGCGATACGATGATCGTTGTCGCCGCATCGCTCGCCTACTATGCAGTCTGGCTCGCGTATCTCTACCGATCGAAGCGGATTCGACGGACATTCGGCCACGACATTTCTTGAACGCGTGGGGCCCCACCTTTTCATATGCGGCGGGGCCCCACCCCCGCCGCTGTTGCTCGGCGCATACGCGCCTCGCAACGGCTCAAGGCTGTCACGCGCTGACGCCCTCGCGCCGTAGCGCTCGGGCGTATCTAGAACAGGACGTCGCAGACAAACGTCACAGCGGCAGCATCGGCGCTCATATAATCGCGCCATGCTGAAGACGCTGTTCGTCGCCGCCGCGGTCGCCGCCGCGACGCTCGCGCCGCAGAACGACTCGATCCGGCAGGACGATCTGCGCGCCGATCTCTTCTTTCTCGCGGGCGACTCGCTGCGCGGACGGTTGACCGATACCGAGGAGAACGGCGCCGCCGCCGATTTCATCCGCTCGCGGTTCGAGCGCATGGGTCTGAAGCCGGCCGCGCCGAACAATTCGTACTTCCAGGGGTACAACCTGATGACCGCGACGCTCGGCGACGGCAACGCGCTCGACATCATCGTGGCGGACGGCGCCAGCCGCCATTTGCGGTCGGGTCAGGATTTCTACCCCCAGCGCATCAGCGCGAGCGGCCGCGCGACCGGCGACGTCGTGTTCGCCGGCTTCGGCATCACGGCGCCGCGGCTGCAGTACGACGACTACAACGGCGACGTGCGGGGCAGGATCGTGCTCGCGCTCGACCACGAGCCGGGCGAGCGCGATCCGAACAGCCCATTCGACGGCGTCGTGACGTCCGAGTGGTCGACGCTGTGGCGGGGGGTGCTCGCGGCGCAGCAGAAGGGGGCGCGCGCGGTGCTGTTCGTCAGCGACGTGCACAACCATCCGGGCGCGGCGAACTTCGAGGCGGCGGCGCGCAACGTCTGGCCCGAAATGCCCGCGCGCATCCTTATTTATACGCTCGCGGCGTGGGCCGACCGCATCCACATTCCGGTCGCGCAGATTTCGCCCGCCCTCGCCGCATCGCTCGTCGCTGGCACGGGGAAATCGCTCGAGCTGAAGAAGCGCTACGACAACAACGCCTCGCAGCTCGTGCGGCGGAGCGATCAGTGGCCGTTCCTTCAGAGCGGCGTGCCCGCGCTCGGCTTCATGACGGGTCTCCACCCCGATTACCACACGCAGTACGATCGGCCGGAGAAGATCAACTACGCCAAGCTCGAAGAGATCGCACGGCTCATCCACCAGGCGAGCTGGGAGATTGCGAACGCCGACTCGCGCCCGAATTCGAGGTGATCGATGCGGAGGCTCGTCATCGCCGCGCTCGGGATCGTGCTCTTCTCCTCGCTCGCCGAGGCGCGCGTCGTCCGCCTGCGCGTCGAGCGGCGCGAGGTCGTGCTGAACGGCCGTCCGTTCGGCGCGGCCGGCCCGTACGAAAAGCTGATCGGCACCGTCGATTTCGGGCTCGATCCCGATGCGCCGGCCAACGCGCTGATCGTCGACCTGAAGCTCGCGCCGCGGAACGCCCGCGGCGAGGTCGAGGCGTCAGCCGATTTCTATCTGCTGAAGCCGGTCGATCCGCGCCGCGGCAACGGCCGGTTGTTCTACGAGGTCGGCAACCGCGGCGGCAAGAGCCTGCTGGCGACGTTTCAGAAAGCCGCCGCGTCGCTCGATCCGGCGACGGAGGCGGAGTTCGGCGATGAGGCGCTGATGCGTCAGGGGTTCACGCTGCTGTGGATGGGATGGAAGTGGGACGTGCCCGAGCGCGAAGGCGTGATGCGGATGCGGATGCCGATCGCAACCGAGAACGGCAAACCGATCACCGGCCTAGTCCGCGGCAACTTCATTCTCAACGAGCGATCGAACACGGCGCCCGTTGCGGATCGCAATCACCTGGCGTACGCGCCGCTCGATCCGGCGAGCGCCGACTACGTGATGACGGTCCGCGACGACCCGACTGCTCGCGGCAGCGTGATTCCGCGTTCTCGCTGGCGCTTCGTCGACGCCGGTACCGTTGCGCTCGATGGCGGCTTCGAGCCGGGCCGCATCTACGATGTCGTGTACCGGAGTCAGAATCCGAAAGTCGTCGGCATCGGTCTGTCGGCGACTCGCGATCTGGTCAGCTTCCTCAAGTACGACGCCTCCCCCGACAATCCGTCTCCCGGCATTCGTCACGCGCTCGCGTGGGGTGTTTCGCAGAGCGGACGTTTCCTCAGGCATTTCCTCTATCAGGGATTCAACGCCGACGAGCGGGGGCGCAAGGTGTTCGACGGCGTCTTCGATCAAGTCGGCGGCGCCGGACGCGGCTCGTTCAATCACCGCTTCGGTCAGGCGTCGCGCGACGCGCTGCAGTACTTCAACATCCTCTTCCCGGTCGATCTCTTTCCGTTCACCGACGGACCTGAGACCGATCCCGACACGAACGTCACCGACGGCCTGCTCGCGCGCGCCGACAAGAGCGGCACGACGCCGAAGGTCTTTCATCTGCTGACCAACTCCGAGTACTTCAACCGCGCCGGCTCGCTCGTGCACACCGACCCGACCGGCACGCGCGACGCCGACATTCCACCGACGACGCGCATTTACATGATGGCGTCGGCGCCGCATGGACCGGGTCCGTTCCCGCCGGCGTCGAATCGCGGCGGCGGCATGGTCGGCCGCGCCGCCCTGAACCCGCTGAACTACTCGCCGGCGGTCCGTGCGCTGTTCCGCGCGCTCGATCGCTGGGCGGTCGACGACACGATGCCGCCGCCGAGCGCGTACCCGCGGCTGGCGGATGGGACGCTGGCCGCACCGGATCGCGCCGGCTGGCCGCCGATTCCGGGCTTCCAGTTGCCGCAGCAGCCGCTGCGCGCGCTGCACCTGAATTTCGGCGCCGACTGGGACAAGGGGATCGTCAGCATCGAGCCGCCCGAAGTCGGCAGGCCGTTCGTCGTCCGCGTGCCGGCGGTCGACGCGGACGGCAACGTGCGATCGGGCATCCGTCTGCCGGACATCGAGGTGCCGCTCGCCACGCACGCCGGCTGGAATTATCGCGAGGCGTCGATCGGCGCGCCGGATCGGCTCGCCGGCGAGATTGGATCGTACATTCCGTTTCCGCTCACGCGCGCCGAACGCGCGCGGACGAACGATCCGCGCCTCTCAATCGAAGAACGCTACCGGAATCGTGATGAATACGTCGGCAAGTACGCCGCCGCCACGCTCGATCTGGTCGCGAAGGGATATGTTCTGCCGGAGGACGTCGCCGATCTGCTGCAGCACGCCGTCGAGCACTACGAGTGGGTGACGAAAAAGTCGGACGTGAAAAGCCAAAAGTAAGAAGTACGAAGTCAGACGTAAGAAGTGACACGCAATGGCCCATCGTGACGCGGTGAATGACGCCAAGGAGGTTGCCATGACGAAAGGAAGATCGATCGCGGTCTGGGTCATCAGCGTGCTGCTCGCAGCGTTGTATCTGTTCACGGGAGGGACCAAGCTGGCCGGCATGCAGATGTACGTCGAAGCGTTCGCAAAATACGGCTATCCCGATTGGTTCCGGCTGGTCGTCGGCGCCGCCGAAGTGACCGGCGCCGTGCTGCTGCTCGTGCCGCGCGCCGCGTTGTACGGAGCCATCATGCTGTCGGTGGTGATGATCGGCGCGACGGTGACGCACCTGACGCATCAGGAAGCGCCGAATGCGGTGGTGCCGATCGTGCTCTTCGTCCTGCTGGCGTTCGTCGCGGCGAGCCGTCGCGAGACCGCCGTGCCCGCTCGCGCATGAACGATTGCCCGGCGTACTGAGCTGAGAGGAGGCGCCCTGATGAACGTGATGAACTTGACGAACACACACACTTGTGCCGCGGCAGTCGTCGTCGCCGCGATCTCTCTTCTCCCAGGTCCCGGCGAATCCCGAATCCCGAATCCCGAATCCCGGGTCGCTGCCGGCACGCGCGGACAGCAGCCGGTTCTCGGATACGACGACACGCCGATGCAGCCGAACGGCCGCTGGCGCATCCACGACAGCCGCCGGCCGCAGCCTGCGCTCGTCACGCCTGGATCGATGAGCTCGTCGCCGACCGCCGCGCCTTCAGACGCGATTGTGCTCGTCGGCGAGGGCGACGATCTGAGCGCCTGGCAGAACGCCGACGGATCGAAGGCGAGCTGGGCGATGAAGAACGGTGTTCTCGAGACCGGGAAGGGGATGATCCACACGAAGGCGGAGTTCACCGATTTGCAGCTGCATGTCGAGTTCGCCACACCGAGCGCGGTAAAAGGAGACAGTCAGGAACGCGGGAACAGCGGCGTCTTTCTGCTCGGCAAGTTCGAGATCCAGGTGCTCGACAGCTATCGGAATCCCACGTATCCCGACGGCCAGGCGGCCGCGATGTACGGTCAATATCCGCCGCTCGTGAACGCGTCCCGGAAACCCGGCGAGTGGCAGGCCTACGACATCGTGTTCACCGCGCCGCGACTGGCTCGCGGCGGCACGCTCGACAAACCGGCGATCGTCACCGTGTTTCACAACGGCATCGTCGTTCACAACGCGACGCCGTTCTGGGGACCGACCGCGCACAAGAAGATCGAACCGTACACGCCGGACACGGCGAAGGGACCGATCGCGCTGCAGGATCACGGGAATCCCGTTCGTTATCGGAACGTGTGGATCAGGGCGATCAACGGTTACGACTCTGCGACGTGACGGCCGCGGCGGCTTCACAGTCGCCGATCGTCGACTGATTCGTGACGCCGACCGCCCCACGCACCTTTACTGCACGGCCTTGTCCGTGAGGTCGAGCGCGCGGTCGATGATTCCAAATCCTTCGCGCAGCTCGTTCTCGGTGATGCACAGCGGCGGATTCGTGAAGAATGTGTGCCATCGGACGAAGGTGTAGAGCCCTTCCTGGCGCAGGAACTTCGCGAACGCCTGCATCTCGTCCGAGGTGCCGTTGAACGGCGCGAGCGGCGTCTTCTTCGCGCGATCGCGAGTGAGCTCGATGAGGCCGAAGAGGCCGATCGATCGCGCAGCGCCGATCGACGGATGGCGCAGCGCGAGATCGGTCATCAGGTCCGACATCAGCTTCCCGATCCTGCGGGCATTTTCGAGCAGCCGATCCTCTTCGTACACCTGGATGCTTGCCAGCGCCGCCGCGCACGCGACCGGATGGCTGTTGTACGTGAGACCGCCGTAGAACACCTTGTCCCTGAAGTGATCCGCGACGGCGCGCCGCATCCCGACCGCGCCGAGCTGCACGTACGCGCTCGTCAGCCCCTTCGCCATCGTGATCAGATCCGGCACGACGTTCCAGTGGTTGATCGCGAACCACTCGCCGGTCCGTCCGAAGCCCGCCATGACTTCGTCGCAAATCATCAGGATGCCGTGCTTGTCGCACAGGCGCCGGACGCCCTGCATGTAGCCGTCGGGGGGCACGAGCACGCCGTTCGTGCCGCTCACCGACTCGAGGATGAACGCGGCGATCGTGTGCGGACCCTCGAGCTGAATGATTTCCTCGAGCATCGCGAGCGACTGCTCCGCCGATTCCCATCCGCCTTCGAGCCCGTGATACGGATCGAGGACGTGGACGACGCCCGGCATGCCGGGTTCCGAGGCCCAGCGCCGTGGATCGCCGGTGAGCATCATGCTGCCGGCCGTCGCGCCGTGATACGAACGGTAGCGCGCGAGAATCTTGTGGCGTCCCGTCGCCAGGCGCGCCAGCTTGATCGCGTTCTCGTTCGCCTCGGCGCCGCCGTTGGTGAAGAAGAAGACGTCGATGTCGCCCGGCGCGATCTCGGCGAGCTTCGCGCCGAGGCGCGCGCGCGGCTCGGTCGCCATGAACGGGTTCGCGTACGCGAGCGTCTCGACCTGCTTCTGGACGGCCCGGATGACGCGCTCGTCGCCGTGGCCGATGTTCACGCACATCAGCTGGCTGTTGAAATCGATGAACCGCTTTCCTTCGGGCGTCCAGAAGTAAATCCCCTTCGCGCGCGCAACGGGAATCGGATCCACTTTGGCCTGCGCCGACCACTCGAACAGCGTGTGCTTCTTCGACAGCGCGATCATCTCCTCGCCGGTCATCGTGGACGTTATCGTCTCGGTTGCCATCTCCTGCCTTCTTTCATCAGCGAGCGTCGTAAGGTTTGTTTACTTTTTAAACATCTGTGTTTACTTTTTCAACATCGCCTCACGCTTCGCCCTGAACTCGTTGCCGGGCTTCCAACCCGGAAACTTGTCGGCCTGCGCGACGCGATAGCCGACGGCGAGGAACACGCGCAGGTCGTCGCGCGCGCCGCTGAGATCCCAGTCGGACGTCACCTCGTCCTGCGGCTTGTGATACCGATGTTCGGTGTAATCGTCGCGCACCTGCTTGCCGTACTCCGGCGGCTTGCCGACGAAGTCGGTGCCTTCGTCCGGATCGAGCGCCGGCACCCCTTCCTTCGCGAAGTTGAAGTGATCGGATCGATAGTAGAACCCTTTTTCCGTCTCCGGGTCCGGCCGAATCACGCGGCCCTGCTCGCCCGCCGCGGCGGCGACGTAGTCATCGAGGTCGGACGCGCCGTACCCGATCAGCGTGAGATCCTTCGTCCGGCCGTTCACGTTCAAGCCATCCATGTTGATGTCCGCGAGCGTCTTCGCCAGCGGGTAGATCGGCGTCACTGCGTAGTACTGCGACCCCAGCAGCCCCTGCTCCTCGGCGGTCACCGACACGAAGAGGATCGACCGCTTCGGCGGCGTCTGCAGCTGCGTAAACGCATGCGCGATCTCGAGGAGGCCGGCGGTGCCAACCGCGTTGTCCTTCGCGCCGTTGTAGATCGTGTCGCCATTGACCGCGGGCCCGATGCCGAGATGATCCCAGTGCGCGGTGTAGACGACGTACTCGTCCTTCAGCTTCGGATCGCTCCCCTCGAGCTTCGCGACGACGTTCCGCGAGTCGATCGTGCGGAGCCCGTTGTGCAACGTCATCGAAGCGGTGACGCCGAGCGGCACCGGCTTGAACTCCCGCGTCGCCGCCTGTTTCTTCAGCGCATCGAAATCGTGGCCGGCCAGCTTCAGGAGATCTTTTCCTCGATCGAGCGAGATCCATCCCTCGATGTTCACGCGGCCCATGTTCTTGTCGGGCGTCACGAGATCGAATTGCTCCGTCACCTTCGACTGCACGACCTCGAACGGGTAACCCGCCGGTCCGGTTTCGTGAATGAGCAGGACGCCCGCGGCCTTCTTCTGCGCGCCGATCTCGTACTTATAGGTCCAGCGGCCGTAGTACGTCATCGCCTTGCCGCCGAAAGTCTTCGGGTCGAGCTGGTTGGCGTTCGCCGGATCGGGTACGGGCGGATCGTTGACGAGCATCACGAGCGTCTTGCCCGCGACGTCCATGCCTTTGTAGTCGTCCCAGTTGTATTCGGGCGCGACGACGCCGTAGCCGACGAAGACGAGCTCGGATCCATCGAGGCTCGCGGTCGGCGCCACGTGCTTCGTCCACGCCACCACATCGTCTTTCCACTTCAACGTCTGCTTTTGCCCGCCGCCGGCGAACGTCAGCGGCGCCGGATCGGGTGTGATGCCGACGAGCGGCACTTTCTGGATGTAGGTGCCATCGGTGTTGCCCGGCTTGAGACCGAACTTCCTGAACTGATCTTCGAGGTAGCGTACCGTCAGCTCTTCGCCGTTGGTTCCCGGCGCGCGTCCACCGTACTGGTCCGACGACAGCACCTTCGTGTGCGCCAGCACGGCGTCGGTGTCGATGGGCGGCAGCTGGCCGATTGGAATCTGCTGCGACGCCGAGGGCGGAGCACCTTCCGCTGCGCGCTTCGGATCCGACGAACACGCGGCGGCAGCGAGAATGGAAAAGAGAACGCAGCCCGAGACTGCGGTGTAGCGCGAGGCTGCGGTGTAGCGCGAGGCTGCGGTGTAGCGCGAGGCTGCGGTGTAGCGCGAGGCTTTCAGCCGAGCGTTCCTTATCATGACGAGTCAGTTTACCTCCACGCCGTGAGCTGCCGCTCGCCTGAAAGGCGCGCGCGACGGCATCAACACAAGTCTCGCCAGCCTGCGTCACATCAACGCGAGGATCGCGAGCGCGATGACCTTGGTCGCGTTGATGATGTCCTCGATGCGGCAGTACTCGTCGGGTTGATGCGCGAGCTCGAGCTCGCCCGGACCGTAGGCGACGCAGTGCGGCACGCCGGCGATGCGCGCGACGTGCTTGTGATCGTAGGTGCCGGGGCTCGCGACGAGCGACGGCGCCCGGCCGAGCACGCGGTGAATCGACGACTGCAGCGCGGCGATGAGGGGCGAATCGTCCGGGGTCCTGACCGGGTGCACCACCATCAGATCGCGCAGCTCGAACTGCACCCCTGGCGCCGCCTCGCGCGCGCGCCGGACGAGATCTTCCACTTCGGCTCTGGTCGCATCGAATCCTTCCTCGAGCAGGAATCGGCGATCGAAGACGACGCGGCAGAGATCCGCGACGCACGGGGTCTGGATGCCGTCGACGCGCTGGCCGCCCTCGATGCCGTTGACGTTCAGCGTCGCGTGGCACGCGCCCGGCGGCGCCACCGGCATGGCGGTGCGCCGCGCCGCCAGCTTCGGCATCAGCTCGTCGCGGGCGATCTGCAGCAGGCGCGAGGCGCCGTCGATGGCGCTCACGCCGAGAAACGGCATGCTGCCGTGCGCGATGCGGCCGCGGGCCGTCACCTCGAACCAATACACGCCGCGATGGCCGATGCAGATGCGATCGACGTTCAGCGGCTCGGGGATGATCACCGCCGACGTGCGCCCCTTCGCAATGCGGCCGCACTCGGCCAGATAGGCGACGCCCGCGAAGCCGCCGCTTTCCTCGTCGACGGTCCCGCTGATCTCGACCGATCCGGGCATCCGCACGCCCGCGCGCGAGATCGCTTCGACCGCGAAGAGCGCGGCGGCGATTCCGGCTTTCATGTCGCACACGCCGCGGCCGTAGATGCGTCCGTCGCGCACGACACCGCCGAACGGCTCGATCGTCCATCCACTGCCGGCGGGCACGACGTCGAAGTGACCGTTCAGGTGCACGACCGGACCTGGACCTCCGCGCCGCGTGCCGACGACGTTCACACGCGGGTGCGCGGCTGTGTGCTCCGGCCGTCCGTCGGCGGCGATGTACTCGACGTCGAACCGGCGCCGCGCCAGCTCGTCGCCGATCGCGTGCGCGCACACGTCGTACGCGTCGCCGGGAGGATTGACCGTGGGAATGCGCACGAGATCGGACGTGAAGGCCACAATCTCGTCGGCGGCGCGATCGACTTCGGCAAGGATGCGGTCGGTGTCAGCAGCAGGACCCATCGACAGGCAGCACGTCTACAATACTGCACATGCGTACTGCTCTGATGTTGGCGCTCGTCCTCGTCGCGACCCAACGCGGGGCTGAAAGCCCGTTGGCCATGAACGATCGCGGGGCTGAAAGCCCCGCGCCACACAGCGGTGTGGCGCGGGCCTTTCAGGCCCGCGATCAGAACACGACGCTGACCGCAGTGGAAGGATTGAAGGTCGGTCACCACACGCTGGCCGAGCGGCCGACCGGCTGCACCGTGATTCTCGTCGACGGCGACGCGACCGGCGGCGTCGCCCAGATGGGCGGCGCGCCCGGCACGCGCGAAACGGATCTGCTTCACCCGCTGAACATGGTCGACAAGGTGAACGCGATTGTGCTGTCCGGCGGCAGCGCGTTCGGACTCGACGCGGCGAGCGGCGCGGTGCGGTGGCTCGACGAGCACAACATCGGGTGGCCGACCGCGTCGGGTCGCGTGCCGATCGTGCCGGCGGCGATCCTGTTCGATCTCGGCGTCGGCGGCAATTCCAGGGTGCGGCCGACAGCGGACTGCGGCTACAAGGCGGCGGCCGCCGCGTCGATCACGCCCGTCGAGGAAGGCAGCATCGGCGCCGGCGCAGGCGCGACGGTTGGCAAGCTTGGCGGTCAGGCCGAGCACGACGGCTACCCGGCCGGTTCGCGCAAACCGATGAAAGCCGGGGTCGGCTCCTCATCGATTGCGCTGTCGAACGGCCTCGTCGTCGCAGCGCTCGTCGCGGTCAACGCGGTCGGCGACATCGTCGATCCCGCGACCGGGAAGATCGTCGCAGGAGTTCTCAATCCCGACGGCACATTTGCCGACGCGCGAAAGATCCTGCGGACCGGACAGACGATTCGTCGTCCGCGACCCGCCGAGAACACGACCATCGGCGTGGTCGCGACCAATGCGAGGCTGACGAAGGATCAGGCGAACCGGATGGCGCTGATGGCCAACGACGGCTGCGCGCGCGCTATCGTGCCGTCGCATACGCTTGGCGACGGCGACACGATCTTCGCGCTCGCGACCGGCCGCTGGAGCGGTGACGTCGACGTGACGACGATTGGCGCGCTGGCGGCCGAAGCGATGGCCGATGCGATCGTCCGCGCCGCGACGCGCGCGACGAGCGTCGCCGGCATCACCGCCGCGCGCGATCTGAAGAAATGATTGCCGCCGTTCTCGCGGCCATGGTCGCGCTGCAGGCGTCGAATGGAACGCTGACAGCCATCCGCGGCGTCCGTGTCGGCCATCACGCGCTCGACGAACGTCCTACCGGCTGCACCGTGATTCTCGTCGACGGCGGCGCCGTTGCGGGGGTCGCGCAGCGCGGCGCCGCTCCGGGCACGCGCGAAACGGATCTCCTGCGAGGCAGTACGCAGTCCGAAGTCAGAAGTACGAAGTCGGACGCATCCATCGACGGCGTCGATCGAATCGATGCCGTCATGTTGTCGGGCGGCAGTGCGTACGGACTCGACGCCGCGACCGGCGTCATGCGGTGGCTCGACGAACATCGCAGCGGCCGGACGGCTTCCGCTGGCGTTCCGATCGTCGCGTCGGCGGTACTCATCGATCTGTGGGTCGGCGGCAAGCCGCGGATCCGGCCGGGCGGCGATTGCGGATATCGCGCCGCGGCGGCGGCTACTCATGCACGTGTACGCGAAGGTACGGTCGGTGCCGGTGCGGGCGCCACCGTCGGCAAATTGTCGGGTCGCGATCACGCGATGAAGGGTGGGATTGGGAGCGCCGCGATCGTGCTGCCGAACGGATTGCAGGTCGCCGCCATCGTCGCCGTCAACCCGCTGGGCGACGTCATCGATCCGCAAACGGGCCGTGTGATCGCCGGCGTCAGGACGGCCGGCGGCTCGCTCGCCGACGCGCGCAAGCTGCTTCGCGCCGGCGCAACGATGGCGCCGGCGCCGGCGGGCGGGAACACCACCATCGGCGTCGTCGCCACCAATGCGAGGCTCACGAAGGCCGACGCCAACCGCGTCGCGCAAATGGCCGATTCCGGGTATGCGCGCGCCATCACTCCCATCCACACGCCCGCGGACGGAGACACGATCTTTTCGCTCGCCACCGGTCGCTGGATCGGCGAAGCCGACGCCGCGACGATCGGCGCGCTGGCGGCCGACGTGATCGCGCAGGCGATCGTTCGCGCCGTCACGACGGCGACGTCGGCGGCCGGCATTCCGGCGGCGCGCGATCTGAAGCGATAAGCTGCCAACCCACGTGAATCTCCACCTCGTCGTTCTCACGGTGTACTCGCTCGCGTTGATGGGGATCGGTTTGTACATCGGGCGCCGCGTGCGCGGAGCGGGCGACTTCTTCGTCGCGGGCCGGACGCTCGGTCCCGGGCTCATCTTCTCGACGATGCTCGCGGCGAATATCGGCGGCGGATCGACCGTCGGCGCCACCGCAGTCGGCTACAGCGGCGGCATCGCCGCCTGGTGGTGGGTCGGATCGGCGGCGATCGGGTCGATCGCGCTCGCGTTGTGGGTCGGCCCGGCGATGCGGCGGCTCGCGGCGGCGCACGATCTGCGAACGGTCGGCGACTACCTCGAGTTCCGCTACAACGCCACGGTGCGTGGGTTGATTTCGGCGCTGTTGTGGGTTGGATCGATCTTCATCCTCGCCGGTCAGCTCGTCGCGATCGGATCCATTCTCGAGACGGTCGCATCCATTCGCGCGGCGGTCGGATGCGCGATCGGCGGCGGCGTCATCATGGTGTATTTCGCGGCGGGCGGCCTGCTGACCTCGGCGCGCGTCAACGTCGTGCAGCTGGCGGTGAAGCTCGGCGGATTCGCCGTCGCGTTGCCGCTGGCGCTGTCGGCGATCGGCGGATGGGCGGGGGTGACGCAGGTTCGCGCGGGCGATCCCGCGTACTGGTCTTTCTGGCGCGCCGGTCCGCCGGGCATCGCGTACCTCGCGATGCAGACGCCCTCATTCATCATTTCGCCGGGCCTGCTGCAGAAGGCGTTCGGCGCGCGCGACGACCGTGCGGTCCGCCTCGGCGTCGGCCTGAACGCGCTCGGATTGTTTCTGTACGCGATCGTGCCGGCGCTGCTCGGCATCGTCGCGCGCGGAAAGTTTCCCGAGCTGCCGTCGACGAACAACGCGCTGCCGATGATCCTCATCCACGTGCTGCCGCCGGCGGTCGGCGCGATCGGCCTCGCCGCCGTGTTTTCAGCCGAAATCAGCGCGTCCGATGCGGTGCTGTTCATGCTCACGACGTCGCTGTCGCAGGACTTGTACAAGCGCTTCGTCAACCGCGCCGCGACCGAGGCGCAGGTGCTGATCGTGGCGCGCTGGACGACGGTCGTGGCGGCGACGTTCGGCGTCGCGCTCGCGATCGCGCTGGGAAGCGTCGTGGATGCGCTGACGATCTTCTACACGCTGCTGAGCGTCAGCCTGTTCGTGCCGATCCTGGCGGGACTGTTCGTGCCGCGCACCGGCAGCGCCGCGGCGCTCGCGTCGATTGCGGCCGGAGTCGGTGCGATGCTGATCGTGCAATTCGCCACGGGTGGCAGAGGATGGGGTATCGTCACGCCGGCGCTCGGCGGGTTGATTGCCGCGATCGCGGCGTGGGTCATCGCGTTGACAGCGGGCAGCGGGGTGGGACGGCCGCATGGACTCGTGTAGCGCGAGGCCTTCAGCCGAGCGTCGTGCGGCAAGCTCGCCTGAAAGGGCACGCTCGCCCATCTAAAGGCACGCTCGCCTAAAAAGGCTCGCGCTACGCGCTGCGGTGTTCATCGGAGATGAATGGCGGAAAACCTGTTCACGCTTGAAGGCAAGACCGCCGCAATCGTCGGCGGCGGATCGGGCATCGGCGAAGCGGTGGCGCGCGGCGCCGCGGCGCACGGCGCGCGCGTCGTCGTGCTCGACGTGAGAGAGGCCGAAGCCGGCCGCGTCGCCGATCAGATTGGCCGCGGCGCGAGCTCGGCGGCGCTCGACATCCGCGATAGCACGGCGGTGAACGCGGCGTTCGATGACATCGCGAGCCAGCACAGGACGCTCGACATCGTCGTCTGCACGCCGAGCATCAACGTGCGGAAGCCAATCCTGCAATACACGCCCGGCGAATTCGAGCGCGTCGTCGATCTGAATCTGAAGGGGAGCTTCAACGTGCTGCAGGCGGCGGGCCGTGTCATGACGGCGCAGCGCAGCGGCAGCATCGTCATCTTCTCGTCGATCCGGTCGCAGGTGGTGGAGCCTGGTCAATCGGTCTACGCCATGACGAAAGCCGGCATCGTCCAGCTCGTACGGACGGCCGCTGCGGAATTCGGTCCGGCGGGCGTGCGCGTCAACGCGATCGGGCCGGGCGTCGTCGAAACGCCGCTGACCGCGCCGATCAAGGCGCACGCGGCGTGGTACGAGGCGTACGCGCACAAGAGCGCGTTGAGGCGGTGGGCGCGCGCTGACGAGATGGTCGGGCCGACGCTGTTTCTCGTGTCGGACGCCGCGAGCTACGTGACCGGCACGATTCTGTTCGCGGACGGCGGATGGACGGCGATCGACGGCCGCTTCACGCCGCCGGGGATGTGAGCATCATGCACAAGATCGCGGTAATTGCGGGCGACGGCATCGGGAAGGAAGTGATTCCGGCGGGGATGGCGGTGCTCGAAGCGGCGGCGAAGGGCCGAAACGCCGCGCTGACGTTCACCGAGCTGCCGTGGGGATGCGAGTACTACCTGAAGCAGCACCGGATGCTGGACGAGGACGGCTTCGAGCGGCTCGCGGGCTTCGACGCGATTTATCTCGGCGCGCTCGGATTTCCGGGAGTGCCCGATGGAGTTTCGGCCGGATTGATTCTCGCGATCCGTCAGCGCTTCGACCAGTACGTCAACCTCCGGCCGATGCGGCTGCTGCCGGGTCTCACGTCGCCGCTCGCGAACCGTGGCGCGGCGGACATCGACATGGTGTGCGTGCGCGAGAACTCGGAGGGCGAATACTCCGGCGTCGGCGGGCGCATTCACGTCGGCACGGCGCGCGAGGTGGCGCAGCAGGTCGGCGTCTTCACGCGCCACGGCATCGAGCGCATCGTCCGCTACGCGTTCGAGCTCGCTTCGACGCGGCCGCGAAAGATGCTGGCGAGCGCGACGAAGTCGAACGCGCTCACGCACTCGATGGTGTTGTGGGACGAGGTCGCCGAAGGCGTGCGACGCGACTTCCCGTCGATCGACTACCGCAAGTACCACGTCGACGCGCTTGCCGCGAGAATGATCACGCATCCGCGGACGCTCGACGTGCTCGTAACGTCGAATCTCTTCGGCGACATCCTCACGGACATCGGTTCCGCGATTTCAGGGAGCCTTGGCATCGCGCCGGGCGCGAACATCAACCCGACGCGCAAATTCCCGTCGATGTTCGAGCCAATCCACGGATCGGCGCCCGACATCGCGGGGAAGGGAATCGCCAACCCGATCGGCGCCATCTGGGCCGGCGCGCTGATGCTCGATCATCTCGGGCACCGCGACGTCCACGATCGCGTCATCAGCGCCATCGAACGCGTCGTCGCCGGCGGCACGATCCGGACGCCGGATCTCGGAGGGACCGCGACGACCAAGCAGATGGCAGACGCCATTGTTCAAGAAGTCTGACAGGGCAGAGGGCAGAGGGCAGAGGGCAAAGGGCAGAGGGCGACTTCTATAGGCCGTTGCCTCGATTCGGTGACGATTTGGCTGTCCGAATGGCCGCCCGAATCATTGCCAGAAGCTGATTGGCCTCGCTGACTTCCCACATCAGTTCGGACGTCGTGGCATACCCGTTCTTGATAATGAGCCGCAGCCAGTACGTCGTTTCACGCGCCTCCTTGCGTGAAATGCTCATCTTCGCGATGTAGTCCGGTTTGGTCTGCCCTTCCTGGGCTTCTTCCGCATTTGAGCCGATCGACGTTCCGCATTCCATCAGCTGGCGGCCGACGAGACGCGCCGAAGAACCGCGTTGGTCCAGTCGATCGCACAACTTCAGAATACGCGATGCGAACTCAAACGCTCTTTCACAGATGATCGAGTCAGACATGCCAATGAGCACGTTCAACAGTTGCGCCGTCGACATGGCGCGTGTTTTTCCGAACATTTCAGCCGGCACCTGTCTGACGCGTGGCAATTACTTCACGCACGTAAACGCGTCGCACTGCAATTCGTGCCCTGCGCCCTGCGCCCGCGCCCTGCGCCCTGCGCCCTGCGCCCTGCGCCCTGCGCCCTGCGCCCTGTGCCCTGTGCCCTGTGCCCTTGCCCTGTGCCCTGTGCCCTTTGCCCTTTGCCCTTTGCCCTTTGCCCTACTCAGAACACGTATCTGACCCCCAACTGAACCACGCGTCCGTCGCCGGCCGTCGTGATCCGGCCGAAGTTCGCCGTCCCGATCTGATTCCCCGGTTGACTGAATCGCACCTGGTTGAACAGGTTGAACATCTCGAGCCGCAGCTGCAGCCGCTGGCCGCTCATGACGTCGACGTTCTTGAACAGCGACAGGTCGGTCGACGCGAACCCCGGTCCGCGCACGGGGTTTCGCGGCTCGGTGCCTGGCCCCGATCCCGTCGTCGCGATCGGCCGCCGAGCGAAGCAGGACGTGTCGAACCACTGATCGGCCGTGCGCGGCGCGTTCGCGTCCGGATCGCACGTCATGTTCGGGCGATTCGTCATGTAGCGGATGTCGGTGAGCGGATCGAACACGACGAACGGAAATCCGGTCTGCGCCTGCACGATGCCGTTCAGCTGCCAGCCGCCGAGCAGCGCGTGCAGCGCGCGGTTCGAGCCGTCCGGCGCCGGCAGCTCGGCGCCGAAGCTGACGACGAAGCGGTGGCGCGCGTCGAAGAGCGCCGGTCCCCATTCGTACGCGAGCGACCGATCGAAGCTCGCCTGATCGCCGATCGTGACCGGCAGCGCCGGGCGCTGATCGCCGCCGATGTTCAGGCCCGAGACGTGATCCATCGACTTGCTCAGCGTGTACGACGCGAGGAAATTGATCCCGTGCGTCGGCCGCATGCGGATGCTCGCCTGCAGCGCGTTGTACTCCGACTCGGCGACCGAGAACGTCGGCCGCACCAGCGAGAACGCCGGGAACAATCGGGCGCCCGGCGCGGTCTGACCCGGCGTGAACAGACCGGGATTCACCTCCATGAAGATCGGCAGATGGCGTCCGAGCGATCCGACGTAGCCGACCTCGGCAGCCATCGACGAACCGATCTGATGCTGGACGGTCGCGTTGTAGTGATACGCGTACGGCGTCTGGAAATCGTTGGCCCAGCCGATCACGATGAGGCCTGGCGGAAAATCGGCCGCGGCGCCGGTCGCGGTATTCAGCGGGCTCTGCAAGGTCATGGCAGCCGGCGCGTCGATCTGCAGGAGCGGGGTAAACGGCGGCGCCAGCACGCCGTTCTGGAAGAAGTCGCCCTGCCCGGCGAGCGTGTCGTAGAACAGTCCCCACGCCGCGCGCACCGTCGTTCGGCCGTCGCCGTTGACGTCCCACACGGCGCCGAGCCGCGGCGCGAAATTGTTCTTGTCGGTTGCGTAGGTGCCGCGCGGTACGCCTGGATCGCCGGGATAGACGAGCCCGGTCGGCGCGTTCGGGAACTTCACCGATTTCTCACCCGGATGGAACGCGTTCAGCGCGTCGTTGACGTCGACGAACGGCGGCGTCACCTCGTACCGCACGCCGTAATTCAGCGTCAACCGCGCCGACGGCCGGAACTCGTCCTGGGCGAACAGCGCGTAGCTCGGCGCGTTGCCGTCCTGCGCCTGGTTCTTCGTCGTCCGACGGAACTGGAACGGAAGGCCGAGCAGAAAATCGGCGGCGGCGTTTCCCGTGTAGTTTCCTGAAAACGTGTAGTCGCCGTTCGGCCGGTTGATGAACGCGATCACCATGTGCTGCCGCTGGACGTCGCCGCCGAACTTCAACTGGTGACGCCCCTTGATCCACGTGAAGTCGTCGCTGACCTCGTACACCTGATTGAGGCGGTTGACGAACGGCTGCTGCGGATCGCCGAGGTTGAAGAACCCGGTGACGCCGATGAACGCCAGCCCCTGCGCCGCCGCGTTGGTATTCGGCACGTTGATCCCGTAGTCCTGATTGCGCAGGCCGCTCGTCACCGCCGGATTCGCCGCGATGCGGTTCGACGCGAAGCGCGCCACGTTGATCGCGTCGTTGCCCAACACGTGCGTGTCCGACAGCATGAAATCCTGCAGCGTCGCCTTCGATTCCTGCGCCGTCGGCGTGATGGTGACGCCGTTCGGCGGCGGTTGGACGCGATCGGTTGTCGTGCGGAGATAGCGCACCAGCAGCGAGTTGGCGCGCGAGATCTGGTGGTCGCCGCGGAGGCCGGCCGAGTCGCGATCGTCGGTCGTCGTCGGCGACACGACGTAGCGGGTCGCGCCGCTGTTCGCGGCCGGCACGAAGTCGTTGATCAACTTGAGCGCCGACGGATCGAGGCGGCTGGGCGGAATGACGTTGCCGGCGAACGGCTGACCGGTGAGCGGATCGCGGATCGCCGCGCCGCCCGAGAAATCGCCGCGCCGCTGCGCATCCGACAGCACGACGATGTTCGCCGTATTGCCCTGCTGATTGCGGTAGCCCTCGTAGTACCCGAACAGGAACAACTTGTTCTTTTGAAGCGGACCGCCGGCCGCGCCGCCGAACTGATTCTGTTTCAACGCGGGCTTCGGCTGGCTCGACGGCGCGAAGACGTTCCGCGCCTGCAGCGCATCGTCGCGGTTGAACTCCCACGCCGACCCGTGCAGCTGGTTGCTTCCCGATTTCGTGACGACGTTGACGACGGCGCCGGCGTTGCGGCCGAACTCGGCGGTGTACGAGTGCGTTTCGATCTTGAATTCCTGGATGGCGTCTGGCGGCGGACGCAGCACGAACCCGGTGTTGAACGTGTCGTTGTTGGTCGTGCCGTCGAGCAGGAAGCTGTTGGACTGGTTGCGCATGCCGTTGACGCTGTAGCTCGCCGTGGCCGCGCCGAATCCGCCCGGCGTCGCATCGCCGGTTTGACCGCCGAGACCTGCAGGCGGCGCGACCACGCCCGGAATGAGTGTGCCGAGCTGCGCGAAGTTCCGACCGTTGAGCGGCAGCTCGACCACTTTTTGCTGATCGATCGTGATGCCGAGCGTGGCGTGCGCCGTCTCGACGAGCGGCGTCTGCCCCGACACCGTGACGCTCTCCTGGAGTCCCCCGACCGGCATCTTCACGTCGACACGCGACGTGTCGCCGACCGACACCGGGATGTTCGGGCGCACGACCGGCTTGAATCCGCCGAGCATCGCCTTCACCGTATAGCTGCCCGGCTGCACCTGCGGGATGGAATAGAAGCCGTCGGCGCCGGAGACCGCCGATCGCGCCTGCCCCGTCGCCGCATTGGTGACGTCGATCGTCACGCCGGGCACGACGGCGCCGCTCTCGTCGGTGACGACGCCCGCGATTGCGCCGGTTGCCTGCGCGGCGGCGAACGATGCCGCGAGAAGAGTGCAGAGAAGCAGCAACGCGCGTTGGATCATGGGAGTCCTCCGTGGTCGACGAACAGGATAGAGCATAATCTTCCTTCGTCCGTTCATTGCGAATGATCATCAACGACGCGCACTGTCATTTCTTCTCCACGCCGTTCTTCGCCGCGCTGGGAGGCGATGCCGCGCTGAAGACGCTCGCGTGGGAGGCGCCGGGCCGCGCCGACGAGCTCGCCGATCGGTGGGTCGCCGAGCTCGATCGCCATCACGTCTCGCGCGCAGCGGTCATCGCGAGCATGCCGGGCGACGCGGAATCGGTCGGCGCGGCGGCGCGGCGTCATCCGTCGCGGCTCGTCGGGTTCTTCATGGTCGATCCGACGCAGGCAACCGCCGTGGTGTCGGCGGCGTGCGCCATCGATCGCGACGGCTTGCGGACGATTTGCCTCTTTCCCGCGATGCACCGCTACCCGCTCCACGACGAGCGCGTCCGCCGCGTGCTCGACGTCGCCGCCGGCCGGCCAGGTACCGCCGTGTTCGTGCACTGCGGCGTGCTGTCGGTCGGCATCCGCAGGAAGCTCGGGCTGGCAAGCCCGTTCGACATGCGCTTCAGCAATCCGATCGATCTCCACGCGATCGCGCTCGCGTACGCGAGCGTTCCGTTCATCGTTCCGCATTTCGGCGCCGGCTTTCTCCGCGAAGCGCTGATGGTCGCGGATCTGTGTCCCAACGTGCGGTTCGACACGTCGAGCTCGAACGCGTGGATCAAGTACCACTCTGGCCTGACGCTCAGCGCGGTGTTCCAGCAGGCGCTCGCGATCGTCGGAGCCGACCGCTTGTTATTCGGTACCGACTCCTCGTTTTTTCCGAGGGGCTGGGTGAAAGATGTCTACGAACAGCAATCCGCGGCGCTCGACGAGTTGAGCATCAGCGACGAGGTGCGGGAGAAGATCTTCGGCGGCAATTTCGACCGGTTGTTTCCGGTAAATATGTAGCGCGAGCCTTTTAGGCGAGCGTACCCGAACGGCCGCTCGGCTGAACGCCTCGCGCTACCAGTTGGTGTGCTGCACAGTCAGTGTGCGACCGACTTCACGTGGTCGCGCAACAGATCCTGTCCAAAGTCTCCACTGAAGTCGCGCCACACCGAGTGGATGTGGTTCGCGTCGTTCTGGGTGTTGTCGTACTCGATGAGGAACGTCGGCCCCTGCACGCGGTAGTAGTGTTTCTTGCCGCGCTCCACCGGGCCCGCCCACGCGAACACGATCTTGTCCTCGCCGGCTTTCTTCAGCCGCGCCACGCGGTCTGCGGCGATGTCGGCCGCCATGTAGCCGGTATAGACGTCGATCAGCTTCGTCAGCAGCGCGCGCTGATTCGCGTTCAGCGCCGACATCGGGATGCCTTCCGGCGCGAGCGGATCGATTTTCACGTTCGCCATCGTGATGATGTCGCCGGGCGCCTCCTTCCTGAAGATCGCCTTCTCGCGCTGCGACGCGTCGAGCGACTCGACGAGCGCCCGGGCGCCATCTTCCTCGGCGCCGAGAATTCGCAGGCCTTTCTTCGGCCCTTCGCGCACCTCCGCCGGGTTGCTGCCGAAGAAGGTCGGCGCCGCAGCCACGAGCGATCCGTTCACGACGTTGAAATGCAGCGAGACGTGATGCCCTTCGACGCGCCATCCCCACGTGTCGTGCGTCGACGGCGTCCCGAAGATCGAGAAGAAGTACTTTTCCGGATCGCGCACGAGCGGCTGACCGCGCGGAGACGTTTCACGAGTCCGCTGCGCCGCCTCGATCCCATCGAGCACGGTCTCCAAATCCATGATCTGCGAGGCGGTCATGTAGCCGCGCTGGCTCAATCCCGCCTTCAGCAGATCGTGCGCAAGCCTCCGCTGCGGTTCCGTCATCTGCTTCACGAGCAGGCCCTTGCGCGGGTACATCTCGGTCGGGATGAAGTGCCATCGCAGGCGCTCGTCCGCGTTGAACGCGAACGTCGCCTCCTGCCGCTGGTCTGGCGTCAGGCTGTCGAGGAACTTCGTCGCGGCCGACGCCATCGCGGACGACGACCGGTCGGCGGCAATCGTGGAGCCGACCGCGAGCACCGCGAGCGCCGCGGCGGCGAGAATCAGACGGCTGTTGAGGATTCGTCCGGACATAGCCGCACATTCTAAGGCCGTACGAGCTGAGGCCGTACCAGCGGTGCGCCACTTGACGTGACGTCGCTCAGCGGTCACGATCGCGGCCTTATGCCTGCACGACCGACCTGGAAGGGTTATCTCAAAATCAGCCTCGTCAACATCCCCATCAAAGTCTTTCCGGCAACCGACGCCGCCGCGACGCTCAGCTTCAACCAGCTTCACGGCGAGTGCCAGACGCGGATCCAGCAGAAGCGCTGGTGTCCGAAGTGCGAACGCGAGGTGCCCAACAGCGACATCGTCAAGGGCTTCGAGTTCGAGAAAGGGCGCTACGTCGTCATCGACGAGGAAGACCTCGAGAAGGTGCGCGTCGAGTCGACGCGCGTCATCAGCCTGGAGAAGTTCACCGACGACACGGCGATCGATCCCATCTATCTCGAGCGGCCGTACTACCTCGCGCCCGACGGTCCGGTGGCGCGCGACGCCTTCGCGGTCATCCGCGAGGGGATGAAAGGCATGGCGGGCATCGGCAAGGTGGCGCTCTACGGCCGCGAGTACCTGGTGAAGGTCCAGCCGCGCGAGAAGGGGCTCGTGATGTACACGCTGCGGCACGCGAACGAGATCCGCAGCATGGATGCGATCGACGAGCTCTCCGACATGCCGGCCGCGGTGAAAGCCGACGAAGTGAAGCTGGCAAAGCAGGTGATGGGCACGTTCGAGGGCGAGCTCGACTTCGATTCGTACCGCGACGACTACCAGGTGGGCCTGCGCGAGATCATCGACGCGAAGATCGAAGGCCGTGAAATCGTCGCGCCGGAAGTCGAGGCGCCGCCGAAGGTCGTCAACCTGATGGAGGCGCTGCGCAAGAGCCTCGATTCGATCAGCACCAACAGGAAGAAGACCGCGGCACCTGTGTCGCGCATGGCCACGGCGCCGAAGAAGCGGGCACGCGCCTGAACCCGGTGCGCGAACGCCGCATCCGACCGCAGGCGACGATCACGGCGTCGGCGCTGATGATCGGGATCGCCGCCGTGCGCCTGGCAACGGTGGCGGGCGGCCCTGCCGACGGATGGCCGTCCTACGGCCACGATCCCGGCGGCATGCGCTTCTCGCCGCTGACCGAAATCGATCGAACCAACGTCGCACGCCTCGAAGTCGCGTGGACCGTTCACACCGGCGACATCTCGGACGGCAGCGGCGGTCGCTCACGCAGCGGCTTCGAGACGACGCCGATCGTCGTCGACGAGGTCCTGTACTTCAGCACGCCGTTCAATCGCGTCATCGCGCTCGATCCGGAAACAGGCAAGGAGCGATGGTCCTACGATCCGAAGATCGACAAGACGACGAGCTACGGCGACGGTCTGATCAATCGCGGCGTCTCGACGTGGCTCGATGCTGCTCGCCGCACGAACGAGCCGTGCCGCAGGCGCATTTACGAAGCGACGCTCGACGCGCGGCTCATCGCGCTCGATGCGCGGACCGGGGCGCCGTGCGCCGACTTCGGCCGCGGCGGTCAGGTCGATCTGACGGGCGTCGCCGCTTATCGCAAGGGTGAGTACCACATGACGTCGCCGCCGGCTGTCGTCGACGATGTGGTGATCGTCGGATCCGCGATCGACGACAACGGACGCGTCGACATGTCCGACGGCGTGGTGCGCGCGTTCGACGCGCGCACCGGCGCGCCGCGGTGGCGGTGGGACCCGATATCGCGCACCGCCGCAGCGAAGACCGGCGCAGCCAACGCATGGTCGATCATGAGCGTCGATGCCGAGCGTCACCTCGTGTTCGTGCCGACCGGCAGCGCGAGCCCGGACTACTACGGCGGACTGCGGCCCGGCGACAACAGGTGGGCGAGCTCGGTCGTCGCGCTGCGCGCGAAGACGGGCGAGGTCGCGTGGGGATTTCAGCTCGTTCACCATGATCTGTGGGACTACGACACGGCCGCGCCTCCGCTCGTCGCGACCGTTCACCGCGACGGACGCGACGTTCCCGTAGTCATCCAGGGCAACAAGACCGGGTTCGTGTACGTGCTCAATCGCGACACCGGCGCGCCGGTGTTCCCCGTCGAAGAGCGGCGCGTGCCGGCAAGCGACGTCGACGGCGAGCGCGCGTCGGCGACGCAGCCGTTTCCAGTCGATCTGCCGCCGCTCGCGCCGCAGTCGTTCTCGGCCGATGCGGCGTGGGGCGCGACCGATGCCGACCGCGACGCGTGCCGCGACGCGGTTCGATCGCTGCGGAACGACGGCATCTTCACGCCGCCCAGCGTGCGCGGCACGCTGGCGATGCCGGGCAATCTCGGCGGACTGACGTGGAGCGGCTACGCGTACGATCCCGGGCGCGGACTGCTCATCGCGAACGTCAACAATCTGCCGGCCAGAGTGCAGCTGTTCGCGCGCGCCACCTTCGATTCGATGGCGCGCACCGGTAATGGTGAATACGCCCCGCAGGCGGGTTCACCATTTGGAATGTTCCGCCGGTTTCTGCAGGCGCCGTCGGGGCTGCCGTGCGGCATGCCGCCATGGGGCTCGCTGGTCGCTCTCGATCTGACTGCGAAGCGGATTCGCTGGCAGGTGCCGCTCGGATCGATGCAGCGCTTCGGTGCAGATCATGCCGGTTCGATTCCGCCCGGATCCGTCGGCCTCGGAGGGCCCATCGTGACAGCGGGCGGTCTCGTGTTCATCGCCGGCGCTGTCGATTCGTACCTGCGCGCGTTCGACGTGGAAACCGGGCGCGAGCTGTGGAAGGGCCAGCTGCCGGCGAGCGGGCACGCGACGCCGATGACGTATCGCATCGGGCCGGCGGGCCGTCAGTACGTCGTCGTCGCCGCCGGCGGCCACGCGAAGATCACCGAAGAGAAGCTGAGCGACGCGCTCGTCGCGTTCGCCCTTCGCAACTGAGGCGTGTCGGCAAGTACCAGGACCATTGACGCGTACGGTTGGAGCCCAGCCCGGCCCAGTTGGGGCCATTAAAATCGGCTCACCTCCGGCTGAGCTGATTGCATTCTATTCGCAGGATCAATCTGTCGCTCTCGATCGCGGTCGCATTCGCATCCGGCGATCCACTTGAAACGCGAATGGCTGGCTCCGTGGTTGCATTCACAGCAGGCGGAGGGTGCAGCTATGGCGGAGCGAGTGGCAGCTCGTGTCAGTAGTCCTTCGTACCAGGCATATCAAATTCTTCACGTAGCCTTTACAGTGGCGCCGGTAGTGGCCGGCCTCGACAAGTTCACGCATTTCCTCGTCAACTGGGATCAGTACCTGTCGCCGATGATGCCGCGCTTCGGGGTGAGCGTGCACACATTCATGCTCGGCGTCGGCGCCGTTGAGGTCGTCGCCGGTCTCATCGTGGCGTTCGCACCGCGCATTGGCGGCTGGATCGTCGGATTGTGGTTGTGCGGAATCATCCTCAACCTGCTGACGATCCCCGGCTACCTCGACATCGCGTTGCGCGATCTTGGACTGGCCCTCGGCGCGTTCGCGCTCGCGCGGCTGAGCGAAGAGTACGCGAGTTGATCAGGAGGCGATGTGACTGCAATGGATCTCCCGACCCGAAATGAGCGTGACGCGTATCGCCTGTTATAACGCGGGCTTCGTCGACCACAGTATCGGGACATCGCGTTGCGAGACGTCGGCCTGGCATTGAGCGCATTGGCATTGGGGCGACTCGCTGCGATGTGTCCCGCGCGCCAGCATAAACACAGTGCGCGACGCCGAGGTCGGCACGATGCGCGGCCCGCCAAACGATGTCTATCGCCCTGATTCGTCCCAAGACGTTGTGCGCCTGGAAAGGGCCGTCGCTGCTCATCGTGAACACACGCGGTGATTGCGGCGATGATGAACCGCTGGCCGGGTATTACTTTCGCGAGACCCGGTTCCTTCGCACGCTCCGGTTCGAGATCAACGGCGACGAGCCGTGGTTGTGCGAATCCGCGAGCCTTGAGCCGGCCACGCTCGCGTTCACGTACGCTTACCCGGAGGTCGCCGAATACGGCGGGGGCGGCAGCGGCCAGTCCGGCGACGAGGTGCCGACCGACGCGCATGGCATCCCGCAACGTGCCCTAACCATCTACCTGACGTACGCGGTCCAGCTGGACGGATTCACGATTGCCGCGACAATCGCGAACCACTCGCCGAGACACCGCGTCGATTGCGACCTCGGGTGGTCAGTCGATGCGGATTTCGCCGATATCCAAGAAGCCCAAAGTGGCAAACGCGAACAGAACGCCGACGTCGAGACCACGGCCGGCGCGACCGGAATCGCGCTGATCTATCGGCACACCCGGCTTCGATATCGCTCCTCGCTTGAAGTGATCGCTCACGCGGACTGGACCATCACACCGTCGAGGATCGCGACCCGGGTCAGTCTGGAACCGCAGACCTCGATCGAGCTGAGCCTGCGGATCTCTGCGAGCGCCGCCGACGGCTCGTCGCTTCCAGACGACGTCGACGACCGCGATCGCGTGCTGCGCGCATGGCGCAACAGCTTCGCGCACGTGGCGATTCCCGGCAATCGCACGGCGGAGCTCCTCATTGCGAAAAACGTTCGCGACTTTGCTTCGTTTCCTCTGCTGGAGGGAGATCGCGATGAGTGGCTCGCGCTGCAGGCAGGCATGCCGCTGTATCCCGCGCTGTTCGGGCGCGATACGCTCACCGCCGGCTGGCAGGCTGCGTGGGTCGATCGCGGACAATCGCTCGACGCGAGTCTGACGCGCCTCGGTCGGCTGCAGAGCGATCGCATCGACAAATGGCGCGACGAAGAGCCCGGCCGAATCCCGTATCAAGTCCGGCGGGGCCCTCTGGCGCTCCTCGAGATCAACCCGTACGCGGCGTACTATGCCGACTTCGCCAGTCCGTTCATGTTCGTCATTGCGCTCGGGCATCTGTATTCGTGGACCGGCGACGTCGCGGTAGTTCGGCGGCACTGGGATACCGTCCGCCGCATCCTCGATTGGGCACGCAGCTACGGGGATCGCGATGGCGACGGATACCTCGAATACCAGACACAATCCAGCAAGGGCACGAAGAACCAGGGATGGAAAGACAGCGGTGACGCGATCATCTACGAAGACGGGACTCCCGTTCCTGCGCCACTCGGCACGTGCGAGCTGCAGGGCTATTGGTTCGCGGCGCAGCAACTCGCTGCGGTCATGAGCTGGGCGCTCGGCGCGCGATCGGACGCACGAGGCCATTGGCGCAGCGCGATGGCGCTCAAGAAACGCTTCAACCGTGATTGGTGGATCGACGATGACGCGTGCGTGGCATTGGCGATGGATTCAGGGAAACGCCCGGTACCGGCGGTGTCGTCAAATATCGGCCACTGCATCGCCACCGGCATCGTCGGCAAAGAACACCTGCGAGCGGCGGTCGGACGTCTCTTCGCGCCGGACATGTTCAGCGGCTGGGGCATCCGCACGTTGTCGACGGAGCATCGTTCCTACAACCCTATGAGCTATCACTGTGGCAGTGTCTGGCCGGTTGAACAGGCGACGATCGCTTTCGGTTTGCGCCGGTTTGGCTTCGACGCACGTGCCTTGGAGCTGGCGGAGGCGCTCTTTGATCTTGCGCAGGTCTACCCGGAACACCGCATTCCGGAATGCGTCGGCGGATACGCGCGCGGCGATCGCCCGACGCCCGGCGCCTATCCACAAGCCAATACGCCGCAGCTCTGGAACGCCACGGCGTTTCCGCTCATCGTCCATACGGTGCTCGGTCTCCAACCAGTCGCGCCCTTCCATCTTCTGGCGGTCAGCCCCGCGCTGCCGGCTTGGCTGCCGGAAGTCATGCTGCATGACGTGCGCCTGGGCGATGCGAAAGCGACCGTTCGGTTCTGGCGCGATGCCAACGGCGAGTCTCACGGCGAAGTTGTCGAAAGCCGGGGCACGTTCCGATTGGTGCAGCAACCGCCTCCGGAATCAATCTCCGTGCATATGGGCGATCGGCTTCGCGCACTGTTCGATACGGTGCGCCATTAACCACAACCTCACACGCACCGGCGAGCCGAAGCATCTGGTCGAGAGCATCGAGTGGCAGGTGTACTGGTTCGAGAAATACCTCGACGGCAACGCGAACGCCGCGCCACCCGATGCGCCCGCGCGCACCACGACATCGACGACGAGCGATCGGCAACCCTGATCGAGCTCGCGAGACACAGAGACGAAAGAACACCACAGAGACACAGAGACACCGAGAAAAGCAAACGCGGCGATCGCTGAGCACGCAGTGTGGACGCCGAGGCGCTCTGTATCTCCGCGTCTCGGTGGTTGATTTTCTTTGCGTGCTCAGCGGTCTCTGCGTTTGCCCAACTTCCTCAACAGTTCCTCACGATCGACTCGTGATATCTTTTCGCCGACACATGCCGTCATTTTTTCGGGTACTACGCGTCTCGTGTGTCGTGTGCGCGCTGTCGGTGGCGTCGCGGGCCGCCGCGCAGGATCTGTTCGAGATCCAGGTCTATCCGTACGAGACGGTCGCGCCGGGCGTCACGATGTTCGAGTTCCACACGAACTTCACGCCGAGCGGCTCGAAAGGTGTCGAGGACGGCGTCTACGGGAACAACCGGCAGTTCCACGAAACGCTCGAGATCACGCACGGGTGGACGAAGAACTTCGAGACCGGCTTCTACATCGAGACGGCGCCGTACGTGCCCGGCATCGGCGCGAAGTTCACCGGCTGGCACGTTCGCCCGCGATTCAGCTTCCCGGAATTCAAGCAGTTCCCGTTTCACGTCAGCTTGAGCTTCGAGTACGCCTTCACGCAGCCCGGCTTCGACGTGAACCGGCAGTCGCTCGAGATCCGGCCGATCTTCGAGCGCGAGCAGGGGCGGCTGTACTTGTCGATCAATCCGGATCTGTCGGTCCCGACCAAGGGGCCTGAAGCGGGATCGGCGCCGGCGTTCGAACCGAACTTCAAAGTCGGCTGGAATTTCACCGAGCACGTGAACGCCGGCATCGAGTACTACGCCGAGACCGGCACCGTGAAGCGCTTCGATCCGCTTGGCGACGAACATCACATCCTGTTCGGCGCGGCCGACCTGAACGTCTCGCCCGACTGGGAACTGAACTTCGGCGTCGGCAAAGGGCTTACGGGTACCAGCGAGCAGTGGATCCTCAAGGCCATCATCGGCTATCGCTTCAGGCACGGCGGCGAGAAGCCGTAGATCGCGGCCCTGAAAGGGCCGCGCCACACAGACCATCACGCCCGAACGAAATCGATGTAGCCACGCTCGACGTCGACGTTGGCGAGCCGTACGCGCGCGCGGTCGCCCACGTCGAGGCCGTGCATCCCCTGCACGAGCATCCCTTCCATCGGCGGTGTGGCGACACGTACGAACGTGCCCTTCGGCGAGGCGCCGGTCACAATTGCGTCGAACTGCTCGCCGACACGCGACCGAACGAGCATCGCCACCGCGGACTTCCGCACCTGGCGCTCGACTTTGTTCGCCGCATCTTCCTGACGCGTGCAGTGCGTCGCCAGCGACTCGAGCTCCTCGATCGTGTACGGGCTCGGCCGTCTGGCAAGCGACGCCTTGATGAGCCGCTGCGTGACGACGTCCGGATAGCGGCGGTTCGGCGCGGTCGAATGCGTGTAGTCGCGCACGGCGAGGCCGAAGTGTCCCGGCGGCTCGACGCCCGGCGGATCGACGACGTACTCGCCCGAGCCGAGCAGCTTGATCACCGTCCGCGAGAGATCGGCGAACTGATCGGGTGCCGCCGCCTTCCGCCGCGACAGGAATGCGCCGAGCGCCGCCGAATCGGCAAGCGACGGAAGGTCGTCGCCGAACTGCCGCGCGAGCGCGCGAATCCGATCCCATCGTTCGGGCGATCGCACGACGCGGCGCAGCAGCGGGAATCCGCGCCCTTCCAGGAACCGCGCGGTGACGCCGTTGGCCGCGATCATCAGGTTCTCGATCAACTTCTTCGCGCGATTCGAGCGCGCGGGTTCGACCGAGCGGAGCGTCTCCCCGTCGAACACGTGCTCCACATCGTCGCTCTCGAACTCGAGCGCGCCGTGCGTATGACGCAGCTGGTCGAGCGCCTGCGCCGCGCGGTCCTGAATCCGGAGCTGTTCCTCCATTTCCGGCACCGCCGCAGCCGCCGCCGGCAGCGGACCCTCGTTCGCGAGCCAGGCGCCGACGCTCTTGTAGGCGAGCTTCGCGCGGTTCCTCACCACGGCGGCGTACACGTCGGACGATTTCAGATCGCCCTGTTGACCGATGACGTACTCGATGACGATGGAGAGGCGGTCCTGCTGATCGGCGAGCGACGTGAGATCGGTCGACAGCTTCTCCGGCAGCATGGGAAAGATGACGGCCGGCGTGTACACCGACGTCGTGTTCTGCGCCGCGTGACGATCGACTGCCGATCCTTTGTGCACTGCGGCATCGACGTCGGCGATGGCGACGAGGATCTTCACGTCGTGGTTCGCCGACGGCTCGGCGACCGACAGCTGATCGAGGTCGCGCGACTCGTCGTTGTCGATCGAGCACCACGGGCGTCCGCGAAGGTCGCGCGTGGCGCGTCCGGTCGGCTGCGGCGCTCCGCGGAGGGCGGCCACTTCGGCGAGCGCGGGCGGCGGAAAGTCGGGGTCGAGACCGCGGGCGCGCATCGCGGCGACGGCTATCGCGCGCAGCTCGTCGCGCTGGGTCATGATCGATCCGAGCGCGCGGTCTCGGCGGCGACGATCGAATCGATCGACGCCGCGAAATCGTCGACGAGCGCGTCGACGTGGCGCTGGTGCGTTCGGAAATTGAGGATGCACACGCGGCCGAGATAGCGCCCGTGCGTCGTGCACCCCGTCACCATCACGCGGCCGCGGGCGGTCACCTGCTCCATCAGCGCGTTCGTCGCCCGATCTTCGTCGGCGCGCGTGGCGCCGGGCCACGTCAGATGAAAGGCAAACAGCGACAGCTCCGGCGGCGCATCGACGACGATGCCGGGCAGGGCGGCGACGCGGCGGAAGGCGTCGAGCGTGAGCGCGCGTTTCTCGGCGATTGCTTCGCGAAACGCCGCGGATCCGTACAGCTTCACCGCCAGCCACACGCGAAGTCCCGGAAAGCCCCGCGACAGCTCGGGACTGTGCTGGCTGGGATCGTAGAAATCCTCGGGGTGCGGCGCCGCCGGCAGATACGCCGCCGTCGCCTCGTGCGCGGCGCGCAACGCGGCGCCGTCGCGGACGAGCAGCGCGCCCGTGCCGTACGGCAGGAACAGGCCTTTGTGCGGATCGAGCGTCAACGAGTCGGCGCGCTCGAGGCCGCGCAGCGCTGTGCGCAGCTCGGCGCACAGATAAAAGAAGGCGCCGTACGCGCCGTCGACGTGGTGCCACAGCCCTTCGCGCGCGCAGAGATCGGCGATGGCGTCGAGCGGATCGACGGCGCCGGTGTTGGTCGTCCCGGCGCTCGACACGACGGCGAACGGGGCCAGGCTGGCGCGGCGATCCGCGGCAATCGCCTCCTGCAGACGATCCATCCTGAGCCGGAAACGATCGTCCGACTCGATCGGTCGCACGCGGTCGGGCATGATGCCGGCGAGCTTTGCCGACTTGAGCACCGAGTGATGCGCCTGATCGGACGTATACAGCACGCCCGCCCGGATGTCGGCGCCGAGGTGGCGCTCGCGCGCGCAAACGATCGCGTTGAAGATGGCCATCGAGCCGCCCGTAGTGAACAGGCCGCGCGCCTCCGGCGGAAAATCCATCCACTCGCGCAGCCAGTCGAGCGCGTTCGCCTCGAGCTGCACCAGCGCGGGCGCCGCTTGCCACACGCCGGTGTAGCGATTGGTCGCATCGGCGATGAAATCGGCGAGCGCTGCCGGATACAGTCCGCCGCCCGGGATGTAGGCGATGTAGCCCGGTCCGGCCGACGTGAACGAGCGCGGGATCCAGTCGCGGAACAGCGGGTCGAGCAGCTGATCGAGCGGCGTGCCGCGCTCCGGCGCCGCTTCGCGCATCGAGCGGCACAGATCGCCGGCGCGTGCCGGATCGACGTCGCCGCAGCTCGGCTGGCGATCGAGCGTGGCGATGTGATCGATGCAGCGCGCGACGACCTGATCGGCCATCTCGCGCATCTGCCCGACTGAAAATTCGAGATCTATTGGTGTTGGCGGTGGTGTTGGTCGTGCTGTCGTTGTCGCCATCAACATTTTCTAATTTGCGAGTGGGGCCCCAACCCCCGCTCGCCTCACTCTCGCTTCGCGCTCGCTCGAGCCGCAGGCGCTTCGGCTCGCCGCGGTCTTCGCGGCATCTTTGCTCAACCTACGAGATCACGGAGGCGGTAATACACTCCTATCAGTGGCAGAAACCACGGGGTGCCCCGATAAAACGGAATCGCGGCGAAGCGATCGTCGATCAGCGGATGCTCGATCGGTTCGCCGGCGACGCGCCGTGCGATCAAATCGCCGAGGTACGTGGCCATCGCGATGCCGTGGCCGCAGTAGCCGGCCGCGAAGTACGCGCCTTCGAGCTTACCTGCGCGCGGCATCTGATCGCGAGTAAAGGCGACGTTGCCGCCCCATGCGTACTCGATCGATTTGTCCGCAAGCTGCGGGAAGACGCGCGCGAGGCCGCGGCGCAGAATCGCCGCGGCGCGGCGTGTCGATGCGGCGGGGTGCGCGCTGAATTCCGCGCGGCCGCCGAAGAGCAGCCGGCTGTCGCGCGTGAGGCGGAAGTAATACAGAAAATGCTTCGAATCGAACGCGACGCGCCTGCGCGGCAGGATCGCTGCTGCTTCGATCGCCGTGAGCGGCTCGGTCGCGATGATGTAGCTGCCAATCGGAACGAGCCGCCGGGTGAGCGCGGGCGATGCCGCGCCGGTGTAGCCGTTGGTCGCCAGCACCACGTTCGCAGCGTCGACATCCCCGCCCGTCGTCGCGACGCGCCAGCGCCCTCCGCGGCGCTCGAGCGTCGTGACGCCCGTGCCCGTCGCGATGCACGCGCCGCGGCGCCGCGCCGCGGAAGCCAGTCCCTGCACGTATCGCGCCGGATTGATCGAACCGCTTCGTTCGTCGACGAGCAACCCGTAATACGCGTCCGTGCCGATCTCGGACCGCTGCTCGGCGCGCGACACCAGCTCGACGCGGTGGCCGAACATGCGGGCGAGCAATGCCTGCTCGATGCGGAACGCGTCGAAATGCCGCGGTTTCCACGCCGCCTGAAGATGGCCCGTCCGCTCGTACTCGCAGTCGATGGACTCCTGCGCGATCACTGTTTCCAGATGCGCGATCGACGCGGCCGCGGCCGCGAACGTCTCCCGCGCGCGTGCCTCTCCGAACCGATCGACCAGCGTCTGCGCATCGAGCTTGAGGCCCGCGAGCACCTGGCCGCCGTTGCGGGAGCTGGCGCCCCAGCCGACGGTCTCGCGCTCGATCACGAGCACCGATGCGCCAGCCATCGCGAGCCGCCGCGCCGCCGACAATCCTGTGTAGCCGGCGCCGACGACGACGACGTCAGCCTCTCGTGGAAGGAATTCGGGGTTCGGGATTCGGGATTCGCTCGGCCGGGGAATCGTGTCGAGCCAGTAGGAGTATTCGTTCACGGGCGCCCGATCAGCGGAACCGACGCGGCCGCGACGATGCCGCGATCGCGCCGCTGCTGGACGAACGCGACGATGTTCAGGTGTTCGCGCTGCCAGTCCGGTTGGACGGCAATCGTCGTCTCTGCCGACGCGGCCGGACCGGTCGCCTCACCGATCGTCGTCAGCCGGCGGACCACCGCTGCGTGCGTCAGCGTCCGCCCGCGGTTCTCGCCGCTCTTCACGTCGGACCGCAGAGCATCCTCGGTGACGGCGACGAGGATGTCGGCGCGATCGCCGCGAGCGATCGGCGGCAGATTCTCGACGCTCACAGAGACAGAGACAGAGGGTGGTGGGGCGGGCCTTTCAGGCCCGCCTGGGGCGCGGCCCTGAAAGGGCCGCGCCACGTCTGAGAACCTCGCCGCAACGATCATCGTCCCGTGAGAAACCGTTGCCGCCTTCGCGATCGCGCGCCGGGCGGCGGCCGAATCGCTGCCGACGAACTCGGCGTGGCCGTCGACGACCATCTGAGGCGTGTACGCGCTGTCGAGATTGAAGCGGCGCGCGTACAGCTCCTGACGGCTCGTGAACGCCGCCGAGGAAAACCGGTCCCGCCAGCCGAGCCGATCCCAGTAGTCGACGTGCTCGCCGAGGGCGACGACCTTCGCGCCGTCGTCGGCAGCCGCGGCCGTCAGCCGATCGAGCAGCTGATCGGCCGGCGGGCAACTCGAACATCCCTCGGACGTAAAGAGCTCGACGACGACCGGCGCCGGCGACGGAGCGCGCGACCGCACTTGCGCGACAACGCTAATGCTCGCGATCGCGGCAAGCAGAACCAAACGCACGATTGTCATTCGCATGACCGTCTGTCTTTCTGACTTTTTGCCCTATAGCTTCTTCTCCAGCCTGATCTCGTCGCGCACGGCAATTCCCGCGAAGCCTGCCACCTCCTGCTGCGTGTGTTCGATGACGCTGTTGGGGACGAGATCGGTCAGCCGGTAGCCGCGGCGCTGATAGAAATACAGCGCGGGCAGGTTGTCGTTCGTTGTCGCGACGACGAGGCGCTTCAGATTGAGACGGCGCGCGAGGAGCTCCGCTTCGGCGAGCAGGTGGCCGCCCACTCCGGATCGCTGCCACATCGGATCGGTCGCCAGCGCGACGATGTGCAGCGCGTCGCCGAGCAGGCGGTACGTGAGCGCACCCGAGGGATCGGCATACATGACGGCGACGAGCGCCGGCATCTGATCGATGTCCATCACCTCGCCGAAGGCGACGATCTTCGTCCGGCCGAAATCCTGCTCGAACAGCGCCCGGACCGCGCGGCGGTCGTCGTCGGTTCCTTCGCGGACGAGAACCGGGGGCAGGGTGATGCGGGGCGTACACGTGCAGATGATCTGCACGTGCGCGTCCTCCCAGTCGACGAACTTCCCGCACCGCGAGCAGCGCAGCACGGCCGGCTTCGCCCCGAACTGATCGTCAACTGGCATGGGTTCTTTCTCGCGGGACCGTACCGGATTCGACCCGCGCCGGGGCGCGCTTCAGGATCCACCAGATCACGAAGAGGAACGCGATCGCCACGGCGACGAAGGTGGCGGCGAAGAGCCACAGCGTTCTGTAGAGGATCGATTGCGTCTGCATGCGCGCTTCGATGTCGACGGGTGCGCCGCGCAGGCGATCCGCGAGCGTCTGCTCCCAGACGAGGATGTTGCCGCGGCGGACGTCGCCGCCGGAGTTGTTGCCGACGATCTTGCTCGGCAGATGCAGTCGGAAGGCGACGAGCTCGCGGCCGCTCCAGCTGGCGCCCGCACCGGGGCCGCCGTCGCGCCCCGGCGGCGCGCCGATCGCCTGCTTGAAGACGTAGCGATCGCCGTCCTGATAGAACTGGTACGCCGACCACGAGAACGGCGCGACGGCATTCAGCCGCCTGATGTCGTCGACGTCGAGCCGGACGTGCACGAAGCGGCGATTGTTGCGGCGCGAGGATCGCACCCACGCGACGCGCGTCGCCGGCGACGAGTAGTAGGCGCGAACCGCGTCGCGATCGACGCGCGCCGTCGGCCTCGCGTCGAACGAAGTGCCGTGCAGCGCGTTGAGCGCCGGGAGCGAAGCGTTGACGTAGACCGTCGCAGTGCCGTCGAGCGAAAGGTAGACGTCTTCTTCGTATTCGTACTGGCGGAAAAGGCGCGTGGGGCTGCACGCGGTATCGAATGCCAAGGAAACGCAGAGAGCGCAGAGACCGCAAAGAACGCGGAGTCGCGCTGCGGACTTTGCGTGATCCGCGTTCGATCGTGAGCGCGTTGCCCGAAAGCGCATAAACCCCAATGATATAGTAAGAATTTCCCCTCGCTCATGGCCTCCAGACCGATCGTCTATCTCATCGACGGCAGCTCGCAGATGTACCGCGCGTTTCACGCGCCGGTCCGTACTGCGGAAGGCGGATTCCTCCGCAACGCGCAAGGACGTCCCACGAACGCCGTGTACATCTTCGTCACCATGCTGCGGAAGCTGCTGACCGAGCACAAGCCGGAGTACATCGCGGCGTCGTTCGATCTGCCGGGACGCACCTTCCGCGACGATCTCGTCACCGATTACAAGGCGAACCGCACGCCGATGCCCGACGAGCTCGCCGAGCAGATTCCGATGGTGCACGCGGCGTGCGAGGCGCTCGGCGTGCCGATCCTCACGTCCGAGCGCTACGAAGCCGACGACGTGATTGGAACGCTCGCCACGAAGGCGGCGGCGGCCGGCTTCGATGTCGTCATCGTCACGATGGACAAGGACTTTTTTCAGCTCGTGCACGGCGGCATCCGCGTGTTCAATCCGCGCGATGAAGGCACCTGGTACGACGCCGGCGGCGTGAAGGAAAAATTCGGCGTGACGCCGGAGCAGGTCGTCGACGTGATGGCGCTCATGGGCGACACGATCGACAACATCAAAGGGGTACCCGGCATCGGCGACAAAGGGGCGCGCGAGCTGATTGCGACCTACGGGACGCTCGAGAACCTCATCGCGCACGCGGGCGAGGTGAAGAACAAGCGATACCGCGAAGGGCTGCAGGCGCATGCCGGCGACGCGCGGCAGAGCCAGGAACTGGCGCGGATTCGGACGAACGTGCCCGTCGAGTTCGACCCCGAGGCCGTGCGATTCCGCGGCGGCTCGCGCGAGCAGTGCTTCCGGATTTTCAACGAGCTCGGGTTCCGCGCGTTCGTGGCCGAGTACGCGCCGACGGCCGATACGATTGCGAAGACCTACCGCGTCGTCAACACCGAGGCGGATCTCCGCGCGCTCGTCGAGCGGCTGAAAGAGGCCGGAGCGTTCGTGCTGCGCGTGCTCCCCGACCAGCCTTCGGCGATGCGCGCCGGCGTCGTCGGCCTCGCCTTCTCGACCGAGGCGCGCGTCGCGGATTACGTGCCGACCGGACATCGGGCGCTCGGCTCGGTGGCATCGCTGCCGATCGAGACGGCGCTGACCGTGTTGCGTCCCGTGCTCGAGGACGCGTCGACCCCGAAGTCGGGACACGATTTGAAGTTCGACGCGATCATGCTCGCGCGCCACGGCGTGACGCTGCAGGGCCTCGGAACCGACACGATGCTCACGAGCTACCTGGTCGACGCGACGCGTTCTGAGCACAAGCTCGAAGACCTCGCGCTCGAGTACACGAGCTACAAGGCGCTGAAGGACGAAGACGTCTGCGGGCGCGGCGCCAAATCGGTGTCGCTCGCCGACTTGCCGGTCGAGGCGGCCGTGACATACGCCGGCGAGCGCGCCGATCTCGTCGTCCAGCTCGCGCCGATCTTCCGCGAGATGCTCGCCAGAGAGCAGCTGACGGATGTGTACGACACGCTCGAGAAGCCGCTCATCCCGGTGCTCGTCGCCGTCGAGCGGGCGGGCATCCGCATCGACGGTCCCTCGCTCGCGTCGCAGTCGCAGCGGCTGGAGCAGGATCTCGCGAAACGGACGAGGGAGATCTACGAGGCCGCCGGCGGCGAATTCAACATCAACTCGCCGAAGCAGCTCGCCGAAGTGCTGTTCGACAAGATGCAGCTGCCGGTGCTGAAGCGGACCGGCACGTCACGCGCGCCGTCGACGGCCGTGGAAGTGCTGGAGGAGCTCGCGCTCGCCCACGATTTGCCGCGGATGATTCTCGAATGGCGCGGCCTGATGAAGCTGAAAGGGACCTACATCGATGCGCTGCCGCAGCTCGTCAACCCCGAGACCGGTCGCGTGCACACCTGCTTCAATCAAGCCGTCGCCGCCACGGGCCGCCTGAGCAGCAGCGATCCGAACCTGCAGAACATCCCGATCAAGACCGAGCTCGGACGCGAAATCCGGCGCGCGTTCATCGCCGAGCCGGGGCACGTGTTGATCTCCGCCGACTATTCGCAAATCGAATTCCGCGTGCTGGCGCACCTGTCCGAGGACCCGGTGCTGCTCGAGGCGTTCCGCGAGGGCGCCGACTTTCACGAGCAAACGGCTGTCAAGATCTTCGGCGCCGACAGCGGACGCGATCCGCACCAGCTGCGCAGCATCGCGAAGATGGTGAACTACGCGCTGTTGTACGGGAAGAGCGCCTACACGCTGTCGAAGGACATCGGCGTCACGCAGGAAGCGGCGCAGAAATTCATCGATGCCTACTTCGCCGGTTTCCCGCGCGTTCGCGCGTTCATCGATCGCACGCTCGAGGAGGGGCGTCGGACCGGCGTCGTGAAAACGATGTACGGACGCCGGCGGCTCGTGCCGGAGTTGAACAGCCGCAATTTCCAGGTGCGCTCGGCCTCCGAGCGCATCGCGGTCAACATGCCGATCCAGGGCTCGGCGGCCGACATCCTGAAGCGCGCGATGATCGACGTGCACGCGGCGCTGGCGGCGCACCCGCGCGCGCGGATGATCCTCACGGTCCACGACGAGCTGCTGTTCGAGGTTCCGCGGGAGGATGCAGACGAAATGGCCGACGTGGTGCGGACACACATGCAGGGCGCCGCGCCGCTCAAGGTGCCGCTCACGGTCGACGTCGGCATCGGCGAAAACTGGAAAGAGGCCAAGTCGTGAATCGGGAAGTGGTGAATCGGGAAATCGGGTAATTGGATAATCGGGTAATTGGATAATTGGGTAATTAGGTAATTGGATAATGTAATCGAGTAGTCTTTGGCCGGGTAATTGGCCTGTGATGAAGATTGGGCAGCGCACCGTCGGAGACGTGACGATTCTCGATCTCGACGGCCGCCTGGTTGCGGAGGACGGGTTCGAGCTGCTGCGTCAGGCGCTCAATCGGCTCATTGGAGAAGGGCACACCGAGATCCTGCTGAACATGGACCGTGTGACATATCTGGACAGCGCCGGCATCGGCCTGATCGCGTGCAAGTACGTGACGCTCAACCGGCACAACGGACACCTGAAGTTGTGCAACCTTCACTTGCGCAGCTTCGAAGTGCTGAACGTCACCAAGTTGTTGACGGTGTTCGAGACGTTCGACTCCGAAGCCGACGCGGTCAAGAGTTTTTGAGGGTCCTCACCGTCTCCAGCGTTCCTTGAATCGTTCCCAGTCGGCCTGCAGCGTCTGCGGCGGCTGACCGACCGCTCTCGCGCGCTCGGGGACGATGCCGCGCAGCATCAGCCGATCGAGGTCTTCGCGCAGCGCCGTGGCGCGATCGCCGGCGAGCGGCGCGCGGACCCACCCGGCCTCCACGGCATCCCAGGCGGCCTGCAGATCGCCCTGCGCCCGCGCGGCCGACGCGAGCCAGTACAACGCCGCGCCGTTGCCGGGGCGAACGGCGATCTCCTCTTCCATTCGTGTGCGGATGCGGTGGTAGACGTTCTGGCGATCGATGTCCGGACGCGGACGCGCGTCGCGGTCGAGCGCATCGGCCCACCAGTCGACGACGCGCTCGCGGCCGCCGGCGGCCTGAAGATCGCCGCTGTTGAGGATGGAATCGAAGATGTTCGCGGCGGCGCCGTACGCGCCGTCCAGATACAGCGTCTCGCCGAGCCCGATGATGTACTCGGCGCGCTCGCGCGGCGCGAGCCGCTGCGGATCGAGACGCGCCAGTCGATCGCGCGCGTTGGTCAGATCGTCGGACGCGACGCTCAGCCGAAACCGTTCGAGGTACGCGCGCGCCGCGACGAGATCCGCCGCGTCGGCGCGTTGCGGTATCAGCCGCGCCTGCTCTGCTGCGTTGATCGCCGCTTCGTACTGCCGCTGGTTGTACAGCTGACGGGCTTTCGCGAGCGGATCGTCCGCGGCGCGCGCGAGTGAGGCCGGCACGCCGGCGATCGCGACACACGCGAGGACGCGGGCGAGACGCGTCATGGCGCGATGGTAGCGTACAATGCCGGGCTGATGGCCGGACCGCGGATTGTTCCGCGCGAGCAGCATCCGATATCACGCCGCGACATCGATTCTGATGCGCTCAAAGTCCTGTATCGGCTTCGCCAGTTCAACCACGCTGCGTATCTGGTCGGCGGCAGCGTCCGCGATCTGCTGCTGAGCCGCCGGCCGAAAGATTTCGACGTCGGCACGTCGGCGCATCCGTATCAGGTCAAAAAGCTCTTCCGCAACTGCTGGATCATCGGCCGCCGTTTCCGACTGGCACACGTCAAGTTCGGCCAGAAGATCATCGAGGTCGCCACGTTCCGTCGTCAGGTCGCGGCGGGCGAAGAAGTGGTCCAGGACGGTGTCCCCGCGCCGGTCCATCACGCGCCGGCGGAGCGGGGCGCAGGGGCCCCCGGAGTAAACAACGAACATCTGATTCATCGCGACAATACCTTCGGCACGCCCGAAGAGGACGCCTTCCGCCGCGACTTCACCATCAACGCGCTGTTCTACGACATCGCGACGTTTTCGATCATCGACTACGTCTCGGGCCTCGACGACCTGCGCGATCGAGTCGTCCGTTCGATTGGCGAGCCGGATCTCCGGCTGCGCGAGGATCCGGTGCGCATGCTGCGCGCGATCGCGCTCGCGGCGCGGCTCGATTTCACGATCGAGCCGGGGCTGCTGCAAGCCATCCGCACGCACCGGCAGGAGATCGCGAAGAGCTCGCCAGCGCGGATGCTCGAGGAGTATTACAAGATTCTGCGCGCGGGGTCGTCGGAGCGCGCGTTCAGGGGGCTCGGCGACGTCGGGCTGCTCGAGCCGACGGCGCCCGAGCTGCATCGCAGCGCCGGCGACGTACTGTGGCGCTCGCTCGCCGAGCTCGACGCCTACCGGCGTCGATTCGAGGCGACGCCCGACACGCTGACCAACCCGATTCTGCTCGGTACGCTGCTCGTGCCGCTGGGATTGACGTTCAACCGCAACGAGGCGCCGCCACGGCTCGGCGCACTGCCGCTCGCGCGGCGCGATGTGGAGCGCCTGCGCCAGATCCTCGGGCTCCAGCGCCGCCTGCGCGACGTCGCCGCCGCGCCGCGCGCGCAGCGTGCAGTTGCGCACCGCGGCATCTTCCGCGACGCGCTGGCCTGGCTCGAGATTCACGGCAACGCGCCCGATCTCGTCGTCCATTGGAAGAAGTTGGTCGAGAGCGGAGCGCCGGCCGCAGCGCCGGGACAGGGTGTCGAGGGAGAGCCGCCTCCGTTCAGGAGGCGAAGGCGCAGAAGACGCCGCCGCGGACCGCTACATCACAAGGGGGCCGGGTAGGCCTGCGCCTACGCCGCGACTTCTTCGATCGTCTTGTACGGTTTTGCGAGCTTGAGCGCGATCAGCAGCTTGATGATCGGCCACGCGGGATCGATCTCGCTCGGCCGGAAGCTGAACTTCGGGCTGCGCGGGTAGCCGTGATGATTGTTGTGCAGCCCTTCGCCGCCGGTCAGCAGCGCCAGGAACCGAAGGTTGGTCGCCGTGTTGTCGAAGTTCCTGTAGCCGACGTGATGGCAGAGGCCATTGATCGAGGATGACAGCACGAACACGTACATGACGGCGTGAATGCCCGCGGCCAGCAGGCCCCACCCCAAACCGATCACCATGCAGAGCGCCGTCGTCCCGACGGCGAGCCCGAGCAAGCCGTGGCGGAACACGTGCCTGTCCCACCAGCCGTGCTTCACATCGCGGGCATAGCGCTCGACGACATCGGTGTTCTTCACTTCCTGCATGTAGTAGTAGACATTGCCGAGCTGAACCTTCCAGAAGCCTTTCAGCATCGGGCTGTGCGGGTCGCCTTCCTCGTCGGTGAACGCATGATGCTTCCGGTGAACGGCCACCCATTCCTTCGTCTCGATGCCGGTGGTCAGCCACAGCGCGAACTTGAAGAGCCATTCGAGGGCTGGCGTCATGACCAGCGCTTTGTGCGTCGCTGTCCGATGAAGGTAGATCGTCGTGCTGAATACCGCGATCTGAATGAGGACAACAGCGACGACAAGGCTGATTACGAGCGAAGCAAGCACTAAGCTACCCTCCGAGAATTACCTGAACTGCTGAACCCGCTATACCGGGGGGTCTAATCGAGTGAAAACATAAGATCGTAACACGGAAAACGTAAACCGGCCACCCAAACAGCCAGGACGTGTATCGTTTCGCATCGTTACCCGTGCGTGCGCTCGAATTCACGCATGAAGCCGACGAGCGCATCGACGCCGTCTTCCGGAAACGCATTGTAGATCGACGCGCGCATCCCGCCGACGGAGCGATGGCCCTTGAGGCCATCGAGACCGGCCGACTCCGATTGCTTCACGAACTGGTTCTCGAGCTCTTCGTTTGGGAGGCGAAAAGTAACGTTCATCAGCGAACGGCTGTCCGTCCGCGCGGTGCCGCGATAGAAGCCGGTCCGATCGATTTCGGCGTACAGCTTCGCGGCCTTGCGCTCGTTCGCCCTGGCAATCGCGGGCAGTCCGCCGAGGCCGAGCAGCCATTTCATCACCAGCCCGAGCGTGTAGACGGCGAATGCCGGCGGCGTGTTGTAGAGCGACTTGTTCTCGGCGTGAACCGCGTAGTTGAGCATCGTCGGCAGCGACGACTTTCTTTCGAGGGATCGCTGAAGCAGATCGTCGCGAACGATCACGATCGTGACGCCGGCGGGTCCCATGTTCTTCTGAGCGCCGGCGTAGATCAGAGCGTGCCGCGCGACGTCGATCGGCTTGCTGAACATGTCGGAGGACGTGTCGCTGACGAGCGGAACGTCACCGACATCAGGCAGATCCTTGTGCTCGGTGCCTTCGATGGTGTTGTTCGACGTCATGTGCACGTACGCCGCACCCGGTGTGAGCTTCAGCTCCGTCTGCGACGGCACGCGCGAGTAATTGTCGGACCTGGTGCTCGCGGCGATGTTGACGTTGCCGATTTTCTTCGCTTCCTTGATCGCCTTCTCGCCCCACGATCCCGCATCGATGTAGTCGGCGGTCGCGGCGGGCGCGAGCAGGTTCATCGGCACCATCGAGAACTGCAGGCTCGCGCCGCCCTGAAGGAACAGCACCTTGTAGCGCGGCGGAATGTTCGCGAGCGCGCGAATGTCGGCCTCGGCCTGCGCGAGGATCGATTCGAACGTCTTCGATCGGTGGCTGATCTCGAGGATCGAGATGCCCGCGCCCGGCAGCGCGAGCAGATCGCGCTGGACTTCCTGGAGAACCGGGAGCGGCAGCACCGCGGGCCCCGCCGAGAAGTTGTAGATGCGATGAACGGTGGCCATGTGGAATCTCGAGAGTTTTTCGTGTGTTTCGTAGTTTCGTCCTCGTCGTGGCGCCCTAAATCGCGACGAGATGCAGATCGAGGATATCTCCATTCCCTTGCTGAATCGTTTTCATGAGCGCGTCCGACGGCGCGCCGTCGAGATTGATGCGCGCGACCGCGGCCTGCGCTCCTTCGAAGATGACGTTCTCGGTTTCCTGCACGTTGATGTCGCCGCTGCGCAGATGGTCGAACACGTGCGCGAGGACACCCGGCCGATCCCGATGACGGACGACGAGCATGTGCGTCGCCGGCGTCTTCTTCGCGAGGTTCACGACGTTCGGCACGTTGCCGGTGTCTTTGTAGGCGGAGACGATGCGCACCGTTTCCGCGGCAATCGCTTCCTGCGCCTGATCGGTCGACGCGCCGATGTGGTGCGTGCCGTAGACGCCGGGCAGCGACGCGATCGCATCCGTGAAGTCGCCCGCCGCGCCGGTCGGTTCGGCCGCGAACACGTCGAGCCCGACGCGAATGCCCTTCTCGCCGATCGCCCTGGCGAGCGCCGCGTAGTCGACGACTTCCGCCCTCGCCGTGTTGATGAAGTACGAAGAAGGTTTCAACCGATCGATGACCGATGCGCTGACGAGACCGCGCGTGTCGGGGGTGAGCGCGAGATGGACGCTGAGGATGTCACTCAGCGCGGCCGTCTCTTCCGGCGTCTTCGCGAAGTGCATCGGAACGACTTGATCGCCGACGTCGGCCCTGCCGGTCGCAAATCGCCGGCTCCACACGACGATCGGCATGCCGAACGCATGCGCGCGCTTCGCCACTTCCTGGCCGATGTTCCCGTAGCCGAGCAGGCCGAGGGTTCGGCCGAACAAGCCTTTGGCTCTCGAATACTCCTTCTTGTTCCACTTTCCGGCGCGCAGCTCGATGACGTTGTCGGCGACGCGCCGATCGAGCGCGAGGATCAGCGCGAGCGTGAGCTCGGCGACGGCAATCGCATTCTTGCCCGGGCAGTTCGACACGTAGATGCCGCGCCTGGACGCCGTCGCCACGTCGATCGTGTTGTAGCCGGCTCCGGCGCGGACGACGAGCGACAGCGCCCCCGCCTCGAGCATCGGCGCCGTCACCTGCGTGCTGCGGACGACGAGCACATCCGCCGCCGTCTCGCGGATCGCGCCGGTCAGCGCGTCGCCGCTCGCGTCGGGCTGATACACGACCTCGCATCCCGCGGCTTTCAGTCCGTCGAGCCCGCTCTTTTCGAATTTGTCGGCGACGAGGACTTTCATTATTTACTTCGTGCGCGGGGCCCCACATCTGTCACTGCGCCCGGGGCCCCACCCCCGGGCGCTCCCGCTCGCGCGTTGCGCGCTCGCTCGGGCTCAAGGCTGCCACGCACCGGTCGCGGCTCGCCTGCTGAGGGCACATCTAGATCGCATCTAGATCAGGTGTATCAGCAGGCCATCTCGCAATTTTGGCTCGAACCATGTCGATTTCGGCGGCATGATCGCGCCGGCGTCGGAAACGGCCATCAGATCCGACACGCCGACCGGATACAACGAAAACGCGACCGCCGCTTTTCCCTCGTCGACCAGCGTCTCGAGCGCACGCGTTCCGCGCGCGCCGCCGACGAAATCGATCCGTTTGTCGGTGCGCACGTCGGCGATCTTCAGCACCGGCGCCAGCAGCTGGTCCTGCAGCACGCTGACGTCGAGCGACCCGATCGGATCCGAGGCGTCCGGCCGCTGTCGGGGTCGCAGCGTTTGCCACGCCCCGCGAACGTACATCGCGATCTCGCCGCGCCTGCCGGGCGTCGCCGCCGCGGGCGCGACGTCGAATCGCTCGCGCACCGCCTGCAGAAAGCCGTCAGGCGACAAGCCGCCCAGGTCTTTCACGATCCGGTTGTACGGCAGGATTTGCACCTGATCATGCGGAAACGCCACCGCCAGCATCGTCGAATAATCGGCGCCATCGTTCAGCGAGCGCGACGATCCACCGCGGGCCGCGAGATCGGCGCGCGCCCGCGCGGCGCTGGCGGCGCGATGGTGGCCGTCGGCGATGTACAGAGCCGGAATCCGGCTGACCGCCGCGACGAGCGCGTCGCGGCCGGCGCCGCCGATGCGCCAGATCGTGTGGCGCACGCCGTCGGCCGCTTCGAAGTCGAAGAGCGGCGCGGCGGATGCCTGCTGCTGCGCGATGCGGTCGACCTCGGCCGATGCGCGGTACGTGAGGAACACCGGTCCGGTCTGCGCGCCGAGCGCCATCATATGACGCGTGCGGTCGTCTTCCTTGTCGCGCCGCGTGCGCTCGTGCTTCTTGATCACGTCGCGGTCGTACTCGTCGAGTGAGAAACAGGCTGCCAGACCGGTCTGCGTGTGACTGCCCATCCGCAGTCGATAGAAATAGACGCTCGGCTCGTCTTCGACGACGAGCGATCGTTCCATCAGCTGCTTGAAATTCGCGACGGCGCGTTCATAGACCACGTCGGCGTACGGATTGGTGCCGGCCGGCAGCTCGAGCTCCGGACGCGACACGCGCAGAAAACTTGCGGGGTTGCCGTCGGCGAGCGCGCGCGCTTCGTCGGTGGTGACGACGTCGTAGGGGACGGCGGCGATGCGCGCCGCTTCGTCCGGCTTCGGGCGCAGCGCACGGAACGGCGTGAGCGTGGCCATCGGGGCTCGGATTATATCGCCGCCCCGATCGCCGGCCGCCTGCTACAGATCGTCGCGAATCACGATCGCGTGGCGCAGCCAGCGCAGCCGAAGCGTGTCGAGCACACCGCGCGACGCGGTCTTGCGGCTTGGAGGATGTTGATCGCGCGGCGCAACGCGCGGCTGCGGCACAGCCCGTTTCCGTGACGCGGTCCTTTCAACCCTTGACGTGTTCCGCATGCCCTGAGCCGGTCGAACGGCAGGGCGGCCATCCACGGCGCTTTCTTCTGGCGCGGCGCTTTCTTGTGGCGCGGCGCTTCCAGCGCCGCGATCCGTTCGCGAACTCGACGAGCCGGTGCCGCCGGCCGTCAACAGGCAAAGGATCGCCGCGCCGACGATGCGCAGACGCGAACGCATCAGCTGCGACCCGGGCGGCGGCGTCAGGACGACGCGCCGCTCGAACAACTCCCGATCGGCTTCGCGCAGCAGACGCCGCAGCTCGCTGGACGAGGGTCCGCCCCGCCGCCGATCGATCGTCATTCTCGAAACCGATGCGACACGGCGATGCGGCTCCATCTTTGCCGCCAGTGCACGCAACACGTGAATCCGGACGCCGCGCTCGTAGTGGGCGAGCACGACGGAGAAATCGTCCACCGAGTCGAACGGGGGCGCGTCGACTTCATGCATAGCGCGTGCGATGGCATAGCGCAAGCCGCCGGGAACGGACGGCCCGTTCGAGAGAACGGCTTGCAGGAAGATTGCGATTTCAGACGCAGTCGGCGTGACCATGCAGCCACGGCAGGCGACGGTTCCATCGGCGCCGATCGATACATTGTCCGGCGACGGGGAGCCGAAAGGCGGTTCGGCGGCACGCGCGCGCCGATCGTGAATCAGGTGCTGCGCGATCGCCACCGCCTCGTGGGCGGCGATGGCGATGCCTGCACGCTGCAGCTCGGCTATCGAGATGGAGGTCATCGATACGCGGCACTGCCAAACGTACGCCACTCGACGCAGCGAGCAATTCTGACATTCTGTTTCCGCAAAACCGTGCGTCGATTTCTGCCGAGGTCGGCCGCGCGGCGTCCTTACGCGCAAGACAACAGAGTGCTTCTTTCACGGAACGTTTGAATTCCAGACGTCGCAAGCGGACGCGACGTTCCTCTCGAACCGACCTGCGATTGTCGACGACGAATCGCACGAAAAATGGCCCGGGATTTGGTCAGCTCCGGGCCGAAACACTCGCGCAAACGCTCGGAGGTTCTCATGCGCCGGATCGCCTCGGCTGCCTGTGCCGTTGCGGCGCTCATTCTCTTCGCCGCCATCGAACCGCGACAAGGCGAGCTCCGCGCTGCGGAAGCGGCGCCTTTTCCGATCGACTTCATCGAGAACCGCGGCCAATGGGATCGGACGATCAGTTTCGCCGCCCGACACGGACCCATCGCCGCCACGATCGAACACGCGACGGTGACGCTGAGCTCCACCGCCGACCTTACGACTGCCGTCTCGCTCACGTTCGAGAGCGCCGCGCCGGACGCTGCGCCAGTCGGCGAGGGCAGACGTCCAACGCGCTACAACTTCTACATCGGCCCGGATCCTGGCCGCTGGCGATCGGACGTGCCCGCATTCGCGGCCGTTGCGTTCCGACACCTGTACCCGGGCATCGACGTCCGGCTGCACGAGCGCGCGCGCCTGCTCGAATATGAGGTCCGTCTGGATCCCGGCGCCGCGCTCGATCGTGTGGTGCTCCGCGCCGATGGTGCATCCCGCCTTCGAATCGAAGACGACGGCGCGCTGGCGCTCGACGCGAAGAGCGGAACGCTCCGGCAGTCGCCGCCGGTGAGCTGGGAGGAGCTGCCGGGTGGACATCGGCGGTTCGTCGCCAGCCGATTCCGCAGAATCGATGACCATCGATACGGCTTCGACGTCGACGAGCGTGATCCGTCGCGTCCGCTCGTCATCGATCCCGGCATCGTGTGGTCGACGTTCCTCGGCGGTTCGGGTTCGGACTTCATCGGTCCGGCAATAGCGGCGCGCGACGGCAGCGGCGACGTGTTCGTCGGCGGCACGATGGCATCGGCCGATTTCCCGTCGTTCGCCGATCCGTCGTTCGCGCCGGGCGTTCAATCGCCTGCGTTCGTCGCGCGTCTCGGCTCGAACGGATCGATCCTGCGCTACGCGACGTTCATCGGCGGCTGGCACGCGCAGCTGGTGCACCGCGGCCTGACCGTCGACGCGGCCGGCAACGCGGTGCTGGTCGGCCAGACCTTCTCGCCCGACTTTCCGACGACGGCGGGAGCCTTCGACCGCGTCGGGGTCAACAAGGACGCGTTCGTCGTCCGACTCAATCCAACCGGCGGTCTGATCTTCTCGACGCTCGTCGGCGGGTCGGGCGAAGACGACGCGGCCGCCGTCGCCTACGATCCTGCAGGCAATATCGTCGTCGGCGGCACCACGGCCTCGCGTGATTTTCCGACCACGCCCGGTGCGTTCCGCACGACCTACAACACGCCGAACGCGCCGGCAGACGGCGGCGCCGAAGGCGACATGTTCGTCGCCCGGCTGACTCCCGATGGGACTTCGCTGACCTACGGCACGTTCCTCGGCGGACCGCAGAGCGACGTCCTCGAAGACCTCGTGGTCGACTCGAACGGCTTCGTCACGGTGTGCGGATGGGTCACGGGCAACAACGTCCAGGTGTTCGTGACCACGCCCGACGCGTTCGATCGGACCTGGAACGGATCGCAGGACGCGGCGATCGCGCGCCTCAAGCTCGATGGCGCCGGCGCGGCCGATCTGAAGTACGCGACGCTCATCGGCGGCGCGAGCCAGGACAACCTGTGGAAGGCGGCGATCGATCCCACGAACCCTGAGCTGGTCACGTTCGCCGGACGCAGCTGGTCGAACAACTATCCGGTGACGGCTGGCGTCGTGCGGCCGACGAACCCGCCGTTCTCCGCGCTCTTCCCCGACGTCGAGGCCGGCATCATCACGCGATTTCGATTTCCCGCCGCGGGCGGAGCGTCGCTGGTGTGGTCCACCTATCACCACGCCGATCGGATCACGGGGCTGACCGTGAACAATGCCGGCGAACCGATCGTCGTCGGACCGTCGGCCCCGTGGGACCTCGTCACGACGCGCGGCGCGTTCGTTCGCACCGCGGACGGATCGGGTGCGCCGGGCAGCGGCTTCATCAGCCGTCTGAGCGCCGACGCGACGCAGTACGTCTACCAGTCGTTCTTCGGCGGCAGCGGCGGCATCGCCGACAATTTCCAATCGGTGCCGCAGGTCGCGTACGTGTCGGGCAACACCGTCATCGTGAGCGGCCAGACGACGTCGAACGATTTTCCAATCACGGCGGGCGCGGTCGATCCGACGTCCAGCAACGCGATCGGCGGCGGCGCGTCCAACGAAGGATTCGTGACGAAGATCGCGCTCGACGCGGATGCGAGCGGCGACGTCACGGCCGACGCCCCGACGCTCACGTCGCCCGCCGACGGCGCGACGTTCCACAACGGGCTCATCGGCCGGATCGACTGGAACGGCGTGGCGGATCCGTCGGGTGTTCACGCGTACGAATTCCAGGTATCGACGCGCTCGGATTTCTCCAAAAACTTCATCCTGTTTCGCGGCGCCGTCCCGGACACATCCGTCGTCATCCCACCGAGCGTCGGGAACAGCGGCGGGCTCTGCATATGCACGTTCTTCTGGCGGGTTCGAACGAACGATCGCGCAGGGAATCTGAGCGCCTGGTCAGTCGCGCGCACGTTCACGGTCAGTCAGACGGCGGGACAGCCGACGATATCGTCGATCGACGTCGACTCGCCGACCGTCACCGGCGGATCGCAGGCAACCGGCATGCTGCAGCTCTACGACCCGGCACCCGCAGGCGGACTCGTCGCGAAGCTCACGGCCCACCACGATCGCTCGCAAGGGCTCGACCGCACGCGCGCGCTTCCAGTGCCCGTCACGGTGCCCGATCTCGTCAGCATTCCTGCCGGCGCGCTCTCGGCGTCGTTCCCGATCACGACTTCCACCGTGTCGGACGTCGCGACGATCAGTCTCGTCGGCACAATCAACGGCGTCGGGGGAACGGGAACGATGAGTGTGGGACCGCCTGGCGCGCCGGCGCCGATGGATTTGATCGTGCGCCCGGGAAGCGTCACCGGCGGTACGCCGGCGACGGCGGTCGTCACCTTGAACCAGGCGGCGCCGGCGGGCGGCACCGTCGTGAATTTGTCGAGCACGCATCCCGCCGTCGCGAGCGTGCCGGCAAGCGTGACGGTCGCGGCAGGATCGCGTTCGGCGCAATTCCCGGTCACGACCTCGTCGTCATTGACGACCGACATTGACGTCCTTCTGTTCGCCAAGAGCGGCGGCACCGCATGGAACAGACCGTTCTACGTGCGTCCGCCGAATCGATTGCCGAAGCTGACCTCGATGGTGATTTCGCCGAACGCCGTCGCGGGCGGCAGCAACTCGGGCGGCACGCTCACCTTCAGCGGACCGATCCCGCTCGGGACGTGGCCGGCCCTGCCGGATGCTGTCGTGAGATTCTCGAGCAGCGATCCCGACGTCGCGGCGTTGTTTCCAGGCGACGACTACATCGTCGCCGGCTCGACGAGCCACACGTTCCGCATCTTCACTCGCGGCGTGCCGACGACGCGGAATGTGACGTTCACGGCGTACTTCGATGCCACCGCGCTCAGCAGCGTCCTGAGCGTCGGCGCGCTCACCGGCGTCACGGTCACGTCGCTGGGCGCAAACGTCACGACGCTGCGCGGCGGCGAAGGAGGCGTCGCGACCGTCTCGCTCGCGGCGCCGGCGCCCGCGCCCCTTCTTGTGAGCGTGTCGACGAATCATCCCGAGCTCTTCACCTCGCTGCCGGCGAACGTCACCGTCTTCAGCGGATCGACCACCGCCTCGTTCGCATTCGTGACGGCGAAGTCGATCGCGAGCCCCACGTCCGTCTCGCTGACGTCGGCGTACGGCGCGAGCGCTGCGAGCCTCGCGTTGACCGTGAATCCGCCGGCCGACGCGATGCCGCCGCTCGTCAACGTGACGGTGTCTCCGGCGACCGTCAACGGCGGCGCATCATCGATCGGAACGGTGACGCTTCAGAGCGCGGCGCCGAGCGGCGGCGCAGTCGTGCAGCTGTTCAGCTCGAGCACGACAGCGAGCCTGCCGCCGAGCGTCACCGTACCCGCGGGCGCGGCGACGGCGACGTTCCCCATCACGACGCAATCGGTTGCCGCCAATACGGCGGTGACCATCTCCGGACTGCTTCGGCTGAGCGCCTCGACTTCCATGACGGTGACGGCTTCGGGCGCGCCACCGCCGCCGCCGCCGGGACCGGCGCTGTCGGCGATTGCAATCGCTCCGGCGAGCATCGTCGGTGGGAACGTCGCGCAGGGAACCGCGACGCTGGCGAGCGCGGCGCCCTCGGGGGGCGCAGTCGTCGCGCTGTCGAGCAGCAACACCGCGGTCGCGACCGTCCCGGCAAGCGTCACCGTCGCCGCCGGCGCGACGAGCGCAACCTTCGGCGTGACGACGGCGAGCGTGAGCGCGTCGACCACGGTGACGATCGCCGGCACGTTTGGCGGCGCGACCAAGACGGCCGGCCTGACGGTGACGCCCCAGTCGGCGCCGCCGCCAGCAGGAACGTCGACGCTGACCGTCGTCGCACAGGGACGCGGCGGCGAGACCGTGCTGTCGACGCCGTCGGGCATCAGCGTGAATGTCGGCAGCACCGGATCGGCGTCGTTCGCCAACGGAACGTCGATCACGCTGTCGGTCACCAACGGACGCGATGCCATCTGGTCCGGCGCGTGTTCGAGCGGCGGCAACAAGAGGACGACGTGCACGTTCACGCTGACCGCGGCAGCATCGGTCACGGCCGACGTGCAGTGAGAGCGGCGGATGCGGCGTACGCGGGAATTCAATGGGGATGACGACAATCGACGCAGAGAGCGCTGAGATCGCAGAGGGCCTCGACCAGATGTTGAAAAGCCCTGCGAGCTCGGCGTGCTCTGCGTTCGATGTCGTGTGACCGCTTCACGCGATGCACACCGCTAGACGAACGAGCGTCGGCACCTGCGCCTTCCATCCGAATTTTCCGACGGCTGCCTCGCGCGTCGCCAGGTTCAACACGATGTTCGGCCGTCCGGCAGACGCGGCATCGGCGCTCGCTTCGGGTCGCGCGATGGCGAGCCACGTCGCGTCCGCCACGGCGTCGACGAGACCGAGCCCGAGGATCGTCGTCGAACGGCGGCGGGCGACGACGTTAGCCTCGGACGGCACGCGTTCGCCGCCGAAGTTCTGGGCGCCGTCCGACGTCGTGATTGTGACCGGCTTTTTTTTACCGCTCCACTGGATTGGATTCTGTCGCCGCGTTCATGCTTCGAGGTTCGGCGCCCAACGGGTTCGCGGTTCGCGTGACGGCATCCACCGCGGCTGTGGCCGGCCCGAGCGCCGCCAGCGCGCGATCGCGCGCCGAGGCGAAGGGCGCCATCTCTGAGGCGGGTACGGGATCGGCCGGCGGCATCGCGCGATGCGCCGCAATCGGGTTGATGAAGATGCCGTTCTTCTTCAACCGGTAATCGAGGTGCGGGCCGGTGGCGAGACCCGTCATCCCCACGCGGCCGATCAACTCACCCTGATGGACGTGCTGCCCGGCGCGAACGGCGATGGCCGACAGGTGCAGGTACTCGGTTTCGAATCCATTGGAGTGGCGCAGGTGCACCATGCGTCCGGATCCGCCGCTCGCGCCCGCCGTCACGACGACGCCGTCGGTCACCGCGACGACGGGCGCGCCAATCGGCGCCCTGTAGTCGACGCCGAGATGCGCGCGCACCTCGCGCAGGATCGGATGCAGGCGCGCGCGGGAGAATCCGGACGTCACGACCGGCTGAAACTTCAGCGGCGACGCGAGGAAGAAGCGTTTCATCGAGCCGCCGCGCTCGTCGAAGTATCCTGGCGCGCCGTGCTCGGGCGTGAAGCGCACGGCGCGAACGCGCCGGCCGTTATTCACGAACTCCGCGGCGAGGATCGACCCGTACCCGCCGAAGGTATGGTCTGCGCGGTACTGCTTTTCGACGGCGAGCCGGAACTGATCGCCGGGTTGCAGCTCGGTGTTGAAATCGATCTCGCCGCCGAAGATCTCTGCGAGCGCGAGCGTCAACTCGATCGTCTCGCCGGCCGCGTCCATCGCCGTCACGAGCGAGGGCGCGGAGCGATCGATGCGGCCGCGCACCACGTCGAGGCTGCGGGTCTTCGGAATGGGCATCACGCCGGCGTTCAGCTCGGCGCCCTGAACGTGAGTCACGAGCAGAAAGCGATCGGCGTCGATTTCGTACTCAAACTTCCGCAGCGCGCCGTCGAGCGCCCGTTCGATCCGGTACGGATGAGTCGCGCGAACCTTGCGCGCGTCGAACACCGAGGCGGTCTTGGCGACGATTTCCGCGACCTCGTCGACAGCGAGACCCTGCGCGCGCAGCAGCGATGCGAGCGTCGCCCCGGCGGCCACGCGCGCCGACACGATCGTCGTGTCGCGCGCCAGCGCGATGTCGGCGGCGGCGCGCTGCGAGATGCGCACCGCTTGCTCGCGCTGCTCGCGCGCGCGGCACGCCGGCAACAAAGCGGCAGCCGCCACGGCGCACACGATCAATAATGTGGATGAATCCCGCAACGCTCGGCGCATTGTAACCAATGTCTTCCAGGGCCGACAGTCAATCGGCCCTGCGACAGGCGCGCCTGGAGGCTTGAACGTCCATGCACATCCGACGCACGTTCGCAACCGCCGCTCTGATGTCCACGCTGGTCGGTCTGCCGCTCGCCGCCGACTGGCCCGTCGCTGAAAAGATCGACCTCGATGCTGTTTATCGGATCAAGGAAGAAGGGCTGCAGCGTTCCAAGGTGATGGAGCTCGAGAGTTACCTCACCGATGTCTACGGGCCGCGCCTGACCAATTCGCCCGGTATCAAAGAGGCGGCCGAATGGGCGCAGAAAACGATGAAGGAATGGGGGCTCGTGAACGTCAGGACCGAAACGTGGCCGTTCGGACGCGGGTGGCAGAACCGGCGGATGGTGGCGCTCGCGCTCACGCCCCGCGCCTACCCGCTGATTGCGTACCCGAAGGCGTGGACGCCCGGCACCAACGGCCCGGTCACCGGCGAAGCGGTGATGGCTGTCATCAACAGCGAAAAAGACTTCGACACGTGGCGCGGAACGCTGCGCGGCAAATTCGTCCTGACGATGCCGATGCGCGACGTTGCGGCGCATTTCGACGCGCCGGGTCATCGTTACACCGACGGAGAGCTGGCCGAGCTCTCGCATCAACCCTCGACCGGTCGACGCGGCCGCGGCAACTTCCAGGCGAATCAGGAATTCAACCGCAGGCGCATGCAGTTCTTCGTCGCCGAAGGGGTCGCGGCGCTCGTCGACTTCAGCGGCGGCGACGGCGGCACCGTGTTCGTCCAGAGCCCGCAGGGCGTCTCGCGCGATCCGAAGGAGCCATTGCAGGCGCCGCAGGTGACGATCGCCGTCGAGCACTACGGCCGCATCGCGCGCACGCTCGACAAGACGATGCCGGTCACGCTGCAGATGGACATCGAGAACACGTTCGACGACGCCGACCAGAACGCCTTCAACATCGTCGGCGAAATCCCGGGCGGCGACAAAGCGGACGAGATCGTGATGGTCGGCGCACACTTCGATTCATGGCACAGCGGCACGGGAGCGACCGACAACGCCGCGGGATCGGCCGTCATGATGGAGGCGATGCGCATCCTTAAAGCCAGCGGCGTCAAGCTGCGGCGCACGGTGCGGATCGGATTGTGGAGCGGTGAAGAGCAGGGACTGCTCGGCTCGAAGGAGTACGTCAAGGCGCACTTCGGCGATCCCGCGACGATGCAGCTGAAGCCGGAGCACGCGAAGCTGGCGGGCTACTTCAACGTCGACAACGGGACGGGCCAGATTCGCGGCGTGTACCTGCAGGGCAACGAAGCGGTCGCGCCGATCTTCCAGGCGTGGATGGAACCGTTCCACAACATGGGCATGACGACGCTGGCGATTCGCAACACGGGCGGGACGGATCATCTTTCATATGACGCGGTCGGCCTGCCGGGATTCCAGTTCATCCAGGACGAGGTCGAATACGACTCGCGGACGCATCACTCGAACATGGACGTCTACGAGCGCGTCCAGGCGCAGGACATGATGCGCAACGCGGTCATCGTTGCGTCGTTCGTCTACAACACCGCGAATCGCGACGAGAAATTGCCGCGCAAGCCGCTTCCGAACCCGTCGCCGGCGGCAGGACGCGGGACAGCGCAGCCGTAACTCGGCGGTCGACGAACGGCCGCGAAGTCACGAAGATTACGAGGACTCTTTGATCAAAAGAGCTTCGTGGTTCTTCGTGCCCTCGCGGTCGTTCTTCGTCTCTTCGTGGTTGTTCTTCGTGGTCTTGGTCTGATGGTAACGCCGGTACCGATCGGTCCACTCGCGGAGCTTCCGCTGCCGTTCGCTCGCCTCGGGCACTTCGTCCATGCGATCGATCGGCCACGGCAACCGGAACGTCCAGTTCACGTCGTCGATCTTCGCCGGCTCGTTGATCCGATCGCGCCAGCCGAAAACGTCCTGGACCGGCAGGAGCACGATGTCGGATCCCGACGACACGATCGACTCGAGCAGCAGATCGCGCACGCGGTCGTCGAACGGCGCGCCGGTGATGTCGGCGCCGCCGGACACGCGCTGAACGGTTGCCAGGCGGTTGATCTTCGACCGCTCGTCCTCTGACGCGCCCTCCCACCAGATCGCGAGCGGCTCGGTATCGTGTGTGCCGGACGTGGCGACCGACACCGCCGGATATTCCGACGGCTCACGGAATGGCTGCCCTTCGGTATGCCAGTGACGCTCCCAGCGGAACACTTTGAAACCGGGAACGCCAAGCCGCGCGAGCGACGCGCGGACGAAATCGGGGACGATTCCGAGATCCTCGGCGATGATTTCCGTGCCGGGCTCGCGAAAGATCGCGAGCACGCGTTCGCCGAGCGCGACCTGCGACGGTTCGTCGGCCGGCGTGAAGAAGGGGCGGCTGCCGTCCTTCGGATTGGCGTACGTGCGGTAGAAGCCGACGAGGTGATCGACGCGGTATCCGTCGTAGAGGTCCGCGCTGCGGCGCGCGCGCTCGCGCAGCCAACGGAAGTCCTCCGCCGCGATCACGTCCCATCGATACAACGGCATCCCCCAGTCCTGTCCCGACGCGCTGAACGCGTCGGGCGGCGCGCCGATGGTGACGTCGAGGTTGAACTGGTGCTGCCGCGCCCAGACGTCGGCGCTGTCGCCGTCGACCATGAACGGCAGATCGCCGAACAGGGCGACGCCGCCCGTCCGTTCACGCGCCTCTCGCCACTGCGATGCGGCGAGCCACTGCAGGTACTGGTAAAAGAGCACCTCGCCGGCGAGCTCGCGGCGGACGCGATCGATGGTGGCCGGATCACGGCGCTGCAGATCGCGCGGCCATTCGGTCCAGGGCCGTTCGTCCTCGCGCGCGTGGATCGCGCGGAACAGGCTGTAGTCCTCGATCCACCACGCCTGTTGGCTGACGAACATCCGCAGCGCGCGCGCGCGATGGGTGTCGCGCCGCCATTCCGCTTCGACGAAGCGCTCGAACGCCGCGCGCAGCGCGCGTCCCTTGACGCGCCGCACGGCCTCGTATTCGATGCGCGGGGCGCGGCGGGCGCGATCGATCGCCGCGCGGTCGTCCGGCGGCATGCACGGTTCACCCCCGAGCGCTTCGAAATCGGTCACGCCGGGGACGCGGATGAAGATCGGATCGATCGCCATGGCGCTGATCGCCGAGTAGGGCGATTGCTGGCCGGGCGCCATCTCGTTCATCGGAAGGAGCTGGAGGATCCGCTGACCGGCGGCGGACAGCCACGCCGCAGCCGGCGGGATGTCGCCGATATCACCGACGCCCCAACTGGTCGAAGACGGACAGGAGAACAGCGGGACGAGGAGTCCCGCCCGGCGGCGGCCGGTCATCGGTTGGTGGCGCTGCAAGCGAAATGCCGCAGCACGCGGTCGATGCCGTCCGCGAACGTGGGCTCCGGCGGCAGCAGGCTCACGATCACGAACGACTCCCGCGGAAAATCGAAGAAATACCCGGGATGCGCCAGCACCCCATCAGTTTGCAGCATTCCGACCACCAGATCTTCTTCCGTTTCAAGCGACGGCACCTGCATCACTCCATACCATCCGCCTTCGCTCTGCAACACACGACAGGCCGGCGCCCGGCCGACAGAGGATTTCAGGTAGTGATAATTCGCGACGACCCGCGACGCGATTTCGCGCCGCACCGCGACGCCGCGATCGATGAGCGTGCCCGCCGCGAGCTGCACGGGTGTCGCCACCGAAAGGTAGGTGTCGCATATCAGCTCCAGCCGTTCAAGGGCCTCTGCGGCCAGCCCGTCCGGTCCGCCTACGGCCACCCAGCCAAGCTTGACCTGCGGCAACCCGAGTGACTTCGACAAACCGCCGAGCGCGAACGTGAGCGCGTCGACGCAGCGCGCCGCGCGTCCTGCGCGGTCCGCCGCACCCGGCTCCAGCGCGTAGTCGGCGAAGACTTCGTCGGCGACGATCGCGACGCCGCGATCGGCGCACAGCGCTGCGAGCCTGTCGAGCTCCGGCCCGGTGACGAACGATCCGGTCGGATTGTTCGGGCTGACGACGAGAACGGCACGGGTACGCGGCGACAGCGCGCGCTCGATGCTCGCGAAATCGATCGACCACGCGCCGTGGCACTCGAGGTCGTAAGGCCTCGGCACGACGAGGTCGAGTCGAGTCAGGTGATCGAACAGCGGGTAGCTCGGTCGCGGCACGAGGACTTCGTCGCCGGCGCCAGCGAGCAGTTTGAAGAGGATCGAGTACGCCTCGCTCGTGCTGGCGGTCAACACGATGCGATCCGGCGCGACGTCGATCTGCTGGCGCGCGTATTCGCGCGAGATCGCCTCTCGAGCTCCGAGGGCGCCGAGCGGCGACGGCTCATATGTAAGCGCGCGCGGCTGGGCGAGCGGCTGCAGCAGATCCGACGGATAGTGGAATCCGGCGCGCGTGGGATTCGACTCGGTGAGATCGATGTACGGCTTCTGCGCCGCACGCATCGCTTCGACAGCCTGCGCCAAACGGTTGCGTGTCAGATCGTGAGCGATGCGATCGGAAAACATTTTCTATCAAGAACAGAACGTCGCAGGTGCACCAAATCATTTACGGGATGATGTCAATCCGATCGATCACGTCGCCTTCGAGAATGCGATCGACGACGTCGATGCCGTTGAGGACCTGGGCGAAGACGGTGTAGACGTGATCGAGGCGCGGGTTGTCGACAAGGTCGATGAAGATTTGCGCGTCGCCGGTGTCGTGGCCGCGTGTCGAGATGCCGACGGCGCCGCGGACGTGCGGCCAAAGGCCCACCTCGTCGCGCATGTAGCTGGCGTCGCCGATGTACTCGTTGGCGCCGGGGCTGCCGCCCTGGATGACGAAGTTCGGGACGACTCGGTGGAACGTCAGGCCGTCGTAATAGCCCGATTCCGCGAGATGCGCGAAGCGCAGCACCGTCGCCGGCGCTTCCGACGTGAACAGCGCCAGCTCGAACGTCCCGACGCCGCGAATCGCAATCCGCGCGCGCGGCGACGCGAGCCGCCGCAGATCCTCCGCACTGAGATCTGTTTCCGTCGGCTTCGTTCTCACCGTAGGGGCCGACCCGCGTGTCGGCCCCTCCGTCCGGCCCGGCCCGTCTGTCGCTGCCCGGGCGCGGGTTCGTCCTGCCGCGGGGCCGACACGTCGGTCGGCCCCTACGCCCGCCAGTGTTTTTTCGATCGCGGCGCGGGCATCGTGCGAGTTGTCGTGGCCTTCGGCGACGAGGCGCTGCAGCGCCTCTCTCAGCGCCGGCGCGGCGGCGTCCGCATTCGGCGTCCCCTCCAGCGCGAGGGCGGCCGCGCGGACGACCTGATATCCCGATCGTGTGAGCTCCGACACGTACACCGCATCGGCGTCGTGCGCAGCCACGCGAGTCAATCCTTCGACTGCCGCTTCGCGGACGTTGTCGTCCGCGTCGGTCGTCGCCAATTTCTCGAGCGCCACGCGATCAGTCAATGCTGCCGCCGCGCGCGCCGCGTACATCCGCAGCTGCCAGATGCTCGAACCGGTGAACTGCGGCAGCTTCGCCGCGCCGCGCTCCGCCGCCGCCGAGGCGAGGGCCACGAGCGCGTGCGCCGCGCGATGCCATTCACGGAGCGATCCCGCGTCCGACAGATCGTCGACCGCATGCTCGAGCAGCGAGATGGCGTCCGCAGACGACCCGCAGCGCGCGAGCTGATCCAACGCCGCGAGCGCCACGTGGACGTCGCGATCGGCGGCCGCGGCAATCGTGCGATCGCAGCTCCTGTTGCCGCGCAGCGCTTCGAGCCGGACCATCGCCGCCGGATCGTCGAGGCCGCCGCTCAAAACGGTGCGGTCGGCGGCAGTCTGCGGGTGATTCGGTGCGGCAGCGGCGCGCATGGCGATGCGCCGTGCCTGCGCGTCGGGATCATGTGCGGCCGCCGTGAGCGTGGCGCTGTCGACGCCGTTCGCCGTGACGAGCGCCTCGAGCGCAAGGCGCCGCACGCGCGACCCGCTCGACGCCTCGCCGCTCGCCGGCGTCACCAGACGACGAAGCAGCGCCGCGGCATCGTCGGACAGCGGCCCGATTTTCTGGGCCGTTCGCGCGAGCGCCTCGAACGCTTTGGCGACGCCGAGTCGATCGGTCACCGTGCCGGCGCGTCCCGCCATGTCGACGAGCGCGCGCTCCGCATCCTCGATCTGCTCGGCGGCCGTGTACGGCAGGCGTCCGATTGCCTCGCACAGCGCGGCGCGCACGTCGCTGTCCGCCTCCGCCTTGAGCCGGGCGGCGAGCGAGGTCTGCGCCGAGTCTACCGCGCGGCGATCGGCGTTTCGCGCCGCTTGAGCGATGGCGTTCGCCGACTCGGAACGGATTTCCGGCAGCTCGTGCCTGAGCCCGGGGACGATGTCGGTGATGACCGCCGCGCGCTCGAGGCGGCCGAGCGCCCGGATGGCGAGGCGCCGCGTCTGCGGATCCGGGCTGTGCGCGCCGGATCGAAGCGCGCCGACGTCGTTCGCCGTGGGCGCGCGGCGATCTTCGGCTTGAAGGATGGCGAGGCGGGTCTGCGCGGATGCGGCGGACGCACACAGCGCAATCACAAGTAGGGGCCGACCAACGTGTCGGCCCCCCCAAACGTGTCGGCCCCCCCAAACGTTTCGGCCCCCAAAACCGTGTCGCCCCAGCCAACCGCCGTACGGGCTGGGGCGGACACGCTGGTCCGCCCCTACCTTCGTCTTCATGTTCGCAAATGTCGTGTTGCCGCCGAGTACTCGAGCATCTGCGCCTTCAGATCGAGCGGATAGGAGATCGTCACGTCGACGACGTCGCCCTCGCCGTTGCGGATCGCCTCGAGCCTCGGCATCACGAACGCCGTGTACGACGGCAGACGCAGGCGATCGACGCGCGCCACCACCTCGTCGCGCAGCGCCGGATCGAAATGAACGCCGTAGGTCTCGACCAGCGCGCGTGCGGCGGCGTAGTCGCCCTCGCCCTTGATCCGCTGCACCTCGGCGAGAAGTCGGCCCGCGCCTTCGCGGAAGGCGGCCGCGTCCACCATCACGAAGTAGGTCTTCCCGTCGCGGACACGGACGTCAATCGCGCGCGTGTGCCGCATCAGCCAGCGGACGATCATCTGGCGGTTGCGCATGTGATCTTCTTCGATGTGCGTTCCCTGACGCACGCGGCGAAGCTGCACGAGCGCATTGCGCGCGTAGGCCTCGTACTCGGCGCGCACGATTTCGTCGTGCGACTCTGGTTCGACGAGGCCCAGCTCCACGAGCCTGCGATCGGCCACGAAGTACAGCGCGACGAGATCGGCGCGCGATTCCTCGATCGCGGAAAAGTGTTCCCTGAGCGCTGCCTGCGGGCTGCCGTTCAGCCGCTGGTCGACCTTGCCCGAGCCGTGGCCGATCACCTCGTGCATGTTGGTCGTGAGCTCGCTTGCCAGCGCGCTCCACTTCGTCGCGCGCGAGGCTTCCTCCGGCGTCGATGAAAACTCGGTGCGGAACTCGGGCAGCGTCGACCGATCGAACGCTTCGTTGACGTTCGACAGCGACACCGACTTGCTGCCGTACCGTTCGCGAATGCCCTGATCGTTGGGCAGATTGATGCCGACCGGCGTGATCGGACCCGACTCTCCCGTTTCGATGACGACGTCGATCGCGCGCGCGGTGACGCCGTGCACCCCTTCCTTGCGGTACTTCGGATCCCACGGCATGTGGTCCTCGAACCACTGCGCGTGCTCGGCCAGCGTGCGGATCTGGTGCGTTTTCTCCGCGTTGACGTAGAAGACGAGGGCTTCCCACGCCCCCTTGATGCTGCGCGCGTCGAGATACACCTCGACGAAGCCGTTGATCGTGTCGACCGGCGATTCCCTGTCCTGCACCCACGCGATGTCGTACGCCTCACGATCGGCGTCCTCGCCGCTGCGATAGAACGCGATCAGCGCGCGGAGCGCGTTCGCCATCGGCTCGCTCGCGTACGCGACCGCCGCTTCCAGGTGCTCGATGATCGCCTCGATGCAGCGGCCGTACGTGCCTCCGACGCGGTACACCTCTTCGACAATGCCGCCGTCGCCTTTGACGACGCGGGAGTTGAGCGCGTATCGCTCTTCGACGCCCTCGAGATCCTTCATCGTCACGCCGACATACAGATTGTTCGCGCTCGCGGCGAGGATGTCCTGGCCGTGCGGCGGAGTCTTTGCCGTGACCGTCGGATCGAATTCCGAATCGAAGAACATCGGGCGCAGGCGATCGAGCAGCGCGTCGAGCGTTTCGCCGGCACGCAGCGGAAACCGGGCGCCCGCGCGCGCCGCCGCCCGCGCGGCGGCGGCGAACGCCTCCGGCGTGCACGCCAGCACGAACTTGCGCGCGGTGAGGTTGTTGTAGGGTCCCGTGTTGATCCAGAACAGTTTCGCGTACCGCTCGATCTCGGCGCGCGTCGCCGGATCGATTTCCGCGACACCGGCGGAGCGGGGCGAGCGCCTGCTGCTGGCGCCGAGCGAATTGTCGCGAGGCGCGACCGGGGGTGGGGCCCCGCGAGCGCAGGAAGATGCCGTCCCCGTGAAGCCAGACCGGGGTACAGGGACCCCCGGAGTAGTGATGACGATCGCTTCCAGCACGTCGCGCATGTCGAGGTTGTGCGCGTAGCGCTGGTCGTAGAAGATGTCGCGGCCGGCGATGGCGGCTTGCGACAGGTGCCAGATCAGGATCCGCTCGCGCAGCGCGAGATCGCGGAATCCGTCCGCGTACACCTGCACCACCGCCGCGTCGTCTACGCGTTCGAGAAGATACTGGCGATCGACCGGCGCCGACGTGGCCGGCGCGCGTGATTGAGGCGGCATCGAACGAGATCCTATCCCACGTCCAACGGCACGCGGTCCTGGTGCGCAGCGATGTGCACCTTCCACCGCACGTCGGTGCCGATCCGTGAGTCCCCCTTGTCGTCTTTTTCGTGCAAACGATCGCCGTAGGTCGACCCGAGGAGCGGATGGTCCGCTTCGGCGATCGGCGACGGATCCGGGAGCACGAGCGAGCACAGTTCCTTCGTGCCCGGCGTCCAGTTCCTGAGACGCAATTCCTTGAGCCCCTGAAACAAGCCGCAATCGACGAGGATCCGCCGGCCGCCGACCTCGAGCAGATGCTTCGATCCCGTGACCGTTCCGGCCGCGCCGAGGAACGTCAGCGAAGACATTCGGTGACTATACCGTGTGCCTGTTTGCCCATTGAACCGGAAGCCCCGGAGGGACTATTGTTTTGCGGACTAAATCCCTCTCCACTGAGGTGATCCATCAATGGAAGACAACAAGATGTCGGAAGACGTGCCGAACGGGTTTTCGAGACGGAACTTCATCAAGGGCGTCGTGGCGGCCGGCGCCGTCGCCTCATCGTCGGCCTATTTGTTCCGCTCGACCACGCTGCACGGTCAGCCCGCCGCCGGCGCCGTCGAGCGTCTCATCACGCTCAACGTCAACGGCCAGGACCGCCGTATCGACGTGATGCCGCAGGAAACGCTGGCAATGGTGCTGCGCTACAAGCTGGGCCTGACCGGCACGAAGATCGGCTGCGACCGCGCCGAGTGCGGCGCCTGCACGGTGCTCGTCGACGACGTGCCGCACTATTCGTGCTCGTATCTGGCGCATCGCGCGCGCGGCAAGAAGATCGTGACGATCGAAGGCCTGGCCGATCCGGCGACCGGCAAGCTGAGCGCGGTGCAGCAAGGCGTCGTCGAGGAGCAGGGCTTCCAGTGCGCGTTCTGCATGCCCGGCTTCGTGATGGCCGCGACCGGTTATCTGAAGACGAACCCGAACCCGACGCGGCAGGAGCTCGCGCATGGCGTCTCGGGCAATCTGTGCCGCTGCCAGGACTACGACAAGATTCTCACCGCGCTGATGCGCGGCGCTGAGCTGATGCGAGGCTGACGTCATGAACAAGCTGATTGGCGGAAAGTACACGACGCCGGACCTCGTCGCGAAGGTCACCGGCAAGGCGCGCTACGCCGAGGACTGGCGCGTCGACGGCATGCTCTTCTGCAAGCTGCTGACGAGCCCGATGCCACACGCGCGGGTGAAGCGGCTCGACACGAGCAAGGCACTCGCGATGCCCGGCGTGAAGGCCATCATCACCGACGACGATCTGCCGAAGCCCGCCGCCGGCGGCACGCTCGGCGAGAACGTGCAGGCTACGGCTCAGGGCGAACGCGGACTGACGATGGAGCCGCTCTATCAGGGCGAGCCGATTCTCGCGCTCGCCGCGACGAGCGAAGCCGAAGCCGCCGAGGCGATCGAGGCCATCGACATCGAGTTCGAGCCGCTTCCGTTCGTCGTCGATCCGATCGAAAGCCTGCGTCCCGACGGCGCGAACGCGCGCGCGCAGGGGAATGTCTGGGTGCGTCCCGCACCTGCACCGGCGCCGGCACGCGGCGCTGCGCCGGAGGGGCGCGGCGGGCGTGGACGCGGCGCGGCTGGCGCGCCTCCGCCGCCGCAGATCCAGGTTCTGAAGTGGACCGATGAAGATTTCAGGAATGCCGGCGACGGGCAGATGCCGCTCGGCAAAGCAACCGACGAGTGGCAGTTCGGCAACGTCGAGGAAGGATTAAAGAAGGCAGACCTCATCCTCGACGAGACGTTCATGACGCAGTCGACGGGCCATCAGCCGCTCGAAACGCGGACCGCGATGGCGTACTGGCAGAACGGCAAGCTCTACTTGCACGGCTCGACGCAGAGCACGGTGCAGACGGTTGCGTCGGTCGCGCGCTGGGTCGGCGTTCCGCCGGCGCAGGTCGTGATGATCAGCGAGTACACCGGCGGCGGATTCGGCAGCAAGATTCCGGGATCGATCTTCATGTGCATCCCGGCGCTGCTCTCGAAGAAAGCCAACGCGCCGGTGATGATGCGCATCACGCGCGAGGAGGAGCACTTCATCGGCCGCGCGCGCCCAGGCATCCTCTCGCGCGTGAAGATCGGCTTCAGAAAAGACGGTCGCATCACCGCGATCGACATGTACACGATCTGCGACAACGGTCCGTACGACGCGCAGGGCGATGCCCGGACCGCGGGGACGACCGTGTCGCTGGCGTATCAACCCGAGGCGATGCGGTGGCGCGGCCTAACGGTGCTGACCAACACACCGCCGAAGGTCTCGCAGCGCGCGCCCGGCGGGATGCAGGGCGTCGGCATCCTCGAACCGATCATCTCGAAGGCCGCGAAGAAGCTCGGCCTCGATCAGGTCGACGTCCGGAGGATCAACGCACCAGCCGGCAAGGCGCCGTTCGGGCCGACGCTGCCCAACGGCAAGCAGGCGTACGTGACGAGCGCGTTCGTGAAGGAGGCGCTCGACAAAGGCCGCGAGCTGTTCAAGTGGGACGAGAAGAAAGCGCTCTACAGCGGCAAGAAGCAGGGGACGAAGGCGCGCGGCCTCGGCGTCGCGGTGAGCCCGTTCGCCGGCGGCTCGATTGGCTTCGACGCGCTGTTCCTCATCAAGCCCGACGGCCGCATCCAGTTCCAGTCGGGCATCGGCAATCACGGCACGCACTCGGCGTTCGACGTCCATCGCGTCGCCGCGGAAATGCTCGACGTGCCATGGGAACAGTGTGACGTGGTTTTCGGGAGCACGGCAAAGAATCTGCCGTGGACCTGCGTCTCGGCCGGCAGTCAAACCGCGCACGCGATGACGCGCGCGGCGCACGCCGCGGCGAAAGATGCAATCAAGAAACTGCAGGAGATCGCCGCGAAGACGCGCGGCGGTAGCCCGGACAGCTACAAGGTGGCCGGCGGAAAAGTCTCCGGTCCCGGCGGCAGCCTGACATTCGCGCAGGCGGCCCAGAAAGCCATCGAGCTCGGCGGCACGTACGACGGCCACGAGGTGCCGGAAGACGTCAACAACTTCACCAAGACCTCGGCGAAGGCGCTCGTTGGCCAGGGACTGATGGCCGTGGCGAAGGACTCGTACCCCCGCGACGGTCAGTCACAGTCCTACGTCGTCGGCTTCGCGGAGGTGGAGGTCGACACGGAAACCGGTGCAGTGAAAGTGATCGACTACGCCGCGGTGGCCGACGTGGGCATCGTGCTCAATCCGCGCAGCCTGAGCGGCCAGATCTTCGGCGGCTCGATGCTCGGTCTCGGCCACGCCCTGACGCAGCGGTGGGCGTACGATCAGCACTACGGCATCGCGCTCGCGCGGCGCTTCCATCACAACCGTCCGCCGACGATCCTCGACGCGCCGATGCATTTCGCCGGCGACGCGGTCGGGGATGCCGATCCGGAAACGCCGACCGGCATTCGCGGCATCGGCGAGCCTCCGGTCGGCGCGGCGTACGGCGCGATCATGAACGCGATCGCCGACGCGGTTGGCGACGAGATCTTCAAGCGCTCTCCGGTGACGGCGGACGTGATCCTCACGTCGCTGGAGAACGGCGGCAAACGGACACACGAAGCTTTGACGGCGCACATCTAGCGCCGCGCTCGCCTGAAAGGCTCGCGCTACCGTGTCACTGTAACGCGACGCCTTTAGCGGAGCGCAATCGCACGTGTAGCGCGAGGCTTTTAGCCGAGCGGAACCGCGAATGAGGAGATAACGACA
>QHWB01000067.1 GCA_003222395.1 Acidobacteriota bacterium
CGATCGCGACGGCGCTTCGGCCACGGCGCGGCAGGCGGCATGCGCGAACTGATTCGACGATCCGACGATGAACGTGTCGAACGTGTAGCGGGGATTGAGCCCTGCGGCCGCCGGAGCGTGCGGTACGCCTTCGGCGGCTTGTTCGAGCGCCGCCGCTTCCTCCGCGCTGAGCGCAATCGCCGCCGCGTCGGCGTTTGGATCGCTGACGAAGTGAAGCGCCAGATTCGGACGCAGCACTTCGGCCATCGCTTCGGCGATGACGCCCGAGTAGTGCTTCGTCAGCCAGTCCTGGAAGAGCGGGTTCGGCACGCGGATGGTCACCGAATTGCGGTCTTCGGCGACGAACGCGGTCGGCCGGAACCACGTGTAGAACGCGTGCCGGCCGATCTTGGTCTCTATACGGGCGAGGAGTTGATCCCAGAGATTCATGCGACGCCGCGGAATTACACGGGAATTGGGCGAAAACAGACGAGAGCTGTCAGAGAATGCTGCATTTCGAAGCGAAAGCACGCCAGAGAGGTGATTTCTTGCGATTTTCCACAGGTTTTTCCACAGGTGTGGAAAACTTTGGGTATAGACCAAACGCCCATGGGGTTTACGAGGCCGGAGCGGCCGGAAAAGGACGCCGACTGTAGCACAGTCCGGCTCGCATTGACACTCTTGGAAACCGTTCGTTACCATTGAGGTTTCCGTTCGATCGGAAAGGGATTTCATGAAGGGGAAAAGAACATTTCAGCCCAATACGCGGCACCGGAAGCGCACGCACGGTTTTTTGGTGCGGATGAGCACGAAAAATGGGCGCCTCGTGCTGAAACGGCGCCGGGCCAAGGGGCGTAAGCGGCTCACGGTGAGCAGCGGGTAGTGCGCCGTCTTCGCCGAATCAGTACTGCCGCGGGATGGCCACGAAACAGCTGGCACAGACCTAACCAGTAGGTCTCGGCATGTCGCTGACGGTCTGTCATTTCACGGCTGCAAGCGATGAGATTTCGTCGAGAACAGCGCATCCGTCGCCGCGCCGAATATCAGCAGATATACGAGCGCGGCACCCGAATTCGAAGCCGCTTCAGTACCGTGTTCATCCTGCCCAACGACAAAGGCATCACGCGGCTGGGCATCGCGGCGACACGCAAGCTGGGCGGCGCGGTGGTGAGGAACCGGGCAAAACGTCTGATTCGAGAGGTTTTCCGTCGGAACGCGATCGCGCGGGGCTTCGACGTCGTCATCATTCCCAGGCGCGAGTTGCTCGACGCCAGCCTGACCGTCCTTGAAGCCGATTACCGAGACATCCTCGAACGCCGCCTCCGCCGCGATCCTGGCGCTGATTCGAGGCTATAAAATCCTGCTTTCGCCATACTTTAGGGGCTCGTGCCGCTTCCTGCCGTCGTGTGCCGACTACGCTGCCGAAGCCGTTCAGCAGTACGGCGCACTGCGCGGCGGCTGGCTCGCGGCGCGGCGCCTCGCCAGATGTCACCCTCTCGGTCGCCACGGGTTCGACCCGGTCAAGTAGTCAAGTAAATGGAAAGACGAGTACTTCTCGCAATCTTTCTCTCGTTTCTGGTGCTGTACGTCTACCGGGCGCTCGTCGTGACGCCGGTGCCGAAGCCGGCCGCCGGCGCGCCGGCGGCGGCACCGATTGCCGCAGGCGGCCGCGGCACGCCGTCTCAGCCTGAAGCGGTGACGAATCCGCCGGCCGCGACCGCGGCGCCGTTGCCGATTGCCGCCGCAGCGCCGGCAATCGGCGAAGGTCGGGAGCGGGACATCCGCGTCGAGAATCGCGATGTCATCGCGGTCTTCACGACGCGCGGCGCGCGCCTGAAGAGTCTGCGCCTGAAGCATTATCTCGATCAGGCGAGGCAGCCGCAGGAGCTCGTCGAAAAAGAGATCGAATCGCTTCCGCTGCCCTTCACACTACAGACCGCGAACGAGCAGACGACGCGCGTGATCAACGGCGCGGTGTACGAAGTCAGCGGCGACCCGGCCGCCGGCGCTTCGGGTCCGGTTGATCTCCGCTTCCAGTATCGAGACGACGACGGTTTACGTTCGGTCAAGCAATTCCACCTCGATGCATCGGGATACATCATCACGTTCGGCGCCACCATCGCCGGCGGCAGCGGCGACGAGACGCCGACGATCCATTGGGGACCGGCGGTCGGCGACGCCGGCGAAGTGAGCCGCTATTCGCAAAAGGCGGAAGCGCTGCTCTTCGGCGCGGCGGACACGAAGCCGCAGCGGCTGCAGGCGAAGGACCTCTCCAAGCAGTCGGTCTTCGACGGCGATTTCAAGTTCGCCGGCGTCGACGACAACTACTTCATGATCGTGGCGCTGTCGCCTGGTCCGTGCAAAGTCAGTTATCAGCCGGTCACCGTTCCGCCGCCCGCGAGCTCGAAGGATCCGGCGCGCGAGCTCGTCGCCTACTCCGTCCGGCCGCTTCAGGGCACGCAGAACGTGAAGTTCTTCGCCGGGCCGAAGGACTTCGACGTCCTCGTTTCCATCAATTCCGACCTGACCCAGGCGATCAACTTCGGCATGTTCGCCGTCATCGTCGTGCCGCTGCTGCGATCGCTCAAATGGGTGCACGGCTATATCGGCAACTACGGATGGTCGATCGTCATCCTCACGATCATCATCAACGCGATCATGTTCCCGCTGCGGCACAAGAGCGCCGTGTCGATGCGCAAGATGCAAGAGATTCAGCCCGAGGTGAAGGCGATTCAGGATCGCTACTCGAAGCTGAAGGCGACCGATCCCGCGAAGCAGAAGATGAACCAGGAGCTGATGGCGCTGTATCGCGAGCGCGGCGTCAACCCCGCCGCCGGCTGCGTGCCGATGCTCCTCACGTTCCCCGTGCTCTTCGCGATGTGGGCGCTCCTGCAGACGTCGATCGAGCTGCGCGGCGCGCCGTGGTTCGGATGGATTCACGATCTCTCGTCGCACGATCCGTATTACGTGCTGCCGGTGCTGATGGGCGCGACGAGCTTCTGGCAGCAGAAGATGATGCCGGCCACCGGAGGCGACCCGGCGCAGCAGAAGATGATGATGTTCATGCCGCTGTTCATGATGTTCATCTTCCTGTGGCTGCCGGCCGGCGCGCTGATCTACTACGTCGTCACCAACATCTGGACGATCGGGCAACAGTATCTGACGAATTACCTGATCGGACCGCCGAACGTCAGGACGATGCGGCCGGCCGCTGAGCGGCGTCTGAAGCGCGTCGGCGGCGGCAAGACGCAGGCAGCGGCGAACGATCGGATCGGCGGCGGCAAGACGGAAGCCACGGCGAACGAGCGGTAGCATGACGAACGAGATCACCCGTCCGATTACCGAGTTTCTCGAGCGCGTCATCACGGCGCTCGGCATCAACGCGTCGGTCTCCACGGAAGAGACGTCCGATGGTCCGCGGCTGAACGTCACCGGCGACGAGGCGGAGCTGCTGGTGCGGCATCGGGGCGAGCCGCTCAAGGCGCTGCAGCACGTCGTCGACATGTCCTTCGGCCGAACCCTGCCCGACGAGAAGCGGGTCTTCGTCGACGCGCTCGAGTACCGCAAAGGCAAGGACATCGAGCTGCGGCAGATGGCGAAGTTCCTCGCCGAAAAAGCGCGGCAGAGCGGACTCGATCAGCAGCTCGGCCCGCTGAATCCCTATGAGCGACGCATCGTTCACATGGCGGTCGCCGAAGTGCCGGGCGTCACGACTGAAAGCGTCGGCGACGCGTTCTCGAAGACCGTCCTGATCTCCTTACGCAAGTAGGGGCTGGCGGCCCCCCAATGTTTTCTACGAACGACACGATCGTGGCGATTGCGACGCCGCCGGGCCGTGGCGGCATCGGCGTCGTCCGTCTGAGCGGTCCTGATGCGCACGCGATCACGCTTCGACTCGTCACGCACAACGGTTCGCTCCGGCCACGTCGCGCTACGCTGACGCGCATCGCGTGTACGACTGACGCCGCCGCAGAGCCGATCGATCAGGTTGTCGTCACGTCGTTTCCCCGACCTCATTCCTATACGGGCGACGATGTCGTCGAAGTGAGCGCGCATGGAAGCCCGGTGATCCTGCGCGCGATCGTCGAAGCGGCAATCGATCGGGGCGCGCGCCTTGCCGAGCCCGGTGAGTTCACGCTTCGCGCGTTCCTCAACGGCCGGATCGATTTGATGCAGGCCGAAGCCGTCGCCGATCTGATCGATGCGGTGACGCCGCTCCAGGCGCGCGCCGCCTTCGATCAGCTCGAGGGGACGCTGACGGCCGCGATCGCAGGCATCGACGCCGCGCTCTTCGACCTCGTCGCGCGGCTCGAGGCATCTGTCGATTTCCCGGACGAGGGATATCACTTCGTCGAGCCCGGAGCGCTCGGCCGGGCGATTGACGATCTGGCCGGACGAACGGCGGCGCTGCTCGCCGGCGCGCGGCGCGGGCAACTGATTCGCGACGGCCTGCAGATCGCGATCGTCGGTCGGCCGAACGTCGGCAAGTCGAGTCTGTTCAACGCGCTCGCCGGCGCGGCGCGCGCGATCGTGACCGACGTTCCGGGCACGACGCGCGATCTCGTCACAGAGGTCGTCGATCTCGACGGCCTGCGCGTCACGCTCGTCGACACGGCGGGGCTGCGCGAGACGAGCGAACGGGTCGAATCGGAAGGCGTCGAACGCGCGCGCCGGGCCGCTGCCGTCGCCGATCTCGTCCTCATCGTCGTCGACGAGGACGAAGCGGAGCTTGTCGGCACAAAGCACTTGGTCGTTCAGAACAAGGCGGATCTCGAACGGCCGTCGCGCGGCGTGCGGGTGTCGGCGGTGACCGGCGCGGGCCTCGACGATCTGCGCCGCGCGATCATCGCGGCGCTCGACGTCGAGCCGGTCCGCGATCGTCCCGCGTTGACCAACGTCCGCCACATCGCGCTCGTCGAGCGCGCGCACGTCTCGCTGACGCGCGCAGCCGGCGCGGCCCGCCGCTCGATGCCGGAGGAATTCGTCCTCGCCGATTTGCAGGATGCGCGGGCCGCGCTGGAAGAGATTTCAGGACGGCGCGCGTCGGAGGCGCTGCTCGAGCACATCTTCGCGCGCTTTTGTATCGGCAAGTGAAGCAGCATTTCGATGTGATCGTGATCGGCGCGGGACACGCGGGCTGCGAGGCGGCGCACGCGGCCGCGCGCCTCGGCGCGCACGTCGGCCTCTGCACGCTGTCGACCGACACCGTGGCTCACATGCCGTGCAATCCGGCGGTCGGCGGCACCGCGAAGGGTCACCTCGTGCGCGAGATCGACGCCATCGGCGGTCTGATGGGACGCGCGATCGACGCGACCGGGATTCAGTTCAAGCTGCTCAATCGAAGCCGCGGCCCCGCGGTCTGGTCGCCGCGCGCGCAGGCCGACAAGAAAATGTACGGCCGCTGGGTGAAGCACGCGCTCGACGCGGAAGCCAACGTCGAGTGGCTCATCGGAAAGGCCGGCCGCATCCTCGTGTCGGGCGAACGCGTCGTCGGCCTTGCGCTCGAAGGCGCCGACGAGTACGCATGCGAAGCGCTGGTGATGACGACCGGAACGTTCCTGAACGGTCTCATCCACATTGGCCCGGACCAGCACGCCGCGGGCCGTGCCGGAGAGCCGCCGTCGCGCGAGCTCGCCGAATCGCTGAAGTCGCTCGGCTTCGAGTGGGGCCGCCTGAAGACCGGAACGCCGCCGCGCCTCGATCGTGAGAGCATCGATTTCGATCGCCACGCGGATGACGGGACGTTTGCGGTGGAGCGCGGCGACATGCCGCCGGTGCCCTTCTCGTTTCTGTCCGGCGCGATCGACCGCCCGCAGATCGACTGCTACCTGGTTCACACCAACGATCGGGTTCGCGACCTCGTGCGCGCGAACATCGATCGCTCGCCGCTGTTCAACGGACAGATTCGCGGCATCGGGCCGCGATACTGTCCGTCGCTCGAAGACAAGATCGTCCGCTTTCCCGACAAGGAGCGGCATCAGATCTTCCTCGAGCCCGAGGGCGTCGACGCGCGGGAGATTTACGTCAACGGCTTCTCCATGTCGCTGCCGCGCGACGTGCAGGCCGATCTCGTGCACGCGCTGCCGGGACTCGAGGATGCGGTGCTGCTGCGGCCGGGATACGCCGTCGAATACGACTTCATTCAGCCGACGGAGCTCACGCGGCGTCTCGAGACGAAACGTGTCCGCGGACTGTTTCTCGCAGGGCAGATCAACGGCACCTCCGGATACGAGGAGGCAGCCGCGCAAGGACTCGTCGCCGGCATCAACGCCGCGCATCGCGCGCTCGGCCGCGAAGGATTCGAGCTTCACCGCGACGAGTCCTACATCGGGATTCTCGTCGACGACCTGATCACCAAGGGATGCCTCGAACCCTACCGGATGTTCACGTCGCGCGCCGAGCATCGCCTCCTTCTGCGCATCGACAACGCGGATCTGCGGCTGACGCCTCGCGGTCGCGACGCAGGACTCGTCGACAACGAGCGATGGGATCGGTTTTGCCGGCGTCGCAGTCGGTTCGATCGCAATTTGTGCGTGCTCGAAACGACGCCTCTGCGTGCTTCGTCCGGGGATCGCGTGCCTGCGGCGCAGCTGCTCCGCCAGCCGGAGATTCGGCTCGTCGATTTGATCGCGCAGGGCGTCGTTCCGCACTTCGAATCCGAGCCATCGTCGGCGGCGATCGATATCGCGAGCGCGGAGACAACCATCAAATACGCCGGCTATCTGCGTCGGCAGCAAGCCGAGATCGAACGATCGCGGAAGGACGAGCGACGCCGCATCCCACCCGCGTTTCCGTTCGAGCGTGTTCCGGGCCTCTCGCGCGAAGTCGTTCAGCGCCTGAATCAGGTGCGGCCGGATACGCTCGGGCAGGCGCTTCGTATTCCCGGCGTGACGCCCGCTGCAGTCGCCGTGCTCGCTTCTTATGTGGGCCGGTTCACACCGCACCCCAATATGTTGTAGGCTCCCCGCGTGAGCTCGCGCGAGTTTCGCGACCGTTTGCTCCGGCGAGCGCGTCGCGCCGGCGTGGCCGTCGACAACGAGATGCTCTCGCCTCTTGAAGCGTATTTCCGGCTGCTTACGCGCTGGAATGAGAAGATCAATCTCACGGCGCTTCCTCTTCGAAATCCGAACGACGAAACCTTCGATCGGCTGCTGATCGAACCGCTCGCTGCCGCGCGTCTCGTCGGCGCAACTCCTTCCAGCTGGTTCGATCTCGGATCGGGCGGCGGTTCGCCGGCGGTGCCGATGAAGATTGCGCGCCCGACTCTGAATCTCACGATGGTCGAATCGAAGGCCAGAAAGGCGGCGTTCCTGCGCGAGGCCGTACGAACCCTAGCTTTGCCGAGCGCCACAGTCCAGAACGTTCGGTTTCAGGAACTTACAGAAAAGGCATCGCTTGCAGCCTCGGCGGATCTTGTTACCGTCCGGGCAGTGAAGATCGATGCCGCGCTCTTCCAGGTAGCGCGTCATCTCCTTCGCGATCGCGGAAGGTTCCTGCTGTTCGGGTTCAGGAACGGATCGGCAAGGGTCAACGGTTTCGGTCAGATGGAACTCAACCGCCTGATGGAATCGACGCAGGCGCATCTGGGAGTAATGGAGCGAGTGTTTCACGTGGAACAACGCCGTTGACGTCGGTACGAGCGCCCTCTATTCGCGCGGCGCGGCATTGGGTTCGATGAATCTCGGCCGTTGACGCGCAGATTTATGGTGATTGACCAACAATGAGCCGCGTCATCGCTGTCGCCAACCAGAAGGGAGGCGTCGGCAAGACCACCACGACAATCAATCTCGCTGCGTCGCTCGCTGTGGCCGAGCAAAGCGTGCTCGTCGTCGACGTCGATCCGCAGGCAAATCTCACGAGCGGCCTTGGCCAGAAAGGCAGGAGCGGCGAGCCCGGGACGATCTACGAAGCCCTCACCTCGGATGCCGCGACGCTTGATGCGCACCCGTTCGTCATTCCGACCACCGTCGACCACCTGCAGCTCATTCCCTCGGATCGGAACCTGACCGGCGCCGAGATCGAGATGGTGTCTCTCGCGCAGCGCGAGGAGCGGCTCCGGATGCTCATCGCATCGGTGCGCGACGAGTACGATTGCGTGCTGATCGACTGCCCGCCCTCGCTCGGCCTTCTCACGCTGAACGCACTCGTCGCCGCCGACGCCGTGCTGATCCCGCTCCACTGCGAATACTTCGCGCTCGAGGGGCTCGCCGACCTGGTCGCCACGATGCGCCGCGTGCGCGCGGCGCTCAACCCGTCGCTCGACATCGAGGGCGTGCTGCTGACCATGTTCGACGAGCGGACGAACCTCGGACGCCAGGTCGCCTCCGACGTCCGCGCGTTCTTCAAGGAAAAAGTCTTTGAAACCGTCATTCCCCGCAACGTCCGGCTCAGCGAAGCGCCAAGCCACGGCATGCCGGTGATGCTCTACGACGTCAAGTCGCGCGGCGCCGAAGCGTACCAAGCGCTCGCGAAAGAAATGCTGGCTCAACACTTATGCACCCACAAAAACGCCCCGCCCTCGGCAAAGGCCTCAGCGCGCTGATCCCGGATCTTCCGGAGGCGCCGCGCTCATCGCCGTTCGAAGCCGACATCGACCGCATCGTCCCCAACGACCTCCAGCCTCGCGCCTCCGTCGACGATGCACGGCTGCAGGACCTCGCCGAATCGATCAAATCGAATGGCGTCATCCAGCCGATCGTCGTGCGAAGCGTCGGCGACCGCTTTCAGATCATCGCGGGCGAGCGACGCTGGCGTGCCGCCAAGCTCGCGGGCCTGCTGCGCGTGCCGATTGTCGTGCGCGACGTGCCCCCCGGTCAGGAGCGCGCGCTGCTCGAAATGGCGCTCATCGAGAACATCCAGCGCGAAGATTTGAATCCAATCGAAGAAGCGCTCGCCTATCGTCGTCTTGCCGACGAGTTCCGCCTCACGCAGGAGGTGATTGCGACCGCGGTGGGGAAGGACCGCGCGTCGGTCGCGAATTACGTCCGGCTGCTGAAGCTGCCCGACGAGGTGCGGAGCGAGGTGGCGTCGGGACGCCTGTCGATGGGTCACGCGCGCGCGCTGCTGTCGCTCGGCAACGAGGCCGATCAGCGCCGCACCGCGTGCGACATCATCGCGGGCAATCTCTCGGTCCGCGAAACCGAATCGATCGTGAAGAAGATCGCCGACGGCGCCGCAGTGGCGCGCCAGGCGGCGCCGGCAAGACCGGTCGACGTCCACACCCGCGCCGCGGAAGATCGTTTGAAACTTCTTCTCGGCACGCGCGTCCGAATCGTGAGGAAAGGCAAAGGCGGCCGCATCGAAATCGACTTCAATTCGGAAGATGAGTTAATCAGGATCTACGAACAACTGACCGAGTGAGGCGAGCGGGGGTGGGGCCCCGCGAGCAGTGGAAAAGGCGAGCGGCGACAGGCGCGTGGCAGCCTTGAGCCCGAGCGAGCGCGAATGCGCGAGTGAGAGCGCCTGGAGTGGGGCCCAGGCGCAGTGAAAAATGTGGGGCCCCGCGCGCAAAGTAAGAAAATGACGATGCACAAGCGTCTGACCCAGATGGTCGCCTGCGCCGGTTGAGCGAGCAAACTCGCCGCAGGCGAGCTCGCTCAGGTGCTGAGCGCCATCCCACCCACGACCGACGACCGCGTCCTCGTCGACTTCAGGACCGCGGACGATGCGGGTGTGTTCGCGTGGGAGAGCGGACCGGCGCTCGTGCAGACCGTCGACTTCTTCACGCCGATCGTCGACGACCCGTACATCTACGGCGAGATCGCCGCGGCCAACGCCGTCAGCGACATCTACGCGATGGGCGGCCGGCCGCTGACCGCGCTCGCGATCGCCGCGTTCCCGAAAGAGGGCCTCGAGTCCGGGACCATCCGCGAAATCTTTCGCGGCGGATTCGACAAGCTGCGCGAAGCGGGCGTCGCGCTGCTTGGCGGCCACACCGTCCAGGATCAGGAAATCAAATTCGGGTACGCCGTCACCGGATCGATCGATCCCGCGCGGATTCTCACCAACGGCGGCGCGCGCCCCGGCGACGTTCTGTTCCTCACCAAGCCGCTCGGCACCGGCATCGTCGGAACGGCCATCAAATTCGATCGCGCGGCGCCTCCGCTCGCCGACGAAGCCGTGCGATCGATGCGCACGCTGAACCGCGCGGCGGCCGACGCGATTCACAAGCTGCCGGCGGACGCCGTGCACGCGTGCACCGATATCACCGGATTCGGGCTTGCCGGTCACGCGACGGAGATGGCGCGCGCGAGCGGCGCGACGCTCGTCGTCGACGCCGCCTGTGTGCCGCTCTTCACCGGCGTGCTCGACATCGCGAGCCGCAATCGATCCGGCGGCCTCGGAACGAACCAGGACCATTTCGCCGGCGCCGTTCGCGTCGAGCCGGGCGTCGCGGCGGAGTTCGAGTGGCTGCTGTACGACCCGCAAACCTCAGGCGGACTGTTGATTGCGTCGGCGGCCGATGCCGCCGACGCAGTGGCAGCCGCGCTCGCGGAAGCCGGCGTGCCGCCGCGACGAATTGGCGTCGTCGAGTCTCCCGTTGCCGGCATTCACGTCATCGTGCGCCCCTGATGCGGGCCCTGCCAATCGAGACCGTCATGACGTGCCATGAGAATCACGAAAACGCGAAAATCACGACACGAGCTCAGGCTTTCGTGCTTTTCGTGGTTTCGCATGCTTCGTGGCGAAATTGCCGACTGAGTCCGCGAACGCGTTCCGCGCGTGCGCTTGTCCTGCTTTGTCGCGGAATGGTATAAACCTTTGATTTGATACCCGACCTCTCCGTCTTCTGGATCATCGCTTTCGTCCTTACGCTTTCCGTCATCCTCGATCGGCTGCTGCTGCGGCCAATCACCCGTGTGATGCAGGAGCGTGAAGGCGCCATCCGCTCGGCGCGCGACCTCGCCGAATCGAGCCGCGAGAAAGCGCAGGCGGCGGCCGACGAGTTCGAAGCGAAGACACGCGCCGCTCGCGCGGACGTCTACCGGCAGATGGACGAGAAGCGCCGCTCCGCGCTGGAGCGGCGCGCCGAGCTGGTCGCAGCCACGCGCAGCGAGATCGAGAAGACGATGAAGGACGCGACCGCGCGCGTGCAGGCGCAGGCCTCCGTCGCGCGCGCGCAGATCGATCGCGATGCCGACAGCCTCGCCGCCACCATTGTCGAGCGCGTGCTCGGCCGGAAAGCTTCCTAAAAGGCGGCTTGTGAAATGCGCCACAAGCTTCTCCATGCGCTCGCCGTCCTGCTGCTTGCGTCGTGGGCGATCGGCACGCCGGTCCGCGCGCTGGCGCAGGAGCCGCAGGCGGCGCATGAGACGCCCGGCGCCGGGGAGCATCAGGGACGCGGCGCCATCGACACCGTCGCGCGCCTGGTGAACTTCGCGATCCTCGCCGGCACGTTGTGGTACTTCCTGCGCTCGCCGATCGCGAAGTACCTCGCCGATCGCGGCACCCAGATTCGCAGCGACCTGGTGAACGCCGCCGAGCTGAAGCAGACCGCGGCTGCAGCGATCGAAGAGATCGATCGCAAGCTGAAGGCGCTGCCGGCGGAGCTCGAGGCGCTTCGCGCGCAGGGGGCGCAGGACATCGCGACCGAGGAAGCGCGCATCCGCGCCGCCGCGGCCGCCGAGCGCGAACGGCTGCTCGAGCAGGCGCGCCGCGAGATCGACCTGCAGGTGAAGGTGGCCGAGCGCGAGCTCGTGATGCACGCCGCCGACCTCGCCGTCGGCGTCGCATCGGAACGGATCAGGAAGAACATCACCGACGACGATCAGCGAAGGCTGCTCGATCGATACGTGCAGCAACTGAAAGCAGACTGAGCGAGCAACGTTGCCATTACCGCGGCGAGCCACGAAGCGAGGCTGCTCGATCGATACGTGCAGCGACCGAAAGCAGATTGAGCAAACAACGTTGCCATTACCGCGGCGAGCCGAGGGGCGAGCCGCGACAGGTGCGCGGGGGTGGGGCCCCGCGCACAAAATAAGAAATGACTAACAAAACAGCCGCGACCAGATATGCACGCGCGCTCCTCGACGTCGGCGTCAAGGAGAAAGCGGACCTCGAACAGGTCGAGCAGGAGCTCGCGCAATTCGTCGACCTCTTCAAGCAGAATCCGCTGCTCGAGAAAGTGCTGCTCAATCCCGCCGTGCCGGTGCCGCGCAAGCGCGCGGCGGTGGCCGAGCTCGTGGCGCGCGCGAAGCCGGCGGGCATCGTCGGCAAGCTGCTGACGCTGCTGGCCGACCGCGATCGGCTGGTGCTGCTGCCGGATCTCGTCGCGTCGTATCGCGAGCGGCTGCTCGACTACCGCAAGATCGTGCGCGCCGAAGTGACGACCGCGGCGCCGCTCGGAGGCGATCGCGCGAAGGCGCTCGAGAGCAGCCTCGCGCGCGTCACGGGGCGAAGCGTCGTGCTCGACACGCGCGTCGACGCGTCGATTATCGGCGGCGTCGTCGCGCGCGTCGGCAGCACCGTCTACGACGGCAGCGTCACGCGTCAGCTGGAAAAGATCAAGGAACGACTGGTGGAAGGCGTCTGAGTCGGGATTTGGGATTCGGGATTCGGGATTCGCCGACATTCGTCTGACTGGATTCGCTTCGAACGAATTACGCCAAATCCCGAATCCCAAATCCCGAATCCCGACTGGATCGAATAAGCATGGACATCAAGGCTGAAGAAATTTCCAAGATCATCCGCGAGCAGATTGGCAGCTTCGCCGTCGACGTCGATGTCGCCGAAGTCGGCAGCATCATCTCCATCGGCGACGGCATCGCGCGCGTGCACGGGGTCGAGAACGCGATGGCGGGCGAGATGCTCGAGTTCCCGCACGGCGTGTTCGGCATCGCGCTGAACCTCGAGGAGGAGAGCGTCGGCGCGGTGCTCCTCGGCGAGTTCACCGAGATCAAGGAAGGCGATCCGGTGAAGCGCACGGGCCGCATCATCTCGGTGCCGGTCGGCGAAGAGATGCTCGGCCGCGTCGTCAACGCGCTGGGACAGCCGGTCGACGGCAAGGGACCGATCGTCTCCAAGCAGTTCGCGCCGATCGAGCGTCTGGCGCCCGGCGTCGTCGATCGCCAGCCGGTGAAGGAGCCGCTGCAGACCGGCCTGAAAGCCATCGACGCCATGGTGCCGATCGGGCGCGGTCAGCGCGAGCTGATCATCGGCGACCGACAGACCGGCAAGACCGCCGTCGCGATCGACGCGATCCTCAACCAGAAGGACAGCGGCGTCGTCTGCATCTACAGCGCGATCGGGCAGAAGCAGTCGACGATCGCGCAGGTCGTGAAGACGCTCGAGGACAACGACGCGATGCGCTACTCGATCGTCGTCGCCGCCGCGGCGGCCGACCCGGCGCCGCTGCTCTACATCAGCCCGTACTCGGCGTGCGTGATGGGCGAGTACTTCCGCGACAGCAACCGCCACGCGCTGTGCGTCTACGACGACCTCTCCAAGCACGCGCAGGCGTATCGCGAGATCTCGCTGCTGCTGCGGCGGCCGCCGGGGCGCGAGGCGTACCCGGGCGACGTCTTCTATCTCCACTCGCGTCTGCTCGAGCGCGCGGCGAAACTGAACAACGACCACGGCGGCGGCTCCTTGACGGCGCTGCCGATCATCGAGACGCAGGCGGGCGACCTCTCCGCGTACATTCCGACCAACGTCATCTCGATTACCGACGGCCAGATCTTCCTCGAGTCGGACCTGTTCAATCAGGGCGTCCGGCCGGCCATCAACGTCGGCAACTCGGTGTCGCGCGTCGGCGGGTCGGCGCAGATCAAGGCGATGCGCCAGGTGGCCGGCACGCTGCGGCTCGACCTCGCGCAGTACCGCGAGCTGGCGGCGTTCGCGCAGTTCGGCAGCGATCTCGACAAGGCGACGCAGGCGCAGCTCAATCGCGGGGCGCGACTCGTCGAGATCCTCAAGCAGCCGCAGTACGAGCCGGTGCCGGTCGAGCGCCAGGTCGCCATCATCTTTGCCGGTACGAACGGCTATCTGGACAACATCGCGGTATCCGAACTGCGCACGTTCGAGACGGAGCTGTACAAGTTCATCGAAACGCGCCATCCGCAGCTGTTCCCGGCCGTCGCGGAGAAGAAGCAGCTCGACGATCAGCTGAAGGGTGCGCTGGATGCCGCGGTGAAAGAATTCGCGGGCGATTTCGCTACGCGAAGAGCCGCTGCGGCCTAGGCAAGAACGGTGCTAAAAGCAGGCAGGCGTTTGATGAGCGCCGAGCGGCCGAAGGCCGCGAGGTATGACTGATGCCATCACTGATTGACCTCCGGCGCCGCATCCGCGCGGTGAAGAACACGCAGCAGATCACCAAGGCGATGAAGATGGTCGCCGCGTCGAAGCTGCGCCGCGCGCAGGAGCGCATCGTGAACGCGCGCCCCTACGCGGTGCAGATGCAGCGCGTGCTGAGCAGCGTCGCCACGCGCGTCGACCCGTCGATCCATCCGCTGCTCATCGTGCGCGAGCGCGGCCCCGAATCGAAGACGCTCGTCGTCGTGGTGACCGCCGACAAGGGACTCTGCGGCAGCTTCAACACGAACGTGATCAAGGCGGCCGGCGCCTTCATCGCCCAGACGACCGAGCAGTGCCGGCTGGGACTCGTCGGCCGCAAGGGGCGCGATTTCTTCGGCCGCCGCGGCTTCGCCGTCATGTTCGAGCAGATCGGCATCTTCCAGAAGCTGCGGTATCAGGACGCGCAGACGATCGCGCAGCTCGCGATCGATGCCTTCACGTCGGGCGACGCCGACCGCGTGATGCTGACCTACAACGAGTTCAAATCGGTCATGTCTCAGCGCGTCGTCGTCGATCAGCTGCTGCCGATCGCGCGCGCGGAGATCGATGACACATCTATGACGGCGACGGCAGCGGAGCGGGGCGAGCGCCTGCGGCCGGCGCCGAGCGAGCAATCGCGAGGCGCCGCGAGTGGGGGTGGGGCCCCGCGAGCAGGAGATGAAGCGGCCCCCGCGGAGCGAGACCGGGGGGCAGGGGCCCCCGGAGTAAACAATGTCGACTATCTGTACGAGCCGTCGGCGCAGGAGATTTTCAATCAGCTCCTGCCGCGCTACATCGAGGTCCAGATCTACCGCGCGCTGCTCGAATCGAACGCCGCGTTCTTCGCCGCGCAGATGACGGCGATGGACACCGCGACGAAGAATTCGGCGGAGATGATCGCGGACCTGACGCTCTACATGAACAAAGTGCGGCAGGCCGCAATCACGCGCGAGATCATCGAGGTGGTGTCGGGCGCCGAGGCGCTTTAGCGCAAACAACATATGGCTACACAAACACAACCCAAAAAAGACGACGTGGCGACGAAGACCGCTCAGGCCGGGAAGATCGTGCAGATCATCGGGCCGGTCGTCGACGTCGAGTTCGAAGCCGGACACCTGCCCGAAATCTACAACGCCCTCCGCATTGTTTCTGACAGCCGGGCCCCCGGAGGAAAAATTGACGTCGTCGCCGAAGTCGAACAGCACCTGGGCGAGAACCGCGTGCGCGCGGTGGCGATGAAGCCGACCGACGGCATGCAGCGCGGCATGACGGCAATCGATCTCGGCGGCCCGATCACGGTTCCCGTCGGGCCGGAGACGCTGGGGCGCGTGCTGAACGTGCTCGGCGAGCCGGTCGACTTTCCCGATCGGCCGGTGCGGTCGAAAGAGCGCTGGCCGATCCATCGCGCCGCGCCGACCCTCGAGAATCAGTCGACCGAGCTGAAGATGTTCGAGACCGGCATCAAGGTGATCGACCTGCTCGAGCCGTACCTGCAGGGCGGCAAGATCGGGCTGTTCGGCGGCGCGGGCGTCGGCAAGACCGTCATCATCATGGAGCTGATTCACAACATCGCGCTGAAGCACGGCGGCGTCTCCGTGTTCGGCGGCGTCGGCGAACGCACGCGCGAGGGGAACGACCTCTGGCTCGAGTTCCAGGAGAGCGGCGTCATCGACATGAAGGATCAGAGCAAGTCGCGCGCGGCGCTCGTCTACGGACAGATGACGGAACCGCCGGGCGCGCGCCTTCGCGTCGGCCTGTCGGCGCTCACCGTCGCCGAGTACTTCCGCGACGCCGAAGGCAAGGACGTGCTCCTCTTCATCGACAACATCTTCCGCTTCACGCAGGCGGGCTCCGAAGTGTCGGCGCTGCTCGGGCGCATGCCGTCGGCGGTCGGCTATCAGCCGACGCTGCTGACGGAAATGGGCGAGCTCCAGGAGCGCATCACGTCGACGAAGAAAGGATCGATCACGTCGGTGCAGGCGATTTACGTGCCGGCCGACGACTACACCGATCCGGCGCCGGCGACGACCTTCGCGCACCTGGACGCGACGACCAACCTCTCGCGGCAGATTTCCGAGCTGGGGATCTATCCGGCCGTCGATCCGCTGGCGTCGTCGTCGCGCATTCTCGATCCGCGCATCCTCGGCGAGGAGCACTATCAGACGGCGCGCCAGGTGAAGCAGATTCTGCAGCGCTACAAGGACCTGCAGGACATCATCGCGATTCTCGGCATCGACGAGCTGTCGGAGGAAGACAAGCTCACCGTCTCGCGCGCGCGCAAGATCCAGAAGTTCCTGTCGCAGCCGTTCTTCGTCGCGCAGCAGTTCACCGGCCGCGAAGGCAAGTACGTCGCGATCGCGGACACGATCCGCGGCTTCAAGGCCGTCGTCGAAGGCAAACACGACGACATCACCGAGCAGGACTTCTACATGGCCGGCACGATCGACGAAGTGATCGAGCGGGCGCAGCAGCGCGGTAAGGTTTCTTGATTATTTCAAGCATCATGTTGATTAACTCAAGCAGCAGGTGACTGACGCGTGCCGATTCCCCCGAATATCCACCTGCAGATCGTGTCGGCCGACCGATCGCTCGTCAGCGAGCAGGTCGACGAGGTGCAGATCCCGGGCGCCGACGGGTACCTCGGCGTCCTGCCGGGACATACGCCGCTGCTGACGACGCTGCAGGTCGGGCAGTTGTGGTACCGGCAGGGACCGGAGAAGCACTACCTGTCGATCGCGTTCGGGTTCGCGGAGATTCAACCCGATCGCGTGACGATCCTCGCGCAGATCGCCGAGAAGGCCGACGAGATCGACATCGCGCGCGCGGAGCTGGCGAAGAAGCGCGCCGAAGAGCGGATGACCCGGCCGACGGTCGACATGGACTTCGAGCGCGCGCGCATCGCGCTGCTGAAGGCGCTCGCCCGGCTGCAGGTCGCGAGTCGCGCTAGAATCCGCTCGTAGGCGGACCGCCCACGGTCCGCCCGCATCTTGCGATCGAATCTCGAGAACCTGATTCGCTACCGGGGGCTGATCGCGAGCCTCGTCGCGCGCGAGCTGAAGGCGCGCTACCGCGGCTCGGTCCTCGGCTTCGCCTGGTCGCTCATCAACCCGCTGCTGCTGCTGATCATCTACTCGTTCGTCTTCACGACGATCATGCCGAACGAGACCGAAGGGGTGAAGCCGTATGCCGTGTTCATGTTCTGCGGCATCCTGCCGTGGAACTGGTTCGCGACGTCGCTCTCCGACGCCGCCGGGTCGCTCATCGCCGGCGGCAACCTCATAAAGAAGGTGCTGTTCCCGGCCGAAGTGCTGCCGCTCGTGAGCGTGCTGGCCAACATGGTCCACTTCTTCCTGGCCCTGCCGATCCTGATCGCGTTCCTGCTCGTCTCGGGACGCTATCCCGATCCGCTGGATCTCGTCTGGTTTCCGATCGCGGTTCTCGTGCAGCTGGTTTTCTCGTCGGCGCTCGCGCTCATGCTCGCCGCTCTGACCGTGCACTTCCGCGACATTCGCGACATCCTGGCGAACGTGCTGATGCTGTGGTTCTTCTCGACGCCGATCATCTATCCCTGGTTCCAGGCCAACGTGCAGCGGTTCAGATGGCTGTTCAACCTGAACCCGTTCACGCACCTCGCCGTGTCGTATCAGGAGATCCTGTTCTTCAACGGACCGCTGGGCCACTGGAAGTGGCTCCTCGCGCTCGGCGCCTTTTCGATCGTGCTGTTCCTCGCGTGCTACTGGCTCTTCGATCGGCTGCGTGACTCGTTCGCCGAGGTTGTCTGATGAGGACACAGAGTTACTTGACGACACAGAGGAAATTAGCCACAGAGACACGGATGTACAGAGACGCCGATCGGCGTTTACCTTCTGCGTGCTCTGCGCTCCATCGTCTCTGGGTCTCTGTGTCTCTGTGGTTGATCGTCTCTGTGTTCTCCGTACACTCCGTGTCGTACGTGTCGTACTCCCGATGACCCCGGCGATCGAGCTGACGAACGTCACGAAGATCTACCGCCGCTACACCGGCCGTCAGTTCTCGACGCTCAAGAGCGCGCTGCTGCAGCGCAGCCTCATGCGCGACCTGCAGCCGAGCGAGACGTTTCCGGCGCTCACCGACGTCTCGTTCACCGTGCCGAAGGGGTCGACCTACGGCGTCATCGGCAGGAACGGATCGGGCAAGAGCACGGCGCTGAAGCTCGTCGCCGGCATCACGAAGCCGACCGGCGGCGTCGTGCGCGTCGACGGCCGCATCTCGGCGCTCATCGAGCTCGGCGCCGGCTTTCATCCGGAAATCTCCGGCCGCGAGAACGTGTTCATCAACGGCATCATGCTCGGCCTCACCAAACGGCAGATTCAGGAGCGGTTCGACGAGATCGTCGAGTTCGCCGAGCTGCGCGAGTTCATCGACGCGCCCGTGAAGACCTATTCGTCGGGCATGTACATGCGCCTCGGGTTTGCGGTCGCGATCCATGTCGACCCCGACGTGCTGCTCGTCGACGAAGTGCTTGCCGTCGGCGACGAGGGCTTCACGCACAAGTGCCTCGACAAGTTCTCGGAATTCCGCCGGCGCGGCAAAACCATCCTGCTCGTCACCCATTCGCTGAACCTCGTCGAACGGTTCTGCGACGAGGCGCTGTGGCTCGACGCCGGGCGCGCGCAAACCCACGGCGACCCCAAACGCGTCGTCGGCGCCTATCTGACCGCCGTCGAGCAGGGCGAAGAGCAGTTGATGGTGGAGACCACCGCCAGGGCCGTGGAGTCGGCGGCGCCGCCGGGGGCCGACGTGCCGCAACCGCAAGATCTGACGACGAACATGTTCCAGGCTACCGAAGGGCGTTGGGGATCGCGCGAGATCGAGATCACCGACGTCGTGCTTCGCGATGCAGCCGGTCAGCCGTCGCATGTGTTTCACAGCGGCGAGCCGTTGTCGATCGTGTTGAGACTACGCGCGAAGCAGCCGACCGACGATGTCGTGTTCGGCATCGGGGTGTTCAACGCCGAAGGGGTCTGCTGCTACGGCACGAACACGTTCATCGAGGAGATGAATCCCGCGGCGCTGAACGGCGACGCGGAGGCGACGTTCGCGATCGACGCGCTCGATCTCGTCGAAGGCACCTACAAGCTGGATGCTGCCGTGCACAAACGCGACGGGTATCCGTACGACTACCACCGTCTGCTGTACACGTTCCGCGTGAAGTCGCGGACGCACGACGTCGGCATCTACCGGCCACGGCACAAGTGGACGTTTTCGAGCAACGTACAATTCCTGCAGCGTGACGATCGATCAGGCAGTTGAATTCGTGGAGCGCCTGCGCGCCGACGGCAAAACGATCGTCTTCACCAACGGCGTCTTCGATCTCCTTCATCCCGGCCACGTGCGGTACCTGCAACGGGCGCGCGCGCTCGGCGACGCGCTCGTCGTCGGAATCAATTCCGATCGATCGGCGCGGGCGAACAAGGGAACCGGGCGCCCGATCACCCCCGACTCCGAGCGTGCCGAGCTCATCGGCGCCCTCAAATGCGTCGACGCCGTCATCGTCTTCGACGAGGACACGCCCCACGCGCTCATCGCGGCGGTGCAGCCCGATGTTCTCGTCAAGGGCGCCGACTGGGCGGAAGATGCGATCGTCGGCCGAGACGTCGTCGAGGCGCGCGGCGGGAAAGTGGTCCGCTTCGCCGTCGAGCCCGGCTACTCCACGAGCGCCATCATCGAACGCGTCAAACGCAGTCTGTAGCGCGAGCCTTTCAGGCGAGCGTCAAGCGCACGCTGTAGCGCGAGCCTTTCAGGCGAGCGTCAAGCGCACGCTGTAGCGCGAGCCTTTCAGGCGAGCGTCCCTCGCTCGGCGCCATCGCCACGCTCGGCTAAAGCCTTCGCGCTACACTGGAGGTTCGTGGCCACGTCGACGTCCCTCAACCTTCGCGCCGTTCTGAAGACCGCCGTCGTGCGCAGCGGAATGGATATCCCTGCGCGCATCGTGTCGGGTCTCACCCAGTCCGCGAACGCGCTGTTCGTGGCCGCGGCGGCGCAGGCGCGGCCGCATGGGGTGGTGCTCTACGTCGTGCCGAGCGACGGCGACCTCGAGCAGTCGGTCGCCGACGTCGCGTTCTTTCTCGCCGCGCTCGAAGGGCTGCCGGCGATGGCGGCCGAGCGGGCGGTGCTGGCGTTTCCGTCGCACGAGGTCGATCCGTATCGCGGCCTCGCGCCGCACGTCGGCGTCACCTCCGCGCGGGCCCGCGCGCTGCACGGCATCGGCCGCGGCACCGCGAGAGTAGTCGTCGCGTCGGCCGCCGGCCTGCTGCCGCGCGTGACCGCGCCAGAGCGACTCCTCGCCGCCTCGCTCGAGCTGAAACCCGGTCAGGATATCTCGCCGACCGATCTGGCGGAACTGCTCGTCGACGCCGGCTTCAGCCGCGAAGATCCCGCCGATCAGCACGGCGAGTTCGCGTCCCGCGGCGGCATCGTCGACATCTTCCCGGTGGCGGAAACGCATCCGGTCCGGCTCGAATTCATCGGCGACACGATCGAGACGATCCGCACCTACGATCCGTCGACCCAGCGATCGATCGCGCCGATCGATCGGATTGCCATCGTGCCGCTGCGCGACGTGCTCTCCGACGATCGTTCCGCCACGCTGTTCGACTATCTCTCGCGCGCGAAAACCGCGCACACGATCGTGTCGGAGCGCGACGAAGTCGAGGTCTCGGCGGCGAAGCTGCTCGAACAGGTGCGGCGCAGCTACGAGACGCTCGTGTCGAACGGGACGGGTCCCGCGCCCGCAGAACCGGTGATCAGCGAGGAACAGTGGGCAGAGCTGAGTGCGGAAGACGACGCGGACATGCTCGTCGAGCGGGCGGAATTGAAATCGCGTCGAGGCCGCAGGGCGGGGGCCGAGCTTGCCCGGTCCGCAGGGCCCGGCCCAACCATCGATGTGGCGCGCGCCTTTCAGGCCCGCGATCGCGGCACCCCGAGCTCGTCGAGGGATGAAGGCGCCGCGCCACCGGTCGCGTCGCCCGATCAACTCTTTGTCGATTGGTCTGACATCGAAGCGCGCTTCGCCCACGCGACGATGCTCGCGCACCTCGGCCTCGACGACGACGCGCGTGAATTTCAAATCCCGAATCCCGAATCCCAAATCCCGAGCCCCGAGTCGCGAATCCCGAATCCCGAATCCCAAATCCCGAGACGAGAGCTTCCGTCGCACCGCATCCGATGCCAGCCCGCCATCGAGATGCGCGGACGGATTCCCGAATGGGTGGCTGAGATCAAACGTCTCCGCGACGCCGGCGATACGACGCTGCTCGTCGCCGCGACTGCCGGCCGCGCGGAGCGGACCATCGAGCTGCTGAAGGAGTACGAAGTCTTTGCGATACCGGTTGAACGCGCGGAAGACGCGCGCTACGCCGCCGTGCTCGTCGCCGTGGGCGGCCTCTCGCGCGGATTCCGTTTGCCGGACGCGGCGCTGCAGATCTACGCCGAGGCGGACGTCTTCGAGGAAGAACGCCGCACGCCGGAGCGCCGCCGATCGGCGACGAAAGCGTTCCTCTCCGATCTCCGCGACCTCAAGGTCGGTGACTACGTCGTCCACGTCGACCACGGGATCGGCGTGTTCGTCGGCCTCAGGCAGATCGGCGTCGGCCCTTCGACGAGCTCAGGGCAGGGCGACGGCCAGGAGTTCCTCGAGCTGCGCTACGCGGGCGACGACAAGCTGTTCGTCCCGGTCGAGCGCCTCGACCTGGTGCAGAAGTACACCGGCGCGACGAAGCCGCCGGTCGACAGGCTGGGCGGCACGTCGTGGGAGCGCGCGAAGACCCGAGTCAAGAAAGCGATGCGCGACATGGCGGAGGAGCTGCTCAAGCTCTACGCCGCGCGCCGCGCCGTGCCGGGCCACGCCTTCGCCGGCGACTCGCACTGGCAGCAGGAGTTCGAGGACGCGTTCGAGTACGAGCTGACCCCGGATCAGAAGACCGCCACCAGCGACATCAAGCGCGACATGGAGTCGTCTACGCCCATGGACCGTCTCCTGTGCGGCGACGTCGGCTACGGAAAAACCGAGGTCGCGATGCGCGCCGCCTTCAAGGCAGTCATGGACGGCAAGCAGGTCGCCTTCCTCGCGCCGACGACCGTGCTGGCGTTCCAGCATCAGAAGACGCTGCGCGAGCGGTTCGCCGGGTTTCCGGTGCGGATCGACATGGTCAGCCGCTTCCGCACAAAGCAGGAGCAGAAAGAGACGATCGGCGACCTCGCGGCCGGCAAGGTCGACGTGATCGTCGGCACGCACCGGCTGCTGTCGAAGGACGTCGAGTTCAGAGACCTCGGTCTGCTCGTCGTGGACGAAGAGCAGCGGTTCGGCGTCGCGCACAAGGAGAAGATCAAGCAGCTGAAAAAGAAAGTCGACGTGCTCACGATGAGCGCGACGCCCATCCCGCGCACGCTGAACATGTCGCTCATCGGCATCCGCGACATGTCGATCATCGAGACGCCGCCGAAGGATCGCCTCTCGATTCAGACCAATGTCGTCAAGTTCGATCAGGAAGTCATCCGGCGCGCCGTTCTCAACGAGCTCGCGCGCGGCGGACAGGTGTATTTCGTCCACAACCGCGTCGAATCGATCTTCTCGATCGGCAACCTGCTGCAGCGCCTGGTGCCCGAGGCGAGAGTCGTCGTCGGTCACGGACAGATGGACGAGCGTGCGCTCGAGCGCGCGATGCTCGAGTTCGTCGCGAAGAAACACGACGTGCTGCTGGCGACGACCATCGTCGAGAACGGCCTCGACATCCCGAACGCGAACACCATCGTCATCAATCGAGCCGACAAGTACGGGTTGTCGCAGCTCTATCAGCTTCGCGGGCGGGTGGGACGCTCGGATCGTCCGGCGTACGCGTACCTTTTGATTCCGCCGGAAGACAATCTCTCGCCGATTGCGAAGAAGCGGCTCGCGGCCATCAAGGAGTTCAGCGATCTCGGCAGCGGATTCCGCGTGGCGGCGCTCGACCTCGAGATTCGCGGCGCCGGCAACCTGCTGGGCGGCGAGCAGAGCGGCCACATCGACACAGTCGGCTTCGAGATGTACATGAAGCTGCTGGAGCAGACCGTCCGCGAGCTCAAAGGCGAGGAGATCGAAGACGACGTCCGCGCCACCGTGAACCTGCGCGTCGATCTCCGCATCGACGAGTCGTACGTGCCGGATATGAACCAGCGGCTGATGCTCTACAGAAAGGTCGCCGCCGCCCGGCGGGACGATGAGATCGATCGGGTTCTCGACGAAGCGGCCGACAGGTACGGTCCGCTGCCGTCCTCGCTGCTCAACCTCGCCGACTACGGGCGCATCCGCGTGATGGCCGATCGGCTCGGCGTCGACACGATCGACCGCGAAGGGCGCATCGTCGTCTTAAAGTTCAGACCGCAGGCGAGGGTCGATCCGGCGAGGCTCGTATCGCTGGTGCGGCAGCGATCGGACCTCACGCTCGTCCCGCCTGCGGCTCTGCGCCTGACGCTGGCCGGGATTCGGGATTCGGGATTCGGGATTCGGAGGGATTCGGGGTCGGGGATTCGCAGCGATTCGGCGCGCCCGACGAATCCCAAATCCCCAATCCCGAATCCCGCTCGGCGCGGACGCGAAGCGACCGCGCCGAGCTGGTGGACCGCGCGGGCACGCGAAGCCGAAGTCAAACCGGGCTTCACCAAGGAAGAGATCCTGCGGCCGGCCAAGGAAGATCCGCGCGCGCCCGGCGGTGTGTTCGAGCGCGTCGGCGGCCTCCTGAGCGATCTGATCGACATGGGATAAAATATTTGGTTTCAAAGGACTTATGAAAACCAAGACAGCTCTGCTGGCCGCGTTTCTGCTCACCGCCTGCGCCATCGGCCGCGCTGAAGTCTTCGAGCAGATTCTCGTCAAGGTGAACGGCGAGATCTTCACGAAAAGCGATCTCGAGCAGCGTCAGATCGGCGTCCTGCGTCAGAAAGGGCAGCAGATCGACCTGAAGAGCGCGACCGGGGACGCACAGCTTCGCAAGGCGCTCGACGAGATCACGCCGCAGCTGATGGTCGACGTGGTCGACGAGATGCTGCTGCTGCAGCGCGGCAAGGAGCTCGGCTATCGCATCGGCGACGATCAGTTCAAGAGCATCGTCGACAACATCAAGAAGGAAAACAAGATCGAGACCGAAGAGCAGTTCCAGGCCGCGTTGAAGTCCGAGAACATGACGCTGGCCGATCTGCGCCGAAATCTCGAGAAGACGGTCATCATCCAGCGCGTGCAGCAGAACGAGGTGATGGGGAAGATCGGTGTCACCGAGGACGAAGCGCGCAGCTACTACGACGCGCATCTGAGCGAGTTCACCTCCGCGCCGTCGGTCACGCTCCGCGAGATCCTCGTCAGCGTTCCCACGGATCCCAAGGGGGTCAACGCCGCAGCGGACGAAGCGGCGCAGGCGAAAGCCGCGGAGCTCCGCAAGCGCGTCACCACCGGCGGCGACAGCTTCGAGAAGCTCGCGTCGGAGGTTTCCGAGTCGCCGTCGAAGGCGAACTCCGGCTTGATCGGACCGCTCAACCTCGGCGACATCTCGCCGGATCTGCGCAAGATCGTCGACGCCATGAAGCCGGGCGACGTCACCGACGTCATCAGGACGAATCGCGGTTATCAGATCCTCAAGCTCGAAACCAAGACGCAGGCCGAGACGATGCCGTTCGAGCAGGCGCACGAGCAGATTGGCGAGCGCGTGTTCACCGACAAGCGGAAGGTCGAGTACCAGAAGTATCTCGACAAGCTGCGGGCGCAGGCCATCATCGAGTGGAAGAACGAGGACATCAAGCGGGCGTTCCTCGAGGGGCTGAAGCAGCACGGCGCTGGTGTCAGCGGCGACGGATCAGGCGTGAAGAACTAGACGTGCAAACCGAACCCCGAATCCCGAATCCCGAATCCCGAATCCCGAGTTCAGAATCCCAATGGTTCGCCATCTGGACCCGCTCGCGCCACGAGCAGGTCGTTCGCGAGCAGCTCGAACGGAAGCACTTCGAAGCATTCCTGCCGACGATCACGAAATGGAGCCGGTGGAAGGATCGGAAGAAGAAGATCGACTGGCCGCTGTTTCCCGGCTACTGCTTCGCGCGGTTCGACCCGGGCGACTCGCTGCCGATTCTCAAGTGCGCCGGCGTCGTCAACATCGTGTCGTTCGAGGGGAAGCCGGCGGCGATTCCTGAGTACGAGCTCGAAAGCATCCGGGTGCTCGTCGGCAGCGAGCTGCAGTACGACCCGTGCCCGTTGATCCGCGAAGGGATGATGGTGGAGGTGGCCCACGGCCCGTTGCGCGGCGTCATCGGACGCCTGATGCGCAAGGACGCCCACCGCGCGCGCCTGGTGCTGTCGGTCGATCTGATCGGCCAGGCCGTGAGCGTGGAAGTCGACGCCGCGGACGTGAAACCGTACTGATTGAGCTGTAGCGCGAGGCTGCAGTGTAGCGCGAGGCTTTCAGCCGAGTTCGGCTCGCCTGAAAGGCTCGCCCTACCGAGTCGCGCGAGGCTGCCGTGTAGCGCGAGGCTGCCGTGTAGCGCGAGGCTTTCAGCCGAGCGTGCGGCTCGCCTGAAAGGCTCGCCCTACCGAGTCGCGCGAGGCCGCCGTGTAGCGCGAGGCTTTCAGCCGAGCGTGCAGAAACAATTTCGATCACGAGATCGGGTGCGCCCATCACGTGCATATCCGTGATGACGGCGCGGCGCTCGCGCGATACGCCGGGTTGCGCGCGAGCCGTGCGCGTCCACTGCACAGAACATCGTGTGCAATTCGTCGCTACGCTCTACGCTGGAGGCGTGCAAGCGCCATGTAGACGATCGGCGGTGCCCATAGCAGTACACGTCGCATCTCCTGTTAGGATACGTAACTGCCGTATGCAGATTGGCTCGGTCAAACTCCCGTCCCCTTTCGCGATAGCCCCGATGGCGGGCATGACCGACTCGGCGTTCCGACGCCTCGTCAAGCGCCACGGCGGCTGCGGCCTCGTCGTCACCGAGATGGTCAGCTCGGAGGGACTCGTGCGCGGCATCGACCGGACGCTCGAGTACGCCGAGTACACGGAAGAAGAACGGCCGATCTCGATTCAGATCTTCGGCGGCGATCCCGACAAGATGGCGGCAGCCGCGCAGATCGTCGAGGGCATGGGCGCCGACATCGTCGACGTCAACATGGGCTGTCCGGTGCCGAAGATCGCGAAGCACAACGCCGGCTGCAGCCTGATGCGCGAGCCGGAGCAGGCGGCGAGCGTCATCAACGCGATGACCAGGGCCGTGAAGATTCCGGTGACGGTGAAGATGCGCGCAGGATGGAACGACGCCGAACGCAACGCCCCGCGGCTCGCGAAGATGGTCGAGGATGCGGGCGCCGCCGCCATCGCGGTCCACGGCCGTACGGCGGCGCAGAGCTACAGCGGCAGCGCGGACTGGGAGCTCGTCGCGCGGATCGCCGACGATGTTCGCATCCCTGTGTTCGGCAGCGGCGACTGTGTGGAGCCGGAGCAGATCGTCGACAAGCTGCGATCGGGCGTCGACGGCGTGCTCGTCGGACGCGGCGTCCTGCGCAATCCGTGGATTCTCGCGCAGGCCGAAGAGCTCGCCGCCGGCCGGCCCGCTCGCGACGTGACGCTCGACGATCGCGGACGCTTCCTCCTCGACTACATCGACATGCTGAAGCACGAGCGCGTCGACGAGACGCGCGCGACGAGCCATGACAAATGGATCGTCAACAAGCTGCGCGCGCTCGCGTCGTGGTACACCAAAGGCCTCGACAACGGATCGCATCTGCGGACCGCGATCAATTCCGCCGGGTCGCTCGACCAGCTGCGCGAAATCATCCTGAATTTTTTCTCCCCCGCGCGTTTCGTCCTACACGTCTGATCGCGAGACTGCACGTATTTGTCTCCTTTTTGATGCCACACCGTCGTAAATCCGTTGACACACACCTCAGCAGCGTTAGAATTTCGTCGGCTCAACAAACATAGAGTCCTACTCGACGGCCCGCGGATCGATTCCCCCTCGCTCAGGCGTCCTCGAGTTTCCCCAGAGACGGGGCGCCGGGATTCCTCTCGCCAAAAATCCTGGACTGTAAGTCACGGGGCGAAGCTATGCGCAAATCCACAGTTCTCTTCACGGTACTGCCGGCGATTTCGCTCCTCGCCGCGGCGCTTTCGGCATGCGGCCGCGATCGCGCGGAGGCGAAAGCGCGCATCACGCCCGAATACGACAAGACGACCGGCCGTCTGCAGCTGCTGAAATACGATTCGGACGGCGACGGCAAGCCCGACACGTTCAGCTACATGGACGGCGCGCGCGTCGTACGTATCGAAATTGATAAAAACGAGGATGGAAAGATCGAGCGGTGGGAGCATTACGACGCGGACCAGAAGCTGGAGAAAGTCGGCTTCTCGCGCGCCAGCGACGGAACGGAGGACGCGTGGTCGTACCTCGGCCCCGACGGCCTCGTGTCGCGCATCGAAATCTCCACACAGCGCAACGGCAAGGTGTCGCGCGTCGAGCATTACCAGCAGGGACGGCTCGCGTCGGCCGAAGAGGACACGGACGGGGACGGCAGGATCGACAAATGGGAAACGTATGACGGCGATCGGCTCGCGTCGGTGGCGTTCGACACCACCCACCGCGGCGGTCCGGATCGCAGGTTGATCTACGGCGCCGACGGCGCCGCCCGCCTCGAAGTGGACGAGAAAGGCGACGGCCACTTCGCCGCCGCGGCGACAGGAAACACCCGAAGGTAGCGCGAGCCTTTCAGGCGAGCCGAGGTAGCGCGAGCCTTTTAGGCGAGCGGTGGGCGCTCGGCTGAAAGCCTCGCGCTACGGTCTTGTGAAAACCGCGCCAGGCCGACCGTCACTCCAGCAACCAGCAACCAGTGAAATCAGTTCTCTATTTGGGCTGCCCCGCTTCCGAGCGGGCCGACACCGAGAAGCTGCTCGCCGCAGCGAACGTGGCCGTCGTGTGGGCCGACAACGTCGCATTCGCCCTGGCCACGCTGCAGCGCCGCGACATGCCCGTGCTCCTCGATCTGTCGCGCGGCGCCGCCGTGCTGCAGATCGCGCGCGACATTCGCTCCCAGCGCGCCGACACGCTGATGTTCGCCGTCGTCGACACGCGCCGTCCCGATCTGACGACCGAGGCCGTGCTCGCCGGGATGGCCGACGTGTTTGCGCGGCCGCTTGGTGGACGCCGTGTGGCCAACGCGATCGATCGCGAGCTGAAGTACGAGGCGCATTACAACGGGAACGGCAATGGCAACGGCAATGGCACCCCGACTCCCTGCGAATCCCGAATCCCGAATCCCGAATCCCGTCCAGGGAACGGCAACTGCGACAGCGGCATGGCCAGTCCGGTCGATCTGTACAGCCATTCGCCGGCGATGCGGGAAGTGATGACGCTCGTCGCGCGCGCGGCGGCGATGCGCGCCGGCGTCATGATCCTCGGCGAAGAGGGGACGGGCCGGCAACTGGCCGCGCGCGCCATTCATGCCCAGCAGATCGGCGAAGCGGCGCAATTCGTCGCCGTCGACTGCGCGGCGCACGACGGCGACGAGCTCGACGCCGAGCTGTTCGGCGCGCCCGCTGCCGCGTCGGACGAAGCGGCGGCGCGTGGCCTCGAGCGCGTCAGCCGGAACAGCCGCCTCCACGACGCGCTCGGCGGCACGCTGTATCTGCAGAACGTGACCGAGGCGCCGGCGCGTGTGCAGACCAGGCTCGCGCGCGTCCTGCGCGACCGCGAGGCGATGCTCGCGGAGACCGGCGAAGCGGTCGGCTTCGACATACGGCCGATCGCCGGCGTCGATTCACAATTCGACGCGGCGCTGCAGGACGGACGCGTCCGCGACGAGCTGTTCAAGCGCCTCTCCGTGATCCGCATCGACATGCCGCCGCTGCGGAGCCGGCGCGAGGACATCCCGGCGCTCGCCAACTATTTCGTCCGCGAAATCTGCGCAAATCTGCGCGTGCCGCCGAAGATGCTGGCGCGACCGGCGCTGTCGCTCATCTCGGCGCTGCCGTGGCGCGGCAACGCCGGCGAGCTGAAGACGATGCTCGAAGGGGTCATCCACGGATCGAAGGACGCCCCCGGCATCGGGCTCGAGGAGGTGCTCGCGTTCGTGCGCCTCGACGGCGGGTCGGTCGTCTTCTCCAACGGCGGAACGCTCAAGCAGGCGCGCGTCCGCTTCGAGCGCGAGTACATCGCCTCGGTCCTGGAGCAGCATCACGGCCGGATGTCGGAAGCCGCCCGCGCTCTGGGCATCCAGCGAACCAACCTGTATCGGAAGATGCGCTCGCTGCGCGTGACGCGCGATCGCAAGAGCAAACGCTAATTCAGCTATCAGCTGTCAGCTTTCAGCTATCAGCTAGACAGCTGAAGTGGCAGTTTTGATACGGAAATTCCGTGCACTTCCTAATACGGTCTTGATCCTGTCGTTCGGACCTCCGATAGTAGTTAGTGCTGAACTGGCAATTGAACCGCATATAGCGCAGGCCGTCACAAGGAGACCGAAAAAGATGCTTCGTATCGTCGCTCTCGCACTTGCTTCGTCGCTCGCGCTGTCGTCCGCGCCGCTGTTCGCCGCGCAGGCCACGGCGTCGCTGGCCGGAACGGCGACGAGCTCCTCGGGTCAGTCCGTTGCGAACGCAACGGTTCATCTGCGCAATCTCGCGAACGGTCAGATCGCCGGCACGACGACGAGCTCGACGACCGGATCGTTCTCGTTCGCAGGGCTTCAGGCGGGTAATTACGCGGTCGAAGTCGTCAACGCGGCGGGCCAGATCATCGGTACGAGCGCGTCGATCGGCGTCTCGGCGGGCGCGACGGTGACCGGCATCGCGGTCAGCACGTCGGCGGTTCTTGCCGGCGCGGCGGCGGGCGGCGCGGCAGCGGGCGCGGCGGCAGCCGGCGCCGGCGCGGCCACGGCGGGCATCAGCACGGCGGTGATCGTCACGACGGCGGCTGCGGCGGCCGGCGTTGCGGGCGCCGTCGCGGTGGCGAAGAAGGGCGACGCCAGCCCGTCACGCTAAAGATCCGGGGGGCTTCGCCCCCGCGGACCCCCCACGCGTCGCTCGCGGGGGCCCGTTGCCCCGCTCCGCTCCGGCGGGCGCGCCTGTGACGCGCCTTGTTAAGACTCCACTTCAGGTTCTTCGTGTAAGCGCGCCCGGATCGCCACGATCCGGGCGCGGACTCCTCCCCGGACAAGCCCAGTCATCGCGGATCCGATATCTCTGAAGGTGCTTCGGTGAGAAATAAATTCGTGTGCGCCGCCGTTTTCTCGGCTGCGGCGGCCCTCTCTGCGCCTGCGTCGGCCCAGTCGATCCCGGACGAAGCGGAGGCGCCGCCGACGTATCGGGTGCGCATCGGGCCGATCGCGATGAATCCGCGCATCCAGCTCGCGAACCTCGGCGTCGACGACAACGTGTTCAACGAGCCGACGGATCAGAATCCGAAGAAGGACTTCACGCTCACCATCACGCCGTCGACCGACATGTGGATGCGCATGGGGCCGTCGCGGCTGCTGCTCAACGTCAAGGAAGACCTCGTCTGGTTTCGGAAGTACGACAGCGAGCGATCGGCCAACAGCAGCTACAACCTCGACTGGCTGCTGCCGCTCAACCGGCTGCGGGTGGACCTGAGCCCGAAGTTCCTCACCACGCGCGATCGGCCCGGCTACGAGATCGACGCGCGGTCGCAGCGCAGGCAGTACGGCGGCGTGGGGACGATCGAGCTCCGCGCGTTTCCGCGCACGTTCATCGGCGTCACCGGCTCGACCGAGCGCGTCGACTTCGACAGCGTCGCCGTCTTCGACGGCGTGAACCTGCGCGAGGCGTTGAATCGCACCGTTCAGGCCGGCGGCGTCGCGGTCCGCCATCAGCTGACGCCGCTGACGACGATCGGCGTTTCGGCGACCCGAGAGCAGTCGCGGTTCGAGTTCTCGCCGCTCCGCGACTCCGACTCGACGTCGATCTTCGCCAGCGTGACGTTCGATCCGTTCGCGCTCATCAAGGGCAGCGCCAAAGTCGGCTACCGGAATTTTCACCCGCTCTCGCCGGGCCTTCCCGATTTCACCGGGCTGACGGCGAGCGGCGACCTCTCGTACACGCTCCTCGGCGCCACGCGCTTCGGCGTCAATTTCACGCGCGACGTGCAGTACTCGTACGAAATCAACCAGCCCTACTATCTGCAGACCGGCGCGGGCGGCTCGATCACGCAGCAGATCTTCGGTCCGTTCGACGTGATGGCGCGCGGAGGCGCGCAGCGCCTCGCCTATCGCGATCGGGCGGGAGTCTTCGTCGCGACAGAAAACCGCACGGACCACGTCACCACGTTCGGCGGCGGCGTCGGGTACCACTTCGGCCGCGATGTACGGTGGGGCCTGAACGTCGATCAATACCATCGCACGTCCGATCTGACGGCAAGGCAGTACGACGCGCTCCGGTATGGAACTTCGGTGACCTATGGATTCTGAGCTGATGACATCTCGCACACGCAGCCTTCTCGCGGCGTCGTTCGTCGCGGCGCTGTTCTCCGTGGCCGCCGCGGCACAGGGCGGCGCTCAGACGCGTCCCTCCGGTCCGGCCGCCGACTACATCGTCGGCGCCCAGGATGTGCTGACGATTACCTGCTACGACCAGGCCGATCTGTCCGGCAAGTTCACCGTCGAGACCGACGGGACGTTCTCGTATCCGCTGATCGGCCGGGTGAAAGTTGGCGGCCTGACGCTGCGTCAGGTCGAGAGCGAAGTGAAGACGCGCCTGGTCGGCGACGGGTACTTCAGGAAGCCGCAGATCACCGTGTCGGTCGACACCTACAAGAGCCAGAAGGTGTTCGTCGTCGGCGAAGTGCGGACGCCGGGCACCTACGCGTTGTCGGGCGACATGAACCTCGTCGAGGCGCTCGCGCGCGCCGGGTCGACGCTGCCGACCGCGAGCGGCGAGGCGATCGTCGTGCACCCGGAGGCGGGGCAGACGCCGTCGGGGCCGACGCTTCCGACCGCTGTGATCAATGACAGCGAAGACAACGTTGTCCGCGTCGATCTGCGCGACCTCCAGAACGGCGCCTTCTCGCAGAACGCGATGCTGCGCGACGGCGACACCATTTTCGTTCCGCGCGCGGAGAGCGTGTACGTGTTCGGCCACGTGAAGAACCCCGGCGCCTACGCGATGCAGCAGAGGAACACGACCGTGCTGCAGGCGCTGTCGCTCGCCGGCGGCGTGACCGATCGCGGCACGACGAGCCGCATCAAGATCGTCCGCATCGTCAACGGTGAAAAGCGGGAAGTCAAAGTGAAACTGACCGACCTCGTGCTGTCAGGCGATACGGTCATGGTGGCGGAGAGATTCTTCTGATGTCTGAACAGTTTTCGTCCAATCCCGGCCCGGCCGCTGCCGGCCGCCTCGAGATGGCGCCAGGCCTCGACAGCATCGACGCCGGCGCGGCGCCGCCGATATCGGCCGCCGCGCCGAACGGCCGCGGCCCGGCGTACGGCTACGGCAGCAACGTGATCGGCGACGGCGAGGTGCACCTGCTCGATTACGTGAAGGTGCTCTACAAGCGGCGCTGGACGGCGATCACCGCCTTCCTCGTCGTGTTCCTCAGCGTGACGATCTACACCTTCACGGCGACGCCGATCTACGAAGCGAAGGTGCAGATCCTGATCGAGAAGGAGAACACGAACGTCGTCACGTTCAAGGAAGCGTTCGAGCAGAACCAGATCGCGGACGACTATTACCAGACGCAGTACAAGATTCTCCAGAGCCGCGCGCTCGCGCGGCGGACGATTGACGGGCTCAAGCTGTGGGAGCACCCGCTCCTGAAGCCCAACGACGATAACCTGACCGTGGGGAAGATCGCCGCCGCGCCGGCCGCCTTCGTCTCGTCGTGGTTCAGGACGGCGGCGCCGGTGGGGATGCCGGGAAGCGACGAGTCGAAGCAGCAGTCGCGCGTCATCGACCGGTTCCTCAAGGACCTCACGGTCTCGCCAATCCGGAACAGCCGGCTCGTCGACGTGAAGTTCGAGTCGCCGAGCGCGGCGCTGTCGGCGCAGGTGGCGAACGGGCTCGCGAAGGCGTACATCGAGCAGAACCTCGAGTTCAAGTTCATGTCGTCGAAGGAAGCGTCGGACTGGCTAGGCGAGCGGCTGAGCGAACAGCGCAAACAAGTTGAAGCGAGCGAGCAGGCCTTGCAGCGCTACCGCGAGCAGACCGACTCCGTCTCGCTCGAAGACAAGCAGAACATCGTCGTGCAGAAGCTGGCGGATTTGAACGCGGCGGTGACGCGGGCGAAGACCGAACGCATCCAGAAGGAGGCGGCGCACAACCAGCTTCGCGGGCTGCAGCACGATCGCAACGCGCTCGACACCTTCCCGGCCATCCTCTCGAACACGTTCATCCAGCAGCAGAAGGGGGAGATCGCCGAGCTGCAGCGGCAGCAGGCGCAGCTCTCCGAGAAGCTGGGGCCGCGCCACCCGGACATGCTGAAGGTCTCGAACGCGATCCAGCTCGCGGAGAGCAAGCTGCAGGGGGAGATCGCGAAAGTCGTCCAGTCGGTCAAGAACGAATATCAGGCGGCGCTCATCCAGGAGCAGACGCTGACCGGCGCGCTCGATCAGCAGAAGCGCGACGCGCTGGCGCTGAGCCGCAAGGGGATCGACTACGGGGCGCTGCAGCGCGACAACGCGACCAACCGGCAGGTCTTCGAGAGCCTGCTGCAGCGCGCGAAGGAAACGGGCGTCAGCACCGAGCTGAAGACCAGCAACATCCGCGTCGTGGATGCCGCCGAGGTCCCGCGCAGGCCGGCGAGTCCCAACGTGCCGACGAATCTGCTGCTGGCGTTCTTCGGCGGCGGGACGCTCGCGCTCGGGCTCGCCTTCTTCTTCGAGTACCTCGACAACCGGATCAAGACGCCGGACGAAGTGAAGGCGCACCTCGGGCTGCCGTTCCTCGGCATGGTGCCGGCGCTCTTCGGCGACGACGTGAAGGATCCGCTGATGAACAACGGCGTGCCTGCGAACTTTGCGGAAGCGTTCCGCGCCATTCGCACGAACGTCCTGTTCTCTTCGGCGGAAGAGGGCTCGAAAACCATCGTGATCACGAGCACCGCGCCGGGCGAAGGCAAGACGACCGTCGCGTCGAACATCGGCATCGCGCTCGCGCAGGCCAGCCAGCGCGTGCTCATCGTCGACGCCGACATGCGCAAGCCGCGCGTGCACAGCGTGTTCGGCCAGACGCAGGAGCCCGGTCTGTCAAACGTGCTCGTCGGCAACGCCAAAGCCAGCGAAGCCATCCGCGGTACTGCCGTGTCCGGTCTGTGGACGATGACCGCCGGCATGCTGCCGCCGAACCCGTCCGAGCTGCTCGGGTCGAAGCGGTTCAAGGACTTCATCAGCACGCTCGGGCAGCACTTCGACTGGGTGATCATCGACACGCCGCCGGTGATGGCGGTGACCGACTCTTGCATCGCCGCGCACCGCACGCACGGGACGATCTTCGTCGTCGGGGCGGAGATGACGAGTCGTTTCGCCACCAGGCGCGCCGTCGAACAATTGCGGCAGGCAAAATGTGATGTCATTGGCGCGATTCTGAATCGCGTTGACCTGAAGCATCACGGCTACTACTACTCGCAGTACTACCGCAAGCAGTACGGCGAGTACTATAGCCGCACCGCGTAACTCTTCATCCCACAGTTACAACCAAGGCGTTTGCAGATGGCCGACATCAGCTCCTTCGCTCCCCGGCGCGGCATGGCCCGTAGCGTAGGTTCGTTTCTCATACGCGCGGCAGCACAAACGCTCGGCCGCAATCGCGTCGTGCGCGCTGCACGGTTCTTCGCAAACGAAGCGCGGCTCGACTGTCCGAACTTCGCATCACTGAACGGCGAACTCGCGTTGCAGGAAGACTTTCTACAGACGTGGACGGGCGACTCGCCGGTTGTCGCGTTCGACGTCGGCGCGAATCTGGGCACGTGGACGACTGCGTTCGCGCAGCAGGCGCGCAGCCGCAACTTGCCGGTCCTCATTCATGCCTTCGAGCCCGCGCCCGACACGTTCGCGGCATTGAGTCAAAACCTCGCAGCCGCGCAACTCGATCGTGAGGTCATTGCGAATCGTCTCGCGCTTTCCAACGCGCCCGGTCAGTCAATGCTGCATTCTCCGGGCTCTCTCGCAGGCCGCGCGAGCCTGTACGAACTGCGACGAGAAGACTCGGAACGACAGATACACGTTCCAGTCGAAAAGGAGACCGTCAATTGGTACTGCGAACGTGCAAGGGTTCAACGCGTCGATTTCCTGAAGATCGATGCCGAAGGGCACGACTGCTTCGTCATCGCCGGCGCGATCGAGAAATGCCGTCGTCACGAGATTGCGTTGATCCAGTTCGAGTATAACCACCGCTGGATCGAGGCACGGCAGTACCTCCGCGACGCGTTCGATCTATTGTTGCCGCTCGGATACGTCCTCGCGAAGATAACGCCGCTCGGTCTTGAGGTGTACGGACGCTGGCATCACGAGCTCGAATCGTTCCGCGAGGCAAACTTTGTCGCGGTGCTGCCCGACGTATTGCCGCGCCTTCGAACAATTCCGAATTGGCTCGACGCGTAATATGTGCGGAATTGCTGGCGTCCTGTCGGTTGAGCGTCCCGTCACAGCGGACATGGTCGCCGCCGTGCTGCGAATGCTCGACACACAGGTGCATCGGGGCCCGAACGACTGGGGGATTCTCATTCCCGAGGAGGCACGGAACGATTTGGCCATTCGTGCCCTTCTCGAGCCGCGCGGGTGGGAGCACGTGCGCCTTTATCCGGGCCCATCCGCGGCGCCTGCAGCCGTTTTGGGATCGCGGCGTCTATCGATTCTCGATCTTTCCGCCGCTGGTCGAATGCCGATGATGAGCCACGACGGTCGCGTCGCCGTAACCTATAACGGAGAGATTTATAACTTCAAGGAACTGCGCGTCGACCTGTTGCGCCTCGGCCACACGTTTCATTCGAATAGCGATACGGAAGTCCTCCTCCACGGCTACCAGCAGTGGGGCGAAGGTCTGCCGACACATCTGCGCGGAATGTTTGCATTCGCAGTGCTCGACGCGCGCCGTGATCATGATCCGAAGCTGTTCCTTGCGAAAGATCGCTTCGGGATCAAGCCGCTCTACTGGGCTCGACACGACTGCACCTTCCAGTTCGCTTCCGAGGTCCGCGCGCTAATATCGGGTCGACTGATACCGAATGAACCGGAACCGCGCGGCCTGCACGGCTTCCTGATGTCCGGATCGGTGCCAACGCCTTGGACGACAGTGCGTGGCGTGCTGTCGTTGTCGGCAGCGGAATTCCTCAACGTCGATCAGCGCAGCTATTCGTTTCCGAAACCGTCGCGTTATTGGGCGCCGCCCCCGGTCGAATCGGTTCGCGAAGTGGCGGATGCGCCGGAGCGCACGAGGCAACTGCTGGCGTCCGCAGTGAAGGAGCAGTTGGTCAGCGACGTTCCCACCGGCGTCTTTTTATCTGGCGGGATGGATTCGTCGGCAATCGTTGCGCTGGCCGCGCAGGAACTGGATCGGCCGCTGACCACATTGTGCGTCACGTTCGACGAGACGGAGTTCAGTGAGAGAGCATACGCGAAAATTGTCGCCGATCGATTCCGCACGAACCATGTCGAAGTCCGGGTTCGTAGGCAGGACTTCATAGAGGAGTTGCCCCGGTTTTTCGACTCGCTGGACCAGCCGACGGCCGACGGCGTGAACAGCTACTTTGTGGCGAAAGCCGCTCGTGCCGCTGGATTAACAGTTGTGCTGTCCGGTCTTGGCGGCGACGAATTGTTCTGGGGCTACCCGGGGTTCCGTTCGTACGGCCGACTTCGCTCCGCCGCGCGTATGCCGCTGGTGCGTCCTGCGATTGGATTTGTGGGCGCTGTCCTTCAGAACTTCGGACTCAAGAGGTTGGAGAAGCTTGAGTTTCTGGCAGAGCATCCATTGCTCGGTCCGTACTTGACGATTCGGGGGTTCTTCCCGCCGCGACGTGCCGCGTCGTTACTGGACAGCGGGCAATTGCCAATCTGGCAGCCGGATTTGCTGCCCGGGGGATCGGACGGCATGCAGTACGGTCGGCTCGAGCTCGACTGTTACATGCAGAATCAGCTGCTGCGCGACACTGACGTGTTCGCGATGCGCCACAGTGTTGAAGTGCGCGTGCCGTTCTTGGATCATCGACTGGCCGAATTTCTTCTTCGACTGCCCGCATCGACGCTTCGCGATGGCACCGGCACAAAGCCGCTTCTCGCGAAAGCGCTTCGATCGGACTATCCAACGGAAATTCTGAACAGACAGAAGATGGGGTTCACGTTTCCGTTTGGTAAATGGATCCGTGATGCGTGGTCGGAGATCTACTCAGACGGATGTCCCGCAGCGTCGGTAGTTTCGAACGCTGCTTTCGATCAAGTGACCTCTGACTATCGTCGCGAACGGCTCCACTGGTCACGCGCGTGGGCACTGTTGGTGCTGCGGGCGGCCGAGAGTCGCGGCCTGGTGCCTGTACTCCCAAATGTGCCTGCTCTGAGACGGATACTGTTCGTGCTTCCACAAGTTTACGGATCGATCGGCGGCATTCCCGCCTACAACCAGGGTTTGCTCCGCGCCGTATCCGAAGCGCTGCCGCGCACGGAATTGCACGTGGTGAGTCTAAATGATGGTCCGATTGAGGCATCGGCCGCGCTCAGAGGTCGCGTCCACTTCACCGGCGTTGGTCCGCGCTCGAAGCGCGTCTACAGGCCGCGCATGCTCGTCAGCGCGCTTCGCGCCGGGTTGCGCGCACGCCCAGATTTGATCGTCACAGGTCACATCAACATTGTTCCGTTCACCGAGCTGCTTGCGGTCATTACCGGCACGCCAAACATGATGGTCGCGCACGGGATTGAGGCATGGGCGCCGCCCCGTCGCCTGCAGCGCGTTGCCCAAGGTGTTACGAAGGTACTCGCGGTGAGTCGGTATACGGCCGACCGCCTGAAAGCGTGGGGCATCGCGGACGATCGAATCACTGTGCTTCCAAACATGGTTGACGGCGAGGTGTTTCGGCCGATTCGTCACGATCGCACATCGAGCGATGTGACCGTCCTCACTGTTGCTCGTTTGGATGCGACCGAACGTTACAAGGGCGTCGAACAAGTGATGAATGCACTCCACAACGTGGCACCCGAAAAGTCGATTAGATATGTTGTCGCCGGCACCGGCGACGACCTGCCTCGACTGCGGGAAGTGGCGATGACCAGCGGCCTCGGAAACCGCGTCGAGTTTCGCGGATTCGTACCCGCCATCGATTTGCCGTCGCTCTACAGCGGCGCGGATGTATTCGTGATGCCCTCCAAGAAAGAAGGATTCGGCATCGTTTTCCTCGAGGCGCTGGCATGTGGAACACCGGTGGTCGGTGGCGATCAGGACGGTTCCATTGACGCGTTGATGAACGGGAAATGGGGCCGTCTGGTTGATCCGGATAGCACAGACGACATTCTCGCGGCGATTCTTGATAACGCGCTGCCACGCCCCGACCGCAAAGCATTGCTCGACGCGTACGGACCACAGCGCTTTCGATCGAAAGTGCACGAGGTTCTGACGTCCGCGATTTAGATCGACAGATGCAGTCTCGGTCTGTTGCACACGCTCTTAGCTGGTCCGCGTTCGCGCAAATCGGCGGCGCGGTCGCGCTCATCGTCGGCACACGGCTACTCACGACGTTCGTGTCGCCGGCAGTATTCGGCGTTGTGGCACTCACAACCGGCGCGTCCACGCTGATGTCGTCGACGTTCTGTTTACCGATCCTTCACGTCGCGGGCCGCTTGTATCCGGAGCGAGAACTCGCCGGCCGCGGATGTGTCATTCGTCGCGCAACTACCCAACTTATCCTCGCGGCGAGCGTTTTTCCGGCATTCATCGTTCTCGTCCTCGGTAGTGCGTACGCTGCGCAGGGGCGCACCTCGCTGATGACGGTTATAGCCGTCGCGTTCCTAGTCATCGTCGAAATGCAGCGTGCCACCGCGCAGACGATGCTCGCTGCCGCTAGACTCCAGCGGGAGCAGGCGCTCTGGGCATTCGTGGAGCAGGTACTCAGGCCGTTGCTCGCTGTGGCCGTCGTGCTGTTGTTCGGTGACCAAAGCTGGCTTGTGGTTGCAGCATTCGCGCTGGCCACGGCCGTTGCGTTTGTCGGTTCACGGTTCGCACACGCCGACACCGCGGAAACTTCGTCGGCGGAGCTGGCGGCCGAGCGCCGACGGCTCGTGCGTTATGCGGCGCCGTTGCTGCCGCAGGCGCTGTCAGCATGGGTTACCGGCACAGGCGATCGTTACCTACTGGCCTGGTGGCATGGCACCGAGGCCGCCGGAATGTACGCAGCTGTGTACGGGGTCGTGAGCCGTCCGTTTATCATGCTCGGCACGATCGGCATCAACGCGTTTCGTCCAGCGTACTTTCAGCAGGTCAGCGCAAACGATAGCCATGCGGCGCGGCGAACGCTGGCGATGTGGATTGGCACACAGCTCGCCATATCGACGCTTGGATTACTGCTACTCATCACCTTTCAGAACCAGTTGCTGCCGCTGGCGCTGGCCCCACATTACGCGCCGGGTTTCTCGTTGACGCCGTGGATCGCGAGCGGATATGTGCTGCTGACCCTCGGTCAAGTGTTTCAAATCGTTTCGCTTGCGACGTACCGCACCTGGGGTGTTACGGCAGCGGAGAGCGTTGGTGCCGCTGCCAGTCTCGTCGTCGGTATTCCATTGATCATGGCGGCGGGCATTCGCGGCGCCGCATGGGCTGTGCCCGCGTATTTCGGAGCACAACTGATTTGCTCGGTCGTCATTGCGTCGAGAACACCGAAGACGCAGAGCACCGTCGAGTTCGACGCCCTGCCTGTCCTTACGACGTGATCGAGGAGCTTCAATGAGTACCGCAATCCTCGAAAGGCTCGCAACGATCACGCGGCGGACGGGGCCACGGGGCATTCATCGCGTCCTTCGATGGATCTGTTCGCCCAAGCGCGCTGACGGGCACTTTACGGGTACGACTGCCTACCGCGATGGCCTGCGCATGTGCGTTGACACTCGCGATCACATCGAGTGGCATCTGTTCTTCTACGGAGAATACGAAGGCGATGTCGGTCGCGTCCTGAAGATGATCACATCGAGTCAGCAGGTAGTGATTGATGTTGGTGCGAACGTCGGCGTCTACACATTGCCGTTGTCTCGTCACGCAGCCCAAGTATTGGCGGTTGAGCCGAACCCGCGCGTCGCAGAGAGGCTGGATCGGAATCTTCGGCTGAATAACATCGATAACGTGACGGTTGTCAGGTGCGCTCTCTCGAACGATGTCGGTGAGTCCAAATTGTTCGTCCCCTGTGAGGCCGTGCACAACTGCGGCATGTCGAGCTTGCACGGTCACTCGCAGCATGGCGGCTCGATTCGAGTCGATCGCCGCCGGCTCGACGACGTGGTCCGGGCAGAATGCCTGCGGCGAGTTGACTTCATCAAGATTGACACTGAGGGTCATGAGTTCGGAGTTCTGCTCGGCGCCGAGGGGACGCTGAGAATGCATCTTCCCACACTTCTCTTCGAGTTCGATCCGGATCTGTGGACGAACGGACGTTTTGAATACGACGAATGCGCGCGATGGCTCACGTCGATCGGATATGTGATGCCACCGAAACCCGACCGCGCGACGAATGTCCTTGCCGTGCCTTCCACCGATCAACGACGGCACCAATCGTCGCTAACTGAGACCGCTGAGTGAAAACGATTCTGTACATCGGCCAGTTGTGGAGAGGCGGCACCTGTCTTGATCGGCTGAAATCGTTGGAACGGATCGGGTTCAATGTGTTGCCTTTCGACGTGACTCCGTACCGTCCCCGTGGAAACCGAATCGCGGCGAGCATCCAGTGGCGGCTGGCACGTGGTCGATGGGTTCACGACCTCAATCGCGACATCATCGCGTTCAGCAAGCAATGCACAGGTCCGATTCAGTTCACGTGGATCGACAAAGGCCGCACGATTCAGCCGCAGACAGTAGCGGACATCGGGCGGATAACAGGCCGCCCTGTGATTCACTTCACCGCCGATCCGGCGTTTTCGGTGCACGCGTCGGCGGCGTTCACCGCGAGCGTGGCGATGTATCACGCGCTCATCACGACCAAAGCGTTCGAGTTGCCGGCGTACAAGTCGCACAAGGCGGCAGCCATCATCCTCACGCGACAGAGTTACGCCGCGGAGCGCTTTTCGCCGGACCCAGGCGCCGCACACAATGCCGTGGTCTTTATCGGACATTACGAGCCGCATTACCGGCGCATGGTCGACGCCGTACCGCTTTCATATCGCGACGTCTCCGTATGGGGTCCGGGGTGGTCTGGGCGGCTAAGGCGGCCGCGACCGTACGTGCGCGGCGGAGGACTGTGGGGACTCGACTATGTGCATGCACTGCGATCGGGACATATCGCGCTTGGACTCGTGTCGAAATGGATTCCCGAGCAGTCGACCACGCGCACCTTCGAGATTCCCGCGTGCGGCATGCTCATGATTGCAGAACGCACGAACGCGAAGCCGTCTTCTTTGACTCTCCCGCAGAGCTGCGCGAAAAAACCGCGTACTACACGGCTAACGACGCTGCGCGCGCGCGCATCGCCGCCGGAGGCCGCGAGCGGTGCCTCCGAAGCGGCTACGACTCTGATTCGACGATGCGAAAGGTCGTCAGGGCCGTAGAAGCGACGTTGTGAAGCCGCCTCAGGATCGACGCTGGTGAATACGGTGCAGACGCCACGTGGCGCCCGTCCCGCTCTGCTGTTGTGTGGGGCGATGAGCGGACTGGCGGTGCTGTCGTTTTTGACGGCACCGTTGCCTGCCGAGCGCATGGACGTGTGGTCGGCGATCGTGGCAGCGTCCATCGCTGTGTGTTGCGGTGCGTATGCGGTCTTCGTCGTTCGGCAGAACCGACTGGCAGCTTGGTCTCCACTCTTTTGGTTCATCAGTGCCTATGCTTTGTACTTCGGGATCGGACCGCTGCTGCGAACCTTTGGCAACGGGGCGTCCGTCGACTACATCGACAGGACATTTCTCTTGCACTCCGACGGTTGGCGCCGCGCCAACCTGCTCAACTGTGTGGCACTGGCGATTACGTGCCTGATCTATCAATTCGTGACCGGAATGCCTTCGACCGCTTCACGCGTAACCGGCACATCAAAAACGCGCGTGCTGACCTTCCTCGTGCTGGTCGGAGTGCCGATCAAATACTGTCTCGTTGCGCCCGCGACGCTGGGCTTAGTGACGACAATCGTTCCCGGTGTGTGGCGGACGCTCGCGATGCTCGTTCCTGGTGCCGTTGCGCTCGGGTGGCAGATCATCGCGGAAGGCAATCGACGGCTTGTCTTTCCGATAGTGCTTCTTACAGGCGCGGAGCTGTGGCTTGGGTGGACGAGTCTAGCGAAGGTGGAACTGCTTATAACCATCATTGCAATCAGCCTCGGTCTCTATACAGGACGGCGGTCCCTCAGGCCGCTTGTGTTCATGGCGGCGGCAACCGGCCTCATCGTCTTCGTCCTCACTGACGCGGTCCTCATCACGCGCGACCAACAGAGCAAGACGGACTTGTCGCTGAATCAGCGCGCCGCGGCCTTCGCCGACAACCTCCGTACCAGCATGAGTCAGCAGGATAACAGCGGGCAGCCGCAGATGTGGTGGATTCGTCTCAGCTACGTGGGCGCGCAGGCGTTTGCGATGCAGCAGTACGACATGGGCCGTCCTGGCGATACGTTCGGCTTGGCGTTGTACGCGTTCGTCCCCCGGTTTATCTGGCCGGAGAAGCCAACCGTGACCGTCGGCGATTTGTTCAACGAGCTGCTGACCGGCATGTCGACCAGCAGGAGTACGCCCGGAGCATTTGCCGAAGCGTACTGGAATGGCGGCTGGTTCCTTGTAATCGGTGCGGCAATGTATTTGGGTCTGCTTCTGGCATTGCTGGAGCGCTGGAACATGACCAGTGTAGCGACCGGGGATGCGACATGGATTCCAAGCGCATTGATAGTGATTATCGCAGGCGCGAGTCCTGATAACTGGTTCGTGGCGACATTCGTTGGAACGATCCCGCTGATCTTCCTTCCTTGGATCGTGATGAAGTGCCTCGAGCATGTGTCGCGCATCGTGTCGACTGCACTGGGAAAACCGCAGGGCGGGAGTTGGGCGACACATGTCTGAGCCTCGACATGCCGTACTCACGGTGGCGTGCACTGGTTCCAATCTCGGTGGTCCATCGCGAACGGTTCCGAAGCTCGCCGAGGAGTTGGCAAAGATGGGCACGGCCGTAACGTTGGTCACTCTCGACCTTGGCAAACGCGTAGGCCACCCGATCGCGCCCGGCCCACCTGTAACGACCGTGTTTGCTTCAGGGCTGTATTGGCCGCGCGCGCGCGTAGTCTGGTCGCCCGGATTCGCGAGAACACTGCGCGACGTTTGCAACGTATCGAAACCTCATGTCCTCCATGACAACGGCCTCTGGATGCAGTCGAATCGGGATGCGGCGAGTGTGGCGCGTGAGCTTGCGATTCCGCTAGTGCTCAGTCCGCGAGGGATGCTCAGTGCGTGGGCGCTCAAGTACAAGTCGGTGAAGAAACGCTTGGCATGGGTTCTGTATCAGCGGCGGTGCCTGTCGATCGTATCGGCGTTCCACGCGACATCGGCCGCAGAAGCGGCAGACATACGAGCATGTGGCCTCGAGCAGCCGATCGCTGTGATTCCAAACGCCGTGGCGCTACCGCCCCTTTGGACCGGACAGCGGACGAAAACGATTCTGTTCATGTCACGTCTCAACCCAAACAAAGGGGCATTGGAACTCGTTGATGCGTGGGCACGCGCGCGCGTCGTCGGCTGGAAGCTCCTCGTCGTCGGCCCCGATGAAAACGGATACGCAAATCGACTGCGTGAGTCCGTGATCAAACAAGGGCTGTCGAACGACGTGGTCATTCGAGACGCCGTCGGCGACATCGAGAAATGGGACTTGTACGGCGCTGCGTCAGTATTCATATTGCCGAGTCATTCTGAGAACTTTGGCGTTGTAATCGCCGAAGCGCTTGCCAGCGGAACGCCGGTGATCACGACCGATGCCACTCCGTGGAGAGCCGTCGAATCCGAAGGCTGCGGCTGGTGTGTTGCGCCAACGGTAAGCGCGCTCGCGCTAGCAATGGAAAGTGCGATGACGACGGATCCGGTGACGTTAGCCGCGATGGGCACGCTTGGTAGAAAGCTCATCGAGAGGGAATTCGTCTGGGAACGCGTGGGCCAGCAGATGTCGGAACTTTATGCATGGCTAACTAAGGGGGGCCGCCCGCCGGCATTCGTATGCTGACGATCGAAACAGACAAACGTGAATGTCCGATTTGCGGCGGCAATGCTGTCCGTGCAACGGAGCATTATCCGGCGGCCTATTGGCGTTGCGAGGCTTGCGGAACATCACACTTGTTTCCACAACCAAGCGGCGCGGAGCTCGACGACTTCTACGAACAGTACCACGCGGGCACGTCCGAAAATGTGGGGTTCGCACGGTTCGAGGCGCGCACAGCGCAGGACTTTCCGACGAAGGCCAGTCTCGTGCAGCAGATGCTCGCTGGGTCACGGGCGCCGCATAACTGCAATTGGCGCGTTCTCGACGTTGGCTGTGGCAAAGGCGTGTTCGTCCGCGAGCTCCAACGCCTTGGCATCGACGCGGAAGGCATCGACGTCTCTACGGAGGCGATTCAAGCGGGCGCTGCGGCCGGAGTGACCAGTTTACGAAGCGGTCACGTTGAGACGCAGTCGGAATGGCACGGCCGCTTTGACGCGGTGACGATGTTTGCCACCATCGAGCACTCGCCGGATCCACTGGCGCTTGTCCGCGCGGCTCACTATGTGTTGAAGCCAGGCGGTCTCTTGTTTCTGGATACCGGCGTGTGCGACGACTTCGCTGCACGCTGGGTACCGGGCCTCATTCAGTGGTATCACCCGCCGGAGCACCTGTTCGTCTTCAGCACGCACGGTCTTCGACATTTGATGACGCGCGCTGGGTTCGCTGTCGCTGCGCTCGATCCAAACTTCGAGCGGAATCCGTGGCGAGCCGCGGCAAAGCGGCTGCGCAACGGAGTCGCCGCCCTTGCCGGCTACGCGGCGATCACGACGCTTTTCGGCAGCGACGTATACGAGCGCATGCGGCGTGAAACCAAGCTGCCGCTGGGCGCGCTGGCATTCGTCATCGCTCGATCCGGTGGCGATCTCGCGTGAGTGTTTCGGCGCTAATCCTGACGCTCAACGAAGAGGTTAACATCGCGCGGTGCCTCGAATCGCTTCGCTGGTGCGACGACGTGGTGGTGCTCGATTCGGGTAGTAGCGATCGGACAGTGACGATTGCTGAGGCGTTTGGCGCGCGCGTCGTTCACCGGCCTTTCGACGACTGGTCGACACATCAGAACTGGGCCGGCCGCAACATTCCGTTCAAACACCGGTGGGTGTACTACTCGGACGCCGACGAGATCGTTCCAGAGGATCTTGCCAGCGAGCTGATCGGCGCGGCGGCCGACGTGAAGTCGCCAAACGTCGCGTACCGGCTTCGATATAAGAACATTTTTCAGGGTCGCTGGATCGCGCACTGTGGCATCTACCCGGTCTGGGTGTTGCGGTTCTTTAGGCCCGAACGTGTCAGATGGGAGCGGTCCGTGAACCCGATTGCCGTCGTCGACGGCTCTGAGGGGCGCCTAAAGTCTCATTTCGAACACCACAGCTTCAGCAAGGGCCTCGAAGCTTGGATCGACAAGCACAATCGCTACTCGTCGCTCGAAGCGCGGGAAGCAGTGGCCGCGCGCATAGAGGGATGGCCTTCGCTGGCTCGCCTATTCAGTGCGAATCCAACAGTGCGTCGGCAGATACTCAAACACGTTGGTTTCCTGCTGCCATTCAGGCCGACGCTGCGGTTCGCGTACATGTACCTACTGCGCCGCGGCTTCATGGACGGCGCTCCCGGGTTCACGTATTGCCGCCTTCTTCGCATGTACGAAGCGATGATCGACTTCAAGATTCGTGAGTTCGCGTCTGACACTACCAGTAGCACTACACCAGTGGTACATCCGCAGTCGCTGTAAATGCGCGTACTTCTTCTCAATCAGACGTTTTACCCGGACACTGTCGCGACGGCACAGTACCTAACCGATGCAGCGGAAGCGCTATACGCCGAAGGACATCAGGTCACCGTGCTCACATCGGCGCGCGCCTACGATGATCCGGAACGCATCTTTCCATCGCGAGAGACCTGGCGTGGCATCGAGATCGTCCGTATCACACCGCTGGCATTCGGAAAGACGAGCCGCTGGCGTCGCGCGGTCGACTTCGGCAGCTACATTGTGCGATGCGCTGCCGAGCTGGCACTTCTGGGCCGTTATGACGTCGTCGTTGCTTTGACGTCGCCGCCGCTTATCTCCGTACTCGGAGCGATATTCGCCGCTGCACGCAACGCGCGGTTCGTGTTCTGGGTCATGGACCTGAATCCCGACGAAGCGATCGCAGCCGGCTGGCTAAAGCCGCACAGCATGGTTGCACGAGCCCTCGAGCGGCTGCTGCGCTTCAGCCTCGCGAAGGCCGACGTCGTCGTCGCGCTGGATCGATTCATGGCCGACATCCTGGTCTCGAAGGGCATATCGTCCGATCGGATTGCAGTGGTGCCGCCTTGGTCGCATGCCTCGGTGCGGTTCGACGCGCCAGGCCGCGACGCGTTTCGTCGCGACCATGGCTGGACCGATCGCTTCGTCGTAATGTATGCGGGCAATCACAGTCCGTGCAATCCGCTGCACACAGTCGTTGAGGCTGCCGAGAGACTTCGCGCCGACCCGAGCGTCGTCTTTTGCTTCTTGGGCGGCGGGTCTGCGTTTCGCGAGCTGCAGAACGAAGTGCGATTGCCCAACGTAGCGTGTCTCCCGTACGTGACACGCGAGGAACTCGGCGCCGCGCTCTCGGCCGCCGACCTTCACGTGGTCACCCTCGGGGATCCGTTCCGTGGCTTGATTCATCCGTGCAAGGTCTACAACGTGCTGAAGGTGGGCGCCCCGGTTCTGTACGTCGGTCCCGAACCGAGTCACGTGACCGACATCGCCAGCGCCACGGGTATGACCACGTGGCGCGTCGCTCACGGCGACATTGCTGCGACTGTCGCGGCGATTGAGGCAGCGAAATCGCGCAACCCCGAACAACGCGCCGCGAACGAACCGATTGCGTGCGAAGCGTTTGGCGCGGACCGCCTGGTGCCTGCCTTCGTCGATCTCGTCATCGGCCATACCGTCGCCGCCATTCCCACGCTCGAACAAGCGTGATTCCGATTCTCTACTTTCTCTTCCCGGCTGCGATCGCCGCGGTCTCGAGCTGGACGCTTACTCCGTTGACGGCACTGATTGCCACGCGCCTCGGCGCGATCGATCAACCGGGCGGCAGGAAGCTACACACGAGACCGATCCCTCGCATTGGCGGCGTCGCCGTCGTCGCGGCTGCGGTGATGTCGGGGACCATCCTGCTCGTCGTTCCAGGATTCGAGGAAACGTTCCCGCCGAATCTCGCATTCGCAATGCTGGTCGGCGCGTTCCCGATCTTCACCGTGTCCCTATTCGACGATGTGAGCCCAGTGCGGGCGATCACGCGGCTCGGCGTCCAGATCATTAGCGCAATCATCGTTGTCGTGTTCGGCGTTCACGTCTATCCCGACATCCATTTGTTCGGCACAACGTTCCACATCGGAATCCTCTCCATTCCGATCACCGTTCTGTGGATCGTCGGGGTGACCAACGCGTTCAATCTTGCCGACGGCCTCGACGGTCTCTCGGCCGGCCTCGCGCTCATCTCCGCGATCAGCTTCTCGGCGCTCGGCATGATGACTGGCGGCCCTAAGCTCGCCGCGCTGCCGCTCGTGCTGGTCGGCGCCCTCGTCGGGTTCCTGCCGTTCAACCTCTATCCCGCGCGTGTGTTCTTGGGAGACTGCGGTGCGACGGCAATAGGTTTCTGGTTGGCCTGTCTCGGCCTTCGCAGCGGGTCGGCGTTGTCGTCAGGCGTGGCGATCCTCGTGCCGGTCCTGGTGCTCGGTGTGCCGATTGCCGACACACTGGTCGCGGTTGCGCGGCGGACCGTCCGGAGCTTCAGCGCCGGAGGCCACGGCCTGTTCATCGCTGACCGCGATCACATCCATCACCGCTTGCTGAGCCGCGGACTGCATCATCCGCGAGCGGTACTGTTCCTCTACTCCGTCGCCTCGGTCGGCGCCGCCGTCGCGGTCGCCTCGACGTTCGTCACATCGCGCAACGCTGCGCTCCTCCTCGTGACGTTGATTGCCGCGGCATTCATCGGCGTCAGCCGCCTGAAATACGACGAGTTTGCGGTGCTGCGCGGCGGCGCGCTGCTGCGCGTGTATGACGTACCGGTGCTGCGCCTGAGCATCTTCCCGGTGTTCTTCGACCTGGCGCTCGTCGCACTCGCGCTCTACGGCGCGATCGGGCTCAAGTTCGACGACTGGCGCGTGCAGAGCAGCCGCATGCTCGCGCTGCAGCTGTTGGCGATTGGCCCCGCGACGGCGTTGAGCGCCTTCAGTCTGTGCGGGCTCTATCGAGGAAGCTGGAAGCACGCCAGCGTCGAAGACCTGTTCCGGTCGAGCGTCGCGGTTGCGATCGCGACGGCGCTCGGCTTCCTCGGTTCGGCGCTGCTCCTCGGCGACGCGGCGCCTGTGAGCCTGTTCGTCATCTACGGCATGCTGCTGCAGGTGTTCGTGAACGGCACGCGTTCTTCGCTGCGGCTGCTGCTGTACTTCAAGCATCGCGAGGCGGCCGATGGTGATGCGGTGTTGATTTACGGCGCCGGCGCCGCGGGCGCGCTCGCGCTGCGCGAGTTCCTGACGAACCGCGACCACTCGATGAAGCCGGTCGGCTTCATCGACGACGATCCGCGCAAGCGCGGCCGGTTCCTGAACGGGTACCCGATTCTTGGCGCCGTCGACGTGCTGGAGCAGGCGGTTCTCGAGCAGCAGCTGAAGGGTGTCGTCCTCGCGTCGAGCAAGATCGATCCGCAATCGATCTCCGTGGTGCGATCGATCTGTTCGCAGCACGACATCCGGCTGATGAAGTTCTCGGTCGAGCTCTCGTCGGTCGATTCGCGCGCCGCCCTCATGCCGCAGGCGCTCGCCGGGATGAAGGCGTGAGACGCATCCTTAACGCGCTGCCGCTTCTGGTCGTGGCGTGGGGTCTGCTTGCGTTTGGCGCGGTCTACTCATGGGCGTTCACCCCGCTTGCAATCGTTGCCGCCATCAGCGGGGCTTATGAGCTGTGGGTCGGACGACGACTGCTGGACCGGACGCCGGTACCGGCGCTTGCCGTCGCGTTGTTCCTGCTGATCGCGGCGGTGGGCGTGCAATTGATTCCGCTTCCGTGTTCAATGGTGGCGCGGATCAGCCCTGGCGTTGCAACACTTCTAACGAGCTACGTCGTCGGATTCACGACCGGCTCGCTGCACTCGTTGTCGATCGCCCCCCGCGCGACGCTGATTGCGCTCGCTCTATTGCTCGCGTTCGGCACGTTTCTTCTCGGACTCGTCGTCCGCGTTTCGCGGCGCGGCGCAACCGACCTGGCGGGTGGGATCGCCGTGCTCGGCGCGGCGGCGTCGATGGTCGCCATCGTTCAGCGATCCGCAGATACACAGCTCGTCTATGGTTTCTGGCGGCCGACCTTTTCAACGACGCCGTACGGCCCATTCATTAATCGCAATCACTTCGCGGGCTGGATGTTGATGGCGCTGCCGCTCACGCTGGCGTACGCGTGGTCGCGCGGCGCGCGCGCGTCGCAGGAAAGCAGATGGCGCCGGCGACTGGCGTGGTTGAGCTCGAAGGACGCGAACCAGGCCGTGCTCAGCGCGTTCGTTTCCGTGGTCATGGCGATGTCGCTGATGTTCAGCGCTTCGCGATCCGGTGCGATTGCCCTCGTCATCACGCTGGTGATCCTCGGTGCGGTCGCCTGGCGGACGTCCGATACGCGCGCCCGCAAGCCGCTGATCGTTTATGGGTTCGTATTGGTCGTGTTCGTGTTCGGCTGGAGCACGACGCGCGAGCTGAACGCGCGGTTCGTCACCGCTCATCACGACTTCGCCGGACGCATGGAAATCTGGTCCGACACGATGCGCGTCGTCGCCGATGCGCCGCTGACCGGCACTGGCCTGAATACATACGGAGCATCGATGCTGTTCTACCAACGCACCGATCCCGACGTTCATTTCGTCGAGGCGCACAATGACTATCTGCAGCTCGCCGCCGAAGGCGGCATCCTCATCTGCGTTCCCGCCGCGGTATTCATTGGTGTCGTGATCACGGCGGCCGTGGCACAAACGAATCGATACGGTTTGACGCCGACGCGCGCCGGCGCGCTCGCCGGCCTGATGGCGATCGCACTGCAGGAAGTCGGTGATTTCAGTCTGCAGATGCCCGGAAACGTCGTGCTGTTCTGTGTCCTGCTCGCGGCAGCTGTGGCGCCGAGGCCTACGCCGCAGCACGTGCGCAAGCTGGAAGCCGTTTAAGAGAGATCAAACGAATATGGAACGAAACGATCGTATCTTCGTTGCGGGCCACCGAGGCCTTGTTGGATCGGCCATCGTGCGGCGCCTGCAGGCCGAACGGTTCGACAACATCCTCACGGCCACACGCGAGCAGCTCGATCTCCGCGATCAAGCCGCCGTCAACTACTGGTTCCGCGCGAATCGTCCCGAATACGTGTTTCTCGTCGCCGGAACGGTCGGCGGCATTCTTGCGAACTCGACGCGGCCGGCCGAATTCATCTACGACAACATGCTGATTCATGCGACCGTCGTCCATGCGGCGCATTTCTTCAAGACGAAGAAGCTGCTGTATCTCGGCAGCTCGTGTATCTACCCGCGCGAGTGCGCGCAGCCGATCAAGGAACAGTACCTGCTGACGGGTCCGCTCGAGCCGACCAACGAAGCCTACGCGCTCGCGAAAATCGCCGGCATCAAACTCTGTCAGTCGTATCGAACGCAATACGGCTGCAATTTCATCTCGGCGATGCCGACGAACCTGTACGGTTCGAACGACAACTTCGACCTCACGAGCTCGCACGTTCTACCGGCGTTGATCCGGAAGTTCCACGAAGCCAAGGTCGAAGGCAGCCGCGACGTGACGGTGTGGGGAAGCGGGACGCCGCGGCGCGAGTTCCTGCACGTCGATGATCTCGCTGACGCGTGCCTGTTCCTCATGCGGTCGTACGAAGACGCGCAGCATATCAACGTCGGTACAGGCGAGGACTTGACGATTCGCGAGCTGGCGGAAATGGTGCGCGACGTCGTATATCCTGCCGCGGCAATTCGATTCGATCGGTCGAAGCCCGATGGAATGCCGAGAAAGCTTCTCGACGTCGGGCGCCTGCACGAACTTGGGTGGCGTCACCGAATCGATCTCCGGGACGGCCTTGCGCAGACATATGATTGGTTCATGCAGCAGGTCGCGTGCGGCGAAGCGATGAGAGCCTGACCGGTGCCGCTTCGCATCGCCTTCGATCTCGACGGCGTGCTCGCCGACATGGAATCGGAACTGGTCCGCCAGGCCGAACTCCTGTTCGGCGAGTCGATGACGCGCAGGCTGGAGCAGCGTCCGGACGCCGATCCGGCGGCGAAGGCCGACGCGCCGGAACCGCCGACCGATGCCGGCGACAGCGCTCAGGCCGCGGCAGAACCGTCAGCCGATCCCGTGCCGCCGCTGATCAAGTTGAACATGACGTCGCGCCAGCAGCGGAAGCTGTGGCGGCACGTCGAATCGATCGAGAACTTCTGGGGCACGCTCGCCGAGCTCGAGCCGGGCGTGATTCGGCGGCTCGCCTCGATCGCCGCCGAGCGCCGCTGGGAGATCATCTTCCTCACCAAACGGCCGCAGTCGGCCGGCGAGACCGCCCAGATCCAGACGCAGCGCTGGCTCGAATCGAAAGGCTTTCCGCTGCCGAGCGTCTTCGTCGTCCAGGGATCGCGCGGCCGCATCGCCGCCGCGCTCGGGCTCGATATCGTCGTCGACGATCGTCCGGAGAACTGTCTCGACGTCGTCGTCGACTCGAAGGCGCGCGCCATCCTGGTGTGGCGCGAAGATCCGGGGCAGCTGCCCGCCGCCGCGCGCCGCATCGGCATCGGCGTCGTCGCGTCGGTCGACGAATGCCTCGACATCCTCACGCAGTTCGATTCACCCGAAGCGCGCGAGCAGCCGACGGTGATGGCGCGCGTGATGCGCCTCCTCGGCCTCAAAGAGCCCGCGAACGTGTAAGCCAGCCGTCCTACCTTCCAGCAACCAGCCCCAGCCCCCAGCAATCAGTCATTTCGCCCATCCGCGCAGCCGGTAGTACGGCATGCCGGCGAGCTCGTGGACTACCTCCGCGCTCAGCGCCAGCCCGTAGTCGGTCGGATACCAGCGCCGCACCGCAGGAAGCGCGAGCCGCGGGTCGGGGGCGATGGCGGGAATCGCATTCCATCCCTGCGCGCGGAACGCGGCGATCGATCGCCGCATGTGGACGTCGGAGGTGACGAGCACGACGTGCTCGATGCGCAGCTCGCGCAGCATCGGCGCAATCAGGACCGATTCGTCGTGTGTGTTGCGCGACCGCGATTCGAGCTCGATGATCTCCGCCGGAACGCCGAGCGCGACCAACGCATCACGCATCATCAGCGACGTTGCGCCCCGTTCGCGAAACGGATCGAGGCCTCCTCCGGAGATGATCAGGCACGCAGGATTGATTGTCCGGTACACCCGCGCCGCCTCCGCGACGCGCGCGGCGCCGACGGCGTCGAGAATCGCCCACGGTTTCGCATTCCATCTGAAAACGCGCTCGGCGCCGCTGCCGAGCAGCACGATCGCCGTCACGCCGCCCGGCGCGTCACCGGGTTGAAACGGATGGTAGCCGCGCGAGAGGAGCGAGCCGATGGCCGCGGGAACCGCATAAGTGGCGGCGACGGTGTAGAACAGCGCCACGGCAATCAGGAATCGCCGCGCCGCCCGCGAGGCGGGACGCCGCCACACCGCGACCGCCGCAACGACAAGTCCGACGACGACGCCGCTCGTGGAGAAAATGAAAGTGAGAAGTCGGCTCATCCGCCAGCGCTGCTCCGCAGCTACGGCGCGACAAGAGTTACCGATCGGGCTCGTCGTCCCGGCGCTTGCGGTGGCGGTCGCCGTTCGGACGGTTCTTCCAAGGCTTGCCCTGAGCGGAGCCGGCGGGCTTGCCCTGAGCGGAGCCGGAGGGTCGGCGGTCGCCGCCGGGAGGCTTGGCGCTCCACGGCCGCGCGCCAGATCCACCCGACCCACTGGATCTACTCGACCCACCAGACCTACTCGACCCACCCCACCCACTAGACCTACCTGACCCACCCGACGGCTTGCTTCCCCATTGCTTCTCGCCGCGCGGAGGAGCGCCGGGTTTGTCGCGCCACGGCCGCGACTGGTCTCCTGAGGCCTTTGGCCGCCACGGACGCTGACCCTGAGGCCTTCCAGCCGGTTTACCGTGCCACGGTTTCCGTTCGGCGCCGGCTGGCCGGGCAGCCCTGAAGGGCTGCGCTCCGGGAGGCGGCTGCGCTCCGCGAGGTGGCTGTGGTCCGCGAGGCTTGTCGCGCCTCGGCTTACCTTTGAAGCGGTCGCGCGGATCCTGGTGCGCGCCGCCGGGCCGCCAGTCCGCTGACCGCTTCTCTCGCGGCGGCGCCGGCCGCCGTCTCGCATCGCGCGCGGCCTCGGGCGAGTCCCACAGCGTGCCGCCCGAAAACCACTTCATCACGATGTTCGGGTTCGTTCGCTTCAGCTGGTTCAGCGTCGGCAGCAGTTCCTGCGGGTCGCGCGCGCGGAACGCGGTGGGAGCGTTGTCGATGAGGATCGTCCAGTAGGCGAAGCGCGGAGGCACGTCTACGGATTATCGGTGATCTTCGTTCGTGCGTTTGCCAATAGTGCCGTGCTACCGCCGCGCGGACGCGTAGTTGTGTGCGACGATGGCGGCCATGCCGGAGTTGCCGGCGATCATCAGGACGAGCGCGGCCTTCGGATGATCGCGGCGCAGGCGCTCCGCGGCGAAGATCAATCCGGCTGCAGTACCGGCCTTGAGCACGGCGAGCGCCACCGGCGATCCCCACACGCTCGCGACGATCGGGTTCGATTCGCGCCCGCCGCTTTCCAGCACGCGCGCCGTTGACGCGACGTCGAACGCTTCGAGCGTCGCGAACGAGACATACAACGGAACGAGCGGCTGCGGCCGCGGCGTCTCGGTGGAGGCAGGTGTCGGCTGCGTGGCGCTCGACGGTTTGTCGTCGCCGAGCTTCGGCGCGCCGGCCATCGCGATGATGACGACGCACGCTGCGGCAGAGAGGGACGCGCGAGCAGCGGGACAAAATCGAGTCGCCAATGCCGACACCCGGCATTGGCAATATCAACCGGCATGCCGCGCGAAGGACGCGAAATTCCACGAGATCGGTCGGCATGACGGAAACGGATTTCCGCTTTACGCCGGAGGCATGGAGTTAAGAGATACCCTCCTGTAAACTGACCGTATGCTGCCGCGCGACAAGGAGCCGGACCTGCCGCCGGATCCGGTGATCGAAGCGTACAAGAAAGACATCGACCGGACGCTCCTCAGAGAGACGCTGAAGCGGACGGTCGAACAACGGCTGCGCGCCTTGCTTCGTATGCACGAGGCCTTT
>QHWB01000024.1 GCA_003222395.1 Acidobacteriota bacterium
GCTCCATCCTCTCTCTGAATGGGCCCTCCGAGGATCCCGGTACGGTTCAACGGCGTCCCTGCTGTGTGGCGAGTGTGAAGAACGTTTCAATAGCGGCGGCGAGACCTGGGTCTTGAAGAACTGCTGGCACTCCGAAGTCGATTTTCCGTTGCGTTCCAACCTTATAGCGATATCCCCGTCGCCTCTGTCGACGCCAGGCTTTACGATCTTTGAGAGCGTCCGCTCAGAGGCGATTGACGCGGCAAGGCTCGCGTATTTCGGTGTGAGCGTCTTCTGGCGGGCCTCGGTGCACGACTGGGTGTTGATGCGGCGACGTCCGAAACGCCTTGAGCTCGGCCCCTACGAGGAGCCGTTACGACTCTTTCTGATGGGGCTGGCGGGATTTCCAGGCGACACTCTGATGATCATTTCCGTCACCAGCGCGATGGATCGGATGCGGAACATGCTGATGACGTTTCCATTCTTGAAGAGTCGCCAACCGGAGTTCCGGCAGTACCGCTTCACGATTCCGGGAATCACGTTTCAGCTGTTCGTCGGCAAGAACACCCCGTATGCTCTCCGACGGCTCTCGGTTCAGTCGCCTGAGAGGCACATGCTAATGACGCCAGACGTAGACGACCTCAATACGCTGGACGGCGCGACGCTGATCTCAAAGACTCGAAAGGTGGGCGCTCTGGCCCGGCCAGACCAGCCGAAGAAGAAAGGCCCGTAAAGATCACCGGCGGTGATCTTTGGCCTACGTCTCGTGCACAGCACCACGAGCGTCTGTGGACGAGAGTACGGCAAGATCTGCGTCAGCAGTCAGCGCGTTGAGGTCTTCGGGCGCCCATACCAACCGTCGAATGCTTCGGCTTCCCGCGCCGTCAGCGGGGCGTCAGGCTTTGTTCCTGGTTGCCATTCCGTCACGCACAGCTTCCAGCTGTCGGCGACGACGACCGCCGACAGCGCTGCGACGTTCTGGTCGCTGAAGATCTCCCGTAGCGAAATTTGCGCTGATTCGCGTCCGGCACCGAGGTGCGTTCGCCCCAAGAACAAGACGGTTGGCCTACCGTTCGCCCGGGCAAGCTGGCGGCCTTCGGCGACCTTCTTGCGAATCTTCTTCACGACCTGATCGATTTCCACGTTCGGATCGGTCGAAAACACGCCGATGAAATCGGGGATCACGCGCTGCACCGTGTTCGTGGCCTATATCAGGATGTCGCGACCATCGATGTTTGCCACGCCATCGGAGGCTATCGCGGCCTCTTCAACATCGGTCAACACGCCATGCCGCGCCAGGTCACCAAGGACGCCGAGTTCGAATAAATGATTCTTTAGCGATGCGTTCGTGCGGCTCGCTACTACTTCAGCCAGCTTCACCTTCACCTAGTCAGGTTTGAACGCCACCGACGAGAGCGCCTGCACGCGTTCATCCAGCCGGGGGATGATGGAGCGAAGCGGGTCGATGCCGGCCATCCACAGCGCAAATTTGGAGTCCTCGTCGACCTCCGCCAGCCGGCCGTTGAGCATCAATTGCTGCGCCTTCTCGAACCAATCGACGCCGCGCAATGGATGCATGAAATCGTACAGAAACCCGCTTGGGTCGGTCTTCGCTGGATGCGGCGGGCTCGAATGGCGAATTTCGTCAGCGATGGCTCCGAACCAGTCATCATCCAACAAGTTCTTCAATGCTGCGGTTGCCGCGACGGCCCGACGGAGCGCGGTCAAGTTCTCCAGCAGCTCGGCCCTGAGGCCGGCGATCCTGGAGGCTGCGTCGGAATCGGGCATTCGGATTGGAAATTGACGCAGGATTGCGGCGTGGCGGCGCGGTCAGCGCAGTGGGATCTCGTAGTATCGCGGTGCGGCGTCTGGGTTGCGCCCCCAGATTTTCAGATGAAGATGCGGCGAGGAAAGCTCCGTGGGCTGCTTGGCGTGAGCGTCACGAATCAGTGCCGCAGCCTGGTTCACTTCGATTTCGGCATAGTCAGCCAGCGCCGCGACTGCATCGGCGAATAGCTCCGAGTCGTCGTCCCAGGGGTTCGATCGCGCTGGCGAACAGTAACAGAAGCCCTCGTCTCCTTCGCGCTCAACGGGACCCTCGATCGCGTAAAGAATCTCCGCCGACTCGATCGGGTCGCGGAAGTGAGCTGGTGTCAGAGTCCAGGTCGCCATGGGCTTCTACACTCCTTCGGCGGCTGGGGCCGCCATCGAACTCCAATCGATCAGTAGAGTCGACCGGTATTCGTCCGTGCGTCTCAATAATAATCGCGGCAACCGATCGAGAGAATTGTGTCAGAAGTGTGTCACATACCCCCAGAAACCTCCGGTCCACACCGTCATTTACGGGGACACGCCGAAGCGTATCGTTGCAGCGGAAGTTGTTGATTCGGAAGTAAGTAGGTGGGATTTCGTGTGCGTCAGCACGCGTGTGCGGAGTCGATTTCCAAGCGTGCTCGATCGACCACTCCGACATCTCTCCGCTTTAGAATCAACGGCTTGCGGGCGGTCTGGAACAGGATACCGCAAAAGCCCCTTCACGCATATCCGATTCGATATGTCCTGTCGTTCCAATCGTTTGCTGATGCGCGTGCCGCGACGAGAATGGGAATTGTGTCAGACCTTCTAATCTCGCGGGATCACTTACGGCGATCTGGTTGAGTCGGCGCGCGATTAGAACGTCACGCCGGCCAGCTGGTACGCGCACGGGCGTCACGAAGTGCGTCCTGCTGAACGTTGACAGCAAGTTGTTAGAGCGCATCCTTGTTCGTCAGGTTGATCACGCTGAACCGGACGCGGAGCTTGGTCCTGTCCGTGTGCAGCAGGCTGTCGGCGCCGATTCCGAGATCAAAAAGGTGGCGCCGCGCAATCCTCGCGGGATTCGAAAACGACATGCGCAGTTGCTTCAGCAATACCGCCGACGGAACTCCTTCCACTTCTTGGGATCGTGGCTGAAACCACTGCCGCAACTCGGTGCTGGGCCGACTTCCTTCAGCCATGCGTCGGCTCGCAGCTTTGCTTTCGAGATGCCGCGCGGCCACAGACGCTCGACGAGGAACCGTGTTCCGTCGGTGTGTGACACGGATCGGAGGCGCGCCTCACGACGATTGCGACTCTGGCCATCATTCACCTCACGAGGCTCTTCTGGTCGCTTTACAGTGACCTCACGCGTGCGCGTCAAATGTTCGGCAACAGATCGAAGTACTCGTCGTCTTCGTTCTTTCCGCCTTGCCCCTTCCCAATCTGTTTCTCCGATTCGATGAACTCGATCCGTTCGATCCACTTGACCATCTTGTAGCCAAGCTGGTTCTCGACGCGCAGGCGGAGCGGCGCTCCGTAAACGCGCGTCCGCGGCTCGCCGTTCATCTCACACGCGAGAATGCATGCCGGCTTCAGCACGTTCTCCAACCGCTGGGTGTCGTAATACGCACCGCCGTACAGCGACTGGCCAAAGGAGAAGAAGGCGACGACCTTCGCCGCTGGAAGGGGTCGAACGAGCCGAATCAGGTCCGCCATCGGGACGCCGCCCCACTTCGCGATGCCCGTCCATCCTTGGATGCAGTGATGCATCGTGATCTGTTCGACGAATCCAAGCCGCCTCAGATCTGCAAGCGAGAGCTCCACTGGATGCTCGACCAAGCCGTCCACTCTCAGGCGGAAGTCCTGGAAGGCGCCCTGTGCGAGCGTGTTCCACTCGGCTCGCTGAGGGAGCTTCCCGTTGGGCCAAAAGAACGGTGAAATGTCGCGATCTCGATAGCGTTGATGTGGATTCAGCCGGTTCAAGGTCAGCAACTGCATTGGGTACGTCACGCTTTTCACCGCGCGTTGGAGCGCCCGCGGATACGTCCAGGACACATGATGGGCGGCGATCCAGCAGCCAACGACGACTCCGATCCCGACGAACCCCCAGATCATTCCCGACGGGCTCGTGTCGTCGGTTCCCATCACGATATGATTCATGTTCCTCGCGAACCCGGTCATGATCACGAGCGTGACGTGGACCACGAGAAACCCGACAAAGCCGATCATTGTCAGGAAATGAATCGATCGTGCGGACTGCCTGCCGCCGAAGAGTCTCGGGTAGGTCGGAAAACGATTCACGACGGCCGGAGACATCGCGAGGCCGGTCAGGATCGCGACCGGCCCGAACACCAGGAACACGGCGAAGTACGCGATCTGCTGCAGCGCGTTGTAGCCATAGAAGCCATTCGGCTCTGGCGGCAGACGAAACGTGGCGTAATGGACCCAGGTGTTCCACGCCTGCCTGAACACGACGGGCGACGTCGGGACGATCCGCCTCCATTGGTCGGTGGCGAAGAGCAGCGTCGCGAAGACGATGCCGGTGATGATGAAGCCATGAATGTTGATGAAGTGCCACGCCCGCGCGACGCCGACGGTGTGTCGGTAACCGGGTGTACCGAGCAGCGGCGAGATGTATCGCGCGTCATCCTTGGCCGTCCACAGCCGACCCTCTGGAACGGTGATCGGCGTGAACTTGATCCATTCACTGCCAGGCGTGCAGTCGTTGTTGAAATACAGCCGTGGGTGGTCCGCAAGAATCGATAGCCCACTGCGGATGAGCAGCGTCACGAACAAGAAGTTGAAAAAATGGCAGTAGCGGACCCACACGGGAAAGCCGTGCGGCGAGGCCACGTTGTTCGGATTCACAGACGCGATCGGTGCAATCGTCGGGAGACCCCAGAGGCTCATCTCGATCCATGCGATGGCCACGGGGATGACAACCAATAGCGCACCCAGCGCGACGAGAGACGGCCGTATCCACACCCTGAAGCGTCGATCGGGCGGATAGTGAACCGCGGCGTGTGCTGCGTCGAAGTCGACCACAGGCGTCCCTTGTACTCTTCGATTACGAATCAGGTAAGGCCGGACGTCGCCATGGCCGTTCGTGGCCGCTCGGGTTGGGATCTGATGGCCGTCATCGCTCGATCCATTCGACAAATGATCCCGCGCTGTCGGTCACCATCATGACGCGCAGGACGCGATCGTTGTGGTACATCACCTTGGCGCCAGCACGCGCAGCTTGGACGGACGGATAGTGCGTCCACGTTTCAGGAAGGCTCCCGGCCGTCCCCTGTTTCATGATCGCCCGCAGCCGAAATGCTTGAGTCATCGTCGCCCTCGTCGCGCATCGCGCGCAGCCTCGACTTCCCAATCATCCGCGCGCGCAAGCAGGACGTCCTTGCGCGTGCGCAATCAGCGATGGGAGCCCCGGGGCGAGCTGGGTTCCTTGCTCCAGCGCAATGACAGCTGTCCTCCAATGGCCGACGATTGCAATGGAGCGTGACGTGAATCAACCTCGACTCGATATCACCGATTCCCGCGATGTGGCGCGTCTCGTGAACGTCTTTTACGATCGCGTGCGAGACGACGACATCCTCGGACCCATCTTCAACGACATCGCGCACGTGGATTGGGCGACGCATCTGCCGCGGATGTACGATTTCTGGGAATCCGTGCTCTTTGCCAGGGCGACGTTCAAGGGCACGCCGCTACTTGTGCATCGCGCGCTCGATCGGCGCACTCCGTTGACGACTGCCGCATTCGATCGTTGGATCGCGCTGTTTCAGTCGACCGTCGACGACCTCTTCTCAGGGCCAATGGCAGAACACGCCAAGACTTGTGCCGTGCGAATCGCGGCCACCATGGAGCACAACATCAGTCCGAGGCCGTCGTCCATTGACGCCTGGTCGTTGATAGATCGCAAAGAACTGGGGGCCGCCGCGGACCACAATCGATCAGGGGCAACGGAATGACCGTGAAGGAGCACCTCAGATGAGCGCAACGATGGCGCCGCCCGTGAGCGCGAGCCCTGTTTCAACGACCGATCGTCGCGCGAAGCGGTTCGATGGGTCGATGTCGGCCGACCTCGCGCGGATTCGCAGCGAGTACATTGAAATATCCGGGCTCGTGTTGACGTTGCCTCAAGCGGCGCGCCTCTGGGGGTTCGGCACCGAACGTGCGGCCGACCTCCTGACTGTGCTGGACGCTGGTTTTCTTACGTGCGACAAGAGGGCCGTGTACCGGCGGCGACGATGACCGCCGGAGATGAGGAAGCCTTCATGCGCGAGCATTTGGAGATCCCCGCAGCGTGCGACCAAGCGCTGCGGCGTCTCAGCAACTCGATGTGAAGCCGCTCCTGCGCGTCGAGGGCGGTGACACGAACGCTTCGTCGGATGTCGTCGATGACGCGTCCAATCAGTCCTTCCCTGCCAGCGATCCTCCACCGTGGACGCTCGGCGTTGAGCCGACATAGCCGCCGCCCGCTTGAACGACGACGCTGAGCCGATCAATGACGAAATGTGACACGATGAACATTCGACATGGCCGTTCAGGATGTGGCCGAGACCGCCCGTCGACTCTTGCACGTCCCGTTGTTCGAGGGGCTGTCGCTGGACACGCTCGCTCAGATCGTCAGCTTGTCGTATCCGAAGCAGGCCAACGCCGGAGACTTCTTCTTTAACGAAGGTGACCAAGCCAACGAATTTTTCGTGCTGACGGCAGGCCGCGTCAAGCTCACGCAGTTGACACCCGACGGTCAGCAGATTGTCCTTCGGCTGATTGGCCCCGGGGATGCCTTCGGTGGTGTCGGCGCGTTCGGCGATCCGACCTATCCGATCACTGCGGAAGCCGCGGAGACGGCATCCGCACTCGCCTGGAATTCGGCGACGATGCGCCAGCTGCTCGAGACGCAGAACCAGATGGCGCTGAACGCGCTCCGCTTTGTCGCGAACCGGTATCACGATCTTCAGCGACGGTATCGGCAAGCCATGACCGAGCGTGTCGAGCGCCGCGTCGCTCGTGCGTTGCTACGGCTGGTGCATGAAGCTGGACGCCAAGTCGACAAGGGCGTCGAAATTGATTTTCCGATCTCACGGCAGGATATCGCCGAGATGACGGGAACCACCCTGTTTACGGTCAGCCGGCTACTCAGCGCCTGGGAAGAGCGCGGCATCGTCAAGAGTGGTCGGCAGCAAATCGTCCTCACCAAGCCGCACGCCCTAGTCGCGATCGCCGAAGACATACCGGATCGGTAGCGACGTCCGCTGTTTGCTCCAGCGCAACGACCAATCCCGGTTCGTCGTCGATCCTAAGACAACGGACAATGACGGACCCTTTGACGGCGAGCACGACTGTCGCCGACGTCCTGCGCAAGCGGCCCCTCGCAGCACGCGTCCTGATGAATCACCGCATGCACTGTCTCGGATGCGAGATTGCCCCTTTTGAAACCTTGGAGGAGGCGTGCGAAATCTACGGGGTCTCGCTGCGAGATCTGCTTGCGGAGCTGAACGCCACGACGACGGAAAGCGCGGGTCCAGAAACATTGGCGAAATCTGACGATCATCAGTAAGCTCACGGGCTGTGTCACACCTGCGGCGGTACACAATCGCGGTTTTGCTGACGTCGCCAGCGTTAGCGCTAGCATTCCTCGGCCGCGGCGTTTGGGGTACGGCCGCAACCTATTCGTTTTTCCTCGGGGCCGTCATGCTGAGTTCGTGGATCAGCGGCCTCGGGCCAGGAATCGTCTCGACTGTTCTCGGAACGCTAGCCGCCGACTACTTCCTGATTGCGCCGCTCCATACTCTCACGTTCGACTCGTCGCGACTCGTTCAGCTATCCGCTTTTGTGGCGATTGCGATCCTCATCAGCTCTCTGAACGCCTCGCGCCGCCGCGCGGTCGATTCGCTCGCAGCAGCCCGCACCGAACTCGAACAAAGGGTACGGGAACGAACCGCCGAATTGGCGACAGCCGACGACACACTGCGCGGAGAGATCGAGCGCCGGAATCAGAGCGAGCGGAACTTCCGCGGCCTGATCGACGCCGCGCCAGACGCCATTCTTGTCATCGACACCGATGGCCGTGTCCTCAGAATGAACGACGAGGCGGAACGCATGTTTGGATACACGCGGGACGCCTTGATCGGCCGCAATATCGAAACAATCATTCCCGAGCGATTCCGGGCTGCGCATGCCGCGAAGCGACAGACCTACGGGACGGCTGCGGCGACGAGAACGATCGCTGGCGAGCTGGCGGGCAAGCGCGCGGACGGAACCGAGTTTCCGGTGGAGATCCGCGTCAGTCTGCTGGATGCGCACGGACAACGCGCCATCGTCGGGATCGTCCGCGACGTGACCGAGCGCAATCGCGCGCAGCAGGTGCAACTGCATCTCGTCCATGATCTGGGCGAGCGGGTGAAGGAGTTGACGGCGCTGCACACGACGAGCCGCCTTCTGAACGAGCCTGGAACTCCGAGCGAGTTGCTTGCCCGCATTGTGACGTTGCTGCCGCCTGCGTGGCAGTACCCGGACATCACGGGCGCGCACATTGCAACAGGAGACATCGACGTTCGCACCGAGGGATTTGAACTGACCCCGTGGGTGCAACGTGCGAACTTCACGACTTCGGACGGTCGGACAGGGACGATTGAAATCGTGTATCGCGAGGCGCGCCCCAGCGCGGCCGAAGGTCCATTTCTCGCCGAGGAACGTAACCTGATTCAGTCGCTCGCCGGGATGTTGCGGGCCTACTTCGAACGCGTCCAAGCGGAAGAGGACCGCGTGAACCTCGCGCGCGCGGAGGCGGGGCGCCTGCAAGCGCAAGAGGCGAATGCGGCCAAAGACCAATTCCTGGCGACACTCTCCCACGAACTGCGGTCACCGCTAAACGTGATGCTCGGTTGGACGCAGATGTTGCGATCCGGTCAGCTGAGCCCCGCTGCCGCCGCCCGAGGATTCGACATCCTTGAACGCAGCGTCCGACTGCAGGCGAAGTTGATTGAGGATCTGCTCGACGTGTCTCGGATCGTCACCGGCAAATTGAGGGTTGAGAAGCGGCGCGTCGATCTCGCCACGATTGTCGACGCAGCGGTCGACGCGGCTCGTCCCGCAGCCCACGCGAAGAAAGTGGCTCTGACCGCTACTATCGAGCCCACCCTCTTCATGGCAGCCGACCCGCAGCGCCTTCAGCAGGTTGTCTCGAATCTCCTGACGAACGCGTTGAAATTCACTCAGGAACACGGTTCGATTGACGTGCGCGTCGACCGCGTCGAAGACAGCGCCCGGATTGTCGTACGCGACAGTGGAATTGGAATCGCGCCCGATCTGCTGCCGCGGATTTTCGATCGCTTCCAGCAGGGTGACAGTTCCACGACTCGCACCCACGGTGGGCTCGGGCTGGGGCTGGCGATCGTCAGGCACCTTGTCGAGCAGCACGGCGGACAGGTCGCCGTCGCAAGCGCCGGGTCCGGCCACGGATCGACGTTTACGATCACGTTGCCGCTACTGAAAGACGTAACGCTGACTGCTTCAGCGCCTCACGCGCTGTTAATGGATCGATCGCTGCTTTCAGGTGTGCGAGTGCTCGTCGTCGATGACGAAGCGGATGCTCGAATCACACTCGGAACGATTCTGGAACAATTCGGAGCCGAGCCAACAGTCGTGGCATCCGCTCAGGACGCACTCGATTCGATTGCACAGACTCTTCCAGATGTTCTCCTCAGCGACGTCGCCATGCCGAATGAGAATGGTTATGCGTTGATGCGCCGGGTCCGAACGACCGTGGATGCGGGCCGACTACCCGCAGCAGCGCTGAGCGCCTACGTCGACGGAGACAGCAGGGAGCAGGCGCTCGATGCGGGGTTTCAGACGTATTTGTCCAAACCAATCGAGCCGACGCTCCTGGCGACAACGCTCGCGTCCCTGCTTCATCGCGGGGTCGCCTCGTGACGTTTGGGCGTTAGGCTCGATTGAGGCGGGCCGCGGCGGACTAAAACGCCCCGCGACTGACAAGATGCAAACCATTCTGGGCGCGAACGGCGTCATCGGGCGAGCGCTGTCCCGCGCACTCTACTCCGACGCGGATCGGATTCGACAGGTCAGTCGGGCACCGAAGCGGATGCATCCCACAGACGATCTCGTCAGCGCAGATCTCCTCGACGCGAAAGCCACGGCCGACGCGGTCGCGGGGAGCTCGGTCGCCTATCTCGTCGCGGGCCTCAAATACGACGCTCGCGTCTGGCAGGAACAGTGGCCAACGGTGATGCGCAACGCCATCGAGGCCTGCAAGCGCCACGGCAGCGCACTCGTGTTCTTCGACAACGTTTATGCGTATGGTCGCGTTGACGGCGTGATGACCGAAGACACACCGTACAATCCGTCCAGTCGCAAAGGCGACGTCCGAGCGAATGTCGCCACGATGTTCATGGACGAAGTGAAGCGCGGCGAGTTGCGCGGCATGATCGTGCGATCCGCGGACTTCTACGGGCCTGGCGCCGTACTGAGCGTGACGCACGCGACGGTGACCGAGCGCCTGAGAGCCGGGAAGACGCCCCAATGGCTTGGCAACCCCAGAGCGGTTCACATGTTTACCTACACACAGGACGCCGGCCGTACGCTCGCTCTGCTCGGAAACACAGCGACAGCGTACGGACAGGTCTGGCACGCGCTGACCAACCACGAACCCATGACCGGCGAATACTTCGTGCGGCTCGCGTGCGAACTGTTGCACCAACCCTACGGCCTGCAAGTGCCGCCTCGCTGGATGCTCGCGTTGCTCGGTGTGTTCGCTCCGATTGTTCGTGAGAACATGGAGATGCTGTACCAGTTCGAGCACGACTACCGGTTCGACAGTGGAAAATTCGAACGGGCATTTGGACTGACGGCCACGGGTTACCGCGAAGGCATCGCCGCGACGTTAAGAGGGACAGTACCCGACGCGTAAACGCGCGAGGACCGATCGACCTCTAGCCAGACGGCCACAGGTCTAGGAGCTTGCGCGAGGAGCGAAATCGAAACTGCGCGCGGCTCTCGCAAATCCTCGAACTTCTTGTGGAGGATAATCGGCTCAATGTTTATGCGGGTGAACTCGAAGTGCGCCCACCAGGTGCGCCCACCACACGGCTGAGCAGTAGAGGGCGTCGAACGTCCTTGGGGACCACCCGCCCACCTTCAACGGACTGGCCTGAACATGTTGACGCTCAACACATCATAGCTGTAGACTTCCAACACATGCCGGCCGACAAGTCTGACATCCTTCACGGCACGCTTGATTTCATCGTTCTGAAGACGCTCCATGCGATGGGGCCACTCCATGGATACGCGATCGCCCGGCGGATCGAACAAGTCAGCGCCGACCAGCTCGCCATCAACCAGGGGACGCTCTACCCCGCGCTCTTGAAGCTTCAACAGCACGGGTGGATTTCGACCAAGTGGGGCGCGTCAAGCACTGGGCGGCGCGTGAAGGTCTACTCGATCACGCGCCGGGGCGAACAACAACTGACCACCGAAGAAGCTGATTGGCAGCGTGCCGCAGGCATCGTGGCGAAGTTTTACAAACTCTCGAAGGAACCGAAATGAGGCCACTCCTGACTCGCCTGCTCGCGCTGTTTCGTCGCGGTCAACTCGACGACGAATTCTCCGATGAGATGTCGGCCCATCTCGAGCTGTCCACCGCGGACTATCTGGCCCGCGGGATGTCGCTCGAGGACGCCCGCCGGGCGGCGCGACTCAGATTTGGCGGCACACTTCAGACCGCCGAGGCGTATCGCGATCGACAAGGGTTCCCGCTGCTCGACTCGCTGTGGCAGGACCTGCGTTACGCGGCGAGGGCCCTGCGCAAGAATCCGGGCTTCGCCGCGGTCGCCATTCTCACGCTGGCGCTGGGGGTCGGCGCGACGACGGCGATCTTCACGGTCGTGCACGCGGTTCTGCTGCGTCCCCTCCCGTTTCCCGAAGCCGACCGTCTCGTCGAAGTCCGCATCGTCGGCCGCAATGCCGCCGTGTTCCCGCTGCCCGACACCGATTTCCTCGCGTGGCGATCGCAGAACAACAGCGCGGAGGCGGTGGCGGTGTACGACAGCTCCTCAGCGACGCTCACCGGGGACGGACCTCCCGAGCGGTTGATCTCGTCGGCCGTCACCGATCGCTTCTTCGACGTGCTCGGCGTGCAGCCGCTGCTGGGCCGCGTCTTCCACGAAGGCGACGATCGTCCGGGAGCGCCGAAGACCACGGTGCTCAGTCATGGACTGTGGATGCGTCGCTTCCACGGCGATCCGGCCATCGTGGGGCGCTCCATCACGGTATCCGGCGAGCCGCACGTCGTCATCGGCGTGATGCCGCCGGCGTTCGACTTTTTGCCAGCGAAGAAGGAGCTGTGGCGCATCCTGACGATGAACGAGCCGCGCCGGCGCGGACCGTTCTACACATGGGGAATCGCGCGGCTCAAGAAGGGCACCACGCTCGACACGATGCGCGCGAATCTCGATGCCGTGAGCGCCACGATCAAGCGGCAGTATCCGCCGCCTGGCGCCGGGAAGCTGTACGCCATTCCGCTGCAGGAAGCGATCGTCGGCGACGTGCGGCAGATTCTGTACGTCCTCCTCGGCGCCGTCGGGTTCTTGCTGCTGATCGCGGCGGCCAACGTCGCAAACCTGCTGCTGGCGCGCGCGGCCGGTCGCGAGCGCGAGATGGCCGTCCGCGGAGCGCTCGGCGCCGGACGCGCGCGCATCGCCGCGCAGCTCCTCACCGAGAGCGTCGTTCTCGCCGTCGTCGCCGGCGTGCTCGGACTGGCGGTCGCGTCGTGGGGCACGCGCGTGCTCATCGCCATCGCGCCCCAGGGCATTCCGCGACTGAACGAAGTGCGCATGAGCACGCCGGTGTTCCTGTTCGCGTTGGCGACGGCGTCCGCGTGCGGACTGCTGTTTGGCTTCATTCCAGCGCTCCGCGCGTCGCACGTGCCGCTCGTCGAGACGCTGAAGGAAGGCGGGCGAGGCGTCTCGGGCGGCGGGCACCGGCGGGTGCAGCGTCTGCTCGTCGTCGCGGAGATCGCGCTGGCGCTGATGCTGTCGACCGGCGCGGCCCTGATGGTCCGAAGCTTCGTCGCGCTGCAGCGGGTCAACCCGGGCTTCGAGCCGTCGCATCTGCTGACGTTCCGTTTGTCGCTGCCGCAGACGAAGTATCAGAACGGCGCGGAGCAGCGGGACTTCTACTCCCGGCTCCTCCAGCGACTGGAGGCCTTGCCTGGGGTGCGATCCGCGGCGCTGACGATCAGCGTCCCTCCGGATGTCCTCGCGATGACCGACAACTTCATCGTCGAGGGACAGACGCTGCCGCCGAACCAGAGCGCGCCGCTCGGGCCGCTGATCTTCGTCAACGACACGTACTTCTCGACGATCGGCGCGCCGCTCGTCAGCGGCCGCTTCTTCAGCGAGCGCGACGACGAGAACGCGCCCGCAGCGGTGATCGTCAACGAGACGCTCGCCAGGCGATACTTTCCGAGCGTCGATCCGGTTGGCCGCCGGCTGAAGATCGGCGGACCGGAGCGGCCGACCAATACCTGGATGAGCGTCGTCGGCGTCGTTGGCGACATGAGCTATTCCGGTCTCGACGCGCCGTCGGAGCCGGCCGTGTACCTGCCGTTCCGTCAAGCCACGAGCAACAACCAGTACGTGCTCCTGCGAACGGCCGGCGATCCGCAGTCGCTCGCTCCCGCCGTGCAGCGCGCCGTCGCCGAGCTCGACAAGGATCTTCCAGTGGCGTCGCTGCGGACGATGGATCAGTTGATGGGCGAATCGAAAGCGCCGCCTCGCTTCCGGACGATTCTCGTGTCGCTGTTCGCGATCGTCGGCCTGACCCTCGCGTCGATCGGAATCTACGGCGTCATGGCGTATGCAGTGGCAGAGCGGACGCACGAGATAGGCGTCCGCCTGGCGCTCGGCGCCGACCGCGCCGACGTGCTGGGCATGGTGCTGGGCGAAGCGATGCGGCTCGCCGCGGCGGGCGTCGCGATCGGCCTGGCCGGCGCGGCGGCGACGACGCAAGTGATGCGCAGCCTGCTGTTCGGCGTGACGCCGTCCGACGTGCCGACGTTCGCCGGAATCGCGGCGCTGCTCGCGGCGACGGCGTTCGTCGCGAGCTACATTCCGGCGCGACGGGCGACACGCGTTGATCCGATGGTGGCTCTGCGTTACGAGTAGAGCTTCCAGGAACATCGACGCACGCGCCTCGCGCAAATCCTCGATCTTCTTGCGGAGGATGATCGGCTCAATGTTTATGCGGGTGAACTCAAAGTGCGCCCACCAGGTGCGCCCACCACTCGGGCTGGTCGATCCTGGACGGTGGCGAAAGCGCCCACTGGCGGGCCGCGCCAGAAAGCTAGGGCCGATCGATCGTCGAGGCCGAGCCGGCGTGTGTGTGTCGGGGCGCTGCCGCGTGAGCAGCGACCTTGGCCGATCTTACTCGCAGCGCAGTGCTTCGATCGGGTTGACGCGTGAGGCGCGGCGCGCCGGTAGATACGTGGCGAGCAATGTGACGCTCATCACGACCATCGCGACCAGCGCAACCGCCGTCGTGTCGAAATGTCCGTCCTCGCGCGGAAACAGCGCCCCCAGTGCCCGATTGACACCGACGCTGGCGAGCAGGCCCACTACGAGCCCGACGACGGCGAGCGTGGCGCCTTGTGACAGCACCATGCGCAGGACATCGAACGGTTCCGCGCCGATCGCGATCCGGATACCGATCTCCTTGGTGCGGCGGCTGGCGGCGTACGACACAAGGCCATAGAGCCCGACGATCGCGAGGAGCAAGCCCATTGTCCCCATCGCAGCGATCAGGGCGGCGAGTACGTTGAGAATGGTCACGCTGCGCATCCGATAGGTCTCCTCGAGCGGGCGCAAGTTCGATATCGGTTGGTTCGCATCGAGATGGCGAACCATTTCACGGATCGGCCCGGCCATCATCGCGGGATCACCCTTGGACGCGATGATGAGGGCGAGGCTCTGTTGCGGACGTTGTCGAAGAGGAAAGTAGATGAATTCCGTAGGGCCTTCGAGTAGGAATGAGTATTTGGTGGTGGTCGTGAGGCCGACAACCTCGACTACCGGTCCACGGGCCTCATTCAGGTGGAAGCGCTTCCCCACCGGGTCCTGTCCAGGCCAGTAACGCGCGGCCACCTGCTCGTTGACGATGGCGACGCGCGGTGCGTCAGCGGCGTCGGTCGCCCGAAAGGGACGTCCCTTCAGGATCGGCAGCTTCAGCGTGTCGAAGAACTGATCGTCCACGGTCGCGCTGAAAAGCACCACGCTTTTCGTTCCGGCCGGCAGCTGGAACGCCTCGGGCGCAATCTGCACGAGTCCGGTCCCGTTCCCACCATCCATCGGAACAAACGAGGTCAATGTCGCTGAGGCAGCGCCTGGCATGTTCCGCGCCTGCTCGACCACTTGTTCGAAGAACTCCTGCGTTTGGGCCTGGCTGTATTGCAAGACGCCCGGAGTGAACCACATTTCGAGGAGATGATCCGTGCGGAAGCCTGGTCCTTCGTCGATTCGGCGCTGGAAGTCGCGGTAGACGAACACGAATCCGAACAGGACGGCGCTGACCAGTGTCACCATGAGACTGACCGCAAGGGCGCGCTGATCGAGCTCAAACGCCACGGAGATCGGCAGATCCGTGGGAATTCGAAATTGTCTGAACAGCAGGACGCCGGCGTAGCCCACGCCGAGCCCCAGGACGCCGCCGATGGCCGCAATCAGCACGCTCTCGGTCATCAGTTGTCGGGTCACGCGGCCTGGGCCCGCGCCAATCGCCAATCGAAGCGCGATCTCACGGGCACGCATTGGCGCGCGGCTCGCGAGCAGCCCGGCGACATTTGCGCACGCGACGAAGAGCACGGCCGCCGCCAGCAACGACAGCATCACAATCAGCAGCGCATTCGGCGGCGATCCCGCAAGACGGTCCTACTCCGTCCGGACGGTGAGCAATGTATTCCGGTTCGTGTCCTGATATGCACGTGCCAGATCTTTCGCGATCACCGACAACTCGGTTTGTGCTTGCGCGAGCGTCGTGTCAGACGCCAGACGTCCCTTGATCGTCAGGCGACGAACATCGCGCATCTCGAGCGGCCGAGTCGCGCGATCCGACTCGAGCCGCGGCCACATCGCGAGCGGCGTATAAAACTCGTAGTGAGTATATCGATCGAGGCCGACAAAACCGCGCGGCGCGACGCCGATCACCGTGAAGTCGACGCCGCTCAGTCTAACCATCCGCCCGAGAATCGCCGGATCGGCCCCGAACTGTCGTTCCCACAAGTCGTGGCTGATGACGAGGACTGGATCACGTCCAGCCACCAGATCTTCGTCGGAGCGGAACGCGCGACCCAACTCGGGTTCGACCCCGAGGACCGAGAAGAAATTGCCGCTCACGAGTAGCCCGATCGTCGGCTTTGGCAGCGAACCGGCTTTGACGCCGAGCGCTGCAGAACACTCGGTGAACGCGACCAGCCCGTTGAAACTCCTGCTGCGATCGCGGATATCGACGTAGTCACGATACGACGCAACCAAAGTTCGCTGAAGCGGCGGCAGCGATGAACCGACCGTTACGACTTCGCCAGGCCGTGGCACACCGAGCGGGCGCAACAAGAGCGCATCGGCAAAGCTGAACACGGCACCGTTCGCGCCGATCCCAATCGCCAGCGACAACACGGATACCAGAGTGAACACTGGACTTCTGGCTAGCATCCGGCTGGCGTAACGGAGATCGCGCATCAGGTCTTCGAGCCACCGTAGACCGCGCTGGTCGCGTTGTGCTTCTGTCGCTTGTGCGACGGCGCCGACTCGAAGTCTCGCGGCGCGTACCGCGCCGTCGTCTGGAGTTCCGCGGCGCCGCTCTTCGTCAGCGGCTAGTTCGAGATGGATTTGGAGTTCATCTTCTAGGTCACGATCGGTACGTGAGCGCCGGAACGTTCCCCAGAGACGGTGAAGCCACTCGCGGAGCGTCATTGCGGCTCGTTCAGGAGCGAATGCATGATGGACGCCGTGCGCTCCCACTCCGCTCGCTCGGAGGCCAGTTGCCGGCCTCCTGCGGCTGTGATCGCGTAGAACCGCGCCTTCCGGTTGTTCTCCGTCACACCCCACTTCCCGCGAACAAGTCCGCGTTGCTCCAGGCGCATGAGCCCTGGATACAGTGTCCCCATATTGAGGTGTATCGCGCCGTTCGAAACCTGCTCAAGTCGCGCGGCAATGGCATAGCCATGTACCGGTCCGAGCGTTGTTAGCGTTTGCAGCACCATGATGTCGAGAGTCCCCTGCAGGATATCTGCCTTGCCCCGTTCTCTATTTGACATACGAACAGAGTGTTGCTTTGTTCCATTGGAATGTCAAATACAATCACCCTCTCTCGGGACCGCATGCAGATTGGAGACGGCCTCCGAGCGCGCGCCCTATTTGAGACCACGCAGCTTCCCGAGATTGACGACCGCGCTTTAAGCGGGAATGCCCGGAGCACGCGCAAATCCTCGATCTTCTTGCCGAGGACAATCGGCTCAATGTTTATGCGGGTAGACTCGACGTGCGCCCACCAGGTGCGCCCACGACTCAGGCCCTTCAGGCACCAATGACGATCGGGATCTGAACGGTGTCGCCGAAGAACATGACCGGTCGTCCATGACCATTTTCGGGTAGGTTATGTCGATGCCTGCTGTGTTGCCGCCTGATCTGGTGTTGGCCGCGCGCGTGCTACGCAAGAGTCCGGGCTTCACGTTCGTCGCCGCTACCTCGCTCGCACTGGCGATTGGGGCGAACACCACGATCTTTTCTGTCGCCAAACAACTGCTGTTCGAGCGGCTTGACGTCCCCAGCGCGGCCAATCTGCGTCTGCTCGCGACGACGGATGCCAACTTTTCATACCCGATCTACGACCAGTTGCGCGCGCAGAATCAGGTGCTCGACGATCTGTTGGCGTTCCACTCGACGGCAGTAAATGCGACGGTCGGCGACAACGCGGAGCGCGTGCTCGCGCACGAAGTCTCGGGAAACTACTTCGCCGTTCTCGGAGTACAGCCGCAGCTCGGCCGCGCGATTCGTCCCGTTGACGACACGGCCGGCAGCGAAGCGGTAGTCGTGATCAGCGACGAGTTTTGGGCACGCGAATTCGCTCGCTCGCCGTCTGTGCTCGGACAGTCGATCAAACTGAACGATGTGCCGGTCACGATCGTCGGCGTGAGTCCAAGAGGCTTCACCGGCGCAGCGAGCACACTGGCCTCGCAAGCGCCGGGGGTAATCGTCGCCCTGGCGAAGGCCACGCTCGTAACGCCTTCGTCCAACGGCCGGAATTGGCTGGCGGACCCGACGGCGCCGGCCGTGAACATCCTCGCGCGTACGAAACCGGGCGTCAGCGATCGCGCCGCGCAGGCGGCGCTCGACTTGCAATTCTCCACCATCGTCCGTGCGATGCTCCCGATCCATGCTGGTGATGTTGTGCCGAGGCTGACACTGCGCGACGGCAGTCGCGGCCTGTTCGCGCAGCAGCAGACCTTCGCCACTCCCATCGCCGTGTTGATGATCTTTCTTGGCCTGGTCCTGCTTCTCGCCTGCGCCAACATTGCGACCCTGATGCTCGCGCGCGGAGCGCGGCGGCAGCGTGAGATGAGCGTGCGCCTCGCGCTTGGCGCCGGGCGGGCACGCATCCTGCGGCAGATGCTGATCGAGAGCCTGCTCCTCGCGGCGATTGGCGGCGCCTCCGGCTTGGCGCTCGCCTACGTCGGACGTGGCGCCATCGCGCAGTTCATGCCGCACTTCGATTGGCAGGTATTCGGCTTCACCGCGCTGATCTCGATCGCGACCGGCCTCCTCTTCGGCCTCGCGCCCGCCCTGGCGGCCATGCGCGCAGACGTTGCTGACGGCGTCAAGAGCCGCGCAGGCATCGGGAAGTCCGTCGTGGGATTTCAAATCGCGCTGGCCACACTCCTCATTATCGGCGCCGGCCTCTTTATTCGCTCGCTTGCCGGACTCACTGCCGTCAATCCTGGATTCCGCAGGGATCATTTGCTGCTCGCGCAGATCGTCCTGCCGCAGAATCGCTACCCCGCCGGCGCGAACGTCGCGTTCCATCAACGCATGGAGCAGGCGATTGCGAACATTCCCGGCGTCGCATCCGTGTCTGGCGCAGAGGTCCCGTATCTGTCTAGCGACCAGTTGCAAACGATCGTCTTGCCGCAAGGCGAAGCGCTTGACGCGGGCAGGGATCAGACTGAGCCCTACAATGCCGTCGGGATTCACTTCTTCGAGACGCTCGGCATCCCGCTCGTGGCCGGACGCGCATTCGGGGTCGACGACACCGTGACGTCGCCGAAAGTCGCCGTCATCAACCAGCGGCTCGCTGCAGTACGATTTCCGAATCAGAATCCGATCGGCAAGCGAGTCTCGCTCGGCGTGTATGCCGGCTATGGCGACGTCTTGACGGCAGGCCCGATTGAAATCGTCGGCGTCTGCGCGGACACGCTGTACGGCGATCTGCACTGAGCGGCGCCTCCGCAACTGTTTGTTCCGTACGTGCAACAAACTCAAGTACGCCGGCTGACGTATCAGATTCGCACGCAGATAAAGTCGGAAGCGATCGTGCCGGCCCTGCGACGAGTCGTGCACGCGGCCGATCCCGCACTGCCACTCGTGAATGTTCGTACGCAACAGGATCAAATCGACTTGGATCTCGCGGACGAGCGCCTGCTCGTGTCGCTCACGTCGGCCTTCGGGCTCCTCGCGCTGGTGCTGGCATCGGTTGGGACTTACGGCGTGCTCGCGTACTCGGTCGCGCAGCGCACCAAGGAGATCGGGATCCGAATGGCGCTAGGCGCGATCCCGCGGCAGATTCTGACGATGGTGCTCCGCGAAGCAGCATCGCTGTCAGCAGCAGCAATCGCGCTCGGCATGAGTGCTTCACTTCTGGTCATGCGGTTCGTGAAGTCGACGCTGTTCGGTGTCTCTCCATCCGATCCGGCCACGTTGTGGGGCGCAGCCGTGCTGTTGATGATCGTCGCCTTGGGCGCAAGCTGGATTCCGGCCCGACGTGCGGCGAGCGTGCAGCCGATGGAGGCGCTCCGACGGGACTGACGACGGC
>QHWB01000014.1 GCA_003222395.1 Acidobacteriota bacterium
GCGAGAGTCTGAAATCGTCCTGGACGAACAACGATCCGTAGTTCACCACGTAATCCTTGTACTCGCCCGTGCCCTGGTCGAAGCTGCTGACGACGCCGAGGAGGAAATCGGCGAGCGTGTTGCCGGTGCCGCTCGTGGAGCTGCCGGCGAACTGAAAGTGGCCGGCGCGGCGGAACTGATTCCGGATCTCGACGGTGTAGCGCTGCAGCTCGCCGCCGAACTGCAAGTTGTGCTTGCCTTGCGTCCACGTCATCCGGTCGTTGAGCTCGATGCCTGGACGATAGAACGACGCCTCGAGGTTGTCGCCGATGTTGAAGAAGTTGTTGGCGTTGATCTCTGAAATCGACGCGAGCGACGGATAGATCGGCAGGCGGACGCCGAGCTCCTGCATCGAGGGCACGCCGGGCGGCGGGAAGCGCCGCGAGAACGTGTGGTTGTAGCCGAGCCGCACCTCGTTCAGCAGCGTTGGCGAGATCGTTCTCGTCCAGCCGCCGACGATGTTCTGCATCCGTGTGCCCGCGGCCAGGGTCGGATTGCTGTAGCTCAGAAGGTTGCCGTCGGTGTAGGTCGGGTCGTTGTGGAAGTTGTCGAAGAAGTACCGCATGTTCAGCTGGTCCTTCTGACCGATCATCCGATCCACTTTCATGACGACCTGATCGTCCTGCTGTCCGATGCGCCGCGGGATCAGGATGCGGCCATCCGCGCCCGGGAGCGGCATGAATTTCAGAACGTTCACCGACGCCGGATCGAAGCGCGAGACGGGAATCTGATTGTTCGGGAACGGCTGGCCCGTCAGCGGGTCTCTGACCGTGGCGCTTCCGAAGTTGCCGGCGCGCTGCTCCGCGGTCGGCACGGTGGCGGTCTTCGTCGTCCCGACGTTCTCGAGGCGCGTGCCCTGCCACCCGACGAAGAAGAACATCTCGTTGCGCTGGATCGGCCCGCCGGCGAAGCCGCCGTACTGCTGGCGCTTCAGAAAGTCTTTTTCCGGCGAGAAGAAATTCCGCGCGTTGAACGTGCGATCGCGCAGGTAGTCGAACGTGCCGCCGTGCAGCTCGTTGGTCCCCGAGCGCGTGACCGCATTGACCACGGCGCCGGCGCTGTTGCCCTGCGCGGCGCTGTAGTTGCTGGTCTGAATGCTGAACTCCTGCAGCGCGTCGGGAAACGGGAACGGCTGGTTCTGCTGGAAGTACGGGTCCGTGTGGCTCGTGCCGTCCAACCGGAACGACACCTGACGCGCCTCGGTGCCGTTGGTCGACAGCCGCAGCGCGCCGGGGATCGTTTTCCCGGATTCCTGATCGACCTGCTGAAGCACCATGCCGGCCACGAGCGTGCTCAACTTCGCGGCGTCGCGGCCGTTCAGCGGCAGCTCGACGATCCGTTTCGATTCGACGACCTCGCTGATCGTCGCCGACGTGACGTCGACGGTCGGCGATTCGCCCGTCACGGTGACCGTTTCAGCGATGTTGCTGAGCTCGACCGTGAAGCTCACCGTGAGGTACTGGTTCGCCTGCAGCACCACGCCCTTCCGCTGCGCCGTCCGGAAGCCTTGAAGCTCCGCGGTGATGTCGTACGTGGTCGGGCGCAGCGACGTGAAGATGTAGCGACCGTCGGCGCCGGTCACGGTGTCCCTCGACAATCCGGTCGCCACTTCGACGGCCTTCACCGTGGCGCCGGGAAGGACGGCCCCGGTGTTGTCGGTGATCACGCCATTGATTTGGCCGGTTTGCGCGAGGGCGGGCGTTGCGACGAGCAGCGCGAGAAGCACTGTGCCGAGGACTCGAGCGGTCATGAATCTCTCCTCCTGACAGGCCGCCGGGTTGAGATCGAGCGGCGCTCAGATAAGCACCCTTTAACGCTCAAGTAAAGGAAAGAAGTGGTCTGACCGCATCGTTTCATCTGATGAACCCCACAGGCGAGCAGGCTATCGCCATGCGAGTCGTTCATCTGTCCGCTCTGCTCGTCGTTGTTACTGCTGCCGGCCGAAGCGGCCGCGCGGACAAAAGGCGGGTGACGCCGTCCAGAGGCCACGGCGGGTGTGGAAGGCGAAAGGGCCGAACACTCGCATCATCGGCGAGACCACGTCGGTCCTGCTCGCTCCGGTACGTCGAGTGCGGTGAACAATCCGAGCGGCTCGACAGAAACGACCAGCGTCTGTCGCTGCTTGTCGAGCGAAGCGAACTGATCGCGTCGATAGCTCTTGTGTTCCTCGTACACGAGCATCTCGCTCCAGTACTCGATCAGCACGTACCGAGTCGAACGGTTTTGATCGCGGAGAAACGACGTTCCCAGGTACGAACGGCTGTGACGATTCATCGCCGTCCACTCGCCGTCAACGCCGTAAAGCTGCTCGAATTCCTGTTCCTTACCGGGTTTCACGTCGAATTGCCAGACGACGGCGATCATCGTGGTTCCCATGATATGTCTGGCGAACCCAGAACGAACCCCGAACCCGGAACCGGGAACCTCGAACCCCGCTACGGCAACCTCCCGCCGGCCCACTGAACCGCGGCTGACAGCTGACTCTGGAAGCTCGGATCGTTCCAGGTCTCGGAGAAGTGTCCGAGCGCGTTGTAGTACGACCGGCCGCGGCCGATCGTCTGCCACCACGCGAGCGGAAAGTCGCCCTGCGCGTGCACCGATGCCGCATCGAGCGACAGCAGCACGTGCACTGACGGCCGCGGATTCTCGCGGAACGTGTAGAACTCCTCGAGCAGACGGAGACTCGCCCCCAGCCCGCTCGTCGTCGGATGACTCCGATCCTCGACGATGACGGTGGCCGGCTCGGTCCACGGATGCTCCTTGAAGTACGCGCCGACGATGCGGCCGTAGTCTGACCAGTCGTACAGCGTGTCGGTTGCGCTGTGCACGCCGATGAATCCGCCGCCGTTGGTGATCCACGCGACGATCGCCGACTTCTGATTCTGATCCAGCGCCAGCTCGCCGCTCGTGAGCGCGAACATGAGGACGTCGGTCGCGGCGAGGCGCGCCGGCGTGATATCGCCGAGATCTTCGGTGACGGCGACGGTGAACGCGCCGCCGCGCGAGGCGAGCGCGGCCATCACCTGCTTCGAGGTCGTAATGGAGTCGTGACGGAATGCCGCGGTCGCCGTCAGCATCAGCACGCGAACGGGCTGCGGCGCCGAAGGCGGCGGCGCTGATGGCGCAGCGGACGGCGCCGGAGGCGTGCCGCCGCAGGCGGCCACCAGAATGAGGACTGGCGCGACGTGACGGAATGATGCGATTCGATGCATTGACGAAGCGGCTATCCCGCTATTATCCGCGCGTTTGCCGCTGCACGAACGAGCCGATCCGGGTGTCGTCCGCGCGTCTCCATCAGCGACGTTCCACGAGCTGAGGTGACCATGACGATCCGTGCCGTGCGGCTGCGCACCGACGAACGCACGGGACAACAGGTCGTCAGCGGCGATCCGGAAGAGTGGGTGCTGTGCGGCTTCGTGCGCGTCGATCGGTTCAGGGCGGAGGGCGCAGCGATCTCGTACACGTATCTGCTGTGGTTCAGCACGGCGCTCGCCGCGATCTGCCTCGGCATCCCGCTCGTGAAGCTCCGTGTCCTCGGCCCGCGCGAGCGCTTCAGCGCGCACGACGGCGTCTGGGTATGCGTGACCACGTTTGCCGCGGCCGGCCTGCTCACGGTGATCGCGATGGACGTCTACGTGTTCCGGTACGACTGATCGGCCGCTTCTTCCGAACCACGTGCGATTCGCGGTCGTCGATCACGACGGTCTCGTCGTCTTCCATTCCGACGGCACCCGCAGCCTGCAGGAGAGCTTCTTCAAGGAGTGCGAAGACGATGCCGCGCTGAAGTCGGCGGTTCAGGAGCTCCACGACGATCTTCTCACTGCGTACTATCTCGGCCGGCCGACTCGCATGTACATCACGCGCCTGATCGGCGACGGGGCATTCGCAGACCCGCGATGGGCGCTCGTCGTATTCCAGGACAACGCCGTGCTGGAGACGTTGAACCTGGAGACGCTGACGCTGGCGCTGATCATGTTCGCGGCGTTTGGCGTCGTGCTGGGGGCGGTGTCGGCGCTGCTCCACTTCTTCGCGCCTTCGCGCTGGACGAAATGGTTCTGGCCCGATGACCGGAAGGGGTGGGCGTACGCGACCGCCGCGCTCGTCGACGCTGGAGTGATCGCACTGTTCGTCGTGGACGCCGGTCGTCTCGAATCGATGGCGCTCCTCGGTCGGGCGGCGATGCTGACCGCTGGCGCCGCAATCGCCACGTATTTGATAGTCACGTTGATGCCGGCGTCTTCGCGCCGCACCGTGGTCTGGCGCGGGTTCTTCTGGGCGCGCGCCACGTTCCTGTTCGTGCTGGCCGGCGTGCCCGCCGCGGCGTGTTTTCAGACGGCCTACGATTTCGAGACCGCGCTGCTCGTGAAGAGCGAACGCGCGCATGAAGACGTCGATCGCGCCGCACGCAGCATGCGCATCGGCAACCGCGTCGTCGATCGACTCGCGCTGTCCACGAAACGGGA
>QHWB01000068.1 GCA_003222395.1 Acidobacteriota bacterium
GGGCGATCTGAGAGACGTGTACTTCTACCGTTCGCAGTTGGAGGGCCACATCGAGCGCCAATACCATCCCGGTCACTGAGTTGAGGAGTCGTACTGACGAAAGGTGAGGTTGAATCTCCCACTCATCCCCAGCTCCAGCGGTGCGGTACCGGGCAGGATGCGCGACACGCCGTGATACCGCAGGCGCGCAGGACCGCCGAATACAAACGCGTCGCCTGATTCGAGCGGCAGCGCCTCCACCGGCTCGCGCCGCTTCAACCCGCCGAACAAAAACCGCGCCGTGTCGCCGAGCGACACGGACACCACCGGTAGCCCCGCCGCGATCGACGCTGCACTTTCATCCTTGTCCTGGTGCAGACCCATCCGGCCGTCGGCGTCGTAGTAATTAAGGATGCAGAGGTCGGCGTCGAGCGACATCCCCACCGAGGAGGCGATCCCGCCGGCCAGACGTCGGAACTCTTCCGGCAGCGGCGGCGCCGGCAGGTCGTCGAAGTCCGATCGCGTCGGCTCGTAGCGGTACGTCTTGCCGTTCCAGTGGCGGCCGAGGCAGAGCATGCGCACGTGCATCATCCCGCCGCCGCGGACGACCGGCACGTAGGCCGGCACGGCGCCGTCGACGAGCTCGCGGCACCGATCCGCCATCGCGCGCTGGCGTTCGAGGCTGAGGCAGTGCTGAAGGTGAAACGCGCCAGGGGCGATCTCCATGACCGTACGCTAACATTGCCCGCCGTGCGACGACTGATTGTTGGTAGGGGCGTGTTTTGCGTCCTCTGTGCTCTGCTGTTGCCGCGGTCGGCCTTCGCGCACCCCGTCCCGTTCAGCTATCTCGATCTCCGGATCCAGCCGGACGCAATCGACGGCGTCCTCGTCGTGCACATGTTCGATGCCGCGCACGATCTCGATGTCAACCCGGCCGAACGACTGCTCGAGCCGGCGGTCGCGGCTCAATACACGGCGGCGCTCACGGCGCTGCTGGCGCCGCGTCTCACCGTGGCGGCCGACGGCCGCGCGCTGACGCCGCAGTGGATCGGCCTCGAAACGATTTCCGAGCGACAGTCGCTCCGTCTGCGACTGCGCTTCGCGCTCCACGCGCCGCCGGGCACCGTCGAGGTGACCACACGGATGTTCCCGTACGATCCCGCGCACCAGACATTTCTCAACGTGTACGAAGGCAGCGCGCTCACACAGGCCATTCTCGACGGCGCGCACGATCGCTTCGAGTACTTTGCGGGCACGCGTCAGGGCGCGGTCGCCGTCATCGAGAAGTTCCTTCCGGCGGGCATTCACCACATTCTGATCGGACCCGACCATCTCCTGTTTCTCGTCGGCCTGCTGCTTCTCGGCGGCACCATCCGTCAGCTGGCCGTCGTCGTCACCGCCTTCACCGTCGCGCACAGCATCACGCTGTCGCTCGCGGCGCTGAACCTCGTGTCGCCGCCGGCGCGGATCATCGAGCCGGCCATCGCGCTGAGCATCGTGTACGTCGGCGCCGACAACCTGCTCGTGCGCGAAGGACGCGACGTGCGCGCGTACATCGCCTTTGCGTTCGGCTTCATCCACGGATTCGGCTTCGCGAACGTGCTGCGCGAGATGGATCTGCCGGCGCGCGCGCTCGGCTGGTCGCTGTTCGCGTTCAACGTCGGCGTGGAAATCGGACAACTGATCGTCGTCGTGGCCGTCGCGTCGGCGTTCGCCGCGCTGCGCTCGCGCAGCGAGGCGGCGGGACGGCAGCTGGCGTTCGCGGGATCGATCGTCGTGATCGCCGCGGGCGCGTTCTGGTTCGTCCAACGGGTCTTCTTTCCTGGAGCGATTTGATGCGGCGCCTCCGCGAGAAAGTGAGGAACGGCAAATGAAACGTGCATTCGTGCTCGGGCTGCTGGTCGCAGCGGGGACGCTCGCGTCCCTCGAGGCGCAGCCGCCGCAGCAGCAGGGACCGAGAACCATCGACGTCGACAAGGTGAAGGACAACCTCTGGGTGCTCAAGGGCGGCGGCGGCAACACCGCCGTGTTCGTCACCGCCGACGGCGTGACGGTCGTCGACGCGAAGAATCCCGGATGGGGACAGCCGATCCTCGACAAGATCAAGGAGCTGACGCCCAAGCCGGTCACGCGTCTGATCAACACGCACACGCACGGCGATCACGTCAGCGGCAACGTGGAGTTCCCCGCGTCGGTCGAAATCGTGACGCAGGAGAACACGAAGACGAACATGGAGAAGATGGACATCTTCAAGCAGAACAGCGGCAAAGGCCTGCCGAAGCGGACGTTCAAGGACAAGATGACGATCGGCAAGGGTGCGGATCAGATCGACCTCTACTACTTCGGTCCGGGCCACACCAACGGCGACGCCTGGATCGTGTTCCCCGCCCTGCGCACCGTGCACGCGGGCGACCTCTTCGCCGGAAAGAATCTGCCGCTCGTCGATCCCGGCAACGGCGGCAGCGTGCTGCATTACCACGAGACGCTGAACAAGGTCCATTCGGGGATCAAGAACGTCGACACGATCATCAACGGCCACAACAACACGACGACGACGTGGGCCGATTTGAAGACGTTTGAGGAATTCAATCAGGACTGGCTGAACTGGGCGCAAACCGGACTGAAGGCAGGCAAGACGCCGCAGCAGCTCGCCGACGAAGGGTGGACCGTCCCGGCGAAGTACTCCGGCGCCGGCTATCCGCAGACGGTTGCGAATCCGAAAACACCACCGCCCAACCCTCCGCTGTTCGGTGGGTTGACCGGTCGCATCCAGAAACTCGCGGAGGAGATGAAGAAATGACACGCGCGCGCCTCGTCCTCGTCCTCGGCGCCATCGGCGCCGTTTCGCTCGGCCTGCGCGCGGCGCAGCAGCCGGCGCAGCCGCAGGGTCCGAAGGTCATCGACGTCGAGAAAGTGAAAGACAACCTCTACATGCTGAAGGGCGGCGGCGGCAACACCGCCGTGTACGTCGGTGCGAACGGCGTCACAGTCGTCGACGCCAAGAACCCGGGATGGGGCCAGCCGATCCTCGACAAAATCAAGGAGCTGACGCCCAAGCCGGTGACGCTGCTGATCAACACGCACACGCACGGCGACCATGTGAGCGGCAACGTGGAATTCCCGGCGACGGTCGACATCGTCGTCCAGGAGAACACGAAAGCGAACATGGAGAAAATGGACATCTTCAAGGAGCACAAAGGCCGCGGGCTGCCGAAGAAGACGTTCAAGGACAAGATGACGCTCGGCAGCGGCAAGGACCGCATCGACCTGTACTACTTCGGCCGCGGTCACACCAACGGCGATGCGTTCATCGTGTTCCCGGAGCTGCGCGTCGCCCACGCCGGCGACATCTTCTCGGGCAAGAATCTGCCGCTGCTCGACTACAACAACGGCGGCAGCGGACGGGAGATCGGCGAGACGCTCACCAAAGCGCACGCGGGCATCAAGAACGTCGAGACGGTCATCACGGGCCACAGCACGATGATGTCCTGGGACGACTTGGGCGAGTACGCGCAGTTCAACAAGGACTTTCTCCACGATGTCCAGACGGCGATGGCGTCGGGCATGATGGCCGACAGCATCGGGACCGGCTGGAAGCCGGCGGACAAATACAAGGGCTACACCATCCAGCCGGAGAGGCTGAAGACCAACGTCCTCGCGATCTACTCCGAGCTCAAGAAATAGACGATGCGCACCACAATCGCCGTCGTTGCCGCGATCGCGATTGTGGTGCCGTCCAGAGCCGCTGACCCGACCTTCCGTTTTCAAAACAATTTCTGGGTCAACCTGCATCACGTCCTGCGCGGTGAGGCGCGGCGCCGCACCGCCCAGATGGCAACGGGCGTCAAGGCCGACGCGCTCACCGAAGCCGAGCGCGTCGCGTGGACGTCGGCGCTCGACGGGTACGCGGACAACGCGAGGCGCGATCTGTTGTTCGACGACGCGCTCAGGCGCATCACGAACGCGCTGGCGGTCGTCGCCAACGAAGTGGCGCTGGACCCGATGCCGGCCGCGATCGACGATGCGACATCGCGTGCCCTGACGAGGGCCGCGCCGATCTATCGGGCGCATTACTGGAGTGCGCAGCGCCAGCTGAACGATCGGTGGATCGCCGCGCTGCAGCCGTTGCTCGCCGCGCACGGATCGGGCATGTCGGCCGCGATCGCGCGGACATACCGCGTCGAGTGGCCGGCGGCGCCGATCATCGTCGACGCCGCGGCCGAAGCGGGACCGTTCGGCGGCTATACGATCGACGGTCCCGACGGCACCGCCGCACATACGATCATCGAAGCGTCGAACCCAGAATACCAGGGCGACATGGCGTTCGAGATGCTCTTCCACGAGGCGTCGCACGCCAGAGCCATCGGCGGCCGCATCATCGCGGCGATCAACGCCGAGGCCGCGCGGCAGCATGTCACCGCGCCGCGCGACCTGTGGCACACCGTCATCTTCTACACGGCGGGCGAGCTCGCGCGCCGCGAGCTCGGCAAGACCGGCGACGCGCAGTATCAGGCTTACGCGTACCGCTACGGCGTCTACACGCGCGGCTGGCAGCCGCTGCGTGACGCGCTCGAACGCGACTGGCAGCCGTATCTCGACGGCCGCCTTGGATTCGACGAAGCGCTGACTGCGCTGGTGAGAGATACGACCCGGTAGGCGCGGTTGTAGGGCCACGCGAAGATCCGCGGGCGTCACCGGTGCTGCATCAGGAAGGCTCGCACCGCGTCGAGCGTCGGCGCCTGCTGGACGCCATGTGGAACGCCATCGGGATGCTGTCCGTAGGCGACGATCGGGACGCCGTACTGCTTCGCCAGCCACATCTCCGATTCCGTTCCCTCGCGTCCGGGCAGCGCGACGATCGCGTGTGCCGACAGCACGTTGACGTGATTGCGGCTCGAACGCAGCGTTCCCTCTTTTCCGCTGTCCGGCAGGTGCGTGTAGATCGCGATCTCCACCCATTCGTTCGGGTAGCCCGCGGGCGGGTCGTAGACGACGTTCGCGGCCGTCCGCTCCTCGATCTGGTCCAGCCCGTGAACCCGCGCCGGAATGATCCCGATGACGAGGCCCGATCGCGGCGACGTCTCGGAGAACGCGCGGCTCACCGCCTCCATCACGCCCCGGCCGCCGCCGGTCAAGAGATGAAAGCCGAGCGTCGCGATCAATCGTCCGACCTCGGCGCAATGCGCGTCGGCGGCGCGACCTGACCCGATCACCGCCGCAATCGGCCGGCATCGGGGGCACCGGGGATGCGTCCGTGGAGGCATGGCGCGGCCAATATTACTCATCGGAGCGCCAACTCTCTTGTGAGCAGCGCCGTCTAACGAGTCTACATAGCAGACAGATGGCGGAGCCGGCCTACCTCGGCGAATTCGAGCACCTGCTGCTGCTCGCGGGAGGTGCGACGTTCTGTTCTGGATACGCCCGAGCGCGGCATCCGCGGCTCGAGCGAGCGCGAAGGCGCGAGCGCACCTCGAAATCCATTGAAGATCGCGTCTGACGTGCTTCGAGTTCAGGCCCGCTTTCCATCGAATCGCCGAATCACGAGCGCACCATTGTTGCCGCCAAACGCCAGCGATGTGGAGACGCCGCACGTCACGGCAACGTTGCGAGCTTCGTTCGCGACGACGTCAACGTCGCACTCAGGGTCATCTTCACGGTAATTCACGGTTGGAGGAACGACGCCGTGGGCGATTGACATCGCAACAGCGGCCGCCTCGATCGCGCCCGCCGCCGCGAGGCAGTGTCCGACCATCGACTTGATCGAGGTCACCGGAATCCGCCGAACGCGTTCGCCGAAGACCAAGCGCATGCCGCGCGCCTCGGCCCGATCGTTTTGCGGCGTCGCCGTTCCGTGTGCATTCACATGGTCCACGGCGTCGGGAGGCATGCGTGCGGCCCGCAGCGCGTCGTGCACGAGATCGGCGACTGCATGCCCCTCAGGCTCCGGCGCAGTCGGGTGGTACGCCTCGCAGCGGACGCCGTACCCCGCAATCTCCGCGTAGATACGCGCGGCGCGGCGCCTGGCGTGCGAGAGATCCTCGAGGACGAGGATGGCGGCCGATTCGCCGAGGTTCATGCCTTTCCGCGTGCGGCAGAACGGGCGGCACGGCTCCGTGTCGACGAGGCGCAGCGCGTTGAAGCCACTGAACGTCAGACGACATAACACATCGCTCGCGCCCGCGAGTGCCGCGTCGATCTGGCCCCACCGAATCGCGTCGGCGCCGTAGCCGACGGCGACCGTTCCTGATGAGCAGGCCGACAGCACGGATGCCTTGAGGCCCTCGAGTCCGAAGGTCGCGGCGACCGTGTCGCTTGGCGTGCTGGGAAAGTGATTGAAGATCTTCGCGGGAGAGGCGCGTCGGACGCCGACACGGCGCATCTCGGCGAACCACTCCTCATTACGCATCAGATTCGCGGTGCCCGATCCGAGCAGTACGCCGATGCGCGCGCGGTCGACATCACCCTCGAGCAGGCCCGCGTCATCGAGTGCCTCGCGCGACGCGATGATCGCGACCTGGTCGCTGCGTGAGAGCCGGCGCCACGCCTTCTCGGAATACGCCGCATCCCGCGTATACGCAGGAATCTCCGCGGCGAGTTGGCTGCGGTATCCCGTGGTGTCGAACTGAGTGACGGAGGCGATGCCGCAGCGTCCCGACACCAGGCCGTGCCACACCGCCTCACGCGTCGTGCCGAGCGCGCTCATCAGGCCGATCCCGGTCACCACGACGCGCCGATCGGTCACGTCGATTCGCTTTCGGCAGCGGGGTTAGCGATCGCGACGGCGCCTGTCGGCGTCGCGGCCGCCGCGTCCCATTCGCGGCGGTACGCGCGGACGCGCGCGGCCTCTGCGCGCTTGTCGAGCGCCGCAACCAGCAGCGGGCTGAACTCGAACGGCAGCGTGACTGCGGAAAACGCCAGGCCGAGCGCGCGGCGCGGCAGCGACAAGCCAGGCCGTCCGCCGCCGACAAGCGACGCCCAGTAGCGCGCCACCACGCCGTAGATCTCGCGCGCTTCGCGAAGGGTGCTGCCGTGGCGTCCGTCCGCCCGCGCGCGGCCGGCGCGAAGGCCGCACACGAAGCGATCGCGCGGCGACCCGTGCGACTCCTCACGCTCTTCCTGCTCATCGCGCCCCGTGACTTCAGTAAACGTCGTCGCGACGCCGGCAAGCGTGTGTGCGTCGCTGCCACCGATCGTCACGAATGGCGGACCGCCCTGCGCGCCGCACGCGCTGACGATCGCCTGCGCCAGCAGATTGTGCTCGGGCAGCATCGTGCCGTTGCGGACTTCGAAGGCCGGAAACAGCCCGACGAGCATCGCGACGTACTCCGCAAATGGGATTTGGCCGGTGAAGAAGAAAAACGGATGGTTGAGCGCGTAGAACACGTCACGGCTGCGCAGGTACGCTACCACGTCGTGCACGTCGCACCGCAGCGGCTGAATCTCGCGGTGGATGCGCTCATCGATGGCGTACGCGCCGATATGCGCCTTGAGCGTCGTGCCGGGAAACGAGCATTCGACCTCTTCGCTGATGAAGAAGTCTTCGGCGTCAGGGTGCCGATTCAGGAACTCCAGGCAGCCGTCGATGCTGTCGTGGTCGGTGATCGTGACCACGTCCATGCCGCGCGCTCTCGCCGCGGCGTAGACCGCTTCAGGCTCGGAGTAGCAATCGCGCGCGCGGAGGATGCGCAGGTGCCGCGCATAACCCGAATGATACGAGTGGACGTGGAGATCCGCGCGCAGCACGCCGCTCATAAGGGCTTCAGCAGCAGGATCTGGAGCACCGTCGACCCGGCGCGGCGGTAAGTGTCGGGCAGGAAGCTCTTCCCAAAGTCGAGCTGCAGAATCGTGTTTCGAGGCGCCCGCAGATTGAGACGCACGCCGGTCCCTGTCACTTGATGCCACCCGTCATCTATCCGTGGATCGCGTCCGCTCGCCTGGTCGAGGAAAAGATCGAACCGGTACTGCTCGAACAAATTGAATGAGTACGAGCCGCGGAGCATGGCCAGCTCGGCGAAGCGGACCGCCGACGGCACACCGTGCATGCGCGTCGCATCGAACAGACCGAACTGGTACATGCTGAAACGATCGAGACGCCGGCCGCCGAAGTACGTCGCGTTCAAGTGGATCGTGTTAAATGTCTTGAAGACGAAATCCTTCGACAGCCCGATGTCGTACTTCGTGTACGTGCGCGCATCCGCGTCGAAGTCTGCGCCCGTTCCCCACGAGGTCCACTTCGTACGCTGGTACGCGGCGACGTTCGCAGTCGCGGAGTAGCCGCGGCGCCTGAACTCGTAACCGGCGCCCTCGCCGTTGGTGGCCGTGTCCGACGGTATCGCGAAACCGGCGGCCGTCGTGGGGTCGCGGAAGTACGCATCGTAGTGCAGCTCGTAGTGGCCGGTGAGCTTGTGGAACGGCGTCACCTGATAGCCGATATTGACGCCGGTCGCGACGGGAATCCGGTTGACGCGTTCGCCGCTCCTCCGTCCGAGAGCGTCGAACACGTCGTCGTTCGATTTCACGGCGAGACCGAAGAAGTCGATGCTCGCGTCGAACTTGCCGCCCCACAAGTTCGGGTGCTGGAGGTTGCCGAGCGCGATGACTCCGCCGTACAGCAGCGCCAGCTGCATGTCGCGGTTGAGGAAGTTGAAGTCCAGGATGTCGAGACCGCCGATGGGCAGCGGATAGTCGAACGATGGATCGACGTCCGCGCCAAGCGCGAACGCGCGCGCCGACGTGGTCATCTGGTTGCTGACCACCCGCGTCTCCCCTTTCTTCACGAGGTACCGAACCCCTTGGTCGGTGTCGCGGTACATGATGCGGTTCGACGCGCGGGCCGCCGTTCGCACAGCGTAGAAGTCCGGCACGTTCAGGGAGACGTCCGTGAAGTGCAGCTCCCGTTCGACGAGGACGCTGCGGCCGGCGATGAGGAACACCTGCTTGCTGACCAGATGGTTCATCAGCCACGCGGGACGTCCCGGAAGTCCGCCGGCCTCCGCGTAGATCTGCGTCTCGTCGTTCGACACGACCGGACCGGCCAGCTTCGTCTCCACTGCTTGGACCTTGAGCCTGACGAAGCTGCGCCGATCGATCCACACCGTACCGCGGTAGAGCGCCCGCCGCGCATCGACAGGATCGAAACGGATGACGAACGCGGGCCGTCCGCTGACCGGCTCGACGCCGTCCAGGCGATATGTGTAGTCCTCGTTCAACCGGAGATCGAGGGGCAACGAAAGCACCTTCTCCGGCTGCACGAGCGGAAACGCCGGTCGATTCGCCGTCCATTTCGCGCCGTTCAGCTCGAAGCTCAACTCCTCCCACTCGACGCCGACGCGGTCAGCGAACAGACGGTTCTCCGTCACGATGTTGTACGACGGATCCGCGGGTGAAGGATGGAAGTGCTGCTCGATGCGGACGTGCGCGATGTAATTCTCGAGCGCCGCGTCCTGCGCCGCCTGCGCCTGTCGGTAGCGGAAGATGATTTCCTCGACGCGCGGCAGTGATTCCTTCTGCGCTTCGCTCGTGAGTATGTACGTGTCGCCGATGCCGAAGTTGAAATCGAGAACGAGCGGGTGATCGGCAAGCGGCAGCGTGAATCGCAGTCGCTTGCCCGCTCCGTCGGTCTGGCTGCGCAGCGGTTTCTGGGTCGTTCCGGCCAGCAGATCGCGCACCATCGGGTTCGTCGCGTTCGCGACGCTGATCTCGAGGTCGATTGTCGCGCCCGCGGCGGGACCGTACACGAGAAACGTATCGAAGCCGGTGAGGCTGTACAGCAGCGTGTGCGCAACCGACGGCGTGACGTCGCGTTCGGCCTGCGTGAAGCGGAGAACAGCGGCGCGCTCGTCGAGGGTCACCAGATCGGCGGCGATCAGATCCGCGATTCGGCGGGCGGCCGACAGCGCTGCCGCGATCGCCGCCGGCTCACCGTCGTACGCAACGACGTGGACGAACGTGCCGAGCGCGCGCGTCCGCGTCTCCACGAACTGCGCTGCTGCCTGTGCGGGATCGGCCGGCAGATGGACCGGTCCGATGATCGCGAGGCCGGAGGGCTTCTCTTTTTCGATGACCGTCGTCATCGGTCCCGCCGAAGACGGCAAGCCGTCGATCGCGACCGCGTCGATGTAGGGACCGGCGCCTGCAGCGAACACGCGGGCTTCCCACTCGACCGAGCCCGGGGGAATCGGGCCCTGTACCACGACCGCCGTCGATTCGACGGTGCGCAGCTGAACGGCCGCGAGTTTCAGCAGATAGACGTAACGATTGACGTCATGCTCGTCACCCGCCGCGACCGCGCCGATTTGATATGCGACCACGGCGCCGCTGCAACGTTCGGCGACCAAGCGGAGGAATTGACGCCACGCCTCGACGTCGGCATCGGCGGATGGAAACGTCCCGAGCGCCAGTAACACCGCCACATGACTGGATTGGTAGATCTTCAGACGTTCCTGTAAGCGGTCCCATGCGGTGCTCGCGGACGAACCGTCGAACACGTGGCGATCGATCGCCAGCCGGGCGACGAGCGGGACGTCCGCCGGAGGCGCAGGAATCGGCTCGGCCTCGAGCGACTGCTCGATTGCGACGCCACGGATCGCGGGCGCCGCCAGCGCGGTGGACGCGGCACACGACCAGGCCGTTGCGCCGAGCACGGCGGTCACGATACCGCGGACGGTCATGCGTCGACCGCGCTGAGGCCCAGGACTTCTCCCATCGGCGCGAACGTCGCGCCGCGAATGATCTGTTCGAGCCGCGTCTGAAAACCGCCCAGGCGAAAGTAGTGCGCGAACTGCCTGGCCAGCGGCAGTGTCACGCGCGGCGGATCGCGATCGATTTCCCAAGGATGAACGACGAGTGCAATGGGAATGCCGCGGCGGTTGCGCTCGGCGATCGCAGCGAGGACCCGCGCCGGGTCGCTCATCCGAAGGCCCCAGCCGACCCCCAGTGGCATGTTCTGCCCGAAGCGGCGGTCGACGAGCGGCGGGAACTCGATGACCTCGCCGTGCGCGGTCGCCCGCACGTGCGGCCGCTGCGGATACGCAGGATCGCCGACGATCCGCATCGGCGCCATGCTCGAGTCGAACGCGAACCGAGCGCGCGCCAGCACGTCGAGGGCCCACGGCGCTCGCCCGTTGATCGACCACTCGGGCGCGCGAAAGCCTCGCACGTCGGCGACGCCCGCGGCGGCAAGCGCCGCGCGGCTCTCCGCGAGATCGGCGCCGAAGCTTTCGGGCGTCAGCTCGTACACGCGCCGATGGAGATGTCCATGCGAGGCGATTTCATGGCCGGCCCGGGCGATATCACGCACGAGCGTCGGATGCCGCGCGGCGACCCAGCCGAGCACGAAGAACGTCGCGCGCGTTCCGCACGCATCGAACAGGTCCAGCAAATCGCGCGTTGTTTCCACGACGCGGCTAGGCAGCGTATCCCAGTGCTCGAAAGCAAACGGACCGCTGATGCCGCAAACGTGGAACCACTCCTCGACGTCGACGGTCAGGCAGTTGCGCATTGGCCGCGCGGCTATCCGGTCGGCTGCCGGGACACCTCGATGAACTCGACGATGGTGCGCACACTGTGCAGTACACGCTTACCGACCTGCTCGTCACTGATCTCCACGCCGAACGAGCGTTGCAGCTCGAGGACGATCTCGAGCGCGTCGATCGAGTCGAGGCCGAGCCCTTCGTCGAACAGCGGCATGTCGTCCTGGATTTCCGCGGGCGTGATCGGCATCCGCAGACACCGCACGATCGCCGTTTTCACCTGATCCAACAGTGTCCCGTTTCCATCCATGGTGGATACCGTTACCTTACATCAACCCGCCGTCGACGCCGATGATCTGACCGGTGATGTAGCTCGCCGCCGGCGACGCGAGGAAAGCCACGAGCGGCGCCACCTCCTCTGCGTTCCCCGTGCGGCCGAGCGCGACGTCGCGCAGCAACTCCTGTCGTTTCTCTTCCGACAGCGCGCTCAGCATGTCCGTCTCGATGAGCCCGGGCGAGACGGCGTTCACGAGCACTCCCTGGCGCGCGCACTCGCGCGCGAGCGTGCGCGTCAGGCCGACGAGACCAGCCTTCGACGCAGAGTACGCCACCTGACCGATCGCGCCGACGTCGCTGCTCGCCGAGACGATGTTGATGATCCGGCCCCATCGCCGCAGCAGCATCTCGCGGATGACGGCGCGGATGCACAGGAACGCGCCGTTCAGGTTCGTTTCGAGGACCTCGTTCCACCGATCGCGCGTCATGAACACGATGAGGCCGTCGCGTACGATCCCGGCGTTGTTGACGAGAATGTCGATCGGCCCCAGCTCGCTCCGGACCTGCTCGAAAAATGTCGTCACGGACGCCTCGTCGGTCACATCGCACGGCGCCGCATACGCGTTCGCACCGTGCTGTTTCACCAGGGCGATGGTCTCCCGCGCGGCGTCCTCGCGCGCGCGATAGCAGATCGCTACGGAAGCGCCGCGCCGCGCGAGCGCCGTCGTGATGGCGCGGCCGATGCCTCGCGATCCGCCGGTCACGACCGCAACGCGGCCGTTGAGGCTGAATTCGTCCATCTCTTGTGGAATGTGGCGGGCCGCGTGAATGATAGCCGCACGCGGGAGTCGCGCTCAAGCGCGCGCGGCCCGAATCGCGAGGCTGTACGCCGTGCCGCCGCAAGCGACCGCGTTGACCAGGAACGTCTCGCCCGCGACCGCTTGCGAAGCACCGCTGGCGGCTACGGCGCATTCGGGATCGGGCTCGGCCAAGCCCACCGTCGGCACGATGCTGCCTTCTGCCATTGATCGCAGCGCGAGGACGATACCGGCAGCGGCAGCGGCGCCCGATTCGCCGACCGCGCCCTTGACCGACGCGACGGGCACAGTGCGAGCACCAAATACGTCCGCGATCGCATCCGACTCCAGTTTGTCGAGCCGCGGCGCGCCGTTTGACGCGGCGACGACCGCGCCCACGTTGTCCGCTGCGAGCCCGGCATCGGTCAGCGCGAGGCGCATCGCACGGACGACGCCCGACCTGTCGGCCGGCCAGTCGTTCAGGGCAGCGGCCGAGGCCGCAGCGCCGACGCCGAGGACCTCTCCGTACGGCTGCGCGCCGCGACGCTCGGCTGCGGACTTGGCCTCGAGAAGCAGCAGATAGCCGCCTTCGCCCAGGACGTATCCGTTCCTCCGCCGATCGAAGGGGCGTGCGCCCTCGTCGCCGTCGCGCATTGGCGACAGTGCGCGGAACCGATCGTGCACTTTGAAGAATGTCTCCTCGACGCAGTCGGCGCCGCCGCATACCATAGCGGCTGCGCGCCGGTCGCGGACGACGCCCACGGCGAAGGCGATCGCGGCCGGGCTCGACGCTTCGCGCAGATTGAACGTGACATTCGGACCGCGCAGCCCGAACTCGATCGCACACAGGCTGGCGGGCGCGTTCGAAACTGTGTTGCTGAACAGGATCGCGGGCACGCCGGTCGGACCGTGATCGGTGAGGCCGCCCACGTACTCGACGACGCTGTCGAGGCCGGCCGTATACGTGCCGAGCGCGATGCCGACATCATCGGCCGCGCCCGGGCCCACCTCGCGCCGCGCATGCTCGAAGAGCAGACGTGCGGAGGCGACCGCGACGCGGCTCACCGCATCGAACCGGCGGAGCTTCATCGGGGGGATGAACGCTGCGGGGTCGAAGCCGCGGATCGTCGCCGCGAGGTGCGAGCGGCACGCCGACGTGTCGAACGCCGTGATTGCTGAAATCCCCGAGGCGCCCGACGCCACAGCGTCGGCGAGCGCCGCATGGCCGAGCCCGAACGAGGAGATGCACCCGATGCCCGTGATGACGACCCGCTCGCGCACGGAGCCGCTACCGTACCATGCGGGCCCGCACGCTTCAACGATTGCGGTCGCACTGCTGCTCCTCGCCTGTTCGGCCGCGACTGATGCCGCACGGGATCGCTTCGCCGAGATCTTCGCACGCACGCTGCAGGTCCGGCAGACGATGCATTCGATCCGCGCGCGTTTCACGGAGACGACGACGTCGAGCCTGCTGCAGAAGCCGTTCGTCGCCCACGGCACCGTGCTCGCGGCCCCGCCGTCGCGCGTGCTGATGACCTACACCGACCCCGAACGGCGCATCGTGGCCATCGACGATCAATCGCTCACGGTGTCGTGGCCGGATCGCGGCGAGCGCGAAGCGATCGACATTCGCCAGACGCAGAAACGGATCGATCAGTACTTCGCGCGTGCGAGCCTGGACGCGCTGCGGTCGATGTTCGAGATTGTCGTCGAGCCGGATGCGGCGGTGCGCGGCGCCGACCGTGTCGACCTGCGACCGAAGCGGAAGCCGATCAAGGCGGGACTCGAGCGGCTGCAGCTGTGGATCGATCGCGAATCGCTGCTGCTCGTTCAGATGCAGATGACCTTTCCCGGCGGAGATACGAAGTCGATCCGGCTGGACCAAGTCACCCTCAACGTGCCGGTGACGGACGAGATGTTCCGGATCCGCTGAACGGCGTGCCGCCATCGGTCTGGACCGCGTGCAGCTCGTGCTCGGCGAGGCAAACATCGGGCCGCATCATGCGCTGCGTCCGGATCAGCATCCGTGTCAGCAACGGCAGATCGCGCGCGCGGACCTGGCGCGCCCAGTCGCGCCACGACTTGTGGCCGCCGAGGTTTAGGATCGACCGGCGCCACGTCTCGCAGTACAGCTCGAAGAATCGCGCGGCCCCGAGCTGCGGTTCCCACACCAGATGATGCATGTCGAACTGCGCCCATCGGACGGCGCGCAACCGTGGCAGCATTTCCTCGAAGTACGCCGTGCCGGGGAGCGGTGTCAGGATCGTGAACCCGGCGCGGTGCAGTCCGTGTGCCTCGACGAACGCCCAGAGCCGCTCGAAATCGGCCTCACGCCAGCTCGGATCAACCACGAAGTTGCCGGTGACGCCATATCCGAACTGTCGCGCGACCGCGACGGCGTCGACCGTCCGATCAACGGTCGTGTCCTTGACGAGCGCGTTCAGCGCTTCGTTGGTCACCGCCTCGAGACCGAAGAAGATGTCGAAGTCCTGTGCGATGGGCCGCCAGGCCTCGAGGAGCTCCGGATGCGTGGCCGCGAGGTCGGTGCGCGTTTGCACGAGCATCCATCGCTTGCGGACGCCACGCCGCTTCAACTCGGCCGCGAGCTCCAGGCTGCGCGACGGCTGATACCAGAAAAGATCGTCGGCGACGAAGACGTGCGGTCCGGTGGCCGCGAAGTCGTCGCAGACGCTGTCGATGGATCGAAGCCGGATGCCGCGATCATGGAGGGGCCACACCGAGCAGAACGAACAGCGGAACGGACAGCCTCGCGCCGTCTCGATGAGCCAGACCGGACGGAACAAGAGACACGCGTACTGACGACGCCATCGATCGACGTCGCGGCGAAGCGGCAGCGGCACCGAATCGAGCGCGAACGTCTGGCCGGATGCGCGCGTCGACCTGAAATCGTGTCCGGCATCCGGCGGACCGCCGCCGGCGCGATCTTCATCGCGGATCAGCAGCCCCGGGACAGTGGACGCTCTCTCTCGGCGCTGCAGCGCGTCAGCCAGCGCCGGAATGACCGCTTCGCCATCCTCCACGCAGATCGCGTCGACGCCGCGCGTGAAGAACGGCCATGGATACGCCGCCGCCGAGTGGCCGCCGACGACGATGAATACCTCCGGCATCGCACGCCGGACGTGCGCGACGACCGCCAGCGCCTCGTCGGTCTCGAGCGCATGCATGCACGCGACGCCGACGAGCGCGGGCCGCACGCGCCGCAGGTACCAGTCGATCGATCGGCTGTAACGGAGGTCGACGACGGTCGTGCAGTGGCCGCGCTGTTCGAGTGCGGCGGCGATGTACTCGATGCCGAGCGGCTCGATGCGGAAGAACGGACCGAGGCCGAACCGATCGTTAACCGGTACGGGTCGAAGCAGCAGGACGTGCATGCGCCGTGGAGCGAGGCTATCATCCGACTTGCGGTTGATCAAGCGCATGAGCGGCGAGCCGATGGCCCCCGTGCTCCTGTTCGCACGCAGACACGCACGGCTGGTCGTTCTTTCGACGATCGGCGCGGCGCTCGTCGGCGCATGGCTGGTCTCGCGCGTGTCGTTCGACGCGAACATCCTGCGTCTCCTGCCGCAGCGGTCGCGTTCTGTTGCGAGCTTCCAGACATTCCTTCGCGACTTCGGGAGCCTCGATCATCTCTACGTCCTCTTCGAAGCCGCCGACGGCATCGGAGAACATACGGGTCTCGTCGATGCCTACGTCGCCGCGCTGCGGCGCGCACCGGACATCGAGTCGGTCGACGCACAGCTCTTCGAACCCGGCAAGGACTGGTCGTACTTGTCGGACCGCGTGCTCTATTTGCTCGGGCCGGACGGTGCGCGGGCCGCGCTGGATCGGTTCAGCCCCGACGGCGTAGAGCGAGAGCTGCTGCATGCTCGCGATCTTCTGTCAATGCCCGCGCCACAGGTCAAGGCGATCGTGCAGGAGGATCCGCTCGGACTGCTGGCCCTGACGCGCGATCGACTAGGGCGGCGAAACGGGCTCATTGCGGCCGACCCGACGCAGGAAGGCTACGTCAGCGCCGACGGCCGGAGTCGCCTCGTCATCGTCAAGCCCAAAGGCGCGCCGTTCGACGCCGACTTCTGCAAGGAACTGTTCCGGCGCCTGTCCTCCGTCGAAAGTGAAGCGCGGCACAGAGTTGGCGCGTCGGATCCGGAGGCCGCGACGGTCACGATCCAAGTGGCCGGCGCCTATCGGGTTGCGCTCGAGGCCGAAGATCTGATCCGGCGCGAAGGCGTTGTCAATGCAATCGGATCGCTGGCGCTGCTGCTCATCATGGTGTTCGCTCTGTTTCGCACGCCATGGATCATGCTGTACGGATCGATTCCACTCGCGCTCGCGGCGTTGCTCACGCTCGGCGTCAACGGCGCGGCGCGCGGCAGCCTGACGCCGGCCACAAGCGGATCCGCTGGCATGCTGTTCGGTCTCGGCATCGACGGCATCGTCGTGCTCTACATGCGGTATCTCGAGCAGCGGCGACCCGATTCGTCGCCGGAATGCGCCATCCGTCGCATGGCCGGCACGGCGTCGAGCGTCGGACTTGCGCAAATGACGACGGCGGCGACGTTCCTTGCACTGCTGTTCGTCGATTTCCCCACGCTGCAGGAGCTGGGTGCGCTCGTCGGCGTTGGGATTCTGATCTGCTGCGGCTTCACGCTCGTCCTGTTGCCGGCCCTGCTGGGGCGGGGAATCGGCTGTCAGACCGGCCGCCCGTTGGCTTCGGCGTGGCTCGGCCGCTTCGTCTCGCGGGCGGCAACGCCGCTCGTCTGGGGCGGCGTCGTCGCGACAGTCGCGCTCGGCGCCGCGGCGGTTCGGCTGCGGCTCGATCCCGGCATCGAGAAGCTTCAAGCGCGGACGTCCGCTACTGACCTCGAGGAGAAGATCGCGGCCCGGTTTTCGCTGCCGCGCGACGTGCTGCTCGCCGTCGGCGAAAGCCAACATCTGGAGCCGCTCATCGAGGCCGGCGAACGGCTGACACGCAGCCTCGATGCAAGGATGCCCTCCCGAATCGTCGACACCGGCATAGGCCTGCTGTTGCCCTCGGCGCGCAGTCAGTCGGCGGTCGCCGAGATGCTGTCGAAATCACGTATCACGCCCGCAAGCGCACGGGAGGCAATCGAGACCGCGGCGGCGCGAATCGGCTTCCGGCCCGGAAGCTTCTCGCCGTTTCTCGATCGGCTGCCGCGGCTGCTCGATCCGGCGCTGCGCGTGACCTACGAGGGACTGGCCGCGAGCGGCATCGGATCGATCCTGTCGCGCTTCGTCGCGCGGCGTGACGGACGTTTCGAGACGGTCACATATCTGTATCCGCGAGGCAGCGTCGATTTCGACGCGCTCGGCCGCCTCACGCGGGCGTCCGATCCCGCCCTCCAGCTCACAGGCCTGCCCATCATCAATCACGAGCTGCGATCGCGCCTCCTCTTCCAGTTCGCGAAGGGTATCGCGATTGGCACGATCGTGGTCGCGATCCTGATCTACGCGGTCTTCCGCAGCCTCCGGCTGACGCTGCTGGCGCTCGCGCCGACCGCCGTCGGCTTCGTCTGGAGCGCCGGCGTGCTCGCGCTCGCGCGCGTCGAGCTGGACCTGTTTTCGCTGTTCGCGGCGGTCACGTTCATCGGCATCGCGGTCGACTACGGGATCTACGTGCTCTATCGCTATGCGATCGAAGGTCACGAGGCCATGCCCGAAGTGCTGGCGCGGATCGGCGCCCCAATCATGATCGCCTGCGCGACGGCGCTCGTCGGCTACGGGACGCTCGTCCATTCGAGCTACGGACCCTTGCGAGTTTTCGGCATCGTCTCGATCGTGACGCTCGCATGTTGTCTGGTGACGTCAATCGTGTTTCTGCCTGCGTTCGTCATCCACTCGGAGCGATGGTCGTCATCTGCGCGGTGATCGCCGCGTTCAACGAAGAACGGCACGTCGCCGACGTGGTGGCCGGCACTCGCGCTCACGTCGCCGATGTACTCGTCGTCGACGACGGGTCGTCCGACGAGACGGCAGCGCGGGCACACAAGGCCGGCGCGCGCGTGGTGCGGCACGATCGCAACCGCGGCAAGGGGTCGGCCGTGCGTACGGGGCTGGCGCACGCGCTCAACGGGCCGTACTCACACGTGTTGTTTCTCGACGCCGATCTGCAGCACGATCCCGCTGAGATCCCGAAGCTCGTCGAGCGCGCGGAGCACGGCATCGGCGATCTGGTCCTCGGCGAGCGCGAGCTGGTGAGGCACGCGATGCCTGCGGCCCGCTATTACTCGAACGTGATTGGCAGCCGTATCCTCTCGGCTCTGATCGGCGCCGAGGTTGGAGACTCGCAGTCGGGGTTTCGCCTGATCCGCACCGACTGTTTGCGCGGCGTCAGCCTGACCGGAACCGGATACGAGATTGAGACCGAGATGCTGATCAAGCTCGTGAGAGCGGGCGCGCGGATCGAGCGCGTTCGCGTGGGGCGATTGCAGTACGAGGGCGCGCGGAGCAAGATCCGGCCCGTCCGCGACACATTTCGTACGTGCATGCTCGCGCTGGCGTATCGATTCTTTCGAAGATGATGCGCAGCGACTCGAACCTCTCGGCGATCCGCTGGCACGCAGGGGCGCTGAATAACGGCGTCGTCTTCGGCGCGACCTACTACGGCGTGACGCACCTCCCGCGCGCCTGCAGCTACGCAATCGGCCACGTCGGCACCTGGCTGGCGTACCGCCTGATGCAGGATGGAACCCACGCGGTCGTCGACAACCTTCGCGCCATCAGGCCCCAGGCGAGCGAGCGCGAGCTGCGGTACCTCGCACTGCTCACGTATCGCAGCTATGCGCGCGACACCATCGACTTCATCCGCAGTCTCGAGATGGACCGCGCGCGCCTCGCGCCGATGATGGCGTCGTTCGACGCCGCCGCCCTCGACGATCTCCTCGCGCAGGGCCGCGGCGTTCTCCTCGTCGGCGGTCACTTCGGCAACTGGGAGCTGGGCGGCGTCGCGCTTCGGCTGCTGCACGGATATGCCCTTACGGTCATCGGCAAGGCCGAGGCAAGCCCGATCGTCGGCGCGTTTCGCCGCCGGATGCGCGACTCGTTCGGCATCGAGACGCTCGAGATCGGCCAGATGCTCGAGACGGCGCTGCGGATTCGCGGTTTGCTTTCGGCGAATCGGATCGTCGCGATGCTGCTCGATCGGCACATCGGCCGCGACTGCGTGGAGGTGACGTTCTTTGGCCGGTCGACGCCATTCCTGCGAACGCCGGCGATGATCGGCTACCTTTCGGGTGCGCCGCTGCTGCCTGCGTTCATGATTCGCCGGCCCGATGGACGCTTCGATGGCCTGTTCGGCGAGCCGATCCGTGTCGACGCGTCACAGTCGACGGAGAAGGCCGTTCATGCGGCGACGCAGACGTTCGCGCGTCAGCTCGAGCATCACATCCGTGAGCGGCCGCATCTCTGGTATCAGTTTTATCCGTATTGGCGGACGTGATTACGCCCGTGGAGCGACGTCGGCGAGCGTGACGCTGCCGGTCGCCACCTCGACACCGTCGGCGAGGACCTCGCCCTCGATCCTGATCAACATCCCGATGCGGCGCACAACGCGCGCGCGGGCCTCGAGCTGCTGGTTCGGGCGCGCGGCGCTCGGAAACTTGAACGGTCCGAGCGCGGCGAGCCGCAGCATCGGCGTCGCGCGGCGCTCGTCGCTGGCCGCGGCGAGGCCGCCTGTTTGCGCGAGCAGCTCGATCAGCACGATCGCGGGGACGACGGGGTCGCCCGGAAAGTGGCCCTGAAAATACCAGTCGTCGGGATGAGCGATGCGCAGCCCGCGCGCCGACATCCCGGGCACGATGTCCTCGATGGCTTCCACCAGGCGCATGGGCGGTCGATGTGGCAGCGCGTCGACGAGCGAACGACTTGCAGTCATCTGGACAACCGGGCATTCTAACGCCGTGTCGGCGAGCGTGATTGCCGAACGGTTTGGTCAGGTGGCTCGCGACCATCGCGATGCGGCGGCCGTCCGCGTGCTGCCGGACGGCCGCGCGATTTCTTTTGCCGATCTGCGCTCCGATTTCTCCACGATGAGCCGGGCGTTCGCGGCTGCGGGCCTCGACCGCGCGTCCGCGATCGTGTCGCTCGTCGGTAATCGACCCGAGTTCTTCCCACTGTTCGCCGCCTGTATGGACGTGGGCGCCGCGCTGATCCCGCTCGGCGACGCGACGGACGCGGAGGTGGCAGCGCTCATCCAGCGCGCGGGCGCGAGCGCTGTCGTCGTCGAGCGGCCGATGCGGCTGCGCGCAACACGCGAACTGGCGCTCCCTGGAGGCCTGCGTCTGCTGCGGCTCGCCGATCCGGCGGTGGCGCCTGAGTACGGCGAGTCTGTCGTCCTCAAGCTGACGTCCGGATCGACCGACCTGCCGAAAGCGGCGATCGCGCCGGAGCGGTGTCTGGTCAACGACGGCCGCCACATCATCGAGGCGATGGGCATCACGCGCGCCGACGTGAACTTCGGCTGCATTCCACTCTCGCACTCGTACGGCCTCGGCAACCTGGTGATGCCGCTCCTCTGGCAGGGAACATCGGTGGCGCTGCGGCAGTCGTTCAATCCCGCGCAGTTCGTCGAGGACGTCGCGGTCAGTCAGGCGACCATATTCCCGGGCGTGCCGTTCGTGTTCGAGCGGATGAAGACTCTTGGACTCACGAGCCTGCCGGTGTCGCTCCGGTTGTTGATCACGGCCGGGGCGCGCATCGATCCGGCCACGGTTCGGTGGACGCGCCGGCATCTCGACCGCAAGCTGCACTCGTTCTACGGCAGCAGCGAAACCGGCGGCATCGCGTACGACGATTCCGACGAGGTCTCCGATCCGCTCGACGTCGGGCGGGCGATGCCCGAAACGAAGGTGACAATCCGCGTTTCGGACCATGCCGCGTCCGACGGCCGCATCTTCGTCGCCGGAAATGCTGTCGCGAGCGGTTATGCCAGAGCCGGCGCCGACGCCGTCGCCCAATTCTTCGAGGGTGGCTTCGTGACCGGCGACCTCGGTCACTTCGATGATCGCGGCCGCCTCTTCCTCACGGGGCGCGCATCGCCGCTCGTCAACGTCGCGGGCCGCAAGGTCGATCCCGCAGAGGTCGAGCGCGCGCTCGTCGACCTGCCAGGCATCTCCGATGCGCGCGTGTTCGGCATGAGATCCGACACCCGGGGCCAGGAGGTCGTGGCGTTCATCGTGCGCTCCGACGACTCGCTGACGCCGCTCGCCATCCGTCAGCGCTGCGCGATGACGCTGTCGACGTACAAGATCCCGAGACGATTCGTCTTCGTCGATCGCTTTCCGGTCGATCCGCGCGGCAAGGTCGACTGCCGCGCACTCGAGGTTCTCGCGGCCGAGAAGACTGACGTGCTCTGGATCCCATAGCGGTTTGTCGCACGAAAAGGAGCTCGGACTTCGCCTCGAAGTGTGGATATGCGCGATTCGGCGGTCGACTGTGACGTCATCGTGATCGGCGGCGGGCCGGCCGGATCGACGGCTGCGGCGTGGCTTGCTCGCGCAGGGCGATCGGTCATCCTCTTCGAGCGAGACATGTTCCCCCGCTTTCACATCGGTGAATCGCTGCTCGCGTCGGTCAACGACGCGCTCGCCGCAATCGGGGCGGCCGACATCGTCCGCGCGGCCGGCTTTCCGCAAAAATGGGGCGCGACCTTCATGTCGGCCGACGGCATCGTCGAGCGGTTTGCCGATTTCGCCGAGGCACCCGGCGTCCCGATGCCACAGACGTGGCAGGTGCCGCGGGCGACGTTCGATCAGTTGCTGCTGCGACACGCGGCAGCGAGTGGAGCCGACGTGCGTCAAGGCTGTCGCGTGCTCGACGTTGCCGTCGAGGCCGGCGGCGTGACGGCAACGATTCAGGCGACCAACGGAACCAGCGCCGCGCACGCCGTTCGCGGGCACGCCGTGATTGACGCGTCCGGCCGCGGTTCGGTCCTCTCGCGAAAATTACGCTTGCGGATCGACGAACCACGGCTCGCCAATCTCGCCGTGTTCTCCCACTACTCGAACGTGCCGCGGCGCGAAGGGCGGCGCGCGGGCGACATCCGCATTGTCTCGCGTCCGGATCTCGGCTGGTTCTGGCTCATTCCGATTTCCGCGGAGCTGATGAGCGTAGGCGTGGTGCTTCCGCGCACGGCCGCCCGCGGATTCCAGGGAGTGGACCACGGCGCGCTGCTCGAACGGGCGATCGGCGAGACGCCAGCCGTCGCGGCGCTGCTCGCGAACGCACGGCGGGAATGGCCGGTGCGGATCGAGAAGGACTTCTCGTTTGGATCGCGCGCGTACGCCGGCGATCGCTGGCTGCTTGCGGGCGATGCCGGGTCGTTTCTCGATCCCGTCTTCTCGACCGGGGTGGCAATTGCCGTTGAATCCGGCCTCGAAGCCGCGCAGGCCGCGGCCGACGGGCTCGCCGCCGGCGATCTGTCGGCGCGGACGTTCAGGCGGTACGCCCGGCGTCAGTATCAACGTTATCGTTCGTTTCGCCGATTCGTGCTCGGCTTCTACACGCCCGAGTTCCGCGAGCTGTTTTTCGCGGAGAATCCGCCGCTGCGAATGTTCCGCTCCCTCGTCACCGTGTTTGCCGGATACTGGCGGCCGCCACTGACGACGCGCATGTGGGTGGCGGCGTTCTTCGTCCTCGTCCGCCTACAACGCTGGATCCGGATCGCGCCCAGGCTCGGTGCCCATCCGATGGAGACGCATGGCCCAGCCGCTGCCGGCTGAAACGCGGTACTGGAGTCGCTCCGACGATCGCCAGCGAGTCGTGAACGCGTTGTTCAATCGAGCCGCGTGCCACTACGACCGCATCTGCCGGCTGATGTCATGCGGCTCGGGACAGCGCTACCGCCGCGATGCGCTGAGGCGCGCGGGGGTGCAGCGCGGCATGTGCGTGCTCGACGTCGGGATTGGCACAGGATTGCTCGCGCGCGAGATTCTGGACCTCACCGGGCCGTCCGGGCGCGTGGTCGGTATCGATCCCTCCCCGGCGATGATGGCGATAGCGCACGAGCAGCTCGCCGTCGGGCTCGTGCAGGGCATCGGCGATCGGCTGCCGTTCGGCGATGCCTCCTTCGATTTCGTGACGATGGGATATGCGCTGCGTCATGTCGCCGATCTCGACGCGGCGTTCGACGAGTACCGCCGCGTGCTGAGGGCCGGCGGCCGCTTGTTGCTGCTGGAGATTACGCCGCCGGAGTCGACGCTCGGCCTCGCGCTGGCGCGCACCTACTTCGGCACCCTCGTGCCGCTCGTCGTGCGCATCGCGACGCGTGACTCCGCAGCCGCCGATTTGATGCGGTTTTTCTGGGACAGCATCAACCTCTGCGTGCCGCCTGACGCAGTCCTCGCGTCGCTGCGAAGGGCCGGCTTCGCGGCGGCGCGACGGTCCGTGGTGCACGGCGTTTTCAGCGAATACACCGTCGGCACCACCCATTCGCACGAATGATCCGCGTACGTGCTGCGCAAGTGAGAGCGCGAATCGAAGCCACCATCAGGAGTCGTGACAACGCTCAATGACGTCCAACGACCGGGCTATAATGCCCGCGCCTCAGGAGAAGATTTCGCATGCTCGGTCAACGACAGCTCGAGACCGTCGTGGCGTACGCTGCAGGCGGCGCTTGGCGTCTGCTACAGAGCATCAATCGCCAAGTACCCGGCGGATCGTTTCAACCGACGTGGGCGGCTGCGCCACTGTCCAGTAGCCCGCAGCGATCAACTCCGGCGCTCGGTTGGCCGCGCACGACCGACTCGCTCTGCCCGCGCTGCGTGCGGGAGGCGCGCCAGCGGATCCTCGCCGGCGACATCGACCTCGACGCGCTCGTGAACGACAAGAGCGGCGAGATCAAAGCCCGGATCTTCGAGCGCGATGGCAAGGTTCTCATCGAGAAAACGTGTCCCGAACACGGTACGTTCAGCGACGTGCTCGCGGTAAACCCCGACTTCCTGCGCCGCATCGAGCGGCTGTTCCCCGGCCGCGACTACGCCGCGGTGACCGACCGGCTGCACAACCACGGCACCTCGTCCATCAAATACGGGCGCGGGGCCGTCCTCACCGTCGATCTCACGAATCGCTGCAACATGATGTGCGATCCATGCTTCATGGACGCCAACCAGGTCGGCTACGTGCACGAGCTCACGCTCGACGAGGTGAAGCGGATTCTCGATGACGCGCTGACGATCAAGCCGCGACGCCAGCTGTCGGTGCAGTTCTCGGGCGGCGAGCCGACCATCTCGCCGATCTTTCTCGACGCCGTCGCCTACGCTCGGCAGATCGGCTATTACAGCGCACAGGCGGCGACAAACGGCATTCACTTCGCGCAGGACGCCGATTACGCGATGGCCGCGGCGAAGGCCGGCCTTCGCATCGCGTACCTGCAATTCGACGGCGTCGGTGAGGACGCGAACGCGCACCGCAAGGTCGGCAACCTGTTCGAAGTGAAGCTGCGTGCGATTGAGAACCTCCACCGAGCCGGCGTCGACATCGCGCTCGTCGTCACGATCGTGCGCACCGTCAACGACGACCAGGTCGGCCGGATCGTGAAGTTCGCGGTTGAGAACTGCGACAAGGTGAGCTTCGTCTCGTTCCAGCCGGTTTCCTTCACCGGCCGCGACGAGGACATCGACGACGAAACGCGCGCGATGCGGCGCTACACGCTGTCGCACCTCGCGGAGGACGTCAAGCGGCAGACCGGCGCGACGGAGCCGCTCCGCGACTGGTTTCCGCTGTCGGCGGCGGGCGCCGTGTCCGATGTGACCGACCTGATCGCCGGGCCCGGCGCAGAGTGGGGCACGATGAAGTGCGGCTGCCACCCGAACTGCGGCACCGGGACGGCGCTGCTCGTCAGCAAGAAGACGAAGCAGTGGGCGCCGCTGCCGGAGGTCTTCGACGTCGAACGTTTCTTCGCCGATGCGCGGACGATCGCCGACGCGGCGCGCGGACCGTTTCTCACGAAGCTGCAAACTGCCTTGAGCGTCCTTCGCAACTATCGGCCGTCGCGCGCGCCGGAAGGATTCCGCCTCTTCGATCTGATCAAGAAGTTCGACAAGCAAAGCGGTGGCGCGCTCGGCGGCGTCGGCGCTCCCGTCGATGGCAACCGCAAGTCCGATGAGTGGCTCGTACTGTTCATCGCCGGCATGTGGTTCCAGGATCTCTGGACTTACGATTTCCGCCGTACCGAAATGTGCATCATTCCGTACGCCACGCAGATGGGCGAGATCTCGTTCTGCGCCTACAACACCGGAGTCGGCTGGCGGTACATCGTCGAGAAGATGCACCACACGGCGAGCGTGGCCGACTGGTACAAGCTGCACGGCAAACACGCCGTTTATGCCAATCCGCGGAAATCGGTGCCGCTCGGGCCGCGCGTCCATCCCGTCGCGCTCACGATTCCGAAGGATGGACTTCTCGTGCCGGTCGTGTCCAAGAGGCCGCCGGTGTCAGCCGCAGCGCTCGCCGACATTTGAACGACGCGATTTCGTCGCTCAGATAGAGCCTTGGCACGTCCGCGAGTCCCTCCGGATCGATATCGGCGGCGCGCACGACGGTCTCAGGATCGTGAAGCGCGGCTGGATCGGGCGCCAGAATCTCGTCCGACATGCCCAACGACAGCGCGCCGTCCGACGTCGAGCGGCCGGACGCGTTCGAGCGCTTTGAGGCTGCCCTTGACGCGCAGCCCGTGTCGACGGGCTTCGGCCAGCGTGAACCGGCCTGTCAGCGCCGCGACGACGACCTGCGGCCGGCCCGACACCACGGCGTCGGGAGCATCGCAAGTCCCCGGCCGCGCGCGCACGCTTCCGTTCACCGTCTCCACGACGATCGGTGGGCCGCCGGTGTCGACCTCGATCGCAATCGGCTTGCGTTTCGGAGCGCGGTCGATGAGGTGCAGCTCGATTGGCATCGCGATCCAGTGGCTGCGGAACGCATCGGTCGGCGCCGCATCCTTCAAGAGCGCCGCGCCCCAGCGTCCGATCGCGTGCACCACGGCGCGCAGCTCCTCGCCGCGCGGCGTCAGGCGAATGAGCATGGTCGCGACGGGCGGCGGCTCCCTCTCCCGGACGGTGATGCCTGCGGCCTCGAGCTCGCGCAGCCGTGCGGCCAGCAGGTTCGTCGCGATCCCCGGCAGGCCGGCGAGCAGATCGGTGTAGCGGCACGGCCCGCGCAGCAGCAGCTCGCGGACGATGAGCATCGTCCAGCGATCGCCGATCACGTCGAGCGCCTTCGCGAGCGCGCAGTACTGGCCGTAGCCGCGCTTCTGTTCATGTGCCATGCGGATCCCCGGGTCGGAACGCGGTAAGGTTAGTTTACTAAATCAACTCGTTCCTTGATAAAATAAACATACACCTTAGCGCGCGTCGCGGCATACGCGCCGGCCCGGCGCGCATCGCAGATCGATCCGGCGCGCGTCCTTCGGGAGAGCTGATAATCGGCCACAATAGCTGATCGTGCCCGAACGGCGCCGCGTCGCTGCCGTCATTGTTGTCGTTGTCCTCACGTTCTCACCGCGCTTCGCAGCCGGGCAGGACGATCGCCGGTACGTCGGTGTGCTCGATCGCGACATGACGCCGGCAGCCGGCGCCGCCGACCTGCTGACGATCGAGCGTGCGCTCGCCGACGTCGAGGATCGATGGCTGCCGCCGCTGCGCTTCGATGAGCCGACGCCGCTGAAGCACGCGCTCGGCATCGGCTACCGTTTTGGAAAGTGGTTCGGACTGGATTTGCCGCAGGACCATTTCCTGATGGTGGTCGGGCACGAAGTGTTCGGCCACGGCGCGAGGCTGCGCGAAATCGGCGCGGGAGATATCAGGTATCGCTTCGATGCGCCGATTCCGTACGGCGGCGGCGGCGCGTCCACAGAATTCGAAGGCGACGTGCTGGTGACGCGCGCCGACGTGCTCGGCATCGACACGGGCGGCATCGAAGCGCAGAACGTGCTGGCGGATCGGATCGGCCGGCAGGCGCTCGCGGCTGACGCTCTGCACTACCGTGAGGCGTGGCTGTATCTCGAGTCGCGGCTCGACGGGCTTCGCTACGTCCGCAGCGTGTCGCCGCGATCGCCTGAGGGACACGACGTTGCCGCGTTCCTGCACGACGTCAACGACGAGTGCGACCCGCCCGCGTGCACGCCGTTCATCGCGTCGACGCTGAAGCGGCGCGCGCTGCTGATGCTCGCCGATCCGCTGCTGGCGTATGCCGCCTACGGGTGGGCCTGGTCGTACCTGATCCGCGGGCGGACGTCGGCGGCGCTGCCGATGATTCCGCTGCCGCATGACGTGCGCTATCTGCCCGCGCTGCATTTCGAGATGACGCCCTACGGCACCGCCTTGACGACCGAGCACGCCATCATCCGCCGGCAGCGACTGATGAGCGTCTCGATCGGCGTGGGCGACACCGGAGGGCGGCGCGCGTGGGATCTCGGAGTCGTCGCCACCGACGTTCTGCGCAGCGCATGGTTGCGCGGCGACGTCGCGGTGAACGTGTGGCGTCAGCCGTCACTCGATGCGCCGCCAGATTTTCAGCTGTTCACCACCGGCGGCCTCGGTGCGGCAACGGTGCGGATTCCGATCGGCCGCGGTGCGGAACGCACCGGCGTCCTCGTTCAGATCGGCTACAAGTCGGACGGCTTCGTCCGCGGCGAGCAACTCCACCGAGGACCGATCGTCCGCGTCGGGATGACGTTCATCCCTTAGTTCGCGTCGACGAACGACGGCCGGTGCGGGCCTGACGCTTCTTCGGCGCCGCAGCCTTGCCGCTCTCGCGCTCGCCGACTTCCTTCACGCGGAGTTTCGCGATTCGTCCGATCAATTTCACCGGGATGGCCTCAGACAGCGGGAACCGGATCGTGCCCTTGCTGATCTCGTACGGTGCAAGTTCGTCCTTGAACGCCGTGACGAGGCGGCCGGTTGCCGGATAGAGGGAGTAGTGGTTCTGCCACGCGGCGAAATAGAGCACCGTGGCGCCGTCCATCTTGTACGCGGGAATGTTGTACGAGATCACTTCCTCGGCTCGGGGCAGGGCCTCGCGGATGGTACTGCGCACTCGTCTCAGCAAGCCGCGCACGGTGTCGGGTTGCGATGCCATGTACTCGTCCACGGACTTGTAACTGCTCTTGGCCAAGATAGATCCTTTCTATCGAGCAGACGGCTGAACCAATTCTTTCTGGTGGCTTCGGGACCTCGTGGTGGTACGCATGCGTGACCGACGCGACAGTCGAAGCTGACGCGAGGCTCAGCGAGTCGTCGTCACCACCTGAGTCCCGGTGAAGCCCGCGCGCGCGAGCCGCTGCTGCGCGTCCTGAGCTTTGGCAGAAGATGCGTACGGGCCGGCGAGCACCTGCTGCCAATTTCCGGTCGTCCGTCGGCGAACCGGTTCCCCCAGCGCCGCTATCTGCGCGGCGACGTCGGCGGCGCGTGCGGCGGTGTGAAACGACGCGACCACGATCTCGACTGCCTCACCCGCTGGTTCGGGCGACCGCATTGCGGTCCCCGTCGCTTCAGGGGCACGCGAAGTCACCGCCGGCGCGGCGGACGCTGTCGGTTGCGATGTGTCACGCGAAGGAGCGGCAACAATTGGTGCCGCCTGCGGCGCGGTCGTCGGCTGCACGGCCGCTGCCGGCGGTTGAACGTGTTCGCCTTCCCCGCGCCGGTTCAGGGCGCGCCCGCCGAGCCACAACGCGGCGCCGACGAGCGCGAGCGACGCCGCAACGATCGCGTAACGGCGCACATGTCCCGTCCCGCCTGTCGGCCGCGGTTCGTCGCGCGTGGGAGCTGGACTCGTGACAAGCTCCGGCCACATTGGCGACGTGGATGCAGGGTTCAGGGTGCCGCGTGCATCGTGCAGGGTGACGGGTGCATCGTGCGGGGTACTGAGTGCATCGTCCAGGGTGGTGGGTGCATGGTGCTCTGTGCTGGTTGTTGCCGGAGAGGCGGGCTCGGCAGCCGCCGTTGAGGCGGCGGCCTGAGGCGCAGCAATCAGGTCCAGAGTCTGCGCGGCCGCGTTGATCAACGCCGCGTCGACCGGCCGCGACCGCCGTTCGTACGCGGCCTCGAGCGCGCGGTCGCAGAGAAGATTCACCACTCGCGGGATTCCACGCGAAAGCTGCGCCACCGCACGAACCGCCTCTGGTGTGAACGCCGACTCCGAATTCGTCCGCTCCCATTCTGCCAGCTCGCGCTCCAGATCTCCTGCACCCGGGATGTTCGACTGCAGCTGCCGCTCGCGCGCGACGGCGAGCCGATGGCCGATGTAGAGCGCGACTTCGGGTTCGCTCAGGGGATCGAGCTTCACGTGTCGCGACACCCGCTGTTGCAACTGACGCAGCTCCGGCTGCGATAACAGCCTCTCCAGGTTCGTTTGCCCGACCAGGATGACTTGCAGCATCGTGCCGCGCTCGTCCTGAATGTTCGACACAAGGCGGATCTGCTCGAGGACGTCCGGCTGCACGTGCTGCGCCTCGTCGATGATGACGGCCGCATGCGCCCGGAGCTGCCTGAGCGACGAGAGAAACTCCTCCAGGGCGCGAATGAGATCGTGACGGTTCGTCTGCGTCACGACCGTTCGATCCTTCGAGAGGACGCCGAAGTCCTGAAGCATCTGCTTGAGAAGATCGTCCCGTTCGAGCAGTGGGTCGTTGACAATCGACAGGAACGTCTTGCGCTCGAGCCGCTCGAGAACGGTCCTGCAGAGCAGCGTCTTGCCGGTGCCGATTTCACCGGTTACGACGACGACCGGTTCGCGCCGCTCGAGTGCGTACGTGATCTGGGAGAGGGCCGCGGCGTGCGACGCGCTCTGGAACCAGAATCGGGGATCCGGCGCGAGGCTGAACGGCGCCTGGTGGAATCCAAAAAACCGCTCGTAGCTGTTCGGCCGTTCGCTCGACGTGTCGTGACCCATCAGGGGGATTGTACCGCCACCCGGTCGTGAACTGACGAAGTCGGATCACTCGGCCATGTACGCGCGTTTAGCGATGACCGTACCTTTTCGACCAACCAGGCTGACAGCGATTCGCCGCTCGCGGCCGATCTCGGCCGAGCGTGTTTCACGGTACGATGAACACATGACGATGACTACGATTGCCGGCTCGGTGCTCCATGCAATCGGCCGCACGCCGCTCGTTCGACTGCGCCGAATCGTGCCGGCTGGCGCTGCCGATGTGCTCGTGAAGCTCGAGTTCTACAACCCCACCGGCTCGTACAAGGACCGAATGGCGCTCGCGATGATTGAGGGCGCCGAAGCGCGAGGCGCACTCGGTCCTGGCATGCGCGTCGTCGAGTTCACCGGCGGCAGCACGGGATCGTCGCTGGCGATGGTGTGCGCTGCGAAGGGATACGCATTCGTCGTCCTCTCGTCTGACGCGTTCGCGCGCGAGAAGCTTCAGACGATGGCCGCGTTTGGAGCGGAGGTAAGGATCGTGCCGAGTGAAGGCGGCAAGGTGACGCCGTCGTTGTTCGAGCGATTCAAGCACGAAATCAAGGCGCTTGCTGAAGAGCCGAACACGTTCTGGACCGATCAGTTCCACAACAGCGATGCGATCGCGGGATACATCGAGATCGGACGCGAACTGCTCGAGCAGACCGGCGGGCGGATCGATGCGTTCTGCGGCGCCGTCGGCACCGGCGGGATGCTGCGCGGCGTCGCGCAGGCGCTCAGGGAAGGCCGCAGTGGCGCGCGCATCGTCGCGTTGGAGCCATCGAGCTCGCCCGCGTTGACCGAAGGACGCGGTGGAGCGCACAGCGTCGAGGGGACCGCCACGGGCAGCGTGCCGCCGCACATGGCCGACAAGCCGTACGACGAGGCGCGCGCCGTCGACGAAGCGGAAGCGCGCCTGATCGCGCGGCGCCTTGCCCGCGAAGAAGGATTGCTCGTCGGCACGTCGAGCGGACTGAACATCGCCGCCGCCATCCACCTTGCGCGCGAGCTCGGGCCGGGAAGAGTGGTGGCTACCGTCGCGGTCGATACCGGGCTGAAATATCTGGCCGGCGATTTGTACGACGCAGTTCCATCTCGCTGACTCACCAGTGCGCATGCGTGCCGTGTCGTGGCGCGGCGGCGAGGGCGTGGCCGGCTCGCATTGAACGCATCGGTAAATACTGCGGCGTTAGAACGAAGCCGAAGTAGGGAGGACGGTCTCGTGCGCTGAGCATGAGCACCAACGGCTTGTGCGCGGGCCGTGTACGTCTTTACATGCACCGGCGACAGTGCGCGGATGCGCCGCGAGATCTCCGTCGTCAGGAGGCACAGCGCGATGCGGAGTCGGAGAAGGTTCCTCGATGGCTCACTGGCGCGGTCCTTCTCCGGAAGGGGAAACAGGTTGGTGGCGTTTCTGTCGAACCAGCCCATCCGGTCGGCGTAGATGGCGGGCACGGTCCACTCGACGCCTGCACCTGCTCGTCCGGCCGCTCGCCCTGCCTCATGCCGTGAATCGTCTGGTCGAGAATGGACTTGATGCTGTCACAGTACGCCGTGAGCGCGGCGCGCGCAGCGGCGGCACCGACGACCGGCCGCGTGTGGCTCGGCACGACGTGCTCCGGTCCCAGCGCGATTAGCTTCTCGAGACTCGCGATCCAATCCTCGGGAGTCCATAGCCACGCCGCGGATAGGGAGGCTGCGTTTTCGGGTTTACACTTCCACGCATGAGAATCGCAACATTGATTGCCCTGCTCGGTGCGGCGACGCCTGACGCATTGAATGCAGCGGCGCCTGCGCCGAGAGCGTGCGAATCGCTCGCGCAGATGAAGGTGACGAACGGACGGGTGCTGTCGGCTGATTCCGTGCACGCCGGCGCGTTCGCGCCTCCAAATGCGGCCAACGCGAATGCGACCGCGCCGTTCAAAACGCTCCCGGCGTTCTGTCGCGTGACGCTGAAGCTGACTCCGTCCAGTGACTCCGACATCCGCGTTGAAGTCTGGCTGCCGCAGTCCGGATGGAATCACAAACTGCAGGCGTCCGGGAACGGCGGATTAGGCGGTGCGATTCCATATCCGGCGATGGCGGCGTCGGTGAAAGCTGGATATGCAGCTGCGGGGACGGACTCCGGTCACGTCGGCGGCAACGCCGATTTCGTCGCCGGCCATCCCGAGAAACTCGTGGACTTCGCATATCGGGCGATTCACGAGATGACGGTCACCGCAAAAACGATCGTTACCGCGCATTACGACGCGCTCCCCACGCGCGCGTATTTCAACTCGTGCTCGACCGGTGGACGCCAGGCGCTGATTGAAGCGCAGCGCTATCCCGACGATTTCGACGGCATCGTCGCCGGCGATCCATCGTGGGACCAGATGCGGCTCTACGCCGCGCGCGTGTGGTTGAACACGTACGTCAATCGCACGCCGGCGGCGGTGATTCCCGCGAGCAAGTATCCGATGATCCACGACGCCGTCCTCGACAAGTGCGATGCCCTGGACGGTGTGAAAGACGGCGTCATCGAGGATCCGAGCAAGTGCTCCTTCGATTTCACGACGTTGACGTGCAGTAGAGAGGACCGTGCCGATTGCCTGACGAAAGATCAGGTCGAGACCGCGAACGCGATGACGCGTCCGATCCGCGATCCGAAGAGCGGCGCCGTGCTGCATCCGGGCCGCTACTATCCGGGATCCGAACTCGGATGGGGCGGCGTGGCGGGGCCATCACCGTCCGGCGAATCACACGAAGGGATGCGGAAGATCGTCTTCACGCCCGACTGGGACTACCACGCCATCAAAGTGCCCGACGACGTGGAGCGCGCGGTGAAGGCGGACAAGGGACTGCTATATGGCGGCGATCCGGATGTTTCGCGTTTCTTCAAGCGCGGCGGCAAGCTGCTGATGTATCACGGCTGGGCCGATCCGCTCGTCTCGCCCGACACGAGCCTGATCATGTTCAAGCGGATCAACGACACGGTCGGAGCGTCGGCCGCGAATTCGCTCGCGCTGTTCATGGTGCCGGGCATGGGGCACTGCCAAGGCGGTGCCGGCACCGACGTCTTCGACAAAGTCGCCGCGGTCGATCAGTGGGTCGAAACGGGGAAGAAGCTGCAGTCGATCGAAGCCGCACACATGAACGCCGGCGTCGTCGATCGCACGCGTCCGCTGTGCGCGTATCCGGCGACGGCGCACTACAACGGCACCGGCAGCACGGATCATGCGGAGAGTTTTCGGTGTCAGTAGGCGCGCCGGCGTGCCTGCCCGACGATCGGTGTACTCGGGCCGAGGACCAAAAGGACAGACGGCCAAACGCACCGCGGCAGTATTGCCGTCACACCGACGCGTGCCGATTCGGCTTCATGGCATCGAGCACGCCGGCATTGTGAGCGATCGCAGCGTCGCGCCGCTGATCATCCGACGCCACACCCGCGGGCGGCGACGTTTGAGTTTGCGCGTCGCGGCGCCGGATGATTGTTCGCAATTGGGACGCAGCCGTCCATCCGCGATCGTCACTCAACCGAGTGCGAGAAAACGCTCGAATCGCGTTGAGCAGCGATTCCCGAGCGGACGTGTGTCATTCGTAACGGAGCGCGAGGATCGGATCGACGCGGCTCGCGCGATGCGCCGGGATCAATCCAGCGAGCGCCGAAATGATCGTCAATAGCAGCGTCGTACCCACCGCGACCCACGGGTCGTGGCCTTGGATGCCATACAGCTGAGCCGACACGAACTTGCCGAGTCCCAATCCCGTCGGAATGCCGACTGCGAGGCCGATCGCCAACAGCAACAGCACTTCCTGCATTACCGACCAGAGAATCGCGATCTGCTGCGCGCCGAGGGCTATCCGAATGCCGAGCTCTTTTCGGCGCCGCGCGACGACGAACGCCATCACCCCGTAGAGACCGATTGATGCGAGCAGCGTGGCGAGCATGCCAAATCCTGCCGACAGCAATGCGACGAGTCGATCGGTGAGCAGCGTCTCGTCGAGCTGCGCCTGCACCGTCTTCGTTTCGAACACCGGCAGCGATCGATCGAGCGCCTGCAATTCGCGTCGCACGCGCGCGAACGCCGCCGACGAGGACATCGTCGTCCGCACGTAGAACGTCGCGCCCCCTTTGCCCCACAATGGGATGAAGACCTGCCGCCGCACGCCTTCGCGCGGTCCTTCGTACAGCGAGTCGTCGGCGACGCCGATGATTTCGATATCGAGTTTCGGATTCGGACCGCCACCCTGTCCGAGGTGACGGCCCAACGCGCTCTTGTCGCCGAAGAAGTGTTTGGCAAACCGGCGATTGACGATAGCAATCTTCGCGTCCTGGCGGACGTCCGACTGGTTGAAATCGCGCCCCTCGAGAACCGGGATCTGCATCGTCTTGAAATAGTCGGGCGACAGCGCGTTCATGAACGCCTGCATGTCTTCGCCGTCGGCGGCCTTGTGCCCTTCGACCGCCGTGCGGTTGTCCCACTCGTTGCCGCTCAGGATAGGCACGGCGGCGAGCGCCGCTGATGTGACGCCCGCCGACCCGCGCAACCGATCGAGCAGTTCTTGATAGAGATGCATCGTCCGCGGACCGTCGTAGCCGTTCAATTGCGGCGCGAGTTGAAACGTGATGAGGTTGTCGAGCGCGACGCCCGTGTCGGTGGTCTTCAGGTTCTGCAGGCTGCGGACGAACAGCCCCGCGCCAAAGAGCAGCAAGAAGCTGAGCGCGACTTGCGCGGTTACGAGACCCTTGCGCAAGAACAGCGACCCGCTGCCGCCGGCAATCGAGCCCATCGTGTCTTTGAGCGTCGTCCATGGATCCGATCGGCTCGCGCGAATCGCGGGGATCAGTCCGAAGATGATGCCGGTCGCTCCGGTCAAGACCGCCATGACGCCGAGGATCCGCAGGTCGGGACGCGCGGTAATCGACAGCGGCTGACCGTCATTCGGCACGAGCGCGAGCAGCGCGCGCGTCAGCGCAACCGCAAGCGCGACGCCGACGATGCCACCGAGCGCCGACAGGACGCAGCTCTCGACGAGCATCTGACGGACCAGACGTCCACGTGATGCGCCCAGCGACAAGCGGACCGCGAGCTCTTTCTGCCGCGTGAACGCGCGTGCGATCAGCAGGTTCGCGACGTTCGCGCACGCGATCAGCAACACGAGACCGACCATGCACATCAACACGATGAGGCCGGTCGAGAAATCGTTGCGCAGCGGCGAGAATCCGGTCGCCGCCGTGGTGACGAGCATCTTCCCTTTCATGAACTGATCGCGGAAATATGCGGACCAATCCTTCGCCGCCGGCAGCGTGATCTCGTACTGGCGGATTTGCGTGAAGAGCAGTTGGAGCGGCGCGGCGGCGGTTTCGACCGTGTATCCCGGCTTCAACCGCCCGAAGACTTGCACCCAACGCGCGCGCCGATCGTCCGCGCGCATCCACGTCCACTCCGGCAACATGACGCGCTTCATCAGGATCGGCACGCGGATCTGCGGCGACTGCGTCGGATCGAGGCCGCGGAATTCGGCGGACGACACGCCGACGATGTTCATCGGGTAGTCGTTGACGAGGATTTTCTTCCCTATGACATTCGGATCGCGCGCGAAGCGGCGCACCCAGTAGTCGTAACCGAGCACGACAACGGGATGGCCGCCGTAGACGCGGTCATCTTCTTCGGAGGAAAACACGCGTCCGATCGCCGGTTTCACGCCGAGCATCGAGAAGTAGTTGCCCGACACCAGTTCGGCATTGACCCGCTCGGTCTCGTTGTCGATGCTGACCGACGCCGGCGCGAGGCGACGGCAGATCACTTCGCCGAGCGGTTCGGCGCGCTGCTGCAGGTCTTGGTAGACGGGGTACGAATGCATCCGCGTGCCCATGTTGCTGCCGTTGTGCGCACCCTGTTGATAAAGCATCACCAGCCGATCCGGGTCTTTGACCGGCAGCTTGCGCAACAGGATTTGATCCATCAGCGTGAAAATCGCCGTGTTCGCGCCAATCCCAAGCGCGAGCGACAGCGTCGCGACGATGGCAAAGAGTGGATTGCGGCGCAGCCCGCGGATGGCCAGGCGCAGGTCTGCCGTCGAAGCAGTCATGGCTGCTTTGACGTGGGCGGGCGCCAAACGGTTGTCGCGGGCGCGGCCGACCTATTCGCTGGTCGACCCAGTGGTCGGCATCGCGCAAACCGAGGCGAAAGCGATGGCCTTTTTCGTTTCCGTGCGTGCCTCGCCGAGCGCGACGATCTCATCGGTCTCTGATTTCCTCAAACTCGCATTGGCATGTCGATGGAAGCGGCTCCTCCGGCAGCACACCCGCTGTCTATAGCCCGCTTCGCATAACGCCGAGGAAGGTCACATTGCCGCATCGGGAAACACAAAGGCGAAAGCCAAGAGGATTGCGAACGGCATGCGGATCCGGTGACGCGTTCGGTCAATCGTGCAGCGCGGACCCTCTAACGGCGAGCGATGTACGGAATCAGGCTGATACGAAACGCCAGAAGCTGGAACGTAGCGCCGCCCACTTCGCGAATTCTCTCTTCTGAAATCCCGCAAAAATCGGGAGCCACAGTGGCACGCCGTCCGCAAGGCAGCGATGTGATCCAACGGATCGTCCATCGTTGGATGCGGCTCGCCTTTCTACACCTCGACCGCGACGCGCAACGCCCGGTCGAGATCAGCCCAGAGGTCCTCGACGGCCTCGATGCCGACACTCAAGCGCAGAAGGGAGGGCGGCAGGTGCTCCTGCCCCGGCACGCTCGCGCGGCGCTCGATGGTGGATTCCACCGCGCCTAGGCTCGTGGCATGTTGAATCAGCCGCAGCCGGGCGCAGACCGCGTCCGCAGCCTCGGCGCCCCCGCGGATGTCAAACGAGATGATCGTCCCAAAGCCTTTCAGCTGGCGGCGCGCCGCCTTGTGCGTCGCGTGGCTCGCCAAGCCCGGGTAGCGCGTGATCAGCACCTCCGGATGATCGGCCAGGCGCTCGGCGAGGACCATGGCGTTTCGTTGCGCGCGCTCCAGCCGCACGGCCAGCGTTCGCGCGCCGCGGACGGCGAGAAACGTCTCGAGCGTGCCGGGTGTCGCGCCTGCCAATTCCCGTGCCTGCCGCAACGCGGCTAGCAACGCCGAGTCCCGGACCGTGATCACGCCGCCGAGCAAGTCCGAGTGCCCGCCGATGAACTTCGTCACCGACTCCACCGCGACGTCGGCGCCGAGCGCCAGCGGCCGCTGGTTCAAGGGCGTGGCGAAGGTGTTATCCACGCCCAGGATCGCGCACGGCTTGCGCGGCGCCGCGCAGATCGTTTCCAGCTCCGCCACCACCAGCAGCGGATTGGAGGGCGATTCCAACCAGATCAGATCTGACTCGGCGCATGCCTGAATCCAACTTGCCGTGTCGGCGACCGCGATTCGATGTACGCTCCAGCGGCCTCGGCTTTGTCCCGCGTTGGCGAGTCCCGCCACTCCCTGGTAGCAGTCATCGGGCAGCGCCACTGTCGCGCCGGTAGGAAGCTGGTCGAAAATCGCGGTGATCGCTGCCATGCCTGACGCGAAAGCGACCGACGAGCCTCCCTCGAGGCCGCCGACGATCTCCTCCAACGCGTCCCAGCTCCGCGTACCGTCGTCTCGCGCATAGGCCCGCTGTCCGCCCAGCACGAAGTTCGACGCGGGGCATGGCGAAACGTTGAGTGGCGCGCCGGGCCTGCGATCTCGCCCCGCCGATACCAGCCAAGACTCAATCGACCCCACGTCACCCGCGTGGGGCCCTGTCGTATCGCTCGATCCCATTGCCCAAGTGTAGCAACCGTCGTCCCCTTGACGGAGGCGCGAGCACGATTTCGTTGGGAATCCTTATCTTTCAGCCACATGTGACTGTCAAGGAACAGGTGCGGATCGATGCGGGAATTTCGGCGTTCTGCGTAAGTAATGCCTGGTCGCGATCCTGTCAGTGTGCGGTCTTGCTTTTGCGCAGAACTCTTCGCGGGGGCAAGAAGCAAACCCCTCGACGACGTCTGACGCACAACTCTCATTCGGTGCGTTGAAGAGGCTGGCGGGCACGTGGACCGGTCGAGTCGCGACCGATCCGCGTAATCCCGAGATAGACGGGGACATCCAAGTCACGATGCGCGTGGCCTCCCGCGGAAGCGTCTTAATCGTCGTCCTCAACTGGCCTGCACTGTTGTTGAAGAAGTAAGTCAAGAATTCACGGCAGTCATCAACCGCGCGTCCCACGCTGGATGGTTTCCGGTCGCGTTATGTTGTGGTGCCTACGGCATCGAGATCGTCTCGCCCGGAAGCGCCGGCGTGTGAACCGGACGCCGGCGTGCCTTTGTCGCCTGCTCGAAGCTGTAGCCGAGTGAGAGCAGTTTCGACTCGCCGAACGCGCGGCCGAAGAACGACAGTCCGACCGGCAGGCTGTCGCCGGTGAATCCAGCCGGCACGATCAAATCCGGGAATCCGGTGAGGTTCGCGATGTCTGTCGCGCCGAGTCCCGAGGCCGACAGCGCCGAAGCGACGGTGGTGCCGGCGCCCGCGGTGGCGGTGATGAGGCTCGGGCGGCGCGACGCGGTGGGATACACGATCGCGTCGAGCTGTTGCGCCTCGAACATTCCTTCGACAACGGCGCGCACCATCGGCAGTCCATAGTCATGGACCGCGGTGTAGCGGTAATCGGTCATCGAGCCTGCCTCGACCTCCCGCTTGAAGAGCGTCCAACGGCTCGGATTCGGCCGCGCACCATCGCCGCGCGTGCCGGTGAATTGGTTGGCCCGCTCGATCATCTCGCCGAGTGTTTTCGGATACTTCGGACCAGTGCCCTTCAGGTATTCCGCGATCTGCACCGCGAATTCCGGATAACGAATTGCGGTGTAGAACTCGCCCTTCACGTCGAGCAGCCACTTCGGGTATCGGACATCGACCAGCGTCGCTCCCGCCTTGCGCATCGCGGAGAACGCGGCCTCCATCACCCAGTCGACGTCGGGATCGGCGCCCATGAAGTCTCGCGCCACGCCGATCCGCGCGCCGTTGAGCGCATCGACGCGAAGGCCCGCGGTGTAACCGGTCTGGAATTTCGCTTCGCTCTTCGCGGTCGCCGGGTCGGCGGCGTCGACGCCGGTCATGATGCCGAGCGCGGCCGCCACGTCGAACACGCTGCGCGCCATCGGACCGCCGGTGTCGAAGCTGAGCGCCAGGGGAATGATGCCGGAGCGGCTCAGCAACCCGTGCGTCGGCTTCAATGCGGCGATGCCGTTCGTGGTCGCCGGTCCTCGAATCGAGCCCCCGGTGTCGGTGCCCATCCCAACGACCGCGTACGCCGCGGCGATCGCGACGCCGGTGCCGCCCGACGATCCCGAAGGGCCGCGCGTGAGGTCGTGCGGGTTCAGCGACTGGCCGCCGAGCGAGCTGTAGGTTCCGCCCGATGCAAACTCTGACATGTTCACTTTGGCGAGAATGATCGCGCCGGCATCGCGCAGCTTCTTGACGACGAACGCGTCCTTCGAGGGAATCGATCCTTCGAGCAGGATCGAGCCGCCGGTGGTCGGCATGTCGAATGTGTCGTAATTGTCCTTGAGGACGACGGGGATGCCGTGAAGGGGCGATCGACGGCCCTTGGCCTTTCGCTCTGCGTCGAGCGCGCGGGCCTGCTCGAGCGCCCTGGGGTTGAGAAAGATCACCGCATGCAGCGTCGGCCCGTTGCGGTCGAACGCGTCGATCCGTGCCAGACATATCCTGGTCAGCGCCTCGGACGTCAACGTGCCGGCATCGAAGGCCGCGTTGATGTCGGCGATAGTCGCCGCGTCGACTTCTATCGTTCTGGCAGTGGCGGAACCGAGCGGGAGGAGCGTCGCGACGGCGATCGCGACCCATAAGCGGTGAGTTCGTGGCATGGACGCCTCCTGAAAGACCGGTAAGTATGACTTGGATTCTGACGGGCGCGTCGCTCGCGGTGAGTGGTGCTGGCGCGTCTCTCGCCGGTCGATCGCGCACTCCGAGCCGACCGCACGTGCGTGTTGCAGATCGAGGCGGCGCGGGAGCACCATATGCGGCCACAATCGAGTGCAGGAGAACCGCCATGAATGTCAGATGCACCGCGTTGGTTGGCGCTGCCGTCGCAGTCGTGCTTTCCTCGGCACCTGTCCACGCCGGCGACGAACAGGCGGACAGGAAGCAAGTCCAACAGCTGTTCGAAAAGTATTTGTCGTCGGTGAAAGGCGCCGATCTGGTGCTGGCGTCGGAGGTGTGGTCGCAAACCGCAGATGTCGTCGCGGTGACGCCGTTCGGCCGGTTTCAGGGTTGGGACAGCGTCAAAACGAACATCTACATCAATTTCCTCCAGAAGGCCTTCTCGGAACGAAATCTGGAA
>QHWB01000045.1:0-87003 GCA_003222395.1 Acidobacteriota bacterium
TCGAGGCAGGCCGGGCGTGGCATCGGCTCGATTGAAGTGAAGGGGATGAAGATTATGAGAAGAGTGTGTTTCGCCGCCGCCGTGATCGTGCTCGCCGGAGCCGGTCGCGCGGCGGCACAGAGCACGATCGCCTTTGGCCCGCACGACTTCAGCGCGGGTTCGGCGATTCGCAACACCGACGCGAGTATCAACGGTCAAACGTGTGTCTTCTGTCACACGCCACACGAGGGGAGCGTCAACGTTCCGCTGTGGAACCGCAGTTCATCGACGAGCACGTATCAGGTGTACGCGAGCTCGACGATGGACGCGGCGGCGCCCACGTCGGCGGCAATCCAGAGCGGCGTGTCGGGTGCGTGTATGAGCTGCCACGACGGCAGCATCGCGATCGACGTGCTGGCGAACCTGTCCGGCGTGGCGCACGCCGCCAGCGTCGCCTTCACACGGCAGGCGACGGCAAAGGCGACGTACTCGGCGAGCGGCACCGGTACGAACAACATCCTGTCGGCCGGCTCGCCATTCCTGGGCACCGACCTGCGCAACGACCATCCGATCACGATCATCTACGAGACCTCCCGTGCCGCGACACCGACGCAGTTCGTCACCCAGGCGATCTCGGGGACGAAGATCACCGTCGGCACCAACCTGCCGCTGCCGCTGTACGGCTCGTCGACGGCGACAGCAACCGTCGAGTGCGCGAGCTGCCACAACCCGCACAACAACGCGTTGGGCTCGTTCCTCCGGAAATCGAATGCCGGAAGCGCCTTGTGCCTGACGTGCCACATCATGTGAAAGATGCCGGTTTCGAGCACCTGACGTCCGGGGAGGAGCGCATCTCCTCCCCGGGCTTTGAGACACCTATGCGTATTCAGCTTGTAGGTTTGATACATCTGGTCCTGAGCGTGTCGGTGATGGCGCAGCTCACGCCGGTGCCATCGCACAACTCACGCCGTTCGTCGCCGCCGGACGGCGCCGTCGTGGCGCGCGTGAACGGCGTGCCGATTCTCGGCGGCGACCTCACAGCCGCGTTAAACACTCTCGTCCCGCTCACCTCGTACCACGAGAACGTGAAGCCCGAGAAGATGGACGAACTGCGCGGGCGCGCGCTCGACGGCCTCATCGACGAAGAGCTTCGTTATCAGGAAGCCGTACGGCTGAAGGTGCAGGTGCCGCCGGCGGAAGTCGAGCAGGCGCTCGACCGCGCGCGGAAGGCGTACCGCACCGCGGAAGAATTCGAACGCGCGCGCCACGAGTCGGGCGCGACGATGCCGCAGCTGCGCTCGAGCATCCTGCGCGCGCTGATAATCCGCAAAACGTACGAACAGGTCGTCGGCAGCAAGTGCGCCGTCAGCGAAGACGACGCCACGACCTATTACCGCGAGAACACCGCGCGCTTCGTGCTCCCCGAGCAGGTGCGCACGTCGATCATCACGATCGGCGTCGAACGGTCGGCGTCGCCGCGCGAATGGGAGCGGGCGCGGCACGAAGCGGAGGACCTCGCGCAACGGATCGCCGCCGGGGCATCGTTCGAAGCGCTCGCCCGCGAGCACTCGTCCGATCCCAGCAAGACGAAGGGCGGCGATCTCGGATTCGTCCATCGCGGTCAGCTGATTGACGAATTCGAGCGCGCGCTGACCCCGCTGCGTCCCGGCCAGGTGAGCCCGGTCGTGCAAACGATCTACGGCTTCCACCTGCTGCGGCTCGTCGAGATCCGGTCGTCGACCCAGAAGACGTTTGCGGAAATGAAATCGACGATCGTGCGCGACCTGACCGAGACGCGTTGCAATCAGGCGAGCGCCGAGTGGTCGAAACGGCTGCGCAAGGCCGCGAGCATCGAGATCGTCGACGAACGCCGTCCCGGCGCGAGGATGGCGGGTTGATCGAACCGATCGCGCTGCGGGCGTCGATCGCCTGCCTCTTCGTGCTCGTTCCGGTGGTGCTCGCCGCGCAAAGCATCGACGGTACGGCCGACTGGGGCTATGGCCGTTCGACGTACCGCACCGGCGACGAGCAGACGACGAACAGTTCGTTCATGCAGGGCTATACGCTCGGCTACCGATCGTCGTTCTGGGATCCGCGCTTTCTGACTTATGCCGGGGAGCTGACGTTCAACAGGAACACGTTGACGTTCGGCCAGGACGAGGGCGCATCGAAGCAGACGGGATTCAAAGTGACGGCGAATCTGTTCCCGACGCGACCGTTTCGCGCGTCGATACACGGATCGCGTCAGATCGGCGGCGAATCGGCGAACTATCCGGAATCGAGCGCCATGCGCGGCGGGCTGGTGCTGGCGGCCGGATCGACACCTGAACTGAGGACCGAACGGTCGGAGTTCGGCGTCAACTGGCAGCTCACGGGCAAGTCGATGCCGCGCGTGGAGCTGAGCTACCAGGAAGGTACGGCGACGATCGCCGCCGGCTCGCTCGATGCCGTGCAGCAGCAGAGCTCGCTCCAGGCGCTCGTCGCGCGCGAGGGGCCGCGCCTCAGCAACACGCTTCGCTATCAGCGCAGCGCGTTCGACAACGGCGTTTCACAGGCGTTCCGGCAGCGGTACAGCGACCTTGGGTACGAGCTCGTGGCGCGGGCCAGCGATCGAACCTGGGGGACTGTGCGTGCCGGCCGGCGCACCACCTTTTCGCTGTTCGACGTCCCGGCGCAATTCACCGACATCGGCATCGCCAGCTACCATCCGCCGCCGGGTGGCGAAATCGACCTTCTGTACGGGACGGCCACGCTCGCGCACCAGGCGAACGAGGGTCTTTCCGCCGACATGAGCGTCGGCTTCGATCGCGAGCAATCGGACGTCGGCGGCACGACCGCGCTCCTCGCAACCGCAACGACGCAGTATCGGCCGTTGACCGGCGTCACGCTGCACGGCAGCGGAACCTACGGCGATCGCGGTCAGGAGACACCCGGCACGCGGCTCGTCGTGCTGACGCGCGGCGTCGCGACCGGCGCCGAATACAGTCTCGTTCTCCGCCTCCTGCGCGCCGGCGCCGCGTATGAAGTCGGCCGCGGCTGGAACACGAGCGAGCACGGGCTCAACGGCGCGTCGCGCCTGTGGCGCGGACGCGCCGAGGCGGGGACCGGCGTGCTTCGCTTCGTGCAGCTCAACGTCGGCTACGACCAATCGCGATCGGTCGACGATCTGCTGCCGTTCGGCAACCAGTGGCAGGAGCGCACGCACGCGAGCGCCCACAGTACGCTGACCGCCCGCATCACGCTCGACGCCGGCTACGAAACGGCGTCGATCGAACGCGGCCTTGCGCCGGAGCTGTTTCGCACCCGCTATCGGCAGGCAACCGGTGCGGTGTCGTTCGCGCTGACGCGCCAGCGGCAGCTGTCGTTCACCAGCGGCCGTTTCTTCAATCACTCGTTCGCGGCCGACGACAGCAACGAGTACGTCGGGCTCGCGTTCAACGGTTCCCTGGTCGGGCCGCTTCGCCTCGCGCTCACCGTCCGGCGCGAGCACACGTTGTCAGCCGTGTCGCGGCTCGATCAGGACGGCTACTACACCAACGGTGTGATCGAATACCGGGTTCGACTATTCACCTTCAGCCTCGAGCACCGGTACACCGATCTCGCGCTCGTGTATGCAGGCCGCCTCGAGCCGCTGACGTTCACCGGCAATCAGATCCTGTTCCGGGTAACCCGAAGATTCGGGCTCGCGCGCTGATGGTGCCGATTCGACGCACCATGTCGGTCCGCGCCGCGACCGCAGCGACGGTCGTTGCCGTCGCCCTGGCGTCGCCGCACGCCCAGACCGGCGGCGTCGAACGCGGCGGCCGAACCCGTGTCGCGGCCAGGAGCGTCGAGCGCGTGTGGCCCGATCCGCCGGCCCAGGCGCGCATCCGATTCGTGACCTCCCTGGTGCCGCAAACCTCGGCCAGGCGTTCGCTCCTCCGCAGGCTATGGACCGCGGTGTCCGGCGGAAGCGACGCGCCGGCGATGGCGCACCCCTACGGCATGGCGATGGGTCCGCTCGGCCGCCTCTACGTCACCGACGCGGCCGGCCACGCCGTGCACGTGTACGACGTCCGCGCAGGCGGCTACTCGAAATTGAACGTCGACGGTGAATCGCTGATCGGTGTCGCCACGCTCGGCGGTCGTCTGTTCGTCACCGACTCCGTAGGCGGCAGCGTGATCTGTCTGAACGCCGCCGGACGGAAGCAGTGGGCCGTCGGCGCCGAAGCCGGACTCCAGCGACCGACGGGCATCGTCGCTGCGGACGATCGGCTGCATGTCGTCGACACGCTCGCTCACCGCATCGTCACGCTCAGCCCCGAGGGGCGCGTGATCGGGTCGTTCGGATCGCGCGGCAACGAGCCGGGTCAATTCAACTACCCGACCAACATCGCGCGCGATCGGAGCGGCCGGTTGTACGTGACCGACAGCATGAATTTCCGCGTCCAGATTCTGACGTCGGAGGGGCGCTACATCTCCGACTTCGGACGTGTCGGAGACGGCTCCGGCGACTTGAATCGACCGAAAGGCGTGGCCGTCGACGGCGAGGGTCATGTGTACGTGGTCGAGGGACTGCACGACGTCGTGCAGATCTTCGACAGCGAAGGTCACTTCCTTCTCAGTTTCGGAGAGCCGGGCCACGGCGACGGGGAATTCTGGCTCGCGACCGGAATCGCGATCGTCGGCGATCGCATCTACGTGGCCGATTCCTCGAACGGACGCGTCGAAGTGTTCGACTACCTGCGGGAGGAGCGGTGAGAGCGACGGCGGCGCTTTGCACGGCGTCCGCGGTGCTGGCGGCCGCAATCGCGCTCGAGTCGACGGCGCGCGCGCAGGTGCCGGTGTCTTCGCCGTCGAACAAGCACAATCTCTCCGTCAGCGGCACTGGAACCGTTCGTTCGACGGGAACGACCGAGATCTGCATCTTCTGCCACGCGCCGCACAACGCGAGCCCGTCGGCGCCGCTCTGGAACCAGACGCAGTCGGGCGTCACCTATACGCCCTACAGCAGCAGCACGATGGCGGCTTCTCCCGGCGCGCCGACCGGATCGGCGAAGCTGTGTCTGAGCTGCCACGACGGCACCGTCGCGATTGGGTCGACGCTGTCGCGAGGGTCGATCCCGATGACCGGCGTCGATGGGTCCGGACGGCTGACCGGCGCCGCGGCGATCGGATCGAACCTCTCCGACGACCATCCGATTTCGTTCGTGCCCGTCACGGGTTCGCAAATCGTCGCACCCCGGGCCGGCGATCCGGTGAAGCTCGACGACCACGGCATGCTGCAGTGCCGCAGCTGTCACGATCCGCACCAGCAGGACGTCGATCCGGTCACGAAGAAGTTCCTCGTCAAGAACAATTCGCAGTCGGCCTTGTGCCTCACCTGCCATCAGAAGACCTACTGGTCGTCGACGCCCGCGTCGCACCGAACATCCACGAAGACGTACACGGCTGCGCAGGGAGCGCACACCGGCTATACGACTGTCGGGGCGAACGGATGCGAGAGCTGTCACAAGCCGCACACGGCCACCAACGCCAGCCGGATGTTGAAAGACGTCGAGGAGAAGAGCTGCGACGCGTGCCACGGATCGAGCGGCGTCGCGACGTCGAACATTGCCGCGGAATTCAACAAGGCCTATCAACATCCCACGTACACCGTCACGCCGTCGGCGCACGATGCCTCGGAGTCGCCCGATTCAATCCTTTTCAAGATGCCGGAGACGACCGCCACCGCCGCGCGACACGCGGAATGCGCCGACTGCCACAACCCGCATGCGAGCCATGCGGCGGCAACGACTGCCCCCAAGGCGTCCGGTCGATTGGCGGGCGTGTGGGGGATCGACAGCAACGGGCTGCGCGTGGAACCGAGCGGAACGCCGCCGTCGGTTCGCGAGTACGAGATCTGTTTGAAGTGTCACGGCGATTCGGCGAACAAGCAGCAGCCGGCGGGACCCTCTCCGCCGTACGCGAATCGCCAGGCCGCTCAGTTCAACAAACGGCTGCAATTCGATCCGGCAAATCCTTCATTTCACCCGGTCGAGGCGCCGGGACGCAGCACGTCGGTTCCGAGCCTGATCGCGCCGTGGTCGACGACCAGCACAATCTACTGCACCGACTGCCACGACAACGACACTGGTCCGAAGGCGCCCACGCCGGGCACCGGCCCGGCGGGGCCGCACGGCTCGAACTACAAGCACCTGCTCGTCGCGCGGTACGACATGGACAACGGCTCGCAGCTGGAGTCGGCCGCCGCGTATGCGCTCTGTTACAAGTGCCACGACCGGTCGAGCATTCTCTCGGACATCTCGTTCAAAAAGCACAACCGTCACCTCGTGAACGCGGCGGCCCCGTGCTCGGTGTGCCACGACTCGCACGGCATCAGCGCGACGCAGGGCACGACGACGAACAACAGTCGCTTGATCAACTTCGACAAACGATTCGTGTCGCCGAACGCGAGCGGGCTGCTTCGCTTCGAGGTCACGGGAGCCGGCAGCGGTCGCTGCTATCTGAATTGTCATGGGATTGAACATAACCCTCTCAGCTACTGATCCGCGTTCGTCACGGCGGAAGGGATGGGACCACCGTCCGGCCGCCGACGTTCGCGTTTGTACGTTCGGGTTTTTCGCAGCTCCTCGTTCGCAGTCACACCCCCAGCGCTGCTCGGAACGCGCGAGGCTGCGGCATTCGAGGTCATCGCACGGAACGGTACGTGGCTCGTCCGTCACATCAATCGATGTGTTGAGGACGACGAGCCGGGCACGACGGTCGCCGCATCGCAAAGGGCGGACCCGTCGTGCGGCGCCGGAAGACGCGCGAAAAGTCCAGCGCGTGGACTGCACCACCGGCATTCACTGGACGCGTAGTAACGCAGGGGGTGTGAGATGAGGCGTTTTCGATTAGCAGCCACATGGGTGGCGATGATAGGCCTTGTGGCCTGTCAGGGCCGGACGCCAACCGCGCCGAGCGGCGGAACTGGCAATTCTCCGGCGAGCGTAGTACTTCACGACGACTCGGGTTCGCTGAGCGCGCAACTGACAGCGTCGCCGTCGACGATCAACTCTGGGCAGTCTTCGACCCTGACGTGGACCACGAACGACGCCGATTCTGCGTACCTGGATGGCGTCCAGGTGGCCAGGAGTGGATCGAAGACCGTTTCTCCAACTGCGACGAAGACTTACACACTCGTCGCGGTCGACCACGACCAGCGCGTGTCGTCGAGCGCGACGGTCACGGTGTCGGGTAGCGGCTCGAGCGGCGGCAGCACTGAGCACGTTGAGGCACACCTCGTGGCGAGCCCAACGACGATCCAACCGGGACAGTCTTCAACGCTGACATGGACCACAGACGACGCGGACCATGCGTACTTGAATGGCGTCGAAGTGTCGAGGTACGGATCCAAGACCGTCTCTCCAGCCAGCACCACCACCTACACGCTGGTCGCAGTGAACGGAACCCTGAAGGACTCATCGAGCGTCACGGTGACGGTGTCGGGCACGGCGCCGCCGCCTCCACCGGTAGCCACGCCGACCGCGTTGTTGACGCCGGCGTCGGCGACGATTGTAAGCGGCCAGTCGGTCACGTTGACGTGGGCCACGACGAACGCGACGTCGGTGACGATGAATGGCAGCGCCGTCGCTGCGAGCGGATCGCAGTCGTACTCGCCGACGGTCACGACGACCTACACGCTCGTGGCCAGCAACTCTGCCGGCTCGGTCACGGACACGACAACCGTAACGGTGAACGCTCCTGCGCCGCCGCCGGTTGCAATGCCCACCGCAACGTTGACGCCGCCGTCGGCGACGATTACGAGCGGCCAGTCGGTGACGTTGACGTGGTCCACGACGAACGCGACGTCGGTGACGATGAACGGCGTCGCCGTCGGCGCGAACGGATCGCAATCGTACTCGCCGACGGTCACGACGACCTACACGCTGGTGGCCAGCAACTCCGCGGGCTCGGTCACGGACACGACAACCGTGACGGTGAATGCGCCGATGCCCACCGCGCTAATCAACGCGATGCCGATGTCGATCCAGAGCGGCCAGAGCTCGACGCTCCAGTGGTCCAGCTCGAACGCGACGACTGTGACGTTGAACGGGTCGGCCGTCAGCGCGAGCGGATCGCGAATGGTCTCGCCGACTGCTACGACGACGTACACGCTGGTCGCCAGCAACTCGACCGGTTCGGTTCAGTCGGCGGTGACCGTGACCGTCACGGCTCCGGCGCCGGTGGGGCTCACCTACGTGACCGACATCAAGCCGATCATGGACAGCAACTGCATCATGTGTCACGGCGGCCCACAGCCGACCGCGGGGCGTGATTTCTCGACGTACGCCGGCGTCATGACCGTCGTCACGCCGGGCGATCCGAATTCGCGCATCATTCAGATGACGAGGACCGGCGGATCGATGCACTTCTACCTCAATCCGAACCCGGATGTAAGGGCGCAGACGATCTACGACTGGATCGTCACGTACGGCGCACCGCAGCAGTAAACCGTAGACGGAACGACATTGACCGACGCCCTCGGCAGTGACTGCCGGGGGCGTTCGTCAATCGACACGACAAGGGGATGAAGAGGACATGTGCGGAAGCCGGTGATCCCGGCTTCCGCAGATGACGCTTTTTTACCGATCGCGGCCGCAGCTACAGCTTCGAGTCCTGCCGACGCTCTCGTCCTCGTACGCGGTCGCGCCATCTCATTGCTGGCGTCGGCTCCGTACGCTTGATGTGCCACCACTCCTACGGCGTCAGCGCAACGCATAGCACCTCTCTGAACAAACCGCCGCGCAGTCAAAGTTCGACGAACTATTCGTGTCGCCCAGCGGACACTGGTTCGATTTCGACGGGAGCAGGAAGCGGTCGGTGCTACCGGAATTGTGATGTGACGAAACACAATCCTGCCAGCCGCTGACGCTCGATCGTTGCGAGCGCAAAATTCGGATCAAGCGAGAAATCGCCGCGTGCGCGCGTGTTCGTTCGTGTCCGTTACCGCGGTCGTCGATCGCCACAATTGCACGGCACGTCGGCGTGAAATCGTCCGTCACAGTCACATCGCCCACACACTTCGTCGCTTCGGATCGAAGGACGTCATCGCATCGTGCGTGCGTCGGTCCTCGAGCGGCAGGCAGGCGCGAGCCCGCGACACGCGAAGTGACGGTGCTGCACGCACTTCGCTCGTCGGTCGCATCAATCCACATGTGGAGACGACGGGCGGCATAACGGTTGCCTTATTCAAGCTCAACGCGTCTGCACGACCGCAAGTCCGCGTGAGAACTCCACCGCGCGGACTGCATGGTCGTCATTAACGGACGCGCCCAACCCAGAGGAGGTTGTGTGATGAAGCGTCTTGGATTAGCACTCTTGTCGATAGCGGCGCTCGGTCTGACGGCGTGTCAGGGCCATTCGCCAACCGGTCCGAGCGAGGCTCCTGCTGTCGCTGCCGTGAACGGCGTCCTGAACGATGACTCCGAGGACTCGTATGTGAAGGCGCGCCTGACGGCAAATCCGTCGACGATCAGCGCCGGACAGACGTCGACTCTGACGTGGACGAGCAGCAACGCGAGATACGTGTACCTCGATGGCGTTGCTGTGGCGAAGAGCGGATCGAAGAACGTCTCTCCCAGACAGACGAAAACCTACACGCTTGTTGCCGTCAATGGATCCCACCGCACCTCGTCGAGCGCCACGGTAAAGGTGTCGAGCGGCTCGGATGACGGCGAACGCGACGATGACGACGACCACACATCCACGCCGCCGCCACCGCCAACGCCTACACCAACGCCTACACCAACGCCTACACCAACGCCTACACCAACGCCAACGCTGCCGACGGCATCGTTGACGCCGGCATCGGCGACGATTCAAAACGGCCAGTCGATCACGTTGAATTGGACCACAACGGACACAGTGTCGGTGACGATGAATGGCGTCGCGGTCGCCTTAAACGGATCGCGGACGTACTCACCGACTGTTTCCACGACGTACACGCTCGTCGCCACCAACCCCGCCGGCTCGGCCACGGATACGTCGATCATCACCGTGACGGCCACGCCCCCGCCGCCGGCGCCGATGCCGACCGCGCTGCTCATTGCGATGGGGACTTCGATCCAGAGCGGCCAGAGCACACAACTGCAGTGGTCCACGTCGAACGCGGTGACGATCACCCTCGACGGATCGCCCGTGAGCGCGAACGGATCGCGAACGATCTCGCCGACGGCGACGACGACGTACACGCTCGTTGCCAGCAATGCGAGCGGGTCCGTCGAATCGGCGGTGACCGTCACGGTTACAGCAGCGCCGACACCCCCTGCGCCAGCGGCGCTGACCTACGTGAACGACATCAAGCCGATCATGGACAGCAACTGCATCATGTGTCATGGCGGCCCATCCCCGACCGCCGGACGTGACTTCTCGACGTACGCCGGCGTCATGACCGTCGTCACGCCGGGCGATCCCAATTCGCGCCTCATTCAGATGACGAGGACCGGCGGAGCGATGCACTTCTACCTCAATCCGAATCCGGATGTAAGGGCGCAGACGATCTACGACTGGATCGTCACGTATGCCGCGCCGGAGCAGTAAGAGTCGAACGTGAGCAAGAGGATTTGCGGAGGCCGGAGATTCCGGCTTCCGCAAACCTGTTCAATGTGGCGCGAGCCTTTGAGGCGAGCCCAATGTCGGGTTTCCCAGACGAACCCGTCGGTTACAGCTTCGAGTCCTGCCGGGCGCGCCAGTTTTCGCGCTGCGAATCGCGCGCCTTGCGCGTGTCGTGAAGAATCTCTTCCACCTGGAACTTCAGCCGCGCGATCAAGTCGGCGAGGAGGGCGACGGCGCCGAGCAGGACCGCCAGCAGCACGCCGCCCACGCTCACGATGATGAACGAGGTGTACGGCGCGGTTTCACCGGTCTTCAGCCAGTGCACGAACACGCCGCCGCCGATCGACACCGACGCGACGAGCGCGACAATGGACAGCGATCCGAAGAACTTCAGCGGGCTGTAGTCGCGGATGGCGCCGACGAGCACCGGCCCGGCGCGCAGCGCGTAATAGGAAAGGCTCGACGCGATGCGCGACTCGCCGATGGCGCGCTCCGCGCGGACGGGCAGCTCGACCTCGACGACGCGCTGGCCGAAGCGGCGCCACGCGAGCAGCGATTCGTGGATGTACTCGAAGTCGCTGTGCACGTCGACGCGCAGCGCCGCGTCGCGCGTGAACGCGCGGAAGCCGCACGACACGTCGGTGAACTCCTGGCCGGCCGTCAGGCTGATGATCTTGCACAGCAGCCAGTTGCCCGCGCGCTTGGTCCGTGGCATCCGGCCGGTCAGCTTGCTGTTCGGACCGAAGCGCGTGCACAGCGCCACGTCGGCCTCGCCGGTGACGATTGGCGCGACGAGCAATCGAATGTCGGCCGGCGAGAATTGCCCGTCGGCGTCGATGCCGACGATGACGTCGGCACCGTCGGCGAGCGCCGACTGCACCCCCGACATGAACGCGCGGCCCGTCCCGAGATTGCGCGGGTGACGCACCACGCGCGCGCCATGACGCTCGGCGACCGCCGCCGTTCGATCCGTGGATCCGTCGTCGACGACGATCGTCTCGAGCTCGGTGACGCCGGGGATGTCGCGCGGAATCGCGTCCAGCAGGGCGCCGATCGTCGCGGCTTCGTTCAGCGCCGGCAGGTACACGACGAGCTTCACGGTCCGGTATATTAGCGCGCCCGATGCGTGCCATTCGAATCGAGGCCGAGACGCTGCGCGCCGCCGCGCTCGCCGCTCCGCGCGAATCGCGCGACGAGATGGCGGCGCCGTCGTACCTCCATCCGAACCCGCTCATCCGCTGGCTGTTCTGGAAGCGGTTGGACGCCGTCGCCGATTTCCTCTCCGAGCGCGGCGCGCGATATGCGTCGGGACTCGACTTCGGATGCGGCATCGGCGTGCAGCTGCCGACGCTGAGCGCGATGACCGATCTCGTGTACGCGACCGATCTGGTCCTGGCGCCGGGACGTCACGTCGCGTACCGCCTTGCCCTCGGGAACGTGACCTTCGTCGAAGCCGATCGCCTGTCGTCGCTCCCGCCGCTCGACTACATCGTCAGCACCGACGTGCTCGAGCACGTTGAGGATGTCGAAGCCGTGGTGCGCCGCTTCGGCGACGCGCTGAAGCCTGGCGGAACGCTCGTTGTCAGCGGCCCGACGGAAAGCGCGCTCTACAAGATCGGGCGCATGCTCGCCGGATTCGCCCGAAAGGGCGGCTATCACCGGACCGACATCTTCCACGTTCACGAAACGATCACCCGCGATCGCGCCCGCTTCGACGTCGTCGCTCATCGCGCGCTGCCGCTGACGCATATCGTCGAGGCGTTCCACATCTACGCGTACGCGCGCACGTAGGGGCGGACCGATGTGTCTACCCCGGTGCCGCGCGCCCGCCCGGGACCGCGTGTTCGCCCTGGGCGCTGCGCGTCCCCGCGGGGGCCGACAGACGGGTCGGCCCCTACTTCGTCAAGTGCGATCGCGCGAGCGCGAGGTTGTTGCGGGCGAGCGGGAAATCGGGACGCAGCGCCATCGCCCGCTCGCATGCGGCAACGGCCTGCGGATAGCGCTGCATGGCATTTTCCGCGGCACAGATGTTGTTGTACGCCTCCGCGTAGTCGGGCCGCAGGCTCAGCGCCTTCTCGCTCGCGTCGATGCACTCCTGGTATCGCCCGAGGCGGTACGCCGTGAGGCTGATTTCGATCCATCGCTCGGGCGTGTCCGGCGTCGTTGCCGCCGCCGCTGGGGCGTGAGGCTGCCGTGGGCGCGACTGCAGCTCCGCCAGAAGCTGCTGCGCTTCGGCATGGCCAGGGCTCAACTCGAGCGCGCGACGCGCGAAGGCGATCGCTTCGTCGACGCGGCCCACCGAGCCGAGCCAGCGCGCGTAGTAGTAATAGCTGACCGGATTGCCTGGGTCGTACTGCTGCGCCGCGCGAAAGTGCCGCTCGGCTTCGGCGGCGTCTCCGAGCGCGCCTTTCAGCACGCCGATGTTCACGTGCAGGTACGCATACTGTGGCGCGTACTGGAGCGCGCGGGTGAAGTACTGATCCGCGACGTCGTACCGCCCTTTTGCCATCTGGATGACGCCGTACGTCATCAATCCGCGGCCGTTCTGCGGACTCTTCTCGGTCACGTCGAGCCACAGCGACTCTTCGGTGCGCCAGACGATGTTTCGTCGATGCGTGCCATATGCGTGCGCCGCCAGGACGACGAGGCACGCCGTCATCAGAATGGCGGCCGGCTTCAACCGAACCCGAACTCCCGCGACCGCGACGACTGTATCCTTCCGATTGAACGCGGCCAGCGCGATCGCCCACGAGGCGGCGAGCGTCAGTCCGACGAACGGAAAGAACACGCGATGATCGTTCATCACCTCCGCAAACGGCACGATGCTCGACGTCGGCACCAAGGCGCCGAGGAACCAGAAGATGCCGAAGGCAATCGGACGCGTCTCGCTCCGGCGCCAGGCCGTGACCCCGAGCCACAGCAGCGCGCCGACGAACACGAGGCCGATGACGACGCGATCGTCGAATGGATTGGCGAACGGCGACCAGTCGGTGTCGGCGCTCAGATTGACCGGCAGGACGAACGTATAGACGTAGTGAAGGATGACGAACGGCTGCGTCCAGAGATAGGCCCACCGCGACGCGCCGCCCGGCGTAAACGTGGTCGCCAGCCGCAGGCCGCCGACGAGGATCGCCATGCACGCGACGAGCACCGGCCACGTGTCGGCGACGAGCCGGGCGATATTTCGAGGCTGGAACAGCTCGCCCATGGTCAGCTCGCGCTCGAACAGCGCGACGTACAGCATGATGAGCGGCGCGGCGATGACGCCCTGTTCCTTGGCGCACACCGCGAGGGCGGCGGGAATCGCGTACAAGCCCCACCGGCGCGCGACGCCCTTGCTCGTGAACATGAGCAGCGAGACGACGACGCCCAGCGTCGAAAGAATTTCCGATCGCGCGATGATGTAATTCACCGTCTCGGCGTTCGCCGCGTGCAGCGCGTACCACGTGGCAGCGAACAGCGCAATCCACCGGTTCCAGGCGTGTGGTCGCGCGCGATCCATCAGCCGCCGGTAGAGCACCAGCATCGCGGCGCACTGCAGCGCGAACAGCGCGAAGCTGGTCGCATGAAACGCCCGCGGGTCGAGGCCGCCGGCCATCCAGTAATCCAGCGCGAGCGTCGTCGTCAGCAGCGGGCGGTAGCTCTGGTTCGCCGGCAGCGAGCTGAACGTCTTCGGATCGACGAAGAAGCGCGGGATGTTGTGAACGTCGCGGATGAAGTGGTTGTTGCGGATCGTGTGGTCGTCGTCGAAATGGAAGTCGTTATGAAAGTGGTCCGCGTACGTGGCGACGAGCGCCGCGAGCGCCAGACCGCACGCGACCGCGTACGCCCGTCTGCTCATCGCCAGCTGTTCGGCAGGTTTCGATCGATTTCGATGTCCGACCGCCGGCTCGGCTCGCGCGGCCCGACGCGCCGCGCCCAATCGGCCATCCGCTGCAGCCCGTCCGGCAGCGACCATTTCGCCTTGTAGCCGAACACGCGCGCAACCTTGGCATGATCGGCGACGGCGTGCAGCACTTCCTTCCGCGCCTCGACGTGGTCGATCGCCGGCGGCTTTCCCATCGCCCGGGCAACCATGACCGCCAGCTCGTTGACGCTCGTCGCTTCGTCGGCGCCGACGTTGAAGACGTCGTCGTAGGCGGCAGGCACGTCGATCGCGCGCGCAATCAGCGGAGCCACGTCGCCAATGTAGCTGAAGCCGCGCGACTGCATCCCGTCGCCGAAAATCGTCATCCGTTCGCCGCGCATCAGCTGATTCATGAAGATGCCGATGACGTTGCGATAACGGTCGCCGAGGTGCTGTCGCTCGCCGTAGACGTTGTGCGGCCGGAAGATGACGTAGCGCAGCCCGAACATGCGCCGCGCCGCCCGCAGATCGAGCTCGACCGCGAATTTCGCGACGCCGTACGGATCCTCGGGCTCCGGCGTGAGCTCTTCGTGCATCGGTGTCTGGCCGGCGCCGTACACCGCGATCGAGCTGGTGAAGACGAAGCACGCCACTTCCGCTTTCACCGCCTCGTTCAGGACGTTCATCGAGCCGACGACGTTGTTGGTGTAGTTGAACCGGCGAATGAAATGGCTGAGACCTTCGGCCGCGTAGGCGGCCAGGTGGAAGACGTGCGTGATGCGATGCTCCGCGAAGATCCGCGGAACGAGCGTGGCGTCGGCGACCGATCCTTCGTAGAAGATCGTGCCCTTCGGCAGATTATCGGTAAATCCTCCGGAAAGATCGTCGAGCCCGACGACTTCGTTTCCGCGTCCGAGAAGGTGCTCGACGACGTGCGATCCAATGAAGCCGGCGGCGCCGGTCACGAGGATGGCCATCAGCGCGTATCGGGCTTATCCGCCGGCGCGCCCGTGCCGTAACAGCGCGAACTGTTTCTGCCGCATCGATCGCTCGCGTACGTGCGAGAAGGGCGCGGCGCCAGTCATCCAGCGCGCCACCTGCCACAGGGTCGCCGTCGTCAGCCGTCCGACCATGATCGAGTAGTAGAGCGCGGCCGGAAGCGAGCCGTGATGTTTGCGGAAGTAAGAGAGATGGCTGCGAAAGTGGACGAAAGTCTTGTCCTTCATGAACGGCCGCGCGGCGGCGCCGAGGTGGATCATCGATGCGCCCGGCCAGAACCGAACCTTCCATCCCGCCGTCCATGCGCGACGGCACCAGTCGATGTCCTCGTCGTAAATGAAGAACCGCTCATCGAGCGGGCCGATCTCGTCGAGACATCTGCGTCGCACCAGCAGAAAGCTGCCGCAGACCCAGTCGACGTCGCGCTCGGTGTCGACCGCCGCAGGTGACGCATCTTCAGGGTTATGTCGGAGGCCGACCAAAGACAGTAATTCACGCCATGGTCTGGGGAAACGATACGCCGAGGGCTGCCGCGACCGCGCCGCGTCGGCGTTGCAGTGCAGGATCCCGAGCGCGCCGACGTCCTGATGAGCGTCCATGTAGCGGACGGCAGCCGTCAGCGCGTCACCTGTCTGAACGGTATCGTTGTTCAGCAGCACGACGTAGCGTCCAGTCGCGCGCGCGATGCCCTGATTGTTCGCCACGCTGAACCCGAGGTTGCGCGGGTTCGCGATGAAGGTCATCGAGGGAAACCGTTTGGGCAGCTCGCGCGCGCTGTCGTCGCGCGTCGTGCCGTTGTCGACGACGATCAGCTCGTAGCGGATGCCCCGCGTGTGTTCCTGGATCGACGCCAGCGCAGCCGCGGTCGTCTCGCACGCATTCCAATTCACGAGGATGACCGAGAGATCGGGGAGGATGCGAAGAATTATACGTGAGGTGCCCGAGCTCGGCCGTTCATCGTGGTATCGCCCTTGCTCAGAACGGCGTCGTTCTTTCCGCCCACGTGACGTCCGAGAAGGAGGAGGCCGCAAATGGCGAACGACAGCGATCGGAATCAGAACGAAGAGGCAATCCCGGGCACGAAGGATGAGGAGATGAGGGGTCGCGCCGAAGACGAGAGCGAAGACGATTTCGAGGACGTTGAAGAGGTCGAGGCAGACGAACACGAAGTGGACGAAGAGTGAAGCGACACGATCGACCTGACCACGACGTCGACGTCGACACGCCCGAGGCCCAGGCGACGGGCGAGGTCGCCAGCGAAGGCGGCTCGTCCGGCGACGTGGAAGTCGGCGTCGACGAACAGCCCGGCCGCGGCAGCGAGGCGACCGAAACGCGGCGCCCGAGCGAACGGCGCCCGACCGAGGTCGTCCGCGACGAAACGGGCGAGGGACGGCGCAGTCCGTAGCGTTCGTCATGTACCGCGCCGTCATCTTCGACGTCGACGGAACGCTCGTCGACAGCAACGACGCCCACGCGTGGGCGTGGATTCAGGCGCTCGCCGAAGGCGGCCGGCACGTCGATTTTGCGCGCGTCCGGCCGCTCATCGGCAAAGGTGGCGACAAGCTCCTGCCCGAGCTTGCAGGCATTTCCATCGAATCGCCGGAGGGCCAGGCGATCGGCGACGCCCGCCGGCGCATTCTCCAGCGCGACTTCATCCCTCGCATCAACGCGACACGCGGCGCACAGCAGCTGCTGGAATGGATGCGCGACGAGCGGCTGACGCTCGTCGTGGCGAGCTCTGCGGAAACATCCGAGGTCCGGGATCTGCTGCGGATCGCCGGCGCCGTCCGTTTCTTCGACGCGACGACGTCGTCCGACGAGGCCGATCGATCGAAGCCCGATCCCGATATCGTGCACGCGGCGCTCGAGCGCACCGGGTGCCGCGCGAGCGAGGCGATCATGATCGGCGACACGCCGTACGACATCGAAGCGGCCGACCGCGCGGGCATCGGCACGATCGCGCTTCGGTGCGGCGGATGGTGGTCAGACGGCGATCTGTCGCGCGCCGTCGCGATATATGCCGATCCCGCCGATCTGCTGAACCACTACGACGTCTCGCCTTTCAAACGTCCACTGCCCGTACGTTCGGCATAACGGGTGACGCGCGCCAGGTCGATGCCCTTCGATTTCCGCAGCTCGCCCCACAAGTCGCCGACCTTCGTCAGTCGACCCGGCACCGATTCGATGGTGAAGTCTTCGCGTTCGAGCCCCTCGTCTATCTCCCGCCACGACAACGGCGTGGAGACGCCGGCGTAGTCGCTCGCGCGCGCGCTGTAGGCGGCGGCGAGCGTCTTTCCCAGAACGTTCTGCATGAAGTCGACGTACACGCGTTTGCCGCGGGCGCGGACGCTGCGCTCGACGGTCGCGACCTTCGGATGTTTCTGCGCGACGACCGTCGCGACGATCTGGCAGAACAGCAGGCCGGCGTCGTAAGGCGTCCCGGCGGGGAGCGGGACGTACACGTGCAGCCCGGATGCGCCCGACGTCTTCGGCACGCCGAGCGCGCCAAGCGTTTCGAGCTCGTCGTGGACCCAGCGGGCCACGTCGAGGACGCGCGCGAACGGCACGCCTTCGGACGGGTCGAGATCGAGCGCGACGTAGTCGGCGAACTGCGCATGCTGGACGCGCGAGAACCACGGGTCCTGCGAGATGGCGGCGAGTTGCGCGGTGTAGAGGAGGGTTTTCAGCGTGCCGCCGATGATCTGCGGACGACGTTCGGCGACGCTGACGACTTCGGTTCGAACTCCTGCCGGAACGTCCTCCACGCGGTGCTGATAGAACCATTTGCCCGTGACGCCGTTCGGATATCGCTTCATCACGAGCGGGCGATCGGCCACGGCCGGAAGAATGAACGGAGCGACGCGGACGTAGTAGCGGAACAGATCGCCTTTGGTCAGCTTGCGCGCCGGCCAGAAGACCTTGTGAAGATTGGTGACGGTGAACCGATCGCCGTCGGGCAGCGTGAGGACGCCGTCGCGGCGAGAGCCTTCGATCGCGTTCAGCTCATCGATGAGGTGATCGAGTCCGGGTTCGGGGTTCCGGGTTCCGGGTTCGCGGTTCTTGGTTCGCGGTTCTTGGTTCTTGGTTCCGGGTTCGGAGTTCGAACCCCGAACCCCAGAACCCCGAACCCGGAACCCCGAACTGCGAACCCGAAGGTGTTCCTCCCGCCGTACCTCTGTCGGCTTCTTGTCGTCGCGCAATCCGAGGTAGACCGGGTGCCGCAGCCTGCCGTCGGCGGTCCATTCGGTGAATTTGATTTGCGCGACCAGCTCGGGTCGCACCCAATGTGCGCGCTCGTTCGTTTTCGGCCGCCCGCGAAACGGACATTCTTTCGTTTCGCGCGGCTTCAGGAGCTTCATCACGCGGGCGAGCTCTTTTTCGTTGAAGCCCGTTCCCGTGTGACCGACGTAGATCAGATTTCCGTTCTCGTCGTACACGCCGAGCAGCAGCGCGCCGAAGCACGTCCGCGTCTGCCGAGGCTCGGTCCACCCGCCGATGACGAACTCCTGCTCGTGGACGATTTTCAGCTTACGCCAGTCCGGCGTCCGCTTGCCCGACTTGTATTGAGAATCGGCGCGCTTGGCGATGAGGCCTTCCCAGCCGTGGTCGAGCGCCTCTTTGTAGAGCGCGCGGCCGTCGCCGCGCTCCATTGCGCTGATACGCAGCAGCGGTGAGCCGGTCCGGCCGAACAGCCGTTCGAGAATCGCGCGCCGTTCGACGAGCGGCAGGTCGCGCAGGTCGCTGCGGCCGCGAACGAGCACGTCGAACGCGATGAACGCCACGTTGTCCGACGGCGCCGCCGAGGCGACGTGAATCCGTCCCTGGAGCTGCTGGAATCCGGTCGGCTCGCCTTTGCTGTCGAGCGCCACGATTTCGCCGTCGAGTACGACCGGCTCTTTCAGCTTGCGCGCCCACTTCTGGAGCGCCGACGTGATTTCGGGGAACTGATGCGTCTTCTCGTTGCCGAGGCGCGACCGGAGCGTAACCCCGCGCTTCGCATCGATTTCGGCGATGGCGCGGATGCCGTCGTATTTGGGTTCGTAGATGAGCGCAGGGTCGTCGAGCGGCGCGTCCATCAGCGACGCGAGCATGGGCTGGATCATTCAGCTTTCAGCTTACAGCCATCGGTAGCGCGAGGCTTTCAGCCGAGCGTCGGCTCGCGTGGCGGCGTCGGCTCGCGTGGCGGCGTCGGCTCGCGTGGCGGCGTCGGCTCGCGTGGCGGCGTCGGCTCGCCTGAAAGGCTCGCCCTACCGTACCGGCCGGTGTTCATGCGGCGTGGCGGGATCGTTTCTTCGTGCCGTTCTTCCCGGCGGCGCGCTTCGGGCGATGGGCGGCGTGGCTGCGCGGTTCGGCGGCAGAGCGCTGGCCGCGGCCTCCCTGTTCGAGGCTGCGGCGGAGGCGCTCCATCAAGTCGACGACTTCGGCCTGGCGCGGTTCGGCCATCGGCTCGAGGGTCACTTCCTTGCCTTTGACCTTGCTCTGGATGATCCGCATCAGGTTCTCGCGGTACTGGTCGGTGTATTTCGACGGATCCCATTCGGCCGCGAGGCTGTTGACGAGCGCCTTCGCCATGTCGAGCTCCGCCTTGCGCACGCCGTCGCTCGCCGGAAAGTCGAACTGGCCGACGTCGACGAGCTCGTCGGCGAATCGCATCACGGTCAGGACAATCGCGTTCTCGATCACTTCGACGGCCGCAAGATGCTGCGAATCGCGGAGGATGAACTTGGAGATGCCGATGCGCCCCGATTCCCGGATCGCATCACGGAGGAGCGCGTAGGCGCGTTCGCCGCCCTTTGCCGGCACGAGATAGTACGGGGTTTCGAAAAATCGATCGTCGATCTCCTCGGCCTTGACGAAGTCGACGATGTCGATCGTGCGCGTCTTTTCGAGCGCGGCGGTCTGAAAGTCCTCCTTCGACATCACGACGAAGTGGCCCTTCTGATATTCGAACCCCTTGACCAGATCCTCCCAGGCCACCGGCTTGCCGTCGCGCACGCACATGCGCTCGAACTTCACAGGCGACTTGTCTTTCGCGTGCAGCATGCGGAACTTCGGCCGGTGATCGCGAACCGCCGTATGCAGTTCGATTGGGATGTTCACCAGCCCGAACGAGATCGATCCCTTCCAAAGCGGTCGCGCCATACTTGCCCTTCGTACTTCTGACTTCGACTCCTGACTTCCTGCTTCTTACTTCCGACTTTTCAATTCTCTCTCGGCCTCAATCCAGTCGTTGAAGTGCTGGCCGTGCCCGCCGCCGCGTTCGAGAAATCGGTGGTAGGCGCGCGTGCGGATGTCGTTTTCGCTCGGAGCCCCTTCGGTTTGTTCCGGCGCGTTGCCCATGTCGGCGGCTTCCGCGGCCGCTTCCTGCACCGAAGTAGAGGTCGCCGATCGAACACGGGCTCGCCGCGGCTTCAGCGCCTCGGGCGCCACGCTGGCGGTGTCGTCTGTGTGCGTGTCGGTTCGTGACGAGGGTCGTTTGGCCATTCCGCGTTCTCCGCAATCAAAGCGACTCAACCGCCCGCAGCGGCCGTCGCGAAATCATTCGATTGTAGGTCCGTTCCCCACGGAAAACCGGACCCTTCTGCACAACGTTAGCCACGTTCAATGATGAGCTTCGCAATTCCGACCAACGGAATGCGTACCCAGTCCGGGCGATTGTTCAGCTCGTACGCGAGCTCGTACAGCGCTTTGTCGAGCGTGAACGCACGCAGCAGCAGCGCGAACGCGTCGTCGGGCGGCGCGATCGGCGAGTCGCCGATCGTGTCGCGGTAGCCCTGCAGGAACGCGTCGACGGTCCAATGCCTCCACGTTTCGGCCCAGCGTTCGAGCCAGGCATACGCGTCGGGCGCGTGCACGGTGAACGCGAACAGCGCCGCATAGGCCGCGTAGCTGTACGACCGCACCATGCCCGCGACATCTTTGAGCGGCGATTGTTTCGCGCGCCGCTCCGCGATCGATCGCGCGGGTTCACCTTCGAAATCGAGGATCACGAAGTCCTCTTCGGTCCGCAGGACCTGGCCGAGGTGGTAATCGCCGTGAACGCGGATGCGCCAACCGCCGCCTTCGAGCGGGCGCAGATCGTCGAACCGCTTCAGCAACGCGTCGCGCGATGCGAGCACTGCCTCGGCATACGGACGCGACGCGTCGTTCAGGGTCTGGAGCCGCTGCTCGAGCATCGTCAGCGACGAAACCGCGTGCTCGCGCATGTCGTCGGCAACGGTTCGAAGCGCCGGGCGGTCGAGCGGCTCGGGCGCGAACCCGTCGCCCGGAGCGTGCGCGAGCGTCAGGTGCAGCTCCGCCGTCCGCCGGCCGAGCGTTGTCGCGCTCGACAGATACCAGTGTTGAAGCGCAGCGAAGAACGGCGGCGGCGCCTGCCGGTCCTCCGCCTCCTGCCTCTCCCGCGTTTCCAGCCTTTCCCGCCCGTCCGGCGAATCAGATCGCTTGACCCGCGCCGATACGCGTTCGTAGTACCGCCGCAGTTCGTCGATCGTGAACTCCCATCCCGATCCCTGATGCTTGATCGCCGCCTGGACGACGGCGAGCGTGCCCGGTTCCACGCCCGGACGCAGGTACTCGAGCGCTCCGGCGAGCGGCGGCGTCCGCACGAACCGCTGTTCCGTCAACACACGGCCGATCTCGAGCTCGGGATTCGGCGTCGGCTCGATGCGGCGGAACAGTTTCAGCACGAATCCGTCGTTCGCGAACGCAATGCTGTTGCTCTGTTCGGCGCTTCCGCGCGTCCATCGACCGGACGCCTGCGACTGCGTCGCGGGGGGCGTTAGGAGCGCGAGCCCGTGAACGCTCCCTTTCGCAGTCGCCGTTTCTTCGCCGCGCGCGATCATCGTCAGCAGTCGATCGCACACGTCATCGTCGTACAGACCGTCGACGATGGCGCCCTTGCGCGCGCCGGTGATGCGCGCGAGAACCGAGGATGCCGACTGCAGCGCGCGCTCGCCGTCATCGGAGATGAGCGCGAGCGGAACGAAGTAGCTGTCGCTCCAGCCGTCCGCGTACGTAAGAGAGACGATGGTGAGGAACGCCGGCTCCGATCCACGCCGGACTGGCACCCAGTCGGAGAAACGCGCGTGCCGGATCTCCCGCGACTTCGACCCGAACCAGCGCTGGCGCTGGATGAACGGCGCCAGCGCTTCCCGCTCGAGCACCGTCCGCGTGCCGCTGTCGAGCATGTTCTGCCAATCGGTGCCCACGAGCAGCCGGGGCAGCGAGTCGCGGATCAACGCGTTGGGATCGGACGGCGCCGTCGCGCGCGGCGAGGTCTGCAGCGGCTCGTGCTGCAGCGTGAACCAGTACGACGCGTAGCCGTTGAGCGAGAGGAAGTACGGCTGGTCGCCGATGCGCGGGAATTCGGTGAGGCCGCCCATCTCGATCGGAATCAGCCCGCTGAAGGACCGCAGATCCAGCTCCGCCGGCTGCACGGTGCGGGAAAGATTGACGACGATGAGAATGGTTTCTTTGTCGTCGCGCCGCAGGTAGGCGAGCACCTTGCGGTTCGGGCACGAGACGAAATCAATCGACCCGCGTCCGAACACGCGGTGCTGCCTGCGCGTCGCAATGAGGCGTTTCATCCAGTTCAGGAGCGAGAACGGATATCGCTCCTGCGCTTCGACGTTGATCGCCTGATAGCCGTACACAGGATCCTGAATCGGCGGCGCGTACAGCCGCGCGGGATCGGCGCGGGAGAAGCCGGCATTGCGATCCGGGCTCCACTGCATCGGCGTCCGGACGCCGTTGCGATCGCCGAGATAGATGTTGTCGCCCATCCCGATCTCGTCGCCGTAATAGATGATCGGCGTCCCCGGCAGCGAACAGAGCAGCGTGTTCATCAGCTCGATGCGCCGGCGGCTGTTCTCCATCAGCGGCGCGAGACGCCGCCGGATCCCGAGGTTCAACCGCGCCTGCGGATCAGAGGCGTATACCGAGTACATGTAATCGCGCTCTTCGTCGGTCACCATCTCGAGCGTCAGCTCGTCGTGATTGCGCAAGAACAGCGCCCACTGGCTGTTGTCGGGAATGTCCGGCGTCTGGTTGAGGATCTCGGTGAGCGCGTGGCGGTCCTCCTGCCGCAGCGCCATGAACATGCGCGGCATCAGCGGGAAGTGGAAGGCCATGTGGCATTCGTCGCCGTCGCCGAAGTAGGGGCGCACGTCGGAGGGCCACTGGTTCGCTTCGGCCAGCAGCATCCGGTTGCGGTAGGCCGCGTCGAGCTCCCGCCGCATCCGCTTCAGCACCGCGTGCGTCTCGGGCAGGTTCTCGTTGTTCGTTCCCTCGCGGACGCACAAGTACGGAACCGCGTCGAGACGCAGCGCGTCGACTCCGAGATCGAGCCAGAACTTCATCACGTCGATCACGGCGTCGACGACGGCCGGATTGTTGTGATTGAGGTCGGGCTGGTGCGAGAAGAACCGATGCCAGTAGTACTGCTGCGCGGCGTCGTCCCACGCCCAGTTCGACTTTTCCGTGTCGAGGAAGATGATCCGCGTTTCGGGGAACTTCTTGTCGGTGTCGCTCCAGACGTAGAACTCGCGCTCCGGCGATCCCTTCGGCGCGCGACGCGCCCGCTGAAACCAGGGATGCTCGTCGGAGGTGTGGTTGACGACGAGCTCGATGAGCACCTTGACGTGGCGATCGTGCGCGGCGCGGACGAACGCCTCGAAGTCGCGCAGCGTGCCGTAGCTCGGATGCACGTCCCGATAGTCGGCGATGTCGTAGCCGTCGTCCTTCAGCGGCGAGGGGAAAAAGGGGAGCAGCCAGAGGCAGGTGATCCCGAGGCTCTGCAGGTAGTCGAGCTTCTGCGTCAGCCCGTGAAAGTCGCCGCTGCCGTCGTTGTTCGAGTCGAAGAACGATTTGACGTGCGCCTGGTAGATGACGGCGTCCTTGTACCAGAGAGGATCGTCCTGCGCGGCCGACGGTGCCGGCGTGACGGCGTCGACTGGAACCGTCAGGTTCGGGATTTCGGTAGCCACAGGATGTGCCCTTGACGGATCTCGGGATCGAAGCGGACGTAATTGCGCCCGCGGTGCCACGTGTACTCGACGTCGTCGATGAGGTCGCGGACGACGAACGAATCGAGATCGACGGGAACGTCGACGAAGCCGTGCTGCATGTGACGCGGATCGAGGCTCACGACGACGAGGACGCGGTCGTCGCCGTTGCTCTTGCTGAAGGCGATGATTTCAGGGTTGTCGGCGTCGTGAAACCGCAGCGTGCGATCGAATTGCAGCGCGCGGTGACGGTGCCGCGCGGCGTTGACGCGGCAGATCAGCTCCGCCATCGCGCCGGCGCGCGACCAGTCCCGCTTCTTGTACTGATACTTCTCAGAGTCGGCGTATTCCTCCGACCCCGGCTTGAGCGCGCGCGACTCGCACAGCTCGAACCCGCTGTAAATGCCATAGCTCGCGCCGAGCGTCGCCGCGAGAATCAGACGCGCCTGGAACGCGGGACAGCCGCCGTGCTGCAGATAGGCGTGCAGGATGTCCGGCGTGTTCGCGAACAGGTTCGGCCGCAGGTACTCGCGTACTTCGCCCTGCGTGAGCTCGGTGAAGTAGTCGACGAGCTCGGATTTCGAGTTTCGCCAGGTGAAGTACGTATACGACTGCGTGAAGCCGGCTTTCGCCAGGTACCGCATCAACGCCGGCCGCGTGAAGGCTTCCGACAGGAAAACGACGTCGGGGTGCTGCGCGTGCACGAGATCGATCATCCATTCCCAGAAGCCGAAGGTCTTCGTGTGCGGATTGTCGACGCGGAAGATGCGAACGCCGCGCTCGACCCAGAACAGCGTGACGTCGAGCAGTGCCTGCCAGAGCGCCTGCCATTCTTCGCTCTCGAAGTCGAATGGATAGATGTCCTGGTACTTCTTCGGCGGATTCTCGGCGTATTTGATCGTGCCGTCCGGCCGATGCTTGAACCATTCCGGATGCTCTTTCACCCACGGATGATCCGGCGAGCACTGCCAGGCGAGATCCAGCGCGACTTCCATGCCGAGCCGTTCGGCTTCCTGCCTGAACGCGACGAAGTCGTCGATAGTGCCGAGTCCGGGTTCGACGGCCGTATGTCCGCCCGCGTTCGATCCGATAGCCCAGGGGCTGCCGGGATCGTCCTGGGCGGCGGTCAGCGAGTTGTTGGGACCTTTCCGGAAGCTGGTTCCAATCGGATGAATGGGCGCCAGGTACACGACGTCGAACCCGAGATCGGCGATCCGCGGCAGCTCCGCGCACGCTTCGGCGAAGGTGCCGCTTCGACCAGGATCCGGACCGGCCGATCGCGGGAACATCTCGTACCAGGCGCCGAAGCGCGCGCGCTCGCGATCGACCCAGACGCGCCTGGATGGCGACGTCGTCGCGCGCGAGCGGTCCGCGTACCGTGCCATCAGCGTCGCGAGCTCGCCGTCCATCCCGCTCGCCACGCGCTCTTCGATGGGCGTCGACTCGGTGAGCGCATCGGCCCATTCGAGCAGCCGGTTCGCGTCGGGCTGCGTCGATCCGATCTGTTCCGCGCGTGCGGCCGCCTCGCGAACGAGAATCGATCCTTCGAGCAACTCCAGCGACACGTCCTGACCCGCCGCCGCCTTCACCTGCACGTCGCGCCGCCATGTGAGGAATCGATCGACCCACGCGACGATCGCGTACTCGTGCCATCCCGGCTCGCAGACGTCGAAGTTCGCCGTCCATTCGTCGGTGCCCGGCGCGCCGAGCGTCATCGGCGTCTCGCGCCACTGGGTGCTTTCCGCCGGGATTTGGGATTTGGGATTCGGGATTTGATCGGGATTCGGGATGTGTGAGGAATCGTTTTCGAATCCCGAATCCCGAATCCCGAATCCCGGAGCGTGCCGATCGCGCAATACCGCCGTCACCACGTCGTGGCCGTCTGCGAACACCTGCGCGAATACCTCGACGGTCTCGCCGACGGTGCGCTTGATCGGGAAACGGCCCGCGTCGATCTCGGGCCGGATGCGCTCGATGACGGCGCGGCGGGCATGCGCCTCGTCGATTTCGGCGGGCGGCGCACGACGAACGACGACTGCCTCGCTGGGCCGCGCCATGACTAGCTCTCGACAATGGCCGGTTCGGTCGCCACCTGCCGCTCGTCGTCGAGCGTCCGGCGTCGATCGCGGATCGGCGGAATGATTCTGAACACGACGAGGGATCGCCCCTGCAGCGGATACCGGATTCCCGGCTTGAACGCACGATCCGGTGAATGAGGCTCGTAGGTGTCGATGACGCGCCGCCATTGCTGATCCGCGTCGAGCGACGGCAGCGTGAACGGCACCTTGTCGCTATGCGCGTTCAGGAGAACGAGCAGCGTGTCGCTGATGACCGCATCGCCGCGCTCGTTCACTTCCTCGATCGCGCTGCCGTTGAGCAGCATGCCGAGCGACCGCACGAAGTCGGCGTTCCACGCCTGGTCGGTCATCTCGCGGCCGTCCGGAGCAAGCCACGCGAGGTCTTTCACTTCGCCGCCGCGAATGCTGCGTCCCTGGAAGTACTTCCGGCGGCGCAGCGCCGGCTGGCTGTGGCGGAAGTGCACGAGCTTGATCGTGAAGTTGAGCAGCGCGCGCTTGTCGGCGTCGAGGTTCCAGTCGATCCACGTGATCTCGTTGTCCTGGCAATAGGCGTTGTTGTTCCCCTGCTGCGTACGCCCCATCTCGTCGCCGTGGCTGATCATCGGGACGCCCTGCGACAACATCAGCGTCGCCAGGAAATTGCGCTTTTGCCGCTCGCGCAGCGACTTGACGTCCGCATCGTCGGTCGGGCCTTCCGCGCCGTTGTTGCAGCTCAGGTTGTTGTTCTCGCCGTCCTTGTTGTCTTCGAGGTTCGCGTCGTTGTGCTTCTGGCTGTAGGTGACGAGATCGTTCAGCGTGAACCCGTCGTGCGCCGTGATGAAGTTGATGCTCGCATAGGGCTGGCGGCCGCTGCGCGCGTACAGGTCGTTGCTGCCGGCGAGCCGCGTCGCCAGCTCCGACACGGTGCCGCCGTCGCCGCGCCAGAAGCGCCGCACCGAATCGCGATACTTGCCGTTCCATTCCGTCCAGAGCACGGGGAAGTTGCCGACCTGATAGCCGCCCTCGCCGAGATCCCACGGCTCGGCGATGAGCTTCACCTGCGACAGCACCGGATCCTGGTGGATGATGTCGAAGAACGCGCCCAGCCGATCGACGTCGAAGAGCTCGCGCGCCAACGCGCTCGCGAGGTCGAACCGGAATCCATCGACATGCATCTCGAGGACCCAGTACCGCAGGCTGTCCATGATCAGCTGCAGCACCTGCGGGCTCTGCATGTTGAGCGTGTTGCCGCAGCCGGTGAAATCCATGTAGTAGCGGCGGTTGTCGGCGCCGAGCCTGTAGTACGAGGCGTTGTCGATTCCCTTGAGCGACAACGTCGGGCCCATGTGGTTCCCCTCGGCCGTGTGGTTGTACACGACGTCGAGAATCACTTCGAGGCCGGCCGCGTGAAGCGTCCGCACCATCCGCTTGAACTCGCGGACCGCGCCGGCGGGCGTCCGTGACGCGGCGAAACGCCGCTCCGGCGCGAAATAGCCGTAGCTGTTGTAGCCCCAGTAGTTCGTCAGCCCTTTTTGTTCGAGATAGCGATCGCGCGCGTGGTGGTGCACCGGCATCAGCTCGACGGCCGTCACGCCGAGCTTCTTGAGATGTTCGAGCGCCGGCTCGGTCGTGAGCGCCTCGTACGTGCCCCGCAGATGGTCTGGAATGTTGGGATGGCGGATCGAGAAGCCGCGCACGTGCATCTCGTAGATGACGGTGTTGTGCCACGGCGTCCGGGGCGGACGATCGTCGCCCCAGGTAAATGCGGGGTCGACGACGGCAGCGAGCGGCGCGTACTCGGCGTTGTCGCGATCGTCGAATGAGAGATCGTCGCGTGGATCGCCGACCACGTAGCCGAACATCTGGTCGGCCCATCGAACTGTACGCGCCACTGATTTGGCGTATGGATCCATGACAACTTTGTTGGGGTTGAAACGGTGTCCCTTCGTCGGTTCGTAGGGTCCGTAAACGCGATAACCGTAGAGCTGGTTAGGCCGCGCGTCGGGCAGAAAGGCGTGCCACACCTGATCGGTGTGCTCGGTCAGCTCGATGCGTTCGCGCTCTTTAATCGCATCCGGCGCATCGAACAAACAGAGTTCGACTGTGGTCGCGTAAGCGGAGAAGAGCGCGAAGTTCACCCCGACGCCGGTCCAGGTGGCGCCGAGAGGATAGGGATCGCCCGGCCACGCGCGCATGGCGCATGGCCGAGGTTCAATGACTATGCCAGCTATCAGCTATCAGGTTTCCAGCTACCAGTTTCCCGATCAGATGACAGCTGATAGCCGACAGCTGAGGGCTACGTCGAATAGCGATCGTTGAACCATGGCTCGGCGGAGTTCGAGTAGCCGCGTACTTCCCAGAATCCCTTTTTGTCGGCGGCAAGGAATTCGATCTTGCGAATCCACTTCGCGCCTTTCCACGCGTACAGCTTCGGAGTGATCATCCGGCACGGGCCGCCGTGCTCGAGTGGAAGCGGTTTGCCTTCCCACGTGTGTACGAGCAGCACGTCGTCTTCGATCGCGCGCGCGAGCGGAAGGTTCGTCGTGTACGGAATGAACGTGCCGGGCATGAAATCGTAGCCGGTACACAGTACGTATTTCACTTCCTCTTTGGGAATCGCAAGCTCGGCGATCGTCTTGAATCGCACCCCGCGCCAGTGATTCTCGTAGCGGCTCCACGTCGTCACGCAGTGAAAGTCGCTGACGTCCTCGGCCTGCGGCAGCGCGAGGAATTGATCCCAGGTGAGCGTGAACGGATTGTCGACGAGGCCGCCGACGTCGAGCTTCCACTCTGCCGTCGGCACGTGCGGCTGCTCTCCGAGATCGAGGACGGGCCAGTTCTTCACCTCGTGCTGACCGACTGGCAGCTTCGGCATCCCATGCTGATTCGGCGCGCCGCTGCCTTTCGGCTGCATGCCCGCGAACTTCACGTTCACCGCGCCCTTGTCGATTTTGATCTGACGCTGAATGTAGCGGCGACGCCGCTCGACCAGATTGTTCATTTTCCTATTTTGTGCGCGGGGCCCACATTTATCAGGGCGCCTGGGGCCCCACCCGCGGGCGCTCTCGTTCGCGCGTTGCGCTCGCTCGGGCTCAAGGCTGTCACGCACCTGTCGCCGCTCGCTTATGCTCGCGGCGACGGCTGCCGTGCCTTGACCAATTCGTGGCCGCTCACCGCGTCAACGTTCCAACGATCACTGATGCAGGACGCAGCAGCTCGTCGCCGATCGTGTAGCCTTCTTTCACGACGGCGAGGACGATGCCATCCTTCGACGCGTCGTCGACAGGCGCGGTGGCGATCGCTTCGTGGTGAACGGCATCGAAGGGGTGGCCGAGCGCCGGGACGCGCATGACGCCGAGGCTTTCCAGCTTGGCGAGAAACTGATCGTGAACGAGCTGGACGCCGCGCAGCAGCGGCGACGCTGACTCCTCGCCGGCCGCCGCAATCGCGCGGTCGAGGTTGTCGACCACGTCGAGCAACTCGATCAGCACCGATCGCTTCCCACGTTCGACCTCGCGCGCCACGTCTCGCCGGATGCGCGTCCTGGCCTGCTCGAAATCGTCGACGACGCGTCGCCGCTCGGTCAATGCGTTCTGCAACTGTGCGGTCGTGTCGGCGAGCCGCCGCTCCAGGTCTTCGACGTAGGTCGGCTTCAGCGCGACGCGCTCGGTCGTATCCGCGGATGAGTCGCCCGAATCCGCCCGCGCCCACCAGCGCTTGTCGATAACGCGAATTTCGGATGCCTTTTCTGCCACGGGCTCATTTTATCGGTACGTCACTTGCGATGAAATCGCGTATGGCCCAGGAGCATACGCACGACCCGAAGGATGGTCCGCTCGACGGCAGCACGAGCGGGACGATTGGCGGCGGCGGACCCGAAACCGGAGGGCCGACGGAGCGGCCGAAGGCGCCCGATATGCCGCCGGCGCACCCTGAAGATGCGGCGAGCGGCCGGCGCGCGCCCGACGCGATCGGCGCGACCGTTGATCACGACGAACTAAAGCCGGGCCCAAGCGACGTTTCACGGCGCTGACGCGCGTCGGCGGCGCGTGTCCTGCCGAACGTCAGGCGATGCGCTGCGGAGCGGGCTGCGGCGGGTCGAACAGGTTGCCGAGAAAGTCGGCGGCGCCCGGCCCACCCGGCACGTGGATGTGGCCGCGGCGGTTCGCCTTGTCGCGATACATGCGGTGATCGGCGTCTGCGAGCAGCGTCTCGTACGTGGTGCCGTCGTGCGGGAAGACCGATGCGCCCGCGCTGGCGGCGAGCCGCAGCCGCTTGCCGGCGCGAACCTCGAGCTGAATTTCGGCGATCTTGCTCTGCAGCTCGCGCCGCTTCGCGTCCGCGGCTTCCCGCGTGCAGTCGGCCAGCACCACGATGAATTCATCGCCGGCGTAGCGCACGCACAGGTCGTAGGGGCGCAGCGCGCCCTGAAGCGCGATTGCGACCTGCCGGAGCGCGTGGTCGCCGACGTTGTGGCCGTACGTGTCGTTGATCGCCTTGAAGCCGTCGACGTCCATCACGATCAGCGCGACTTCGGTCTTGAGCCGCTCGGCGCGCGCGAGCTCGCGCGACAGGTGCACGAACATCGATCGGCGGTTCGGCAGTCCGGTCAGCGGGTCGGTGAGCGAATCTTCCTGCGTCTGCTCGAACACGATTGAGTTGTGGATGACCGCGCCGGCCTGCTCGGCGATGCGCTCGAGCAGGCGTCGATGATCCTCGGTGTAGTGGTTCGAGTCGACGTGGTAGAGCGCGAGGCTGCCGATGAGCCCGTCGTTGAAATGCAGCGGGCACACGAGAGCCGATTTCAGTGAGAGCTCGCTCGAAAACGCCGCCGCTTCGAACGTGACGCGAGGATCGGCGTTGACGAGCGTGCGGCGGTTGCGCGCCACCCATCCCGACAGGCCGTAGCCGGCCTTCAACGTCACGTTCAACAGCTTCGGCGCGTCGACGCCGGCCGCAAAGCGGCACTTGAGCGAATCCGATTCCTGGTTGTACAGGAATAGCGCGCAACCCGACCAGGGGACGATTTTCGAGATCTTTGACGAGATCAGCGCCATCGTGTCCGCCACGCCGAGGCTGGTGCCCATCGCCTGCGCAATCTCGTACAGCGCGTAGATCTCGCGATGTGCCAGCGCGATATTCTCGAATGCATTCGCGCCGCTCGCCGGAATCAGTCCGACGGCAGTCGATCCGCCGATCGCGTCCGGCGGCTCGGCATTGGTCGTCGGCTGCTCCTGGATGCCGAGCTCCGCGACGAGCGCCGGCAGGTGCTCGATGAACAGCGGGACCAGCTTCGGGTCGAGCGCGCGTCCCGTCTCGTGCCGCAGCAGACCGACGGCGCTGTCGTGTGTCAACGCTTTGTGGTACGGCCGCTCGGTCGTCACCGCGTCGTAGTAGTCGACGATCGTCAGGATGCGTGCGCCGATAGGAATGCTCTCGCCCGTCAGCCCCTGCGGATACCCCTTGCCGTCCCATCGCTCGTGATGGCTCAGGATGATCGGCGCGACAGGATACGGGAACGGTACCGCCGCGATGATCTCGGCGCCTACCTGCGGGTGAATGCGGATCTTCTGGAATTCCTCCTGCGTCAGCGGACCCGGCTTCGACAGAATATGTTCCGGTACGGCGAGCTTGCCGATGTCGTGGAGCAGCGCCGCCGTCTTGACGCCTTGAATCTCCGATTCGGTAAGGCCCGCGACGCGCGCCAGGCCGGCGGCGTACACCTGCACGCGCCGGATGTGCATCTGCGCGGTTTGATCCTTGGCGTCAATCGCGCGCGCCAGCGCTTCGATCGTGGCGAGGTGCAGATCGGACGTCTGCTGCACGTGGCGCTGCTCGTCTTCGATCCGCCCCATATATACCTTGTAGGTTCGGAACGTGAGATAGACGGGCGCAAACGTGAAGGGGAGCCAGAACCCTGCGTGCACGAGGAACCACGCGGCGACCGCCGCCGTGCCGGCGCCGACGAAGTAGCTCGGCGCGCTCCACAGGAAGTTGTTGTGCCACGTCGACCACAGCCGCTCCCGCGTCGTCAGCGCGACGGCGGCGGCGACCAGACCGGTGTTGAACAGGAAGTACACCGTGGCCGCCGCGACCAGCGGGCGCGCCATGCCGGACAACGTCGCCGCCGCGTCGCCGGCGCCGAACACGTTGAAGGCGAGGCCGGCGGCCTGCACGGTGATCACGAGCGACGCGATGTTGAACAGAATTCGGTGCGGCGGGTTTCTGTCCTTCGAGTTGAAGTTCGATTGACACACCGCGCTGCCCGCCGCGATGAGCATTGTCTCGTGCGGACCGAGCAGCAGCAGCGAGGCGAAGTCAACCGCGTACGACACCGACATCGTCGAACCGCTCGCGGTGAGCGGCAGCGACACCTTCAGCGACGCGGAGAGCGACGAGAGCACGAGCAGCGCCGCGAAGAGCAGCGGCTGGCCGAAATGAATGTGGGGAAGACCGGCGAAGAACAGCACCGTGCCGAGGGCGACAACGGCGACGACGTACGCACGGGCTGCCGGCGGCAGGTGCTTCATCAATGCACCCGGGGTCCTGTCGGCACCCAGTGGTCGCCCCAATCTTCCTTGAGCACCGACCAGAGCACCTGGTCGACGTACTCGCCGCCGTACCGCAGCGACCGGCGGAGGATGCCTTCCTGCACGGCTCCGAGCTTGCGCAGCGCGCCGTTGGCGCGGCCGTTCTGCAGCAACACGCGCGCTTCGATTCGATGGACGCCAACCGAACCGAACGCAAACGATCCGACCAGCCGCACCGCGTCCAGGAACACGCCGCTCCCCCGTGACGAGGGCGCGACGGTGCATTCCCATTCGGCCGCCTCGAATGCGGGATCGAGTTGGCGCATCTGTACGAGTCCGACGACGGCGCGCGTTGTCGCGAGCGCGATGACGTATGTGAACGCCGTCCCGTTGGCGCGATCGCGGACGGCGCGTTCGATGAGTTGCTGGATGGTGAGATCCGTTGGCGGCTCGTCGAGACCAAAGCGCGTCGCATCTGCCATCGACAGCAGATCGACCAGAGGTCCCAGGTCGTGGGTCGTCGGCTCGCGCAGCACGACGCTCCGGCCCGCGAGGACCGGCAATTCGGCGCGCCAGTTCGACGTACTAATCAAGGTGTTATCGCTTCCCATGACGCGTTCGGGCAGTGAGCGACACGACTGCCGTATCGCACGTCAGCAGCAACTCTAGCGCCAAGCTGAGCGTTATCCGTTAAACTGTTATTATTGAATCAGATAGATATCGCTCGCCCGATCGAATCATGCCGTCATCGTGTTCGTATATATGACAATAACGTCATTGTACAAGCGGCGTTTGCCGGTGTAGGTGCTTAGTTTCAAATGAGTTGGCGGCGCGCTGCTCCGATTCGGCACAACATGTCCCGCTGTAGTACACGAAATCTGAAACACAGTCGTCCGCACGAATTGCAGCGGCGGGCATAACGGTCAGGTGGACGATCCCGCGGTCAGGCCCTCGCTCGCTGACGCTTTACATCATTTCTTATCGGCGGCCTGCGCTCGCTGGGGCTGCGAGACGCGTGAACGCTGCGATCGCCCGGTCAGCGCGCGGCGACGCGCTCGGTGGTGGGATACGTGGCGCCGATGCAGTGCCAGGCTACGAATGCAGCAGGCGGCGACGGAATGGGAGGCGGTACTTCCACCTCCCGAATAATCCGCGATGTTCGAAACGGCGATTACCTCATCGTGCGCGGCTCGTATGGATCCGCCTGCGCATCGGGCTGGCCGGGAGCCGGGTCGCCTCGGCGTCCGGGGTGCGCGTCGCCAGTGCCGACCGGCGTGCGCGGACCGAGCGTCGCCTTGCCGCGGCGGATTTCCTTCACCAAGTACGGCACCCAAAGCGCAACCATGAGCACGATTGCGACGAGGATGCCGAGGCCGAGCTCGGACATAGACACCTCCGCCACAACAAGTGGCAACGCTCGTGCCGCACTCCGGCCCTCCGCCTACCGCGACTATAATTCGCGCACGTGATCTTCACGACGTCCGCGTACTACATCCTGCTCATCCCAACCGCCATACTGTTCAGGATCGTCGGTCCGCAGGTGCGGCCGTGGATCTGCGTCGCATCCGGCGCGCTGTTCTTCATTTACTTTTCGGTAACCGAGGTCGGCGGCTGGCTCGGTGCGGCATGCATCCTTATCTTCCTGTGGGAAGCCGTTATCAGCCGCCTCTACTCCCCCCGATCCGCATGGTGCCTCGTCGGCGTCGCGGCGAGCCTGTGCATTCTCGGCATCTTCAAGTACTGGAACTTCACGACGGGACTGCTGTCGGCGCCGTTCAGTCGGAATTCGCTCGTGTGGCGCGGCGCGTTTCTCCCGCTCGGCGTGTCGTTCTTCACGTTCGAGTTCATTCACTACGCCGTCGATCGGTATTACGGCCGCGTCGAGCGCGGCACGCTCGGCCAGTATCTCGCGTTCATCTTCTTTTTTCCGACGCTCGTGGCCGGGCCGATCAAGCGGTTTCAGTACTTCGGTCCCGGCGTAGAGCAGCCGAGCACAGACTGGCCCGCCGACTGGAACCGCGGCATCACACGCATCCTCGTCGGCCTCGCGAAGAAGTTCGCGGTCGCCGATCTCCTGACGAGCGTCACCGACCATCTGAACCGCGCCGACATCGCGGCGGCGAGCCGCGGCGCACTCATCGTGTGGATCCTGGCGTACGCGTGGAAGATCTATTTCGACTTCTCGGCGTACTCGGATATCGCAATTGGATCGGCGCGGCTCTTCGGCATCCGGATTCCGGAGAACTTCGATTGGCCTTACGCGCGGACGAACATCACGGAGTTCTGGCGGCGGTGGCATCGATCGCTCTGGCGATGGCTCGTCGACTACGTGTTCGTGCCGCTCGGCGGCTCGCGCGGATCGCGTCTGTCCGTGTACGTGAACCTGCTGTCGGTAATGCTGATCAGCGGCCTGTGGCACGGCGCGGGATTGAACTTCATCGCGTGGGGCGCGTGGCATGGCTCGCTGCTCGTCATCCATCGGCTGTGGACCGACTGGCGTCCGCTGCACGAAGACCGGACGCCGACGTTCGTCGGCCTGGCGGCGTCGTGGGGCGTGACGTTCGCGGCCGTGACGCTCGGATGGGCGCTGTTCGCGATGGATCTGCCGACGGCGCTCTTCTATTACCGCCGCCTGATTCTCGGATGACGCTGATGAATCGACTCGCGTGGATCAAGAGCCTCGCCGACTATCTCGGCGGCGCCGAAGACCTGCCGCCCGCCGGCCTGTCGCTGCCGGCATCGTCGTCGTGGTGGGGACTCTGGTGGGGTGCGCTGACGATCGTCATCGTGCTGTTCTGCGGTCAGGCGTCGAAGTTCATCTACATCGATTTCTGAGCCGTGCGGATACGAGCCATCTTCGTCCAGTTGATGGTGTGGGCGGGCGCGCTTGGGCTCCTCAACGTGGCGATCGTGCGGCTGACCGCCAACTCACTGCCGCGGCAGGTGCTGCGCGCGATCGCGGAATCGGCGAACGTCACCGATCTCTTCGTCGGCAACTCGGTCATGGTTGCCGCGCTCGATCGCGCCGGATTCGAAGCCGCGCGTCCCGGCACGCGCGCGCTCAACGTCGCGGTCGGTTCCACCTCACCGGTCGAACACGATCTGTTCGTCCATCGAGCGCTGCGCCTTGCCCCACAGCGCGTGTATTACGCGTTTTTCGACAGTCAGCTGACGCGGCCCGTCCCGAGCCGATGGAGGGACCTCTCCGGCACGCGTGCGATGGTCTACTACGTGGATCGCGAGCGGGCAATCCGGCTGATGGGCCGCGATGGTCCGTCTGCCTGGCAGGTTCGCCTGACGTCGTGGCTGCCGATGGTGGTCGAGCGCGCCACGCTGTGGGCCGCAGTCGAACGCGCGCGCAGGAAGCTCGCCGGTTTCGGAGCGCCGCCGCCAGAGATCGGACGGTTCGGCCGTACCGCCGACTTCGCCGGACTCGAGGACGATCCGGACGTGTTTCGCCAATACTGCGCCGACGTGGTGGCGCATCGGGCGCCGCTTCTGGCGGCCGTCAGGGATCTGTTCGAGACCGTGCGGGACGCGCGCGCAGAATTGATCGTCATCGAGGCGCCGATGACGTCGAGCCACCGCCGCCGCTTCTACGACACGCCCGAATGGGAGGCGTATCGCGCGTACGTGCGATCCGAAACCGAACGGTTCGGCGGTCGATTCGTGGATGCGTCGGACTGGATGGTGGACGCCGCGTTCGAGGACGCCGTGCACCTGAGCGCCGCCGGCGCGACGACATTCACGACGCGGCTTGCTCTTCGACTCGCTCGGTCTTGAGCGGGTCGGCGGACAATCTCCGGACTACGGAATGACGGTGAACTTGGCCTGTCCGACGGTCGGCTTGGCCCATCCAAGCAGCGATCCGCTCAGCGGGCGCATGCGCGCGCTGACGCGGACGTAATAGTCGCGCGTCGGATCCAGCTTCGACGTCTGGTAGAGCGGCACGCGGCTCCAGCGCATCAGCCACGTCTTGACTTCGGATTCGTCGTCGGTCACGAGAACTTCTTCGACGCGGCCGTCGACGGTGCGCGACAGCGTATGGCGGCGCGTGAGGTTATCGTACAGATCGCTCGTCGTGACGACGACGGTCGCGATCGTGCGATCGAGCCATGCAGTGCCCACGGTCCGCAGCTCGAGTTCATACGTGAATGTTGTCCGCAGACCGCTGCCGATCGCCTGTCGGATTGCGTCGGTATACGCATCGGTGAGCTCGAACGAGACGACGACTCTGTCGTCGTGCAGGATTGGCGTGACGCGCAGCGTCTCAGCCGCCTCGACCGTGGCTGCGGCCGCCAGAAGCGCCATCATCGCGAACACCCGCCGGACTCGCATCTTTCCCATCATTCTAGTACCGAATCGCCAGCCCCATGGTGGCGCGCCAGTAGGATAGCCGTTCCGTGTCGACGCTCACGCCGCGCGTCTGACCGCTGCGGACGACGTTGCGGAAGCGCCTCACGTCCCAGCAGACGCCGATCCGGTCGGTGACGAACCCGATCGCGCCGCCGCCGATATCGTACGCCAGGAAACTGTCGGCAATCGGCAGGACGCCAAAGTAGTCGAGGGCGTTCACGCGCATGAGGCCGAGACCGCCGACGACATACGGACGCAGCGTGTACTCCGTCAGGTGACGGGGCACAGCCAGCACGAAATTTCCCATCAGCGTCGTCACGCTGCTCTCGAGGACCAGGTGGCGATCGCCGCTCTGGAAAAAACCCGGTCCTCGCGCGAGGTCGATGTCGATGCCGACAACGTCGCCCAGGATCGCGTTCGTGACGCCGATCATGCCGTGGTGCTTTTCGACCGCGTCATCGAGGTTGACGAGAGTGGTGCGGCCGCCGAACGTGAAGCCGACGAACGGACGGATCTGCCAATCGGCGGCGCCGGCCGGTCGGCCGAGCGCGAGCACCGCGAGCGCGAGCACCGCGCGCAATCCGCGCCGCTCGGTCATCGCGTGAAGAGTCCCACGAACAACTTTGCGAACGGCGAGACGAGCACGTCGCCGGCCGCGAGCGGCAGCGGGTTGACGAGGCCGTCGCTGTTCGCGAGCAGGATCAGCGTCAGCGCGCGGCGCGGCAGCATCACCGTCATCGAAGACGAGGCGTTGTCGCCCAGGCCGAACTGCCACACGATCGGCTCGCCGTTATAGTTCTGCACGAACCATCCCAGACCGTGGGGCAGCAGCTGACCGCTGGCGGTGGTCGGATTGCTCCACGCCAGAGCGATCGTCTCCGGTCGCAGCAGCCGGCGGCGCTTCAGCTCCACGTCGAATTTTGCCAGGTCGCGCGTCGTCGCAATCAGTCCGGCGGCCGCGGTGAGCGTCGTCGCCGCGTAGCGCGACGGCGACGGACGCCGCTGCGCGTTGACGGCGTACGGCGTCGCGAGTCGATCGAGCTTGCTCGCGTAGGCCTGCGGCGACGCGTCTGGTCCGGGCACCGCGTCAATCATATTGAGCTGATCGAGCAAACCAGCCATCGAGGTGCGGAACGATTCACCGGTGCACGTCGACACCGCCTCCGCGAGCGGCGCGAGACGATCCGGACGGTAGAGGAATTGCGGAGCGTCGGCGGCGCCGGTCGTGTGCGTGAGCAGCTGCCGAATCGTCGCGTCGCCGGCGCGGCCGTCGAGCGACAGACGTCCTTGCTCGACGCAGCGCAGGACCAGGGTGGCCGTGAGCGTTTGCGTCAAGCCGTCGACGTGATACAGCGTATCGGTCCGCGTCGCGACCAGACGCTCGACGTTCGAGTAGCCGAAAGGGCGCTCCCACGTGATGTCGTTGGCGCCGACAATCGCCGCAGTGAGACCGGGAATGCCAACCTGCGCCCGCAGCGAATCGAGGTAATCGCCGAACCGATCGAGCACGAGGTCTTGCGCGTGCACGGGCAGGCGTAGACAGAGGGTTGCGGCGGCGATTGAGGCCAGTGCAAGTTTGCGCATCGAATGTGGCAGGGCCTGTCGGGGAGCGGCAACCATGATACCGGAGATCGCGATCCGAGTCATTCGATGCCGATTCAGTACGCCGTTGACATACACTCTGGCCGATCGATGCCCGTGAACGCGTTCCTGGCTGCTGGCAGCGCGGCGGCGATCGCCGTCGGATCCCTGACGCTTCCGCCGCCGCAGGGGCCGCTGAGGGTCGGACGCACGCAATGGATCGTGACCGACCCGGACCGGACGGATCCGTTCGACGCGCCGCATCAACGGCAAATCGAAATCGTCGCGTGGTATCCCGCCGGCGCCGGTGCGCGCGCGACGCCTGCACCGTACCTGCTCGACGGCCTCGATGAAGTGCGGAATTTTGCGAGCCTGTTCGGAAACGCCGCGCTCTTCGATGACGTGGCGATGCTTGCGACACACGCGCAAAAGGATGCACCGCCTCGACCGGGACGCGACCGATTGCCGTTGCTGTTGTTCTCCCATGGCTACACGAGCGTGCCCTCATCTGCGACGGTGCTCCTCGAGGATCTGGCGAGCCGCGGATACGTCGTGCTCAGCATCGTGCATCCGTATGAAGCGACCGCAGCGACCGTCGCCGGGGGAACCGTCGTCAGCATGCTCGACAGCGGTGGAAGGTTCCGGCAGCCAATCCAGGACGTGTTCTCTGAGTGGACGACGGAGGACGCGGTCGTGAATCAGGTGACGAGCGCCTCGAACGACGCTGAGCGCATCCGTCTGCTTCGGGAGTATCTCAGCGGTCTCGGTCAAACGCACGTGGCGCTGCGGCGATGGGTGGACGATGCGCGCGCGGTCATCGCGCGCCTGGCGAATCCGCCGCGCGACACCGCGATCGAACGCGTGATCGCGCGCGCCGACGTGCGCCGGTTCGGCGCGTTCGGTCATTCCATGGGCGGGGTGATGGCCGCCGAGCTGTGCCTGACGGAAAAGCGCTGCGCGGCGGTCCTGAACCTCGATGGCAGTCCTCAGTACGGCTCGATGATCGACACGTCGCTCGGGCGTCCGCTGCTGATGACGTACTCGGCCCGTCGTGGAAGACTCGGCGCGAGCGACGTCATCTACAGGCGCGCCGCCTCGCGGTACTACCGTGTCGACGTCGCCGACACGCTGCACCTGGATTTCACCGACATGGCGCTGTGGCCCGCGCTCCGCGACCGGAAAGCCACCGGCGCCCTTCCCGCGGAGCAGGCGATAGCGGTGACGCGAACGATCGTCCGCGAGTTTTTCGATCAGGAATTGCGGGGACGGCGCTCGAAGCTACTGAACGATGAGCGCCGCCTGGCGGGCGTCGAGGTCAAACGCCCACTGAACGACAGCAACCGCAGACACCGCTGAGAAACTCAAGCGCCGCGATCTCCGCGTGCTGCCGGGCTGTTTTGGCCGGTTCGAAAATCGTGTAAGGCGATCTCCGGTTTCGGATAGTACGTAAGCGTAATAAACCGAGCCGCGACGCGCTTGGTACTGGACGCCGACGGCCGATCAGATGTTACGTCGGATCCACATGATCCCGGCTGAAGCGGGATGCCGCGTGAAGTCGATCAGGGCCGAACGCTGCTCGAGACTGTTGCAAACGTCTCTGGAAGTAAGGATGGGGTGGGTGACGGGTTTCGAACTCGATAAACGCGTTTTTTCCAAGTTGGTGATGCCGCGCGACTTCTGTTGTTAAGCATCTTGTCACCAAGAGGTTGGCGGCTTCGAGTCTCCTCTCGCGTCCGCTCGAATGCTCTGATTTCGACCTCCGTCGTTATGACATCATTTTGGAAACGGCGGAGACGTCTCCTCTCCCTTCTGGCTGGTGATGCGACAATAGACGCGGGAGCTTGCGATGACGCCGTTGACCAGAATCACGCTCGACCCTGATGTGATGGGCGGCAAGCCGTGCATCCGCGGTCTGCGCAACACAGTCGGGACGATCGTCGGCCTTGTCGCGGCTGGCCGGAGCATTTCCGAGATCCTCGCGGCGTATCCCTACCTGGAAGAGGCAGACATCCGCGAAGCGCTGTCCTACGCCGCGTGGCGCGTCGAAGAGACCGAAGTCCCGATCAACAAGTGATTAAGCTGGTCGTCGACGTCAGCCTGCCGCCGGCGTGGGTTGACGTGTTCGTCACGTACGGGTGGCCGGCCGTTCACTGGACGAGCGTCGGAAACCCGCGCGCAACGGACCGCGTCGTCATGACGTGGGCGCGCGAACACGTCCATGTGGTGCTCACGCACGACCTGGACTTCGGCACGTTACTCGCGCTGACGCGAGCGAGCGGCCCGAGTGTCATTCAGGTCCGCAGCCAGGACGTGCTTGCTGAGCATCTCGAACAATCGTGATCACCACGATTCGCCGGTATGAATCCCAACTGCAAGAAGGGGCGCTCGTAACAGTGGATGAATCGCGCGGCAAAGTACGCCTATTGCCGATCGGTCCGCTGAACAACTGATAGCTCAATCTAGAGTAGCGATCGCGTGTGCGGGCTTGTGATCCAACAATCGAAGTGCGCGGTTTAGTTACGCCCCGACCAGAATCACGGACGGTCTCGTCGCGCTACCGCGTTCAAATCAGGCCGGGCGGTTTGGCGCGAGGGTCGCCGTGTCTGCGGCTCTCGGCTCCGTTCGACTGCTTCCGCCGAGTGCTGGTCAGGGTCATCGGATTGTTCGCCGTACGAACCGTGAACAGCGCCATACGGCGAACAGATACCCTGGAGTCACGATCCAAAGAAATCCGACGATCGGAAGGACTACTCTCCCCACATTCCGAATGGCGCGTTGATGATTCCGAATACCACAACGACTGCAATGGCAATTGGGATGATCGACTTCCAAAATGAGAGAGCAAACCGGACACGCCCGGTGTCGTCTGGAATAAGCGGCTCGCCTCTATCGATCATCGACAGCGGACCCGCAGTAACCCACCAACTGACGCGGAAGTGGACACTTTCGCCGTCGGCGACGAACTTTGAAGCGCCCTTGCGCAGGAACGCCTGGCGTAACGCGGGCAACGAAGATCCAAAGTGGTGCGCCCGGCGATTAAATGAGTCGTGCGCCAGCGTAATGGTGCCATCATAAGAAAGTGGAAATGGTATTGTGCGTTTCTTCGACGAAGTCTCTACAGCCCCCAGGCGCGCACAAGGCTCGCGCCGTGACGCATCTTCCCAACGACAAGAAAGGACGAATCTATCGAAGCACCTGTTCCGCGCGGACGTCGATCGGCCAGACCCGCAGTGGCGATCGCGGTTGCGATCGGGCAATTCCCTCGGCGGATTCAAGGACCTACCTGATTGCCTCGCGCCGTCTGGAGTGGCTAAACTGACGATGAGGTAAAGCGGCCCAGCCCAGGACGTTAAGACCGGCAAGCGGTATGGCATGGCCAGTTCGAGCGCCTATCGCAACAGTCGTCCATCGCGGAGACAGTTCCTTCTGCATGACCGTGCGAACCCTAACAACATCCGCCGTTGAATCGTCGACTTCGTGCAGCTCTCCTGTCTTCAAGGAGCTGATCAGACATCTGCGGCGCAGTCGCGCCCGCCTGCGGAAGCTGTGGCTTCACCGCATTCTCGACGGTCAATACCTCACGGCGATGACCGCAGAGGAAATCTGTGCCGAAACCACCTCCCTGTATGACAGTTACCTCGAGGTCCTGGCGACGGGCGACATCGAAGCGCTCGAAGGATACGCGCGCAATCTCTCGGAGCGCATCATTCCGCGCGGCGTGCAGACCCGGGAGGTCGTCGGCATCGTGCTGCTGCTGCGCGATGTACTCGCGCGAGAGCTGTTCAGCAAGTACGGCGAAGATAGCGTCATGCTGACCCGAGTGCTGGACGCATACGAGCCCGCCGCGAATCGGATCGCCACTACCGTCAGTGTCGGGTTCGTCCAGGAGCGTGAACGAACGATTCGCAGGCAGCAGGAGGCAATCCGCGAGCTCACTGCCCGCAGACAGGCAGAACAGGCCCTGCGCGCACTGAACCAGCGGCTAGAAGAGGAGGCAAGGCGAATTGCGCACGCCCTTCACGATGAGGTAGGACAGCTGATGGTCTCAGTCTACCTCGCGCTGGACACGCTGCTCGCCCAGCTCCAACCCGACGCTCGCGAACAGCTGACCGAGATTCGCGCGCTGCTCGGGGAAGTCGAGGCACAGCTACGACGACTCTCTCATGAGCTCCGCCCGACCATCCTGGATGATCTGGGACTGAAACCTGCCATCGAATTCCTCGCAGACGGAATTTCGAAACGGACGGGCCGTTCAGTGGTTGTGACCGCCTCAATCGGCAGGCGTCTTCCCGGCCCCGTCGAAACTGCGGTGTACCGGATCGTGCAAGAGGCACTGACGAATATGATCAAGCACGCGCAAGCCACCCAGGCCGTTGTCCACCTGGTGCGCCATCCGGACGCACTCGTCTGCTCTATTGCAGACAACGGATGCGGTTTCGATGCGAGAGCGCGATCCGCACACACACATAACCAGGGGCTCGGACTGATCGGCATGAGAGAGCGGGCTGCCAGTCTTGGCGGGACGCTCTCGATCGACTCGAGCCCCGGCAGAGGGACGACACTCAAGGTCGTGGTTCCGCTGAAAGATGTGACATGCCGCCCCGGATACTCCTCGCCGACGACCACGTAATCGTCCGACAAGGCTTCCGAGCCCTTCTGGAACGCGAAGGGCTCGAAGTCGTCGCCGAGGCGGCCAACGGTCATGAGGCGGTCCGGTTGGCCGGCGAACTTCTCCCGGACGTCGCAGTCCTCGACTTTGCGATGCCGCTCCTAAATGGCCTTGACGCGGCCAAGGAAATACGCCGGTGCTCCCCACGGACTCGCACGATACTCTTGACAGTGCACAGCGAGGATCACTACGTCCTCGAAGCGCTGCAAGCGGGGGTCCATGGATATGTTGTGAAGACACAAGCTGCGGCGGATCTCGTGCAGGCAATTCGCGAGATTCGTGGGAACGCGATCTACTTGAGTCCCACCATCTCACGCGCGGTTGTCGAGGCGTACTTCGACAAAGCCACTCCGCCTGGCGATGTGTTGAGCTCACGCGAACGGCAGGTACTTCAACTCGTGGCGGAGGGAAAGACGACGAAGGAGATCGCCGGAGTCCTCGGAGTCAGTATCAAGACAGCTGATAGCCATCGGGCTCGCATCATGCGGAAGCTGGACATTCACGATACTGCCGGCCTGGTCCGCTTCGCGATTCGGCGTGGGCTCATCCACGCGTAATCTCGGGCTTTGCCCTCCGCATCAGGAATCTTTCCTATTCGATTGCAGAGTTCACCTAATTGTTTCTCCGACTCCTCCTCCGTACGATGGGCGCATGAGAAATGGCAACGGAAACGAGCGCGATGTGTGGGTGATGATCGACCACGACGGTCACAGAACCTTATACCAATTGGTCGAAGTGGGAAAAGGAGGCGATGCCTTGCGGCTGGCCCGCGAACTTCATGCGCCGGCTGTCGTTGTTGACATGGCGCTACCCGCCCTCCCGGCGCTCGACGGGATGTCTGAGGGGCGTCGCCGATTAGGGAACTTGAGACTCATTCTGCTGAATGTGCGTCCGGCGACCGGTAATGATGCGAACGGCACCGTTGTCCGACGTATCGTTCGCCAGCCATCCAAACCCGTCCGGATGGCCGCGTCTTCGGACTGATCGGAGTAACGAAGCTCCGTCTCAAACCAACAAGTGCGGAGCGGATCTTCGTTACTAGCGTGGCGGACATCGCCGACGACCATCACGCGTGACGAAGCGGATGGCTCACTTTATTCATTTTGTCCAACAGCGACTCTGGTCCCAAGAACGCGCCCTACTCCAATCGCTGGAACGAGAGGGCGGGCCGATCGATGTGCGGGATGAGAAACCGAGCGTTGCAGCCATTGAGGAATTAGAGTCAAGCGGCCGGTGCGACAAGAACATTCAGCTGCCTTGAACCGACTTGTTAATTGCTACTGATTAATTGCTACTGATTAATTGCTACTGAATGCCCGGGGCGTCCGATGACGTTCCTCTGCGGGCGGGAGGGAGTGATGAGGTTTCACCGAATTCAGCAGTACGAGCTCATTTATGCAGGTGGGCGATGGTATCGACCGCAGGCATATGGCGACCGGCAGCCAGACGGTACATGGGATGGATGGCTTATCTTTTTCCCGATCGGCGGATGGTCGGCCATCGCTCCTCGGGGCCCGGAGACGACGCAGAGCACGTGGGCGCTGCTGGTAGCCTGGGCGGCTGACCTGACGCTTGCTTACCTTGAAAGTGCCCTTGCTCGGGCGTTGAGACTTGCGCAGCAGCCTCTTCTGATCGACCGACTCGCGGACGCTGAATACGAGGCGCTCGAGGACGCGGAGCGGCTGGAGCGATCGGCCGAGGTCGAGCGCACCGCTGCGGACCTCGACGAGGCCGCCGCGAGTGCAGCCCGCGCCGATGCCAAACGCATCCGGCGACAGCGTCTCGACACGGAGGGTGCGCTGGCGGCGACAGAAGAAGCAGCTGCCAAACGGGAAGCGAACGTACCCGCGCAGGCGGCCCGAGACGCACGCGCGGTTGCTGCCGATGCCGCGCCCCGGCGCCGTTCAGCGCACGCCAAAGCGACGCCACGAACGCACACAAAGCGACGCGGGGACAAGAAGTACTGGAGCCGGTAGCGACGCTACGGCGCAGCGGTTGACGGCACCTCGAGCAACACGAATCCTTACGGCTTGAGGATTGAAATCGAACTGTGCCGTCCAAAACGGCGGCTCGAGCCCAAAGCGTTCGGCGTCGGCGTCACCGGTGTCGTGGCGCAGTCGTCCGCATAGCGCACGACGATGACCTCGCCGCGAGCCTGCGCCGCCGCCACCGCTGGACCCAGAGGTCGAACACATAGTGCAGATAGACATTCGCCAGCAGGGGCGATGCACTGCCTTTGCGGCGTGCCGTCTCACTCCATGTCCGCGTTCCGTCCTCCAACACGCCGACGTTGAGCCACTTCTGAATCAATCGCACGCGCCGGTCCGCTATCCGGTGCTCGAGAAATTTCACCAGCCAGCCACGGTCGCGTGTCCGCCCGACTGTTGGGGCCTGCTGAAAAATAAATTGCACACTACGCCGACAAGGCGCAATCGTGTAGTTCCAATCGGGATGCAGCGTATGGCGACGCACGTGAACATCGTGCATCATCTCGTCTTCCACATTGAGGCCCTTCTGATAGGTTCTCGTAACTCCGATTATGCCGCGCTCACAACACGAGCTTTATGATCCACCAGTTGTAGCAGTTCACCTGCTGAACCCGCCATCGGCATAAATCCGATTGTCGGCATGATGGCGGTTATGCCGCGCGCCGAATAACCGTCACACCTTCTGTTCGCACCTGGCAATGCGTGGCGCACCGGCGCGGGCCATCCAGGAGCTCGCCGGACATCGCGATCTGTCGACGACGCAACGGTACATGCACCTGAGTCCTGCAGCGCTCGATGCGGCGGTACGGCTGTTGGACGCCCCGCGAAGTCCTTCAACTCGCGGAGATATTTTGGAGACGGGTGGAGGTACTTTCGCGGACGCCTAATTTTCAGCAGGTTAGATGGGGTGGGTGACGGGTTTCGAACCCGCGACTTCCGGAGCCACAGTCCGGCGCTCTACCCCTGAGCTACACCCACCGTGAACTCTCGAGTGTAGCACTACCGGTCCGGGGAACGGCCACTACGATCGCGCATCCTCCGACGCGGGCGCCTCGTCGTTGCGCACTTCGATCAGTGCCCCGTCTTCGAGCCTCAGGCGCATCAGGTAAATATGGCTGGCGCGCTCGCCCTTTGCTTCATACATCAACTTGTCGGCGCGCTGAATGAGATCGGCGGCGAGACGGCGCGCGATGAAACGCCGTTCGGCCACGCGGCCGAGCGACAGGCAGACGACGCCGACGTCCACGCGCACGGGCTGCGCGGCGAGCCGGCGATCCTCTTGTGACCAGTCGTGGCGCTCGACGGCCTCGCGGAACCGTTCGCCTATCGAGTGCGCGAGGTGGTACTCCTCGAGATCGGGAATGAGGAAGCAGAACTCGTCGCCGCCGAATCGCGCGTGCAGATCCGGATTGCGGCGCTCCTCGTCCATCGCGCGCGCGCCCGGACGGTCCTGCGCCAGCAGGTCGTCGGAGCGCACTTGTTCACGCAGCAACTGCGCCACGCGCTCGATGATCCGATCACCGACCGCGTGGCCGAGCGCGTCGTTGTACCACTTGAACCCGGTGATGTCGACCAATCCCACGGCACACCAGCGTCCGCGCTGCTCGAGCGCCAGAAACGATTCCAGCTGCTCCGTGAAGCGCTCGAAGTTCATCAGCTTGGTCTTCGGATCGCGATGCGATTTGTCGGTGAGGTCGGCGACGAGCGCCTCGAAGTACCGCGAGATGCTGCTGACGGTGGCATCGCGCGCCGACAACTCCGTTTTCACGCGCGCCATCTTGTCGGCGAATCCGGACGACAACGCTTGAATCGCTTCCTGTTTTGATTCCTGCCACAGCCGTTCATGCCGCGTGAATACGGCATCGATCGCCGCGACCAACTCAGCCTCGAGTGTGGATGCAATCCGCAGGTGATCGCGGATCCATGTCTGCAGCTCGCTTCGCGTTTGAGGCTGGTGATGGTCGCCGGTGGCGAGAACCCTGTCGGAGCGCATTATGGTACGCAGCTAGTCCACCTCTACAAATGGCGTACCGCTCTTACGCGCAGATTTACAGCTGATTGGCGGGGAGATCGAGAGGAACGGTGGATCGGCGAGCGCACCGACCCACCGCGCGCCGTTCCACTTTTGTGGAGCGGGCGATTTACTGACAGCTCGACGAGATCATCTTGACGGAGGTCACCTCGAGTTTAGGCTGATTCGTCTCGCGGGCTCCCCTGGGGTACCGCTGCTCGTCAGTGGTCGCGCCAGAGGTCCCGACCGGCGTCGACGTGCCGGCTGTGGTCGTCGTCGGATTCGGATTCGCCGGCTCGGTCGTCGTCGGCGCCGCCGAGGCAGTGGTGTCGCCGGGTTTGCGGTCCATCGTGCCGGTCCAGTCGGTGCGACCCGTCACTTCGATCTTGTGACCGACGTGCTTGTCGAGATCCGTGCCGCCCTCGAGCTTCCACGTCATGGCGGTGGTGGACGAGGATGTCGAACCGGACGCTGGCGGCGTCGTGGTCGTCGTTCCCGATGTCCCCGTGGTCGTGCTCGGTTTGTTCTCCGCGCGCGCGTTCATGAGCATGAAGTTCCCGTCGGCGCCCTTGGATAAACAGCCCGTCACAGTCACCTCGTGGCCCTTGTCTTTGTCGCCGGTCTTGCCGTACTGCTGATTCGCCGGTGTCTGGGCGGCGAGCGTCACGGCACAGCCGAAGGCTGCCGCGACGCAAAGTCCTGTTACGCTGCGTGTCATATCCGTAGCCTCCCCCTGAAAAAAGTTCACTCCCTATTGGCCCACTTTCTTGCCGAGGTCTTTGATGGCGTCGCCGACCTTCCTGCGCCCTTTGGCAAGTCCCTCCTCGACGCGTCCCGCGGCTTCGTCAGCCTCGCCCTCACTACGCAAATCTTCGTCGCCCCGCAGCTCGCCCGCTTTCTTCTTCACCCCTCCTTTGATGCGATCAGCCTTGCCCCGCATCTCGTCCTTGTTCCACATCAGGTCTCTCCCTCCTTGGTGCGACTCCGCGTGGGGTGCACGAGTCGTTCCTTCGAATACGGCTGGGCGTCCGGCATGACGGGGTCTCAGCGTGATTGGCGCCGGGGCGCGCGTGGGGCGACGCGTCGAAGGCGACGTGGCCGAGTTGCGGCGCGATCGGAGAGGAGCGCGACTGGAGAATTACGCGCTGAGCGCGCGCAAAAGGACGAGCAGGCGGTCGGTCTCCGCGTGAAGCGCCGTCAATGCGTCGGCGGCGCGCTCGAACTGTGCCGTGCTGCCGATCTCCTCGAGCTCTCGCGCGGCGGCGACCACGGCGCTCGCGTCGAAGTTGGCTGCGGCGCCTTTGAGGCCGTGCGCGGCGCGGCGCAGCGACTCCGGTTCCCGCCGTTCGATGGCGCGCGCGATCGCGTCGAGATGCCGCGGTGCATCTTCGACGAACAGCCGGCTGATCTCGGAGAGCAATTGCCGATCGCCGCCGACGCGCGCGAGCACCGGCTCGAGGATCGCGTCGGAAAGTTCGACCGCGGCGGCCGTCCGGCTCGCGGCGAGATCTTCGACGATCGCGCAGAGGCGCTTCGAATCGAGCGGCTTGGTGAGGTAATCGTCCATCCCGGCGGCGAGGCAGCGCTCGCGATCGCCTTTCATCGCGTGCGCGGTCATCGCGATGATCGGCACGCGGTCGCCGGTCTCCTGCTCCGCCTCGCGGATCGCGGCGGTCGCTTCGAAACCGCCCATCTCCGGCATCTGTACGTCCATCAGAATCGCGTCGACCGGCTCGCGGTCGAGCGCGGCGAGCGCCTCGCGGCCGTTGGCGGCGATCGTGACGCGATGCCCGCGCCGCTCGAGGAGGCTCGCCGCCAGACGCTGATTCACGGCGTTGTCCTCGGCCAGGAGCACGTGCAGCCGACGCTCCGGCAATTCGGCGGGGAGCATCGACTGCGGCAGCCGCGGACGCGGCGCCTGCTCGCGCGCGAGCGCGCGGCTCATCGCGCTCAGGAGATCGCGCTGATCGATCGGCTTGGTCAGATGATTCGTGATGCCCATCGACTTGCAGCGCGCCGCTTCGCCGTGCTGCCCCGACGAGCTGAGCATCATGATCGTCGCGCCGCCCAGCTGCGGGTCGGATCGCACGCGGCTCGCGACCTCGAAGCCGTCCATCTCCGGCATGTTCACGTCGAGGAGCACGAGCGAGAACGGCTTGCCGTTCTGGCGCGCTTCGATGAGGGCACGGATAGCGGCCGCGCCGCTGTCGGCGACCGCCGGCCGCATCTTCCACCGCAGCAGCAGATCGTGCAGCACGCGGCGGTTGACGGCGTTGTCGTCGACGATGAGCGCGGCCACGTCGGTCAGGTCGAGCGCCATCAGCTCGGGGCGCGCGTCGGTCAGCCCGAGGTTGACGGTGAAGTGGAACGTGCTGCCTTCGAGCGGGGCGCTGTCCACCCAGATGCGGCCGCCCATCAAATCGACCAGCGTCGTCGAAATCGTGAGGCCCAGACCGGTGCCGCCGAAGCGGCGCGTGGTCGATCCATCCGCCTGCTTGAACGGTTCGAAAATCGTCTGCAGCTTCTCCCTGGGAATCCCGATCCCGCTGTCGCTGACGAAGTAGTGCAGGGCGATCGCGTTGTCGGATCTGGATTCGACCTGCACCTGCACGAGGATCTGTCCCCGCTCGGTGAACTTGATTGCGTTGCCAATCAGGTTGACGAGCACCTGCCGCAGCCGTCCGGGATCGCCGACGCCGGCGTTCGGCACGTCCGGCAGCACGTGGCAGACCAGCTCGAGTCCCTTCTGTTCGGCGCGCAGCGCGAGCGGCTTCACGAGATCGGCGAGGTGATCGCGGATCGAGAAGGGAATCGATTCGAGCTCCAGCTTGCGCATCTCGATCTTGGAGAAATCGAGGATGTCGTTCAGGATCGCGAGCAGGGCGTCGGCGGAGCTCTTCACCATCGACAGATACTCGCGCTGTTCGGTCGAGAGAGACGTGTCGAGCGCGAGCTCGGTCATGCCGATGATGCCGTTGAGCGGCGTACGAATCTCGTGGCTCACGTTGGCGAGGAACTCGCTCTTGGCGCGGCTGGCCTCTTCGGCGACGCGGGTCGCGGCGGCAAGTTCGGCGGTGCGGTTGCGCACCTTGCGATCGAGATCCTCGGTCATCGCGCGCAGCTCGGTGTTGAGACCCTCACGCTGCACGAGCGCCTGCTCGAGCTGCTGGTAGGAATCCGACAACCGCGTCTGCATCCCGTGCACGTCCTCGATCAGCGTTGCGATTTCCGCAGGCGGCTTCGACGTGAGGCGTGAGGGCGCCGGCGACCCGTGCGCGGAGACGTTGCGGACGATGGTGACGAGCTCCTCCAGCGGACGCGTGACGCCGGCGGCGAAGCCGCGCGCGCCGAGGACGGCGCCGCCGAGTGCCAGCACGACGAGCAGAATCGTGATGGCGTAATAGCCGGTCGACTGCAGCCGCAAATTGAGCAGCGGCTGTTCGACGAACACGCGCCATCCGGCGGCGTTCACGAGCGCTGCCGCGCCAATCCGCGCATCGCCGCTCGAATCCGCGTCGGGGCGGCTGAATCGGAAGACGCCATTGCCCGACTCGCTGGACGCCTGGAGCATCGCGTCGCCGGTCAGCGTCTGCAGTGCGCTGTAGCCGCCGCCGCCGGTCGAGTAGATGACGCGGTCGTGCTGGTCGACGATGGTCACGCGCGCCTGGGGCAGCGTGTTGAAGTCTTCGACGAAGCGTTCGAACTGCGAGAGATCGAGCGATCCGCCAACCACGCCCGCGACCGCTGCGTTGTCGTCGAAGATCGGCATCGCCATCGTGACGATCGGCACGTGCGACAAGCGGCCGAGAATCACGTCCGAGATTGCGAGACGCCGCGTCCGCAGGGCGTCGATGAAGTACTGGCGATCGGAGATCGGCGGCGAGTTGGGCTCGCCGCTCGTCGCGATCTCGTGAACGATTCCGGTGCGATCGGCGCGGAACAGCGTGACGAAGCCGGGATAGAACTGCCGATTCTGGGTGACGAGCCGCTGGCGCTCGTTCGCGTCGAGCTTCGGGCTGCTCAAAGCCGCGCCGAGAGACTGCACGGCCTGGGCGTGCGACGAGACGTACTCGTCGATGTGCTCCCCGAGCGCGGTCACCGCCTCGTGCAGGCGGGCGGCGCCGTCGGCCTCCTGCCGCGCCGCAATCGCCTGGCTGTCGACCGCGGCGAGCAACAGCACCGGCAGCATCGCGACGAGCACGAACGCGTGGAACGCATAGTTGCGCAGGTGCAGGTGTTCGGGGCGCCACCTCGTCGTGACGTCGACCCACGGCGCGATCAGAACGGCGATGAGCTCGGCGACGACGATCGCGACGAGCGCGTTCAGGACCACCTGCAGCGCGATCGGCCAGATGGTCTGGCGCAGGTATCCGACGCCGTAGAGGTCCGGCGCGCCGACCATCGTGATCGCCATGACCGTCCAGACGATGCCGCCTGCGAGCAGCGGCGATTTGCCGCGGCGCGCGAACGCGCCCGCCAGTAGAGCTTCGGCGGGCAGGATGACGACCGCCGCCGCGAATGTCGCTCTTCGTGCGAACCCCAATGCGCCGACGAACGCGGCGACACTGCCGTAGAACGGTCCAAAGAGGATTGCGACCGGCAGCGTGACGATCCGGCCGAGCAGCAGCGGCGCAGCTGTGCCGAACGACAGCGCGTTGACGGCGAATCCGACGCCGCCGCACATCGCTGCGCCGACGAGCCGCCGCAGGGTCACCTTATTCATCGACCGGAATCACACATTGTATACTCGCCATCGACTCATGCAGGTGCTGATCGCGGAAGACGATCGCGTCACCGGAGAAATTCTCGCGCGCACGCTTCAGCGATGGAACTACGAGACGGCCGTCGTGGGCAACGGGACGCAGGCGTGGGAACATCTGCGCACCATCAACGCGCCGACGCTTGCGATCCTTGACTGGATGATGCCCGGCATGGACGGTCCCGACGTTTGCCGCAGGGTCCGCTCGGAGCTGCCGCTGGCGAACATGTACCTGCTGCTCGTCACGGCGCGCGAGAGCCGCGGCGACGTGATTGCCGGCCTCGACGCCGGCGCCGACGACTACATCATCAAGCCGTTCGATCCCGAGGAGCTGAGGGCGCGCGTCGCGGTCGGCGTGCGCGTGCTACGGCTGCAGCAGAAGCTCGCTGAGCGCGTCGCCGAACTGCAGACCGCGCTCTCCAGCGTCAAGCAGCTGCGCGGACTGCTTCCGATCTGCAGCTACTGCAAGCGCATTCGCGGCGACGATCAATATTGGCAGCAGGTCGAAGGGTATATCGCGGAGCATTCCGACGCGCAGTTCAGCCACGGCATCTGCCCGAGCTGCTACGCGACGATCTCGGCGCAGCTCGACGCCGTCTCAAAAAAATTCCCCGACGCGCCACGGTGAGTGCTCCGGCCACGATCTGAGCGCGTCGATCGCCCACGCGTTGCTCTTGTCGGCGTGGCAGCCGGTGCATGCGTTCGGCACCTTCAAGCGTTCGGCCGCGCCGGGAGAGATGAACCGCATCGTGTGGCTGCGGACCATGACGTCGCCGAGCGTCTGCGCGATCGCGCGCCTGTGGCACGCGACGCATTCGACACCGGCATCCGGAGGTCGGCGTTGTTGGTCGTGCCGTGGACGTCGTGGCAGTTGAAGCAGGTCACGCCGCGCAGGTACATGCGGCTCGTCACGAAGTCGTTGCCCTGCATCCGGTTCTTGTGCGCCGTGCCGTCGGCGTAATAGAGGAAATCCTGCCTGCCGAGCTCCGGTTCATCGAGCCGCCAGAAATCGCGAAGATTCGTGGTTGCGGCCACATGGAAACCGACCGGCCAGTCGTAGTGACGTCCCTCGATCGGATCCTTCAGCGGCTGTCGGGCGCGGCGAATCCCGCGAGAAAGACCGCGGCGACACCGAGTTTCGTCAATGCTGGCTGGAAACCTCTGCGACGATCTGGCGCGCGAGGGGAAGGCTGATGCCGCAGTTGGGATCGTCGACCCGGCAGCGCGCGACCGTCAGATCGCAGCCGCACGTGCACGGCTTCGCGTTGAGCTTCTCGAGCGCTTCGGTTCGTTTCGCCGGCGACAGCTTCGAGAGGTCGACGCCCGGGATGTTCAGCGCCTGCGCGCCGTTCTCGAGCTTCAGGCCTTGGGCCTGGTCCACTTCTTCGATGGTCGTGTTGACCGACAGTCCCGCGAGCGCGCGCGTCTCCTCCTCGGTGAGGCGCGCCGCCAGCATGCCGACGTGCTTCTGCACGATGCGTCCGTCGCGATCGATGACGAACGACGTGGGCAGCGCGGCGACGCCGGGGAACAGCTTGTCGAGCTCCGGCGATGCCATCACGATCGGATAGTTCATGGCGTGCTCGGCGACAAAGCGCTTCACCACCTCGACGCCCGCTTCGTCCTGCGAGATGCCTATGACCTGCAGCCAATCGCGGTACTTCGCCTGCAGCGCGATCAAATCCGGAATCTCCGCGCGGCACGGCGGACACCACGTCGCCCAGAAGTTGACGATCGTCACTTTGCCGCGCAGCGACGCCAGCGAGATCTCGCGCCCGTCGATCGTCCTCGCGCTGAAGGACGGTGCGTCGGCCGGATGCCTGAAGAACCGGATCGTCATTCGCTCGCCGGCCGGTTCCGGCGACGAGGCGTCGGCAGCTTCATCGCGAGCGGCCCGTGAGTAGCGTGCGCCGAGCCACACGACCGAGATGGCGAGCAGCGCGACGCCGACGATGCCGACGAGGAACGTGTCGCGAGATCTCATGAACAGATCGCGGCCCTTTCGGGCGCCGCGTCCTACCAGTGTAAGCTGAAGCGGTGCCGATTCAAACCGTGTTTCTCGACGCGGGCGGCGTCCTCGTCAACCCGAACTGGACACGCGTCAGCGACGCGCTCGGCCGCCACGGTGTCCGTGTGGCCGCCGCCGACCTCGCCGCAGCGGAGCCACGCGCGAAAAAGCAGCTCGACACCGGCGCCACCATTCAGGTGACGAACGATCAGCAGCGCGGCTGGACCTACTTCAACCTCGTGCTGAGCGCGTGCGGCATGCCGCGCTCGGCGGCGAACGACGCGGCGCTCGCCGAGCTCCATGCCTATCATCAGACGTCCAACCTGTGGGAATCGGTACCTGACGAAGTGGTCCCCGCATTGACCGCGCTGCGCGGCTTCGGTTACCGCCTCTTCGTCGTGTCGAACGCGAACGGCACGCTGCGACGCGCGTTCGCGCGGCTCGGGCTGTTGGACGCCGTCGATGGGCTCTTCGATTCATGCGACGAGGCCGTCGAGAAACCCGATCCGCGCTTCTTTCACATAGCCCTCGCCCGCACGGGCGCCTCGGCGTCTACCACGATTCACGTCGGCGACCTCTATCACGTCGACGTCGTCGGCGCGCGCGCCGCCGGCATCCAGCCGGTGCTGCTCGACGTGGGCGACTTGTATCCGGACTGCGATTGCCCCCGCGTCCGTTCGCTCGCCGCGCTCGTCGAATTCTTACGGGCGGCCGTGCGTGTCCGCCCGTCACGGGCCGACACGACGGTCGGTCCCTGCAAAGGCACGTAGGAGATCATGATGATGAAGGTCTTGGCGTTCACGCTTGCAACCGCGGCACTCGTCACGGCCGATCAAACCTACCCGGGCCAGCCGACGCAGGCGAAGGTGTGGATCCAGAATCACGGCCGGAGCGAAGTCGTTCCGGTCAGCCTGCAGGAAGCCGCGAGCGATACGCAGCTGAAGGTGCAGGTGAGCGGCACGCCGAACGTGCAGATCGTCAACGGTGTCGACGCGCGCCTCGTGCGGCAGACGTGGCAGTACTCGCGTGTCGTCATCGGATCGGGACAGGATCCGATCGTCGAGTTGAACAAGGCGGGCGCTGACGGCTGGGAGACAACGGGCCTGCAGCTGACCGAGTCGCGCGGCGTCGCGTATGTTCTGAAGAGGCCGAGATGACCCAGGCCGGCCGGCTTCGCCGCGTTCTCGCGGCCGCCGCCATCGTCGTCAGCGCCTGCTCGAGGTCCGAGCCGGCGAAACCCGCCGCGCCGCAGTCGTCGCCGCCGGATTCCTCGACCGGCATCGTCAAGGGACGGGTGCCGCTGCCGACACCCGGCGCCACGATCGTCGTCGTGCTCGAACCGAAAGACGAACGATCGTTTCCACCGCAGAGCGATACGCCGGTGATGGATCAGGTCGGGCTGACGTTCGGCCCGCCGCTGCTCTTCGTGCGAACGGGGCAGCCGGTCGAATTCCGCAACAGCGACGCCACGCTGCACAACGTCCACGTGAGCAACGAGGACACGCGCGAAGGCGCGTTCAACGTCGCGATTCCGACCGACGGCTCGTACACCTACACGTTCGCGCGCGACGGCTTCTACCACGTCGGGTGCGACATCCATCCGGCGATGTCGGCAGAGATCGTGTCGACGACATCGCCGTACGCGACCGTGGCAGATAGTGAAGGCACCTTTGAGCTGCCGGACGTCGAGCCCGGCGCCTACTCATTGACCATCTATGCGAGCGGCACGAAAACGCGGCGCGATGTAGAGGTGAGACGCGGGACGATGACGATCGCGACGTCGCCATGAAGGAGGGATTTGAGATTCGTCGTTCGAATCCCAAATCCCTCGGCATCACGACAGCCTGTCTATCGCTTCAACCAAACGTTGACAGTGACTGATCCTCCGCCCGCCGTCGGCACGCGGAACGTCCCCACCATCACGAAACCCGATGGCGGTGTACCGCCGGCCTCCAGCAGGAGAATCGATCCGACGGGCCAATCGGGTCCGGCCGGTCCCTGTGGTCCGGTCGCGCCGGTCGCACCGGTGGCGCCCGTCGGCCCGATGGGTCCTTGCGGTCCGCCAGCGCCCGTTGCGCCTCGCGCGCCGGCTGGTCCAACGGTTCCTTGCGGTCCAACCGGTCCTTGCTCCCCGGTCGCGCCGGTCGCGCCGGTCGGACCAGTCGCACCCTGTGGCCCTTGATCCCCGGTCGCACCTTGCGCACCCGCCGGTCCGATCGATCCTTCCGGTCCGGTCGCACCGGTCGGACCAACCGCACCCTGCGCGCCCGCCGCACCGGTCGGGCCAACCGCTCCTTGTGCGCCTGTCGCGCCGGTCGGCCCGATCGCACCTTGAGCGCCGGCGGCGCCCGTGGAGCCGCTTGGACCGGCAGCTCCAGCCGGTCCGACGAGATTCTGGAGCTGGGCGACGTCATCGATCAGCACCGCGGCGAACGCGGCGAAGTTGAATGCGTTCGAATCGAATCGAATGGCGCGAATGCCCGGACCATTCAACGTGAAGATTTGGGCCGGCACGTCGGAGAAGCTCGAAATCAGCGCTTCGCCGACAGTCGCTAATTCGTGTCCAATCGCATCGAGCGCGTGCGCGCTCCACTGCGGATGCGTGATGCCGCTCGGACCTGTCAGCAGCAGCGGCCGCGTGAACGTCAGGTGGTCGAGCGCGACGGGGAAGTTCATCGTGTACGACAATGCCTGACCCGCCGACCCGCACTGTGTCAGGACATTTGGCATCGAGGCCGCCTGGGTGGCCTGGCCGTTGTAGGTGGCCGCCGAGTTCACGATGCCCACCGTGGAACCGGGCGTTATGCCGGAGAGTGTGATGCCGAACTGCGCCAGGTACGTCGTGGCGTCGGTGCAGTTCGCGCCGGCCGATATGGAGTCGAAGTTCAGCATGACGGTTCCGGCCGCCAGCCCTTGCGGACCCTGTGGACCTTGCGCGCCGGTTGCGCCGGTCGCGCCAACCGGTCCCTGTCCACCCTGCGGTCCCTGAGGACCAGTCGCGCCAGTCGGACCGATTGATCCCTGAGCGCCTGTTGCGCCGGCCGGTCCCTGTGCACCCGTCGGTCCGGCTGCTCCCTGAGAGCCGGTCGCGCCGGTCGGACCGATCAGTCCCTGCGAGCCCGTCGCGCCAGTCGCACCCTGCGGGCCGGTCGCCCCGGTCGCCCCGGTCGCCCCGGTCGCCCCGGTCGCCCCGATCGCGCCCTGCGGCCCGGTTGCGCCCGTTGGTCCGGTTGCACCCATTGATCCCGTTGCGCCCGTAGCACCCGTCGGTCCTGTGGCGCCCGGCACACCCGTTGGCAACACGACTCTCACGTTGACTGAGTCGCTGCTCTGATGCCCTGAGCCATCCACCGCGGTCACGGTGAACGTGTACGCGCCAACGCTCAACGTCAGCGTGATTGATTGCCCGGCTGCGTTCACCACACCGGGTCCGGACCACGAGTAGCTCGTAGGCGTTCCGACAACAGGGGCTGCCGTCAAGGTCACCGTCGCTTGCGCGATCGCGTTCGACGTGACGGTGACATCCGTTCCGGCGTCGACGAGCAGCGACGACGTCAGCGCCCACGTGTCGTTCAACATGACGCTGCCGTTGTTGCCGCCGAACACGATCATCGTCTGCCGGATGGGGTCGTATGCGGCGGAGTGCGCGTAACGTGCAGCCGGCGGCGTACCGCTTGGAGCAAGTGACGTCCATGCCTGGCCGCTTGTTGCATTCGTGTTGCTCATCACCGAGATGTCGTTCAAGAGCACGCTGTTGTTGCTTCCGCCGAAAACGAGCATCCGATGCTGCGCGGGATCGACAACCGTCGAGTGACTCACGCGTGCCGACGGCGCAGTGCCGAGCAACACCCACGTCGGAGTACCACCCAGGCCATTTGCATTCAGCAGCGCCCACGGGTTGCCGAATAGCGTGCCGCCGCAATCGGGGTGGCCCCCGAACACGATCATTTCGTTCGCGGCGGCGTCATACACGGCCGTGTGGCGCATACGCGCCTCAGGCAATCCGCCCGCTGCGCTGACCGGCAGCCACGCAGGCGATCCGCCGAGGCCGTTGGCGAAGGTGAGGATCCACGTATCGTTGGACTCGCCGCCGCAATAGCCTTCGGTGCGGTTGCCGCCGAAGACGATCATCCGGTTGTTCACGGCGTCGTAGACAGAACTGGACGAATTGCGGGCCGCAGGCGCAGCACCTGAAGGCGACAATTGAACCCATGCGGGCGTGCCGCCGAGGCCGTTGGCGTTCGTGAGAACCCACACGTCGTTGCGCGGCGGCGGTGCGCCGGCACAGTAGCCGCCAGAGGCGCCGCCGAACACGACCATCCGATTGTTCGTGGCGTCGTACACGGCATTAGGTGCGTACCGAGCATCGGGTCCGACGCCGGTGGGCGTCAGTTGTGTCCACGCCGGTGCGCCGGTGAGACCGCTTGCGTGGGCCAGCACCCAGACGTCATTCAGGGGCGCGCAGTTGGCAGCGCCGCCGAACATGATCGCGCGATCGTTTGCGCTGTCGTAGACCATCTCCTGATAGAAACGAGCGGGCGGAGGATTGCTGGCGTTGACGGTCACCCATTGCTGCGCGGAAACGTTTGCTGCTGTGAGAAGAACCCCAGCGAGTCCGACGAACACACACAATCGACCGATACGAGTCGCACCCTTCCCTTGGCTCGGCTGTCTGAAACTAGCTCGGCTGTTTAGGAGATGCGTAAAGATACGCTGTTGTTTGGTATTGTCAAGTTCACAAGATGACACAATATGACACGATGTTCGGATGATCACGACAGCGCAAATCGTATAATCGACACGTTTTGCTGAAGTTCGCGGCGCGGTTTCCGTTCTGGACGGCGATCGGATCGGTCGCGGCGGCTGTCGGTTTGCTCGAGTTCATCAGGCCGACGGTCAACGGCGCGAGCGCGGCGCAGGTGTTGCTGCTGGTCGTACTGCTGGCCGCGCGCTTCTGCGGCAGCCGTCCGGCGCTCGTCGCCGCCGTTCTCGCCGTCGCAGCCTTCATCCGGTACTTCCTCACTCCGAGCGGCTTCGCATTCGGCGAGCCGAACGACTGGGCGGCGCTCGTTGCCTTCATCATCATCGCGGCGGTCGGCTTCGAGCTCGCGGCGCGCGCCGAGCGTCGAGCCGAAGAAGTGGCGCACCTCTATGCGCAGCTTCAGGCGGCGTTCGAGCGCGAGAGCGAGGCGGAAGCGACGCGCCGCAGCGAACGGCTGAAGGCGACGCTGCTCGACGCGATGAGCCACAACCTCAGGACGCCGCTCACCGCGATCAAAGCGTCGGTGACGGCGCTCCTCGGATCGCATACCTGGCGCCGCGACGCGGCGCTGCGCGGCGATGAGCAGCGCGAGCTGCTGCAGATCATCGACGAGGAATCGGACCGCTTGAACCGTTTCGTCGGCGGGCTGGTCACGAGCCCCGACGAAGAAGCGGCGCACCCCTCGACGCTCCGATCGATCGACATCGGCGTCATCGTCGCGAACGCGGTGGCGCGCGCCGAAACGCTGACGCGCGACTACAGCGTCGTCGTCTCGTCCGGCGACGTGCCGCCGGTGAGCGTCGATCCCTCGTCGCTGACCGAAGTGATCTACATGCTGCTGGACAACGCGAGCAAGTACGCGCCGCCGCGGACGGCCATCCAGATCGCGACCCACCGGTTCGACGCCCATCACGTCGCCGTGACGGTGACCGATGAAGGGCCGGGGATTCCCGACGAGCTCCGCGAGCGCGTGTTCGACAAGTTCTTCCGCATCGCGAACCGCGAATCCGCCGACCCGTCGCGCCGCGGCGTCGGACTGGGGCTGCCGCTCGCGCGCCGCTTGATTCAGATGCAGGGGGGACGGGTGTGGATCGAGACGCCGCCGTCTGGCCGCGGCGCGTCGATCATTGTCGCCGTACCGATCGCGCCCGGCCTAGAGAGCGGCGATCGCGAGAAACGCCCAGCCGAGGACGAACGCGACGCCGCCGACGGGCGTGAGCGCGCCGAAGATGCTCACGCCCGTCAGCGCGAGCGCGTACAGGCTTCCTGAAAACAGCACGATTCCGATCGTGAAGCTCCAGCCCGCAGCCGGCATGAGCCAGCCGTCGATGCGCGTCATCAGCGCCGAGACGAGCAGGAGCGCGAGCGCGTGATACATGTGGTAACGGACGGCCGTCTCGAACACGGCGACCATGTCGGGCGCGAGACGCCCGCGCAGCCCGTGCGCGCCGAAGGCGCCGAGCGCGACGCCGACGACGCCGCCGAGCGCCCCGATCAGGAGGAATGTCCGCGCCATCACTTCGTCGGCGCGTACTTCGCGAGCGCGCCCTCGTCCGACGTCGTGTTCACCAGCTCGTAGTCGAAACCGCCGTCGCCGCGCGCGGTGCGAACGGTCACGTTCGCGCTCCGCTCCCACGAGACGGTCTGATACCAGTCGCGCGGGTGTACCTCCCAGCGCGATCCGTCTTCGAGGACGATGTACCTGCCGTCGCGGCTCACCTCGCGCAGCAGATGGCCGCCGCCAAGGGCGGCATACGGTTCGGCGCGCGCCGGGGTCTTCACCGTTTTCTTGGTCACGCGCAGCTTGTGCTCCACGCCGGCTTCGTCGCGGACGTACACGCTGTTCTTCTCGAGCGCGAACGTCACCGGCGCGCCGGCCGACACGTCGATGGAGCGGCGGCCGACGGCCGCGGTGTCGCGCATCTCGATCCGCAGCGTGTCGGTCTCGATGACGTAAACGCTCACGTCGGCGAGCGCCCGCATTTCCACACCGGGCCTCGGCGGACCGAAGCTGCTGCTGCCGGGCCCGAAGTCAATCATCTGCCGCCTGGTCGACACGTCGCCCCACGTGCCCGTCTGCCAGGCTCGCTCGGCGGCGTGGCACACGACGCCGGCAACGAGGGCGGCCGTCAGGAGAACGATTCGCATCGGCTCAGCATATCGTGGCGACGGCGGCGCGTAAATCAGGTTGCCACTGCGTCGGTCCAGCTGTCGCTGCAAACGATCCCGCGCGTCGCGAGTGCGATTGCGTCAGTGAGCGGGATTGCGTGAGAGGAGGCGGTCGGCGAGCCCGTGCAGTTCTTCGGTCCAGATAGGCTTGAAGCAGATCTCGGCGCCGAGCTCGTGGATCTCGGAGAGCGCTTCTTCGCTCAGCGACACATCGCCGGTGATGACCGTCACCGGAATGCCCTGGCCCTCGGAGCGCTCGCGTAGCCGGTAGAGAAACCCCAGTCCGTTCACCAGAGGCATGCGGAGGTCGAGGATGATCGCGTCGGGGTGGAAGTTTTCGGCTTCGCGCAGGCCGTCCTGCGCGTTCATCGCGGTGCGGACCTGGTGACCTTCGAGCCGCAGAATCCCGGCGAAAGTCTGCGTGACGCCTTCGTCATCGTCGACGATCAGTAAACGTCCGGTCCGCGTCATCGGATGGAGGATCACGACGCCCACGCTGTGGCAGGAGCTGGAGCACAGGACGCGAGGAACAGCGCTTCGATCTCCTGCTCCCGGCTCAACGCGGCGGCTGTAGTCGTAAAGTATTCTACGATTGTTCCGCGCGCGTGGTGCACCGCCAGCTTGTAGGGTCCGGTACTGCCGAGCGCCGTCACTTCCCACTGCACGAGATCCGATCCGGCCATGAAGAAGCTAGTCATCGTGGCGAGTGCCTGCGCAAGTCAGGTGCCGTCACATAACTGAACGAAGGTGCACGCTCTTGCAGTCGGGCGTGTCCCCTCGGAGGACACAGCGACCGACAAGGCTGCAAGCCGTATAATCCGCGTCGTTCGCGGACGCCATTGTCCATATGACGCGCAAGGAGACTGACATGAGACGAATCATCCTGTTGGGAGGCCTCATCGCGGTAGGCGGATTGACCGCCGTCGTCGCTCAGCAGCAACAGCAGCCGCGGCCTCCGCTGCCGGATGCGATCAAGGTCAAAGACAACCTATGGGTGATCACGTCGTCCACGCCGGGTCCCGAGTTCACCGGCGGCAACACCGGCATCTTCGTCACCGATTCGGGCGTCATCCTCGTCGACACGAAGCTGTCCGGATACGGGCCGACGATTCTCGAGAAGGTGAAGAAGATCACCGATAAGCCCGTGACGACGATCATCAACACGCACACGCACGGCGATCACACCGGCAGCAACGAGGCGTTTCCCGCGACCGTCGACATCGTCGCGCACGAGAACACGAAGGCGAACATGGCGAAGATGCCGGCCTTCCAGGGCGAGAAGGCGTCGTTCCTTCCGAAGCGGACCTACAAGGACAAGCTGACGATCGGCAGCGGCAGGAACCGCGTCGACCTCTATTACTTCGGCGCGGGACACACCAACGGCGACACGTTCGTCGTGTACCCGGCTTTGCGGGTGCTGCAGACCGGCGACATGTTCGCGTGGCGTGACGCGCCGGTGCTCGATCGCAACAACGGCGGCAGCGGGTTGGAGTTCCCGAAAACGCTGGCGAAGGCGGTGGCAGGAATCAAGGACATCGACACGGTGATTCCCGGGCATAGTCCGGTGACGACGCCGAAAGATTTTGATCAGTATCAGAAGTTCACCGCCGATTTCGTCTCGGCGGTCCAGGGCGCGCTGATGGCGGGGAAGAGCGCCGAAGAGGCGACGAAGTCGATCGATCTGGCTTCGAAGTACTCGGGATACAAGAGCGACCGCTATGCGGCCGCGGTGACGGCGCTCTACGCGGAGATCAAGAAGTAAGAAGTCGGAAGTCGGAAGTACGAAGTACGAAGTGTGCGAACGCAGAAACCGCAGAGACGCCGAGACTCAAATTGCTTTGCGATTCGAGCGCGCTCTGTCAGCTGTCAGCTGTCAGCTATCAGACTTCAGACCTTCAGACTTCGTACTTCGAACTTCCGCCTTTCACTACGGTCTCTTGAACCGTCCCATCAACACAGCCTTTCCGAGGATGTGTCCGTCGATCGCTTTCAGCACTTCGGCGCGGGTCGCGTCGGGACCGAGATCGAGCTTCGTGTCGAGCGCGTACAGCTCCCAGGTGTAGTGATGATTCGGTCCGACCGCCGGCGCGCCGGGCCCGCGAAACCCGACCACTCCGCCCTGATTCTTGATCTGCACCGTGCCGTCGGGCAGCTGCGCGTTCGGCGGCACGTTCTCGGGCAGCTCGCGCGCGGTTCCGGGGATGTTGAACGCGACCCAGTGGACGACGGTGTCGGTCTTGCGCTGAAGCGCCGTGTCCGGATCCAGCATGTTCAGCACGAACGTGACCGTCCCGTCAGGCACGTTGGTCCATTCGAGCTTCGGAGACACCGGATTCTGAACTGCCTGCGTGTACTTCTGCGGAATCTCGCCGCCGTCGGTGAATGCGGATGTCGTCAGCGTGAGTCCCGGACGCGCGGGCGCGCTGCCGCGCGCCGCCGGCGGCTGTCCGCCGCCCTGTGATGCCGCGACGCCGATGGCGGCGGTGACGATGGCGATCGGCGCGATGACCGTACGTTTCATTCGTGGCCTCCATCTGAAATTGGGTAATTGGGTAATGGGGTAATCGGGTAATCGAGTAATCGAGTAATCGGATGGTCGATTGCGTATTTGCGCAATTACCCGATTACCCGATTACCCGATTACCCGATTATCCAATTACCCGATCAATTGATGGCGAAGCAGTAGAACAATCCGGCGCCGCCGGTGCTGACGAGATTTTCCTGACTGCAGCCGCGGCTCGGGTGGGCTGAATTCCACGACGTGTTGCCGCCGCCCGTGCGATCGTGGTGGCCGAGCTGCGCCGTGCCGGCGCCGCTGTTCGTCCAGTTGCCGCACGTGTGATCGGCGCCGTCGGTGAAGGCGGTGCCGTCGAGCTGAGAGCCCGTGAGCATGTCGTGGCGGTTCGGCGTATCGCCGACGCCGTTCACCGTGTCGCCTTTCTCGGTGAGCGCCGTCTGCTTCGTGAGGTTGTTGCCGCGGCGCGCCGCTTCGAGCGTGTCGCCATGCAGGTCGGCGACGTTCTGCGCGATCCGCGCGCCCTTGGCGTTGTACCACGGCCCGGCGCCGATGCGATCGCGCGCGTTGACCGCCGACTGGCCGCTTGCCGCGCTCGCGCTCAGATACGCGTGCCACATCTTGCCGGTCGAGCCGGCGGCCGTCGCAAGCGTCTGACAAGTCCGGTCCGCGCCGGCGAGACCGCCGAGGTCGGCGCCTTTGCCGGAGCCGGCGCTCGTGATGAAGAACGACATCGGCTGCTGCGGCTGCTGCGCGGCCGGCTGCTGGGCCACCGGCAGGTAGACGCTCGAAAGAACGGCGACGCTGAACGCCACGACGAATGTGCGCATCATCCCTCCTTGCGGATGTGAATCGAGGCGCATATTAGCTTACGTGCGCCTGCCATGCCGCGTCTGTTCGTTCAACTTTTGCACCGGGCGGTAACGTCTAACCATCCATGCAGGACATCCGATTCGCCGTAAGGACGCTGCGCAAGCAGCCCATCTTCACGCTCATCGCCGTACTGACGCTCGCGCTGGGCATCGGCGCGAACGCCGCGATTTTCAGCCTCCTCTATCAGATCCTGCTGCGGCCGCTGCCGTATCCCGACGCCGACCGCCTGGTGTTCGTCTGGAACACCTATCCGGGAAGCAACCTGCCGCAGGCGTCGGTCTCGATCCCCGACTACATCGATCGCAGGACGCAGGCGCCGGCGCTGGAGGAAGCGACGTTGTTCACGATGCGCACAGCCAACCTCAACGAAGGCGGCACGCCCGAACAGGTGCGGTCGCTCGCGGTCACGCCTTCGTTCTTTTCCACCCTTCAGCGCTCGCCGATGATCGGCCGCGCGTTTACTGAGGAGGAAGCGAAGCCCGACGCCGACAAGTTCGCCATCCTCGCGCACGGTCTATGGGCGTCGCACTACGGCTCGGATCCGTCAGTCGTCGGACGCGACATCCGCATCAACGGCGAACCGTATCGCGTCGTCGGCGTGCTGCCGCCGGACTTCGAGATTCCGGCGCGCGACGTCGCGCTGCTCGTTCCGTTCGCGTTCACGCCGCAGCAGATGTCCGACCAGGGCCGCGGCAACGAGTTCAGCTCGATGATCGCGCGCCTTCGCCCCGGGGCGACCATCGACCAGGCGAACGCTCAGTTCAAAGCGATCGTGGCGCGCAACCTCGAACGCCTGCCGCAGTTTCAGTCGTTCGCGCAGACGAGCGGCTTCAGCGGATATGCGATCGGATTGCGCGATCAGCTCGTCGGCGACGTCCGCGCGCCGCTCCTCGTTCTGCAGGCGGGCGTCATCCTGCTGCTCCTGATTGCGTGCACCAACGTCGCGAACCTGCTGCTGATGCGCGCGACGGCGCGGCTGCGCGAGCTCGCCATTCGCACGACGCTTGGCGCGGGACGCCGCCGCATCATCGCGCAGCTGCTGACCGAGGGGATCGTCCTATCGCTCGCCGGCGCGGCGGCCGGGCTCGCGGTAGGCGTGGGGGGCGTCAAGGCGCTGATCGCGCTGAGCACGACACAGATTCCAGGCTCGCCCGAAGCCACGCTGCACGTGCCCGTGCTGCTGTTCACCCTCACGCTCGCGTTCGTCACCGGCATCGTGTTCGGCCTGGTCCCGGCCGTTACGGTTCTGCGAGGGAATACGGCCGCATTCCTGAAGGACGACAGCTCGCGCGGCACGCCGGGGAAGCGCACCGGATCGACGCGCACGATGCTCGTCGTCGCGGAAACGGCAATTGCCGTCGTCCTGCTGATTGGCGCCGGGCTCATGATCAAAAGCTTCGCGCGGCTGCAAAACGTCGATCCCGGATTTGCGACCGACAACGTGTTCACGGCGCAGATCGCGCTGCCCCCGGCGCGCTATCCGGACGCGCCCGCGCGCGTCGCGTTCTGGAATCGTGTCAGCGAACGCGCGCGCTCCATTCCTGGTGCAACTGGCGTTGGACTGACAACGAACGTGCCGTTCAACGGGAATGTCAGTTCCGGGTCGTACACGATCGCCGGCCGGACGCTGGCGCCAGGCGAAGCCGTGCCGCACGGACGTCAGGAGATCGTAGGCGGCGATTACTTCAAAGCGATGCGGATTCCGCTGATCGCAGGACGCACGTTCGAGGAGAGCGACACGGCCACGTCCCAGCCGGTCTGTGTGATCGACGAGTACCTCGTGAAGAAGTACTTCGCGGATCGCAGGCCGCTCGGCCAGCAGATTCAGCGGGGTCAGAACTTCAAGGCGACGATCGTCGGTGTCGTCGGTACGATCAACAGCATCGACCTCGGTCAGCCGGTGACGAAGGAGCGGATTTACTACGCCGCGTCGCAGCAGGCGCCGCGCGCGATGGCGCTCGTGGTGAAAACCGGATTGGATCCGGTGAGGCTGGTGCCGCAGGTGCGCGCCACGGTGCAGGCGATCGATGCGGAGCAGCCGATTGCCGACGTCCGTACGATGGATCAGTGGGTGTCGCAGTCGCTGCAGAATCGCCGGACGCCGATGGCGCTGCTGGCGGTGTTCGGCGTGGTGGCGCTCGTGCTGTCGGCGATCGGCATTTACGGCATCGTCGCGTTCGGCGTTACGCAGCGCGTGCGCGAATTCGGCATCCGGCATGCGCTCGGCGCCGACAGCGGTTCAATCCTGTCGCTCGTGCTCGCAGAGGGACTGCGCACCGCAGGCGTCGGGATTGTGATTGGGTTGCTTGGCGCGCTCGCGCTGACCCGGTCGCTGCAATCGCTCTTGTTCGGCGTCACGGCGCACGATCCGCTCGTGTTCGCGGGCGTCGCTGCTGTCCTCCTCGCCGTCGCGCTGGCGGCGTGCTACGTCCCGGCACGCCGCGCCACGCGCGTCGATCCGATGGTGGCGTTGAGGGAGAGTTAACGACGGTGGGGCGGCCCTTTACGGTGGGGCGGCTCTTTCAGGGCCGCCGACGCGGGCCTGAAAGGCCCGCGCCACACAAAGTGGCCCTGACATTCAGGGCCGTCCAGCCGGCGCTGAACTCTGCACTGACTCCGCGAGCAGCTTTTCCGTCAGCTCGCGCAGTTCCTGCTTCAGCCTCGTGTGCTCTTCACCAGTCGCCGGGCTGGCGAATCCGGCGTGCACGCTTCGCACGCGGCCGTCGCGTCCGAGGTAGATCGACGTCGGGTACGCGCCGAAGTTGACGATCTGCGGCAGCGCCTCGGCGATCGTCTTCGAGGTCGGCGTCGGACTGGTCGTGCCGGCGTAGAGCATCGGGTACTGAAGGTTGTAGCGCTTGATGAACGACTGCACGCGCGGCCGATAAACCTTCGGGTCGGGATCGTTCTCGAACATCACGCCGACGATCTCGAGTCCGCGCGCGTGATAGTCCCTGTACAACTCTGCGAGGAACGGTGCTTCATCGTGGCAGTTCGGGCACCAGCTGCCGCCAATCGCGAAGATCACCACCTTGCCGCGGAACTGCGGATCGGTGTTCGAGATCGTCTTTCCCGTCATCACTTCCGGAAAGGCGAACTGCAACGGCGTCGTCGGATCCTTCACGCTGGTATAGCGCGATGGATCGGGCGGCTCGGGAATGCCTTTCGCGCGCGCCTCGCTGCTGCGGACGACGAGGTAGTGGGCGTTGCCGTTCAGCGTGACGGCGAGGGTGCCGTCCGAGTTCGGCTCCGCCTCGAAGAGGTTCGGCCGCTCTCCCGCAAAATGACTGAGCACGAGCTTGCCGCCGCGCCATCCGCCGACGAGCGTTCCAGTGTCGCCGTCGACGCGTAGAATCGATCCGGCGACTTCCGCGCCCGATTGCCGCAGGAACACCTGCCACGTGCGCGTGTCGCGCGGCGCGGTCACTTCTTCGGCCACGCGGCGCATCTCCCACGTGCCGTTGACCTGCGGCGGATTCTCCGATCCCGATGGAATCGGCGCGAAGCGGCGCATGCGAACGTCCTGGGGCCGCGCGTTCGGACGGTTGCTGCGATAGACGCCGATCAGCTGATCGCCGTTCGCTTTGAGCTCGAGCGTCGTGTTGAGGAAATCGTATTCGAATTTCAGCACGCCGTCGGCGAAGCTGCCCGACGTCGATCCGATCTTCCGATCGCCTTCGAAGAAGAAGCCCTGCGCGTCGGCGCCCCTGGTCGCAATCTCGAAGCGAAACGGAATGTCGGTTTCGCCGGAGACGATGATGGCATCCCAGAGGCCGTCGACGGCGGAGGCGGCCCGCATGCGCGGCGCGGCGCCGGCAATCGTGAGGAGCAATGCGGCGGCGACGATCGTTTTGTGGCGCATGTTCACCTCTGTGCGGATGACGTGGTGCCTCGGCCGGCCGGCCGCTGCGGCGCGGGAAGCGCCTTGCGCGGAAGCTTCTCGTCGGCCGTCGCGGCCTCGAACGCGAACACCGCGATCACCGTGGCCTGCTGCACCATGTCGTCGCGCTGCACGCGATCGTACACGTCCATGTTCGAGTGGTGCGTCCGCGAGTTGTACTCGAGTCGATCGACGAGGAACTGAAACGCCGGCACTCCGGCGTTGTCGAACGACAGATGATCGGTCTGCGACACCGAGCGCGGCGAGAGGATCGTGACGCCGAGATCCTTCAGCGGCTCGAGCCAGCGCTCGAAGATCGGCCGCACCGCCAGATTGCTCTGCAGCCACACGCCGCGCACCCTGCCGGTGCCGTTGTCGGAGTTGAAGTACGCCGAGAGCTTCGCGTGCTCCGGCTTCAGCGTCATCGTGTCGACGTCGGCGAGGTGATCGGCGACGTACGCCTTCGATCCGAGCAGCCCCTGCTCCTCGCCGCCCCAGAGCGCGACGCGAATCGTGCGCCGCGGCTTCACGCCCGACGCTTTCAGAATCCGCACCGCCTCCATCATCGCCGCGCTGCCGGTTGCGTTGTCGGTCGCGCCGGTGGCGTACGGGTGCGAATCGAAGTGCGCGCCGAGCAGCACGATCTCGGACGCGAGGTCGCCGCCCGGCAGATCGGCGATCGTGTTGAAGCCGTTCATGCCCGCTTCGTCGTAGTACTTCGTCTCGACGTTTAGCTCCACTCTCACCGGCAGTCCTTTGTCGAGCACGCGGATCATCCGGTTGTAGTGTTCGACGGCGATCGTCAGGCCCGGTACGCTCTTGCCGACTTTGTCGTCGCGCGCGAACGACCCGCTCGGAAAGATCGTCCCGCCGTCGGGATGCTGCTGCTGCCACGACAGCGTGCTGCCGCCGTCGGCCATGTCGCTGTCGCTTCCGCGATCGAACGTCGCGACGACGCCTTCAGCCGCGTAGAACTCTTCGAGCTTGTCGCGGAACGCCTGCGCGGCCGTCGCGGGGACCTGCCCTGAGCCTGTCGAAGGGCCACGGCCACGTCCGGCTGCCGGCGCAGGGACCGGCGTCGTCTCGGCTTCCTTTTCGTACTGATCGTCCATCCTCAGGATGATCGGGCCTTCGAGCATGCGGACGCGCCGCGCCGGCTGCGTGAGGACGATTTTCCCGGCGAGCGTTCCGCGATACTTCGCGAAGTCAGCCTCGTTCGCGATTTGCACGCGGACGACGTCCGCTGTGACGGGGCCCTTCGTACCCGACGACCACTCGCGCGGGTACCCGATGATCGGCTGCGGCTGCGGCTCGAGCATCATCGCGCTGAAGCGCACGAGCGACCAGCCTTTGCCGAACTTCCACCGCTCCTGATGGATGTTGGCGAGGCCCCACTCGCCGAACTTCCTCATCGCCCACTCGCTCGCTTGTTGAATCGCCGGCGACCCGGTGAGGCGCGGCCCGTACACGTCGCTGAGCCACGAGATGTGATCCATCACCTGGGATCGATTGAACCCCTCGTCACGGATCTTGCCGATCGCGGCGTAATCGAGCTTTTCGGATTGCGTGTTGACGGCAACGACGGCGGCCACGACGGCCACGGCGGCGAGCACGGCGCGTCTCATGAACCCTCCAGCAGGGACGGCTGAGTGTAGCCGATTCCGCGAATCCGCAGGTCACCGCGCCGATACAATTCGCCCGCCCGAAGCGGATGGCGCGTACGCGTACACGGTCCAGTTAGTCTGCGACGACTTTGGCGAGTGGCAGCTCGAGGCGACGTTTCGATCGTTTGCATGGCTCCCCGAGAGATGTGCTGCACGTCGGGCTCGACGATGTCGTAGTTCGAAAAACTGCGCAGAAACTTCAGCACCGATGCCAGGGAGCCGTGGCAGAATCTGCCGCGTGAAGAGTGCTGGTGCGATCGTGGCTAACGGCGACCGACAGGGAGAATTGAAATGACTCTGAATCGACGCGAATTCCTGATCAGCACGGCGGCGGCGGCGATGGCTCGCTCGGCTCAAGCCTCGCGAGACGAGCGCCCGCTCGACGGCGGCATCTTTCCGGCTTCGGTCCGCGCCGATTTCCCGATTGCATCGGCGCAGACCTACCTCAATTCAGCGGCGATCCACCCGCTGAGCGTGCCCGCATCCCGCGCGTTCGAGCGGTACATGGACTTTCGGCTTCACGGCGCGGGCGAAGGACGGCGCGACTTCGACAACGATCAGCAGATCGATCTGAAGCGGCGCTTCGCGCAGTTGATCGGCGCGAAGGGACCCGACGAAATTGCCTTCGTCCAGAACACGTCGGACGGCGAGAACATCGTCGTCATGGGGATGGACCTGGCGAAGAAGGGCGGCAACGTCGTCCTTGACGAGCTGCACTTCGAGACGTCGCTGTACATGTACAAATCTCTCGAGGCCAAAGGGCTGCAGCTCCGCGTCGTCAAGCATCGCAACTGGTCGATCGACATCGAGGACATGGCGCGCGCGATCGACCGGAACACGCGGCTGGTGTCGATGGCGCTCGTCTCGAACGTGAACGGCTACCTGCACGACGCGCGCGCGATCGCCGATCTCGCGCACGCGCGCGGCGCATACCTGTACGCCGACATGGTGCAGGCTGCCGGAGCGGTGCCGATTGACGTGCGCGCGATGGGAATCGATTTCGGAACGGCCGCGACCTACAAGTGGCTGATGGGTGAGCGCGGCTTCGGATTTCTCTACGTGCGCGAGGATCTGCAGGGCACCGTCGTGCCGACGACGCGCTACGGACACAGGCAGATCGCGAACTTCGATCGCGTCGGCGTGACGTGGGAGCCGCTGCCGGGCGCGGCGAAGTACGAGACGGGCACCTTCCCGAACTCGCTCGCGCTCGTGGCGGCCGAGTCGCTTCGTTACATCGAGAAGCTCGGGTTGAACAACATTCGCGCGCACGCGCGGATGCTCACGAACCGGCTCCAGACCGAGTTGCCGGCGAAAGGTTACCGATCGGTGACGCCGAAAGCGAACGAGACGCCGATCGTCGCCTTCGAGCTGAACGATGCCGCGGCGGCGGCGAAGAAGCTGAAGGAGGCGAACATCGCAGCGACGATCATCGCGAGCGAGAAGCGGCTGCGCCTGTCCGTGTCCGTGTTCAACAACCAGCAGGACGTCGATCGCGTCATCGTCGCCCTCTCGTAGGGCGGAAGCGTGTTCCGCCCCTGTCGACACTCGCATCGGTGCGATGCTCGCACCGGCGCGATGTTCGTTGCCGGCCCAACGTTCGCACCGGGGCCGACACATTGGTCGGCCCCTACTGGTACATCTTTCCGTACGCCAGATATTGCTTCACGGCATCGCGCGGATACGACGCGCGCACCGAGGTGACGTTGCCGTTCGCGTCGAGCTGCGCATCGAGGTGCACGTTGATGCCGGCCCAGTAGGTCGGCAGGTCGAGCTGCTTGTAGCGTGAGACGACCTGATCGCGCACCGCCGGATCGAAGTGCACGGCGTACTTGTCGATGAGGGCCTTGATCGCGTCGTAGTCGCCTTCGGCCTTGATGCGCATCAGCTCTGCCAGCAGAGTGCCGACGCCTTCACGCATTTTCCGGTAATCCTTCACCCTGACATACGTCTTGCCGCCGCGGTCGAAGTACTCGATCGCGCCGGTGGTGTCCTTGATGAAGTTGACGATCAACTGGCGATCGCGCTGATGATCCTCTTCGATGGTGTCGCCGCGCGGGATCCGCCGGAGCTGCGTCAGGGCGACGCGCGCCGCCGCGTCGTACATCGCGCGCGCGACCTCCTCCTGATCCTTCACCAGCTGCAGCTCGCTCAGCTTTCGATCGCCGATGTTCCACAACGCCATCAGATCGGCGCGCGCTTCCTCGAGGGCCGAGAAGTACTCCTTGAGATGCGACTCCGCGCCGTCCTTGACCCGTTCGGTCAGCTTCCCGGATCCATGTCCGATGACTTCGTGCATCGCCACCTTCAGATCCTCCGCGAGCTCGCCGTACTTCCGATCCCGCTCCGCCTCCTCCGCAGAGGCGATGAACTCGCCCCCGATCTTCGCCGCGGAGGCGGCCGACAGCGCATGGCTGCTGCCGAGGAAGAGAAAGTTCTTCGTGCCGTACCTTTCGTGAATCTCGTTCTCGTTCGGCAGGTTGTCGCCAATCGTCGTCACGTGGAAGTCGCCGGTCTCGACGAGCAGCTGCACCGCCTTGACGACCGGCGGGCTGAACGCCTGCTTCTTGTACTTCGGCGCCCACGGCGCCTTCTCCTCGAAGTACGCGGCGTTCTGCGCCAGCTTCGTCATCGCGTCGGTCACCGGCTTGTCGGTGATGCTGACGAAGCTCTGGGCGCTGCCCTTCGCCCCGCGCGCGTCGCGGTAGACCTCGATGAAGCCGTTGGCGAAGTCGACGGTGGCGTCGTTGCGCACCCAATCGCCGCCGAACTGCAGCCAGTCGCTCCGCTCCCCGGTCTGGTAGTACCGAATCAAGTCGCCGATCACGCGCGCCTGCGCCGGATCGGCGACCGCGCGCGCCCTCTCGAGGTGTCCGATCGCTTTCTTCAAGAAGGTGGCGTAGGCGCCCGGCGGGACACGGCCGTCGGGCGTGCCGGCGCGGTACACGTCTTCACGCACCGTCCCGTCGCTCCCTTTGACGACGCGCGAGTTGAGACGGTATCGCTCGGTGACGGCCTTGAGATCGTTCAACGTGACGCCGCGGTAGAACGTGTTCGAGCTGGCCTGCAGGATGTCCTTCCCGGGCGGCGGCGTCTTTGCCGTCGCGGTCGGTTCGACGTTTGGATCGAACAACGCGGACCGCAGCTCCGCGAGCTCGCGGTCGAGCGCCTCGCGCGTCGCGAGCGGCGCCAAATCGGCATAGGCGGTCTTGAACGCGCCGCGATCCTGCGCGGTGTGCGCCGCGCGCTGCAGTTCTTCGAACGTGAATGCCGGCAGGAATTTCTGCGCCGTTGTCTCGTTATGATTGCCGCGATTCGCCCAGAAGAGCAGCGCGAAGCTCCGGATACCGGCCGGAGCTTCGATTGCGACGATCCCTTCGAGCAGCCGTTTCTCACGGATGCCGTATTGCGACAGCTGGTCGTAAATGATGGGGTCGATGGCGATCGACGCCTGTGTCAGCCAGTACGCGAGCGCCTGCTGTCGCGCATCGAGCCGTGAGAAGCTGTCGGCCTCCAACTGGATGAAGCCGGTGTCTCCGACACGCTCCACGAGCGGGTTGACCGTGTCCGCAATCGCGACGATCGCGAGCGCCAGAACGATTCTGAAGATCATCCTCGAATTCTAGCGCACGCCTTTGATCGTCGCGCCGGTCAGCTGCGCGATCGCGCCGAGCGTCGTCTGCGCCGCGTTCAAGCCGAGGCGGAAGTCCTTGTCGGTGTAGGTCACGTAGAGGTCCGTCGGCTGGTGCCACTGCGGATCCCAGCCGGCGCCGATCTCGGCGCCGCGCTCGTTCTCGCGCAGGCTGATCGCGGGGATCAAATCCTGAAACGGACCCGAGTCGGTATTGGTCATATGGCTGCCGACGTGCGCCGGGTAATCGGATGCATATTTCTCGTTGGCCGCTTCGAACAGCCACGCGAGCTTCTGGCTTTCGGCCGCCATCTTCGAGTTGGCCTGGAACTCGATGTTCACGTCGGCTTCGGGCCGCTGTTCCCTGCTCATCGTGCCGTCCTCACGCGGCATGCCGTGATCGAACAGCATCATGTCGTGCTGAATCATGCCGAGCCATTTCGGCTCGTCCTTCGTGCCCTGCAGCGTCTGGCGCTGCGCGACGTAGGCACGCGCGCCGTTCGTGCCCGTCTCCTCGTTGTTCCACAGGATGAATCGAATCGTCCGGTCCGTCTGCACGTCGGGGCTCGCGAACACGCGCGCCACTTCCATGACGAGCGCCGTTCCCGATCCGTCGTCGTTCGCCGCTTCGCCCCACCCGTGGCCGTCCATGTGGCCGCCGACGATGTACATCTCGTCGGGGTGCGTCGTCCCGACCTTGGTGCAGAAGGCTTCTTCGCGCGGCCCGTCGGACGCCGGCTGCACGTTCAGCGCGCGAAGCTTTTCGTCGGGCTGCTTCATCGGATCGGTGTTGACGCCGGTCCGCGTGCGGATGCCGCGCAGCCTGCCACCGCCCTGCGCCTGGTTCGCGCCTCGCCCCGTATTGCCGCGTCCGCGCCCATCGGCCGGCGGCGCCTTGTATTCGTAATGAATGCGGTCGGTCGGACAGCCGTAGCTCTTGAGCTGCGCCTCGATCCAGTCGATTGCCGCGCGGTTGCGGTCGGTGCCCTGACGCCGGTCGCCGAACTGCGTGAGTCCTTTGATCGTCGCCTTGTATTTCTCGAGGTCGAGCCGCGCCACGAGCGTGGCGATCGGATCGCCGGTTTGACCGGACGCGGGTGCGGTCAACGCGACGGTCGCGCACGCGATCGCGATCCGCAGAATACGACGCATCTCATCCTCCTTGCTTTCCCGCGGGCCCATCTTTTCTCGTCGTTTTCATCTCCTTCATCGTCGCACCGGATGCGATACCGGACCGGAAAAGTACCGGTACAAAAGCCATGCGTCAATGACGATGACCGCGCCGAGCACGCTGAAGGCCGCCGCGCTGTCGACGACCCGCATGTCGCGAAGCAGTGTGGAGATGCCGAAGCCCACCACCCACGCGTCGAAGCTCATACAGACGCGGCGGAACGTTTCGGCCTTGACGTGACGGATGACGAAGGCCCCAATCGGCACGCCAATCACAACGCTCGGAAGAATCCACGGAATCAGCGCGGCGCTCTCGCGCGAATAGAGGCCGGCGGCCACGTAGGCCACCGCCGTCAGCCCCGATTCGGCCAGGCGGATGAACCCGAGCGCAGCACGAAACTCCTGCTTCGAGAAGCCCTGGTTGTTGAGCGCGAGCGCAAGCGGCGGCCCCGAGATGGTCGTCACGGCGTACAGCACGCCGACCCCGCCGCCGAACGCCGCGCCGGCCGACGCCTCTGCGTCAATCGGACGCCGGTACCCCATCGCCTGCAGGAGAATCAGCGGCAGCAGCGCGATATATGTACTAAGCTTCAACCACGCCGGGCTCACGCGGGCGACGATCAGCGTGCCGACGATGACACCAGGAACGAGGCCGATCGCCACCGGCGTCACGCGGCGGACGACGAGCGGCAGCGCCGCGCGATTCACCCAGAGCACGTGGGCATTGAGCGCCACCTCGATCGGAACGAGCGCGGGATTCAGGACGCGGTTGCTCAGGAACAACAGCGCGATCGGGACCGTGATCGATGAGAAGCCGTACCCGAGCGCGCCGTTGACCACGGCGGCCGCGAGCGTGATCAGAATGATCGCAATCGACGACATGCGTCATCATTATTAACTATGAAACTCGACCGTTACGGCGAGCTGGCCGTCCGCGTGGCCCTCAATCTCCAGCCGGGCCAGCGCCTCCTGATCATCGGCCCGCTCGCCAACGGCGGCGTCTCGTTCGATGCGGCGCCGCTGGTTCGCGCGGTCGCCGCGAGCGCCTACCGTGCCGGCGCCGAGCTGGTCGAAGCGATCTGGGGCGACGAGGCGCTGCTGCTGTCGCGGTTCGAGCATGCGCCGCGCGGATCGCTCGCCGAGTTTTCACGCTGGCTGCCGAACGTGCTCGCCGATCACGTCGCCGCCGGCGCCGCGATGCTCTCGATCTACGCGAACGATCCCGATCTGCTGAAGGATCAGCCGCCGGATCTCGTCGGCACGATGCAGCAGGCGGTGTCGCGCGCCGTCGTGCCGTTCCGGCAGCAGATCTCGCGCAACGACACGAACTGGGGCGTCATCGCGGCGGCCAACGACGCGTGGGCGGCCAAAGTGTTTCCCGACGTGCCGCGCGACGAGCAGCGCGCGCGGTTGTGGTCGACGATCGAGCGGCTGTGCCGCCTCGATCGGCCGGATCCCGTCGCAGCGTGGAAAGAGCATCTCGCGGTTCTCGCCTCGCGCAGCGACTACCTCAATACGAAGCGCTACAGCGCCCTGCACTTCACCGGTCCGGCCACGGATCTGATCGTCGGTCTGCCGGCGGCTCATACATGGGTGAGCGGCCAGTCGGCGAGCCGATCGGGCATCACGTTCGTCGCAAACCTGCCGACCGAAGAAGTCTTCACGATCGCCGATCGCGCGCGCGTCGACGGCACCGTGCGCGCGTCGAAGCCGCTCAGCTACGGCGGCATGCTCATCGAGGATTTCACGCTGACGTTCGAGCAGGGTCGCGTGGTGCGGATTTCGGCGGCGCGCGGCGAATCCGTTCTGCGTCAGATGATCGATACCGATGCCGGAGCGGCGCGGCTCGGCGAAGTGGCGCTCGTGCCGCACAGCTCGCCCATCTCGCAGTCGGGGCTGCTGTTCTACAACACGCTGTTCGACGAGAACGCTGCGAGCCACGTCGCGCTCGGAACCGCGTACAAATTCACGATGCGCGGCGGCGAATCGATGGATGATGCGGCGTTCGAGCGCGCCGGCGGGAATCGCAGCGCCATCCACGTCGACTTCATGATCGGATCGGGCGATCTCGACGTGGACGGCGTGTGCGAAGGGGGCGCGGAACCGATCATGCGACGCGGTGAGTGGGCTGCCGGTCCGGACAGCGATGCGCGAATGCGACGCTGATGTTCCAACCGGGAGGTGCAGAAACGCCCAACTGGGTCAGCGACACGGGCGTTCCCGAGTGATAGGCGTTCCAGTAGGTCTGCGGCGACGGACGGAACGCGGCCAGCGGCCGCAGATTGTGGCGCGAGTCGAAGCTCGCGTGCGCTTCGACGAGTTTGATCGCGGCGCGGACCGCGCCGCCGATCGTGCGTGCTTCGGCGAGCAGCTCGTGTTCGAGCCCGCGAACCATCCAGACGCCTGGTCCTTCCTGAAACATCACGACTCGGAGTCGTCGATCGTCAGCCACGGCCATCCTCCGTCGGGTTGAGACAGGGCGCGAGAGCTGTACGCCATCGCAATCCGGCTGACAGCGCCGATGTCCGGTTAAGCACGTGCGCTGCAATCACTTACTTTTCTGGTCGGGCGCTCCGCTGTCGGGTTTCACGACGAAAAAGTTACATGGTTCAGCTTCGGCGGCGATGTCGGCGTCCGACACGTGTCGGACCCAGTTCGATCGAGGGAGACAACGGCCCGATTCGCGCGACACCAAACGTGATCCGCGTTGCGAAAGTGTCACGTTGCGAGCGCTCGCGTCGCGCGGGAACGCGCATCTATAAGTAATGTCCGCGCGGGCGCGCGCCTTGCACCGAGGGACCGCGGCTCAACGCGCCTTTCTACTGTCATGCAATTCCGTGAGTTTGCGGCGGCTGAAACCTCGGCGCTCCTGCGGCGCCTGATGACGAGCCGCGCCGAGCACTCGAAGCGCGAGCTGCAGGCCGTCCGCCGCGCGTTCGAGACGGCGATGCGGACCGTCGAGGACAAGCTCGGGGCCGCAGCTCCGGCCGACGACGCCATTTCGGCCCTCGTCGAGAAGCTCGCCGCGGCGGCAACCACCGAAATCGACAACGCGGCGAAGCGCACGCGCGCCGAGGGTCAGGCCGCGCTCGATGCCGCGCTGGAAGCGGCGCGCGCCGAGCACGCCGACGCGCTGAAGGCGGAGCAGCAGAAATCGGCGGCGGCGCGGCAGGAGCTGAAAGAAGCCTCCGCCGCGCAGGCGTTCGCCGACGCGGCGCGGCGCGAAGCCGAGGCCGCCCGCGAACATGAAGCAGCCGGGCGCGCAAACGCGGAACGGGATCTCGCCGACGCGCGCCGATCGCTGAAAGCCGCCCAGGCCGATGCGCAGACGGCGCACAAAGAACTGAAGACGGCGCACAATGATCTGCAGTCGGCGCATGAGGATCTGAGAAGCGTTCAGAGCGAGCTGGCCGCGGCGCAGAGCAGCCTCAAGGCGGCGCAGAACGATTTGAAAGCGGCGAACGCCACGCTGAAGACCAACGACCAGCGCGCAAGAGACCTCGAGCACGCGATCGCCGAGGCCGAGGCGTCGCGCGTGGAGCAGGCGCGCGTGCTGCGCGGTCAGATGCTCAAGACCGCGCTGCAGCCGCTCGATCACCTGCGATCGGCGTTTCAGCGCCTCACCAGCGCCGCGTCGCTCGACGACGTGCACGGCGTCGTCATCGACGCGCTCGCGACCGAGTTCTCACGCGTCGCGCTGTTCGACGTCAACGGCAACCACCTCGAAGGTCGACGTCACAGCGGTTTCGATCTCGCCGCCGACATCTCCAAGGTGAGTATCCCGCTCACCGTCGACTCGCCGCTCACGAAGGCCGTGCGCGACGGCCGCGTCCACGGGCTCATGGCGCGCGAGCTGACCGACACGACGCGCGCGCTCTTCGGCGGATCGCCGACGTTCGTGCTGGTGCTGCCGGTCGCCGTTCGCGGTCACGTGACCGCGGTCCTCTACGCCGACGATTCCGATCACGCGCAGACCGAGCTGGTGACGCCGGAGCGGCGCGTGAAGTTCGCGGAAGTGCTGCTGTGGCACGCCGTGCCGATGCTGACGAAGCTCTCGCTCGAATGGGAAGCGCTCGCCGAATTCCGCGAGTACGCCGAGTCGCTGGTGAAGGATCTCGAGTCCGTGTACGCCGCCGATGCCTCGAAGCACAAGCCGGCGGAGCTGCGCGACCGCCTGCAGCACAATCTCGACTACGCGCGCAAGCGATTTGCGGAGCGCGTCGATGGAGAGGGACCGGCGGCCGCCCGGCTGCTGGACGATCAGCTCGCCTCCGCCATCAAGACGAAAGGGGCGACGCCATTCGCCCGCGATGTCGCCGCTCTGACCGGAGCCGGCGCTCCACTCGCGAAGGGGCGCGCCAAAGCGGCCGCCGAAGCCTCGGCCTAGTGGCCCAGAGCGTCCGCCGACTTGCGGCGGCGCCGCACCTTCACGTACACCAATGCAACGCCTCCAAATACGGCTACAGCCAACCAGATCATGGAGCCCTCCTCTGTGGGTCTGCGCGCCGATTTCGCAAACGTCATGCCCCGATCAAATCTTGGAGTCGCGCGTCGAAATCGTCAGCGACGCTTTTCGAGCCGATCGTTCTGCTTCGGATCACGCGGGCATACGACACGAGCGACAGCCGCTCGGGTCGGCGGGATAACCGTGGAGAGATCAGTCGGTTACGCGCGGCGCGCGCCCGGCATGGTGGTTGCCTCAGGACGAGGCAGGGGGCACCACCATGTTCATGTTCGATCGCAAGCAACTCCTCGTCGCGGCTGCGCTGATCTTCGTGATGGAGATCGTCACGGTCGTCGTTCGTGCGGCCGGTTACTGAATTGTCCAGAGAAAGACATCTTCGTTCTCCACGCGGACGTGCGCGTCGGGCTGCCAGGACCCGATTGGGAACTGGTGAGACACGACGCGCGCGCCGCGCCGCAACTCGCGTTTGAGCTTCGGCTCCAGCCGTGCGTTCACGCTTGCCGACAACCACAACGCGACGACCGTCGCTTCCGAGATGTCGGCCTCGAAGAGATCGCCTTCGATGAAGGTGACGCGATCGGCGACCTCGCCCTCGCGCGCCACCTGGCGCGAGATGGCGACGAGGCGCGGGTCGATTTCGACGCCGACGCCTAACGCGCCGTACTTTTGCGCCGCGAGGATGACGATGCGGCCGTCTCCCGATCCAAGATCGTAGACCACGTCGTCGCGCGTGACGTGGGCGAGCTGCAGCATCGCGTCGGCGATCGGTTGAGGCGTGGCGGCGAAGTGGATGTCGGGCGGGTGCTGAGGTCGCTGGTCCGCCAGGATCGTCAGCGCAAAGAGGATCGCGACCACGCGCACGAGGCCATTTTATTCCGCGCGCAGCGCGAGATCCTGAAGAATGGTTTCGGCAAGCATCGATTTGGTTCTTGGACGACCAGAGCGACGGCCTGCTTCTGGCAGGGGCGCCGAACGCCCGGCTTCCAGGACATCGACCGTCAGCGCCGGTGACGTCGGCGCGTATAATCCCCTCATGCGCTTCATGACATCGTGCGTGCTGATGCTGCTGCTGGCAGGGGCAACCGCGTGGACCGCCGGCGAGGGCGGCTGGGATCCGAAGGCGGCGGCCTCGTATCTCGACGGCCGGGCGAACTGGTGGGTCGCGTGGCCGAGCGCCGCGCGCGATCACGAAACGTTCTGCATCTCGTGTCACACCGGGATGCCGTATGCGATCGCGCGTCCGGCGCTCCGCGCCGCGCTCGCCGAGCGTCAGCCGACCGCCGCCGAAGCGAAGATGCTCGACGTGGTCGCCAAGCGCGTCGCGCTGTGGAAGGACGTCGATCCGTGGTATCCGGATCAGACGCGAGGCATTCCGAAGACGAGCGAGTCGCGCGGCACCGAGGCGGTGATCAACGCGCTCGTTCTCGCGACGCGCGATCGCGACCGCGGACATCTTGCCGATGACACACGCGCCGCGTTCGGCCACATGTGGGCGCTGCAGATGCGGACCCAGGCCCTCTCGGGCGCGTGGCCCTGGCTGAATTTTCACTACGAGCCGTGGGAGTCGTCGGATGCGCCCTATTTCGGCGCGGCGCTGGCCGTCGTCGCGATTGGGACGGCGCCGGACGGCTATGCCGCCGATCCATCCATTCAGGAGAATCTCAAGCTGCTGCGCGCCTACGCCCAGCGCGAGGTCGAGCACCAGCCTCTGCTGAATCGCGCGCTGATGCTCTGGGCCTCGTCGAAGGTCGGCGACGTGTTGACGCCTCCGCAGCGCCAGGCGATCGCCGAGTCTCTGCTCGCGGCGCAGCAGGACGACGGCGGCTGGAGCATGGCGTCGCTCGGTACGTTCAAGCGGGTCGACGACACCGCCCTGGACACGCAGACCGACGGCTACGCGACGAGCGTCGTCACGCTGGCGCTGCAGAACGCCGGCGGCGCGGCGTCATCCGACGCGCGCGTGCGAAAAGGGCTGGATTGGCTGCGGCGGCACCAGGATCGATCCACCGGTCAATGGGCCGCGACCTCGCTCAACAAACGTCGCGATCCCGCGAGCGATCCGGGCCGCTTCATGAACGATGCGGCGTCGGCGTACGCCGTGCTGTCCCTTACAACTGCGCGCTGAAATGGGGAGTGATCACCACGAAAAACACGAAAACCACGAAACCGAAAATCAATTTCGGATGTTCGTGGCTTTCGTGGCAAAGGCGTGATGGGCGCTAAGCGATCATGACCTTGCGCGGCACCTGCGAGTTCTCCTCGAGGAACGATTTCTTCGTCTCGAGCTCCTGCGCGGTCGGCTGAACCTTGCCGTTCGTGTCGGTCGCGCGCGAGACGAGCGTGTGCGCGCCCGGCGTCGCGCCCTTCCATTGATAGGTGAACAGCTTCCAGCCGTACTTGTCCTTCGTCGACGGATCCATCGTCGCCGGCTGCCACGGTCCTTCGTCGACTTTCACTTCGACAGACTTGATCGGCGTGCCGTCGTTGAGAATCACGCCGAGCACCTTGTACTGATCGCCGTTCTTCGTCACCCGCGCGATGAACGACTTCAGGTTCATGTGCGTGACGGCGGTTTCCATGTACTTCATCTCGCCGTCGATCATCTCGCCTCTGATCGTCCGGTACCAGCGCGACTGATACTTACCCGTGTAGGCGTCTTCCTGAATGTGAATCTGCGAGAGCCATTTCACGTTGCAGACGCCATACCATCCCGGAACGAGGAGCCGAAGCGGCGCGCCCTGATGCTTCGTCAATGGCTGGCCGTTCAACGCCCACGCGAGGAACGGTTCGGGCGACAGCGCCTTTTCGCGATTCAGGCTGCGCCCGAACGGCACGTCGATCTTGAATTTCTGCGCGCGCCATTCGACTTCCTCTTCGCCGTGATCGGCGCCGAAGAAGACGAACTCGCGCGCCGCCGGTTTCACGCCTGCAGAATCGAGCACCGATTTCAGCGAGACACCGGTCCACCGGCCGTTGCCGCACAGGCCATTGAGCGGACCGCGGTTGCCGGAGCATTCGAAGCCGGCAACGAGATCGGTGCTGCCGATCTTTTTCAGATCGTCGAGCGACAGCTGTTTGGACCGGTCCACCAGACCGGAGATCTTCAATCTGAATGCCGCGGCGTCGATCGTGGGATGCCCGTAATGCTGCGTCGTCCCGAACTTGTCGGCCGGCGTAAACGGACCATCAATGGTCCGCACGTCCAGCAGGCGTCGGTCCGGCGGCGTCTCCCACCGAACGTTGTCGGGGATGTCAGTGAACGGCACGTCCGTGTCGCCTTGCGCGAGGACGGGCAGCGCCCACTCCGGAATATCGAGAACGCCCAGTCCGGCCACGATTAGGGTTCCCTTGAGGATGTCTCGGCGCGTGCGTTGATTCATCAGCATGGATTTCTCCCGGTGGCGCGGATTATACCGGAGGTGATTGCTTTTTTGGTCATCCCACTGGGGTGTATGCTTGCCCGCCACAACGCGTCAAATCCAGGCGGAAACTCGGAAGGCTGCGGAGGGTCAGATGCGTCGAGCCGCTCTCTTGTTGCTATGGATGATCGCCATGTCGGGTTCGCTCGCTGCGCAGGTGCCGACCGGCGCCATCGCCGGAACCGTGACCGATCAAGTCGGGGCGGTGCTGCCGAAGGCGGCGGTCTCGGTGACGAACCGCGACACCGGCGCGGCGCGTTCCGTTCAAACGGGACCCGACGGGTCGTTTTCGGTTCCCACGCTGCCGGCCGGCCCGTACGACGTCCTCATCGAGGCGCCGGGATTTCAGCCGACCGTGAGCCCGGTCGACGTCGCCGTCGGGACGACGACGACCGTGAAGATGTCCCTGCAGGTGAGCACACGGCAGGAGGCGGTCACCGTAACAGGCACGGCCACGATGGTCGATCTCGAATCGAACCGCGTGCAGGGCGTCGTCGGCCGCACGCAGATCGAAAACCTCCCGCTGAACGGCCGCAGCTTCCTGAACCTTGCGCAGCTTCAGCCGGGCGTCACCGTGAACCTCGGCAACCCGGCGCAGTTCAACGCGCAATTCAACGTGTCGGTGCTCGGCGGTCCGGCGTCGCATACGGCGATCACCGTCGACGGCGGCAACGTCCGCAATCCGGTGGAAGGCGGCACCGGCCAGAACTTCTCGCAGGAGGTCGTCCAGGAATTCCAGATCTCGACGGCGAACTTCGATCTGTCGACCGGCATCACGGCATTCGGCGCGATCAACGTCGTCACGCGCTCCGGATCGAACGATTTTCGCGGCGCCGGCTATCTGTATTTCCGCGATCACAACCTCGCCGCCTATCCGAGCCTCGCGCGCAACTCGCTGACCGACGATCCCGATTTCTCGCGTAAACAGGGCGGCTTCGTGCTCGGCGGGCCGATCAAGAAGGACAAGGTGCAGTTCTTCGCGAACTACGAGCACACAAGCCAGCAGGGCGTGTACGTCGTGCAGCCCGATCTGCCGTCGGTGGCGACGTTCGGAACGCTGGCGCCGGCGCCGTACAACGGCAACCAGTTCAGCGGCCGCGTGGACTACCACGCGAACAACAATCACTCGCTGTTCGTTCGGTACTCGCATGACGGCAACACCAACAGCGGGCCGTTCGGGATTCCGGTGCCGCCGTCCAACTTCGTGTCGAACGACAACTGGGTCGACCAGCAGCTCGTCGGGCTCACCAGCATCCTGCGCAGCAATCTCGTGAACGATCTCCGCTTCTCGCACATGTACTGGAGGAATCGGAACGCGCCGGCGTCGTGCGACGGCGATCCGAGCGGCAACTGCATCGGATCGGGCGGACCCGAAATCTTCTACCTGAACTCGGTCAACTTCGCGCTCGGCAACAACTTCAACTCGCCGCAGGGCCGCGATCTGCATCGCTTCCCGATCTCCGACAACATGACGTGGTTGAAGAACAGCCATCAGGTGAAGTTCGGCGGCGAGTTCGAGCACATCGACGCGGTCGGCTACTGGGGCTTCTTCGATCCGGCGCGCGCGTACCTCCTGTCGCCGGAATTCCTGGCGAACATCAACCCGGTGCTCCCGGCGCTCTTCGGACTTCCCGACGGCAAGATTCACAACCAGGCGGATCTCAGGAAGCTGCCGGTCGTGGCGTTCCTCGTCGGGATCGGCGATCGATCGCAGCCGTCCTATCACCTGGACAACGCGAGGGGCAACAACAAGTTCCACTTCTACGCGCAGGACAGCTGGAAGGTGACGCCGTCGTTCACCTTCAACTACGGCATGGGATGGCAGCACGAGACCAACGTGCTCAACTACGATCTGTCGAAGCCGGCGTATCTCGCGCCGATCTACGGCAGCGACCTCGGCCCGACGCAGAAGGAGTACAAGAACTTCTCGCCGGCCGTCGGATTCGCCTGGTCGCTCGGCAAGGATCGGCCGACGGTCATCCGCGGCGGCGCCGGCATCTTCTACGATACGCAGCTTGGCTGGTGGCGCCTCGGCGAGCGCGCCGTCATCGGCGGCTCGGGGCGTCAGTTCATCGGGAACGCCGCAGTGACCAATCCGCTGACCGGCCAGCCGTTCAGCACCGCTTTTCTCAACTCGCTCGCGCTCAACTACGGCGCGTTCCTGCAGCTGCTGCCATCGCTGCGCGCGCAGCAGGACGCGAAGTATCCCGGCACCGGCGACCAGCCGCAGATCCTGCTGTCGAAGCAGGCGACCGCGCTCGGCGCGCTGTACCCGCACGAATTTCCGACCGCGAGCGCGCGCCACTTCAACATCGGATTCCAGCGCGAGCTCACCGGCGAGATGGTGCTGCAGACCGACCTCGTGTATCGGAAGATGATTCACGGCACGCCGGGTGGCTTCTTCGGCGCGAGCGTCGACTTCAACCGCTTCAACGCCATCGACGGCCCGGTCATCCCGCGGTGCGTCGGCGCGCAGGCCAACGATCCAGCGGCGGAATGCTCGTCGGGCCCGATCAATTTCTGGTGGCCCGGCGCGACCTCCACTTATAAAGGTCTCCTCGTCAGGCTCGACAAGCGCCTCGCGCATCGTTATCAGTTCACCGCGTCGTACGCGCTCCAGAGCAGCCAGAGCATCGGCGACGTCACGCAGAATCTGAACGACTACTTCGCCACGTACGGTCCCGATCTGCCGCGCCACAACCTCACCGTGTCCGGCCTGGTCGATCTGCCAGGACAGGTGCAGCTGTCGGTGCTCTCGACGTTCCTCAGCCGGCCGCCGGTGGCGCCGACGATCAATGGCTTCGACAACACAGGCACGAACGTGTCGAGCAGCGGCTTCACGCCGCTCCTCGAGATCCTCGGCAAGGGCTACTCGGGATATCTGAGCAAGTCGGAGCTGCAGGATCTCGTGAATCAGTACAACACCACATTCGCCGGAACGCTGACGCCGGCGGGCAAGGCCGGAATTTCGGCCGGCCAGCGGTACCCCGCGATTACACTGCCGTCCGACTATCAGCTCGGCGACGTGTTCACGTCGCAGGACGTGCGTGTGATGAAGACGATCGGGCTCGGCGACCGGACACAGCTGCGTCTCATCGGAGAAGCGTTCAACATCTTCAACGTGTCGAACCTGACGAACTACAACTTCAACCTCGTCGTGCCGTCGACGTTCGGCAAAGCGAACCAGCGCGTCGGTCAGACGTTCGGATCGGGCGGTCCGCGCGCGTTCCAGCTGGCCGCCCGGTTCTCGTTCTGATCGCGTAGCGATTAGGGATTAGGCACCGCTCGCCTAAAAGGCTCGCGCTACTGTGTGGTGGTATGGCTCGCGCTACTGTGTGGTGGTATGGCTCGCGCTACTGTGTGGTGGTATGGCTCGCGCTACTGTGTGGTGGTGTGGCTCGCGCTACAGTGTGGCTATGTGGCTCGCGCTACTGTGCGGCCACGCCGTAGCGCGAGGCTTTCAGCCGAGCGCGTCTAATCCCTAAGCCCTAGTCCCTGCACGTGCGCGCGACAGCTTCACAATCCCTCCACAATCGCCATGCACACTCCATCTATGAATGGAGGCGTGCCATGAACAGATGGGCAATGGCGGTAGCGGCGTTGTTTGCGGCGATGGTGATCGGCGGGATTGGATATCAGCTCGGCGTCTCGCACGGGCTGGCGCTCAGCGCACAGGCGGCGGGCGGCGCCGCCGGGGCGGCCGTCCCGCCGGACATTTATTACCGGTATTACCGGCCGTGGGGATTCGGATTCGGGTTCTTCTTTCCGTTCGCCTTCTTCGCGTTCTGGTTCCTGATCGTGCGCGGTCTCTTCTGGGGAAGACGACCGTGGCATCGTGAACGGCTCGAGGAATGGCATCGCCGCGCGCACGAACAGATGAGCGGTTCGTCGGCGCCGGATCGCGTGCGGAGCTAGTCCCGTGGATCGTCTGCTGCAGGACCTGCGCTACGCCGTGCGAACCCTCGTCAGAAATCCGGTGGTGACCGTGACCGCCGTGTTGTCGCTCGCGCTGGGCATCGGCGCCAACACGACGATGTTCACGGTCATCAACACCTTGTTTCTGAATCCGATTCCGGCGTCGCGGCCGTCCGAGC
>QHWB01000045.1:87129-202098 GCA_003222395.1 Acidobacteriota bacterium
TACTTCGACGTGCTCGGCATCGCGCCGGCGGCCGGACGCTTCTTCCTTCGCGACGAAGATCGCACACCAGGCGCCCATCCGGTGGTCGTGATTGCGCACAGTCTGTGGCAGCGGCGGTTCGGCGCGACGCCGGCCGTCGTCGGCCGCACGATCGCGCTGAACCGGCGCGTCTTCACGATCGTCGGCGTGGCGCCGGAAGGGTTCAAGGGCGTGACCTCGATGTTCGGCCCGGAGATCTGGGCGCCGTCGATGGCCGCGCCGGGTCTGCTGCCGCGCCAGTTTGGCGACTGGCTTCACGAACGAGGATCGGTCGTCTTCAACACCGTGGGCCGTTTGAAGGCCGCGGTGACGCGCGAGCAGGCGGAAGCCAGCTTCAAAGCGATCGCCAGAGGCCTCGAACAGGCGTATCCCGAATCGAACAAAGGCCGCAGCATTTCTCTGCTGCCGATCGCGGAGGCGACGATCTTTCCCGGGATGCGCAGCGCCATGATGTTCGGCGCGGCGGTGCTCATGGCGATCGTCGCCGTGGTGCTGTTGATCGCGTGCTCGAACGTCGCCAATCTGCTCCTCGCGCGCGCCACGGCACGCCGTCAGGAGCTCGCCGTGCGCGTGGCGCTCGGCGCCGGCCGGGCCCGTCTGGTGCGACAACTGCTGACCGAAAGCCTTCTCCTCGGCGTCATCGGCGGCGCCGTGGGACTGCTCGTCGGCACCTGGGGGCGCAATCTCCTCTGGTCGTTCCGTCCGGCGGTCGTCGCGAACAATTTCGTCGCGCTTCGATTGGACGGACGCGTGTTCCTGTTCACGTGCCTCCTCGCCATCGCCAGCAGCGTCGTCATCGGGTTGATTCCGGCGCTTCGTGCGTCGCGGCCCGACGTCGTCGGCGTTCTCAAGGAAGAAGCTGGAACGACCGCCGGGACACGGCGCGCTGGAAGACTACGTCGCGCGCTCGTCGTCGCGCAGGTCGCAATGTCGCTCGTCGCGCTCGTCGTCGCCGGCCTGTTCCTGCGAAACATCCAGCAGGCGTTCACGGTCGACCTTGGGTACGATCCGAAGCCGCTCTCGGTCGTGTCCGCGAATCCGGGACAGGCAGGATACGCGCAGCCGCGGGCGGAGCAGTTCTATCGCTCGGCACGGGAACGCGTCGCAACGATCCCGGGCGTGGCGTCGGTTTCGTGGGCGGCGAATCAGCCGCTGTGGGCGAGCGTGTACCGCCGTCTCATCGTCGAAGGCCGTGAGCCGCAGGAGAAATCGGATGCGATGCTCACGCTCGCGCACACGGTCGACGTCGGCTATTTTTCGACAATCGGCGTCGCGCTTCGGGCCGGCAGAGACTTCGTCGCCGCGGACCGCGCCGGAACCGTGTCCGTGGCGATCGTCAATGAAACGATGGCGACGAGATATTGGCCGGATCAGGATCCGATCGGCCGGCGATTCCGGTTCGACACCGACACGCAGCCGCGCGAAATCGTCGGCGTCGTCAAGACGATCAAATACCAGACGATCGGCGAGGCGCCGCAGCCGGCGGTCTACGTACCGCTCAGCCAGAATTATGCCGATGCGATGGTCGTGTACGTGCGGAGCGCCGGCAGCCCGGCATCGACGCTGCAGGCGGTCGAGCGCGAGCTGCGCGCTATCGATCCTGAGATGCCGCTCGAGAACGGCGCGACGGTCGTCGACGTGCTCGATCAGTCGCTGTGGATGATGAAGCTGGCTGCCGGCCTGTTGGGCGTGTTCGGCGCGCTCGCGCTGTCGCTCGCCTCCGTCGGGCTCTACGGCGTGATGGCGCATACGGTCGGTCAGCGGCAGCGGGAGATCGGGCTGCGGCTGGCGCTCGGCGCCGATCGCGCCGCGGTTCTGCATTTGGTGTTGAGCGAAGCCGGCGCGCTCGTCGCGATCGGCGTCGCGATCGGCCTCGCGTGTTCCGCGATGGCGTCGCGCGGCCTCGCGTCGTTGCTGTTCGGACTGAGCCCGATCGATCCGGTGGCGTTTGGCGGCGCCTCGCTGCTCATGGCCGCCGTCGCGTTCGCGGCCGGCTATCTGCCGGCGCGGCGGGCGAGCCGCCTCGATCCGGTCATCGCGCTGCGCACGGGATGAAGACGGTCCTGGTCGTCGACGACGAGCGGCCGATCGTTCAGATCGCGAAGGACTATCTCGAGCACGCCGGGTTCGCGGTGATTGCGGCGCACGACGGTGCCGTCGCGCTCGAGATCGTCCGCGCCCGCCGTCCCGATCTGGTCGTCCTCGATCTCGGGTTGCCGCGGCTGGACGGAATCGAGGTCGCCAGACAGCTGCGTCGCGAGTCGACGATTCCGATCATCATGCTGACGGCGCGCGTGGAGGAGTCGGATCGGCTCCTCGGCCTCGAGATCGGCGCCGACGACTACATCACCAAGCCGTTCAGTCCGCGGGAGCTCGTCGCGCGCGTCAAGACGGTGCTGCGCCGCGTCGATTCGGCGCAGGCGGCCGGCGACGTCCGTCAGATCGACGACCTGACCATTGACATCTCGCGAATGAAAGTGAATCGGGGCCGTACGGCCATCGAGCTGACGACGACGGAGTTTCAGCTGCTGGCGGCGCTCGCGCGGCATCCGGGACGCGTGTTCACGCGCGCGCAGCTCCTCGACGCGGTGCGCGGAGACGCCGTCGAGTCCTTCGAGCGCGCGATTGACGCGCACGTCAAGAACATCCGCCGCAAGATCGAGCCCGACACCCGCAATCCGCGCTACATCCTGACGGTGTACGGCATCGGCTACAAGTTCGCCGAGCCATGAGGGGCCCCGTCCATCCCAGACGTCCGCCGCCGTGGTGGCCCACCAGCGAACCGTGGCCGCCGGCGACTCGCGGCCCGTGGCTGTATCGACGGAACCGCTTCATGCGGCGCGCCGGGTGTCTCGTTGCGGCGGTGCTGTTTCTCTCCGCCATCGGCGCCGCCACGCTGCTGTCCTTTGCCCTGGGCCGCGCCGGGATCGTCAGTGGCCTCGCGCAGCTGTCGGTGCTGGTCGTCGTCGCGGCGATCGGGCTGCTGTTGTTCTCGACGATGTTCTTCCGCGTCATGCGGCGCGTCGGTTCGCCGATCGCAGACATCGTCGAAGCGGCGGATCGCGTGGCGAGCTCAGACTTCTCGGTGCGCATCGCCGAGCGCGGACCGCCGCCGCTGCGATCCGTCGCTCACGCCTTCAACAAGATGACCGACAGGCTGCAGGCGCAGGATCGACAACGCCGGCACCTGATGGCCGACATCGCACACGAGCTCCGGACGCCGCTCACGGTCGTGCAGGGCCGGCTCGAGGGGCTGCTGGACGGCGTCTATCCGCGAGACGATGCGCACGTCAGCGAGGTGCTCGCCGATACACGCATCCTCGGGAGGCTCATCGACGATCTTCGGACGCTCGCGAGCTCCGAGAGCGGCGCGCTCTCGCTTCAGCGCGAGGCGACGGACCTCGTCGTGCTGGTTCACGACGTCGTCCGTTCGCTCGCGGCGGATGCGCAGGGCGCCGGCGTGACGATCCGCATCGGGGAGTCGATGAATCTGCCGCTCGCGGATGTCGATCCGCTGCGGATTCGCGAAGTGGTCGTCAACCTCGTCACCAACGCGCTCCACCACACCCCCGCCGGCGGCGTCGTCTCGATCGATGGTGAAGCGAAGAACGATCGCGTCGTGATGACCGTCGCCGACACGGGAGCGGGTGTCGCCGCCGACGATCTGCCGAAGATCTTCGATCGGTTCTACAAGGGGGCGGGATCGCGCGGCTCGGGTCTCGGCCTCACGATCGCGCGCAACCTGATCGTGGCCCACGGTGGAGAGATTCGTGCGACCAGCGAACCGGGTATGGGAACGGCGATCGTCTTCACCCTTCCGGTTACTTGATTCATCCACCCGCCATCGCGCCGACGACGAGAAACGGTTCATTGCCGGCGGCGACCGCGTCGGGGAGGGGCGCGTCGGGTGGTTCGTGCGAGAAATCTTCCTCGCACGCGAAGAATCGCAGGAACGGCCGGCGCTTCAGCGTCACGTGATCCCGTATCGTTCCGCGCAGCACCGGATACGTCTCTTCCAGCGCGTCGAGGACCGCGCGCTGCGTCACGGGACCGTCGACGGCGACCGTCACCTCGCCGTTGACCTGCGCCAGCGTCCGCAGATGCGCCGGAAGCACGACCCGAATCATTGAAGTGTCTGCACCTCGACCGACAGGACGGCCGGAAGGTTCTCGACGATCGCCGACCAATGGTCGCCGGCGTCAGCCGACGCGTACACCTGACCGCCGGTCGTGCCGAAGTACACGCCGCACGAATCGAGCGAATCGACCGCCATCGCGTCGCGCAGCACGTTGACGTAGCAGTCGCGCTGCGGCAGACCGTTGGTCAGGGGTTCCCACTCGTTGCCGCCGGCGCGGCTGCGGTATACGCGCAGCTTGCCATCCGGCGGGTAGTGTTCCGAATCGCTCTTGATCGGCACGACGTAGATCGTTTCCGGCTCGTGGGTGTGAACGTCGATCACGAACCCGAAGTCGGTCGGCAGGTTGCCGCTGACTTCGCGCCACGAATCGCCCGCGTCGTCGGTGCGCATCACGTCCCAGTGCTTCTGCATGAACAGCACGCCGGGCCGCGAGCGATGCATGGCGATGCGGTGCACGCAGTGACCGACTTCCGCCGTCGGATTCGGAATGCCTTCCGATCGCAATCCTTTATTAATAGGCGTCCACGTCGCGCCGCCGTCGTCGGTCCGAAAGGCGCCTGCCGCGGAGATCGCGATGAACATCCGCTGCGGGTTCTTCGGATCGAGAAGGATCGTGTGCAGTCCCAGTCCACCCGCGCCCGGCGCCCAGAAGCGCCCCGATCCATGGCCGCGGAGGCCGGGCAGCTCGTTCCACGTCTGCCCGCCGTCAGTCGTCCGAAACATCGCAGCGTCCTCGACGCCCGCGTACACCGTGTCGGGATCGGTCAGTGATGGCTCGAAGTGCCAGACGCGCTTGAACTCCCACGGATGCGGCGTGCCGTCGTACCACTGGTGCGTGCCGGGCACGCCGTCGTACACGAACTTGTTGTTGACCGTCTCCCACGTCTTCCCGCCGTCGTTGGAGCGCTGGACGATTTGTCCGAACCAGCCGCTCGTTTGCGACGCGTACAAACGGTTCGGGTCGGCCGGCGACCCTTTCAGATGGTAAATCTCCCAGCCGCCGAAGTGCGGACCGCTGACGTCCCATCGTTCGCGCTTTCCGTCGGACGTCAACACGAAGGCGCCCTTGCGAGTCCCGACAAGTACACGAACCGTGCTCATCCGCTGCTCACTTCCTGGCCGCGCACACGTCCGGCGGTTCCACCGTATTGTCGATCGAGGATGCGCCGAATCGACACCCGGGACCCGCAGCAATTACCGTGCGATCACGAAATTCGGCGTTCGGTGCCTCGGGCCGTAAGAGTACACGACCTTAACTGACTGCGTCTTCGTGGTTTACGCCAAGCGGCTGCGCGGGCACTCCGTTTGCTCGATCCACCGCGGCTCCACGTTAGCCGAGGAGGATCTCGATGCGCATGAAAACCATGCTGCGCTTCAGGAAGATTCTGCGTTCGAAGAAGTCGCTGAAGATGACGCTCGCGCTTCGCGCCGCCGCCATGGGAGTGATCGTCATGGCGTTCGTCGTGACGGCCGTCAAGATGTTCTCACATGACGCATCTCCGGTTGTAAGCGCCAAGGGCGCCGATGCGAAGGTGGAAAGAGCGGCGATGGTCACGACGGCGACCGATGCCGACCCGCTCGAGCTGCCGAAGGCCGGCGCGCCTCGACCCTCGCCGGTGACGATCGTCGGCTGCCTCGAGCGCGATGACGATCGGTTCAAACTGAAGGACACGACGGGCGAGGATGCGCCCAGGGCCCGCAGTTGGAAGTCGGGCTTTCTGAAGAAGTCCTCGGCGTCGCTGGCCGTCAGCGATCCGTCGAACCGGGCGAAGCTGCCCTCGCACGTCGGCCAGCGCGTCAGTGTGACCGGCACGCTCGTCGACCGCGAGGTGCAGGTTCGATCGCTGCAGCGCCTCGCGGCATCCTGCGGCAATTAACTCAGCTATCAGCTATCAGCTATCAGCTATCAGCTATCAGCTATCAGCTATCAGCTATCAGCTTTCGGCTTCCAGCTGTAGGGGCCGGTCCCAAGAGCGGCCCCTACTTACAGCTGATAGCTGACAGCTGACAGCTGATAGCTGATAGCTGATAGCCGTACCTCCTGTTACACTGCGCGGTGCAGCAGGAGGGTTCGCCATGTGGATCCGCTCCGTTCTGTGGGTCGTCGGTCTCGTCGCCGCGGCCTCGGCATCTTCCATTCCCCGCACGCCCGACGGCCGTCCCGATCTGCAGGGCACCTGGGATTTCGCGCAGCTCACACCGTTCGAACGTCCCGGCGAGTTCACCGGCAAGGATTCCATCACGGAAGAAGAAGCCGAGGACTTCGCGCAGAAGCGCATCGAGACGACTCACAAGGATCGACGCGACGGCGGCGCGGCGGTCGACGTCGAACGCGCCTACAACGACTTCTGGTGGGATTTCGGCAAGCGCATCGCCAAACAGCCGTCGCTCGTCGTCGACCCGCCCGACGGTCGCGTGCCGCCGCTCACCGCCGAGGCGCAGCAGCGCATCGCCGATCGGCGGAACCATTACGACAACCCGGAGGAGCGTCCCCTTCCCGAACGCTGCATTCTCGGATTCAACTCGGGGCCGCCGATGGTGCCGAGCGCCTACAACAACAACGTGCAGATCGTGCAGACGCCCGGGCGCATCGTCATCGTCAACGAGATGATCCACAGCGCGCGCATCGTCGATTTGAGCGGCCGCGCGCACATGCCGAAGACGATGCGGTTCCTGACCGGCGACTCGATCGGCCGCTGGGAGGGGGATACGCTCGTCGTCGACACGACGAACTTCTCGAAGGAAGCCGGCTTCCGCGGCGCGACGACGAACATGCACCTCGTCGAGCGCTTCACGCGCATCGACAAGGACACGCTGCGCTACGACTTCACGGTTGAGGATCCGGCGACGTGGACCGGACCGTGGAGCGCGTCGATCCCGATGGCGCGGTCCGAGGAGCGCATGTTCGAGTACGCGTGCCACGAGTCGAACTACGCGCTCGAAGGTGTGCTGCGCGGCGCGCGGTATCAGGAGAAGCCGCGTTAATCAAACGCGACTAAACGCCTAGATGGAAGCGGAAGAACGCGAGAATTTGCCGAATGATCTCCCGCGACGTCTCGCTGTCGTGCATCAGGTCGAACGCGTGCGGCGCGTCGGGATGATTCACGAATGTCAGCGGCAGACTGTGCCTCACCGCGTGATTCAGGAATCGATCCAGCGCGTCGTTCAATCCAGGCGTCTCGTCGCGGCCCGATCGCGTCAGGAACATCGGCACGTCAGTCGAAAGATCGCCGACCGATCGTCCGGCTGACGCGTTGACGAATCGGAACGTCTTCGCAGCCTCGGCGACGCCGGTCGTGCCATCGAGATCCAGCGTGATGCCGTAGCAGAGCGCCGCGCACTTCACCGGCTCACCACCGTCCTTCATCAGCAGCGACAACGCAGTCGGCACGTGGCCGGAGCAGGCCCATATGCCGATCCGCGTCTCGTCGATCATCAGCGACGCCGACTGCTGCCGCACGTAGTGCAAAGCGGCGCGAACGTCTGCGGCCGGTTCACGGCCGGTTCTGTACGTGACGGTGATCGGGCCCGAGGCCGCGATCAGCCGGGCCCAGCCCACGGACGACTCCATCTCGCTGGCCGCGCACCCGAGGATCGCACGCGCGCCGATGTCGGAGTAGCCGATCACGAGCACGACGGCCGGGTTTCGCGCGGCGCTCTTCATGTCGGGCGGGTAGTAGACATCCATCGTCAGATCGCCCTCGGCCGTTGCCTGGTAGGGGATGTCCTTTCGAACGGTCACCGCATCGGCCGCGGGAATGTGATACACGACTTTTTTCAACGTGATTTCGTGTCGCGCCATTTTTTTGCTCAAATGAAAAAGGCCCTCGCGGAAGGGCCTTCGGGTTGGATCAGGTTGTTGGCGGCACTCTAACTCACCGCGCCGGGGTCGCGCAACGTGAAACCGCCTTACGCGCGCGTCGATCTCTTCGCATCTCGTTCGACCAGTCCATGAAGGAGATACGGTTCGCTGGTGGCGTCAAGCTCGTGCTGCCGCTCGAGGCGCTCGCGGGACCCGTATCGCTGCTTCATCGCGTACGGCCGCTGGCCGGTGCACCAGGTTGCGCGCTGAGCGACTCGCGAGGGGAGCGTATACTCGCGCGCGTGGCGTCATCGAGCGACTCCGGCGCGCTGCGGCTGCGACGCATCCTGCGGCCGCACTGGAAGACTCTGCTGGTCGCGTTGCTCGCAGTCGTAGGCGAGACGCTGGCCGACGTGCTCGAGCCGTGGCCCTTGAAAATCGTCGTCGACAACATCCTGCAGGGTAAACGCCTGTCCCGACTGCTCGACGCGGCCGTCGTCGGCGCCTTCGGCAGCAGCCAGTCGGCGCTCTTGAAGTTCGCGCTCGCCATGGTCGTGCTCATCGCGATCGTCGGCGGCATCGGCGCCTACGTCGAAAAATATCTGACGACCAGCGTCAGCCAGTGGATCGCGCACGATCTCCGGCTCCTTCTGTACCAGCGCATACAGCGTCTGTCGCTCGCGGATCACGGCAAATCGCGCGCGGGCGATCTGATCTCGCGCGTCACCAAAGACATCGACGATGTACAGGACTTCATCGATACGGCCCTGATCGGCATCGCGGTCAACGTGCTGACGCTCGTCGGCATGATCGGCGTCATGCTGTACGTCAACTGGCGGTTCACGCTGATCGGATTGTCGGTCGCCCCGGTGCTCTTCGTCTTCGTGTATTTCTACTCGCGGAAAATCAAGGAAGCGTCGCGGACCGTCAAGCGCAAGGAAAGCGACCTGCTGTCGGGCGTCGCCGAAGTCTTCAATTCGATCCAGGTCGTCCAGGCGTTCGCGCGCGAGGACTACGAGGATCGGCGCTTCACGTCGGAAAGCCGCGAGAACGTTCGCGCGGGACTGCAGGCGCGCAGCGTCAAAGCGAAGCTGTCGCCGATGGTCGACGTCATCGTGGCGATCGGAACGTGTCTCGTCCTCGGGTACGGCGTCACGCTCGTCTCGGCCGGCGAGTTGAGCACGGGCGTGCTGATCGTGTTCCTCATGTACCTGAAGAAAAGCTACAAGCCGATCAAGGATCTGTCGAAGATCGCGAACACGCTGTCGAAAACCGCGGTCAGCTACGAGCGCATTCAGGAGGTCCTTGGCACCGAGAGCGCCATCGCCGACATGCCCGGCGCCCGCACCGCTCCGCCGTTCAAAGGGACGATCGAGTTCGATCGCGTCACGTTCGGGTACGAGAAGGATGCATGCGTGTTGAGGGACGTGAGCCTGCGCGTCGAAGCGGGGCAGGTTGCCGCCATCGTCGGGCCGTCCGGGATGGGGAAGAGCACGATCGCCAGCCTGGTGCCGCGCTTCTTCGATCCGATCGCGGGCGCGGTGACGATCGACGGCGCCGACGTCCGGACGCTCACGCTCAAGTCGCTGCGCGATCAAATCAGCTTCGTCCTCCAGGACCCGCTGCTCTTTCGCGGCACCATCTGGGAGAACATCGCGTACGGCAAGCCGACGGCGGCGCCGGAGGACACGATTCGGGCGGCGCAGCTCGCCAACGCGCACGAGTTCATCCTGAACCTGCCGTACGGGTACGCCACGATGGTGGGCGAGCGCGGATCGACGCTGTCGGGTGGACAGCGGCGGCGGATTGCGATCGCGCGCGCGATCGTCCGCGATACGCCAATCCTGATCCTCGACGAGCCGACGACCGGCCTCGACGCCGCATCCGAACGCGCCGTCGTCGAGGCGGTCGAACGGCTGATGAAGGGGCGCACGTGCCTCATCATCGCCCACCACCTCGAGACGATCCGGCGCGCCGACGTCATCTTCGTCGTGAAAGACGCGGCCATCGTCGAGCGCGGCACGCACCCGTCGCTCCTCGAAGCCGGCGGCGTGTACCGCGAGCTGTACGACCTGCAGACCGGAGCGAGCCGCGCTCCCTACGCGAACCGCTGATCGTCTGCCGACGGACCGTAAATCGACGGCACCGTTCGATCGTTGAGCCGCAGATACACGGTCAGCTGTCCGCGATGATGCGCGAGATGGTTGATCGTGTCGCGAAGCACGATATGCCGCGCCGCGTCCATCACGATCTGCCCGCCCGCGCGCAGGCGCCAGTTCGTGGTCAGGAGGAACCCGTCGTTGGTGTTCGACAACGACTCGCGCGCCTTCGCGACGTGTTTGTCCAGCGTTTCCACGAGCTGATCGGTGGCCGGCGGTTGATATTGGCCGCGTCCGGGCGGCGGCGTCAGGTCGAGCTCGTCCTGCTCGATGATGAGCGTCACCCACGACGGCATCGACGCGACCAGGCCGGCGAGACGCGCGAGCGGCATCGATTTCGGGTGAGGCTTCCAGTCATCGCGACCGGTTGGTACGTTTTCGAGAGCGCGTCTGGTACGCGCGGCTTCGCGATCGAGCTCGTCAAGAAACAGCTGCGTGAGATTCATCGTCCACTCCCATCCGTCCGTTGCGGTCCACTGCCGTCAGTATCCACCGAAGATTCATGAGTGGTGCGATCGCTCGTGGCATAAGATACCGGCCGATCCGTTCAGGAGGCGACATGAGAATGACGGTTTTGTGCCTGATCGCGGTGTTCGCCGCCGGCCCGGCGTTCGCCGAGGAAAAGCCCAGTCGTGGAAAGGTCTTCTGGTCGGGCCTTGCGCTCGGCACCGCCGGCATCACGACATCGGTGCTCGGCGTGACCGTCTACCGCGTCGACGATTCCAGCACCGGCAACGCGCCGGCGTCGTCGTATCAGGCCTGCGTCGCGCAGAAGAGCGATCCGATCTACGCGACGAACGTGTGCGGCGCGTTGAAAGGCAAGAACCGTCCGATGCTCTGGAGCGGCGTCGCGGTCGGCGCGCTGGGCGGCGTCATGATGATCGGCGGCACGCGAACCAGCGCCGAGATTGGTCCGGGCACACTTCGCGTGTTCCACACGATTCGGTTTTGATTGCGGAGGAGGATGACATGGCTGTTCGTGCACGCGTTCGACCAATCATCGCCGTCGCTCTCCTCGCGCTCGTGTGCGCGTCCTCCGCATTCGCCCAGCGGACCACCACCGGCACCGTCATCGGAAGAATCGCCGACTCGAGCGGTGCGGTACTGCCCGGCGTCGCCGTGACGCTCAGCAGTCCGGAGGCGCTCGGCCAGTTCACCGGCGTGACCGACAGCCAGGGCGCGTACCGCGTCACCAACCTGCCGCCGGCCACGTACGACGTTCGCGCCGAGCTCTCGGGCTTCCAGACGGTGATTCGCAAGGCGCCCGTGCGGCTCAACGCGGTCACCGAGGTCGACTTCACGCTGTCTGTCGGAGCGGTCTCGGAAACCGTCACGGTCACCGCTGAATCACCAATTGTCGATCCCGAGCGCGCGGGCCTGTCGGTCAACATCAACAACCAGGCGCTCACGAGCGTTCCAGTGACCACGAACCGCCGCTTTCAGGACGCGTGGCTCGTCGTGCCGGGCGTGTCGGTGAATCCGGCGACGCAGGAGTTGACCGGTTCGGAGCGCCGCACGAGCCTCGACGGCGCCGACGTCACGGATCCGTACGGCGGCGATATCTTCGCGGTGAATCTGAATTACGACGCGATTCAGGACGTCGAGATCAAGGCGCTCGGCGCCGAAGCGTCCGACGGGTCGAGCATGGTCGGGCAGTACATGAACATCGTCACGAAGAGCGGCGGCAACGACTTTCACGGATCGGCCGCGCTGTTCGTGATTCCGCAGCGCTTCAACGGATCCAACGTCGAAGGCATTCCGGCGAACCGGCGCGAGGACTACCAGCCCGATTTGACGCTCGGCGGTCCAATCGCGCGCGACCGGATCTGGTTCTTCTCCGCGTATCGGCGCGTGCAAACCAACCAGACGTTCAACAACGCGGCCGTTCCGGTCGAGCGGCGCGGCAACCTGTGGTTCGGCAAGGTCACCGCGCAGCTGCACAACGATCATCGCCTGCAACTCAGCCTGCAGTACGACCGCACCGTTCAAGCGAACGCGATCTTCCGCGGCACGGTCGCGCCGAATCGCAACCTCGGACTGGTGACCAGCGGCACGACGGTCGGGACGTTGAGCTCGGCGACGCCGCAAATCGTCGCGCCATCCGCCCTCGGCACCCTCATCAAAGGCGGTCCGCTCGCGAGCTTCAACTACAACTGGGTCGTGAGCTCGACCAGAGTGTTTCAGTTCGTCGGCAGCTTCATGATCAACAAGCCGAACGATCTGCAGCCGAACGACGGCCAGGGGATCATTCCGACGAAGATCATCCAGACCAACCCGGCGGGCAACATCCTCGGCAGCCTGACGACGATCGCGATGGAGGGCGGCTTCGGGGGAACCGATACGTCGCACCGATCGATGATCTATCTGTCGCCGTCGATGACCTTCTTCGTCAACGACAAGCTCGGCTCGCACGAGTTCCGGGGCGGCGCCGATCTCTACCCGAATATCGAGAACAAGACGTCCAGCAATCTGGCGCCCGCCGAGTTCTACTTCCGCCCGCCGGGGACGACCGGAAGCGCCGACGTGCTGTTCGAGCGCGACGTGCTGCGCGGCTTCGACGGCGGAACGAGCGTGAGCAACGACGCGTACGAGCATCATTACGGCGCCTACTTCCAGGATCGCTGGAAGCCGGCGTCGCGCGTTGCCGTCAAGGCCGGCGTCCGGATCGAGACGACGAGCGTCTTCACCGCCGATCGGCAGCGCGTGCTCGGCGCGCTGCTGCCGCCCGCACTCCCGACCAACCCCGCCGATCGCGAGTTCCACCAGAACGTCGCGATGCCGAACTTCGGTCTGTCGTTCGACTCCGGCCGGTGGGGCGTCTTCCGCGGCACGGCGCAGCGCAGCTACGAATGGCTCGATCTCGGCGGCGGCGACGGCACGTCGCACGCGCCGAACGTGCTCGCGACCGATGTCTTCCGTGCGTCGCCGCGCACCAACCCCACGCTGAACCAATCGCTGCCCGGCGGCTTCCCGCTCGGCGTCGCCTTCGGCGACATGAAGGACGGTAGCATCCAGAACGGACGCACCTACGTGAACGAGTTCTCCGGCAGCTGGGAACACAAGCTGCCGCGAACCAGCTCCATCAGCACGACGTTCCTGTGGCGTCGCAACTGGGACTACCAGAGCGGCGACGATCTCAACGTCATTCGCGATCCGAAGACCGGCGCGCTGATCGATCGTCCGTTCCCCGACTACGATTTCGTGATCAACACCTACAATCCGAACTACACCTGGCAGCAGAATCGATCGCTGCAGCTGCTGTACACGAAAGCCTTCGCCGGCAACTGGGGCGTGAATGCCAACTATTCCTACATCGTGTCCGAGCGGTTCCGCACGCGGTGGAATGCGACGCGCGACCAGCTGCAGTTCTACGGCCTCTCGCCCGACGACGACAAACAGACGCGTCGATCGCCGCGCCACCACGCGCGGTTCTCGGGTTTCGTCAAGCTCCCGTACGACACCACCTTCTCGGCGTTCTACGCTTTCAGCCAGGGCAGCCGATTCGACGTGATGACCGGCAACTTTCCCTTGAACCAGACGGCGCCGCGCGTGATTCTCTCCAACGGGCGCTCCGTCGCAGACCCGTTCTTCAACACCGCGTATCCGCTGGCGCGTACCAACGACGTCAACATGCTGAAGGCCGACGACGCGCATCTCGTGAACCTGCGCATCCAGAAGAGCATCGCGCTGCCGCATGGAGGGAAGATTGATTTCAGCGGCGACGTGTTCAATCTGTTCAACAACTCGGCGGCAACCGACTTCCTGTCGAAGGACATCCGATCGTCGCTGTACGCGCAGCCGACCAATTACGTATCCGCGCGCGTGGCGCAGATCGGCGTGCGGACCACGTTCTAAATCGGCTTTCAGCTTTCAGCTTTCAGCTTTCAGCTTTCAGTTTTCAGCAGGGCCGGTCTCAAGACCGGCCCTGCTGCGATCACCGCCAGGTGCCGGGTGCCAGTCACCCGCTCGGCAGACTTTGGTCGGCGCCCGGGTGGAGGGTCTCCCGTCGAGAATCGCCGCAAGATCTGATTTGCCAACATTTACGGCCCGGTAGCCGTGGCACAGCGTTTGGACTTCGGATGGGCTCACTACCGTTGCGCATCCACCAAACACAGTGTCTGCCCTGATGCCCATTCGCCTCGTCGTGGCTCACCACATGCCGATCGTGCGCCACGGCTTGCAGCTGCTGCTCGAGTCGCGCGGCACCGTGTCGGTCGTCGGCGAGGCCTCCGACGGCATTCAGACCGTCGATCTGGCGCGCGAGGTGCAGCCCGACATCCTGCTCATCGATCTCGCGATGCCGGCCGGCGGCATCGATCTGCTGCGGCTGCTCGCCACGGCGGCGCGGTCGGTTCGGCCGATTCTGCTCGCTGAATCGGGCGATTCGACGCTCGGCGTCGCGCTCCGCGCCGGCGCGCGCGGCATCGTGCTGAAGCAGTCGACGGTCGCCGCGCTGTTCAACAGCCTCGACACCGTCATGCAAGGCGAATACTGGCTGATCGACGATCGCGCGGCCGACGAGCCCGAAGCGCTCCGGCGCATGTCGGTCGAGCGCCGCGGCGCCAATGGGAACAACCGCTTTCGTCTGACGCGGCGCGAGATGCAGATCGTCGCGGCGGTCGCCGACGGCGATTCCAACAAGGCGATCGGCGAGCGTCTCTCGGTCACCGAAGACACCGTCAAGCATCACCTGTCCAACATCTTCGACAAGGTCGGCGTGTTCTCGCGCCTCGAGCTCGCCATGTTCGCGATTCACCACGGTCTCTTGCCTGAAGGAGAACCGGCCACGGGGCAATGACCCACTGAAGTGCCATTCACGCTTCGCAGCGCGCTGGCTATCCTGCACCGCTGAAGCACACTGATTACGTTACCGACCGCTGACCGTTCAAACGGGCGCGGCAGCTGTCTCAACACGTCCGCTCGAATCGAACTCTATATGTACGACAAAGGTGATGTCCGCGTCGTGGTCGCCAACGAACAGCCGCTGCTCCGACACGGGTTGAAACTCGTGCTCCAGACCCATGGCTGCCGCGTCGTCGGCGAAGCCGAGGATCTCGTTCAGGCCATCGATCTCGCGTACGCGCTGCAGCCGGACGTGCTGCTGCTCGATCTCGCCGCGCCGTCGGGCATCGACACGACGCTGCGGACGATGGACGCATGGTGTCCTTTCGTCCGAACCATCGTGCTCACGGCCGACGATGTGGACGCGGGCGGCGAGTGTGGCGCGGGGACGAACGTGGTGCGCAAGGACGCGCCGGTGGCTCACCTGCTTCGAGCGGTTCGTCCGGCGCCGCGCGGCGAACTCGGCACTCCCGTCCGTTCACGCCGCAAAGGATCGACGAACCGGTTCGGGCTGACGCGGCGCGAGATTCAGATCGTCGTGGCGGTGGCCGAGGGTGAGTCGAACAAAGGCGTCGCGCTGCGGCTGTCGATCACGGAAGACACGGTGAAACACCATCTCTCGAACATTTTCGACAAGGCCGGTGTGTTCTCGAGGCTCGAGCTGGCGTTGTTTGCCGTGCACCATGGTCTCGTCGAAGACCGACGGCGAAAGATCCGGCCGGTGCCGCGACAGCCCATCATCGACGTTCCAGAACGGAAGGCGGGTTAGTCGGAGGCAAGGCACTCCTCGCGAGGCGCGTGCGCTCGAGTCATCCGTGCGAAATGCGAATCGAGACGCGCGTTGACGCAAATCCAACGCCGATCACCACGCCAGTGAATTGCGAACATTTGCCGTTGCGACGCGTGCGACGACGCGCGTTGTCATGTGCGGCGGAGACTTTCGTATCCGTGGCGAGAGGAACGTTGTCGCAGCATTCGCGGTTGCATCCGCGCGACGCGCGCGACATCGCGCCGCCACTTGAAACGATCGAAATCGAAGCCCACACCCTTTTTACGTGACCCCCCACCGACGAGCCATTTCCGAACTGCTTGGTTCCGTTTTACTTTTGCGCACCACTCAGTCGCAACGCATTGCGAAAGCATTTTCAGATTTCGAAACATGGCCGGGGAATTCAATTCGAGGAGCGGAGAATGTCTGTGAACCGTCGGCCCAACACATGTCGTGGTCAGCTGGCCGTGGCGGCCGCGACGATCTTCCTGCTCTTGCTCGCGACGTCGTTCGCGCCGCACGCGCAGACCAATCCCTTCACAGGTCCGTTCTGCACGGCACCGCCGGCGGCGACAGACACGTGGCCGATGGCGGGGACCGACAACATCGGCACGACGACGTCGGTGAGGCCGATCGCGTTCACGGGCGCGTCGCTCCTCGCGAACGACACCGGCAGCTCGCTGCGGGTGAACCGCGTCGGCGCGACGAGCGCGAACGGCGGCGCCATCGCCGGCGCCGATCCGTACACGTACACCGCCCGAGCGGGATTCACCGGCTCGGATGTCTTCACGTACGAAATCATCGATGGGATCGGCGAGACGACGGTCGGCCTGGTGAAGGTGACCGTCGGCGGCGATACCGTCGCGCCGACCGTGAGCATCACGGCGCCGGCGGCGGGCACGGTGTCGGGCGTCGTCACGATCACGGCGTCGGCTGCTGACAACGTGGGCGTCGCCGGCGTGTCGTTCTTCGACGGCACGACCGCGATCGGCGTCGAAGATACCGCCTCGCCGTATCAGGCGACGTGGGACACGCGGCTGTACGCGGACGGCTCGACGCACAACCTCTCGGCCACCGCGCGCGACGCCGCAGGCAACGCCGCGACTTCTGCGGCCGTGGCCGTCACCGTCAACAACGCGGCGCCACCGCCACCGCCACCGCCACCGCCACCGCCGCCAGGCCCGGCTCCTGCGGTCGAGAAGATGGTGTTCTCGGATGGCCTCGGCAAGCGCACGACGGCCGCCTTCAGCACCGCAACGACGGGTGACGTGCTCATCGCGTTCGCCGCGTCGGATGGACCGCAGGCGGTGAACGGCCAGAACCTCACGATCAGCGGCGCCGGCCTCACCTGGACGCGCGTGCAGCGCGCGAACACGCAGTTCGGCTCGTCGGAAATCTGGACGGCGACCGCGTCGGCCGCGCTCATCAACGCGACGGTCTCGAGCACGCAGTCGTCCGCCGGGTTCTATCAGTCGCTGACAGTGATTGCGTTCACGGGCGTGAGCGGCGTCGGCGCGTCGAACAGCGCGAACGCCGGCACCGGAGCGCCGAGCGTGAGCCTCGTCTCGCAATCGGCCGGCTCCCTCGTCTACGCCGTCGGCAACGACTGGGACAACGCCATCGCGCGCTCGGTGCCCGCGGGTCAAACCAAAGTGCACGAGTACCCGGCGCCGGCGGGCGACACGATGTGGGTGCAGGCACTGGCCGGCACGACCTCTTCGGCGGGTCAGACGGTGCGCCTCAACGACACCGCCCCGACAACCGACCGTTGGAACTACGCGATCGTCGAGCTGAAACCGGCATCGGCGCCGGCGCCGCCGACGATGACGACCGTTCCCAACGTCGTCGGCTCCACTCAGACCGCCGCGCAGTCGGCGATCAGCGCCGCCGGACTGACGGTCGGAACTGTGACGAGCACCAACAACGCGGCACCGGCCGGCCAGGTGATCGGGCAGAGCCCGCTCGGCGGATCGAGCGCGGTGACCGGCAGCGCCGTGGCGATGACCGTGTCGCTCGGTCCCGCGCCGCCGGCTGCGGGTCCGGTGCTCGCGCTCTCGTTCAACGAAACGATAGGCTCGATGGCGACCGATTCATCCGGCAACGGCAACAGCGGATCGATCAGCGGCGCGAGCCGCGTCGGCGGCCAGGCCGGATACGGCGGCGCGCTGTCGTTCGACGGCGTCTCCTCGATCGTCACCGTGCCGCATAGCGCGTCGCTCGCGCTCTCGAACGGCATGACGCTCGAAGCCTGGGTGAATCCGACGGCCGATGCCGGCACCGCGCCGAACGACGGCTGGCGCACCGTGATCCTGAAGGAGCGCGGCACGAACGGCCTCGCGTATGCGCTCTACGGCAACGACGGCAACTCGAACCCGTCGCGGCCGGCCGGCTACATCAACAGCGGCTTCGACAAGGAAGCGACGGCCGGACCGCAGCTGCCGGTCGGCGTCTGGTCGCACATCGCGGTGACCTACGACAACACCGCGATCCGGCTGTATGTGAACGGCGCGCTTCGCAGCACGTTCACGACAGCCGGCGCGATCTCGGCATCGACCGGGTCGCTGCAGATCGGCGGCAACAACGTGTTCTCGCTGCCGGGCACGGAGTTCTTCGCAGGACTGATCGACGAAGTCCGCGTTTACAACCGCGCGCTCAGCGCTGCTGAGATCGCAACCGATATGAGCACGCCGCTTCCGTAGCCGGCGCTAACAGAGCAGGAGAGGAACGTCCATGAGTCGTATCTACTTGCCCAAGAACGCGTCGAAGGCCCGCCTCCGCGAGGCCGAAGAGGCGAGGCGTAATCGCGCGGAAATCGTGAGAGAGCTCTCCTGGGGCCGCGTCTCACGGCGCGATCTCATCAAGATGGGGTTGTTCACCACCGCGGGAGCCCTCGCGCACCTTGGTGGATTGAATCCGTTCGCGAAGAGCATCTACGGCCAGATGCCTGCCGGCATGCCGCCGAGTCCGCTCTTCGGCGTCCAGCCGTTCACGCAGCCGATGCCGCGCTTCGACGTGCTTGCGCGAAATCCAGTCACCGGGACCGCCGACAATCTGGTGTCGTGTCTGGGCCCCGCGCCGACGGCCGAAGCGAACCAGACGATGAAGCCGGTCGATCCGGCGCTCGGTGGCGGCTTCGGCCCGATCGAAGGGCGTCCGCCGGGACCGATCTGGGCGCACCAGCGGTTCAATCAGTTTCTGCCGCAGATCGCGGTCGAAGCGTGGCAGTCGCCTGCGACGACGAACCGCGTCTACAACCCGCAGGTCGCATCGAGCCTGAACAGCGGCATCGATCCATCGCAGGGCATCCCGCTGCGGTTTCATCCGGGAATGCCGATCCAGAACCCGAACAACGTGTGGACGTTCAACGGCACGATTCCGCCGAAGCTCGTCATGGGGAAGTACGGACAGCCGCTGATCTTCCGGCATCACAACAATCTTCCGGTAGACGTCAGGCAGAACGCCGGCTTCGGGCGTCACACGATCTCGACGCACGAGCACAACGGGCATCACGGTGCTGAGAACGACGGCTTCACCGGCGCGTTCTTCTTCCCCGGCCAGTTCTACGACTATCACTGGCCGGTGGTGCTCGCGGGGCACTTCAGCGTCAACACCGCTGCCACCGACCGCATGGCGAGCACGCCGGACGAGAGCGGCGGACTGATCAACGTGCCAGGCGACTGGCACGAGACGATGAGCACGCACTGGTTCCACGATCACATGTTCAGCTTCACGTCGCAGAACGTGTACAAGGGAAACGCTGCGATGTTCAACATCTACAGCGGGCTCGATCGCGGCAACGAGACAATCAACGACGGCGTGAACCTGCAGCTGCCGAGCGGATCGGCGAAGAGCTGGGGCAACCTCGATTACGACGTCAACCTGCTGCTCGCCGACAAGGCGTTCGATCAGGACGGCCAGCTGTTCTTCGACATCTTCGACTTCGACGGGTTCATCGGCGACGTGAACACCGTGAACCTCGCGTACAACCCGTACTTCGAGGTGGAGCGGCGGAAGTATCGCTTCCGCATCCTCAACGCGAGCGTGTCGCGGTTCTACAAGGTGGCGCTGGCCAACGCGTCCGGAACGCCGCAGCCGATCACGCAGATTGCGAACGACGGCAACCTGCTGCCGCATCCGGTTGTTCTGTTCGAGCTCGACGAACAAGGCATTGCGGAGCGCTACGACATCGTGATCGACTTCTCAACCTACGCGATCGGCGAGAAGCTGCACCTGGTCAACCTGTGCGACCACTTCGATCCGGCAAGCGCAAAGCTCGACGGCAAGAAACCGTTCCAGGATCTCACGATGGCGCAGGCGCTCGGCGGCGCAACACCCGATCCGTGCGTCGGCCGCATGCTCGAATTCCGCGTCGTTCGCAATCCGGCCCGGCCCGACGTGAGCCGCGTGGCCGACACCTTGATTCCGAATCCGGATCTCTCGGCGATTCCGGTGGCGCGCGAGCGGGTATTCGAGTTCAAGAGAGACGCCGCCCAGACGACGTCCGATCCGATTACGTCGTTCATGGGTCCCTGGGGCATTTCGACCGACGGTGGGACCACCCTTGCAGCCGACTTCGGGCGCGTCTCTGCGGCGCCGAGATTCGGGACGAGGGAAATCTGGACGCTGAAGGGCGGCGGCGGCTGGGACCATCCGATCCACATTCACTTCGAGGAAGGTCAGGTGCTCGCGCGCAACGGCAGCGCGGCGAACGTGCCGGCCTGGGAACGAGGTCGCAAGGACGTGTATCGGCTGCATCCCGCCGGGAGCATCACGATCACGATGCAGTTCCGCGACTGGGGCGGCATGTTCATGGAGCATTGCCATAACACGGTGCACGAGGACAACGCGATGCTCCTGCGCTGGGAAATCGACGACAGCGGCGCGCCGTTCCTGCGTCCGCTGCCGACGCCGATTCCAACTCCGCAGGGCGTCACGTTCGAGCCTCCGACCGACGTGCTGCCGACGGCGTTATGAAGCGGATGATGTGGCTGATCGCGGCCCTCGCGGCCGCGGTCTTCTCGATGCGGGTCGCAGCGGACAACACACGTTGGGGAGCCGACTACTTCCCCAACGTGACGTTGACGACACACGAAGGCAAGACGGTCCATTTCTACGACGATCTGATCAAAGGGAAGACCGTCGCGATCGATCTGATCTACACGACGTGCCAGTACGCCTGCCCGCTCGAGACGGCGCGCATGGTGCAGGTGCAGCGCGTCCTCGGCGATCGGGTCGGCCGCGACATCTTCTTCTATTCGATCACGATCGATCCCGAGCACGACACGCCCGCGGTTCTCAAAGAGTACGCGGAGAAATATCACGTCGGGCCAGGATGGCTCTTCCTCACCGGCAAGGCGTCGGATATCGAGCTGATCAGCAGGAAGCTCGGGCTCTATACCGAGAAGGATGCGGCAAACCCTGACGGTCACACGCCGACGCTCCTCGTCGGAAACCAGACGACCGGCCAGTGGATGCGCAACTCGGCGCTCGACAACCCGAAGTTCCTGGCGAGAACCATCGGTGACTGGTTGAACAGCTGGGAGTCGAATGCCAAGAGGGAGCTTCGCTCGTTCGCCGAAGTGCCGATGCTGAACTTCGATCAGGGACAGTACACGTTCAAGAATCACTGTGCCGCGTGCCACACGATTGGCGGCGGCGACGCCATCGGCCCTGACCTGAAAGGCGTGACTGCGAACCGCGAGTACGACTGGCTCAAGCGGTTCATCGCGTCGCCGGAGAGAGTCTTCGCGGACAACGACCCGATCGCGCGCACGCTTCTCGACAAGTACAAACAGGTGCGTATGCCGAGCTTGTCGCTGACCGAGCAGGATGCCGCGGTCCTCATCGACTACATCGCGAGGGAAAGCGGCGACTCGCGGGTGGCGTCCGCATCGGCCACGGTGCCGATGCTGCCGATGCAGGGGATGCCCGACGTACCTCAGCCCACGACGTCGCATGATTCTTCGACCGCCTCAGGGTCGCCTGTCGGTCGAACGGCACGACCGGTCGATCTGAAGCCGCTCGTCGACGCGTACCTGCGTATTCATCAAGCGCTCGCGGCCGACACGCTCGATGGCGTGATGTCGAGCGCGATCGCGATTGCGACCGAGACGGCGAAGATCGGCTCACGCGCGGCGGCGATCAAGGTGGCGGTCAACCCATTCGCGCAGGCGCCGACGGTGGACGCGGCGCGCGAAGCATTCGGACCGTTGAGCGACGCGATCATCGCCTACGCGCGCGGCGCCGACGTGACGTTCGGAGACAACGTGAACGCGGCGTATTGCCCGATGGCTCGCAAGTACTGGATACAAAAGGGGGAGACGATCGCAAACCCCTATTACGGGCGCAAGATGGCTGACTGCGGCCGCATCGTGCCCGACCTGTCCGCGACCGACAAATAGCTCTCCCTTCTCCAATACTCCTACTCGCGCGACGGCACTTTGGATCGCCAGCAGAAGCCGTCGCGCGATTCACACCTTTGTTACGCAAACGCTCTGGACACGGCTGAGCCAGTCAGATAACGTGCCCGGCTCACCGGGGGATGAAAAGGAGCGTGGAAATGATGACTCGTACCACGGGTATCGTCGTCGGCGCCGCACTCGCGATTGCCGTCTCGTTCCCGATGACCGGGAGAGCAGATGACAAAGAAAAGAACGCCGTTCAAAATGCGACGGTGCACTTCGGCCAGCCCCAGCCTCAAACGCCGGACCCGAACCCGGTCGGAGCTGCCGTCACCCATTTCCTGATGCCGAATGACGTGACCATTCATAAAGGTGGAACGGTTACGTTCGTCGTGAACGGCGGCGGTCACGGGATCACGATTCACGAAGTCGCCAAGAAGACCACGCGAGCGGATATCGCTGAAGATCTCTGCGATGGAAATAACAACGAAACCGCGGATGCGACTGTTGCGCAAGAGATTACCGATCGCAGAGCGCGCGCTGCTGTGTGCAATGGCGCGGTTCGAGAAACCGCAGTCATCAACGGTGTCGTGGTCAGCTTTCTCGGGAGCCAGAACCTGGACTACATGATCACGGACGGGAAAGGCAATCTCGTCATCGAGCCTGGGTTCAACGCCGATGGGGCGATTAATCCGCGTCTCGATGATCCAGACAACAGCCCCAGGCTTCTGGCAACGTCCGGCGCCTCGCCGGGTGACACGGCGAACCCGGCGGCGATCGCCGGGAATCGCGCCGGCGCGTTCCTCACGGGAACAGCGTTTAACCCGACCGCAACCCCGCCTGTCGCAGCCCCCGGAAATCGGATCCAGGTTAAGTTCCTGAGTACCGGCCGGTATTTGGTGATCTGCATGAACCGGGCACATTCGCTGAACGATCACATGTTCGGCTTCGTGAACGTCGTCGACGACGGAGAAGACAAGTAGAGAACGTGCTGTACGCCGCCGGACCATCCAGCATCCGCTGAGATGGCGCCGGCGGCTCGGCGTCACTTTGCGTCCTCGCACTTCGCCTCTCGCCTTCGTGACCCTCCTCGCCAGCGCGATGTCAGCCGTCGCTCAGAACCCGGTTCAGATCGACGGCAGACCGGCGCTGATGATTTCGAACGACAAGCTGACGCTCGGCGTCCGCACCGAGGGCGGCGCCATGGTGCGGCTGGTCTTGAATGACGATCCGGCAGCCGTCAATGCCATGCACGCGGGGTTGGGACATTTCGTGTGCGTCGACGGCTTCGGGCCCGTCTCGGCCGAGGAGCGCGCTGCCAGCCTGCCCGGTCATGGGGAAGCCCACCTGGTCAAGTGGGAGCTGGTCTCCTCCGGGAAGACCGACGTCGTCGGCCGTCCGAAGACGACCACGGTGTCGTTCGTCGCGACGCTGCCGATCGTTCAGGAAAAATTCCGCCGGACGATTCGCCTCGTGGACGGCGAGAACGTCGTGTACGTCGAGAGCGAGCTCGAGAACCTGTTGGGGTTCGACCGGCCGATCAACTGGGGTGAACACGCGACGATCGGATCACCGTTCCTCGAGCTGGGGAAGACGATCGTCGAGATGTCGGCGACTCGGGCGATGACGCGGTCGCACGAGTCTCAGTCCGACGCGGCGCCGCACCGGCTCGCGTCGTTCAAACCGTTCACCTGGCCGATGGCTCCAGCGCTGAACGGCGAATCAATCGACGTCCGACCGACGCCGACCAGCATCCCGATCGGCGATCACACGGCGTCGCTGATGGACCCGGCACGGCGCCTGGTGTTCGTGACGGCATTCAACGCGAACAAGCATCTGCTGCTCGGATATGTCTTTCGGAGGGAGGAGTACCCGTGGACGCAGTTGTGGGAATCCTATCCGGCTGATGATGCGCGGATCGCTCGCGGACTGGAATTCGCGACGCAGCCGTTCGACCTCCCGCGGCGCGAGGTCATCCAGACCGGTTCGCTGTTCGACACGCCGACGTACCGGTGGCTCCCCGCCAAATCGAAAATCGGCTCGGCGTTCCTGATGTTCTACACGCGAACGCCCGACGGATTCCGGAAGGTAGACAATGTCGTCCTCGAAGGCGGCAGGCTGACGGTCGATGATCGCGCGTCCGGAATCAAGATTGTCGTGACCGCTTCCCGCCCGCTGTAGCGACTTCGGAAAATCGTGTAAGGTTATGTCCGGTTTCGAATATTTCGGTATCGTAGTAATCATTTCCACACCTAGTTTCGCGAGCGCCGCGCGGCTTTTACGGCCGAGTCGTCGCCGTCGGCCCCGACCGAATCGTTGAGCGTCCGGGCCGACGTGTGGCACCGCGCTTGCTCGCCGTTCCCGCGTGGCAACGCGACCGCGTGTTCGTGAGGGGCTCCCGCATCCACGCGGCGCGACCTGGGACGGCAAGGGCGTCAACTTCTCCCTCTTCTCGGCCAACGCGACCAAAGTCGAGGTCTGCCTCTTCGATGGACGCGGCGATCGCGAGACCGAGCGCATCGAGCTGCCGGAGTACACGAACGAGATCTGGCACGGCTGGGTGCCGGACATCGGGCCCGGAACGATTTACGGCTACCGGGTCCACGGACCGTACGCACCGGAGCAAGGCCATCGGTTCAATCCCAACAAGCTGCTGCTCGATCCGTACGCCCGCGCGCACGCCGGCGAGCTGAAATGGGATCCGGCCTGCTTCGGGTACACGATTGGCGCCGAAGGCGACGATCTGGCGTTCGATGAACGCGACAGCGCGCCCTTCATGCCGAAATCGGTCGTCGTCGATCCCGATTTCGACTGGCAGCAGGAGGCGAGGTGGACGCGCGTCCCGTGGGAGCGGACGATCGTCTACGAGACGCACGTACGCGGCTACACGAAACGACACCCGGCGGTCGGCGAGCATCAGCGCGGAACGTTCGCAGGGCTGGCGACGAAAGAGGTGACCGACTACATCAAGTCGCTCGGCGTCACCTCGGTCGAGCTGCTGCCGATCCACACGTTCATCAACGACAGCTACCTCGTCGAGCGCGGCCTGACCAATTACTGGGGCTACAACAGCATCGGGTTCTTCGCGCCCGATCCTCGATACGCCGCCGACCATGCGCGCAGCCTGCAGGAATTCAAGGAGATGGTCGCGCGTCTGCACGACGCGGGCCTCGAGGTGATTCTCGACGTCGTCTACAACCACACGGCCGAAGGGAACGAGCGCGGACCGACGCTGTCGTTCAAGGGCATCGACAATGCCTCGTATTACCGACTGATGCCCGATCAACCGCGCTACTACATCAACGACACGGGCACCGGCAATACGCTGAACATCAGTCATCCGCGCGTGATTCAGATGGTGACCGACAGCCTGCGGTACTGGGTCACCGACATGCACGTGGACGGCTTCCGGTTCGATCTCGGCACGATCCTCGCGCGCGAGCCCAATGGGTTCGACAACCAGAGTGGATTCCTCAAGGCGTGTTGTCAGGATCCGATTCTCCAGGCCGTGAAGCTTATCGCCGAGCCGTGGGACTGCGGACCCGGCGGCTATCAGGTGGGAGCATTTCCGCCAGGCTGGGCGGAATGGAACGACAAGTTCCGCGACACGGTGCGCGATTTCTGGCGCGGGGAGGCGCCGGCGAGCGCCCTCACGCCGCGGCTGTGCGCATCGGGCGATCTCTTCAACCATCGCGGGCGTAAACCGTGGGCGTCGGTCAACTTCATCACCGCGCACGACGGCTTCACGCTCAACGACCTGGTGTCGTACAACGAGAAGCACAACGAGGCGAACGGCGAAGAGAATCGCGACGGCCATTCAGACAATCGATCGTGGAATGGGGGCGCCGAGGGACCGACCGACGATCCGGCCGTCAACGCGGTGCGCGAGCGACAGATGCGCAATGTCCTGGCAACACTGCTGCTGTCGCAGGGCACCCCGATGCTCCTCGCCGGCGACGAGCGCGCGCGGACGCAGCAGGGCAACAACAACGCGTACTGTCAGGACAACGAGATCAGCTGGATGGATTGGAATCTCCAGCCGCGGGGTGAAGCGCTGATCCACTTCGTGCAGAAGCTGACGAAGCTGCGCCGCGATCTGCCGGTGCTCCGCCGCACGCGCTTCCTGACAGGCCAGACGAACGAGGAGCTTGGCATCAAGGACGCGACGTGGATCAACGCCTCGGGCGCCGAGATGAGGGACGAGGACTGGTCCGATCAGCAGATGCGCTGCTTCGGCCTGATCATCGACGGCCGCGCCCAGCCGACCGGCGTCCGGCGGCGCGGTGACGATGCCACGGTGCTGCTGGTGCTGAATGCGCACCATGACATGGTGCAGTTCACGCTGCCGCAGCATGCCGGCGACGCCGCCTGGTCCAGGCTCATCGACACCAATCTGGGCGACGAAGAGGAACCCGGCTCGTTCAGAAGCGGCGAGACCTACGGCGTGACCGCCCGCTCGGTGCTACTCTTCCGGTTCGAGGCCGGCGATTAAGCGAGCCGCTTCGGTGAATCAGCGCGTCAGGAACTCGAGACGATCGCTCAGTGAACCGAGCCGCGCTGCGCGTCCGTGCTCGAAACGACGCGTGGCGCCGCGTTCTGCTGCGTGTTGAGCGGCGTGGTGTAGTCGAGGCGGCGAAGATATTCCCACTGCTCAGCGGACAGCTCGATGAGCGCGGACGCGTCGGTCAGATCGTCGCCGCCGTTGACGACAATCACCACGGCGGCGCGATCGGCGCGTTCGTGGACTTCGACCGACATCTGCTCGTCGACGAGCGTGAACGTCTCGAGCACGTTCTTCGGCGGCGGTTCGGCGCATTTCGAGCGATCGATGTACGGCAGGCTCATGAGCTGAAGCCATTCCGAGGCCGTCAGCGTCATCATGTACGGCTCCGCGGTCCTGTCGGGAGCCGTTTCCACGACGAGTTGAATCATCGAACGGTCGGCGCACTCGCGGATTTCGAGTGAGGCGAAGCCGTCGAGGAAGCGTACGGACCGAAGCGCGATGGCCATCGATTGTTCTTTGATATGACAGGGGGAGCCGTTAGTGTCGCGGCAACGAGCTCAGCTGTCAATCGGACTTCGACGGTCCGCGCCGCGCGGCGCTCGGAATCGTGAAACGCCGTGAACAGATGTGCAGCTCGGCGTTCCACGGATCGGCGCGTAGACCACGGTCGGCGTGTTCGATCGCGGCCGCTGCGGCCTTCTCCGCGAAGCAACACGCGTGAGGTTCGCGCGGATCGTCGCGGAGAAGGCCGCCTTCGACACTCATCAGTACGTCCGCGAGCTAACGCAGGCTGAACCGTCCCAGTTTGTTGCCGTCGCGGGTCGTCACGGCTGCTGACGCCGGATCGTGTAGCCGATGCCGAGCCGCAGACTGGGTCCGCCGCCGCCGCTGACTTTGAACTCGAAGAAAAATCCGCTCTTGTGCCCGACGCCGAACACGCCGGCAAGACCGCCGTGTGCGTGGATCTGATCGTTCGCGCGCGCGATCGTCACCACCGGACCGGTGCCCTGGTAGATCGACCACGGCGAGAACGTACCGAGCGGCAGCTTGTAGAGAAAGAAGACGTCGATGATCGCTTCCGACTCGTCGCCGCCGAAGGCGCCGTCGGTGCCGGGCCGGAAGAAGATGCGGCCGCCGAGCGGCGGCGACTCGAGGTACGTGCCGACGCAGGCCTGCGACGGGTCGAGCCCGATGCCGCCGGTGAAGCCGACGCCCTGCGCTTCCGCGCGTTCCGCCGCCGACGCCAGCGCCGCCGCTAAGACGAGTCGGCCGGGGAACCGCATAAGTCACGACCGCACATCGACGGCGTCCTCATCCTGAATACGTCGTGCGGCACGCTCAGCGAGTCGCGGTCGTCACCGGATGCGGAAGGTGGATGGACATCAGGACGAGCGCGCCGTCGATCTGGGTGAACCAGTGCGGCGTCTTTTCGGGCACCATCACCCAGTCGCCCTTGGTGACGCGGCGCGGCGTGCCGCCGTCGATCGCCGAGCCCGTCAGGTTCTCCGCGTTCGTGCGCTTCTCGTCGCGCAGCGTGCCGCCGGTCACCAGCATGCCCGTGCCGTCGACGACGAAGAACATTTCCGCCTCGCGCTCGTGCACGGAGGCGGGCGCGTTGACGCCGGCCACCCGATATTCGAGGTTCGCGTTGTACGGCGCGAGCTGCACGATTGGCTGGACGAAGTTTGCCTGGTCCGGCTTCCGTTCGCTCTTGGCCTTCGCAATCATGGCCGTGACGTCCGCCGATCCGGCGAACAGCCGGGGCGTCGCCGCCGCGCTTTGCGCGGCCGGTTGCTGCGCGAGCGCCGCCGACGCGATGAGCGCCAAGATGGTCCCGAGCACGTATGCGCGCATGAATCCCTCCTGTGGCAGGCGATTGTACAGCGGTCGCATCAACGCCTCGATTGCGCGAGACTGGTGACCGTATGGACAAACAAATACATCGCGAACGATGGCGCCTGCTCCACCAGGTCGTCCGAATGCTGGAGCTGCCCATGGCCGTGCTCGGCGTCCTCTGGATTGTGCTGCTGTCGATCGACATGGTGCGCGGGCTGCACGGACGGTTGGCCGTCTTCAGCGAGATGATCTGGATCACGTTCGGGATCGATTTCGTCCTCGAGTTGCTGATCGGCCCGAACAAATTGGTGTACCTCAAGCGCCACTGGCCCGTTGGCGTGTCGCTGGCGGTGCCGGCGCTTCGCATCGTGCGATTTGCCCGCGTGGCGCATCTGGCGCGAGCCACGGGCACGATTCGATTCGGTCATTCGCTGGCCGCGCTCAACCGCGGTCTCGCGGCGCTGGGCGCGACGCTGCGCCGTCGCGGCTTTGGCTACGTCTCCATCCTGTCGCTGCTCGTCGTCTTTGCTGGCGCCGCGGGGATCTACAACTTCGAGAACAGCGTCGCGGACCCTCAGGGCATTCATGATTACGGAACGGCGGTGTGGTGGACCGCGATGCTGATGACGACCCTCGGGCCGACGTCGTGGCCTGTCACCGTACCTGGCCGCGTGTTGTGCTTCTTCCTCGGCCTCTACACATTCACCGTCTTCGGATACGTCACGGCGACGCTCGCGACGTTCTTCATCGATCGGGACGCGGATCGGCCGGACGCCGCTGTGGCGGGGGAGCGCTCGATCGACGCCCCGCACGCCCGGCTGAACGCCCTGCAGCAGCTGCTTGATGCTCGTCTGCCGCCCCGGTGAATCCGGCGGTGCTGGACGACTGACGTCGCGAGCGTGCTACTGCTGTGGGCGATGGCATCATCACACCTTCTTGATGCGAACAACGTCGGCTGACGCCGACGTTTCACCCGCCGGCCTGCTTCGCAAGGCTTGCGTCGATGTCGCGCCGCTGAATTCTTTTGCCCGATTCGCGCTCGTTGTGCAAAGATGCGCACTCTCAACCGACAAGAAGTAGTCCGTTCACCCGGGGATGAACGAAAGGAGCTCGGAGATGAAAGCTCTGAGAGTATCGGCGGTCGCGGTTTCGGTTCTGTCGCTCTGTCTGGTCGGTCCCACCCTGAAGGCCAAAGACAAAATCTCCGGAAGCATCAGCGTGGCGTTCGGTGCGGGTCTGAACACCGCGCAGCCCGGCAACACGCCGAATCACCACATCATCCCGCAGCAGTTCACGGTTCGCATCACCAAGGCCAAGAAGCTTGACGGCACGGTCGTCTTCGTGCCGGCAACGGTGAACTTCATTGTGTCCGGTTTCCACTGGCCGTGGGTGTACAACAATGGCGTCACGCTGGAGGAAGTCAAAGCCCACGTGCCCGCCGCCGGTACATTCGTCAACTACAACGTCAACGTGTTTGCGAAGGGCGTCAACCCTGGCACTCCGCCGACCTTTGCCGACCGCGGTGGCGTCGCGCTGTCGGGCGACATGAACCGCACCGACTCGTTCGGGTTCTCGCTTCCGGGGAAGTACCTCGTCATCTGCAACGTGCGCGGTCACTTCGTCGATGGCATGTATGCCTGGATAAACGTCGTGGACGACGACGGCGACAACTAGTCGTCCAGTCTCAGTCGTGTGGTCGCGTGCGATGCGCACGCGCCCACATTCGCCTTCACCCGCCGCGACCACTCGATACGCCAAATCGTCATCCAAGGCCTGCCGACAATCGTACTCGTGCGAGGCAGATGTCTACGTCTCTACGGACGAGATTTCTGGCGCACAGATGAGTGTTGAGCGTTCCGATGCTTGGGTAATCGTTGCCGACTCTTCACGGGCGGCCTCGCTCCCGCGCGCAAGGTGCTACGATACCCGCCGCGGTTTCAGGTGAGGAGGCTGCCATGGACACCGTCTCGCGCAGAGAGTTTCTCGCCGGCGGCGCCTTGCTGCTGACAGCGCGTTCGTACTCGCGGATCGTCGGGGCGAACGATCGGATCCAGATTGGCCAGATCGGCTGCGGGCACCGGGCCGCGGGTCATCGACAGATGCTCAAGATGTCCGCCGAAACCGATCCGAACTTCGACCTGCGCAGCGTCTGCGACCTGTGGTCGATGAATCGCGAACGAGCGGCAGACGATGCCCGGCGGTTGTTCGGACGCCGGCCGAAGACGTATCAATACTCCGAAGAGATGCTCGCCGATCCCGAGTTGGACGCGGTGATGATCGGAACGGGCGATCACCAGCACGCGAGAATCCTGGCGGAGGTCGTGCGGGCCGGCAAGGACTGCTACTGCGAGAAGCCGATGGCGAACACGCTCGACGACGCGAAACTGGCGCGTGATGTCGTTGTCGCAGGCCGGCAGGTCGTGCAGATGGGATCGCAGTGGCTCAGTTGTCCCTACCAACACCAGGTGCGCGACATCCTCCGAAGCGGCAAGCTGGGGAAGATCGTCGCGATCAGCCAGCGCTGGAACTACAACGGTCCGCGCTGGCACATCCCGAAGGATGAAAACGTCGCTGCGATTCGAGAACGCGATACGGATTGGAAACGGTGGCTGCTCGGACGGCCCGAGCGTCCCTTCGATCCGCGAGTCTACTTCGAATTTCGCATCTTCAAGGACTTCTCCGGCGGCATCACCGATCAGTGGTACAGCCACGGCGCGGGCCTCGCGCACTTCTATCTGGACGCCTTCATTCCGGATGATACGGTCTCGAATGGCGGCATCTTCGCCTGGCACGACGTCCGCGAAAACCCGGACACGTTCCATTGCGTCTCGACGTTTGCGAAGAGCCAGGTGTTGTACGACTACAGCACGACGTTTGGAAACGCGTACGGAGATCACACCATCATTCGGGGCACGCGCGGCACGCTGTACTCACCCGGCGGCGAAGGCAGCCCGCAGTGGTGGTTCGTGCCCGAGGCCCGCAGCCTGTGGGGATCGAATGTTGTTTTCGATTCCGGGCCCGGCAAGACCAGGCCCGAACCGGTTCTCCTGCCAGGGACGAACGATCCACCGCCGATCAAGCAGGACGACAACCTGAAGGCCCATACGGACAATTGGCTCGCGTGCATGCGAAGCCGGAAGACGCCGAATGGCAGCATTGAAACCGGATTCGCCCACTCGGTTGCGGTGATCATGGCGACGCGGAGTTATCGCGAAGGCAGGAAGATCTACTGGGACCGCAAACGCGAGGAGATTGTGGATCACGCGTCTTCGGCGACAGATTGACCGATCAGCGGAGGCTCTATGCGCTTCCTGCTCCTTGTCTTTTCATGGCTCGTCACGATCAATGCGGTGTCGATTGGTCAGACGCCTCGCGGTAACAACACAGGACCGGAAATTCCGACGCTCCCGTACAAGGTCGTGGAGTGGCCGGCGCCACCCACGAGCGCCGCCGGTCTCCCCGGCGCCTGGAACTTCATCCAGGCGGCGTCCGTCGCGGCCACACCGCGCGGCAGCATTCTCGTGCTGCACCGCGGCGCGCATCCCATCATCGAATTCGAGAGCAGCGGGAAGTTCGTGCGGTCGTGGGGCGATGGGATGTTCAGCGAAGGGAAAGTCGCGGCGATCCCCGAGGCGCACTGGACCGCCGGCAAATCGCACTATTCGGCCGTCTATGGACCGGCCGGGTGCGCGTCGTGCGGCGCTCACTCCGTACGGCTCGATCCGCAGGGGAACATCTGGGTCGTCGACGCCCCGGGTCACGTCGTCTACAAGCTGGGTCCGGATGGCAAGGAAACGATGCGTCTCGGCACCAGGAACGTGTCGGGAACGGACACGAGCCATTTCAATCTGCCCACCGACGTTGCCTTCGGTCCGAGCGGCGACATCTACGTCACCGACGGGTACGGGAGCGCCCGCGTGGTCAGGTACTCACCCGACGGCAAATATGTCCTGCAGTGGGGAACGAGAGGCACGGGCGCCGGCGAGTTCGGATTGCCGCACAACCTGGTGATCGATCGACAGGGCCGAGTCTACGTGACCGATCGCGACAACCAGCGCATCGAAGTGTTCGACGCAAACGGAAAGTTTCTGAGCCAGTGGACCGGTACTGGAGGGATCTCCGGACTTGCGATAACGAAGGACCAGCGAATCTGGACCGGCGGGGTCCTGCGTCAGCTCGATGGGACGATCGTCGGCAACCTGCCCGGGAATCCCGGCGGCCATGGTGTGGCGGTGACCGATGCCGGCGACGTCTACATCGCTCAGCTCACCGGCGTCGTGCAGAAGTTCGTCAAGCAGTAGCGTCTGACGATCGTCTCGTCACTTGACGGTGTGTGATACACTCGCCGAAATTCAGCCCGCAGGCCGGATTCCACAAACCGGCCGACCGACGTCCCTCCGCCGTGCGAGCCCAGCGCGTGGCGCAAGTAACCGATTGAATCATCGTTCCGACCGCGTCGGTGTTCAGCTGCAGGTGACCGCGTCACACGCGGGTCTCAAAGCTGCGACACCGGCAGGTCAGGAGGACGTATGCCCAATCTGTCACGCCGTCAGCTGATGCAGTTGGCCGCACTCGCTATCGCGGTTCTCGTGCTCACATCAGGCAGCGCTTCGCTCGTTGCGGAAACGCGACAGGTTTCCATCGAGACCCTTATCTACGATCTCAAGAGTCCCGATGCCGTCAGGCGTCAAACCGCCGCGCGCGAGTTGGGCAACGCCAGGCACCGGCCGGCGATCCCGCAACTCGCCGCGCTGGCGAACGACCCCGTCGCCGCCGTGCGCCGCGAGGTCGAGTTGACGCTCGAGCGCATGGAGGACATCCAGACACTGCCGGGATTCATCGCCTTCGCGTCGGACAACGAGGACGACATACGATCGCGCGCCGTTGCGGCTCTCGTGAAACTGCATCTTCCGCGCGCGATCGGCGTCGCTGCGGCGTTGACGACCCTTCGCGAACGGATCGTCTACCGCCCGGACCGGGATCTGGACGTCGTTGTCGAACCCGACGTGCCGGTTGATCCCGCCGTCGTCTCGACGCTCCGCGTCCGAATCGACGACTCCGAGCGCGGGATTCGGCGCACCGCGATCCGCGGTCTCGGCATCCTGCGCGCGAAGCCTGCGGTTCCGGATCTCCTGCGGATCGTTCGCGAAGACCGCGACGGCGGCCTGCGGTTCGAGGCCGTTCGCGCACTCCGAAAGATCGCGGACGGCTCGATTGCCGGAGATCTTGCGGCGTTCCTCAACATCAACGACGACGACGTGCGCAACGAGTTGATTGCGACAGTTGCCTCCATGCGTTACCGCGGCGCCGTGCCGGAATTGACGCGCATCGCCGAGCAGACGAAGCGCACCGACTCCGCGTGCGTCCTCGCGCTCGCGGCGCTGGCCGATCTGGCCGATCCCTCGTCGGCGCCGTTGTTCGATCGATTCAAAGCCGACGCAGACGAAATGGTGCGTCTGTACGCCAATGAAGGCATCGCACGCACGTCCGATTCGAGCATGAAGACTCGGATTTCGGCCGCTCGGCTCGTGGAACGGAGCGCGCGCGTCCGCACGGCGCAGGCGTTCGCGCTGCTGCGGCTCGGCGAAAGCGAGTATCTGGACGAGCTGATTCGAGCGCTCGAGCGTTCGACGACCCGCGATCTCGCGAAAGAGTATCTGCTCGAGACCCGCGGCGCCGACCGTCAGGCCCTGTTTGCCCCGCGCTCCGCGAGTTCAGCGGCTCGCGCCGAATTAGCCGACGTCCTGGGTCTGATTGGGGATCCAGACGCGTTGCCGCGGCTCCAGGAACTGGCGCACGATTCAGACAAAGACGTGGCGCGCGCGGCCGAACGCGCCACGCGACGCATCGCGGTCGCGAGCAGCAGCCAGTAGATCGACGGTAGCTGAACGCGCTGCGGCATCAATAGCGTGCCGTTGACTACACCTCAACCTCCTGCCGCGGCACTCGACGCCGACGCGGCGGGATGAGCCACGACGTCTCGACCGCGAAGCGATCCCAATCCGGCGGCCGTCCACGACGTCGAACTTGCAGTCGTAGTATCGTTGTTCGATCGATTGACGAGGCCACGCGCATGAGTTGGCTGCGTTTGCTCGGAGCCGCCCTTCTGCTGGGAATTCTTGCGGTCGCGTCACCCACCGCCCGCGAAAGCAGCGGAACGCCCGCAGCGAGGGCCTTCTTTGCGGAAGGCGAAGCGGAGGCCAAAGCCGGCAAATACGCCGGCGCCGCCGCCGCGTTCCGCAAAGCCATCGAAGCTGATCCCGATTTCGTCGAAGCACACCAGCGTTTCATCGAGAGCACCCAGCGCCAGGAAGCGCCGGCGAGCAGAACGCCCACGGTTCCGCGGCTCCAGCAACTGTACGAGCGCTGGGCCAAGCAGTACCCGAAGCGTGCGGCGTACCAGTGGGCGCTTGGTTTCCTCTCGCACGAGCCGGATACGGCCGATGTCTTCTTCAAGAAGGCGCTGGCAATCGATCCAGGGTTCGCGCGAGCGCATGTCCTGCTCGCGAAGAACGCCGACATCCGCGGTGACTGGACGGCGCAGCGCGAGCACTTGAAAGCCGCTGTCGACGCCAGTCCCGACGAGCCGCGTTACCTTCTGAAATACGCGCAGGCGCTTCAAGAAATCGACCCTGCGCATTTTCGAGAGCTCGCTTCCGAGGTCGTCCGCAAGTTCCCCGCGACCCAGGCCGCGGCCGAAGCGCTGTACCGTCTCGCCGAGGCGGCGTCGCATCCTGAGCGCCGCGCGTATTTCGAGCGGCTGCGCACCGAGTATCCGGCCGGCGCGTACGGTTACGGGTCGAGTGCCATGTACGACTTCTACGATGAGCTGACGATTCCGTCAGAAGCGTTGTCGGTCTCGCGAGACATGGCGAAGGTGTTTCCGTCCAGCAAGACGTGGGCGCGGCGAGTGGCTCTGCAGGAAGCAATGGCGCGCGCGCAGGCGCTCGTAGCCGAACGGAACTTCGCCGATGCACTGGAGCTGTTGGAGAAGACCGAGCGACCGTCCGGCGCGCACGGCGCCACGTGGACGCTCTTGAAAGCCGAGGCTGCCGCGGCCGCCGGACACAGCGAGCTGGCGTACGCGGCGCTCGTCGACAGCGTCGCCGCGATGCCCGACGATCGGGTCGAGGAGGCGCTGGTGAAATATGGAACGGCGGCGAACAAGACGCGACCGCAGATCGACGCGGACGTGTGGCGAATCCGTGACGCGAAGGCCGTGCCTGCCGTGTCGTTCCAGTTGCCGGCATCGCGCGGTAGCACTCCCGTTCAACTGTCCGACTACCGCGGCCGCGTCGTGTTGCTGGCGTTCTGGTTCCCTGGTTGACCGGGCTGCCGTGAGGAGTTTCCTCACCTGCAGCAAGTGCTCGAAAAATTCAAGAACCGCGGCTTCGCTGTCGTCGCCATCAATCTCGAGCCGGCACAGCGTCAGGCCGTGTTACCGCTGCTGGCCGCGATGCGCATCGGCTTCGTTCCGGCCGAGAGCGATTGGGCATGGGCGGAACAGCAGTACGGCGTGACGGGAACGCCGGCCGCGGCGTTGATCGACCAGCAAGGCCGCATCGTGTTCCGTCCCGAGGTGCGCGACGCGGCGACCCGTGCGGGGCTCGAACGTCAGGTCGAAGCGCTCCTCGACCGACCCGAACGATTGATGAGCCGCTGAAAGCAGAGCGTCACCGCTCGCGCGATCGGCCCGGCACCGCAACAGGGCCCGCTGCGTACACCTGCCTCCAAATCCGCCGCCCAACCTTGTCGGCTTCGGCGATGATCCCGTCCTCGTCCATCGTGAGCACCTTACGATTGCGCATGATGAACTGACCGTCGACGATGACGGACTCGATGTCGGATGGTTGACCGTTGTGGATCCACGCCGACACGATGCGTCCGGCCGGTACGAGGTGTGCCCGTTGCGTGTTCACGACAATAAGGTCTGCCTTCTTTCCGACCTCGAGCGAGCCGAGGAGCTTCGCCTGTCGCACGGCTCGCGCACCGCCCAGCGTTGCGTCTTCGAGCATGTCTTCAGGCTGAGGGCGGAGACCGGGGTTCGGATCATTGCGCGAGATTCGTTCCGTCAGAAGCGCGACCCTCATGACCTCGAACAGGTCGTTGGTGTTGTTATCGGTGCCGTTCGCGATCGGACAGCCCGCGGCTCGCAGGGCGGCGATCGGCGGGATGACGCCTCGGTTCGCGGCCATGGCGGCCTGGTGCGAAATGATCGTGCCGGATTTTCCTAGCAACGCGACATCGGCATCGTCGACATAGCGGCAGTGCGCCGCGAACAGGCGCGGACCGAGGAAGCCGTGCTTCGCGAGAAACGCCGGCGGCCGAACTCCGTGGTGTCGCACCATGAAGTCGACCTCGGCGCGGCTCTGCGACAAATGGATCGTGTATCCGAGGTCGTGTTTTTCAGCGAAGGCGCGGACTGCCTGCAGCAACTCGGGCGAAGCGGTCTCGGCGAGCGCTGCTGCCGGGAACACGCTGATGCGGCCCTGCTTCGCGCCGTGCCACGTCGTGAACAGGTCATTGATGCGCTGCATCCCCTCATCGCGCAGCCTGGGCGAGAACCTGGGCGTTTCACTCCTGGCGAGCCCCTCCGGCGACATCGGGCCGGCAACATTCTCGCTATCGCGGACCGACTCCGCGAACACGCAGCGCAGCCCTGTCTGGGCCAACGCCGCTGCAGAGCGACTGATGCCTCCGGAATTCTCCACAATCGTCGTGGTCCCGGTCCGTATCGCTTCCAAGGCACCGATCGTGACCATCAGCGTCCCCTCCTCCCCCTGCAGGAGACTGGCGGGACGGATGGCCAGACGCGCGGAGTTGGGAAATCCGAAGTCCTCGTTGAAGCCGCGCTCGAGCGTGGCCGCGAGATGCGCGTGACAGTTGATCAGGCCCGGGAGCAGGACCTTTCCGCGTCCGTCGTAGATCTCAGCGTTGGGATACGTCTTCACGATGGCGTCGGTCGCGCCGATCGCTGCGATCTTGTCGCCGTCGACGGCGAGCGCCACGTCGTCTTGAACGGCGTCGACCGTCACGACGGACGTGTGAGAGAAGACGACCGTCCGGCTCGACGTCGCCTGAGCCTGGACGCCGCGTTGCTCGAGAAGAAGGGCGGCGGCGCCGGCGCCGGCTGCGGCGAGCAGCTGGCGTCGACTGAGGTCGAGTGAGCTGCGGCCGGACTTTGAAGGCAACGACGGGATTGTCGATCTTGGCATAGTGAAAATGCGAGGGCAACAGCGTACCCGATCCCCTGGAGCTGGAGCGCCATGTAGGTCTGGGCCTGCAGAAGTTCCGGATTGACGCCGAGATCGTGCCCGCGCTTCAGGAGGATCAAGGGCGCGAAATGCCATCGTGCGAATGGGTCCTCCGGCGATGTCAATATGCTCGATCTGGGCGGGCGAACCCGACGCCCGCTATTCGACCACTCGTGCGTACTCGAAAGCGGCGTCGAAATTATCGATCAAGACCGAACGTCCAACATTCGAGTGCAGCACGGGTCGCTTGCCACGTCTCACGGTCGATTCACAGGATGGCGCCAGTCCATACCAGACACCACCCGCGACCATCCCGAACGACTATCGATCGTCTACTTTGTTTCTACCACTTAGCGCGACGAGTGCTCGGTGAATTGTGCCAATGGCGGATTCGGCAGAACAGAGCTCATCGCTATACGACGTGCGTTGGCGAGGTCACCGCTGACGATCAACGGGTACGCTGATCGACGATTCGCACTTCAGGTGCGCCATAGTGGTGGCGGCTTGGCGAAGAATGAAACACACTCGTCGGCAGTCGCCTGGCAGCTAGCTGGCTGAGTTCACTGAGGCCCGTGGAGCGTTCGCTTCGCGAGGACAGCGACGGCGACAATCAATTCGGCCGGGTCGACCGGCTTTACCAAGTGCATTTGGAACCCGCCCTGAAGGACCTTCATTCGATCCTCGGCACGCGCGTACGCGGTCAACGCCGCAGCCGGTACCTCGCGGATCGTTTGATCGCTCGATTGGCGAATCCGTTTGAGCAACTCGAAGCCGTCTGTATGCGCCATCCCGATATCAGTGATGACAACGTCCGGGCGAATTGTCTGGAGCGCGGCGATCGCTTCGTCCGCCGAATCCACGACAATGACTTTCGCGCCACGGCTTCCGAGTGTCTCGCTCACGAGTGCGCGCGCGTCGGTGTCGTCGTCAGCGGCAAGGACGGTAAGTCCCCCTAGGTCCGGCAACGGCGTGTCCGTGCGCGCAGGCTCGGACGTCGGCTTCGCCCGTCGTTCCGGCGGCGATTCATGATGAACAACCATCAACGGCAATCGCACGCGGAACGTCGAGCCCTTCTCGGGTCCCCCGCTCGCCGCATGAATCGTCCCGCCGTGCAATTCGACCAGGTGACGCACGATGGCGAGACCAAGTCCGATGCCAGCGTGCTCACGGGTCGTCCCACTGTCGGCCTGCCTGAAACGCTCGAAGATGTGCGGCAAGAAATCTGGCGAAATTCCGACCCCGGTATCGCTGACGATGATCTCGACATGCGAATTGACCCGTTCGAGTCGCACCTGGATAACGCCGTTCTTTGGCGTGAATTTGACGGCATTCGACACGAGGTTCCAGACGATCTGTTGCAACCGATCGGGATCACCCGAGATCGGCGCGGCGGAAGGATCAAGAATGGTGTGAACACGAATGTGCTTGGCCTCCGCAGCCGGAAGGACGGTCTCGACCGCGTCGGAGACGACGCGCGGGAGATCGACGGGCTGAACGTCCAGACGAATCTTGCCGGAGATGATTCGGGAGACATCGAGAACGTCCTCGACGATTTGCGTCAGTGCCGTCGCATTCCTCTCCACGGCCTGGAGCGCGTGCGTGTGCTTGTCCGGTGTCAGCATGCCCGACTGTACCAACCGTGAGTAGCCGAGGATCGCATTCAGCGGGGTTCGCAATTCATGTGACAGCGTGGCGAGAAACTCGTCCTTCAGCCGATTCGCGATCTGCGCATCGTCGTACGCGCGCGCGTTGTCCACGGCGAGCGCCGCACGAAACGCCACATCCTGGGCGAATCGAAAATCGTCGTCGTTATAAACGCGTCCGGATTCGGCTGTCACGAGGGTGAGGGCGCCCAATGTCCGGCCGCGAGCCGTGAGCGGCGCGATGATGTACGACCGAAGCCCGAGCGAACGAACGAGCGCAATGCGCTCTTCGTCACCGGGGGCCGCCGCGACAATCATGTCGTCGGAGATCTCCTTTACGATCGCTGGCGTGCCCGTCCGAACAACGGAGCCGGGGCTGTACGGCGAGCTCGCGTCTTCATAACGCGATCGAATCGTCCGTGCCAAATCGATCTTCGCGGGATCGACGTGCGCCACGGCGAGGCGCTCGAGCTTGCGCTCGTCCGTCAAAATGTCCACAGCACACCAATCGGCGATCGATGGCACGGCCATGTTGACAACCGTCTTCAGGGTCGTTGCGTAGTCGAGCGATCCCGCGAGCACAGCGCCGACTTCAGCGAGGAACGCCGCCCGCTCCGTCGCGCGACGTCGGTCCGTAATGTCTCGCGCGATTTTCGACGCGCCGATCACATTGCCGCCGTCATCTCGAATCGGCGACAGCGATAGCGACACCGGAACGCAGCTTCCGTCTTTTCGACAGCGAATCGTTTCGAAGTGCTCGACACGTTCTCCGCGCTTGATGCGCGCGAGTACCTCTGATTCTTCCTCCTGGCGGCCTTCGGGAACAACGATACGAATCGACCGTCCTATGGCCTCTCTCGCGTCATATCCGTACAGCCGTTCCGCACCGTGATTCCAAGCCGTGATCGTGCCGTCCAGATCCATTCCGATAATGCCGTCGTCGGAGGATTCGACAATCGCGGCTAGCCGACGGGCCGTCACCAGCGATTCCTCTTTAATGCGATCGATGCGCTTCCCTTCGGTAACGTCGGTTATGAAGATGGCCAACCCGTCCGCCGTCGGATAGATCCGCGTGTGAAACCAGATGTCCAGGGGCGGGTAGTACTCCTCCACAGCGGTGGGGCGGTTATCCGCCATCGCGCGTCGCGCTTCGTCAAAGACACGCAGCGTTGTTGCCTCGGGAAACACATCCCAGACAACGCGCCCGATGAGATGCTCTCGCGGCATCTGCGCCATCTGCACGTAGCGATCGTTTACGTACGTGAATCGCCAAGTTCGATCGACAGCCGCGAATGCATCGCTCATGGCGTCGATCACTTGGCGGAGCTGCTGTTCGATCCGTGTTCTTTCCGATGCTGCGCGATTACGCTCCGAGATGTCGCGGGAGATCTTGGAGATGCCAACGACGCGGCCGTCGCGGTCGCGCAGCGCTGAAACCGTCAGCGCCACGCTGATGAGGCTCCCGTCTTTCCGAACGCGAACGCTCTCGTAATGCTCGACAGGCTGATCCGATGTGATGCGTTCGCGAACGGACTCTTCTTCCGCCTGCCGATCGGGGGGAATAATGCGCTGATTGGGCTGCCCTAGGATCTCAGAGGCAGGGTAGCCGTAGAGTCGCTCAGCCGCCGGATTCCAAGAGGTGATGATGCCGTTAAGGTCGGAGCTGATGATCGCGTCGTCGGAGGATTCCACGATCGCCGCGAGCAATGCCGCCTCGTCCGGCCGCTGGGAGGCCACAATTCACTGCCAGGACAGAGTGGTTGAGCTGCCGACGCACGAATCCGGACGCATTTAGGGTCTAGGCTGCCCGCAAACTCCGCGCCAGCTCCGCCGCAAAGAACTACGTATCGAACGCGGCGATACACCTGCGATCGACCCCATGGTCACACCGTTCGCCTGACTCGGTGGATTGGTCAGAGCATGGACTACCTCGGCTGGCCCCGTCGCAGACTCCACAGTCCGCGCGCCGCGAGGATGAAAGTGACGCCCCCGAGCCCGCCGAGCGCCCAGAGTGTCCAGACAAAGAAGAAGCCGCCGGTGGACTTGGCGATCTCGCCGTAGTGTGCCCCCCTCATGTGGATGACGGGCATGCCTGCCGCGAACAACCCGACGAGCAGCATGATGACGTGCCCCGATCGCCGTTCGGCGAGCACGAGCGTCCCGTACATGAAGACCGCGAGGACGAGCAGCGCAATGTTTGAGGGCTCGGCCTTCGATATCCCACGGACGATGTCGTCCGTAATGTGAAGCGTCAGCAAAAGGATCGAGAGCAGAGACGTGGCGACCAAGATTGCGTTTTCCTTCATTCGATACTCCCCGTGTTCGATTCCGCGCTGGTCGAATCCGAGCTCGCGCAGCGCCGACGGTCGGCCCACCTGCCATGCGGGCGTCTTGACGTGCGCGCCAACAGAGTGGCGGCACGCGTGCGCTCGAACAACCGGCTTGCGACGAAGCGCGGATTCGCGCGGACGAACGGCGGCTACATCTGCCGGAACAGATGCAGGTGGTTGCGGCTGACCGGCAGAACGTCATCTCGGCCCCTTACGTGAATCTCCGCCGTTTCGTTGTCATGCCGCTTGACATGGCTGATCGCGCGCAGATTCACGACGACCGACCGATGGACTTGCGCGAATTGCTCCGCATCAAGCTGCTCGAGCAGCTCCTTCAGCGGCGTCCGCACCACCGCGTCGGCCGGTTTCCCTCCATCGCGCCAGGCGACGATGGTGTACTTCGCGTCGGAGCGAAGGTAATCGACGTCGTCGATCGCGATCAGGCGCACGGTTTTCCCCGCTTGCGCGCGAATCCATCGCAGCGCCTCGCTCTTGCCGCCGCCACTCTGCAGCTTCGCGAGCTGCTCGCTCAGTTGCTGCAACAGCTGCTCGGTGTTGATCGCCGGCCTCGACGACTGCAGACGTTCCTTGAGACGGCTCACGGTTTCCGCGAGGCGCGCCCGTTCGACCGGCTTCAGCAGGTAATCGAGAGCGCCCTGCGCAAAGGCCTGCACTGCGTAGTGATCGTACGCCGTGACGAACACGAGATGCGCGCGCCGGCCGATGTGGTTCGCGGCACCGACGCCGGAGAGTCCCGGCATATGGACGTCGAGGAAGCAGATGTCGGGATGCCGCTCGTCGAATAACCTCACCGCCTCCCGTCCGTTCCGCGCCTCGGCCACAATCTCGAGCTCGGGCCACACGATCCCAAGTTGGCGCCGCAGCGCATCGCGCAGCAGCGGTTCATCGTCGGCGATCAACGCTGTCGCGTGGGCGTTCATGCGTGTGCCGGCATATCGACTTCGACGGCGACGCCGCGGGGTGCGCCGGACGTCAGGCGCAGTTGCGCCGCATCGCCGAAGATCAGCTGCAGCCGCTCGCGCAGAGTCGTGAGCCCGGTCCCGAGACCGTTCGCCGATTGATGAAGTCCGGCGCCAGTGTCAGTGACGCGGACCACGCAGCGTTCACCACGCCGATCGATGTCGATGTCGATCCGGCCTCCTTCTTCGCTGGGGTCGATCCCGTGTCGCACGGCATTCTCGACCAGCGTCAGCAGGGTGGTCGGAGGACATCGAACCTTCAACGCCGACGGGTCGACGTTCATCGCGTACTGGAGGCGATCGGGCATGCGCATCTGCATCAGCTCGAGACATGGTCGAACGAGCTGCAGCTCGCGCTCGATCGTTGCGGCAGGCTCGTGAAGCAGCGGCACCACCGCGCGCAGATACGCGGTGAGGCTCCGGAGGACGGCCGACGCGTGCGGCGAGCCCGCATCGACGAGCGCCTGCACGTTCGCAAGTGTGTTGAAGAGGAAGTGCGGTGCGACCTGCGCCTGCAGCAGATGCAATCGCGCGTCGAGCGCCTCTCGCTCGAGTTCACTGCGCTCGAGCGCGAACGCCAGCTTCTGATCGCGGGCGAAGGCTTCCTTCTGGCGAACGACGGCCGCGAGCGCCGTCCACGGCGCCAGGAGGATGGCGGCGAACGTCAGATGCGTCCACCCGTTCATCCGGTCAGGATCTTTCCAGAACGGCGGGGCACTTTGCGGCGTGGACAGAACGTAGATCAGCAACGTCGTCACCGGCACGAGAGCGCCGACCGCAACGACTTGCAATGCCCATCGCTGGAGCCACTGCGGCAGACTGCGTGGCCACGCCTCGAAGAGTCCGAAGGCAGCCGTCGCCGACAGGCCGAGGGTGATGGTGCGGAGGAAGAGCGAGGACGGAGAACTTCTCCAGACGCTCATCATCAGGAGGCCGACGCCGATAGACATTGTCAGCGCGACGGCAACGCGCCGCGATGTCTTCGCAATGATGCCGGCCGGTCTCCCAGCCGTCGCCAGTTCGGACATGACCTGAGGATACCTGCTTGTGGGCGACCTGAGTGCGCTTCGAGCGATCGCGCCTGAGCGCCATTACACCGGTCGCGGAGAACGTCACTTTCTGATCCTGTCGGGCGGGACTGGCAACGTGCGGCGGTCGCGGACTCTCCATAGCCATTAGACATCAGCAGCAGGATCGGCAGCCGCCGCATCGGCGCCGTCACCATCGCGAGACGGAGTGTCGGCTCGTGCTCGAGGATCCGGATGGCAGCATTCCCCGGGAAGAAGAGCGTGATCGGACATATATGCCGGGGACCGGACCGATGATCAACCATCCGACGTACAGCGCAGGGACGATGCGCGCGTCTCTCGATATGCGCGGCAATATCGCGGCGCGCGGTCCTGCGAACAATCAGGTTGCGACGAAGCGTGGATTCGCGCGGGAACGAAGAGCGGCTACGTTAGGCTGAACAGGTGCTCGTACTCGCAGCTCATGGGGGCAGCACATCACGGTGCCGAGCGCGAATCCGCAGGCGCGGCGATCTGTGGGAGCCGTCGCTCCAGTCGCGCGCCCGCTTAATCTGTCGCAGTATGTGAGCTCGTGACCCGCTATCAGAAGACCGTCTTTACCTCATTTCTGGTCTTCCTGCCTGCCGGCGTCGCGGCGGTCATCTGGTTTCAACTGATGCGGGCTTCGTCGTCGGCTGTGGTCGTTGGCGGCGAGATCACGATCCTCGTCATCGCTCTCGCGATCAATCAGGCCGCTCTCATCGTCCCGCTCCGCCGGCGCTTTGCAGCGGCGGTCGAACGGCAGGACGCCGACGCGGTCGACGCGGTTCTCGACGAAGCCGCAGCCATGTGGCCGCGCAACGCGAAGATGCGCGCCTTCGTCGACGGCAACCGCGCCGTCGCGCTCATGTTCCGCGAGCGCTGGGACGAAGCGGTGGCGCAGGCGCGCAGCGCGCTCGCCGGGCCGCTCGCACGAACGCAGGAAGCCCTTCTGCTGAACAACCTCGCCTGGGCGCTGGCGCACACCGGTGCGCTCGACCAGGCGGCAACGATCGGTGAGCGCGCGCTGGCTGGCGCGCAGACGGAGCTTCTGCGCGGGTTTGCAAACGGCACGTTGGGCGCAATCACGCGCTCCGAGGGGAAGCCGATCGTGCGCTCGGGCACTTGGACGCGGCCGACGCGATCAGTGGCGGCGGACGCGCTATTCAGGCGACCCGGCAGTACTATCGAGGCGTTGTGTTCCAGTCGAAGGGCCTGACCGCCGAGGCCATCCGGGCATTCGAAGCGGCGCGCGCCGCGGCGTCCGCATCACCGTTCGGCCGGCATGCCGCGTCGCGCCTCGTGGAGCTGCGATCGCCTCGTCGCTAGTCACCGGCCAGCTCGCCGTCCATCATCGCCTGGCATCCATCGGTTCGTCGAGTGGGTCGGGCCCTCTCGCTGGTCGTTTTCAATCATCGCCACCTCACGAGCCGCGTGCTCATTTCGTTGGCACCGATGTCATCCCGGCGGAATGAACTGCAGGTCTGGTTCTTGGCGGAGCACGCACTCCGTAATCTCGATTCGTGTCTGCGTCCTTCTTGCCAATGAACACGACTTCTTCGTGAGCGATCGTGTCGGCCGCGAAACGCATGGCGGCATGGATGTCCTCGCCCGTGAGCTGAGAGTAGGCGTTAATCAAATCAGCTTCGGAGGCACCTTCGCTCAGTTTGCGCAGGATCTCGACCTGCAGTCGACCCGGGCGTAGTGATGTCCCACCAAGATGTCGCCGACGCGTGCACGATCACGACCTGACAGCGAGAAGCGCACGTTCGACATCAGGTTAGGACAATTGCAACCTGAGAAGTTCACAGGATGGCGCCGTGCCCGGGTGCGCATCGGATGGTGCTCCTCGAATCGTCGCGGAGCATCTTCAAGCCGCCGCCCTTGGGGCAACAGCAAGAAGCACCTACTACAACCGGAACGGCTGACTGATGGTCGCAGCCGACATAACGATGCCCGAGGCGGCCTGAGGCCACTCGAGGCAACAGCAGGCAACGCCACTTCGCGCTCGTCTCCTCTGTAAGCAGAAAGGCTGTCGATCGAGCCCGCGGTGCAATCACCCGTGGCGGTTCGACGTCATGCACCAGGGCAGACGATGGCGAATGCCCGTCGATGATTTCGCGTTGGCTGGCGGTGCAACCGACACGATCGCGTCAAAACAAACGGCGGAGCACGTCTGGGAACCGAAGTTCCTGGCGGAGATCATGGCCGGCCGCGATCCACGCATCGCGCCCAGCGTGCCGAAAACCGCCGTCGGCGTAACGGTCGCGGATTTCCTCGACCTGTATTTCACGAACTACGTCGAGGCGCAAGGACTCCGCGATCCGGTGACTGTAAACGGCCGGCTCAAGGCGATCAAGGCTCGGCGACCTGCCCGTCAGCTCGTTGGAGAAGCCGCACGACGTCCTGCGGTTCAAAGCCATCTACCGAAAAGGTCGGGAGATCTTCGACCCTCGCGACCATGATTCGCGCGACGACGAGCGGCAACCAGACACGTCGGGCCGTGGAGGCCGCGGCGGCTCCCCGAGCGCGTCCACGGGGTCGTTCACGTCTCGGTTCCGCGTGCCCAGTTCAGAGCGAGAAGCGAAGGCGGCTGCGTGTCAGATCGCGGGTTGTCGCGCGGCCAGAAAGCGCACGCGATGTTGCCGTATTTCGTCCGGACAAACGACGTGGGACCCGGATGCAATGCAGGCTGAGGATCGCTTGAGTCGCTCGCCGCCTTCGCATACGCTGGTGTCATGTATGCGACGGCCGTCGTTGGTGGCAAGGTGGTCCGGTTCAAGTTGTCTCCGGCACTGGCACGAGCGCACCGCCAGAGCCGCGGCAAAACCATGACCGAAGCCGAGGCGGTTGCGTTCGTCGAAACCAAGCGCCGCGCACGGGCGCTGCGCCGCGCCAGGCCCTATCTTGCGGGTCGTCCTTGACACCTGCATTCTGAAGCTCGCGACTTTCCCGGCCGAGAACAACGCGTCGGCGCTGATCTACGAGCTCGCCCGCGCCGGTCTCATTGAGGCTTGGGTCAGTCCGGCCATCCTCGAGGAGTACGCGGACGTCCTAGGCAACCACCCCGAATTCGTCGCTGAGATTGTCGAGAGCTTTCCCGTCTGCTATCCGCTGACTGAGCTCAGCGTGATCCGGCACGAGCCGGACAACCGTTTTTTGGAATGCGCATTGGCGGCAAATGCCGAGTTCATCATCACGGTGAACACGGCGCCCGGGCACTTCGATGAAAACAGTATCAGGCGGTGAACGTGGCGCGTCCCGGCGATTTTTTGAACGTTCCGGATGTAGGGCGATTGGTGAAGAAGCTTAATCGAGGGTGACCTCAGGTCGCTCCGGCGATTGATTCTGCGGAACCGCTTGGGCGCGTCAAGGGTTCGCTTCGCCACTGCGCGCCCTTGACCCGCCCGGCGCGCTTCCGCGTCCATTGCACTCTAAGGACAAAGAAAACCGCCGCATCCCATTCGACCCGGAAGGTCGCCTCGCTGCGATTCTGCGACGACGCGAGAAGCTTGAGTCGAACGCATTCGTGTTCGGAACGGACAACGGAGAGCTCGCCGGCAGCTTCAGGACCGCTTGGGAATCTCTACTCCTGCTGGCAAACGGTTACGACACGAAACGCAACAAGCCCGGCGCACGAGTCGATCGCGCCAAGCTGCAGCAAACGACCTGCACTGGCACGACCTGCGCCATGAGGGCGCCTGCCGGCTCCTGGCGGATGGCGTCGACATCCGCATCATCCAGTTGATGCTCGGACACGCGAGCGTCCAGCAGACGCAGCGCTACTTGAACGTCACGGACGAAGAACTGCGGAGCGAACTCGAGGTCAGCTGGAAGCGGCGGACCCTGAAGGCAGTCTCAGGAGGTCAGAATGCCTGACGGAGTGTCACACGTGTGTCACACGGGCCTTCGAAAAGTGGCGCGCCCGGCAGGACTTGAACCTGCGACCCCCGGCTTAGAAGGCCGGTGCTCTATCCAACTGAGCTACGGGCGCGTGTAAAGATCGTAGCATCCCTCGGACGAGCTCGGAGACCCCGTCGCGAATCCAGTCGAATCGGCATCAGCATTGCTGACCTGCAATGTCCAGATGTCACTTCGCGTCGTCGCGCTCGCCGCCTCACTGGCCGCGCTGCCGATCGCCGCGACCGATGACGGCGCGTCGACTGGCAGGCCGCGCACGCAGACGCTCGCGATCGAGGACGGCGCCCGCCTGCTCGTCATCTCCCCGCATCCCGACGATGAAGTGATCGCTGCAGGTGGATTGATTCAACGCGTCCGCACGGCTCATGGCGACGTTCGCGTCGTGTACTTGACCGACGGCGAGAGCTACCAGGCCGGCGTCAGGATCGAAGAGCACGTCGCCGATCCGAAAAGCTCGGACTATCGCGTGTACGGTGTCCACCGTCAGCACGAAGCGCGCGCGGCGCTCGAAGCGCTCGGCGTCGAACGCGGCGCGCTGACATTCCTCGGCTTCCCGAACGACGGCCTCAGTCGCCTGATGACGACCTACTGGTCGGAGCGGCGGAACGCGTTCGTGTCGCCGTACACGCGCCGCGACCGGCCGCGTCCGTCGGAAATCGTCGTGCCGGCGACGAGATATCGCGGCGAGGATCTCACGCAGGAGCTCGCCGCCATTATCGGCAGCTTTCATCCGACCATGCTCGCGGTCCCGCGGAAGGAGGATCAGCACGCGGACCACTGCGCCGCGTGGTACTTCACCGCCGATGCGCTGGGCGACGTCCGGCGCGTCGAGGCCGATTTCCGCGCAGACGTGCTGAACTACGTGATCCATTTCAACTCGTGGCCGTTCGAAGACGAGTCGGCGCTGCTGCCGCCGCCGGATCTTCCAGCCGGACCATCCGGCTGGCTGACCGTGCCGCTTACCGCGGCGGAAGCCGCACGCAAGCGCCGGGCGCTGCAGAAATACGAGAGCCAGATGCGGATGATGGACTGGTTCCTCATGACGTTTGCGCGGCGCAACGAGCTGTTTTCGCGGCCGCCGGCGTTTCGCGTCGTCCTGCCCATCGCGCGCAATCCCTGCGCCGCGTTCGCCGAGCCCGCGGCGCCGCGCGCGAAATGACGACGGGCACGCGTCTTGAGGCGCTCGACGTGTTTCGCGGCTCTACCGTAGCCGCGATGATTCTCGTCAGCACGCCGGGCAACTGGGACGCGGTGTACTGGCCGCTCGAGCACGCCGCGTGGCACGGCTGGACGCCGACGGATCTCGTTTTTCCATTCTTTCTGTTCGCGATGGGGGCCTCCGTGCCGATTGCGCTGGCGCGCCGGCGCGCGCAGCCGAGGCGCGTGCGGCACCACGTCGGTCGCCGCGCGCTGATCCTCTTCGGGCTCGGCCTGCTGCTGAACGCGATGAACGCGCCGTCGCCGCTCGTGTGGTCCACGTTTCGCATTCCCGGCGTGCTGCAGCGTATCGCCATCGTGTTCGTGATCATCGCGTGGCTCACGGAAAAGCGATCGCGATCCGTTCAGATTGGCGTGGCGGCAGGAGTGCTGCTCGTTTACTGGGCGGCGATGATGCTCGTTCCGGTTCCCGGCTTCGGTCCGGGAGTCCTGACGCCGAACGGCAACCTCGCATCATTTCTCGATCGTCTCGTGCTGCGAAGACACCTCGCCTTCGGCACCTGGGATCCCGAGGGCATTCTCAGCACCGTTCCCGCTATCGCCACCGCACTGTGCGGCGTCTTTGCCGGCGACTGGTTGATCGACCCGGCGGCTCGCCCGCATCGCGCGCTGTCGCTGTGGGCCGCGGGCGCAATCGCGACCGTCGCCGCGCTCATGTGGGACCTCGTCTTTCCGATCAACAAGAACCTGTGGACCAGCTCGTTCGCGCTCTTGGCGGCCGGCGTCGCCACCCAGCTGCTGGCGGTTTGCTATTGGGTGCTCGACGTGCAGGGAGTGAAAGGGTGGTCATTGCCGTTCGTCGCATTCGGGCGCAACGCGCTGGCAGCATACTTTCTGTCGGTCTCGCTCGACACGATCATGACGCGTTGGGCGGTCGCGGCGCCGGAAGGCTCGCTCAAGTGGAGCCTCTACACTCACGCCTTCGAATCGCCGCTCGCGCCGTGCTGCGGAATGGAGCTGGCGTCGATGGCGTACGCGATTGCCTACGTCGCGCTCTGGGCCGTCGTCGTGATCATCATGTATCGGCGCCGCATCTTCGTGGGTATTTGACGGGCACCCGCCGCGTGAACCGCTCGCGCGAACCCGAAACAGAGAGTCGCAGATTGTCCTTCACCACAATGACCGCTCGCGAAATGCGCGATCGAGCGCATTTCCTTTCCGGAGATCGTGAGAAACCGCACGAGCGTCGGCGCGCCGAAGAGCAGCGCGTCGTAATCCTTGCTCGCCGCCGCCGACACCTGCGGCGACGTCGCCGCCATCTGTGCCGCCTGCGCCTCCGCTTCCGACGGCGCCTGCACGGTCGGCACGCCCATCAGCCGCAGCAGGTCGCGCGCCTCCGAGACCATCTCCTTCGTCAGCGCGACGTCATCGTCGCCTTCGAGTACGCCGCCGCCATGTCGCCGCGCTCCAGCGCCGCCACGCGTTCTTCTTCATAGCGCGATCTGACCGCGCCCTTCGAATCCTTCAGCGGCGTGCCGTCGCGCAACCGGATGAGCGCGAGGAACTGATAGAGCTCGCCGTTGCCGTCGACGGCGAGCGTCTGGCCATGCAGCGCGTCGAGCGCGATCGTGTCCTTCGTGATGATCGGCGTGAGGAGAACGCCCACGCGGCGTCTACGCGGGGCGGTAGATCGTCAGATGGAACCCGTCGGGATCGTCCACTGCGAAGCTTCGCCCGCCCCACGACTGGTCCGTCGGCTCCTCGGTGAGCTTGTGGCCGTCCGCTTTCACCCGTCGCGCGAGCGCATCGATGTCCTGAATCGTCGTGCACCACACGCGCACGGCGACGCCGCGCTGGCGGTCGCGCCCCTTTGCCCAGTCGTCCTGCGACAGGCCGAGTCGGCAGACGCCGGCTTTCAGCATCACACCCTGCAGCTTTCCGTTCTCGCCGTTGTACTTCTCGTCGACGACGAAGCCGAGAACGTCGGTGTAGAAGCGCACGCTGCGCTCGATGTCGGTCACGGTGAAGATCGGCTCGACCGAGCGCAGCCGCAGCGTTTCACGCGCGCTCGTGCGCCGATCGGGTTGGGTGGCCATGCATCCTCCTTCGCGTCGAATTCTATGCCGCAAAGGCCCAACTCTTGCCTGATCCGTCCCGGCCACCCTCGGGAGCGGCGCGGCCTCCAATCCGGAGTCGGCCATGCCGGCGGGCGGGCGCCGCCAAGTCGTTGAGCCACAGGGCCGCACGGCCTTGGCGGGTGGAACGGGACTGTGTCATGGCGAATCCGGTCGAAAGCGTCGATTACAGAGTTCGCAGGACAGCCGACAAGAATGCGGCTGGCGCCGTGCCGGCGCGCCATGCCGCCGTCGTCGATTTCCTGCAGCTGCTCGGACGCGCCGCCAGGCAGTTTCACACGTACCCCGCCGCAAGCCCCTTGTGCACCGACGCGATCGACGCATGCCATCGGGCATTCATGACGCTCGGGCTCGATCAGCCGCTGGTCTTCCGCGTCGCGCCGCGCGAGCTCCTGCTCGACGACGACGCGGTCGGACGCGGCACGATCATCGAGCAGGAATTGTCGCGGCCGCTGCATCGCGCGCGCGTGGCGTCGCTGGAGATCGATCGCGCGGTGTCGATTCGCGACTGGTCGCAGTTCTGCGGAATCCTGACCGCATCTGCGCGCGCATCGCGGTCGAAGGCGACGCTCGCGGAGCTGCTGCTCGACGCCGGCGTCGGCGCCATCGTGCCGCGCGTGACGCCGCGGCCCGAGCTGTTCGAAATCGGCGCGCCCGCGCCCGCCGTGCAGGCGCTCGTCGAGCGCGAGCGCTCGCGCCAGCGTCCGCTCGGCGCGTCCGCCGCACAGCACTTGTATCCGGCCGACAAGGGATGGGCGCGAGTCGATCCGGCGGTCGGATACGAATCGATCTCGCTCGTCGATCTCGCGGTCCTCGTCAACGATCCGGCGGAGCTGGCCGCGATGCTGACGCGGTTGACCGACGAGGAGCCGGCGGATGGCGGCTCGACCGTCGCCGCGCTCGAACAGCGCTACAGCGACGTCGTGATGCTGATCGGCGCGCTCGATCCGCGGCTCGGACGGATGTTGTACTCGAAGCTCGCGCGCGCCGTGCTCAATCTCGACTCCGATCGGCGACGCGCACTGCTGCGCCGCGCCATCCTTCCCGATCTGCTCGACGGCCGCCGCGACGGCGACGTCGTGCTCGGCGAGTTTCCTGACGTCGATCTCGCGGACGCGCTCTGTCTCCTGCTCGATCTCGAAGCGGCCGCGCCGGAGCTGCTGCCCGTCGCGCTGGACCGGCTGCGGCTCGCGCCGGAGCGCCGGAACGCGGTCGTGCCGCTGATACGGGCGAAGTTGGAGGGACGCGTGTCCTCGGGCGAGGCCGCCGATCGCTGGTCGGCGTCCGGACTCGATCGGCACGCCGGCGCACTGACGCGCGTCGAGACCGGAACGGCGAAGAATTTCAGCGAGTTCGCCGCGTTCGACCTGTCGCTCAACGAACATGCGGCGGCGGCGCTGGCGAACGTGCGCGACGCGATCGTGACGACCGATCGCATCGACGCGCAGCTGACGTGCGCCCTCGGCCTCGCGAGAATCGAGCCGAACCCCTCGGTGGTCAGCTCGATTCTGAGTCGCGCGGTGATCGCGCTGCAGTCGCTGACGCGCGAACAACGGTGGCAGGACGTGACCCGCACCGTCGCGCGTCTCGGCGATCTCGCGTCGGAGCTGACGGCGTCGAGGCCGGACGTCGCGAAGGCGGTCCGAGACGCGCTCACGCGCTTCTGTGATCGCGATACGCTCGTTCGCCTCGCGCAGCTGGCGGCCAGCGAGCCGGGCCGGACCTACGCGTCGGCGATCGTCGCCGCGCTGGGGCCGTCGATCGTGCCGACGTGGCTCACGCTGCTTGACGTGCCCGCCGATCGCGCGCGCATCCGGCCGATTGCGTCGATGCTCTCCGATTGCGCCCGTCACGTGGCTCCGGCCGTGGCCGAACGGCTGCCCGTCCTCGCCAGCGACGCGGCGCGCACGGCGTTGACCGTGCTGGGATTCGCCGGCGCCGGTTACGAGTCGGCGATCGTGCAGCACGTGGTCGCGTCCGACGAGCCGCGCACCCGCGAAGCGCTTCGCGCTCTGGCCCGCATCGGTTCGGCGAAGGCCGCGGCGCTCATCGTCGCACAGCTGGAGCACGGACCGGCGGTCGTCCAGCCGGCCGCGGAGGAAGCGCTGTGGCGTCTGCCGGCGGCAACGGCGCTCGCCAGAACGCGCGAGCTGCTCGGGCGCCGCGAGTTCGTCACGCGCCACCCGCACGCGGCGGCGCGGCTGCTCGAGCGCGCCGCGCAGAACTCCGGCGACGACTTCGATCCGGTGCTCGAGAACCTGATGTCGCTGCGGTTTCATTTCTGGAGCCCGGCGGTCGCGCGCGTCGGCAGCAAAGCGCGGAATCTGCTGCAATGAGCGCACACGAGCCCGCCGCCGATCCGCATCGCATCCTCAAGACGTTTTCCGCGCTTGGGACGTTGACCGCGATTTACCCGCCCGGCCATCCGCTCATTACCGAGAAGCTGCGTGAAGCGGACGAGACCATTCGCCACCACCTGAAAGACGATGATGCGCTCCGCATCGACATCATCCGCGGCGTGGTGCACCTGAACGGCGTTCCGAGCGAGGGACGCGGCGACGGCCACGACGGGTTGCCGATCGACAGCCTTCACATTCGACGCGGCGTCTCCGTCGACGAGATCGCGACGCTGGCCGCGTTTCTGGGGCGGGGCAAGCTCGCGCTCGACAGCCCGGTCGCGGCGCAGCTGACCAGCCGCGGCGTCGAGCACATCTCGGTTGCGCGCCTCGTGCCGCTCGACACTCGCTGGCGCGCGCACCAGTGGCCGGAACGACCGACCGAGGTGCTCGATCCCGATTACGAGGAATCGCTCGCGCTGGCGCAGCAGGCGTTCGAGCAGCTGTCGTCGGATCGTCTCCTCGACATCCGGACCGTTCGCGATCTCGTCCAGCTGCTGATGTGCCGCGTGGCCACGAGCAATGCGGCGCTCGCGCAGATTCTCGCCGTCAAGCAGTACGAGAACCTGACTTATTGCCACTCGGTAAACGTCGCGGTGCTCAGCCTGCTGCTCGGCAAACAGCTCGCGCTCGATGAGGAGACGCTCGCCATCCTCGTCGAGGCGGCGGTGCTGCATGACGTGGGGAAGACCCGCATCCCGCTCGAATTGGTGAAGAAACCCGGAGCGCTCGACAAGCGCGAGCGCAAGTTGATGGAGGCGCATCCGGTCCTCGGCGCGGAACTGCTCGCCGAGATCGACGGCCTGCGTCCGCTGACAGCGCTCGTCGCGCTCGAGCACCACCGCAGCGTCGTCGGCGGCGGGTACCCGGACCTGGGCGACGGGGTCGTGCCGCACGCGCTGAGCCAGATCGTGTCGGTCGCGGACATCTACGAAGCGGTTACCGGCGCGCGATCGTATCAGTCGCCGACGCCGCCCGAGCGCGCGTGTCTTCTGCTGGCGCGCCTCGCCGGCAGCAAGCTGAACGCCGCGCTCGTGAAAGCCTTCGTGAACGCCATCACGTTTTTCCCGATCGGCTCGATCGTACGCACCAACCGTGGAGAGCTCGCGGTCGTGATTCGAACGAACGCCGACGATCCGCTGCATCCGGTCGTCGAGCTCGTCGACGAGGACATTCGTGGGGCACTCGGCGCCGTCGACACACGCGCGCGCGACGCCGACGGCGGCTACCAACGTCACGTGATCGAAACCGTCGCCGCGCCGGGCGAAGCGGTAGACATCAGACGCTTCCTGCCAGCCGCGCGCATTTCTTAACTCCCGCCGGTGTTGCTCGGCGCGGGCGCGCCTCGCGACGGCTCGAGGCTGGCACGCGTCACCACCAAGACATCTGGTCGATCGCGAAGCGGTGGCGTAATCTGGGCGGATGTCACGCAGATCGCGAGAGCTGCTGCTCGTGATCGTCGGACTGACGCTCGCCACAGCCGCGATGCACTGGCGGCTGATCGCGTCCGCGTCGCACGCCATTCCGCTCGAGCGGCGCGACCCGCTGCTGAACGCCTGGATTCTCGCCTGGGACGCCGATCGGTTCCGCCACGGGCTTCGCGGCCTCTGGGAGATGCCAATCCTCTATCCGTTCCACGACACGCTCGCGTTCACCGAGCATCTGCTCGGCGTCGCGGTGTTCGCCGCGCCGATCGAGTGGGCGACCGGCAACCCGATCCTCAGCTACAACGCGATCTTCTTCGCGTCGTTCGTCTTTGCCGGCGCAGCGATGTTCGTGTTCGCGCGCGCGCTCACTGGGCGCGTCGGCGCGGCGGTCGTCTCCGCAGCGATCTTCGCGTTCTACCCGTACCACGTGGCGCAGGCCGGTCACCTGCAGACGATGATGACCGGCTGGATGCCGCTCGCGCTTCTCGGGCTGCATCGCTACTTCGATACACGATCGCGGCCGGCACTCGCCGGCGCGGCGATCGCGTACTGGCTCGAGGCGATGTCGAACGGCTATTACCTGTTCTTCTTCGGCTTCGCGATCGTGGTCGTCTGCGTGTGGGGCGTGTGGCGAACTTCGCGCGCACTGCGCATGCGCGTGCTCGGCGATCTGACGGTGGCCGCGATCGCCGTCGGCGCGCTGTATGCGCCGATTGCAATCAAGTACTTCGACGTCCGCCAGCGGTACGAGCTCGTGCGCCCGGCCGACGACATCGCCCGATTTGGTGCCGACGTCGGTTCGTACCTGACGATGCCGCCGGCGGTCGCGGAGCACATGCACGTCGAGCTCACGCATTTTCCGAAACCGTCGGGATCCGAAGAGCGGCACGACGGCATGCTGTTTCCGGGCTTCGCGATGGTCGTCCTGGCAGCAATCGGAATAGTGTCGGCGCGGCGAGACATGGCGGCACTGTATTTGTCGATTGCCTCGATCGGGTTCGTGCTGTCGCTCGGGCCCGCGCCTACCGTGTGGGGTCACACGTTCGCGACCGCCGGCCCGTACGCGTGGCTCCTCGCGGCGGCGCCGATCCTCGACAGCCTGCGCGTGCCCGCACGGCTCGCGATTCTCGTGTACCTCGGGCTGTCGGTGCTAGCGTCGTTCGGCGCGGCGGCGCTGCTGACCGGCCGATCGGTGCGCGCGCGATCGATCGTGTGCGGTTTGCTGGTCGCGTTCGCGCTCTTCGAAGGATACGGCGCGGTCCCGATGGTCGAAATCGGACGCCGCGGGCGGACCCGCGATAACGGCCTCTATGCGTGGCTCGCGAGACAGCCCGCGGGAGCAGTCCTCGAGTTGCCCATCGCGCGGCTCGACAACGATTACCGCGGATTCATTTATCAGTACAACACGCTCGTCCACGGGCATCCGCTGGTCAATGGCTGGACGGGGTACAGCACCGATCTTCAGCAGTGGCTCGGAGACGCCGCGTCGCCCCTGAGGAGTTCACCGCTCGCTGGAGACGGTCTCGATCTGCTGCGCGGGCTTGGCGTCGGCTACGTCGTCGTGCACCCCGACGATTTCGATCCGCAGGAAAACGCGCGACCCGTGCTGCAGGGCATTCTCGACGCACGATCGAAATGGACGGACCTGCGTCAATTCGGATCGGTGTATGCGTTCACGCTGGCGCCGTCCGCGCCGATCGAGCCTGTGCCGCCGCTCGACGCGATCGATCCGGCCGCGATCCACGTATCGGCGTCGCATGCGAACGAAGACGTCGCGAACCTGTTCGACGGCAATCCCAGGACACGCTGGACGACGGGCGAACCGCAGGAAGGACGCGAGTGGCTCGAGCTCGCGTTCGATCGCGAGAGGGATGTGCGCCGGGTGCGCTTCGTGCTGCATCCGAGCGATTTCCGTGATTATCCGCGAGGGCTCGAGATCGACGCGGTCGACGGCGCCGTACGAACTCCATTGTTTCGTGGCAGCGTGATGATCGCGTTCGGCCGCGGGCTGGCCATCGATCCGATGCGGCCGCCCGTCGACATCGTGCTGCCGCCGCACAACGCGCGCGCGCTGCGCATCGCGCAGACCCTATCGTCGTCGGGATGGTGGTGGTCGATCGACGAGCTCAGTCTTTATACGGATCGAGCTCGTTCCGGCCCGCCATGACGACTGCACGGGGCTTCAATCGATGGAGGACGCGGATCGTGCCGGCGTGCGCGCTGAGCACCGAGTCGAGCGGCCGATAGACTTCCGGCGCTTCATCGGGACCGCCGCCGCGCAGCACGGCGCCGAACTCGCGCACCTGCCGCTGCGCCGATTGCCAGTCGACCAGCCCGGGCTTGATGACTTTTCCGGTGCGGCGCTGCACGCGCCCGGCAGCCTGCGTGCGGCTCATCACGCGGCCCGCGCCGTGGACGGTGGAGTAGAGCGCCGTGCGCGACGCGGCTGAATCGATCCCCTCGAGGATGACCGACACGTCGCCCATGCTGCCGCCGACGAAGCCGCGCTGGCCCGGAAACGCCGGCGTCGCGCCCTTGCGCACCACGACGAGCGGGTCGCCGCCGTGCGTCTCCTTCCAGGCGAAGTTGTGATGGTTGTGCACGGAGTCCACGATCGTCGCGCCAAGGATCTGCCGCACGCGCTCGACGACCAGCTCGCGGCCCGCATAGGCGTACTCGCCGGCGATCGTCATCGCCTCGAAGTAATCCTGGCCGCTCGGCCGCGCAAGCGGCAGCAGCAGCGGCGGCGATTCCATGTCCCCCTCGGCGCGCCCGCTTTCCCAACTGCCGCCCTGCGCGATGCGCATGAAGCCGGTCGCCGTGCGATGACCGAAGCCGCGCGATCCGAAATGGACGCCAATCCAGACGCGCTCGTTTTCGTCTTCGAGCAGGTCGACGTAGTGGTTGCCGCTGCCGACGGTGCCGAGCTGGTCTCTCGCGAGCTGCAGCAGTTGACGCTGCTGCAGGGACGGCGAGGCGGCGATGCGATCGAACACAGGATGATCGGAAACCGGATCGTTGTTCTTTCGGCCGATGCCGAAGCTGATGCTTCGCTGAATCTCCGCCGCAAGGCGCGTCCAATCGCCGATGTCGCTCGCGCGCAGATCGGTTCTCGCGGCGAGATTTCCGCACGCGATGTCGTAGCCGACGCCCGACGGTGAGATGAACCGGTGATAGCCGACGACGCCGCCGATCGGCATCGAGTAACCGAGATGGCCGTCGGCGCACAGCACCGCTCGCGCGCCGTCCTCGGCCGCTGCGCACCGTTCGAGCTGGGCGATCGTCTTCTGTTCGTGCGAACCGAAGATCGCCAGGCGGGAGGGCATTACTGCTTGAATGGTCCTTGGTCCTTGGTCCTTGGTCACGATGGACGAAGGACGAAGGGACCGAGGGACGGAGCGATCGACTTTAGGAACAGGGACGGACCCAGGACCATCGCTTATTTCGGACAAGGCCCGTCAACCGGCTGCACACTCTGGACGCGGAACTCCGGCATCGGGACAGCCGCGCCCGCGTTGGTGGCGTTGGTCGGCGCAGCGGCGGCGCTCGCTTGTCCCGGAACGACGGTCCCGACGATCTGCACGCGCTGACCTGACCACGAGCTCATGTCGGCGCCCGACAAACGGTACCCGTTCATCGCGGCCGTTGTTCCGGCGCCGGTGGCAGTGGCGCCTTGCGCGACGGCGCCTGGCGTTGCGGTCGCGACGCTGCCGGCCGTCCCGGCCGTACCTGCCGCGGAGGATGGTGTTCCGGTCGCGCTCGCGGGATTCGATCCCACACCGGTCGTTCCGGCGGTACCCGGTGAGGCAGTGCTGGCCGCACCCACGCCAGTCGACGCGGTCCCGGCGGTACCCACTCCTGTCGACGCGGTGCCGGCTGTGCCCACCGCTGATCCGGCGTTTGGCTGAGTTGCATACGGCGGCGTCGACGCGGGCGTTCCGGCCTGTGCCGTTGCGGTCGCACCGGCCGGCGGAACGACGAGCGGGTTGGACAACATGAAGCCGCCTTGAGGCCCGGAGACGCTGCCGACACACCCGGTCAACGTCACTGTTTGCGGCGCATTCCTCGAGGATGGCGACGCCTGCTGCCGTGCTGACGCCGTCTGCGCCGACACGAAGGCCGCAGAGAGCAAAGCGATACCGCTGAGGAGCGTGATTGTCTTCATGCTGCCGGCAGTGCAAGCAACCGGCCAGCTATTCGCAGGTGATCGCGACGTTAAGACAAACGGACCTTGGCCGACAGATGATCAAGCTGCGCCTGAAGGGCGGCATTCCGCTTCGAGTGGAACTCGCAGGTGGCCTTCAGGTCGTTGACGGTTTGTTCGAGTGCGTCCAGCCTGGCGATGAGCTGGGGAGGATTGAGACGAGTTTGTTTGTCCAAAGCGCGATTACCAGGTTCGGAAATGGAACGACGACGACGCACGGGAAGGGATTCTAAACGACAACGGCGCCCGCTGTCACGAAATAAAGGTAAAGGGTCGGATCACTCCCACGGCGGCGCGGCCAGCCAATCGAGCGGAGCGTCGCCGATCGGGGCGCCCGGAGGTGCGTCGGGTGCCGGCAGCGGAATCGGCCTTCCCGGATCGAGCGGACGTTCGAGGAACCGTTTGATGTCGGCGGCCACGAGCGACCGCTGTGCGGTGTCGGCTTCTGTTTTTCCGACGGCTCCCTTCAGCCGCGCCGCGAGCTTCGCCAGCTTCATCGACGCAATCGCGCGCACCTGACCGTTCGGCGACGCGGCGGCGAGCCACATCACGCGATCGATCAGCACGCGCTCCTCCGCGCGACGCACCGCCGCCTCGTACGGCGTGGCCGTCGGCGCGTCGAACGTGGCGGCGGTGAGGCGATCGATGACGTCTTCGAGTCCCGGCGCCGCCGGATTGACCGCGTGCTGCGCGACGAGGCGCGACCCGCGATCGAGTTGGAGCACGAAACCGATTGTGACGTCCGACGCCACGGTCGCGGGACTGAGCGGATCGAACGTGTCGCCGGTAGTGCGCGGGAACAGCTCGCGGTGCATTCCCCACCCTGGCGGGCGCGGCGGAATGAGATCGAGGACCGGCTTGGGCACCGTCAGCTCCGACGGCCTCAACGTCATCGCGAGGGCGTCGAGCGCCTTCCGCTGATCGTCGACCGACACGCCTTTGGTCGGCGTACGCCGATCGCCGCGCATGCCGTAGATGTAGTCCTGCCCCGCGACCATCGACGCCGCCGACTCGACGGCGTAGCGGTGATACATGAAGATCGGGACGAGCGGCTCTTCGATTGTCGCCAGCGGCGCGCCTGGACGGATGGAATGCTCGCCCATGCGGTTGAGCGCGGCGCGCCGCACGTTCATCAAGCGGTACAGCTCGTCGGCCTGGTCGACGCCGTTCGACCATTGATCGACTTTCGGATTCGAATCGGTGTCCTGGTTCGTCATGTACCGCAGGTCCTGCGCCCACGCATCGTCGAGGATCCTCGTCAGCGCCGGTTTCTCGTCGCCGCCCGGCGGCAGCTGACGGTAGCCATAGTTGATCGTCACCTTGTCCCAGTCGCCGATGTGCTGCGGGTAGGCCTGCGACAGATCGATCGTCCCGTCCGCATTCAGCTTTTCGAGCGGATGCGGATAGTCCATCACCGAGATCCATCCCTTCTCGCTGTCGTAGTAATTGTGGCCGAGGCCGAGCGTGTGGCCGACCTCGTGCGCTGCGAGCTGACGGATTCGCTTCAACGCCGTTTCGTACAGCACGGCCGGGCGTTCCGATCCGTTCACGTACGGCGACAGCAGGCCTTCAAAAATGAGATAGTCCTGCCGGTCGCGAAGGGAGCCGAGCGTCACGGTCGCTTTGATGATCTCGCCGCTCCGCGGGTCGGCGATGGTGGCGCCCGAGCTCCAGCCGCGCGTCGAGCGGTGGACCCAGTTGATCATGTTGTAGCGGATGTCCATCGGATCCGCGTCGGCCGGCAGCAGGTCGACCTTGAACCCGTTTCGGAACCCCGCGGCTTCGAACGCCTGGTTCCACCAGCTCGCCCCTTCGAGCAGCGCTTTCTTCACGTCTTCCGGTGCGCCCGAATCGACCCAGTACTGAATCGGCTTCACCGGCTCGCTCATCGCGGCGCCGGGATCTTTTTTCTCGAGGCGGTGACGGCGGATGTAGCGCATCTGCATCGGCTCGCCGATCGGTACGCTGTAGTCGACGAACGTCAGTCCGCCGTAGCCTGCGCGCGGATCGTCGTAGCGCGGTTTGTAGTTGTCGTCCGGCAGCTCCACCAGCGAGACGTGCTCGCGCATCGTGACGGCCTCGGACGTGGGCGTCACGCTGGCGATGGTTCCGGAGAACAGACCGTCGAATCCGCGTCCGCCCGCTCGCCCCGAGCCTGTCGAGGGGAGGCCGTCTCCGATCGGGGGCGGACCCTGAACCGGACCGCCGCCGCCACCGCCGCGGCCGCCGCCCGCTTCGTTGACGAAGGTAAGCGTCGTTTCGATCTCCGTGTTTTTCGGAAAGGCCTTGGTGCGCGGCAGGTAAAAAGCGCTGCGCGTGCGGTCCACGCGGTAGTTGCCGGGACGCAGCGCGTTGCCGGCGCCGTGCACGTCGCGCAGCAGGAAGTCGGTCGCATCGACGAGCACGTGGCCGTTGGATTCAGCGGCGGCGGTAAATCCCCAGAGCACCGACTTCGCAAACGAGTCTTCGACCGACTTGCGCTCGGCCGCGTTCGCGCTGCTCGATCGGAACGACTGATTCGGTTGAACCAGCAGAATCTTCGGTCCGATGCGCTGGAACATGACGACGCGCCCGCCGCCCGACTGTCCACGATCGAGCCCGATGTCGTTCGATCCGAGACCGGCCGCGAGGCCGGTTGAGAAGAGGAACTCATTGTCGAAGCGCGGGATCTCGAGCCACAGCGTACCGGTCCGCTCGTCCCAGTAAACCGGGAAGTAGCCGTCGATCTTCTGCATACCCGCCGTCCGATCGGCGATCGATCCGCCGCCCTGCGCCTGCGCGCCGCCGCCGGTGGCGCCGCCGCGGCCCTGCGCATGAAAAATACCCGTCATGACGATGAGCAAAAGCACTGCGAGCGTGAGGGCAGAAACTCGTAACATAGGTTCCTCGCTGAAGAGACGTGATTCTACAACCACGGCGACGTTCTGTTCTGGATACGCCCGAGCGCTACGGCGCGAGGGCGTCAGCGAGCGGGGGTGGGGCCCCGCGAGAGATAAGAAAATGCCCGATCTTGAACAACTGAAGTATCCGGTGGGAAGGCTGCAGCGCGTGTCGACGCCGCTCGATCGCGCGACGCGGGCCGCGTGCCTCGACACGATCGAGCAGCTGCCGGCGCGCTTTCGATCGCTCGTCTCGGGACTGGACGACGCCGAGCTCGATACGCCGTACCGACCGGGAGGATGGACAATCCGTCAGGTGGTCCATCACGTCCCCGACAGCCACATGAACGCGTACATCCGCGTCAAGCTCGCCGCGACCGAAGAGATGCCGACGGTGAAGACCTATCACGAGGATCTCTGGGCCGAGTTGCCTGATGGCAAGTCAGGATCCATTCGGATGTCGCTCGATCTTCTCGACGCGCTCCACCGCCGCTGGATCGCCTTTCTTCGCGCGCTTTCCGAATCGGACTTACAGAAGGCATTCGCGCACGCCGATTGGGGCCGGGTGACCATCGACGAAGCGATCTCGATGTACGCGTGGCATTGCCGTCATCACACGGCCCACATCGAACAAGCTCTGGCGTCAGTCGGGCAGCCCTGAAGGGCTGTGCGACTTTTCTTGGTCGCGTGGGGCCCCGCGCTGACGCCCTCGCGCCGTGGCGCTCGGGCGCTGGCCTTTACCTCTGCCGTTAACCTTCCGTCGGGAACGAAGACTGCATTTCGTTTCTCCGGACTGGAGGCTCTATGCGCCCATTGTTCGTCCTCGGCCGCGCAATCTTCGGCGGATTCTTCCTCTATAACGGCATCAACCATCTCCTCCACGAGAAGATGATGAGTCAGTACGCCGCGGCAAAGGGCACGCCGGTGCCTGACGCGGCCGTGACGGCGAGCGGCGCGATGCTCATCGTCGGAGGTTTGAGTGTTCTGGCGGGCGTGAAACCGCGTCACGGTCTCGCCGCCATCATCGGGTTCCTGATTCCGGTCTCGCTGCAGATGCATCGCTTCTGGGAAGAACAGGATCCCGAAAAGAAGATGACGGAAACCATTCACTTCATGAAGAACATGGCGCTCGTCGGCGCCGCGCTCACGATGCTGCAGATCAACGAGCCATGGCCGGTCAGCATCGACGGCGCACGGAGGGACGAAGAAATGTTCGTCCGCCTCGGCGGTCGCGATTTGCGCGCGCTGCCGGCGTGAGGTCGCTCGGCTGAAAGCCTCGCGCTACGCACTTCAAATCTCGCGCTATCGCACTTCAAATGCTGAAGGCCTCGCGCTACGCACTCCGGATCTGGAAGCGAGCCTTTCAGGCGAGCGTCGGTTGATGATGGCGAGCTTTATGCACCGGGTGCTGGCGCAATGAACGACGAAACACAAGCCGTCGCCCGAGGATCAGCCACTCTCGTCTGGACGCTCATCGCGAGCTCGTTTGGCCTGGCGGCCGGCGTCGCGATCGCGCTCCTCATGGCGGCGGCGCTCCTCTGGGTTCCATGACGGCGTCTACCGTCCTCCAATCCATCCTCGATCCTGCGGGTCCGCAAGCGGCATACATCAGCCGGCTCTGGTGGCTGATGCTCTGGGTCACCACCATCGTGTTCGTTCTCGTCCTCGGCTTTCTCGCAGCCGCGCTGCTCCGGCGTCGCCGCGCGACCAGCGAACAGTCGCTGGCGCGCGCCGTCGTTGCCGCCGTCGGCGCCACCGTCGTCATTCTGTTCGGTCTGCTCATCGCAAGCGTGTGGACCGGCCGCGCGGTGGCCTCGCTTGGCGCGACGAGCGCGGTCACGATCGAGATCGTGGGACATCAGTTCTGGTGGGAGGTGCAGTTCGACGACGCCGATCCAAGCCGCAGGGTGACGACCGCGAACGAGCTGCACGTTCCGGTCGGACGTCCGGTCGTGTTGAAGGTGACGTCGCGCGACGTGATTCACAGCTTCTGGGCGCCCAACCTGCACGGCAAACGCGATCTGATTCCCGGCTACACGACGGCGATCTGGATCCAGGCCGATCGACCCGCGGTGTATCGCGCGCAGTGCGCTGAATTCTGCGGCAAGCAACACGCTCACATGGCCCTCGACGTCGTAGCAGAGACGGAAGCGCAGTTCGAACGATGGCTGGACGCGCAACGGAAACCGGCGGCGGAGCCGGCCAACGAGAGCGAGGCGCGCGGCCGCGACGCGTTCATGCGGCGGCAGTGCGTGCTGTGCCACTCGATTCGGGGCACGTTGGCGCGGGGACTTGTCGGCCCCGATCTCACGCATCTCGCCTCGCGAGGGAAGCTCGCGGCCGGCACGCTGCCGAACACTCGAGGGCATCTCGGCGGCTGGATCATGAACTCTCAGGAGATCAAGCCCGGCAATCTGATGCCGCCGAACCTCATGACCTCCGACGAACTGCAGTCTTTGCTCACCTATCTGGAGATTCTGAAGTGAACAGCGAGCGCGAGCTGCCGCCGGTTCTGGTCGACGAAGCGCAGCTTGAACGAACGTGGGCCGATGAACCGGGGTTAGCGGGCTGGCTGACGTCGGTGGACCACAAGTCGATCGGCATCCGCTACATCGCGACGGCGTTCGTGTTCTTCCTCGGCGGCGGCGTTCTGGCGCTGCTGATGCGGATTCAGCTCGCGCGGCCCGACAACGCGTTCCTCGGCCCCGATTTGTACAACCAGATTTTCTCGACGCACGGGTCGAACATGATGTTTCTGTTCGCCGTGCCGATCCTGCAGGGGCTCGGGATCTATTTCGTACCGCTGATGGTCGGCGCGCGGGCGATCGCCTTCCCTCGACTCGTGGCGTACAGCTACTGGTTGTACCTCGCCGGCGGCATCTTCCTCTGGGTGTCGTTCCTGGTGAACGTCGGACCCGATGTCGGCTGGTTTGCGTACGCGCCGCTGTCGGAGACGCTCTACACCGCGTCGAAGCGGCCCGACGTGTGGGCGCAGATGATCACGTTCACCGAGGTCGCGTCGCTTGCGGTTGCGGTGTCGATTGTGACGACCGCGTTCAAGATGCGCGCGCCGGGGATGTCGCTGAACCGCATGCCGATCTTCGTGTGGGCGCAGGTCGTGACATCGTTCATGGTCATGTTCGCCATGCCGGCCGTGATGATGGCGAGCACGGCGCTCATTCTCGATCGCCTCGTGAACACGCATTTCTTCGACGTCGAGCGCGGCGGCGACGCGCTGCTCTGGCAGCACCTGTTCTGGTTCTTCGGGCACCCGGAGGTGTACATCATCTTCATTCCCGGCACCGGTCTGGTGTCGACGCTGGTGACGACGTTCTCCCGGCGTCCGATGTTCGGCTACCTGGCGGTCGTGCTGTCGCTGGTGGCGACGGCATTCATCGGCTTCGGACTGTGGGTCCATCACATGTTCGCGACGGGGCTGCCGCAGCTCGGCGAGAGCTTCTTCACGGCCGCGAGCATCATGATCGCGATTCCAACCGGCGCGCAGTTCTTCTGCTGGATCGCCACCATGTGGAGCGGACGGCTGTCGTTCAAGACGCCGTTCGTCTGGATGCTCGGGTTCTTCGTCGTGTTCCTGATCGGCGGTCTGTCGGGCGTGATGGTGGCCGCGGTGCCGCTGGACATTCAGGTGCACGACACCTATTTCGTCGTCGCGCACCTGCACTATGTGCTGATCGGCGGCGCGGTGTTTCCGCTCTTCGCCGCGTTCTACTACTGGTTTCCCAAGATCACCGGTCGCATGCTGAGCGAGCCGCTCGGGATGGCGAGCTTCGGGCTGTTCTTCGCCGGCTTCAACGTGGTGTTCTTCCCGATGCACGTCCTCGGCCTGCACGGGATGCCGCGGCGGATTTATACGTACCTGCCGGAAACCGGATGGGGATCGCTGAACCTGCTGGCGACGGCCGGCGTCGTGCTGATGACGTTCGGCGTCCTCGTGTTCATCGCCGACGCGCTTCGCGCGTGGCGCGCTGGCGTCATCGCCGCCGACAACCCGTGGGAGGCAGGGACGCTCGAGTGGGCGACAAGCTCGCCGCCGCCGAACAGCAACTTCGTGCACCTCCCGACCGTTGCCGGACGCGATCCGATTTGGGACAACCCACCCGATCAGCCGGTCGTCGTCGGTTTGCGCAGCGACAAGCGTGACGTGCTGGTCACGCACGTGCTCGACGCCGAGCCGGATCACCGCACGATCTTTCCGGAGCCGTCCCAGTGGCCGCTCCTCACGGCGCTGGCGACGACCGCGCTGTTCATCGGGTCGATTTTCACGCCACGCGCCGTGCCGTACGGCGCCGTGCCGCTGTTCGTCACGATGACCGGTTGGTTCTGGCCGAAGGAGGCGGGCGAGACCGGCACGCAACAGTGGCCGATCGAGCATCGGACGCTGCCGCGGCCGAATGAGGAGCCGGGGAAGGCGGCATGACGGATCGACACGCCGGCGCGCGCGTCCTCGATGTGTCGACGCTGGCGCCGGGCGGGTTCGGCTACCGCAGCCTGATGTGGTGGGGCACGCTCGGGCTCGTCCTGATCGAGAGCACGATGTTCGCGCTCGTGATCGGCACCTATTTCTACCTGCGGACGCGCAATTCGTACTGGCCGCCGCAGAACATCGCGCCGCCGGACCTCAGGTGGGGCACGCTGAACCTCGTCGTCATGCTCGCGAGCGGCGTGCCCAACGAATTGGCGAAGAAGGCGGCGGGACGGATCGACTTGCGCCGTGTGCGGCTGTGGCTCGTCGTCTGCCTGCTGTTCGGTGTGGCGTTCAACACGATCCGCGCGCTGGAGTTCACGACGCTGAACGTCACGTTCAGCAACGACGCGTATGGATCGATCGTGTGGCTGCTGCTCGGCCTGCACACGACGCATATCGCAACCGACGTCGTCGACACCGGCGTCCTGACGGCGCTGATGTTCATCGGTCCGGTCGAAGAGCAGCGGTTCGTCGACGTCGAAGAGAACGCCGTCTACTGGTATTTCGTCGTGTTGACGTGGCTGCCGATCTACGGAGTGATCTATTGGGCGCCCAGGATCATCTCGTAAAGGAGTGGAGCGGCGTGCTCGTGCCGGCGGTCGCGTGGGCGGCCGATCTCGGCGTCAGCTACGCGGTCGTGAAGTGGACGTGCAATCACAACGGTGCGCTGCTGCTGTACGCGATCACGTTGTGTGCGCTCGTGATGATCGCGGTCGGCGCGCTGGCGGCGATACGCACGCTCGCGCTCGTTCCCGCCAGCGTTCCGAGCGACGAGGGGCACGGCGGACGAGTCCGCTTCATGGGGATGCTCGGCCTGCTGTCGAGCGCGCTGTTCGCCACGCTCGTCATCGCGACGGCCATCCCGCAGTTCGCATTGAGACATGTGTGCTGGTAGGAGGGAGACGACGCTCGCCTGAAAGGCTCGCGCTACGGCGCTGCGCGATTCTTCGCGAACGTAGCGCTGGGCGATTGTTCGAGAGTGTAGCGCTGCGCGATTGTTCGAGAATGTAGCGCGGCGCGATTGTTCGAGAATGTAGCGCGGCGCGACTCTTCGCCGGTGTAGCGCGAGGCTTTCAGCCGAGCGATCGTCAGCGCGTGAGTGAACAATGGTTGCCGTCATTTTGTGTTCGTCCCTTTGTTTGTATGCCGTGGGCGTCGCGCGCCTCTGGCGGCACGCCGGCGCGGGGCAGGGCATTCGATACGCGCAGGCGCTCGCGTTCATCGGCGGCTGGTTCGCGCTCGTCGCCGCGCTCGTCTGGCTCGACGAGCTGAGCGAGCAGCTGTTTTCGGCGCACATGGCGCAGCACGAGCTGCTGATGCTTGCGGCAGCGCCGCTCATCGCTGCAGCGGCGCCGTTGATCGCGCTCCTGTGGGTTCTTCCTCCCGGCGCGCGCCGCCGCGTGATGCTCGCGGTCCGCCGTCCATCGGTTGTCGCGGCGACCGCCGTCGTGACCGCGCCGCCGACCGTCTGGTGTGTTCATGTCACGGCGTTGTGGGTGTGGCATCTGCCGGCGCTGTACGACGCCGCGCTCGAGCACGAAGCGGTGCACATCGTCCAGCATCTTTCGTTCTTCGGCAGCGCGGCGCTGTTCTGGTGGGGGCTCGCGCACGGACGATACGGCCGTCTCGGTTACGGTGCCGCCGTCCTCTACGTGTTCGCCACCGCCGTGCACAGCGGCGTCCTCGGCGCCCTGCTGACCTTTTCGCCGCGCGTCTGGTACCCGCTCTACGAATCGACCGCCTCGCGCTTCGGCATGACGCCGCTCGAGGATCAGCAGCTCGCGGGGCTGCTGATGTGGGTGCCCGCCAGCCTCGTGTTCATCGCCGGAGGGTTGTACTTCTTCGCCGCCTGGATCCGCGAGTCGGAGCGCCGCGCGCAGATCTTCGCGACCCGATGAAGAACCTGAGCAAAATCGGCCTCGGGATCCTGACGAGCGTCGGCGGCTATCTCGAGGTCGGCTCGATCGGCACGTCGCTGCAGGCGGGCGCCAGATTTCGGTACGAGTTGCTGTGGGCGCTGCTCATCGGGACGGTGTGCGTCGCGTTCCTCACCGAGATGACGGGACGGCTGGCTGCGGTGAGCCACCACACGGTCGTCGACGCGATGCGCAAGCGCTTCGGATTCGGGTTTCAGGTGTGGCCGCTCGCCTCCCAGGTGATCGTCGATCTCTTCGTGCTCGCGTCCGAGATCGGCGGCGCGTCACTGGCGCTCGAGCTCGCGACCGGCGTGTCGATGCGGGTCTGGGCGATCCCGATCGCCACCGCCATCTGGGCGCTGCTGTGGCTCGGCACGTTCGACGCGATCGAGCACGGTGTCGCGGTGCTCGGCCTCGTCACGCTGTGCTTCGTCGTCGCCGCCCTCGAGCTCGGGCCCGAGTGGCGCGAGCTGCGGCAGTCGCTCGTCCCGCACATGCCGTCGGCCGATGCCGGACAGTACGCGTACCTCGCGGTCGGCATTCTCGGCGCGACGATCAGTCCGTATCTCGTGACCTTCTACTCGTCGGGCGGCGTCGAGGAGAAGTGGACGTCGAAGGATCTGATGCCGAATCGCATGGTTGCCGCCGTCGGCATGGGATTCGGTTCGCTCGTCGCCATGGCGGTCATCGTCGTCTCGGCTCTGGTCCTCGCGCCGCGCGGGGTGAAAGCCGAGACGTATCAGGAAGCCGCGTTCATCCTGACCATTCCGTTTCAGCGGTGGGGCTATCCGCTGTTCTGGGTATCGCTCGCGATCGGCTGCATCGGCGCGGCGCTCGAAATCTCGCTCGACGTCAGCTACATCGTGTCGCAGTCGTTCGGGTGGGACTGGGGCGAGAGTCAGAAGCCCGCCGAAGAAGCGCGCTTCGCGCTGATCTACACGTTGGCGATGCCGATCGCGGCGATTCCGGCGCTCATCGGCCTCGATCCGCTGAAGCTCACGATGTTCTCGATGGCGTTGACCGTCATCGCGCTGCCGATCGTGGTCGGACCGCTCATCGTGATCATGAACGACGAGCAGTATCTGAAGACGCATACCAACGGCATCGTCACGAACGTCGCCGTCGTTCTGATCGTCGCGCTAGCCTTTCTACTGGCGATCGTTGCCATCCCGGTGCAGATGATCGGAGGGAGCTAGTGGATCTCGTCCGTGATGTCCTCGACGCTCGGCTCGTCGATCGGCGAGGTCGGAGTCTTGGCCGCGTCGACGGGATTCTGCTGGACGTGCGCGATGGGCGGCCGCCGCGGTTCGTGGCGATGGAAGTCGGACTCGTCACCGCCGCGCGCCGCATCCACCCGCGGCTCGCGCGCTGGGTGCGCGCGTTCGCGATCAAAGTGCTGCCGGTTCCGGTGCGGCCAACTCGCTACTCACCACGGTTGTGCCGCGACATCGGCGTCGACGTGAAGCTCGATGTCGACGCGCAATCCGATGCCCGCTTGCTGCGGCTCGAGAAGTGGCTGAGGCGGCACGTTGTCGAGCGGATTCCCGGGGCGGGTGAATGACCCGACGCTCGCGAATCGTGCGCGTCGAAGATCTCCTCGGCCAGCGCGTGCGCACTGCGGCCGGGGACGTCATCGGTCGAATCGAGGAGATTCGAGCCGAGCGTCACGGCGACGACCACGAGGTGACCGAGTATCTGCTCGGCCGCGGCGCGCTGGCCGAGCGCTTCGCGATTGCGCCCCGATTCTTCGGACGCCATCCGACGAAACGCGTCGCGCGATGGGATCAACTCGACATTCGCCGCCCGGATCGGCCCGTGCTGACGTGTCCCGTGGAGGAGCTGAAGCGTGAATGAACAGACGCCGTCCCCGCGTCGTGCTCGTGCCGGCCGGCCTGTTATTTCTGATCGGCATCCGCGCGCTCATGGGCCCCACGTTCGAGCAGTTCATGATCTGCTACGTGTTCTGGGTGCCGTGCGACCGGGTCGTGGCGACGCTCAGTCTTTCGCCAGCGCGAGGATCACGGCCAGGGGAGCGACGAGGAGACACAGCGCCAGCGCGGCGACGAGCGGCACTGCGTTTTGAAGGATGAGCTCCGGCATCGTACGCCAGGCCAGCGCGCCGAGCGCACACGCCAGCGCGACGACGCACGCTCCAGCGATGCTGTGAGCGACCGCGATCGGATGTTCGGCGATGCGCGCGGCGTCGGCACGCGCTCGAATCGTGGCGCGCCACCAAACGAGCCCGGCGTCAGGCAGGTGCGCCGCATGGCACAGGCCCTCGTGGTCTTCGCGGAGCGCGCGCTCGATTTCGAGCGCGTCGGCGTCGTCCAATGCGTCCATCATCGCGACCCCTCGTGGAGCAGCGCGGCGAGACGCCGTCTCGCACGGAACAGCATCAGCTTGATGCTCGACGGCTTCAGTCCCAGCGTGTCGGCGATCTCCTTGTGCGACGAGCCGTTCACGTACGCGAGCCACACGAGCGCACGGTCGCGCGGCTTCATGCGCGCGAGCGCGCGGCCGACGTCGACGCGGCGCGCGGCGAGCTCCGCCACATCTCCCGGCGCGCGCACGTCGGAATTATCCGCGCCGTCCGCGCGGCTGCTGCGCCGCGCATCGTGCGCGACGTTGGTCGCGATTCGGAACAGATAGTTCTTGCGGTGATCGTCGCTTTCGAGCGTCGCGCTCGATTTCAGGAAGCGATAGTAGGTTTCCTGCAACAGATCATCGGCGAGCCTCGCGTCGCCGGTCATCCTCGCGAGGTACGCCCAGAGCGATCGCGCCGTCCGCTCGTACAGCACGCGGAACGCCTCCTCGGTCATGTGGAACGGCTCGTCGGCTTCGGCCGGAAGAGCGCCGAGCCGCGCGATCTCGTCGACGGTCAGGTCACGCATGGGTCGAGTCGGCTTGCAGCAGTCCGAGATGGCGCGACAGCGCGAACGCGGCTACCGCGGAGATCACGAATCCAATGCCGACCGCAATCGCGAGCGTCGCGACGAGATAGAGCGGCTGCGCCAGCTCCTCGATGAGCCGTCCGTTCGAGATCAGCAGCCCGACGCCGCCGACCGCGACGACGATGCCCGTCTGCAGCGACCACAGGATCCGGGAAATCGGCGCCAACGCTCCAGGTATCGGCGCGTGCGCCACCGACGGCGTCAGCGCGAGCAGCCGCTGGCCGCTCGCTGACTGCAGATACGCGAGGAGATCTTCGTTGGTCGACAGGCGATCGACGATCTTGGTGTGCGCCTCGGTCTGAATCTGGACGGCCCGCAGCCACCGGCGATGATCGATGAGCGCCCGCGCGAGATACACGAGCGCGCCGACGGCTCCGAGGAATCCGACGAGGAAGAACAGCGGTTCCATCGCCTGCCTCAGCTCTCGCACCGTCTGCGCGCGCGGCGACTCGCTCCCGCCGGTCGAGACGTTGAACCGGCGAAAGCCGCCCGGTCCGATTTGATCGCCGAGGAAGTACGTCGGATTGTGCGCCACCTCGGGATGCTGCGCTAGATAACTCGCCAGCGTCGGGTACGGCGCCAGATAATCCTGCCGCGCCAGCAGCGTCGGATCCAGCTGCAGCACCAGCGCGAGCGACGGCGGATACTGCCCGAGGATGTCGCGCAGCCGATCGCGCGTCTCGCGCGCGTTCTGATCGACGCCGACGACGGTCGACGCCGGCGGCGTCGACGGAGGCGGCGCGGGCCCCGCCTGGGCCGCGGCGTGGCCGCCGGTCGTCAGTAACAGCGGGATGACGAGCAGGATTCTCGATTTCATTACCTTCTATTACGGGATGAGTGGTCGAAAGGTTAACAAACGCGTTAACCTACCTCCACATGACCACCGGAAAAACGGGGGAAGTCACAGCGCTGCTCACGAGGTGGCGCAAAGGATCGCCGGAAGCGGAAGAGCAGCTGATGGCAATCGTGCAGGGCGAGCTTCGCAAGCTGGCGGCCGCCTATCTGCGCCGCGAGCGCGGCGGCCACACGCTGCAGCCAACGGCGGTGGTCAACGAGGCGTACATCCGCCTGATGCCGCAGCGCGGCGTGCACTGGGCGAACCGCGCGCATTTTTTCGGCATCGCCGCGAGGATGATGCGGCGCATCCTCGTCGATCACGCGCGGCGCAAGCGCGCCGCGAAGCGCGAAGGGTTTGCGGGCGATCCTGTCTCGTTGTCGCAGGTGCCCGATCCGGCGGGCGGGCAGAACGTCGACGTGCTGGCGCTGCACGAGGCGCTCGCCGAGCTGGGTGTCCTCGATCCGCGGCAGGCCGAGATGGTCGAGCTTCGATTCTTCGGCGGCCTCACCATCGACGAACTCGCCGCCGCGACGCACGTCTCGCCGGCGACCGTCAAGCGCGAGCTGACGACGGCCACCGTCTGGCTGCGGCACAAGATGCGGGGCCGCTGACGTGAACGCGGCTGTGTACTTCCGCGACAATCCCGAAGCGCTCGACGATCCCGCGTGGCACGAGGGACTGCCGAAGGACATCGTCGACGACGTGCGGAAGTCGCTCGGGCACCCCGACCGGCTGCCGTACTACCAGCTGACGCCGGCGCGGCGGCTGACGCTCGCGCACAACTTCAACCGGCTGCGCGAGGCCGGTGTGACGCTGCTCAACGGCACGGACAGCGGCATCCCGATGAATTTCCATTCGCATTCCACCTGGCGCGAGCTCGATGCGTGGGTGACCGATTTCGGCGTCGACCCGATGACGGCCATTCGCGCGGCGACATACTGGCCCGCCGTCGCGATGAAGGTCGAATCGCAGGCGACCTGCTGCGCTACATCGCGCTGCTGCAGCGCGTCGACGTCGTGATCGAGCATGGAACGCGGTATAAGTGAGTTGCGTATGTGCTGGGGGCTGGGGGCTGGGCTGGTTACTTGGGGGCGTAAATGAGTGAACGGACGTACAAGGAATCGTTCAAGGTCGCGGCGGATCAACTCCTCGACGCGGTGAAGAGGCTCGTGCACGAAGGGAACGTCCGCCGGGTGATTATCAAACAAGATGGCCGCACGATCGCCGAGTTTCCGTTGACCGTCGGCGTCATCGGCGCCGTCATCGCGCCGCTTCTCGCCGCGGTCGGTGCGATCGCCGCCGTCATCACCGATTGCACGATCGAAGTCGACCGTGTGGTCGTCGACGACACGAAGAAAGACGTGGCGTGACCGGCGTTATCGAAGGCGATTGAACGCGAAGAGGTCGTGATCGGCCGACCGCTTGCCGCGATACCAATCCAGCAGCAGCCGCGACGCGAGAAATCCGAAGGTCATCCCGTTGCCGCCATATCCGAGCGCGAACAGGTGCCGCGGATAGCGGCGATGAGCGCCGATGTAGGGCAGACCGTCCGGCGTCATCGCGAACAGCCCTTCCCACGCGTACTCGAACGCGATCTGCGCGAGAGCTGGGTAGAGTCCCACGAAATACTCGGTGATGCGCTGCGTGCCGTCGCGGAACGCTCGGGCACGGCTGCGTCCTCTCACGCGCGTGCGATCGCCGCCGCCGAGAAGCAGGCGATTATCCGGGGTCCATCGCGCGTAGTGATACGGCCTGCCGGTTTCCCACAACATCACCGCGCCCAGTCCGAGCCGACGCCGCTCCGCGCGTGAAAGCCGACGTGTGCCGACAACGTACGTGTGCAGCATCCGGAACCGTCCGGCGAGCGGTTTGAACCGTTCGGTCGCATAGCCGGTCGCGACGATGACGCGATCGGCCGTCACCGATCCGTGGGGCGTGCGGAGCACGACGCTCTCTCCTGCACCAAGTCCCCAATTCCCAGTCCGCAACCGCGACCTTCGGGCGAGTACTGGCGTTCGCTCGAACACCTGGGCTCCGCGCTCGACCGCCGCGCGGGTGAAGCCGAGACACGCCTTATACGGATCGATCTGCGCGTTTCCGTGCGTTCGAATGGCGCCGGCGCCTTCGAACCCGGACGCGTCGCTCAACTGGGCCGCGCTCAGCCATCGCCCGCTGAAGCCGGCGCGCCGTCGCAATCTGTGTTCGATCCGCAGCGGCTCGATCGCCTTCGGCGTCAGAGCGTAGTACAGCGAATCGCGCGCAGCGAGATCGCACTCGATGCCGAGTTGGTCGATCGTGCGCACGAAGTCGCGCGTCGCCGCCCGGCTCAGCTGCCACACTCGCCGCGCGCCCGCTTTGCCATAACGGCTCGCGAGCTCTCGAAGATCCACGTCCGGCTCCTGCATCAGCAGCGCGGTGCTGGCCGCGGTGCTGCCGCGGCCGACGCGCGCTCGTTCGATCAGGGCGACGGGGATGCCAGCCTTCGCAAAGCGCCACGCGATGGCCGCGCCGGTAAGTCCGCCGCCTACGATCGCCACCTCGACGCGCACATCGTGACGAAGCGACGGAAACGACGGCGCCTGCGTACGGCGATCGAGCCAGAGCGACGGACCGAGCCGTAGACGTGGCATACAGCTGACCCATGTTTGGCGGTTCGCTTGCTTGGGTCAAGAACATGAAGGTTCACGCCGACACGCGCCCGTTCTGGATCGACTCCACGCCGCTGCCGAGGTACCCCAAGCTCGAGCGCGATGAATCGGTCGACGTCCTCGTCATCGGGGCAGGTATCACGGGACTGACCGCCGCGTATCTTCTGACGCTCGCGGGACGGCGCGTCGCCGTCATCGAACGGGAGCGCTGCGCGCAGATCGACACCGGTCATACGAGCGCGCACCTGACGATGGTGACCGACGTGAAGATGACCGAGCTGGTGAAGAACTTCGGCCGCGAGCACGCACAGGCGGCGTGGGACGCAGGCCTCGCGGCGATCTTCCAGATCGACAGCATCGTACGCGACGAGCAGATCGCCTGCGATTTCGCGTGGGTGCCGGGGTACCTTCATTCGCCGATCGGCCCGCCGTCCCGATCGCGTCCGCACGACGAATCGTCGATGTTCCGGCGCGAGGCCGCCGCGGCCGCCGATCTCGGATTCGATGCCGAGTTCATCGACGACGTACCTTTCGTCGGCGGTCCTGGTGTCATGTACGCAGACCAGGCGCGCGTTCACCCGCGCAAGTACCTGGCGGGCGTCGCGCATGCGATCGTCGATCGCGGCGGAACGATTTTCGAGCACACGAGCGCCGCAGAATTCTCCGACGAACCGCGCTCGGTCGAGGCCAACGGCCGCACGATCCGCTGCAGCGACATCGTGCTTGCGACGCACACACCGCTGGTGGGCAACGCAGGACTCCTCGGCGCGACGCTGTTTCAGACCAAGCTCGCCCTCTACACGAGTTACGTCGTTGCCGGGCGCGTGAAGCACGGGCGCGTGCCGGACGCGTTGTTCTGGGACACCGCCGATCCGTACCACTATCTTCGGCTCGAGCCGGGCCGAGGCGAGGACGTCGTCATCTTCGGCGGACAGGACCACAAGACCGGGCAGGCGGGCGACACCAACAGCTGCTTCGAACGGCTCGAACGCACGCTCGAAATGATGGTCCGCGGCGTCGGCATCACGCATCGCTGGTCGGGACAGGTGGTTGAAACGCCCGACGGCCTGCCGTACATCGGCGACACGGCGGACCATCAATTCGCCGGCACCGGATATTCCGGCAACGGCATGACGTTCGGCACGCTGGCGGGGATGATGGCCGCCGACCGCGTGCTCGGACGCCGCAATCCGTGGTCCGACCTGTTCGAGCCGAGCCGCACGAAGATTCTCGGCGCGCTCTGGGATTACATCCGCGAGAACAAGGACTATCCGTATTACCTCGTCCGCGATCGATTCGCCGGCGCCGAAGGGCGATCGCTGCGCGCGGTGCGCCGCGGCTCGGGGAAGGTTCTCCATTTGAACGGCGAGAAGCTGGCGGTGTACCGCGACCCGAGCGGCACCGTCACAAGAGTGTCCGCCACGTGCACGCACATGGGATGCATCGTCGACTGGAACGAGGCGGAGCGGACGTGGGATTGTCCGTGCCACGGCTCCCGATTCAAGCCGACTGGACAAGTGGTCTCGGGGCCGGCCGAATCGCCGCTCGAGAAGAAGTGACTCGAATGCCGGAGTAGAATCCCATGCCATGTGCGACCTCGGACATCGCCACGATCACTTCGGATTCCTCGTAGACACCCCGGAGATCCGCGCGCTGATCGCGGAGACCGAGCGGCTGCGGTCTGCGATTCACGACGATCGGTCTCGCGTCGAGGCGCTGCGGCCGGCGTTTGCGCGGTTGCTCGCGGCCGATGGCTGGTTGCCCGAGAGCTGCGCGAGACCAGACGATACGAGCAAAATGGGCGGCGGCATCGGCCAGTACGCGCTGTATCGGGCGGAGGATGGATCGCTCTGTCTTTTCTCGCTCGTCGTTCCGGCCCTCGCCGCGACGCCGGTCCACGATCACCTCGCGTGGGGCCTCGTCGGCATCTACCGCGGACGTCAGGACGAAACGGTCTATCGCCGGCTCGACGACGGCCGCGATCCGTCGCGTGCGCAGCTGGAGATTTCGAAAAGACAGGAACTCGGACGCGGCGAGTTCTACACGCTGCTGCCGCCGATCGACGACATTCATTACGTCAAGACAATCTCCGACACGCCGTCGATCTCGATTCATCTCCTCGCGAACGACACCGCGTGCGTATGGCGTCATCGCTTCGAACCTTCCACGGGCATCGTGACACCGTTCCGATCCGGATACGCGAACGCCCCCTGTCCAGACAACGCGTAGCGCAACCCTTCAGGGCTGCTCGAGTCCGTGGCCGACACTGTCTTCCTCCTGGACGTCGACAACACATTGTTGGACAACGACGCGATCGTCGAGGATCTTCGCCGTTATTTGATCACCGCATTCGGCGAGGAGTGCGAGCGTCGTTACTGGGAGATCTTCGAAGAGCTGCGGCGCGAACTCGGGTATGCCGATTATCTGGGCGCGCTGCAGCGGTACCGCATCGAGCGTCCGCGCGATCCGCATCTGCTCGAAATCTCGCTCTTCCTGCTCGCGTACCCGTTCGCCGATCGCGTATATCCAGGCGCCTTCGACGTGATTCGGCATCTTCGGTCGCGTGGTCTCGTCGTGGTTCTGTCCGACGGCGACGTCGTCTTTCAACCGCGGAAGGTTGAGCGATCGGGGCTGTGGGCCGCCGTCGACGGCCGCGTGCTCATCTACATCCACAAGGAGCAGATGCTCGACGATGTCGAACGAAGGTTTCCGGCGGAGCGGTACGTGATGGTCGACGACAAAGTACGAATCCTCGCCGAAATGAAAAAGATCTGGCGCGACCGGCTTACGACCGTTTTCGTCCGACAGGGTCATTACGCTCATGATCCGGTTTTGCTGGCCGTGTACTCCTCGCCCGACATCACGATCGAACGCATTGGCGATGTGACGAATGCGTCGATGAACTTGCTTGGTGAGGTGGGCCCGGCTTAAGCCTTCGCGCTACAATCAGCCGTTATGCCCAATACAACCACTGTCGGCATTCAGCTTCAGGATCCAAGACTCTTCCGCCAGGCCTGCTACGTCGATGGCGGCTGGATCGAGTCGAGCGCGCACGGAATCGACGTCGACAATCCAGCGACCGGCGAAGTGATCGGCACCGTCCCGCGGCTTGGACGCGCCGAGACGCGGCAGGCGATCGACGCGGCGGCGCGCGCGTTCCCGGCGTGGCGCAGGAAGACGGGCAAGGAGCGCGCACAGGTCATGCGCCGCTGGTTCGATCTCATGATGGCGAACCAGGAGGATCTCGCGCGGCTGATGACCACCGAACAAGGGAAACCGCTGACCGAATCGCGCGGCGAGGTTGCCTATGCGGCCTCGTTCCTCGAGTGGTTCGGCGAGGAAGCCAAGCGCGTCTACGGCGACACGATCCCGCCGCACCAGGCCGACAAGCGCATCGTTGTCATCAAGGAGCCGGTCGGCGTCGTCGCGTGCATCACGCCGTGGAACTTTCCGCTCGCGATGATCACGCGGAAGGCCGGGCCCGCCATCGCCGCCGGATGCACCGTGGTGCTGAAGCCGGCGTCACAGACGCCGTTCTCCGCGCTCGCGCTCGCGGAACTCGCCGAACGGGCAGGCGTCCCGAAGGGTGTGCTCAACGTCATCACCGGGTCCGCAACCGAAATCGGAGGCGAGCTGACGAGCAACCCGATCGTCAGGAAGCTGTCGTTCACCGGATCGACCGAGACCGGCAAGCTTCTCATGGCGCAGTGTGCGAGCACGGTCAAGAAGCTGTCGCTCGAGCTCGGCGGCAACGCGCCGTTCATCGTGTTCGATGATGCCGATCTCGATGCGGCGGTCGAAGGGGCGATTCTGTCGAAGTACCGCAACACCGGTCAGACGTGCGTCTGCGCGAACCGCCTGCTCGTGCAGGACGCAGTCTACGATGTGTTTGCCGAACAACTTTCAGTGGCGGTGAGGAAGCTGAAACCGGCGCCCGGACTCGAAGCCGGCGCGACCCAAGGTCCGCTCATCGACGATCGCGCCGTCGAAAAAGTCGAGAGCCACATCAGCGACGCGACGTCGAAGGGCGCGAAGGTTCTCGTCGGGGGGACGCGCCATCCGCTCGGCGGGCGCTTCTTCGAGCCGACGGTGCTCACCAACGTGACGCCGTCGATGGCAATCGCTCGCGAGGAAACCTTCGGCCCCGTCGCGCCGCTCTTCCGCTTCCGCACCGAGGCGGATGCGATCGCGCTCGCGAACGACACCGAATCGGGCCTCGCCGCGTACTTCTACGGGCGCGACATCGGCCGCATCTGGCGCGTGGCCGAGGCGCTCGAGTACGGCATCGTCGGCATCAACACCGGCTTGATCTCGACCGAAGTCGCGCCGTTCGGCGGCGTCAAGGAATCGGGGCTCGGCCGCGAAGGATCGAAGTACGGGATGGAAGAGTTCCTCGAGATCAAATATCTGTGCATGGGTGGGCTCTGAGAATGCTTTCACACGTGGTTCTGGCGATCGGGCTGCTGCTGGCGCTGCAGGCGCCGGCGGCCCCGCGCAAAGGCGGCAGCCCCGAGGCGGCGAAAATCAAGAATCCGGTTGCGGCGACGCCCGAATCGCTGGCGGCGGGCAAACGCGTGTATCAGCGGCTGTGCATCCGCTGTCATGGAGCGGAAGGCAAGGGCGATGGCGAGGCGGCCGTGGGCGAGCAGCCGTCGGATCTCACCGCGAAGCTGCAGTTCGGATCGAGCGAGGGAGACATGTATTCAGTGATCCGCCGCGGCACGTCGAAGGACATGGAGAGCTACGCGGAGCGGATCAGCGAAACGGACACCTGGAACGTCATCAACTACGTCCGCAGCTTCGGCCGCCGGCCCGGTTTCGACCGGTGACGATTGTCGGACGCGATCAGGCCGCCGAGCGCTAGGTTCGCGATCCCGTCGGCGACCTGCTCCTGCGTCAGCCGGCCGTCCTCTCTGAACCATCGCGGCAGCCACAGGATCATTCCGATCACGCTGAATGCCGCCACCGTGCGATCGACGCGGCGCAGGCGTCCCGCAGCCTTCAGATCGTCGAGCGTCTCGCGAACCAGATCGAGGTAGACGCGCATGCGCTGCTCGATCTGCCGCCGCGCGGCGGGCGGCAGCGCGCGGATTTCGTCGCCGAGGTGCGCAACGGCGCCCTGTCCCCGCGTCGTGATGCGCGCGTGGCGTACGATCAGCTGCCACAGCCGTTCCTCGGGATCGCGGATGCCGCGGACGGGCGTCAGCACTTCGTCGCGCACCTTGTCGAGACCGAAGCTCATGATCTCGAAGAGCAGCGCTTCCTTGCTCTCGAAGTGATCGTCAGCTTTCAGCTCTCAGCTTTCAGCTATCGGCTGTCAGCTGTCAGCTATCAGCAGAAAGCCGGTCAGCCGATAGCCGATAGCTGACAGCTGACAGCTGATAGCTGAAAGCTGACAGCTGACCGACCGGTCGGTAGGCGAGACCGTAAGCGAATTGTTGTGGAGCTTCCGTGCGATTCGGACTTTTGGAGCCCGATGCGACTGTACGGCGCGCAGCCTGAAAAACCCGCGCCGTGCCGCCAGCGCTGCTGCAGAATACTCTGACTCTAGCCGGCGCGTTGAGTCGGCTGCACGAGGAGGATTTGGGCATGCGAACGTTCGCACGATTGATTGCGGCGGCGATGTGTCTCGCGTTGTGGCCCGCGCTCGTGTCGGCCCAGACGAGCGGCATCGCGGGCGAAGTGAAAGATGCATCAGGCGCCGTGCTTCCCGGCGTCACCGTGGAAGTCTCGAGTCCCGCGCTGATCGAGAAGACGCGAGCAGGCGTCACCGACGGCGCCGGCCAGTACAAGATTACCGCCCTTCGGCCGGGCGTCTACACGGTCACCTTCACGCTCCCCGGCTTCAGCGTCGTGAAGCGCGAGAACGTCGAGTTGACCTCGGACTTCACCGCGACGATCAACGCCGAGATGAAGATCGGCGCCGTCGAAGAAACGATCACAGTGGCAGCGGAATCGCCGGTCGTCGACGTGCAGAACATCACGACACGCACGGTGATGACGCGCGACGTGCTCGACGCGATTCCGACGGGCCGCAACATCCAGGCCGTCGGTATCATGATTCCCGGCACCAACGTCTCGTTCGGGGGCGGCAACGCGCTGAACCGCGACGTCGGCGGCTCGGGGAACCTGCAGCAGTCACCCTTGAACTACAAAGGTTCGAACGATGCGGTGCAGACGGTCGAGGGGATGCGCCTCAACAACCTCTGCGCGAACGGCGCCTACAGCGGCGTCTACTGGAACGACGGAAGCTGGCAGGAGATCAGCTACGTGACCGGTGCCGACTCCGCCGAGATGGCGCAGGGTGGCATCCGCGTCAACATGATTCCGAAGGATGGCGGCAACACGTTCCGCGGTGTCGTAGTCGGCAACTACACGACCGGCAACTGGCAGAGCGACAACTTGCGGGACAACCTTGCGGGCGATCTCACGTTCAATCCCGCGAACCGGCTCACGAACATCAGCGTCATCGACAAGATCTGGGACTTCAATCCTTCGGTCGGCGGCCCAATCGTCAAGGACAAGGTCTGGTGGCAGGGCACGTTCCGTCACTGGGGCGTCAACAAGACGACAGCCGACAGCTTTTTCAACGCGCTCGGTCCGACCTCGTTGAGGTACGTCGCCGATACGAACCGGCCCGGACTCGACGACGGTCATATCGTGAGCCGCGCCGGGCGGGTGACGTGGCAAGTGAGCCAGAAGGACAAGATCTCCTACTATCACGACTACCAGAACAAATACCGGAATCACTGGGGCATCAGCGCGCTCGTCTCGCCCGAAGCGGCAGGCGTTCAGGTGACGCCGACCAGCTTCGTCTCGGTCAGCAAGTGGACGCGTACGCAATCGAACAAGCTGCTGTTCGACGTCGGCTTCGCGATGTACGACCAGGAGTACACCGAGCTGTATCAGCCCTCTGTGACCGGTCTCAATGACAAGATCTGGGATCCCGCTTCCATCGCCGCGTCGAAGGTCTACTCGCTTACCGAGCAGACCAACGGCAAGATCTTCAACGCCTGGAACGCGCCGGCGGATCATTTCTCGATTCTCCGCACCTACATGGGTTCGGCGTCCTACGTCACCGGCTCGCACGCCTTCAAGTTCGGCGGCTCTCTCAGTGAAGGTCCGCGCCGGACGGTCGAACAGTTCACCGGCGACCTGACGATGACGATCAGCCAGCTGAACGCGACGTGCGGAGCGCCGCCGTGCCCGCAGGCGGTCACGCTGCGCACGCGCCGCGATCAGCGCGAAGGCGTGAAGGGCGACGTCGGCCTCTACGCGCAGGATCACTGGACGATCAAGCGCGCGACGATCAACGCCGGCATCCGCTACGACTGGTACCGCGAGCAGGTGCTCGACGAGGATCTGCCCGCTGGGCTCTGGAATCCGGCCGCACATTTCACAGGATTTGACACGAACAACTGGAAGGACATCAGCCCGCGAATCGGCGTCTCCTACGACCTGTTCGGCACCGGCAGGACCGCGATCAAGGCGAGCTTCGCCCGCTACGTGAACGGCGAGAACGTGACGACCGCCGCCGCGCTCAATCCGGAGAACACGATCAGCCGAACCGATACGCGGACATGGACCGATTTGAACCGCGACTTCACGATCTTCAACGCGGACGGCTCCGTGCAGTTCAACGAGCTCGGACCGTCGACCAACGCGAACTTCGGGAAGCTGATTCAGTCGACGACGTACGATCCCAGCACGCTGACCGGTTGGGGCGTGCGGCCTTACAACCTGGAATATGCGGTCAGCATCCAGCACGAGCTGGCGCCGAGAGTGTCAATGAACGCCGCCTGGTACCGACGCTCCTTCGGCAACCAGGTCGTGGTCGACAACGCGCTGACCGGCAGCAGCAGCTACGACGGGCCATTCTGCATCACCGCGCCGGCGGATTCGAGTCTGCCGAACGGCGGCAATTACCAGGTGTGCGGCCTCTACGACATCAAGCCGTCGTTTCAGGGCCAGGTGCAGAACGTCTACAAGCTGGCGAACGACTTCGGCGGGATCACGGACGTCTACAGCGGATTCGACGTCACCGTGAACGCGCGGATGCGCGCGGGAACGTTCGTGCAGGGCGGCGTCAACGCGCAGCAGCGCCACTATGACACCTGCAACGCGCCGCTCGAGGCGGCGGTTCCCGGGATCACCGCGCTCGCGTACACGGTTCCTCAGGTCGACAACCCGGAGAAAGTGTTCTGCGATCAGAAGTATCCATTCCGGCCGGACGTGAAGCTGATGGCGTCGCACATGCTGCCGTGGGACGTGGCGATCAGCGGAACGTACCAGTTCAGCCGCGGTGTTCAGAATCCTTTCTATCCCAGCGTGCGGGCGGACTGGCCGATCCCGAATGCCCTTAATGCCCCGGCGCTCGGCAGGAATCTGGCGGCGGGCGCGACGGGCACCAAGACGCTGAACATCATCGAACCGGGGACGGTGTACGGCAGCGAGAACCTGAATCAGCTCGATCTGCGCGCCTCGCGGAGGTTCAAGTTGGATCGGTACGCGTTCCGCATCGACGCGGACCTCTACAACGCGCTGAACAACAACTGGCCCTACACGGTGAACACGACGTTCTCGACGGCGGCCACGAGCGCGTGGCTCCGGCCGACCAACGTGCTGCAGGGACGGTTCTTCAAGATCGGCGGACAATTTTCGTTCTAACGAGCCGGTGACAACGCAGAGCTCGCACAGTTCGCAGAGAACACAATCTCCTTTGCCGACTGCCGCAGGCTCTGCGCTGATCGTCGTGCTGCTGCTGGTTTTCGCCGCCGCGCTCACCCTCGCCCGAAGCGGACAGTCGCATCCAGCATCTTCCGTGGAGGTGGCGCGCCCCTTTCAGGACCGCGATCGCGGGGCTGAAAGCGCCGCGCTACAGCTCGCACATCGTCCGGTCCCGCTGCGCAGCGGCATCGGCGTCGCGCACGATCCGGTCACCACATCGTCGGCAGAAGCGCAGCGGTTCTACGATCAGGGGCTCGCCTACCTTCACTCGTACGTGTGGCTCGAGGCGGCGCGATCGTTCAATCAGGCGCTGGCCCACGACGAGACGCTCGCGATGGCGTACGTCGGGTTGAGCGTGGCCTACACGGAGCTGAACGCCGCATCGGCCGCGCGCGACGCGCTCGGCGGCGCCAAGGCTCTCGCCGCGGCTGCGGGCGATCGCGAGCGGCGGCTGATCGACGCTCGCGCCCTCCAGATGGAGGCCGAAGCCGCGCCGGTCGACGTGTCGAAGCTCACGGCGTATCGAGCGGCGCTCGATCGCGCGCTCGCCGCCTATCCATCGAACGAGGAACTGTGGCTCGCGCGCGGCAAGGCCGAGTCGCGCGATCCCGCGGAGCGCGGGCAGGGAAGCGTCGACGCCTCGGCGCCGTTCTATCGAAAGGCGCTCACGCTGGCGCCCGATCATTTCGCCGCGCATCATTATCTGGCGCATGCGTTCGAGAACACCAACCGCCCGAAGGACGCGCTGACCGAAGCCGAGATTTATGCGCGGCTGGCGCCAGAAGTTCCGCACGCGCGGCACATGCAGGGCCACGAGCTGCGGCGCGCCGGTCGCGTCGCGGACGCAATTGCCGCGTTCGAGGCCGCCGACGCCATCGGATCCGAGTACCTTGCGGCCGAAGGAATCGCCGTCGACATCGACTGGCACTACCATCACAACCTCGATCTGCTCGCGACCTCGTTCCAGTACATCGGCCAGATGACGAAGGCCGAAAAACTGTTGAAGGCCGCCTTCGCGATCCCGTCGACGCTGATCGTCCAGGAGTTCAACAAGCGCGAATGGCCGGTGTTCCTGCGCGCGAACGGCCGCTTCGACGAAGCGCTGGTGGCCGCGGAAACGCTGGCGGCGCACCCGTCGCCGCTCGTCAGCGCGACGGGGCACATCGAAGCGGGGTTTGCATGTCTCGCGATGAAGCGGTACCGGAGAGCCGCCGACGAATCGAACGCGGCGCTGCGCCTGATGCGGGGCGCTCCTCAAGGCGTCGGGCTCCTCGCCGATGCGCTGCAGCAGCTGCAGGGCGAGTTCCAGCTGCGGACCGGACAGAAGGACAAGGGTCGCGCGGCGCTCGAACGCGTCGCCGCCAATGTGCGCGCACGCCCCGGGCCGGACGCCTGGATTCAGGCGACGTTCACGCTCGACGCCGTCGCCCGCGCGGCGCGCGAGGTCGGCGACTGGCCGTTCGCCGGCTGGGCGGCGCGGCAGATGATCGCGCACGATCCGAACTACGCCGGCGCGCATTACGCGCTCGCGCTCGTGGCGGCGCATGACGGCGATCGCGCGGCCGCGCGCGACGAGCTTCGGCGTGCGCGCCTGCTCTGGAAGGACGCCGACCCCGAATTCGTCGCGCGGCTCGCTTTGAATCCAATGTAGGATCGGTCCGGACCCGCCGGAGGAGATCGATATGAAGCGTGTTCTTCTGTTTCTGTTCGCGCTGGCCCTCGCGTCGTTCGCGTCGGCCGGTCAGTCGTCGACGGTCGATGTCACCGGCAAGTGGCTGTTCAACGTCCAGACCGACGCCGGCAGCGGAACGCCCACCGTGACGCTGAAGCAGGATGGCGAGAAGCTCACCGGCCACTACTCGTCGCAAAACTTCGGTGAACAGGAGTTGACCGGCACCGTGAAGGGCAACGACGTCAAGTTCTCGTTCAGCGCCGACGCGCAGGGGACGCAGCTCTCCGTCACCTACACGGGCACGGTCAAGAGCAAGGACTCGATGGAAGGGACCGTGGACATCGGCGGCCTCGCGCAGGGGACGTTCACCGCAAAGAAGCAATAGCACACAGTTTCAATTCTGCACGCGTCACCGATTCGTAGTGGACGGCTGAGCGCCGGACTCCTGCATCTTGTGGTTGCCATTGCAATCTGCGATATGTATATTGCTAATTGCAATGACCCTCGGCGAGAAAGTTCGATCGCTGCGCAAGGTCGAAGGCGAGCTCCGCGGTCTCGGCCGTGAGCTGAGCCAGCAGGAAGTCGTTCGCGCCATCCGCCACGAGCTCGGCGCTTCGTTCAGCCAGTCCTATCTCTCGCAGGTCGAGAGCGGCGCGCGCCCGCACCTCACGCACCACACGCGTCAGCTCCTCGCGCGCTTCTTCAAGGTGCATCCCGGCTATCTCGTCACCGACCCGCCGGGATTTCACACGGAACTCACCTCCGACCTTCGCACCAGCGAGGGACCGCTCGACGACTGGCTCCGCAAGGGCGCGGAGCAGTTCGTCGGCGACATCGAGCTCACGGGCGCGCTGCTCAAGCTCGCCGACCACGCCGATTCGCGCAAGTGCCTCCTGCTGCTCGGCGCGATCGTCGAGACGCCCGATCTCGTCGATCGCCTGCTCGATGCGCTCAAGCCGGTGATTTCATGAGGGACACCCATGACGTGGACGAACGTCTATCTCGTCTGCTTTTTGCTGGGATTCTTGCTCAGTGCGGCTTCCTGGCTGCTGGGCGTGGCGGGACTGCATCCGCACATCCACGCCCACGGCGGGCCGCACGGCCACGTTCACGTGCACGCCGACGCTCCGCACGCCGGCGGCGGACATAGCCACGCAACGTCTGCGGCGACCGCTCCGTCCACGATCAACTTTTCGACGCTGATGGCGTTCCTCGCCTGGTTCGGCGGCGCCGGCTATCTGCTGACGCGCTACACGGAGCTGTGGCCGATTGCCTCGCTGTTGGTCGCCAGCGGCGTCGGACTCGTGGGCTCGGCGATCGTCTTCTTGGTGATGGCGAAGGTGCTGTGGTCGGCCGGGGAGAATCTCGATCCGGACGACTACGACGTCGTCGGCCTGCTCGGTACCGTCAGCAGTCCCATTCGTCCGGGCGGCACCGGCGAGATCCTCTTTCAGCAGGCGGGCGCTCGGCGCGTGGCGGGCGCGCGCAGCGAAGACGGCGTGGCGATCGAGAAAGGCGTCGAAGTCGTGATTACGCGATACGAGAACGGGCTCGCCTACGTCCGCACGTGGGAGGAGCTCGCAGCGGGGCATCGTTAACCGGGGTCAGAGTCGGCGTCCGACCCCACGGAGGCGGGTATGGAAATCTCAACCGGCGTTGGCGTCACGGTCGGCCTGATGGGGCTGACCGTGATTCTTCTCACGAGCCTCATGGCCACGCTGTACCGGAAAGCAGGACCGCACGAGGCGCTCGTCGTCTACGGGTTCCGCGGGACGCGCGTCGTCAAAGGGCACGGGACGATCATCTTCCCGATGATCGAAGCGTGCCGGCAGCTGTCGCTGGAGCTGATGTCGTTCGACGTCGCGCCGGTGCAGGACCTCTACACGAAACAAGGCGTGGCGGTCACCGTCGAAGCGGTCGCGCAGATCAAGGTCAAGTCCGATCCGGTGTCGATCCAGACCGCGTCGGAGCAGTTCCTGACGAAGTCTCCGGACCAGCGTGAAGGCCTGATCCGGCTCGTGATGGAAGGCCACCTGCGCGGCATCATCGGCCAGCTCACGGTCGAGGAGATCGTCAAGCAGCCGGAAATGGTCGCCGACCGCATGCGATCCACATGCGCGGACGATATGAGCAAGATGGGCCTCGAGGTCATCTCCTACACGATCAAGGAGGTCCGCGACAAGAACGAGTACATCGTGAACATGGGACGGCCCGACATCGCGCGCATCAAGCGCGATGCGGACGTCGCGGCGGCCGAAGCCGATCGCGACACCGCCATCAAGCGCGCCGAAGCGACGCGCGCCGCGGCGATCGCGAAGGCGCAGGCCGATCAGGAGCGCGTGCTCGCCGAGACGCTGTCGCAGGCCAAGCAGGCCGAAGCGACGCGCGATCTCGAGATCAAGAAAGCGCAGTACGTCGAGATCGTGAAGAAGCAGCAGGCGCAGGCGGACAAGGCGTACGAGATCCAGACCAACGTGATGCAGCAGCAGGTCACCGCGGAAGCGGTGAAAGTGCAGCAGGTGGAGCGCGAGCAGCAAATCAAGGTGCAGGAGGCGGAGATTCTGCGGCGCGAGAAAGAGCTGATTGCGACGGTTCTGAAACAGGCCGAGATCGAGCGCAAGCGGATCGAGACGCTCGCCAACGCCGAGAAGCTGCGGCTGATGGTCGAAGCCGAGGGCCAGGCATCGGCGACGCTCGCGAAAGGCGAGGCCGAAGCGTCGATCATCTTCAAGAAAGGCGAGGCCGAGGCGAAGGCGATGAACGTGAAGGCCGAGGCGTACCAGGAATACAACCAGGCCGCGGTCATCGACAAGCTGATTACCAGTCTGCCGGACGTCGTCGCCGCGCTGGCGACGCCGTTGAGCAAGGTCGACAAGATCACCGTCGTCTCGACCGGCAACGGCGACTCCGCCGGCGTCAGCAAAGTTACTGCTGACATCACCAAGATGGCGGCGCAGGTACCCGCGCTCTTCGAGGCGCTCTCGGGCATGGATCTCTCGCAGCTGCTGTCGAAGGTCCGCCCGATCGGCGACAGCGCGAAGAAACCTGACGTGTTGGGAACATAAGGAGTACGACGATGGGATTGCTAGAACGCGTGGGCACGCTGGTCCGGGCAAACCTGAACGATCTCATCGACCGGGCGGAGAACCCGTCGACGATGATCAAGCAGGTGATTCTCGACATGGAGAACCAGTTGCTGCAGGTGAAGACGCAGGTCGCGATCTCGATTGCGGATCAGCATATGCTCGAGAAAAAAGCGCAGGAGAATGCCGACAGGGCGGTCGAGTGGCTGCGCAAGGCGGAGCTCGCCGTCGAGAAAGGACAGGACGATCTCGCCCGTGCCGCGATCGAGCGGCACAAGAGCGCCGAGCGGAACGCCGACAGCTTCCGCCAGCAGGTCGACGATCAGCGCGCGCAGGTCGCGACGCTGAAATCCGCCCTCGCCAAGCTCGACCAGAAGCTCGGCGAGGCTCAGGCGAAGAGCGACATGCTGCTCGCGCAGCATCGCCGCGCGCGCGCGCTGGGCAAGGCGACCGACGCGCAGATGGCGATTGGCGGCCGGTCGACGATTCGCACGTTCGAGCGGATGAAACAGAAGGTGACGGTTCACGAAGCCGTCAGTCAGGCGAAGGCGGAAATGGTCATCGACGACGTCGACGATCGCTTCGTGCAGCTCGAGCGCGACGAGGAAGTCGATAAGCTGCTGGCGGAGTTGAAAGCGAAGAAAGGCGCGACCGCGTGAAACAGGCAGGGGCCGACCAGCGCCTGCGGCCTAGCGAGCGGGGGTGGGGCCCGCGAGCCGTAGAAACGTGTCGGCCCGCGAGCGCGATGGCGGGACGGCATCGCGCCGGGGCGGACACGCTGGTCCGCCCCTACTGTGACACCCGTGATGTCTTCCGGTGCGCGTCGAAGAAATCCAGAATCGCGCCGATGTTGGGCGCGACGACATCGCTGTGCAGTCCGCCGGGAACTTCGATGTATTTGTAGTCGACGCCGAGCTCCTTCAGCTTCGCCACCATCGTCCGCGACCCGTTGACCGGCACGGTCGGATCGTTGTCGCCGTGCACGACGATCTCGGGCACAGTGCGGATTCGATCGAGCGTCGCCGGCGCGCCGCTGCCTGAAATCGGCGCGATCGCCGCCCAGACGTCCGGATACTTCGGCGCAATCTTCCACGTGCCGATGGCCCCCATCGAGTGGCCCATCAGATAAATGCGGTTCCCGTCGATCTTGTACTGCTGCCGGACGTGCTGCAGCACCTGCATCACGTCCTGTTCGCTGAAGTCCTGCACGCGTCTCGTGACCGGATCGGCCGGCGGACTCCCGAGTCCCCACCCGTACGATCCATCGACGCGATAGCCGAGCGGCGCCGCGACGATGTAGCCGTGCTGCTCGGCGAGCTTCGGCAGAACGCCGCCGTACAGCCCGCCCTCGAAAAACGAATCCTCGGTTCCTCCCAGTCCGTGCAGTGCGACGATGAGCGGAAACGATCGCGATGCGTTGTACGTCGTCGGCACATACATGCGATAGGGGAGCATCTCCCGCGCCGCGTCGAGCAGGTAATGGCGCTTGAAGTCGCCGGTGCGTGTCGCGAACGGATCCTGCTTCGCTTTGACCGCCGCGGCGACGGCGTCAGCCGACGCGAAGTCTTTTTGCGGGTCGAACGTCCGGAGTTCGAGGCGTCCGCGGTTGACGTTTCGCATCCGGTCCACCGGGAAGAGGATTTCGGCGCGGAGTGCCTCTGGCGCGTTCCGGCCCTCGGCTTCGAGGCGGGCGGCGAGATCGTCGAGCCCTCTGCGGAGAGCGATGTTCAGCGTCGACGCGCCGAGCGGCGCCGAGTCGTTCGAGACCTCGACGCTGAGCTGATAGCCGCCGTCGGCGACATCTTGCACATCGAGTTCGAAGGGGAACGGCGATTCGCGAAGGTCGCGCGCGACACCGTCGAACGTACCCAGATCCTTCACGACGTCGCCGGGCTGTGGCGGTGTGCTCGAGCCGGGCACCGGCGGCGCCGGACGCGCACGCAGGAGGACATGCGCCGTCAGCGTTCGCTCGAGAGCGATCGATGGCGAGTAGATCTGCTCGAGCCTGACCGGATATGGCTTCGACGAGTCGGCGACGACTCGATCGGTCCGCACCACCAGCGAGTTGGCGTAGTCGATCTCGTCGGTCCACTGACGGCCGGCGAGCAGCACGTTGCCTTTCGCGAAGAGCCGCCGGAGCTCGCCGGTCCTGCCAAGACGCGTGGCGTCGGCAATCTGCTGATCGAGCGCGTCAATCTGGGCCTTCAGCTCGCCCTGCGGCCTCGCCGTGTTCTTGCGCGTGTTGTATCCGACGCGCAGCGACGCCAGGCTCGTGAGCGCCTGTGGAAAGGCAGTCGCCGGAACGATCGCGCAGACGATGATTGCGGTCGCGCAGCCCTTCAGGGCGGCTCCGAGCAGCACGCGAATCTTCATGGTCGACTCCGAGGGTTGACGGACTTCGGGCCGCCGCGCGGGTCGGGCACGAAGCGATCGCGGGCGGGCATGACCACCTTCGGCAGCGATGTCGCATCCATCACCGCGTCGGCCGGGATGAGATCGTTCAGGAACAGGAGATACGCGACCAGACCGTAGATCTCGCCGCTCTGCAGCGATCCAGGCGCGTTCGGCGGCATCGCGCGGCGAATGTAGTCGAACACCGTCGTCGCGTACGGCCAGTAGCTGCCGATCGTCTTCGGCCGCTGCGGATCGCGGCCGAACGGAAACGCGTCGCCCGGTTCGCGTCCGACGAGCCGGTCGTTGGGACCTTCTTTTCCCGTCTTGCCGTGACACGACGCGCAGCGCGCAGCGTAGATCGTTTCACCCTCCGTCACCGCACCGCGGCCGGGTGGAAGTCCGACGCCGTCCGGTCGGACGTCGATATCCCACGCCGAGATCTCGGCCGGCATGGCGGGCCGTCCGATGCCGAGCGTCGCGGGCATCTGCGGTGTCTGCGCCGCGAATGCGGCGATCGCGCAGGCGACGATGGCGATCATCCCCACGCCTCCTGGTTGTAGACGACCGCGCCGTCGGATCGCACGAGCCAGCCGGTGACGGGATTGAGGTGATAGTTCGCGGCGCCCGGTCCTCTGGTCTTCAGGAGCTCGGCTCTCGGCGGCTGAACGTAACCGGTCTCGTCGACCGCGCGGCTCAGGACGATCGCTTCGCCGCCGTCCCATTTCCACAAGTGACGGAAACGCGTGTGCGCCTTCGGCAGCACGGGCTCCTGCAGCTTCGCGGACGCCCACGACCTGCCGGCGTCGGTGCTCACGTCGACGCGCTGAATCTTTCCGTATCCACTCCACGCGATGCCGTTGATTTCCACCCAGCCGCGAGTCAACGTGACCGGATAGGCCGGATACGTGATCAGCGAGCGCGCGTCCATGACGAAGCTGAAGATGCGCGCCGTGTCGTTGGCGAGTGGATCGGTGTACTTGGAGGTTTCTTCGCGCGTCATGAACGGACGGTCCGACAGCTCGATGCGCCGGATCCACTTGACGTTCGAGTTGCCTTCCCATCCGGGCAGCAGCAGGCGCGCGGGATAGCCTTGTTCGGGACGGATCGCCTCTCCGTTCTGCGCGTACGCGATCATCGCGTCGTCGAACGCCTTCTCGACCGGGATGCTGCGCGCCAGGAGGGCGGCATCGTGGCCTTCGGCGAGGAACCACGTCGCCTGCGGACGCGCGCCGACCTCACGGAAGAGGGTCGAAAGCATCACACCGGTCCACTCGCTCTGGCTGGTCATGCCGGCGAGCTGCTGCGGCGTGGTCTCAGGGGGCGCGGCGCGGTTGAAATTGCCGGAGCATTCGAGGAAACAGACGCGCGAGACGGAGGGGAACCGTTTGAGATCGGCGAGCGTGAACATCATCGGCCGCTCGACCATCCCGTGGATGAGCAGCGAGTAGCTCCGCGGATCGATCTCGGGAACGCCTGCGTGATGGCGTTCGAAATGCAGGTCGGCCGGCGTGATGGTGCCGTACAGATCCTGATGCGGCGTCTGCGACCCTGTCGCGCCCCGCGTGATGCGCTGCGGTTTCTCGAACGCCGCGCGTTGTCCGAGCGTCCGCGCCGGGCGTCCCGGCGCCTTGCTCGGATCGGAAGCCGCGGGTGCCGGCGCCGGCGATTGCATGGCCGCGGTCCTGCCGAGCGCCACGGCCCCTGCCGCCGTCGCGAGAACTCTCCGTCGCGAGACTTTCATGGTGCACCTTCGATGAACGGAATCTGGCGCACGGATTATACGACGCGCGAGACTGCAGCGGCGCGAGGCCCTTGGCCGAGCGCGACTCGCCGCCGGCGTTTCGCGTCAACGCGACGCGAGCGCCGCGGCGTGCCGCGCCAGGTACGCGACGCGCGTGTCGAACGTCGCGAAGCGGCGATCGGTCGTCTGTCCCTGGACGTAGCGGAAATAAATCTGCTGAATGACCACGGCGATCTTGAACAGCGCGAAAACCTCGTAGAAACGGATGTTCGACAGATTGCGTCCCGACCGCAGCGCGTACCGCTCCACGATTTCATCGCGCGTGAAGTAGCCGGGCCGATCGGTGACGGTCGTCAGCGCGTCACGCTGGCCCGGCGGCGCCGTCGGCGCCCAGTAGGCGAGGAGAATCCCGAGGTCGACGAGCGGATCGCCGAGCGCGCTCATTTCCCAGTCGAACACGGCGACGATGCGGCTGAGGTCGTGCGGATCGAGCATCACGTTGTCGATCTTGAAATCGCCGTGAACGATCGACGGCCGCGGCGGATCGGGCGGGAGCTGGTCGCGCAGCCACGTCGCCAGCGCGGCCATCTCGGCGAGCGCGGTCGTCTGCGAGCGGTGCCACCGCTCGGTCCATCCACGCACCTGGCGCTCGACGAAACCGGCCGGCCTTCCGAGGCCGCCGAGTCCGCGCGCGTCGACGTCGATGGCATGCAGATCGGACAGCGTGTCGACCAGCGACCCGCTCAGGCGACGCCGCGCGTCGGGGGTGCCGAGCATCGGGGGCTCTTCGGTGCGCACGACGACGCCGCGGCGACGCTCCATCGCGTAGAAGACCGCGCCGATGACGTCGCGGTCCTCGCAGAGCAGATACGGACGCGGCGCGAGCTCGAACACGCGGTTCATGGCGGTCAGCCACCGGAACTCGCGCGCGACGTCGTGCGCGGTCGGCGCGACCGGTCCGAACGGCGGACGCCGGATCACGATCTCGGCGTCGCCGAAGCGGACCAGATAAGTCAGATTCGAGTGGCCGCCCGGGAACTGCGCGATTGCCGGATCGCGCGAGACGTCCAGCCCGGGAATGTTGCTTGCCGGCAGGCGGTCGCGGAGCCATGCGGTGAGCCGCCGCCAATCGAGCTCTTCGCCGCGGCGGACGGCGAGCGCGTCGGTTTCCATCGGTGAAGCTAAGCTATTATCGCTGGTCGCTCGGCTGAAAGCCGCGCAATAGAACGCGCACCGGGACGTGCGCTCCGACTGTGTGGCGCGAGCCTTTCAGGCGAGCGATCGCGGCACTGACCAAATATGCACTTCGAGCACTCGCCGAAGGTGAAGGATCTCCAGCGTCGCTTCGTCGCGTTCATGCGCGAGCACATCTACCCGAACGAAGCGACGTTCCACCGCCAGATCGCCGAGGGCGATCGCTGGCAGCCGACGGCGATCGTCGAGGAGCTGAAGCCGAAGGCGCGCGCCGCCGGCTTGTGGAATCTGTTCCTGCCCGACAGCGAGTACGGCGCCGGACTCACCAACGTCGAGTACGCGCCGCTCTGCGAGATCATGGGACGCGTGTCGCCGTTCGCGCCGGAGGTCTTCAACTGCTCGGCGCCGGACACCGGGAACATGGAAGTGCTCGTCCGCTACGGCACCGAGACGCAGCGCAAGCAGTGGCTCGAGCCGCTGCTCGCCGGCACGATCCGTTCGTGTTTCGCGATGACCGAGCCCGACGTCGCTTCGTCCGACGCGACGAACATCAAATCGAGCATCGTCCGCGACGGCGGCGAGTACGTGATCAACGGTCGGAAGTGGTGGATCTCCGGCGCCGGCGATCCGCGATGCCGCATCGCCATTTTCATGGGGAAGTCCGATCCGCAGAACCCCGAGCGGCACAAACAGCAGTCGATGATCCTCGTCCCGATGGACGGGCCGGGCGTGACGATCCGCCGCATGCTGCCGGTGTTCGGGTACGACGATGCGCCGCACGGCCACGCCGAGATCGCGTTCGAGAACGTCCGCGTGCCGGCGTCGAACATGCTGCTCGGCGAAGGACGCGGCTTCGAGATCGCGCAGGGGCGCCTCGGCCCCGGGCGCATTCACCACTGCATGCGGCTCATCGGCGTCGCGGAGCGCGCGCTCGAGGCGATGTGCGCTCGCGTCCAGCGCCGCGTGGCCTTCGGCAAGCCGCTGGCGGAGCAGGGCACGATTCGCGCCGACATCGCCGAATCGCGGATGGACATCGAGCAGGCGCGGCTGCTGACGATGAAGGCCGCGTACATGATGGATACCGTCGGCAACAAGACGGCGCGCGGCGAGCTGGCGATGGTGAAGATCGTCGTGCCGCGCATGGCGCTGCGCGTCCTCGATCGCGCCATTCAGGCGCATGGCGCCGCCGGCGTATCAGCCGACCTCCCGCTCGCGGCCGCGTGGGCGCACGCGCGGACGATACGGCTCGCTGATGGTCCCGACGAGGTCCACCGTGAGGCGATCGCAAAACTCGAGCTGAAGAAATCTGCAACGCCCTGAGACAGGAATAACTCATCCATTCGATCTTATCTCTTATCTCTCGCGCCATCCGCTCGTACTGCTGATGCCCCGGCATCGTCTGCAGCCGGTCCTGAACGATCAGGGCCACCGGTAGCAGCGAGATTGCGAACCATCTCATGTGAATAGTGTGTCACACGGAACCCAGCTGTTCATCGAAGCGGTGAAGCGCGAGGCCTTGGCCGCGAGGGCGACGTGGACCGACTGGAGCGCGAGGGCTTCAGCCGAGCGCTGGCGGACCCGCACAAGCGGCAAGCGGATTGCTGTCTCGATGTGCGAAGGAGAAGTGTTCCTATGAGATTGAGCCTCGTCTGTTTCGTCGCGCTGTTACTGGGCGCACCAGTCGCCAACGCTCAGGTCGGAACGACCGGCGACACCGACAAAGCGACGGCGACACGCATCGAGAAGCGGATAGCAGCCGATCCGATGCTGAAAAAGTACGACATCAAGGTGGTCGTCGACGGCGGCGTCGCGACGCTCAGCGGATCGGTCGCCACAGAAGCCGACCGCACCAAGGCCGCCGCTGACGCGAAGGTGGCCGGCATCACGCGCGTCGACAACCAGCTCCTCGTCGAGCCCGACGCCGGCACGCGCGGCGTGAAAGGCACCGCCGGCAAAGTCGGGGAGAAGACGAGGGAAGGCGCCGGGAAGACCAAGGAAGGCGCCGGGAAGGTCTACGACAAGACGAAGGAAGGCAGCGGGAAGGTCTACGACAAGACGAAGGAGGGCGGCGGGAAGGTCTACGACAAGACAAAGGAAGGCGCGCAGAAGGCCGGCGAGGAAATCACCGACGGCTGGATTACCACGCGTATCAAGACCAAGTTCGTCGGCGAGGACGCGCTGAAGGACAGCGATGTTCACGTGTCGACCGATAACCACGTCGTCACGCTGACCGGCACGGTCATGTCGGCGGCGGGCCGAGCGAAGGCGGTCGCGCTCGCGAAGGAAGTGGAAGGGGTGCGCCGCGTCGAAGATCGGTTGACCGTAGGACCGAAGAAACCGTAACTGCGAAGTCGGAAGTACGAAGTACGAAGTGGACTTCGAACTTCGTACTTCAAGCTTCAAACTTACTCAGAACGAGACATTTCCATCGACATGAACGCGTGTCGATGAACCCCGACCGTGCGCCACGGCGATGTTGAGATGAAACATGGCGGCAGTGAACCACACGCTGCCCCCATATCCCTGCTTCCACGGCTGATCGTCGATCGTTCCGCGATCGGCAAAGGCGCTCACGCCCATTCTCACGATCCGCAGCGGTGAGGTGAGGGGCAGGATCAATTCCGTCGACGCTGCGACCAGCGTATCGCCGACCATGGTGCCGGCGGAGAATCCGCGTACGTTCGCGGCGCCCCCGAAGATGGGTTTCAGGTACACGGGCAGCGACGGATCCGCTGCAATCCGCTGCGCGCGGACACCGAAAATCAGCTGGCCGATCAGCCCGACATATCCCCGGCCGTCGAGCTCGGTCTGAGCGCCGCCGGCCACATGCGTCCACGCGGCGCGCGCGAAGACGGCGTTGCGCGGCAGCGCCGGGTCGACGCGTGTGTCGACGACGACGTCGGCGCCGAGGCGCGCGAAGAAGTCGTCGGCGCCGCCGAACGATTCGTGCTCCCAGCCGGTCGACACGCCGACGCGGAACTGCGGCCGGAACCAGTGCTCGCCGCGCAACGATAGTTGCTCGCGATCCTCGTCCTCCTGGAACACCGGATGCGTCCGTCGCAGCCACGATCCGCCGGCGCGGACGCGGTTGAGCAGACCCGCGTCGTTCGTCTTGTCGTACTCCACGCCCGCCTGCTTCTCGCCGCCCCACGCGAAGGGGAAGATCAACCGGCTGTTGCTGCCGAACGTTTCCGGAATCGCGACGCGCACGCCGTACGTCGACCCGTAGCGATCGTCGCGGCGCAGAATCGGTTGGTACATGAGCCGCGGCCACCGGTTGCGGACTGCGCGAAACGGATGCTCCGGATCGCCGGTGCGCGCGATACGCACGCGTCCTTCGTCGACGATGATCACGATCACGATCTGCGATGGATCGGCGATAGACGCGAAGCGCTTCAGCACGTCGACGCGCTCGAACCGCTTCGCCGCGCGCAGCCGCTCGGCCACGGCGTCGATCAGCGACGGCTCGAACGGTGTACCGACGTCGACACCCGCGAGCCGCTTCAGCTCTTCGTCGGTCGTGACGAGATTTCCGTGCACCTGGATGTCGGCGATGATCTCGCTCGCCTGAAAGGCTCGCGCTACCGGTGGCGCGAGGCTTTCAGCCGAGCGCGGCGACCCGGCCACGCCGGACAGCATCAGTGCCACGACGATCCACATGGCTAGGGGATCTTGATCTTCGACGTGACGTCCGCCTGGCGGTAGTCGTGGTACTCGAGGCCGTAGTGGAGATAGAACTGTCCGGACACGACCGATATCGCCGCGTCGATCTGGACGTCGCGCGGCAGCCACACGTCCGGGAAGGGCTGCCCCATGTTCATCGACGCGGTCACTTCGTCGACGTGCATCAGCCACTGCACGGGCAGGAAGTCGAGCGCGACGTTGTTGAAGGTGTACTTGACGATCTGGTGCGCGTTCGGCTCGACCCACAACGTCACGAGCGCGACCTTGTTCATCAGGCGCCGGAACTCCTGATCGTACGCGCGGTCCTCGTCCGAGGTCGCGCGGCCGCGCCGCCGATCGGTGCCGCTGAACAGGCGCTCGGGGTAGTACTCGATGCGCAGCGTTTCGCGGCCGTCGAGCGTTTCGCGGCCGACCAGCGCGTACTTTCCTTCTTCGAACTTGAAGCGCAGGAAGTAGGAGAGCGAGATGAACAGCGGCTGCCGCGTCTGCTTCAGGACCGCATCGGCGTCGGCCGCCTCGCCCGAGTCGCCCGGATTGACGTCGACGCCGGACGGAGAAATCGCGATCTGGCCGCCGCGCCGTTCGCGGTCCTGCTGCCGCTTCAGGTAGTCGGCTTCGTACTTCCGGCGATCCGCTTCCGGAACGGCCGCGCCGTTCGCTTTCACCGGGCTGCGGACGAAGAGGCCGTTGCGGATGTACCACGTGTACTCGCGATGTTCGCCCCAGATGGGCCGCTGGCTCGGGCCGCGTACCTCCATCGCCTCCCGCTCGTCGAGCACGTACTGCTGCAGCTTCTTCCAGTTCTCGTCGCGCGTGCTCAGCACCTGCCGCATGAGCGCGTCGAGATCGCTTGAAACCCGTTGAGCGGCATCGGCAGGCCGAGTCGCTTGGGATGCGGCGGCGACGATCGCAAGAGCCATCGCAGATGACACCAGGAGACGCATCGTTTGAAGATACCAGATTGTTCAGGTGGCGATGGTCCGGCGTTTGCTCCTCAGTTCACCAGCTCGGGAGGTCCGCAAATGCAAGCAATCGTGTGGATGGCGGCGGCGCTGCCCGTGGTCGTCGGCCAACTGTCGACCGGGCCGCAGGCGCACATGACGGTCACCAACACGGCGAGCCAGCCCGTTTCCGCGTGGGCCTTCGCCGTCGTCACGCACCCGAAAGCCGGCCGCACGCATCGAGAGGTCGAGACGATTGACGGATACCTGAGCGAAGCGACGCACGGCATCCAGGGAACGGCCGAGCGGCTCGAGCGCCTCATGCCGCAGCAGTCGCGTGTGATCCAGCTCGACCCGCTGCCGCAGGACGCGACGGTCGAAATCGTTGCCGTGGTCCTCGACGATGGAACCGCGATCGGCGAGGAATCGGCGATCGCGCCGATCTTCGAGCGCCGCGCGCGAGAACGCGATGCGCTCACCGCGGTCGCCGCGGTATTCAGCGACGTCTTGTCGTCGCAACACGGTACGGCGGCGCTCGACAGCCTGAAGCAGCGGCTGGTGGCGCTGCCCGCGCGCGACGAAGTGCCGTGCCGCGCCGCGATCGACGCCGTCGACACATATCGTCAGCGCGGCGGCGCGCGGACGCCCGATCAGATCGACGAATCGCTGCGGACGTACGCCGCGTTCGTCGGCCGCGAGGCCGAGCTGGCGAAGCAGCACGCACAGCGGAAGAACCGATAGGGGCAGGCGGCAGGACCGGCGGAACAATTATTTCGATTACGTACTATTCGAAATCGGACATCGCCTTACACGATTTGCGTCTCCGCGTTCTGCGCTTCTTCACCACCCGACGGGCTTGCCGTCGAGTTGCGCATCCAGCCATTTCGACAGCGGCGCGAAGTAATCGAGGATCGCCGTCGCGTCCATCTGCCTGGTGCCGGTCAGCGCTTCCAGCGCGTCGGGCCACGGGCGCGACAGCCCCATCGACAGCATGGCGTTGAGCCGCTGGCCCGCCGCCGTGCTCCCGTGGATCGAGCAGCGATTGAGCGGCAGCTGGCAGCCGGCAATCCGCGACAGCGCGCGATGAAACTGGAACTGGAGGATGTCGGCCAGGAAGTAGCGCGTGTACGGCGTGTTGTCAGGCACGTGGTACTTCGCGCCCGGATCGAAGAACTGTTCGTCGCGCGCTGACGGTGGCGCCACGCCCTGATACTTCAGTCGCAGATCCCACCACGCTTTGTTGTAAGCCGCCGGCGCGATCTCGCCGGAGAACACCTTCCACCGCCACTGATCGATGAGCAGACCGAACGGCAGGAACGAGATCTTGTCGAGCGCGCGCGTCATCAGCAGGCCGATGTCGCGCGACGTGTCGGGCGCCTTGTCGAGCAGCCCGATCCGCACGAGGTACTCCGGCGTGACCGACAGCGCGATGGTGTCGCCGATCGCTTCGTGGAAGCCGTCGTTCGCGCTGTCGCGGAAGAGCACCGGCAGATCCTTGTAGGCGCGCTGATAGAAGTTGTGCCCGAGCTCGTGGTGGATCGTCGTGAAGTCGTCGGCCGTCTGCTCGATGCACATCTTGATGCGCAGGTCGCTCTCGAGGTCGACGTCCCACGCGCTCGCGTGGCAGACGACGTCGCGATCGCGCGGGCGGACGAAGAGCGATCGCTCCCAGAACGTGTTCGGCAGCGCGGCGAATCCGAGCGACGTGTAGAAGCGCTCGCCCGTTCGCACCATGTCGAGCGCCGGCATGTTGCGCTTCTTCAGGATGTCGGTGAGCGAGAACCCCGGGTCGGCGTTCGGCGGCGCCACGAGCGGATACACGTTGGTCCAGTCCTGCGCCCAGATGTTGCCGAGCAGGTGCGCCGGAATCGGACCGTTCGCCGGCACGACCTCGCCGTACTTCTCGCGCAGCTTCAGCCGCGCGTACGCGTGGAGCTTCACGTACAGCGGCCGCACCTGATCCCAGAGCCGATCGAGCTCGCTGGTGAACGCGTCGGGCGCCATGTCGTACTTCGCGCGCCACATCGCCCCCGTGTCGGCGAACCCGAGCTCTTTCGCTCCCTTGTTCGAGAGCTCGACGAACCGCTCGTAGTCCTTCCGCATCGGCGGCGCGACGGTGTGCCACCCTTCCCATGCCGTCCGCAGCTCGCGTTCGTTTCTCGACGTCGCCATGATCCGCGTCACGTCGTCGATCGTTCTGCACGATTCCGGCTTCGACGGGTCGGGACACCACTTGCCCTTGCCGTACATCGACTCGAGCCGCGCCATGATCTTCGACAGCTCGTCGGACTCCTTCGGATCGGACGGCGACGCGAGCACGAGCGACGTCTTCAACACGGTCAGTTCGCGGCGTTCGCCCGGCGCCACGTCGACGTGGTCGTACTTCGTCGCCTCCTTCGCGAAGCGTGCGCCGGCATCGTTGGCCGCCTGGTTGGCGCGCGCGGCGAGCGCTTCGGTGTCGTCGGTGATGTAGGTCTGCTGCACCCATCCGGCGCGGCTCGCCTCGATCCCGAGCTTCATCGTTGTCTCGTTGACGGTTCCGAGAAACGCTTTCGCGTCGGCCGCCGTCGGCGCCGACGAGGACGCGCCGCGCGAGCACGCGGCGGCGGCGCTGCAGGCCGCGACGAGAAAAACCAGCCGGCTCATGGGTAAATTATAGGCCCCTCATGCGCATCGGCATCGATCTCGGCGGCACCAGGATCGAAGCGATCGCGATTGCGGCCCGACATCGATGATGTCCCGCGCGACATCGAAGGGCCGAGGCACATTGAAAAAGCAGATGTGGGAAACGGGCCGTTGAAATCGTTTACAAAAGGTATTAGCATCCGCCCGCTTCTTGGTCGTTTTGCTTTGCTGGAGGTGGAGGATGCAGGGTCGAGTGTCGATCCGACTGCGTGCCGCGCTGCTTGCGGCCGCACTGGTAGCCATCGCAGGTCCAGCCCTCGCCCAGTTCGACCGCGGGCAAATCGCCGGCATCGTCAAGGACGAGACCGGCGGCGTCATTCCCGGCGCGAGCGTCACGGCCACCAACGTCGAGACGCGGCTGTCGCGAACCGTCGTCACCGATGCGACCGGATACTACATCGTCACCGCGCTGCCGCCGGGTGGCTACGACGTCGAAGTCGAGCTGACCGGGTTCAAGAAATGGTCGCAGAAGAACGTGCGGCTCGACGCGGCCGCCAGGCTGACGCTCGACGCGACAATCAATCCATCGGCCGTCAGCGAGATGGTGACGGTCGTCGCGAAATCGACGCCGCTGCAGTTCGACACGCAGAACCGCAAGACGATCGAGTTGAAGGACGTCCAGGATCTTGCGCTGAACGGCCGCAATCCGATCAGCCTCGCGATGCTCAAGGCCGGTGTCCGTACCGGCAATGCGGCTAACACGTACCTCGGCGACAGCCTCACGACCGGCAACTTCAACATCAACGGAAGCCGCAACGACGAGAACCTCATCACGGTCGACGGCGCGATCGCCTCGCGCACGCGGTCGACCGGCGCGATGATCGGCGCGCTCAACGTCGACGCCGTCGAGGAAGTGCAGGTGCTGACGTCCAACTTTCTGCCCGAGTACGGTCGATCGTCGGGCGGGCAGATCCGATTCGTCACCAAGAGCGGCGGCCACGATTTTCACGGCAGCGTCTACGACTACGTGCGCGACGACAAGCTCGACGCGAACAGCTGGAGCCGCAACGCCGCGAACAACCCGCTCCTGTCGGCGCCCGCGCCGCTGAGCATCAACGACTTCGGCGGATCGCTCGGCGGCCCCGTCGTGCTGCCGGGATTCAACCGGCAGCGCGACCGGATGTTCTTCTTCTGGGGCGAGGAGGGCATTCGGTATCGAACCAACGCGACGAACACGAATACGGTGCCATCGGAAAAAATGCGCAAAGGCGATTTCAGCGAGCTGCTCGATCCGTCGAACCTGTGGTTCGGACGTGCTGTCACAGTGCAGAACCCGGCGACCGGGCAGCCGTTCCCGGGCAACATCATTCCGGCCGATCGCCTGAGTCCGAACGGCCTCGCGCTGCTGAACGCGTATCCGCTGCCGACCGCGGGATTTCAGCGCGGCAACCAGAACTGGATTGGCACCAGCCCGAACCCGCGCGATACGCGGAAGGACACGGTGCGCATCGACTACGTCGCAAACGCCGCGAATCAGATCGTCGGCCGCGTATCGCACTTCTCGTGGAAGGCGGTCGACGCATTTCGTCCTGGCACGGGGTTCGATCTGGCGCGCACGAAGTGGAACCGACCGAACACGACGTCGGCGTTGAGCTGGACCAGCACGATTCGGTCGAACCTTCTCAACGAATTCACCTTCGGTTACTCGCTCGACGAGGTGTACATCGACGTGTTCACCGAATCGGGCTTGTATCAGCGCAGCCGCTACGGGATCAACTACCCGTATATTTTTCCCGGCAAGGAAATCGAGGACAAGATTCCGACGATTTCGATCACGAACTTCACGGAAGTGGACGGCGGACCGTATCCATCCTCGTCCCGCGGACCGATCTATACGTGGTCGGACAACATCAGTTACCTGAAGGGTCGTCACTCCTTCAAGACAGGCGTCTTCGTCGAATACTCCGGAGAGGACGACTTCGATCAAATCAACGTCAACGCGCAGCCCGGCGACACGAACAACCAGAACGGCCGGTTCGAGTTCACCGACAGCCGCGCCGGCGGTACCGGTGTCGCGGTGGCGAACGCCGCGATGGGGCTCTTCACCAACTACGGCGAGATCGGCACAAGGTCGCTCACGAAATGGCGCGCGCTCGCGATGGACGCCTTCGTGCAGGACAGCTGGAAGCCGGCCGACAAGCTGACGATCGAAGGCGGCGTCCGCTACGTGCTCTGGCCGCCGTGGCACGCCCTGCTGAACAACGCGGCGATGTTCGATCCGGCCTTCTACGATCCGGCGCGCAGGGTGACGGTCGATCCGACGGGCGGGTTCATCGTCAGCGGCGACATCTACAACGGCGTCGTGCTGCCCGGAACCGGGTTCCCGAGCGCCGCGAACGGCGTCGTTGCGGCGGCGAGCATCCCCGGCGTGGATCGGCTGTTCCATGGCCTCCCCGACGGGTTCTCGCAAACGCACGCGAACGTGTTCGAGCCGCGCGGCGGCTTGAGCTACGCGTTGAACGACAGGACCGTGGCGCGCGTCGGCGCGGGCGTGTTCCACAACCGCGTGACGCTCAACGACAGCACGCTGCTCGGCGGCAACCCGCCGATTCAGCTCAAGGTCGGCGTGACGAACGGCGTCGCCGATAATCCCACCGGTACGCAGGCGCGTACCTTCCCGCTCGTCATGACGATGCAGGACAAGGTGTTCAACCATCCGCTGGCGTACGCGTTCAGCGCCGGCGTGCAGCGCGAGCTGCCGTTCAGCACTGTCGTCGACGTCACCTACGTCGGCCGGCTCGGACGCAACCTGCAGCGCGAGCGGAACCTCAATCAGCTGCTGCCCGGCACGCTGCAGGCCAATCCCGGGATCAACCCGAACGCGCTGCGCCCGTACCTCGGCTTCGGCGCAATCCGTCTGTCGGAGAACGAGGGCAAGTCGACCTACAACGGCCTGCAGATCAGCGTCGATCGCCGCTACCGCGGCGGCCTGAAGATCGGCGCCGCCTACACGCTGTCGCGCCTGATGGACGATGCGTCCGACAAGCGCAACATCATGTTCAACGCGTACGATCCGTCGTCGTACTGGGCGCTGTCGGATAACGATCGCACGCACGTCTTCAACGTGCACTACATCTACGAGCTGCCGTTCTGGCGCGATCAAAACACGCCTGCTGCGAAGGCGCTCGGCGGCTGGCAGGTGTCCGGAGCCACGATCTTCCAGTCGGGAATGCCGCTGTCGGTCTGGCTGAACGACGATCGCGCCGGCGTCGGCGACACGACGAACCAGCCGTGGAATCTCGTCGGCGATCCGAACATCAGCAATCAATCGTTCTCGAACGGGCCGGCCGCCGATCAGAATTTCTGGTTCAATCCGCAGGCGTTCGCGCGGCCGGCGCCGGGGACGTTCGGGAACGCCGGACGCAATCCGGTGCGCGGTCCCCACCAGCAGAACTGGGACTTCGCGCTGTTCAAGACGTTCGGTCCGCCGAGCGGCACGCGTGTGCAGTTCCGCGCCGAGGCGTTCAACTTCCCGAACTATCCGAATCTCAATCTCACCACCTCGCAGATGAATCCGACCAACGGATCGTTCGGACGGGTGACGAGCAAGACGAGCGAACGCAACATTCAGCTCAGTTTGAAGCTGCTCTTCTAAAAGCGGTTGCTGGGGGCTGGTTGCTGGGATTGCTGGCCGACAACCAGCAACCAGCAACAGAGGTCAGTGTGCTCGGATCGAAATCGACCGAGGCTCGCGCGACAGGAATTCTCTGAGATCGCGCGTCGCGATCGCGAGCCGCGGATCGTTGGTGACGCGATAACAATCGAGACGGCGCCGCAGGAACGGCTCGTTCCAGATGACGTGCGGTTCGGCGGCGTCGATCGGCGTGCGGCACAGCGCCGCGAAATCGACGCGCATCGCCATGTCGAGCGCAAACGCGAGGCGGTCGTCGTTCACCGATTCGACGGCAAACGGTTTCGCGAGCGCATCGAACAGACGACGGCCGACGGCCGGCCGCTCGTTGGCGATGAGCGACGTGAGGGTCAGCGCCGTCCGCTTGAACCCGACGAGCGGCCACGGATCGGTGCGCAGCCGCACGAGCGCCGCCTCGAGCGCCGTCGCCGCCTCCTCGAATTTCCCTTCGCGCATCCGCAGAATCGCGAGAAGGGTATCTGCTTCGCCGGGCTCGTGCTCGCGCAGACGGTCGATGAGCGGAAGGGCCGCCGCCGATCCGGCGTCCGCTTCGACCGCGGCGGCAAGGGCGAGCTCCGCCAGGTCGCGCGGCGGCTCGGTCTGCCGCCGCCACAACTCGCGCGCGCCTGCGTTGTCGCCCGCGCCGTAGTACCGCTGCAGCGCGCTGCGGCGCTGCTGCTCCTCCGGCGGCGCCGGATCCATGGCCGCCGCGAACGCGCCGTCCCACCCGTTGAAGTTCGCCCACGCGGTGTCGACCGCCGTCCATGAGATCCCGGCGTCGCCGCCTTCGAGCGGTGGACGTCCAGAGCCCGCCGCGTGCGCGACACGACGGAGATCGGGGGCCAGCTGCAGCCGGGTCAGTCCCACCGATCGCGCGAGGCCGAACTCGACGATGTTGCGGTCGTCGGTGTTCACTTCGATGCCGGGCGCCGAGCCGAGCGCGCGCCCGAATCGGTCGTCGCCGAGATAGTGAGCCAGCAGCCCGTCGAGGTTCGTGACGCGCCACGCGTCCGCGATCGCGGACCGAAAGGGCTCGCTGCTCGCGCGAGCCGCGAGCTGGTCGACCCGGTACGCGGCCGGCGCCGTCGACGCCACGAGCACGAGATCGCCGAGCGTCGTCTGCCACGTCTCGACGTGCGGAAACACGGCGCCGAGCGTTGCGTAGATCGTCTGCAGCGTCCGGGCGTCGATCTCGTAACCCTGTACCCACTGCGCGAAGACGCCGCCGGTGGTCAATCGGGCGCGAGCCGCGCGGTAATACTCCTCGGTGAACAGGCTCGCGATGCCGGCGCGATAGGGATTGGACGGCTCCGACGCAATCACGTCGTAGGCCTCGCGACCGGTCAGCAGCGCCTCGCGCGCGTCGCCGATCGTCACGCGCACTTTCGGATTCGCCATCGCGTTGCGGTTGACCGCCGCGCACGCGCGCGCGACGTTCAGCACGACCGGCTCGAGCTCGACGACGTCGACGCGCTCCATCGACGGGATGTCCGCGAGCCAGCCGGCGGTGCTGCCGGTGCCGAGACCGATGACGAGCGAGCGGCGCGGGTTGGGGTGACGCAGCGCGCCGAGCAGTCCGAGCATCACCTGCGTGCCGGCGTCGAGACGCGCGCTGCCGTCCGACTTGCCGTTCACGATGAACGCGTAGCCGCTCTCCTCGCGCAGCAGCGCGACGCTGCTCTCGATGCCGTCGGCATCCCACACGATCGCGCGCCGGATCGCGGTCGACCACTCTCGAAGCCGGTTCGGCGACGACACGACATCGGCCGGCGCGCGCCCGGCCCCGATGCCGCTGTGACGCCAGAACGCGGTGGGCCCCGGCGCGGCCAGCAGCGCGAGCGTGAGCACTGCGATCGCGACGTGCGCGAGCGCCGCAGTCATCCGGCGCCGCCGTTCGATGCCGACGGCCGCGAGCCCGAGCAGCGCGAGCACGACGGCGACGAGTCGCCACGCGTTCGGCGCCGACAGCCACGGCAGCAGTCCGAATCCTCCAGCGAGCGACCCGACGATGGCCCCGAACGTGTTCGCGGCATACGCGAAGCCGACGTGGCTGCCGACGCGCTCGCGTCCGGTACCGAAAAGGGCGATGAGCAGCGGGAACTGGTAGCCGGCGACGAGCGCCGGCGGCAGGACGACGATCGACGTGACGATCGTCCATCCGGCGACCGTCGCCGGAAAGCCGGCCGATCGAAGCGGCAGCAGCGCCAGCGACAGCACGCCGAGCCGATCGCCGAGCGCAAAGGTCGCCGCCACGGCAACGGCCTCGAGGAGGCATGACGCAGCGAATCCTGACAGCGATGCCGGACGATCGGATGACACCAGCGCGTAGAACAATCCGCCGATGCCGATGCCGGCGAGCGCACACGCGAGCACGAGGCCGAACGTGAAGACCGATCCGCCGAGCAGCGGCGCCAGCAGTCGATACCAGATCAACTCGAGCAGGAAGAACGCAAAGCCGACAGTGGCGGAGGCGAGCAGCACGAAGATCGGCAGCTCCGGAAGATCGGGTTGGGCGGGCAGGTCGGGTAGGTCGCGCAGGTCCGGTAAGTCGGGTCGCGAGGGGATCTCGCTTGACCTACCTGACCCGCCCGACCTATCCGCCCAACTCCGATTCACCTGCCGCGCGACAACGGCGACCAGAATGTTGATCGCGGCCGCGAGCCAGAGCGTTCTTCGCGTGCCGAAGATCTCGAGCATCCAGAACGTCGAAACGACGCAGCCCACAACGGCGCCAAGCGTGTTCAACGCGTAGAGCACCGCGACGTCCTGCCGGCGTGCGTCGCCCGCTCGCGTCACCGCCCGCGCGGCTGCAGGCAGCGTGCCGCCCCTCGCCAGCGTCGGCACCGCGAGCACGAGCGCGCTCAACGCCAGACGCCCGATTGTCGCGATCGACATGCCGAGCCGCGCCGATCCGCCGCTCGCGATGTAGACGATGCGTACGAGCGCGAGGAGAAACGGGCTCACCGCGGCGCAGACGGCAATCGTTGTTTCGAGATTCGCGTAGAAGAGGAGCGGCCGCGGTTGACGATCGGCGCGCGGACCGAGCAGCAGGCTGCCGGCGCCGAGGCCGCCGATGAAGATGGCGAGTACCGCGGCCGACGCCGCGGTCGACGCGCCGAAGATCAGCCGGAATTCGCGGAGCCAGCCGATCTGGTACACGAGAGCGCAGAAACCGGATCCGAAGAGCAGGAACCCGGCGGTCCAGGTTCGCCCCCCGACTGCGCTCGGGGCGACCCCGGCTTCAGCGAGCGGTCGCGGTCGCATCCGCGAGAAATTATCGGCTCGAAGGCGGGTGAAGTACAACCTCCGGGGCGGCTCAGCTCAGCGCGTCAGGATCCGGACGAAGAAGAGGCGGACGGCCACGCGGCCGCTCGATCGATTGAGGAACGCGCGTCACCGCGCGCTCAGACGCTTATCGGCGTTCATCCACCAAAGCGCGGCGTGTGTATCGAGCAGCAGCCGCACTCACATGTAGTCCTTGAAATCGTCCAACGGTTGATCGAAGTCGTCGGACATCCAGATTTGCCCTTTGGCCGAGCCGGGCTTCAGCGTCCGGCCGCGACCATGGTACGGCACGAGCTTCAGGAGCGGCTGGTTCGCGCGCGCGATGACCACTTCTTCTCCCGCCATCGCCTTGTCGACGAGCTCGGAGAATTTCGCTTTCGCTTCGGCGATGTTGTATCGCGCCACATGGTCATTTTATCTGACCATCCCGTACCGTACACCGCAACTGGTCCGAGCGCGCCGCGTCGCGGTACCTCCTGCCATTCAGCGCGTCAGCGTCCAGACGAAGAAGAGCGCGGCGCCGGCGCTGGCCGCCTGCAGCCACAGCTCGATGCGCTCCTGCAGGAAGAACAGACCGAGCCCCATGAGGATCGCCGCCGCAGCGAGGCAGCGCCAGTAGAGCTCCTCGCTCGCGACCTCGAGGCCGCGCGATCCGGCGCGCTTGCGCGCCGCGTCGATGACGCGGTTCGCGATCTCGCGATCGCCTTCGCGATCCAGCTCCATGTATTCGCCCCCGCCGGCCGCCGCGATCATCGCCAGCGAATTCCGATCGAGCGACGACCGGATCTTGGGCTGCTGCGGCGGCGGCGTGACCGCGGCGCGTCCCGGAATCGGCGCCGGCTGCGGCGCTTCGGGAATCCAGCCGCCGTTGGTGGTGCCGACGCCGACGACGTAGACGGGAACCTGACGTTCGCGGGCCAGGCGCAGCGAGCGGGCGACCTCGCCGCTCCACGCCTGGCCGTCGGTGACCAGCACGAACGCCTTCGCGTTCGGCGACTTTCCGTACAGCTCCTGATCGCGTTCGATCAGACGCAACCCCCACGCGATGCCGAGCTCGATGTTCGTGTCCCACGTCGTGTCATCCTCGAGGCGGAACGGCGACTCGCGGTTCAGGTGATCGAGGAAGAAGAAGAACGTGTTGGGATCTTTCGTGAGCCGGACTTCAGGCGTCGCGATGTGCGCGAAGAGCGCCATCGCGATGCGATCGTCTCTCCAGGCGAGCGATTCGCCGAGCACGCGCAGGAAGCGGATGGACCGCTGCCACCGGTCTTCGCTTCCTCCGGGGGCCCCTACCCCCCGGCTGGCCACGTCGGGCGTGCGCATCGATGCGGAACCGTCCTGCAGAATCACGAGATCGACGCCGGCCGTTCGCACGAGCGAGACGGCCGCCGTCGGCCGCGCGAGCGCCAGAATCGTCAGCGCCGTCGCGAGCAGGGCGCAGAGCCAGAAGACGAGGCCGCCGAAGATGGGAAACCGCTCGCGCACCGGCAGCCGGCGATGCTGGCGGAACCGCCGCGCGTCGCGCCGCCGGCGCGCGAGCTGCCACGCCCACACGAGCAGCAGCGCGGCCGGGACGATCAGCAGCCAGAGATACCCGGGATCGGCGAAGCGGACGGTATCGAGATCGATTTTGGGCAATTCGCTCACTCAACGTTCAGCGGTCAGCCTTTGCGGACCTTCACGCCACCCTTCCCAGCTTCGGGATTCTCCTTCCGTTCTTCGCCCCGCTTCGGAATCACGATCTTGAACTGCGCCATGTCGGTGGCAGCGGGCGGACCGCCGGGTCGGCCGTGGAGCGTCGGCCCCGCGGGAAGATCGCCGGCGCTCTCGTGTGCCGGCTTCGCGAGCAGCCTGGCGCTCCTCGACGCAGCCGGCCGCGCCTTCGCGAGGTTGTCGCGCACGCGGATCGCGTACTCGTAGTTGTAGGCGGCGTCGACGTGTCCCGGGCTGTTGCGAAGGACGTCGGCGTAATTCTTCACGACGGCGTCGAGCCGTCTGAGCGCCGTCGCGCGATCGGCGTCCGAGTGGCTCGCGCGGAACGCGGCGTTGGCCGACAGCAACAGGATGTCGGGATCGGTTTCCGTCACCGCGCCGTTCACGTCCTTCTGCGGCGTGATCGACGCGTAGCCGCCGCGCCAGTAGTCGGCGGTCGCGCGCACGTCGCGAAGGTCGGTCATCGCCGCCGGGCCCACCTGCGGCACGCGGCGCGCCACGCCGAGCTGCTGCTCGACGTCCTCGCTGTCGGTCGTCACCGCCGCGTACTGGAGCGTCGCCAGCTCGTTGTGCACGTCGGCGAGTCGCCGCTCGGTCTGGCCCGCGACCCAGAAGCCCGCGCCGACGAGCGCGAGCACGATGGCGGCGACGAGCGGAGCAACAACGGATTTCATCGAACTCTCCTGGCAGCCCTAAAGGGCTGCGCTGCCAACGGTAGAAGGTCTCGGCTGCGCTACCCACCCGTAGCGCAGGCCTTCAGGCCTGCCTCACGGAAATTTCCGAAAATACGGAATGGTCAGCTGCAGCAGCAGCGCCACCGACCAGAAACTCGCGGCCATGAACGCGTACGGCGCGAAGCGCGGCCGCTCGGTGCTGTAGCGCTTCACTTCGACGCGGCCCGCCGACCGCGCATCGATGTCTTTGATCGCGTTGAAAATCACCGACTCGTCCGACGCCGCGTAGAACTTGCCGCCGGTCGCTTCCACCGCCGGGCGCCAGATGTCGTCGGGCAGCACCGCGCCGAGCGCCTTGTTGTAGCTCGTGCGGATCATGTAGACCGGAATCTTCGTCGCGACGGCGCCGGCGAGCACCTCGTTGACCGACTTGCCGTGGATCATCACCTGCGTGTCCTGGCCGTCGCTGAAGATCACCATCAGGTTGCCCGCGGCGTCGAGGAAATTGAACGCGCGGAACAGGTTGACGCTCTGCTCCATCGCGAGCCCGATCGTCGTCCCCTGATCGGGAAACTTCATGAACTCGGTCCAGTCGCCTATAAGCGTGAGGCTGAGGAGGATGTTCTCGTAGTCGGTCGTGAACGGCGTGACCACGTACGCCTCGTCGCCGAACTCGATGAGACCGATGAGGTCGTGATATTTGCCGGCCATCCGCTGGCGGATGAACGCTTCGGCCGCGGCGACGGTCGTGAAGAACGTCGCTTCGTTCGGCGCCTTCGCGTTGAGGCGCGCCGCTGGAAACCGCGCCATCATCGACGACGAGGCGTCGATCATGAGCGCGATGCGGCGGCCGGGGAACGACACGTCCTCCTGCGTGAGCGTCGAGTACGGATCGGCGAGCGCGAGCGCGAAGAACGGCAGGCCGACGAGGAACAGGATCAGCGCGCCGTGGCGGACGATCGACAGCCACGACGACTGGCCCCAGTTGAGCACGGCGGGCAGCGCGACCTGCGTGCGCCCTGCTTTCCGCCGCGTCATCGCCCGCAGAATCATGATCGCGACCGACAGGCCGATGAGCGTGACGAGCGTCAGCACCGCGGCGTCGCGATGAGTAAAGAGCAGCTCCGCCGCGCGCGTGTTGCGCCAGTCGAAGATCGATTCGCGGACGACGGCGGGGACGGCGGTTATCGGGACCACACGCGAGATTCCACGCCGGCCGGCGCGTGGCGCCGCATGAAACGGCGCATCGGCCAGGTGTGCCGCAGCTTCAGCCGCCGCAGCAGATGAAAGCCGGTCGTCAGCGAATCGTCGAGCGCCGCCTCGTCGAGCGACCCGTTGCGTCCGTACTGCGCCGCCGTGAAGCGCGCGAGCGCCTGCTCGAGCGCTTCGAGATCGGCTGCGTGGCGTGCGCCGCCGTTCGCCGACACCCGCTTCAGCTCGCGCGCGACCGCCTGCGACGTCGCCGCGCCCGATACGACGACGCGCTTGCCGCGCGGCCAGCCGGTCCGCAGCACGAGCGAGCCCTCTTGCTGCGCCTGCGCGGCCGAGCCGAGCGGCTGCGCCGTCCTGGAAACCCGGCGCCCGATCGCGTAGGTGCCAAGCACGCGCAGCCCGGCGAGCGCGCGGCCCGCGAGTTCGGCGCTCCACCCGGCCCGCTGGCGTTCCTTCTGCACCGACGACAGCTCGCGGCCGACTCCACGCAGGATCGCGAGATCGGGCATGAGGCGATCGGCGGCCGTCGTCGGCCTGGCGTACTTCGCCACGAGTCGAACGATGGCGAGCACGCCGAGCAGCGCGGCGATGGCGAACAGGATGCCGCCGACGACGGTCAGGAAGTTGGCGCGGAACGAGCGCAGATCGACGTCGCCGAAGGTTTCGTGCGCCGAATCGCGGATGTCGGACGCGTCGCCGGGAACCAGCGACAGGATGCGGATCGATTGCGCCGGCATGACATACGTCTGATCGCGACCTTCAATGACTGCGCGGGGTCCCTGCCCTGGCGTGGAAGCGCCCTGTCCCGTGTGGCTCTGTACGCGGTACGAGACCTTCGTCTCGGGAAGCTGCACGTCCTTGCCGAACAGATTCTCGGCAATCGCGCGCAAGCGGTACTCGTACTGGAAGAACCGCCGGTCGCCGCTGCGCAGATCGGCCGCGTGCGATCCGCCGGTCACCTCGAACGGCGCGAACTGCACGACCGACGGCTCCAGCTTCGACTGGTCGACGACGACCTTCACCTCGTCGGTCTCGAGCGCGGCGCACGTGAGGACAAGGGCGAACGTCTCGCCGACGCGGACCGCGCCGGCCGACGTGCGCCACCAGCACTGCACCGGGTCGGCTTCGGTCGTCTGCGTCTGCGGCTGGGCGGAGGCGGTCGCCGCGGCCACTGTGAATAGCAGGGTAGCGCAGGCCTTCAGGCCTGCCTTGGGCGGGATCATGACTGTGTCACCAATAGCATTACTTACTTTCGCCTGGGGCCCGACATTGTTTGCTCGCGCGGGGCCCCACCCCCGCGCGCTGACACGCTCGGGCCGTAGCCCTCGCGTGTAATTAGAACAGAACGTCACAGCCCAGTGCAGGCGCAGCTGATCGCGGCCTACCTTCAGCGATACCTGCGCGAGCGAAGCGAGCAAGTGGAGGTTACGCCCGAGCGCAACGGCGCGAGGGCGTCAGCGCCTGCTAAACCTTCCGAAGCCGCCTTTCCGCGATGAATTCGCTCAGGGCGATCGCGGTTTCGCGTTCGTCGACGCCGATGCGGAGCACGTCGAGGTCGTTGTCCTTGGCCAGCCGGGCCACATCGTCCTGCCACGCCCGCGTGCGGCGCGAGAGGGCACTCATCGCGCCGCGCGACATCACCCTGGCGCGGCCGGTCTCGACGTCGAACGCCTCGACCCAGCCGGCCGAGATCGGCGGCAGCTCGAAGGCGAACGCGCTGTCGATGAGCACGATGAAGACGTCGTGGGTCGAGTTGAGGTGAGCGAGCTCGCGCAGTACCTCGCCCGGGTTGTCGAACAGGAAGTCGGAGATGACCGGTACCATCGACGTCTTCCGCATGAAGCCGGCGAGCGACATGCTGAGGCTCTCCGATCGCTTCAACGGCTGCAGGCCGGTTTGAAACTGATACGCGTCGAGGCAGTGGATCACCTGGTTCTTGCCGATGTGCGGGCGCACCGCGGCCAGCTGATCGAAGCGGGCGTCGAACGTGATCAGGCCGAACATGTCCTGGAAGAACACCGCCGACATGCCGATGGTGCCGATGGCGCGCGCGATCGCCGCCGCGATCGGGATGCCGTCGATGCCGCACCGCGTCGAGAGCGACGCGTCGGCGACGGTGATGACGGTCGCCGTGCTGCGCTGCTCGAAATTGCGCACGATCATCGGGCTGAAGTTCGTCATCGTCGACTGCGGCCAGTCGATCTGCGACATGCGGTCGCCGGGCTGCCACTCGCGCAGGCCGACCAGATCGAATCCGGATCCATGAAAGACGCTCCGATGCTCGCCGATCGTGAACTCGCGCATCCGCCGCAGGATGAGGAGCTCGATCTCCGTCAACTCCGAGAGATTGACGAACGGTTCGACGTCGGTTTCTCGGGTCCTCACGGAATGGGGATCCGTTCGATGACGTCGTTGATGACCGTGTCGGTCGTCAGGCCGTGGCTCGCGGCGTGCGGACCGAGCCAGATGCGATGGCCGAGGATGTAGGGTGCGAGATCCTGGATGTCTTCCGGATAGACTTCCGTGCGGCGGCGGACGAGCAGTGCCCACACCTTCGCCAGGCGTCCCCAGCAGATGATCGCGCGCGGCGAGGCGCCGAGATCGACGCCGTGCTCGACGAGCTCGGACGGCGAATGGGTGTACCAGTCGGTGTCGGGGTTGTAGGGGCGCGTCGCCGCCACGAGCCGCTGAATGTACGCGCCGAGGCGCGGATGCAGGAAGACTTCCTGGTTGATGGCGCCGCGCAGCTCGATGATGCGTTCCTTCGTGGCCAGCGCGTTGAGCCGCACGCGCTTGAAATCGAAGTGCACCAGCTTCTGCTCCTCCTCGGGCGGCAGGTAGCCGATGTTCACCATGATGGCGAAGCGATCGGTCGCCGCTTCCGAGAGCGGGAACGTGCCCTGTCCGAGCTCCACCGGGTTCATCGTCGCGATCGCGAAGCTGAAGGCCGGCAGCTCGTAGGTCGTGTTGCCGACCGTCACCGTGCGGTCCTGCAGCCCCTCGAGAAACGCGCTCTGCGATTTGAGCGGGATGCGATTGATCTCGTCGAGCAGGATCACTTCGGCCGAGGCGAGCGGGCCGAACTCGGTCATCAGCTCGCCGGTCGCCGGGTTGATCATCTGGAAGCCGACGACTTCGGTCGGCTGCATGTCGGCGCGTCCCTGCAGGCGGACGAACTTCGCGTTGCTGATTGCCGCGAGGATCACGCCGAAGAAGGTTTTGCCGACGCCCGGAACGCCGCGGAGCAGCAGGTTGCCGGCGTTCACCTGCCGATTCTCTTTCTTGTCGTACGACGTCGGAATCTCCGACATCAGGACGACGTTGGCGAGGGCCTTGGCCGTGTCGTAGCCGACGAGCGCTTTTCCGCCTTCAGCGACGATCGATTCGTGAAAAGTGATCGCTTGTTCGAGGTCTGGATGCACAGGGATGTCGTATCTTACTTGATAGAATATCCGCGAATGAACAAAGTGCTCGAGAGCGCCCACGACGCGGTCGCGCTCATCCCCGACGGGGCATCGATTCTCATGGGCGGATTCGGCCTCTGCGGGATTCCCGAAAACCTCATTGCGGCGCTGCGTGCGCGGGGCACGAAGGGCCTCACCGTGATCAGCAACAACGCGGGCGTGGACGA